>CAVVUH010000018.1:0-284281 GCA_963751315.1 uncultured Actinomycetota bacterium | reverse complement strand
GATGCATTGACCGGTTGAGCGCAAGAGCACATATGCGACACCGGGTCGTCGTCACTCAATTCAGCACGTGCCCCAGGTCCGCGCGTCTCATATCTCGCTCTCGAAAAGCGTTGTCGCACAACTTCGTGTGAGCCAATTTGAGACGGCCTCGCCCACTTTGCAGAAGGACGGTGGGTTCATGGCACCGACTCCGGGTTGCAGGTTCCGCACGGCGGGATCGGCTCACGCACGTTGTTGGTCGCCCACTCTTCGAGGTCGGCTAATTGTTCCGCGCAAACTTTTACGTATGGTCCGGTCCATGCCCCTTGGTGTGGGTTTTGACCGTTGATCGTCCTGCAATCGGCATGGTGCAGACGTGATGCGGTCGCACTGTGGCTGCGCGCGATGTTGATCACGTAGCCGTTGGGGTGGGCGGCTAGCCAGGTCAGATAGCCGGCGTCGTCGTCACGGAACACAAGCGGGCAGGGCTCCCGGACGCCAACCTTGTTTTCTAGCAGCAGTTCTTGATCGATGAGTCCGTCGATGGGCGGCCCCGAAGCGTCGGGTGTCGAGTTGTGAACGACCGCTGGATCGTTCGGCCGGTGCTGAGGGAATACGCCGGTCCGGCCTTTCAGGGCGCTCAAGACGCGCTCAGTCTTGGCTGAGACGTCCGGGTAACCATCCCATCGGGAGATGAAGCTATCTGCGCCCCCGTACGCAGACAGCACATTGCCACTAGCGGACCACGTCACCACGATCCAGTTGTCCGGCTCGCCCGGTAGTTGGTACCTGTCCTCGTGGTTGTTGGCGGTGAGCACCTGCCACCCGTTGGCACGGGCGGCGGCGCGAACATTGACCTGCACGGCCACGTCGTCCCGCGCTTGCCCGGCGGCGACACCGACCTGGATGGCGTTGCCGACGGCGGGGTCAACGGTGAGGTGCAAACCGAGTTCGGTGATCCTGCCGTCGAGCGGATTCCAGTCGCGGTTCGGATAAGTACGACCCAGGATCGGATCTAATGAGTCGATTGTCTGCTTCCAGAGGTTTAGCCAGTTCCTCCGTGGGCCGACGACGAAGGAGAGTTCGAGTCGAACGGGCCCCGCCGGGAGTCCTGCTGCGCCTGCGACGGCGGCGTGAATTTGCTCCTTGTAGGCGACAGTCGATGCCGATGCGGTCGTCGTCGCGACTAACCAGCCCGTCGAGGGCGGAAACACCTCTTCCGCAGGCTCGATTCGCACGAACGACTGCTCGCTGTGCCGCTTGGTGCACCAGACCGACACTAGTGCGGGATCCTTCAGCCGATACGCGAGTGGGTACGCGTAGTTGTCCAAGTCCGCCATGTTGAGCAGATCCCGTTCGGGTGGGAGTCCGACGTCGAGTCGGAGCGCCCATGGGCCCTTGACCTTCGAGGCTGCAAGGAGCGCTTCGGTGTCATCCAGGTACTCCCGCAGCCGAAGTTGGTCTGGATCGTCGGCTTTATTCCACGACGCCAGCCGAGGCGCGACTCTCAGCTGCAGGGCCTGGTTCTCAGGACGGGCATACCAGCGCATCGCCATAAGGTAACGCGGCCCACCGACAAGTCCTCGAAAACAGCGTTGTTAGGCAGGCTTTGAGTCCGGCAATGGCGGGAGATCCGAGACATCCCTGCCGTGATGGCGCGGCGTTCCGGGTGCAGCGATGGCGAGACTAAGTGAGCCGGTCAGCGCACCGCCAGATGCAACGATGCGTGAGGTTTTACCAAACCCGGGTGGCTTCACCTATGCGAGTTTGTAGCTCTTGCGGTCGCTTGGCCCATGGCCGATCTGGCCGGCCGCTGTCACAGGTAGGAGCACCAACGGCGTCAAAGCGTGACATATTTTTTCGGAAGGCCGGAGTTCGGTGTCTGGGGCGGCATGACTGAACGCCAGCGGCGGGCGCTGCTCAAGCAGCACCCTAAGGTTGTTTCGTGGGCCGAGTTTTTCGCCGCTCAGCGCAAACACCGCAACGCCGCCGACCCGGCATAACCGGTCGGACCACTGGCAGCCCAGGCCGCCCGCCCGTACGGCACTTCGTAGCGACCACTGCCGATAACCTGCTGGGCGGCTTCGCTGTAGCGGACAGCATTCTCGATTCGTCCGGCGGTTTAGCACTGTGACGACATCGCGTACTCGCGAAACGCCGTACTCAGCTTCCCTGTTGGTCAGTCAGCCTTCTGCCAGGGCTGGCAGCTATGCGTCAAGAACGCCCTGTCACTCGGCTGGATCATCACTACCTGAGGACCAGTGCTGATGTTGCTATCGATGATGTGGGTTTCATTGAGACTACTCAGCCTCGCCCAATAGCAATCGGATGCCCCTTCAGGGCTAGCACCGGCCGAGCGATAGGTGCCCGGCACGATGTCGGTGCCGACTCGATACGTGCCGTCGGTTTCCATGGTCGTTTTGGGGACGGATGTTGGCGGCGGGGCGGTCACCATCACTGTTTTAGTGATTTCCAGTGTGGACGTCAGCGTCACCGCCGTCTGGCTTGACCCGCCGCAACCTGCGAGAACTATCGCCACTCCAGCGATAACAGTTGTCTTCCCCTGCATTGAAGGAGGGTAAGCACGAGGAGTGCTGTCCTGACGTCGTTTTCGCGGTGAGGGGAACGTGGCAGGCAAATCTGCGATTTGGACACCCTTGCTGTGGCCTGGACACAGTGCATGGAAGCCCGTCGGGCGGGTGCGGTGACTCAAGTGCCGAGCGAGAGTTCCCATCGGACAAGATCTATCGCCGCGATGAGTGCGGCGTCGTCGGGGTTGAGTCCTTCAGCTTGCAGGGCTTGGCGTTTCGTCGTCATCCACACCGTCTTGGACGCGCGGCCCGGTCTCACGGTTTCCCGGGGACTTGCTCGTCCTTCACACGGCCTAGCGAATCGACTGTGTGGATTGGGGCGGATCGCTAGCATGCTGACCCGTGGCAGGACAGGCTGCGGGTGAATGAGGTCGCGTTTGGGCGTTATCGCCTTATCGAGTTGTTGGGCCGCGGCGGCATGGGTGAGGTGTGGCGCGCGCATGACACCGACACCGACAGGATCGTCGCCTCTCTGATGCAGATCGCAGCTGCGACGTGTAACGTCGGCGATGCTGAGGAATCCAGCCAGTCCGGAATGAGGCCAGCTGTCCGCCGCTGCCTCACTGAGCGGTCGCTCGAGCCGAACACTCTGCTGATAACCGCATGCCGGGGACATCATGAATGCTCCGCCAGTACTCAGCCCCACTCCTCGTCGCGCATCCGTGCTTACCCTTGGCTCAGCCGTGGCCGTGGCCCGCAACGCGTGGGTGTCCAAAGCCCGCTGTCGCGCCAGCGACCCAGACGAATTGTTCGTGCGCGGCGCCGCCCAGCGAGAAGCCGCGGTGATCTGCCGGCATTGCCCGGTGATCCTCGAGTGCGCCGCCGATGCGCTCGACAACCACGTCGAATTCGGTGTCTGGGGCGGGATGACCGAACGCCAGCGCCGTGCCCTCCTCAAGCAGCACCCCGGGGTGGTGTCTTGGGCCGACTTCTTCGCCGCCCAGCGCAACCACCCCAGCGCGGGTTAGCACGCGCTGCGGCGGGTTGGCGGTGGCCGGTCCCGGAGCCGATCAGCGTCGATGAGTGGCGCGATCGCGGGTGATCGCGATCGGTTTTCGGGTGATTTTGGCTGGTCAGCCCCGAAAACGGGCCGCTGTGATCGACGCAGGGCGACGAACGCGACCACCCCGGTATGAGGGGACGGATCATTTCTGCGGCTGGCTAGGGCCATCCCCCTGAAGTGTTTTTCGCCAGTTCGGTAACACCACCACCAAAGCCCCTCTGCGGAACTCTGCGCGGGGAGGTGCGATTCCGGTAATGGCCGGCCAGCGGCACCGCGGACACGACGTCATCGTTCTTCATCCCCCTTCCGCCGCGCTGAGCCCGCTGGATGGCAGGCGATAGCGGCATCGATCGCGGTCTGGTGGGCCTGCGCGCTGGCCAGTTCGTCGGCGAGGAACGCCGCGACCGCCGCGAGATCGCGCAGGGTCTGCGCGTCGCCTATCTGAATGTCAGCGAAGCGGACGTCGGTGTCGTGCCCGTCGATTGCGATGTATGCGTCATGCGTAACGGTGCGCGGACCCGGCTGACCGCTGATGGAACGAATCACTTCACCCATGCCTCGACCGGCGACGACCGTGACGATCGACCCGACCCAGCCGGTTGCGGGTGCGTCGGCCGGGTCTGGTGCGATGCTGCGCATGATGGTGAGGTTGTTGTTGCGCATGCGAGAACTTCTTCCTCGGGGGTTGCCACCGAGTAGTTCACAAGTAGTTCTTGCTACAGGTCCCAAGGCCCGAAAAGGGTCTCTGAAGTGCACAACCTCTGGTACGGGATGCTACCAGCATCAATCGCGATTTGCTTTGGCGGGTATTCGCCGTAGATGCCGCGGTCATCCCCGGCGAGGACCCAGGCGTGTTGCTGATCAGCGGGGGCGGCCAGCGCGGCGTGTTCGCGGCGCGTCTGCTCAACCGCGGCGCCGCGATGCATCACGCGGCACCACACCAGACAGTCCGCGACCGCGACAGCCAACGCCGCCAGAATCGCCCACCAATAGGTCACCACGAACCCGACGACGAGCAAGCCGACGATCAGGGCTCTCGCGTTCCGATCCCTGTGTTTCCGATTGGGCACGAATTGGGCACGAGGCCCCCCGGTCAGATTTCTCCAAAAACTGCCTCTGAACTGCATAAACTATGGTGCGCGGTACTGGGATTGAACCAGTCAGTGATTGGAGCCGCCGCATACGTGCGCCCCAAACTGTTCGTTTGTGCCGACAGCATGTCGGTACCTCCTCGTAGACTGAGTTCGCTTCACGAGTTGCCGTCGCCAAGCTCCGACTGGACGGCACGCCAACCCCACGCTCGTTGGGTGGCTCGGATGACGAAGCGGCCGACACCAACTGGTGACGGCAAGAGCGCCTCCCAGGTCACGCAGGATATCTGCGTAGGTGACCGTCTTGCCACGGCCCAGGATGGGGACTCCGTGCCAGTCCAGGAGGTCGTTGACCAGACGGCGCACATCAGGATCTCGACAGACCCGGCAGCGTGGCTCCGTGGGCTTGAAGTCGACCCTCACGCGTTCACCGCCCTGGTCATCGTGCTCATCAGAAAGTGGTTGCAGCCCAGCGGCTTCACGCAGAATATTCAGCGCATGCAGGGGATCGTTTCCTCAGACGCACTACAGTCAGGCCGTCTGCTGAATGGCATCGGTGTCGGACACCCCGAGGCCCATCAGCAATACCGCAGGCCGCTCGACGCGCGCGTCGAATACCCCGACCAGCTCGACGAATACGACGTGCCTAGGGACTGCGATGTCGTCGCGGCGTTGGGTCCAAAAGTCCTGAAGCTGTCGGCGCAGCGCTCCGCCGGTTTGCGCAAGCTATTCCGGCTGGTTCAGCTCGAGCAAGTTGCCGAACGGATCGTGCAGGAAGGCTTGGTGCCCGGCGCCGGGGATGAACGGGGTCCGGTGCACCTCGACGCCCTGCTCCTGCAGGTCGGTGACGGCCGCATCTATGTCGTCGACTCGGATCGCGAAGTGGTTCGCACCGAGCTGCTGCGTGTCGGACTCCATCAGGTGCACCTGCTGGCCGCCGGCGTCGAGCCAGTAACCTGGGCCGAGATCGGGGCGCGGCAGCTGCGTCATGCCGAGCACGTCGCGATAGAAGGCGAGACCCTTCTGCGCGTCGGCGACGCAGATGGCGACGTGGTGCACACCGGCTGGCTTCATCGCTCGATTCTGCCTCGTACTCTGCATCCCCGTATGACGTTCAGGATCGCGCGCCGCGTCTAAGTCATTAAACCGCTATCAATTGGCCGGGCCGGGCTTCGGTAACTCGCCCCGTAGTCAGTCTCGTTTCTAGTTGTGAGACGGGGTGGGTAGGTCACCCACGGACATAGGTGAGCACACGTCGCATCGTCGCAAAAGTTGCCTCAAAATTATCGTCGCAATACTTGGGAGTGAATCCCGCGGCTCCGCGCCAGCGCCGCCGCCGGCACGGCCGGTGCGGGTCCGAGCAGGATGCGGTGTCCCGCAGGGTGTTCGGGGCACCACGACGCCTAGCCGCGCGACTATGAAGCTCGCGCCACCCAGGGCATTAACCGAGGGCCGCGTTTACCGGCGGGTTGAGCATGCCTGTCAGGATCGCGATGTCGTCGAGCGTCTCGAGGCTGAGCACCGCGTTTTCGATGGCTTGTCGGCGGTCGGGTTCGATCACTGAGTAGGTCAGGGCGCGGTACTTGTCCACGATTTGGGCGTTGGTGAGCTGGTGGCTCCCGGTGCCACGTGGCTGGGTGACCACCTGCTCGCGAGTTGTGCCGTCGTGGAAGGTGATCACGAGACGCGTGGTGAGGCGCTGACTTTCTGGTAATGCGTCGTAGGACATCTCGTGATGCGTGTGAGTTCGGTTGATGAGCCTCCACACATCGTCGCCATTGATGCGTCTTTCGCTGAATTGGCCGATGAGCACAGCCCCGTCGAGAAGTGCGACGGCGACCGCGTAGGCGACGTTCATTTGCGCGCCGATTGTCGTCAGTGGCCGGGTGGCTTGCCATCCGCCATGGCCGTAGGCCGCTTCGGACAGGTCGATATCGATGCGCGCGATTTGATCGACGATAGCCTCGCCTGTAGCGCGCAGCTTCAGCGCGGCGTCGATAGCGGCGTGCAAAAGACCCATCGCTGCATAAGCTTTCACGGCGATGCGCTGGGTCTCCCACGCCGAGCCGAGACCCTTGTAGATGGCGGTGGCGTCGGTATCGTGGCCCTGGCCGAAGGTGGCCAGATATCCGCCGTATCGGCGCTCGAAGACGCGTTTGATCCCCGTGTAGCCGGCGGCGGCCAACGCAGCGGCGATGAGCCCGTTGCGCGCGGCGAAGCCGTGTTGCATGCGCTTGACCATGGATTCGAACTGTGCCGACATCAGGCCGCAGGACTGGGTGGCGGCCATTCCCAGCGCATCTTCGAAGCCCGCAGCGTTCAGTCCATAGATCGTTCCGGCAGCGGCCGCAGCCGACAGTGTGCCGAAGACCACGCCCGAATGCCAGCCGCGAGATAGCATCTCGAGGCCGCCGAGCGCTTCCCCGACCCGTGGCCCGGTTTCATAGCCTAGGGTCGCGCCCAGTAGAAAACGCGCCCCGGAAACGGGTGTGATCTGATGGGCGGCGCCGAGCATCGCTGGCAGCACGAGGGAATTGCTGTGTAGGGGCGCCACTGGGTGGTAGTCATCGAGCTCGAAGCCTTGGATGAAACTGGAGTTCAGCATTGCCGCCGAGGGAGCGCTGGTGGTGCGTGTTCCCCAACCGATCAGGGCGGCGTCGCCGGCGTCGTCGAGGGCGGTCACGGCTTGAACCCCCTTTCGGGACCACGGCAGTTGCGCGCCGACGAGGGCGCAGGCTACCCCGTCGAGGATGAGGTGCTTGGCGCGTTCGCGCACCGTCGCCGGAACGTCGTCGAGCGTCGTGTTGGCAAGCCAAGACGAAAGGCGGCCTGTCGGGCCAGCCGGATCAGTGGGCTGGCCGGCACTGTCAGGCGTGGCGTGAGCAGCGCGTGACGCTGACCTGCCATCTCGGATTGACGTCATTGGTGTCGCCATTGGTCTCCTCCTTGCTTCCTTGGAGTGGGTTCGCGATGTTGGTTAGATCTGATCTTGCGCCAGCAGATCGGCGTACTTCTGTTCGAATTCCCAAACCTTTGGGAAGCCGATCATGTCCACGAAGTCACCGAAGGCATACAGGGGCTCTGAGACCGGCTTGCCTTGTGCCAGAGCCTGATAGACGTTGTCCAGGGCGTGACTTGCAGCGAACAACCCGACGGTGGGATAGATCGCGGCGGCGAATCCCATCTCCTGCAGCTCATTCGGCGGCAGGATGGGAGTGACGCCACCATGAAGCTGGTTCGATAGGACGGGCACGTCGAAAGAGGCGCCGATCTTGCGCAACTGCTCTTTGGACTCTGGCGCCTCGATGAACAGCATGTCGGCGCCGGCGTTGGCGTAGGCCTCTCCGCGTCGCAATGCCGCGTCGAGCCCCTGTGACGTCAAAGCGTCGGTGCGGGCCAGGATCAGGCAGTCCGCCGACGAGCGCGCGTCTGAGGCGACTTTGATCTTGTTGACCATTTCCTGGGTGGGGACCACGTGGCGGTTGGGTGTGTGGCCGCACTTCTTGGGGAAGTGTTGGTCTTCGATCTGGATCACCGCGACGCCGGCTTTCTCGTAGCCGCGCACGGTGTGGGCGACGTTGAGCAGCCCGCCGTAGCCGGTGTCGCCGTCGGCGATCAGCGGCTTGTGGGTGGCGTCCACGATGGCTTCGGCGCGGTTGAGCATGTCGGTGTAGGTGGCCAGGCCCGCGTCGGGTTGGCCCAGAAACGAGGCCACGACCCCGTAGCCGGTCATGTAGAGCGCTTGCGCGGTGGTGCGATCGGCGATCTTGGCCGAGACCAGATCGAAAACGCCTGGGGCGGTGATGAACTGCTTGTTCCGCAGCATTGCCTTGAATGAGGTGTTCGTGTCGGTCGTCATTGTGGTTTCCTCTCTCTGCTCGTCTCGTCAGTCGAGGATTCGACGTGCAACGTTGGCGGTGACCAGATCGAGCAGTTCGTTGGGTGAAGCCGTCACGCCTGCTGCTCTCCCTGGGTCTGTCCTGTGTTGGAGTTGTTGATTTAACGATCCCGCACCAGACATCGATCAGTCCAATAAACTTTCTGATGTGTTTGATCCAGATATTGAATGGTTGCGAGCCATCAGTCCGGAGCTCGCCATCGCGGTGGCTGTCCTGGAGGAGGAGCACGTCCGGCGCGCGGCAGAACGGCTTGGGGTGCCGCAGCCGACCGTCAGCGCCGTCATGCATCGCCTCGCCAACGGCATCGGCGCCCCGCTGGTACAGCCACGCGGGCGTGGAATCGTGGCGACCGAGGCTGGCCGGGCGTTCCTGCCGTCGGCTCAACAGGCGTTGGCCAACCTGCGCGCTGCCCGGCAGGACCTTCAGGAGGTCACCGATCCCGATCGGGGCCGCGTCGCGCTGGGCTTCGCCCACAGCCGCGGCATCCGCGACGTACCTCGGCTGCTTGACGCGTTTCTGGCTGCATACCCGGATATCTCGTTCACCCTCAAGCAGGGCGCGGAGCTTACGCTCCTCGACCAGCTGCGGGCAGGTGCCTTGGATGTCGTGATCGTTGCGTCGATGCCACCCGCCGACGATCGCCTGGAATCCGTGGTCCTGGCCAAAGAACGGCTGTTCCTCACCGTCGCCTCCGACCATCGCTTCGCCAGCAGCGCATCAGTTGAGTTGCGCCAAGCCGCCGATGAAACTTTCGTCGGGCTGACCCGCGAGCACGGTCTACGGTGCTTGTTTGACTCGTTGTGCGAGCGAGCGGGGTTCGCTCCGAAATTTGCGTTCGAGGGCGAAGAGCACGAAACCCTGCGCGGGCTTGTGCGGGCCGGCCTGGGTATCACCGTTCTACCCCATGCGACACATCACGACCCAGCACTCGCCGAAATTGCCTTGGGTGACCCCGCGGCGCATCGCCATGTCCGAGCGGTATGGCACCAGGACCGCCGCCTGACTCCAGCCGCGCGACGCTTCACCAAGTTCCTGACCACCTCGGGAGCCAAGGTGCTGGGCGGTGGCTGAATCCTCGTCGACGATGTCTATGTGGCCCTCAACGGCCTGACTCACTAAGCCGTGTGCCTTACGAAGCTGGCGAATCGCTCGGCCGCCGGTGAGATGGCCCGTCCTTTGATCCAGGCCAAACCGACGGCGCGTTTGGCGTGCGCACTTGTGAGCGGGATATAGGTCGCCGTGGGTTCGGCGCGGTTCGGTGCGTCTGAGCGGCGCTCGGAGGTCCGCCCCGCTCCAACTGATCAGCTGGCCAGTGCGAAGGCCAGCATGTTCCGCAAGCACTGCGGCGGGTAAACCTGGGCACCGGGGAACTGCGGCCCGCTCTCCGAGGGAATCTGGTATCCGGGTGTTGGCGCGGGTGTCGGGTCTGCGCCGGCTGTACCAGCCGCGGCCACAGCGGCTAGCGCAAGCACGGCCGCCAGGACCGCTGTCGTCTTGGTCATGCGCCGATCTTTGCGTCGGGGTCCTACAATGCGTCGAGCTCGTCGGCGGCTGCCGCAGAAGATCCGGCGCGTGCCGTCGTCAAAGTCGCCCCGGTCGAGGACGTCGGTGGCGTCAGGGGGTGGTGCAACGTCGGCGTAGCTGGTCGTGGTGCTCATTTGCTGCGTCTCCTACTCATTGATGTTGCGGTGAGCGGAGAACCATCGAGCTAGATAAGACCGAGATAACACCGGCCTTGCTTGACAGGACTAAACACCATATCCTGCCCGCGACAACAGATGTGGTCCCGGCTGGGATCGAACCAGCGACCTTCCGCGTGTGAAGCGGACGCTCTCCCACTGAGCCACGGGACCGGCGCCAAGAGGCGAATGACGTCGAAGGTTAGCACGCGCGGGCGTGTCGGCAGAACGCGCTGCTGGGCCGCGGATAGCGGCGCGCCTGATGGTACTAAGAAATTTGTGCGGGCCCACTCAGGTGGACTATCGTCGTGCTTCGCACCGGGCGACGATCTCGCCCGTTGCGCGCGGATGTAGCGCAGTTGGTAGCGCATCACCTTGCCAAGGTGAGGGTCGCGGGTTCGAATCCCGTCATCCGCTCGAGGGTGCAAGTGGCATCAACCCCCGCGGTGGAGTGGCCGAGTGGTGAGGCAACGGCCTGCAAAGCCGTGCACACGGGTTCGATTCCCGTCTCCACCTCCAATTCTTCGACCGGGCGCGGTTAGCTCAGCGGGAGAGCGCTTCCCTGACACGGAAGAGGTCGCTGGTTCAATCCCAGTACCGCGCACCAGAGTTTGTGCAGTTCAGACTAGGTTTTGGAGCCAGACAGCAGGCTTCATGACCTCAATATGACCTGACCAATCGCGGCGCTAGCAATCACCACGAAAGGTTGCTGCCACCATGAACGCCCTGATGGCAGCGGGAGACGCGCGCGAGCTGGGCCACGCACTGATGGCCGCAGCCGACGAAGTCGACGCATTGTCGGACCCCGACGGCAGGATCGGCGCATGACCGAGATTAAAGGCGCTGTCGCGGCCGTGGCGCTGGGTACCGCTGCGGTGGCTGCGGCTGGTCCGGCCGGCGCCGAGCCCACACCACCGCCATCGCCGGGGTACCAGATCCCAGGGCGGCCAGGACCGGAATTCCCTGGCGCACAGGTATACCCGCCGCGGTGCTTAAGGAGCATGCGGGCCTGCGGATTCGAGTGGAACCCCTGACTCCGGGACTTGGAACCCGAGCGATCCCGACGGCGTCTAAGCAATTGGTCGGCCCGCTACATCTTCTCTCTGTAGCGGACCGCTGGTCATTCCCGGCGCCACCAGCTGCCTGAGTAATCACTAAGTGGAAACACCTGGGCCGGGGGGACTATCACTCGTGCCCCGGCGAGCGGTGGCATCAGCAGTACGCTCATGCCGTGCCGGAAACGTCCTACGCAACCTGCGGCGATCTCAGCCTGGCGTATCAGGTGTTCGGCGACGGGCCGGTCGAGCTCGTTTTCGTTGGGTCGTTCGCCAGCCATGTCGAGCTGTACTGGACCGTGCCCGAATTCAAGGTCTTCTTGGAGCGGCTCTGCACGTTCTGTCGCGTCCTTCTGTTCGACAAGGCCGGCGTCGGGCTGTCGGACCCGGTCCCGAAAGTTCGCACGCTCGATGATCGAGCGGCCGAGATCGAGGCCGTCATGGACGCCGTCGGCTTCGAGAGAGCGGTGCTTTTCGGGGGTAGCGAGAGTGGCCCGGCCTCCATCTTCTTCGCGGCACAACGACCGGAGCGAACGCGGGCGTTGATTCTTACCGGCACCTTCGCGTACTTCGGCTTCGCCGGGTGGGACGACCTCGAGCGCGATCCGGCCGAGCTGCGGGCGCGCCTCGTGCCCGAGCTGGGTAACGACTACACGCCCTCGGTGAAGCAGCTCGCCCGCTGGCAGGCTTGGGGCCGGGCCGCCCGCGCGGCGTGGGGCAGCGGCGAGGCAACCAAAGCTTTGCTGCCGTCGGTGCGGTCGATACGCCAGCTCGCAATGATGGAGCGCATGAGCGCCAGCCCGGGGATGGCGCGGGCGGCGCTTGAAGCGGCGTTCCGGATCGACGTGCGGCCGATCCTGCCGACGATCACCGCGCCAACCCTTGTCATCCATGCCTGCGACGAGGTCGTTCCGGTGCAGGAGGGCCAGTACATCGCCGACCACATCCCCGGTGCGCGGTTGCTCGAGGTCGACGGCAACGACCACGTGCCCTGGCTCGCCGATCCCGACAAGATCCTGACCGTGGTCGAGGAGTTCCTCACCGGCAGCCATGCGGCGCCGTCCGCGTCACGTCGCGCCCTGCGCACCGTGTTGTTCACCGACATGGTCGCCTCGACGGCGCACGCTGCGACAGCGGGCGACGAGCGGTGGCGCGCAGTGCTGCACCGCTTTGGTGAGATCACCGCCGACCTCACGCAACGATTCGGCGGCACGGTGGTCAAGAGCACCGGCGACGGCCACCTCGCCACGTTCGACGGTCCGACGCAGGCGATCCGCTGCGCCGAGGCGTTGCGCGCTGACGCCGAGACGCTGGGCATCGAGATCCGCGCTGGCATCCACACCGGCGAGTGCGAACTGATGGACACCGACATCGGGGGAATCGCCGTACACATCGCGGCGCGGATCCTTGGCCAGGCCGGCGCCGGCGAAATCCTCGTCTCCCGCACCGTGCGTGACCTGGTCGTCGGTTCGGGCACGGGCTTCGAGGATCGCGGCAGCGTCGAGCTGCGTGGCGTGCCCGGCACCTGGCAACTCCTGGCGGTCGATCGCCACGGCCCGCCGGCCGGATCGGCCGAGGCAGAACTGGTGTCAACGCCCACCCCCGGGCCTCGCACCGCGATGCGCCGCTCGGACCGCGCCGTGGCCGCGATGGCCAGGCGGACACCGTGGATCGTGCGCGGGGTGGCCCGCCTCGCCACGGCCACCGGCCGCCGCTGAACAGCCGGAGTCAGCGCGGTTGGAGGTGTGTGAGTCCTCGACATCGTTGACAGGTGAGTCGCATTCAGACACCACGGACGCCGATGCATCCGTGCTGGACCCCACGTTCACGAGCTGCCTAGGTAATCCCTAGAGGGAAACTCCCATCGCCATCATTGGGAACTGGATCGCCCCTAGACTGACAGACTGTGTCGCCGGGCTGGGTGTAAGTAGACGGACGGAGAGGCTGACCAGATGAGCAGTGATACGGCCTACTACCGGGCTGATGTGCAGGGCCTTAATCCCGGAGACGCCGCTACCCGTACGCTAGACCCGCTCGATGGCAAGGAATACACGTACGCGACAACCCGGCTTGATGTCGCGCGCGGGATCGCCGCAAGACATCCTGATTTCTCTGTTTACCGCGTGACGCTCGACGAGCCCATCGAAGCAGATCCCGACGCTGCCCAGGACGACATTGGTGAATTTTTCGTCAGGTCTCCGTGGGGCGCCGTCGTGGATGTCGTCGATGAGAAAGAAACACGGAGCTGATGCCCGGGTCTGCCGGCGCATTTGGATCAATCGGAACATTTCGTTGACGCGCTCGATGCGCGGGAGGTCGCGGCGTTTTTACTGGCTGCTGCCGACGAACTCGAGGATTTGCCGGAGTACGCGGGGATGATATCCGCCCAGATGATGTGAGCCATGCCTGTCGTGCTGTCAGTGGTCAGCGGCCTCATTGTGACCGCCGCACTTGTGAGCGTCGGTCTCGATCTCGCCAGATGGGAGGCCCAGGAGCAGATTTGGCGGGCGCCCCCACCATCACAGGAAGGGCCGCCGTGACGGCCCACCTTCCACGGTCGGTGGAGGGTGTTCTGCTGTCTTCCCATCGTGGCTGGCCGATGCTGCTGCGCCGCGTCGTAGTCCGTGCTCAACTCCGTTCGCTATTCACGATCGACCGCCGCGCCGGTGCTCGTTATTTCACCGGCGGGCGGCCGACGTCCCAGCTGCGGGCGTCAGCCGCGGGCCGAAAGGTAAGCCCACGCCCGCAGCACCAGGTCTCTACCGGTGCCAGCATCCGTTTCTGTTAGTTCGGCACCGGTCCGTCCGCGGATGGGCCGGTGCCGCCAACCCGCCCATCGCCGAGGAAAGCTCACGGCAAAACCCGGCGACGGGCGGCAGGTCTTAAGTGATTGTCCGGGACAGTTCACATCACAATCTCTTCGAACTCTTCGGCGTCCTCGCCGACCTCTCTCTTGGCGCCCGGAACTACTAAGCAGCCGCGTGGGCGGCTAGCACCGCATCGATGAAAGCCTCGATCTCCGCGAGCTTGTCGAGATCCGCGGTGCCCGGTGCCGCGCTCAGGAACGGGTTTCCGTCGACCTTCAGCACGCGGCCCGACCTCCCCACGTCTTGAAGGGGCTCATCGCATTCGATCTTTACTTCGACGTCGATGTGGCCGATATGGTCCAAGCGAAGCACCCAGCCCTTGACCTCGGCATCGGAATCGTTAACCCCGGTGCAGGTCAACTGACCGAGAACTCGACCGGTCACCCAGAAGGCGGTGCGGACGGTCGAGCTGTGCTTGATGCCGAGCGTTGCCTCTGCACTGTTGGTGAGGCGGCGCAGTTGCAGCAGGTAAGCCGCTGGGATTGTCTCGCCGGGCGCGCTGTTTCCGAAGAGGCTGCGGCGGAATTCCTTTAGGGCTGGTGTTTCTTCGATGTCCGTCATGGATTCAAGGCTATGGCCGGCACGTCCTAGATATCTCCACCGCCATTTGAGCCGAAATAGAAGCCGGTCGTGGTCCCGACCACGGAGACCATGCCGACGACCGCGACAAGGGCGCCGACGTGGGCGATGATGGTGCGATGAGGCGTCCCCTGGCGGTGGTAGGCGTGGCCGCCGCACTGGGCATGGCCCTGCCTGCGCATGCCGACCCGGGCAGCTCTGATCCGAACCTTGATGCGAGCTTTCTCGATGCGCTTACCAAAGCGGGCATCACCGTCATAAGCCGGTCAGGCGCCGTCAAGGACGGTAAGGCGGCATGCGGGATGATGGAGCAAGGGCAGCCGGAACTTGACGTCATCCAGCACGTGACGAGGCAGAATCCGGGCTTGAACACGACCAGGGCCGCTCAGTTCACCGCGATCGCGGCGAGCGCTTACTGTCCGCAATTTTTGCAACACGCCAGCAACACCGGCGGGGGCGAGCAACCCCCACCAGTGTCTCCCGCCGCATAGACGGCCGTCGACGGACCTGTTCCGTCGTAATGGGTTCTGGCGATTGCACCGCCACTCGCGACGCCGGACCGTACCCGGCTGCGGCCGGTGAAATTGTCGTGCGCAGTGATCGAGAAGTCCACATCGGGCTTGCAGGACATCGCGCCATCAATCTGCTTGCCGATCCGGTCATTGTGCCGAACTGCCAGCCGTTCCTCCGAAAGAATGGCGGTACGCCATCCCGCTGGTAAAGCAGACCGACGCCGAGCTGCTCGCGCATCCCGCCGAGGTCACTAACCAAGGAAGAGAGCACATGCCCGACACTCACAGACGACGTCGCCGAACGCCTCGCCGGCACCGCCGTAGCTTTTCAGGTGAGCTGCCGATAATACTGCTGTGCTGGCAGGGAACCGGCTCAGACATGCGGAACACCACGCCGCCCCAACCCGCATCGGTAGCATCCGTTGTGGCGCAAGCCCTTCCGAACATCTTCTATTTCCAGCCGATCGGAAATTGGCCAGCCCAACTCTATCCCATGGGGCCGAGCGTCGACGAGGGTTACAACGAAGGCGTCCGTCTCGCAACGAAGGTCCACCCGAATAACCTGCTGTTCCCGTTCGGCTACAGCCAAGGGGCGATCTGCGCCAGTCACTTTCTGCGCAACTTCATCATGCCGAACAACCTGCAGAACCGGGTCGCGGGCGGCATCACGTTCGGAAACCCCTGCAGGTCCCCGGGAATCGCGAACGGGAACGCATGGGCCGACTGGCCCATGCCGGGAAAGATCGACGGCGATGTGACCGGCGGCATCGCAGGGCCGGACTGCCTCACCGCGGCGCAAACCCCGACATGGTGGCTGGACTTCGTCAACACCACTACCAGCGACCATGGCGAAACGGAGTTATACGCCAACTGTCCCGTGGGCACTGATCCGTGGACCGCTGAAGCGCCACCAGGGAAAGTGGGCACCTCCATTTACAACGTGGTCCAACAGGCCACCGTGCTGGACGTGTTCGCCGTCGCTAAGGACCTGGGGGTGCCGGTTGGCCTTGTGGAGGAAATCGTCGGCGGCTTTGAATTCCTCGCCGCCCAGGGCGCCGCCGACCATTACAGCTATCCGATACAGCCCGCTATCGACTACCTGACCAACGTCATCGCGCCCCAGCACCGAGAACTGAACCTCTAGCGCGAGCCGGCACGCTTCGGCCTTTATGCGCCTGCCCTCTGCGCTTGCGCCATCGCGTTGGCGGTCTGGTCCGGGCACTGCTGGCGAATGGTGGTGCCGGTCAGGACGCCGGCGTTAGTTGCGCTGTAGCCGCGGGCCTCGAGGGACGCTTCGATGGAGGCGAGGCTCGTCCCATTCCGCAGTGCCGCGCAGACGTCCAAACGCGAATCGACGGAAGCGGCCTGCGCGGGCGCGGCGAACGCGAACGCGGCAGTCAACGCGCCCGCTGCGGCGAAGAGAGAAATCATGGTCTTTGCGTGGTAGCGCGCATCGTGGTGTCCGCTGATGGTGGTCTGCCGCATGTCAGCCTCGCTAGCCCTCGCGGTCACCGTCCGATTTAGTGGCCGTCGCCGTCTACCAACGCATGAGCGATAGAAAGGCTGCCCGATCCGGGGTGATCGTGACCCATTTCACGATGGCGGAAAGTTGCACGGCGAAGTAATTCGGCTCGGCTTGCGACTTGCCGACGCCGGGCACCGGGCGCGGCGCGCGCCCGATCAAATCCGTTGTGCGCCGGCTGCTCGGAGGTCGGCAATGCTGGGGAAGCCGTCGACGGCCATGAGCAAGTCCAGTTCTGCGAGTACTGAACGCAATTGGGACACCAGACCGTCAACTCCACCGATAGCCAGGGCGTAGAGGTAGGTGCGGCCGATGCCCACCGCGGTTGCTCCCAACGCCAACGCCTTGGCGACATCGGAACCACTGCGCACCCCCGAATCGAACAGCACCGGCATGCCCTCAGCCGCTTTGACAACAGCGGGCAGAGCTTCGAGAGCCGGAAGTCCGCCATTGGCCTGGGGGCCGCCGTGATTCGAGCAGTAGATGCCGTCGATGCCGTGATCGCGAGCCTTACGCACATCGTCGGGGTGCAGGATGCCCTTCAGCAGTATCGGCAACTTCGTCGACTCCCGCAGCCAGCCCAAGTCCTCCCACCGCACGGGGTGACCAAAGACCTTCGCCCACTCCAAGGCTGCCGCCCCGGGATCTTCCTCCGGCGTCTTGGACAGCCGCGCCCGAAAGACCTCATCGGTGAAGTAGTTCTGCAGGCAATAGCCGCGCAATTGGGGGAAATTCGCCATGTTCAGATCGTGCGGTCGCCAGCCAGTGATCCAGGTGTCCAAGGTAACCGCGACGGCCTTATAGCCCGACTGCTCCGCGCGGTGCAGGAAGCTACGCGCCAGCTCCTTATCGTTGGCGGTGTAGAGCTGAAACAGGTTCGGGGTCTCACCGGAGTGCGGGCGGACATCTTCCATCCGGTCCTGCGTCAACGTCGAGGCCACCATCGGAACTCCAGTTATCGCAGAGGCTTTGGCCGCCGCGATATCGCCGTGCATGTCCTGCGAGCACACCCCGACGACACCCACCGGCGGCATAAACAGCGGGGTGGGCAGCTGCATGTCAAACAACGACACCGACAGGTCCCGTTCGGTCGGAGCCACCAGCATCCGCGGCACGATCGCATACCGTCCGAAGGCGTCGACGTTGGCCTGCTGGGTACGGCCGTCCCCCGCACCGTATCCGACATAGGAATAGACCCACGAAGGCAGCACCTCGACCGCCGCAGCCTCCAACGACTCATGATCGACGGGAAACCGCGGAAGCTTCCCGTGCAGACCGTCCAGATAGATCTCCATCTGGTAATCGCCGTAATGCTCGCTTGGCATGGATGCGCTCCCTTGACTGCTCAGCCTTCGGTCTGGACAACGTCAATAGTCGAAGGGGCTTGTACGCCTGTCGATGTGCCTCAAACACCAATTAAGTACGCGTTGTTGTCGCCATGAACAACGACGCCCGCGGAAACCGGACACTAAGAGGCGGGCGTCCCGGGCAGCCCCTTGAGCTCCGGCGAATACCTGCACACGGTGCGCAGTCCTTTCCCGTCCACCTTGTCCCAATCGATCTCCGCTGCCGCCCGACGATCGCACGTAAGCATGTAGTAAACGCCGGTCGAACTCGTACCACCCACCGATGTGATCGGGCCGCTGACGACGATCGTGCCCGACTGAAACTGAGGGTCCGCGAACAGCGTCTTCCATATCTGGCGGGTGGGCTCGATCATCTCAACGTCATCCATGCCGCTCGTGCCCCCTAACGGCTCCCCGATGGTGTAGGCAATCTGACAACTCTTCGCGTTGTCGCAGAGCACACTGATAGGACCATCCAGCTGCCTCGCCTCTTTGTCGGCGGCGATCACTTGCTCGACCACCTTGTCGACCGCATCATTGGTCACCGTGAATACGGCGGGGGCCGTATAGCTGGGGGTGCATCCGACGAGCGTGCCAATAGCCAAGGCAATAGAGACGATAACTGGCCGTCTCGCGCGGATCATGGATGGAGATTACAAGCGCCGCGCCGCCGGCACTGGTGATACGAGAACCGCAACTCCCTCGTCGACATCCTGCCGATGCTGTAAGTGGTTGTGCGGCAACGCCGCTACTCGCGCCGTCCGCCCGATATGCCCACTCGGTCCGGTGGCGGCTCGGTAGTGGCCCCGCCGTTGTCGCTGGCGCGTTGCAGGAATTGCGGACAGTAGGCGCTGGCCGCGATCGCGGTGAACTTCGCGGCGCTGGTAGTGGTGATTCCGGGGTTCTGCTCGGTCACATGCTGGATGACGTCGAGTTCCGGCTGGCCCTGGCCCATCAGCCCGCATGCGGTCTTGCCGGCGTTGACCGCATCGCGTCCGTTGTTAAAGGTGATGCCGGCCTTGGTGAGCGCGTCCAGGAAGCTCGCGTCAACACCCGGATCGGGGCTGCCCGGGTCGGCGTGCGCCGGCACGCCCACACCCAGTGCGGCGGCGACGCCGAACAACATCAGGACGCGTCTCATCGCTCCATCATCGCTCACGTCGGCGCGGCTGTGGTATCTGCCCCGCGGACCCGAGAAACGCCACATAGCGGCAGTCATCCTGCCAAGATCAGAACCGTGGCCGAGAAAATCGAAGTCCAACGTAAAATCGCCGCTCCCCCAACCGACATCTTCGCAGTGCTCTGCGATCCGCAGGGTCATGTCGCCATCGACTCATCCGGAATGTTGCAGGACGCCGAAGGCGGGGCCGTCGCCGCCGCGGGCGACAGCTTCGTCGTTCATATGGACCGTGACTCGCTCAACGACTATCCGGAACTGGGCAAGTACGACGTCACCGTCAGCATTCGCGACTTCGAGCCCGACCGGCTGATCTCGTGGACGGTTCTGGGGCAGATCCGGCCTCAGATCGGCCACGTGTACGGCTACCGCCTCGAACCCGATGAGCATGGTGAGGGCACGCTCGTCACATCCTTCTACGACTGGTCCCAGATTGACGACCAATGGCGCGAAGCCGGAATTTTTCCGGTGATTTCCGAACTCACATTGCGGGCCACGCTGGGCATCTTGGATCGGACCGTGCGCCGCGGCTACTCGAAGGGCTGAGCTCTCCCGACCAGCGTCAACCCATAGTTGACGAGTAGTCCGCCGTCAACCTAAAGTTGACGAAATGACAGACTCCACTCCTGGGCCGACAGCAATCATCCATCCCATCCGACTCGACGAGCTGATCAATGCGATCAAACAGGTGCACACCGACGTGCTGGACCAGCTCAGCGACGCCGTCTTGGCCGCAGAACACCTCGGCGAGGTCGCCGACCACCTGATCGGGCACTTCGTTGATCAGGCCCGCCGATCGGGAGCCTCCTGGACCGACATCGGCAAGAGCATGGGCGTCACCAAGCAAGCCGCGCAGAAGCGGTTCGTGTTGCGGGCCGAGGCCACTTCACTCGACCCCAACCAAGGATTCGACCGCTTCACCCCGCGGGCCCGCAATGTCGTCGTCGCCGCGCAAAACGCCGCGCACGAGGCTCACAACGGCGAGATCACTCCCGACCACCTATTGCTGGGTCTGCTGAGCGATCCGGACGCGCTGGCTACCAAACTGCTGACCGCGCAGCAGGTCGACCCCGAATCTGTTCGCGCAGCAATCACGCTGCCGTCGGGCGTCGACAACCCGCCGCAGTTGATCCCATTCAGCGGTCCGGCACGCAAAGTGCTCGAGCTGACCTTCCGCGAGGCACTTCGCTTGGGCCACAACTACATCGGCACCGAGCATCTGCTGCTCGCGCTGCTCGAACTGGAAGACGACAGCGGTCCACTGCACCAGTCGGGCATCGACAAGGACCGCGTCGAGACCGATCTGACTGCCGTGCTGGAATCTCTGGTGGCCGGTAAGAAACAGGCGACGTAGCGGTCGCGGTGTGCCATCATGCGAGAGTCATAGAGGCCGGCCCAGAGGAGAAAGATGCGCCGCTGCCTAGTTGTCTTGGTCACCGTCATCGCCGCCACCCTGGTCGGGTTACCGCGCGCATCGGCCGGCGATGCGCCGATCGGCCACCTCGGTGACACGTTGCGAGTCGACACCGGAAAATACATCGCCGACGTCACGGTCAGCAGCGTCCGACCGGTCGACCCGCCGCCGGGGTTCGGCTACAACCGCGTGGGCATCCCGGTCAAAAGCTTCCCGAACAGCGCGGTGATGCGCGCGGACGTGGCGATCCACGCGATCAGGGTGCCGACCCCGTACCAGATGCTCACCGACTTCACCTTCGACGGAGTCACCCCATTCGGCGACGCCTACAAGTCGCGCGCGTCCGACGCACCCGACGCGCTGGACGCCGCGCTAGCCAACGCACCGACGGGCTCGATCGTCCGCGGCGGCGTGTACTGGGAGGCATACCGCGATCCGGTCTCCACCGTCGTGCTGCTGGACAAGAAGACGGGTTATCACTTGGCGCAGTGGAACCTATAGCCGCGCAACCGCTTTTGGCGGTGCGCATCGCCACGGCAGATTCCGTCGAGATCGCCGAGTTGGCCGGGGTCGCCGCACGCACCTTTCCGCTGGCGTGTCCCCCATCGGTCACGCACGCGAACATCGCGGCGTTCGTTGATGCCAACCTGTCCGCCGTACGCTTCGCCGAGTATCTGTCCGATCCGCAGCGGTTGATCCTCACCGCCAGTCAGGATAGCCGAATTGTCGGTTACGCCATGTTGATTCGCGGCGTCGGCGACGATCCCGACGTGCAGCGAGCCGTGCGGGCTCGACCGGCCGTGGAGCTCTCGAAGATGTACGTGCTGCCGGACAATCACGGCTCGGGTGTATCGACGGCACTGATGGACGCCGCGCTCGCGGCCGCCGCCGACTGGGGCGCCAGCTGCGTATGGCTGGGCGTCAATCAGAAAAACATTCGCGCACAACGGTTTTACAAAAAATGCGGCTTTACCGTCAACGGCGACAGAACATTTCAATTGGGCGCCCATGATGAGAACGACTACGTCATGGTGCGGCCGTTTGGCGCGGGCTAATCAGCTGAGCGCACAGCTTCCTGGCGGCAACTCTGGCATCTATACACAGTTAGCCTAAGTAATAAGGAGGCATGAAGGGTTTTTCGCGTTCTGCAGCGGCAACCGCGGTAATGGTCGCGGGCTTGGCATGGGTCGGCTTGGTAGCGGCCAACGAGGCTCAGGCTCAGCCTGGGCCTTTCCCACAGTGGTGCCCGGGCGATTCTTGGGATCCGACATGGGGTCCGAATTCGGACTGGAGTCGCTGCCACGACAACCCGGTTTTGCCACTGCCTGCACCCGGCATACCGGGACATCATCTTGGTCACCATGGCGGGCCGGGGAGCCCTGGCAACCCCGCCGGCCCTGGTCTCCCCGGTGGACCTGGTGGACCAGGCGGACCCGGCGGTGGTGACCACCCCGGTGGACCAGGCGGACCCGGCGGTGGTGACCACCCCGGTGGACCAGGCGGACCCGGCGGTGGTCCCGGCGGTGGTGACCACCCCGGTGGACCGGGTGGACCCGGCGGTGGACCCGGCGGCGATCCCGGCGGACCGGGTGGACCCGGCGGCGATCCCGGCGGACCGGGTGGACCGGGCGGCGATCCCGGCGGACCGGGTGGACCCGGCGGCGGTCCCGGCGGACCGGGTGGACCCGGCGGAAGCGGACCCGGTGGGCCCGGCGGCGCACCCGGCGGAGGCGGCGCACCCGGCGGCAGCGGTATCGGCGGCGGCGCACCCGGCGGCGGCGGTATCGGCGGCGGCGCACCCGGCGGAGGCGGTATCGGCGGCGGCGGTATCCGGCGGAGGCGGTATTGGCGGCGGCGGCATCGGCGGCGGCGGGGGCGGATTTGGCGGCGGCGGCGGTGGGCGGCGGCGGTGGCGGCGGAGGCGGCGGCCGGTGACGCAACTTGCCTAGGCGTTGACAGCCGCGGTCAGCGCCAGCAGCCTCGACATGGCCCGCAGATACTTCTTCCGGAAGCCACCTTCCAGCATCTCCTCGCTGAAGATGCGGTCCAGCTTCTCCCCCGACGCCAGCACCGGGATGCCGGCGTCGTAGAGCCGGTCGGTCAGCGCCACCACCCGCAGTGCCACGTTCTGGTCTTCGATGGCGTGCACGCCGGTGAGGAACACCGCCGTCACACCTTCGATCAACGTCAGATAGCGCGACGGATGCATGGTGGCCAGATGGGCGCAGAGTGCGTCGAAGTCGTCGAGGGTCGCGCCCGCAACCGTCGCGGCGCGCGCGGCGACTTGCTCGTCAGTTGGCGGCTGGGGCGCAGGCGGCAAGTCGCGGTGCCGGTAGTCCGGCCCCTCAATCCGCACGACGGCGAAAATTGCTGCCAGCGTGTTGATTTCACGCAGGAAGTCCTGCGCTGCGAAACGCCCCTCCCCTAGCTGCTCGGGCAGCGTGTTGGACGTGGCGGCCACCGACACACCGCGCTCGACAAGTTGGGACAGCAGCCGTGATACCAACGTCGTGTTTCCGGGGTCGTCCAGCTCGAACTCGTCGATACACAACAGCGTGTAATGCCCTAGCAGGTCAATGCATTCGGCGAAGCCGAACACCCCGGCGAGCTGGGTCAGCTCCATGAACGTCGCGAACGCCTTCGGGTGGGCCGCATCGTCGGGCAGCTGACGGTAGGCAGCGGCCAGCAGGTGCGTCTTGCCGACACCGAAACCACCGTCGAGGTACAGCCCAATGCCCGGCACAACCTCGCGCCTGCCGAAGAGCTTCTTGCGGCCGGCGCGGCGCTCGACGGCCTGCCGGCAGAACTGTTGGCACGCCGCGACGGCGGCGGACTGCGTCGGCTCGGCGGGGTCAGGGTGATAGCTCCCGAAGCTCGCCTCGGCGAAGGTCGGCGGCGGCGTCAGCTGGGCGATCAGCCGCTCGGGCGACACAGTGGGCCGCCGATCGACCAGATGAGCGACCCCGCCGGTGGCATCGGCGGGAGTGGGGCCGTTCATGCAGGCACCCTACCGACGTGCTGCAATCATGCGCATGCCTGACCTTGCTGCCGAACAAGCCGGCGGGATTCAGCTGAGACTGCTGGGCTCGGTCCGTGAACTCGACGGGGGCGAACTGCCCGAGCTCTACGGCTACCCGCCGGAGCTGAACAGGATTTGCCTTCGCGCGAACTTCATCACCAGCCTCGACGGTGGCGCCACCGTCGGCGGCATGAGCGGCCGCCTCGGCGGGCCCGGCGATCGTGCGGTGTTCAACCTGCTGCGCGAGCTCGCGGACGTGATTCTGGTCGGCGCAGGCACGGTGCGGGCCGAGGGCTACTCGGGCGCACGCCCGAGCGTCGCTCAACGCCAACGTCGCCAGGCCTGCGGGCAAAGCGAAGTGCCGCAGCTGGCGATCGTGACCAGATCCGGTCGGGTGGACCGGGATATGCCGGTGTTCACCCGCACCGAGGTGCCACCGCTGGTGTTGACCTCCGGGGCGGCGACCAACCAGACCCGCCGCGGGCTCGCCGGCCTCGCAGACGTGGTCGACTGCTCGGTCGACGACCCGGCTCGTGTCGACGAAGCCGCGGTGCTGGCGACACTGGCCGACCGCGGCTTGTACCGGGTATTGACCGAAGGCGGCCCGATGCTGTTCGGCTCGTTCGTCGAGCGCGAAATGCTCGACGAACTGTGCCTGACGATCGCGCCGAGCCTGGTGGGCGGCCAAGGCGGCCGCATCGCCGCCGGTCCGGGGCAGGTGCTGACCGGGATGCGCCGTGCGCACATCCTCACCGACGACGACGGCTACCTGTACACCCGCTATGTCAGGGCCTGACGACGATGCGGGCAATCGAACCTGAGCCTGAGTATCGCGCTGGAATGGCTACTGTGGTCGGCATGAGCCGGCACGCCGCAATCGCCACGTCGTTGATCGTGGTGACTGGGTTGCTGGCCGGCTGCGCGCCGGGATTGGCCGCCAACCCGCGCTTTGGCACCAATTCGGGCGCGCGGCCGCAGGGAAAGGCCACGGCGACGAAGCCGCCCAATGGTCCGCCGCCGATCGCCGCGCCCAAGAACGACTTGTCGTGGCGTGACTGCACGTCCAAGGAGTTCGGGGATGCCGCCGTCCCCGCCGCACCCGGCGTCAAGCTGGATTGCGCAAGTTATGACGCCGACCTCGACCCCGCCAACGGCGCAGCCGGGACGCTGAGCATCGGTGTGGTGCGCGCCCGCTCGGCCCAGACTCCGGCCGACGCCGGCCCACTGGTCTTCACCACCGGCTCGGACCTGCCGTCGTCGCTGCAACTGCCGGTATGGCTGGCGCGCGCCGGCGCCGACGTGCTGCGCAGCCACCCCATCGTCGCCGTCGACCGCCGCGGCATGGGCATGTCGACCCCAGTGGACTGCCTCGACCAGTTCGACCGCCAGGAGATACGCGACCAGTCGCAGTTCGAGTCCGGCAACGACCCGGTCGCCAACCTCGCAGACATCGTGCAGAACGCCACCACCAGCTGCACCGACACCATCGCGCCCGGCGACTCCGCCTACGACGACGCCCACGCCGCCACCGATATCGAACGGCTGCGCAGCACCTGGGACGTGCCCGCACTGGCGCTGATCGGTATCGGCAACGGCGCCCAGGTGGCGCTGTCCTACGCGAGCTCGCATCCCGACAAGGTCGCCAGGCTGGTCCTCGATTCGCCGATCGCCTTGGGGGTGGGCGCCGAAGCCGCCGCCGAGCAACACGTCAAAGGCCAGCAGGCAGCCCTGGACGCATTCGCCGCACAGTGCGCTGCGGTGAACTGCCCCCTGGGCCCCGACCCCAAAGGCGCCGTCAACTCGCTGATTTCCGACGCCCGCGCAGGCCACGGCCCTGCGGGCGTGTCGGTAGCCTCCCTCGCCAACGCCATCACCACCGCGCTGGGCTACCCCACCGGTGACCGCGTCAGCACCACCAACGACGTGGCCACCGCGCTCGCAAACGCCCGTTCCGGCGACACCAACTTGCTGACCGGCCTGATCAATCGGGCGGAGGGCACCATCGGCACCGACGGGCAGTTCGTCAATTCGTGCAGTGACGCGATCAACCGCCCCACCCCCGACCGGATTCGGGAACTCGTGGTCGCCTGGAGCAAGCTCTACCCCCAGTTCGGCACCGTCGGTGCGCTCAATCTCGTCAAATGTGTGTCGTGGCCGAGCGCGACGCCGCCGCAGCCACCGAAGAAGCTGAAAGTCAACGTGCTTCTGATGGGGGTGCAGAACGACGACGCGATTGTCGGGTCGGAAGGCGTCTCGGCCACCGCCGCCCTCATCATCAACGCCACCGCGGCCAGCAAGCGGGTGATGTGGCAAGGGATCGGCCACGGCGCCAGCATCTATTCCTCGTGCGCGGTCCCCCCGTTGATCGGCTACCTCGACAGCGGCCAGTTACCGTCCACCGACACCTACTGTCCCGCCTGATCCTTCGGGCAATCGCCCGTGTACGGTGCGCTGGTGACGGCAGTTGATTCCACTCGTGGCAGCCTGCGCGATTGGTCGCAGGCCACCTTTGGTCCCCGCACCGCACCACCTGGCACCGCCACCGTGCTGCGCTCGGTTCTCTGGCCATTGGCCATCATGGCGGTCATTCACCGCACCATCGTGCTGACCACCAACGGCAACATCACCGACGATTTCAAGCCGGTCTACCGCGCGGTGCTGAACTTCCGGCGCGGCTGGGACATCTACAACGAGCATTTCGACTACGTCGACCCCCATTACCTGTATCCGCCCGGCGGCACACTGATCATGGCACCGTTCGGCTACCTGCCCTTCGCGGAATCGCGCTACTTGTTCGTCGCACTTAACAGCGCCGCGATCATCCTCGCGGCGTACGTGCTGCTGCGGATGTTCAACTTCACCCTGACTTCGGTGGCCGCCCCGGCGTTGCTGCTGGCGATGTTCTGCACCGAATCCGTCACCAGTACATTGGTTTTCACCAACATCAACGGTGTCATCCTGCTGCTCGAGGTGCTGTTTCTGCGCTGGCTGCTGGATGGCTCCAAATCCGGTACGGTCACACATCAGTGGTGGGCCGGCATCGCGATCGGTCTGGCGACGGTGGTCAAACCGGTGCTGTTGCCACTGCTGCTGCTGCCGCTGCTCAACCGACAGTGGCGTGCAATCCTGCCTGCCCTGGTGGTGCCGGTGGCATTCAATCTGGCCGCGCTGCCCCTGGTCGTGCATCCGATGGACTTCGTCACCCGCACGGTGCCTTACATGCTGGGCGTCCGCGACTACTTCAACAGCTCGATCGAAGGCAACGGCGTGTACTTCGGCCTACCGACCTGGCTGATCCTATTTCTGCGGATCCTGTTCACACTGCTGGCCATCGGCAGCTTGTGGCTGCTGTACCGCTACTACCGCACCCGTGATCCGCTGTTCTGGTTCACCACATCGTCGGGCGTGCTGTTGCTGTGGTCGTGGCTGGTGCTATCACTGGCCCAGGGCTACTACTCGATGATGCTGTTCCCGTTCCTGATGACGGTGGTACTGCCCAATTCGGTGATCCGTAACTGGCCGGCGTGGCTGGGCGTCTACGGCTTCCTGTCGATGGACAAGTGGCTGCTGCTCCATTGGATGTACATCGGGCGACCGCTGGATTACCTGAAGATCACCTACGGCTGGTCGCTGCTGCTGATCGTCGTGTTCAGCGTGCTCTACTTCCGCTATCGCGACGCCAAGGCCGAAAACCGGCTGGAGGACGGGATTGATCCGGCATGGCTGACGGCTGAGCGGCCGCGCGCTAGCGTGGATGCATGACTAGCGATTTGTCGCGTCCCAAGGTGCAACTGAGCGACGACGAGTGGCGCAAAAAACTCAACCCGCAGGAGTTCGACGTACTGCGACGGGCCGGCACCGAGCGTCCGTTCACCGGTGAGTACACCGACACCAAGACCGAAGGCGTCTACCAGTGCCGGGCGTGCGGCGCCGAGCTGTTCCGCAGCTTCGAGAAGTTCGAATCCCATTGCGGCTGGCCGTCATTCTTCGACCCGGCCAACTCCGACGCGGTAATCCTGCGCCCCGATCACTCGATGGGCGCCGTCCGTACCGAGGTGCTGTGCGCGAATTGCCACAGCCACCTGGGCCATGTGTTCGCCGGCGAGGGCTATCCGACTCCGACGGATCAGCGGTACTGCATCAACTCGATCTCGCTGCGCTTGGTGCCGGCCAGGTCCTGAGCGTCGACACTTAAGCAGTCGCGACGACACGCCGGGCAGCGGCGCAACCGTTTAAGTCTCGCGGGCATTCAGTCCACGCGGGTGGCGTGCATCTCCCAGAACGGGGTGTGTGCCCGACCATTGGGCAGCCACGACCCGAACATCCGAAACCGCTCCAGCATCGGCGTGAACTCCTCGGCCCTATCGGGATTGCGCGCGATCATCTGCTCAAGGGCGTGCACGCTGACGTTGACCTCATAGGTGGTCGGCCACAAATACGTGATCTCCCAACCGGCGTCGGGGAACACGTGCATGAAGTCTTCGATGGACAGCGACCGGGGCGGACCGTAGCCGTTGACCGAGCCCGGGCCGTGCTCGAACATGTAAAGCCGCGCTCCGGTCTTGGTGGCTCTGCGCAAAGCCTGGGCATAGGCCCTCTTGAGCTTCATGACGTCTGAAAAGAGGTGATAGAACGCGCAGTCGACGACCGTATCGAAACGGCCCTCGAAACCCTCCAGGGTCATCGCGTCGCCCAGTTGGAAGTTCACCGACACCCCAGCTTTGCGCGCGTTCTCCTTTGCCCGCTCGATTGCGCTCGGCGAGGAGTCGATGCCCGTCGCCCCGTAGCCCTGTGACGCGTAGTAAATGGCGTGGTGGCCCGGACCGGTACCCGGGTCGAGAACCTCGCCCTTGATCGCCCCCAGCGCGACCAGTTGCTTTATGACAGGCTGCGGGCTGCCGATGTCCCACGGTGTGGCTGCCGGCAAGCCGTGCGAAGTTTGCTGATCGGCATACATCTTCTCGTAGCGGGTGGGATCGACAAGCACTGATTCGCCCATCCGGTAAGGATAAAGCGTTCGGCTCGTCGCCGCCGTCGCGCCGGCCTAGTCCACTCGAGTGGCGTGCATTGCCCAGAACGGGGCGTGGACCCGACCGTTGGGCAGCGACGGCTCGATAATCCGGAATCGCTCCAGAAGCGTCGTCACCTGATCGGCCATCTCGGGGTTGCGCGCGACCATCAACTCAAGGGTTTCCACGCTCATGTTGATCAGGTATGTGGTCGGCCCCAAATACGTGATCTCCCAACCGGCATCGGGGAACACCTTCCGAAAGTCGTCCTCGGACAACGATCGTGGCATCTGGAAGCCGTTGACATTGCCCGGGCCGAATTCGAACATGTACAGCCGCGCTCCGGGCTTGGTCGCCCGGTGCAAAGCCCGCGCATACGATCGCTGCAACTCCGGCTCGGTCGAAAACGTGTGGTAGAAGGCGCTGTCGACGACCGTGTCGAAGCGGTTCTCCAGACCATCCAACTTTGTCGCGTCTGCCAGCTGAAAGTTCACCGACACCCCGGCCCTGCGGGCGTTGTCCCTGGCCCGCTCCAGCCCGGTCGGTGACGCGTCGATGCCGGTAGCCGAATAACCGTTTGACGCGTAGTAGATGGCGTGGTGGCCCGGGCCGGTGCCCGGGTCGAGAACTTCGCCCTTGATCGCCCCCAGCGCGACGAGTTGCCGTACGACGGGCTGCGGGCCGCCGATGTCCCATGGTGTGGCGGCCGGCAAGCCGTGCGAAACCCGCTGATCGCGATACATCTCTTCAAAGCGGCTGGGGTCGACCTGTGCTGGCTGATTCATGGCTTAACGATATAACGTGAACTATCGACGATGCAACGATCTGACGGGCTAGGGATCATCATGGCAGCGACGCCACCAGCTGCTCAACCGGCACCCGCGGCCCGGTGAAAAACGGCGTTTCCTCGCGGGTGTGCCGGCGAGCGTCGGTGGCTCGCAACTCGCGCATGAGGTCGACGATGCGATGCAGCTCGGGGGCCTCGAAGGCCAGGATCCACTCGTAGTCGCCGAGCGCGAACGCAGGCACGGTGTTGGCCCGGACATCCTTGTATTCGCGGGCCGCCATGCCGTGTTCGGCGAGCATGCGGCGGCGCTCCTCATCGGGCAGCAGATACCACTCATAGGACCGCACGAACGGGTAGACGCAGATGTAGGCACCCGGTTCCTCGCCGGCCAGGAATGCCGGGATGTGGCTCTTGTTGAACTCGGCCGGACGGTGCAGCGCGACACTGCTCCACACCGGCGTGCACGCCCGGCCCAGCATGGTGCTGCGCCGGAAATCCTGGTAGGTCGCTTGCAGCGCTTCAACGGTTTCGGCGTGCGTCCAGATCATGAAATCGGCGTCTGCCCGCAGGCCGGAGACGTCATAAAGACCGCGCACCACAACGCCACGCTCCTCCTGCTGTTTGAGGAAGGTCGCGGTGTCGTCGATGACGGTCCCACGGGCCTCTCCTTCTGCGCCAAGTGCCCCTTGGCGAACCGAGAACACCGAGAACATCAAATAGCGAACGGTGGCGTTGAGCGCGTCGTAATCCAAGCGGGCCATGAGAACTATCGTGCCACGGGGTTTTCGACCGCCCGGATCGCGCCGGTGACCGCTCGGCCGGCCGCGGCGATGCAGGCCGGCACGCCGATCCCGTCGAGATAACTGCCCGCCACCGCCAGCGTCGGCGGCAGGCCGGCGCGCAGCTCCGCGACCAGGTCGCGATGTCCGGGCCCGTACTGCGGCATCGCGTCCGGCCAGCGTTGCACGCAGGCATCCACCGGGGCGACGGTCAGCCCGAAAACGGTGCCCAGGTCCTGTATCGCCCACGCCAGCAGCTCGTCGTCGGACGCCCGGCTGGCCAGCTCATCGCCGAAGCGCCCGAACGAGAGTCGCAGTAGCTCCAGGTCGGTCCGCCGTCCCCACTTCCGCGACGACAACGTGATTGCTTTGGCGCGCAACCGTTCTCCGCTGGCGACCAGCACGCCCGAATTCTGTGGAAAGCGGATACCGCGCGGCACGGCCAGCGCCACCACCACCGAGGAGGCGCTGACGATGCGGCTGGCCGCAGCGGCGGTGTGCGGTGCAATGCCCTCGACGAGCCCGACCAGGCTTGCAGCCGGGACGGCTAAGACCGCCGCGTCGGCGCGCCAGCGCGAACCGGCGTCGTCGCGCAGCATCCAGCCACGCTCAGGAGCTTGCACGGCCTCGATCCCTACCACCGCCGCCTGTACCCAATTGAGCCGGCTGCGCAGGACCAGCTCGTCGACCAGCACCGCGTAGCCGCCGCCCACCGCGCCGAATACCGGGCCGGCGGTGACGCTCATGAGCGCCTGGCGGACCGCGTCGGTCAGGTGGGCGGCGCCGGCGTCCAGAACGGCAGCCAGGATCGGGGCGGCCGAGCGTAGTCCGATCGTCGCGGCCGATCCCGCGTAGACCCCGCCGAGCATTGGATCCACCGACCGGGCCACCACCTGCTCACCGAACCGGTCTGCCACCAGGTCGGCCACGGCGGGATCGCCGCCGGGCTGCCAGCGAAACGGACGACTCGGCTCGGAAGCGATGCGCGCGAGGGTGGCAGCGTTCACCAGACCGGCCATTGACTCCGCGGACGACGGAATGCCGTTGAGCGTGGCTGACGGTAGCGGATGCAGCCGTTCCTGGCTGTAGATCAGCGGGCGCGCTCCGGTGGTACCGACTTGCCGGTTCGCCAGGCCCAGTTCGTCGAGCAGCGACGGCATCTCGGGGCGGCGTACCACGAACGCCTCGGCGCCGACGTCCATGGGAATCCCGCCGACGCGCTCGGTGCGCAGCACCCCGCCGAGCCGGTCGGCCGGGTCGAATAGCGTGATGCTCGCCTCGTCACCGACGGCCACCCGTAACCGGTAGGCCGCCGTCAGGCCCGAGATGCCTCCGCCGACAACACAATACGAGCGAGTACCGGACGTCATAGCGAATGGACCAGAGACACCAGGTCGGTGAGAATACCGGGATCGGTTTCCGGCAACACCCCGTGCCCAAGGTTGAAAATGTGCCCGGCCGCGCCGGCGTCGATGGCCCGTCGACCGTCGTCGACCACCGCGCGCGCGGCCCGCTCCACCGCCGGCCAGCCGGCCAGCAGCACTGCCGGATCGAGGTTGCCTTGCAGTGCCGTCCCGGTCTCGACTCGGGCCGCGGCGTCGACCAACGAGGTCCGCCAGTCAACGCCGACCACCGTCGCGCCTGCGGCCGACATAGCGCCCAGCAGTTCGGCAGTGCCGACCCCGAAGTGTGTCATCGCAACGCCGCGGTCGGTCAGTGTGTCGAACACCCGCGCGCTGTGCGGCAATACATATCGACGGTAGTCGGCAAGCGACAGCGCGCCCGCCCACGAGTCGAATACCTGAATCGCATCCACCCCAGCGTCGAGTTGGACCCGCAGAAACTCGACGGTGAGGTCGGTCAGCTTCTCCATCAGTGCATGCCAGCAGGTCGGTTCGGCCAGCATCATCGCCTTGGTGCGGGCGTGGTGGCGGCTCGGGCCACCCTCGACCAGGTAGGAGGCCAGCGTGAACGGCGCCCCCGCAAACCCGATCAGCGGAACATCACCCAGCGCCTGCACAAGCAGCGAGACCGCCTCCGACACCGGTTGAACACGTTGCGGTTCAAGAGGTTTCAGTGCGTCGATGTCGGCAGCAGTGCGAACCGGCGCTGCGATGACGGGTCCGACGTCGGGGACGATGTCCAAGTCGACACCGGCGCCGCGCAGCGGGACCACGATATCGGAGAACAGGATCGCGGCGTCGACGTCATGACGGCGTATCGGCTGCAGGGTGATCTCGGCGATCAGTTCGGCGTCGAAGCAGGCCGCCATCATGCTGGTCTGCGCACGCAGCGCACGGTATTCGGGCAGTGATCGGCCGGCCTGCCGCATGAACCACACCGGCACCCGGTGCGGTTTGCGACCGGCGACCGCGGCCAGGTACGGCGATTCGGGAAGCGTGCGACGCGTAGTCATCAGCATCAATGCTGCCATGACCAGCGGTTGAAGCGGTCCGCCAGGGAGTCTCGGCCCGGTCTGCGGTTGACCTGCGTAACGTCGTCGTGCGTAAAGTCCGCCAGCCGATGTGTCGTCAGGAGCCGGGATGCCAGTTCGTCACCCCTCAGTCAGCTACGACGAGTTTCCCAGCCTGCGAATCGAACGCACCGACCACGGAGTGCTGCACGTCGTTCTCGATGCTCCCGGGCTCAATTCGGTCGGGCCGCAGATGCACCGCGATCTCGCCGACATCTGGCCGGCGATCGGTCGCGACCCGGATGCGCGCGTCGTCTTGGTCCGCGGCGAAGGCAAAGCGTTCTCCTCCGGGGGCAGCTTCGACCTGATCGACGAGACCATGGGTCAATTCAGCGACCGGCTGCGCATCATGCGCGAGGCCCGCGATCTGGTGCTCAACATGGTCAATTTCGACAAGCCGGTCATTTCGGCGATTCACGGGGCGGCGGTCGGCGCGGGTCTGGTGGTGGCACTGCTCGCCGACATCTCGGTGGCCGGGCGAACCGCCAAGATCATCGACGGCCACACGAAGCTGGGTGTGGCCGCGGGTGATCACGCCGCCATCTGTTGGCCGCTGCTCGTCGGCATGGCCAAGGCCAAGTACTACCTGCTCACCTGTGCGCCGCTATCCGGCGAGGAAGCGGAGCGGATCGGGCTGGTCTCGATGTGCGTCGACGACGACGATGTGCTCGCCACCGCAACCCGCATCGCGGCGGATCTGGCACACGGCGCCCAGTCGGCGATCCGCTTCACCAAACACAGCCTCAACCACTGGTACCGGATGTTCGCACCGGCCTTCGAAACGGCCCTTGGCCTGGAGTTTCTTGGATTCGACGGGCCTGACGTCCGGGAGGGTCTGACCGCCCACCGCGAGAAGCGGCCGGCACGTTTCTCCTCCGACTAAGCCGGGGCCGCTGCAGCCGTGGCCCGGTGAACCGGCGCGCCTTTTTCCGCGTGTCCGCAGATAGGTCTAGCGTCAGAGGTTGCGACTCGCGCCGGCGACGATGCAGAGCGAGACGAGAATCGGTCCTCGTGACGCCCGCCGGCGACGATGCAAGGCGGAGCGATGAGGAGGAGCGGCGCTTGTGAGCTCAGCCGAACCGGTCCCGTTCCGCGAGGCGGTCGAGGCGATGAGTGGTGCCAGCGTGCGGTCGGAGATCGAGCTGGGCCCGATCCGGCCGCCCCAGCGTCTCGCGCCGTACAGCTACGCGCTTGGCGCCGAGGTCAAGCGTCCCGAGCTCGACCTTGTGCCGGAGCAGTCCGAGGGTGACGCGTTCGGCCGGCTGATCCTGCTTTACGACCCGGATGGGGCCGATGCCTGGGACGGCACCATGCGGCTCGTCGCCTACATTCAGGCCGACCTGGACTCCAGCGAGGCCATCGACCCGCTGCTGCCCGAAGTGGCCTGGAGCTGGCTGGTCGAAGCGCTGGACAGCCGCGCTGAGCACGTGACCGCGCTCGGCGGCACGGTCACCGCCACCACCTCGGTGCGCTACGGGGACATCTCCGGACCGCCGCGCGCCCACCAGTTGGAGCTGCGCGCGTCCTGGACCGCGATCACCCCGGACATCGGTACACACGTCGAGGCGTTCTGCGAGGTGCTCGAGCATGCCGCGGGGCTGCCGCCGGTCGGGGTGACGGATTTGGGCACGCGGTCCCGCGTCTGAGATGGCTTCCCAGCTGCCTCAAGCGGCAGACGATCAGCCGGAAAGCACGGAACCAGACGTCACGCCGCTGCTTCATCCCGCCGACGGTGTGCCCGACCTCTCGACGACTGCCCGCGAGATCGCTGCCGCCGCGGACGTGCTGGCCGGCGGCCAGGGCGCGTTCGCGGTCGACGCCGAGCGAGCCTCGGGGTTCCGTTACTCCAACCGCGCCTATCTGATTCAGATTCGCCGAGCCGGCGCGGGCACTGTTCTCATCGATCCGGTCAGCCACGGCGGCGACCCGCTGACCGTACTGCGGCCCGTCGCCGAGGTGCTCGCCGAGGACGAGTGGATCCTGCATGCCGCCGATCAGGACCTGCCGTGCCTGGCCGAGGTCGGTATGCGGCCCCCGGCGCTCTACGACACCGAGCTGGCCGGACGGTTGGTCGGCTTCGACCGGGTCAACCTGGCGGCCATGGCGCAACGGCTGCTCGGTCTGGGTTTGGCCAAAGGGCACGGCGCGGCGGACTGGTCCAAGCGTCCGCTACCAGCGGCGTGGCTGAACTATGCGGCGCTCGACGTGGAAGTGCTCATCGAACTGCGGGACGCGATCGCAGGGGTGCTGGCTGAACAGGGCAAAACCGATTGGGCCGCAGAGGAATTCGATTATCTACGGACCGTCGGCCAGGCCCCACCACCGACTCGACGGGATCGCTGGCGACGCACATCCGGTATCCACCGGGTGCGCAACCAGCGCGGCCTGGCCGCGGTTCGTGAATTGTGGACAGTGCGCGACGAAATCGCCCAACGCCGCGATATCGCGCCGGGGCGGATCTTGCCCGACTCGGCGATCATCGACGCCGCCACTGCCGATCCAAAGACCCTCGACGACCTGCTTGCCTTGCCGATATTCGGCGGTCGCAGGCAGCGCCGTAGCGCCGCGACATGGTTGGCTGCGTTGGAATCAGCGCGGGCGAACCGCGGTCCTGCGGAGGGGGCCGAACCGCCCAACGGGCCGCCGACGCCGGCACGCTGGCCCAAGCGCAGACCGGAGGCCGCAGCGCGCCTGGATGCGGCCCGCACCGCGCTGCGCGAACTCTCCCAACAGGTCTCGGTGCCGACCGAGAACCTGGTTTCGCCCGACCTGGTGCGACGGCTCTGCTGGGATTGGGAGGATGTCGACGACCGGGCGACGGTGATTGACGAGTTCCTGACTGCCGGCCAGGCCCGTGGCTGGCAGCGTGAGCTGGTGGTCCCGGTACTGGCCGCAGCGTTGAAACCCGTTGCCTGACAGTCGGCGTCGCTAGTCCAGCCGTTCGCTGATCTCTGCTGCGGACTCGACCCCGTTGCCCAGTCCCATTGTCCGGCTCCTCATCGGGCCGTCCCCGCCCGCATCGTCGCCGGACAGCCCCATTGTCCGGCTCCTCATCGGGCCGTCCCCGCCCGCATCGTCGCCGGACAGTGCAGCCACCCAGCCGGTGATCTGCCGGGCCACGTCCTGCTCGGTCAGACCGGCGTCGGCGAGCACCTCGCCGCGCGACGCGTGATCGAAAAATTGTTGCGGCAGTCCGACATCGCGGCAAGGCACGTCGATCTCCGTGCGCCGCAACGCCGCTGACACCGCCGAACCGACACCGCCGTTGACGCCGTTGTCTTCCATCGTGACGACCAGCTTGTGCGTAAACGCCAATTCGGCGACCACGTCCGAAACCGGCAACACCCATCGCGGGTCGATCACCGTAACGCCAATGCCCTGGTTGCGCAGCCGCTCGGCCACCGCCAGGCCCATCGACGCAAACGCCCCGACCGCCACCAGCAGCACATCGGCGGTCAGCCCATCGGCGGGCACCGCGAGCACGTCTACACCAGAGCGCCGCTGAAGTGCCGGAATGTCTTCGCCGACATCACCTTTCGGGAATCTGATCGCCGTGGGACCGTCGTCGATGTCGAGCGCCTCGCCGAGCTCCTCGCGCAGTCTTGTGCCGTCCCTGGGCGCGGCAACCCGCATACCGGGGACGATGCCCAGCATCGACAGATCCCACATGCCGTTGTGGCTGGCACCGTCCGGCCCGGTGATCCCGGCCCGGTCGAGCACCATCGTGACCGGCAGCTGATGCATCGCCACGTCCATCATGATTTGGTCGAACGCGCGATTGAGGAAGGTCGAATAGATCGCCACCACCGGGTGCAGGCCGCCCATGGCCAATCCAGCCGCCGACGTCACCGCGTGCTGCTCGGCGATGCCGACGTCGAACAACCGATCCGGAAAACGCTGCCCGAATGCCGTCAGCCCGGTGGGCCCCGGCATGGCAGCGGTGATCGCGACGACGTCGCGGCGTTTGGTCGCATAGTCGATCAGCGAGTCGGAGAACGTCGCCGTCCAGCTCGGTCCCGGGACCTTGGTGGCAATCCCGGTCGCCGGGTCGATAACCCCGCAGGAATGCATCTGCTCGGCCTCGTCGGCCTCGGCCGGGCCGTAGCCCCGGCCCTTGAGGGTGACGACGTGGACCAGCACTGGGCCGCGGAATCCGCGCGCGCTGCGCAGCGCCGTCTCCACGGCATGCTCATCGTGGCCGTCGACCGGCCCGACGTACTTCAGCCCGAGGTCGGTGAACAGCAACTGCGGCGAAAGTGCGTCCTTCACACCGGCTTTGATGCTGTGCATGAACTGGTAAGCGAATTCGCCGACGACCGGCATTCCGCGAACCGCGCTACGGCCCCGCTCCAGCAAGTGCTCGTAGCTGGGCTGCAGCCGCAGAGCGGCCAGATGGTTGGCCAAGCCGCCGAAGGTCGGGGCATAGCTGCGGCCGTTGTCGTTGACGACGATCACCACCGGCCGGTGGGCCGCCGCGATGTTGTTCAGTGCCTCCCAGCACATCCCGCCGGTGAGCGCGCCGTCGCCCACCACCGCCACCACGTGCCGGTTGCGGTGTCCGGTCAGCTCGAACGCCTTGGCCAGCCCGTCGGCGTAGGACAACGCCGCGCTGGCGTGACTTGACTCGACCCAGTCGTGTTCGCTCTCGGCCCGGGAGGGATAACCCGACAAACCACCTTTTTTGCGCAGAGTCTCGAAGTCAGTGGAGCGGCCGGTCAGCATCTTGTGTACATAGGCCTGATGGCCGGTGTCGAAGACGATCGGATCGTGTGGCGAGTCGAATACCCGATGCAATGCCAGCGTCAGCTCGACGACGCCGAGGTTAGGTCCCAGATGCCCGCCGGTGGCGGCCACCTTGTGAATGAGAAACTCGCGAATCTCGTCGGCCAGATCCCGCAAGTCCGCCTGCGAGAGGTGCTGCAGATCGGCGGGCCCGCGGATCTGTTCAAGCATCCAGCCAGTGTACGCAGCGAAGCTGGCGGCGCGCGGTGCGAAAGCGCGCCTGATAGGTTAGGCCCCGGTGCCGGGAAGCCTGGTCGGCGTCGTTTCCTGCTACTCAGGAGTAGACGATGACTTGCACGGTCGACGAGACCGCGCTCATGACATGGACGGATCGTCGCGATATGCGTGCAGAGGACATCGCCGAGGACTTCCCAATCATGTCCGTCGACTCCGACGCAGTCGAGGCTGCCCGCATGATCGCCGAGCACAATCTGCCGGCACTCCTGGTCACCGACACGTCCGGAAAGCCGTACGGAGTGCTCCCGGCCTTCGAAATCCTGCGATTCATCCTGCCGCGCTATGTGCGGGACGACCTGACGTTAGCGGGCGTTCTGGGCGACTCGACCGCTGACCAGGCCACCCGGAACTTGGCGGGCATGACGGTCGGCGACCTGCTGCCCGACTACCTGCGCAACATTAAGTCGGCGGATGCCCGCGATACCGTCATCAAGGTGGCCGCGCAGTTGGCGCAGCTGCGAAGTCCGCTGATCGCAGTCACCAAGAATGGCAGTCTGCACGGTGTGATCACCGCGTCACGCCTACTGGCCGCGGCGCTCAAATCTTGAGCGCCGCTTCGCCGCGCATGCCGAGCCAGATGCGCGCCCGACGGCAGGACAGCCGATGAACCTCGTTCACGCCATCTACGCGTCCACGGTTTTCGTGGTCGCCTACGCGTTGATCACCACCGAGCGTTTCAACAAGACCCTGGTGGCACTGGCCGGCGCGGTAGCCGTGTTCTTCCTGCCGGTGATCAATTCCGATGAGGTCTTCTACTCCCGCGACACCGGGATCGACTGGGACGTCATCTTTTTGCTCCTGGGCATGATGATCATCATCAGTGTGGTCCGCCAGACCGGGGTGTTCGAATACATAGCGATCTGGTCGGCCAAGCGCGCCAAGGGCTCTCCGCTGCGGATCATGATCCTGCTGGTGCTGGTGACCGCGGTCGGATCGGCCTTCCTGGACAACGTGACCACGGTCTTGTTGATCGCACCGGTCACCCTGCTGGTGTGCGACCGACTGGCAGTCAGTCCGGTGCCATTTCTCATCGTCGAGGCGTTCGCCGCCAACATCGGTGGCGCGGCCACCCTGGTCGGTGACCCGACCACGATCATCATCGGCACCGGAGCCCACCTGAGTTTCATTTCGTTCCTGGCCAACATGGGGCCGGCGGTGCTCATCGTGCTCGCCGCCCTGGTGGCGCTGATCCCGCGCCTATTTCCCGGCTCTTTCACCGTCGATCCCGAGCGGGTCGCCGATGTCATGTCGCTGGACGAGACCGAAGCGATCCGTGATCGCAAGCTGCTGATCCAATGCGGGATCGTTCTGCTTGCGGTGTTCGCCGGGTTCGTCGCGCACAAAGAGATCCACATGGAGCCGTCACTGGTGGCGATGACCGGCGCCGGCATCCTGATCGTGATCTCCGGCCTGGACCGTGAGTTCTACCTGTCCAGCGTCGAGTGGGAAACGCTGCTGTTCTTCGCGGGACTGTTCATTATGGTCGGGGCCCTGGTCCGGACCGGCGTCATCAACAACCTGGCTCATGCGGCCAGCCACGCGACCCACGGCAATTTATGGCTGACGACGATGCTGATCCTCGGGGTGTCCTTCCTGTTCAGCGGGTTTGTCAACAACGTTCCCTATGCCGCCACGATGACACCGATCGTCGGCGAGTTCGTCTCGTCCATTCACGGCCATGCCAACTCGGGCGTGCTGTGGTGGGCCCTGCTACTGGGCACCGTCCTCGGCGGCAACCTCACCGCCGTGGGGGCCAGCGCGAATATCGTCGTAGTCGGGATTGCCCAACGCTCCGGCAACCCGGTGTCGTTCTGGGATTTCACCAAAAGAGGGGCAGTAGTGGCCCTGGTCTCGGCGGTGATTTCCGTCGGTTATCTGTGGCTGCGCTACTTCGTGTTCAGCTAGCCCGCCCGTCGGCCGCGGGTCGGGAGTGCAACCCATCGGCCGCATCGGCCCGGAGCCTTTACAAAACCCCAACGCCGAACATGATCACCGGAGCTCTCCGCGGGAAGTATTGTGACGGTGTGCGGGCAGAGGATCTTGACGAGAAGTTCCCGGTCGTGAATATCGACTCAAATGCGCTTGATGCCGTCCGCCTGCTTGCCGAGCACCGGCTGAACGGTCTCGTGGTGGTCACCAACACGTCCGAAACGCCGTACGCCGTGCTGCCGGCCTCTCAAGTCGTCCGATTCATCGTGCCCGGCTATGTGCAAGACGACCCCGGGCTGGCCGCGGTGTTGACCGAATCGATGGCCGACCATGCCGCGGAGAAGCTGGGCAATAAGACGATCCGCGATGTGCTGCCCAAGCAACGCCAGCACTTGCCGGTGGCCGACGCCGACGACACCATCATCGAGGTGGCCGAAATGATGGCGCGCCTGCGAAGTCCGCTGGTCGCCGTGGTCAAAAACGGCAAGTTGCACGGCGTGATCACCGCGTCACGCCTGCTGGCCGCCGCGCTGAAAGATCAAAGTGCACCCCGCACTGCGTAAACATCACCGCGAGTGCTATCGCGCATTGCGCAGGCTGCTTAGGCATCCGTTTACTTCGCCTTCACCCAACCCAGACCGCCGATTCAGGCAATGGTCGCTCAAAGAGCAACTGCGCGAACTCAATTCACAGTGAACGCCGCCATCCAACGCCGGAGCCAGCCCAGATCGCTGTCATGGATCTGACAACCCCACGCTTAGTTACCCTCGCCGACCAGCACCCTTTCCGCAACGATGAACCAAGCGCACCAAAGGATTTCACAGAGCAGCCGCGCTGTTAACCGAGGGTCTGTCGGTCCGCCGCGCCACCGCCCGCCGAGCAGCATGGCACCCGCCCGCGCAACTGCGTAAGCGGAACTTTATTATGGGCTGCGTGCGCGCCGAGGAGATCATCGAGGAGTTCCCGGTCGTGAACATCGACTCCCCCGCGCTTGATGCACTCCGCCTGCTTGCCGAGCACCGGCTGAACGGACTGGTGGTTGTCACCAACACGTCCGAAACACCGTACGCCATCCTCCCGGCGTCCCAGGTCGTCCGATTCATCGTGCCCGGCTACGTGCAAGACGACCCCGGGCTGGCCGGCGTGTTCACCGAATCTATGGCCGACCACGCCGCAGAGAAGCTCAGTGGCAAGACGATTCGCGACGTGCTGCCCAAACAGCGCCAGTATGTGCCCGTCGTCGACGCCGACGACACCATCATGGAGGTGGCCGAGCTGATGGCGCGTGTGCGTAGTCCGCTGGTCGCGGTGGTCAGGAAGAAAAGGCTGCACGGGGTGATCACCGCATCACGCCTACTGGCCGCCGCACTGAAAGATTGATCGGGCTTTCGGGGAATGACGCCAATGATGTACTACGCGATCGCGGTGTTCGTGCTCGCCTACGCCTTCATCATCAGCGAGCGGTTCAACAAGACCACGGTCGCACTCCTCGGTGCCGGGCTTATGGTCTGCCTGCCGGCGATGGACTCCCCCGACGTGTTCTACTCCGAGGACAACGGAATCGACTGGGACGTCATCTTTTTGATGCTCGGGATGATGATGATCGTCAGCATCCTACGCCAGACCGGTGTGTTCGAATACGTCGCGATCTGGGCCGTCAAGCGCGCCAACGGCTCGCCTATGCGGATCATGATGCTGCTGATGGTGGTGATGGCGTTCGCCTCGGCCATACTGCCCAACGTCGTCTCGGTATTGCTGATCGCCCCGGTCACGTTGCTGGTCTGCGATGCGCTGGACATCAACCCGGTGCCGCTGTTGATGGCCGAGGTGTTCGCATCGAACGTCGGAGGCGCAGCGACACTGGTCGGGGACCCGCCGAACATCATCATCGGCGCCCGCAAGTCGCTGTCCTTCAACGCCTTCCTAGTGAACATGGCTCCGATCGTCGCCATCGTGATGCTAGTCCTGCTCGCCGTATCGCCCTTGTTGTTCCGCGGCCTTTCCAGCGTGAGTGCCGAGCGAGTCGCTGCCGTCATGTCGCTGCAAGAGAATGAAGCCATCCGAGATCGCCGGCTGCTCATCAGGTGTGGCGTTGTCATGGTGCTGGTATTGGCCGGGTTCATTATCTCCCCGGCTATCCACATCGCACCGTCCCTGGTGGCGCTGCTGGGCGCCGGTGCTCTCATTCTGACCTCCCGGTTGGAACAGTCGGAGTACCTTTCCAACGTCGAATGGGACACCCTGCTGTTCATGGTGGGCCTGTTCATCATGGTCGGCGGCCTGTTCAAGACCGGGGTCATCAAGATGTTGGGCGGGCTCGCAGCCGACTTCACTGGCGGCAACGTCTTGCTGACGACCATGCTGATCCTGGTTATTTCGACACTGGTGTCCGGTTTCATCGACAACGTGCCGTACGTGGCCACGATGACACCGATCGTCGGCCACCTTGCCTCGACAATCACCGGACCGCACCACCACCACGTGCTGTGGTGGTCGCTGGCGCTGGGTGGCGACTTGGGTGGCAACCTGACCGCCGTTGGATCGAGCGCCAACATCGTCATGCTTGGCATCGCCTTGCGCTCCGGGAACCCCATCTCGTTCTGGGAATTCACCCGCAAGGGCATGGTGATCACGACGATCTCCACTGTGCTCTGCGCGGTCTACTTGTGGCTGCGGTACTTCGTTCTCGCGTGAGCCTCGACGTCAGCGCGTCAATAGCGCGACGCACTCGATGTGATGGGTCAGCGGGAACGAGTCGAACACCGCAACCTTGTCGACCGCATAACCGTGCTGCCGATACAGACCGATGTCGCGGGCGAACGACGCTGCCTCGCAACCGATGTGCACCACCCGCGGGACCTCGGCCGCGGCCAGCAACTCGATCACGTCACGTCCGGCGCCGGCACGCGGCGGATCCAGCACCGCCACATCCGCACCGTGGCGTTCACCGGCCAGTGCGCGCCGCACCGAATCGGTGATCACACTGACCTGCGGGATATCGGCCAACGTGGCTCGCGCCGCCCGGGACGCCGCCCGCGAGATGTCGAGGCTCAGCACCCGTCCGGACTCCCCCACCGCATCAGCGAGCACCGCAGCGAAAACCCCTACGCCACCGTAGAGATCCCAGGCGGTCATGCCTGGGCCCGGTTGAGCCCAGTCGCTGACCAGTTCGCTGTAAGTCCGTGCCGCGTCGCGGTGGGCCTGCCAGAAGGCCGTCACCGGTACCTGCCAGCTGTGCCGACCCGCCCGCTGTACGCCTTGGTAGTCGCCCTCCACCACTTCGGTCGAGGTTCGTCGGCCCTGTCGCGCCGTGCGGACCACATGCCGCTGACCGTCGTCATCGATGACGATGTGCAGTTGCGCGCCGGGCGGCCATTCGGTGCAAGCCACACCGTCGGTCATCCCGGCCAGCAGCTGACCGCAGTTGAGATCGGCAACCAGCTCGTCGCTGTGGTAGCGGTGAAAACCGGCCCGGCCGTCAGCGCCGACGTCAAGCCGCACCCGGGTTCTCCAACCGGTCGGGCCGACTGGCGACAGCGGTTCGACGATCCCATGCCACTGGTAATCGCCAAGGCGGGCAAGCTGATTGGACACCACTTCGGCTTTGAGTACCCGCGCCGCGTCCGGCTCGACGAAAGCCAGATCGCAGCACCCGGCGCCGTCCACCCCCGCGATCGGGCATAGCGACGCGGTGCGGTCGTCCGAGGGTTCGATCACCTCGACGGCCTCGGCGTGCCAGTAGGAACCCCGGTCTGCGGTGACCCGCACCCGCACCCGCTCGCCGGGCAATGCATAGCGCACGAACACCACACGACCGTCGTGGCGTGCCACGCAGCTGCCCCCGTTGGCCGGCGCACCGACGGTCAACGTCAGTTCCCCCAGAGCGGGTGATCGCCCCGCGGTGCATTCAGGTGTCAATCGAAAATCCCCCGACGAGCATCACCAGGAGCCGCGTGCGGATGCACTGCCTTGAGCCGCTCCGACGAATTAAGTTGCCAGGGAACCGATGTCACCATCACCCCCGGCATGAACAGCAAGCGGCCCTTCAGCCGTAGCGCGCTTTGATTGTGCAGCAGGTGCTCCCACCAATGGCCCACGACATACTCCGGAAGGAAGACCGTCACCACGCTGCGCGGCGATTCCTTTCTCACACGTTTGACATAATCCAGTATCGGACGGGTGATTTCGCGGTACGGCGAAGCAATGACCTTCAGCGGCACACTGATATCGCTGTCTTGCCACCTGCGCACCAACTCACGGGTTTCCGCGTCGTCGACGCTCACCGTGACAGCCTCCAATGCATCGGGCCGCGTCGCGCGCGCATAGGCCAGCGCGCGCAGCGTCGGCAAATGCAACTTCGACACCAGCACCACGGCGTGGTTGCGGCTGGGCAAGACGACGTCGCTGTTTTCGGCGGCCTGGTCCTCCAGTTCCCGACTGACAGTGTCGTAATGCTTGCGGATCATTTTCATCAGGGCGAAAAGTAACGTCATGGCGACAATAGCGATCCACGCTCCGGCAAGGAACTTGGTGATCAATACGACGAACAGCACCGTGCCGGTGGCCACGAAACCGATCGTGTTGACCACCCGGGAGCGCATCATCGTTCGGCGGATGGCCTGATCGGTCTCATTGCGCAGCAGCCGAGTCCAGTGTCGGACCATGCCGATTTGGCTCAGCGTGAACGAAATGAACACCCCGACGATGTACAGCTGAATCAGCGCGGTGACTTGCGCCCGGAATGCGATGATCGCCGCGAGGGCCGCGACCGCCAGGAATACGATGCCGTTGGAGAAGGCCAGCCGGTCCCCGCGAGTATGCAGCTGGCGGGGAAGATAACTGTCCTGGGCCAGCACCGAGCCCAGTACCGGAAACCCGTTGAACGCCGTGTTGGCCGCCAGCACCAGGATCAGCGCGGTCACCACGGCGATCAGCAGGAACCCGATCTGGAAGCTGCCGAATACCGCATGCGCAATCTGAGTGACAAGAGTCTTCTGTTGATAGTCGCGCGGGATGCCGGCCAGCTGCGTGGCGGGATCGTCGACGATCTGGACCCCGGTCTCCTTGGCCAGCAAGATGATGCCCATCAACAGGCCCACCGCGATCGTGCCCAGCAGCAGCAGCGTCGTTGCCGCGTTGCGCGACTTGGGTTTTCGAAACGCCGGCACCCCGTTGCTGATCGCCTCCACACCCGTCAGCGCCGCGCAGCCCGATGAGAAGGACCGCGCGACCAGGAAAACCAATGCAAAGCCGGCGATCTGGCTGCGCTCGGCATGCATTACAAAACCGGCGGATTCGGCCCGCAGCGGCTCGCCCAGCACGTAAATCCGGAACAATCCCCAACCGAGCATGATGCCTACGCCGACGATGAACGCGTAGGTGGGGACGGCGAAGGCCACCCCGGATTCGCGCACCCCGCGCAGGTTCAGCGCCATCACCAGCAGGATGGCGCTCACGCAGAACAGCACTTTGTGGTCGGCAACGAACGGCACGGCGGACCCGATGTTCGACATGGCCGATGCCGTCGAAACAGCCACCGTGAGAACGTAATCCACCATCAGCGCGCTTGCCACCGTGAGGCCGGCATTGGGACCCAGGTTGGTTGTGACCACCTCGTAGTCGCCGCCGCCGGAGGGGTAGGCATGCACATTCTGCCGGTAGCTGGCCACCACGACCAGCATCACCGCCGCCACTGCGACGCCGATCCACGGTGCCAACGAGTACGCCGCCAGGCCGGCCACCGACAGCATCAGAAAGACCTCCTCGGGGGCGTAAGCAACCGACGACAATGCATCGGAGGCGAACACCGGCAAGGCGATCCGCTTGGGCAGCAGTGTGTGACTCAGCCGGTCGCTGCGAAACGGCCGACCTAAAACCAATCGACGCGCCGCAGTCGAAAGTTTGGACACGAGAGCCAAGAGTAAGCCCACCCGGGACTGCCGGTACGGTTCTCTTGACAGCGGTGGGGCCTGACAAGTAACACGCGTGCCGAGAGGACCCGCAAGTGCGAGTGGTTGTGATGGGGTGCGGTCGGGTGGGGTCGTCGGTGGCCGACGGGTTGTCTCGGCTCGGCCACGACGTCGCGGTCATCGACAGCGACAGCAAGGCGTTTGGTCGGCTGAGCCCGGACTTCGCCGGTGAGCGCGTGCATGGTGTCGGATTCGACCGAGACGTGCTGCTCAGGGCCGGTATCGAGGAGGCCGATGCGTTCGCCGCGGTGTCATCCGGCGACAACTCGAACATTATTTCGGCCCGGCTGGCTCGGGAAATCTTCGGTGTGCCGCGGGTTGTGGCGCGGATCTACGACGCCAAACGTGCCCAGGTTTATGAACGGCTCGGCATTCCCACGATCGCCACCGTGCCGTGGACGACCGATCGGCTGCTCAACGCGCTCACCCGGGATACCGAGACCACCAAGTGGCGAGACCCGACCGGGACCGTCGCCGTCGCCGAGGTCGCGCTGCACGAGGACTGGGTGGGCCGCCAGGCCACCGATCTGGAGACGGCCACCGGCGCTCGGGTGGCGTTCTTGATCCGATTCGGCACCGGCGTGCTTCCCCAGCCGAAGACGGTCATCCAGGCCGGCGATCAGGTCTATGTCGCCGCCATATCCGGCAGTGTGGCTGAGGCATTGGCCATCGCGGCATTGCCGCCCGGAGAGGACCTCTAGCCGATGAAACGCGCCGACGACGATAAGGCCGGCGGAGCCGGGATTGAGGTGTGGCGCTAATGCGCGCCGACGACGAAGAGGCCGGCGGAGCCGGGATTGAGGAGTGGCGCTAATGAAGGTAGCTGTCGCCGGAGCCGGCGCGGTCGGCCGCTCGGTCACCCGCGAACTCGTGGACAACGGTCACGACGTGTCATTGATCGAGCGCAACCCCGAGCACATCGACGTCGACGCCATCAAGGGCGCACACTGGCGGCTCGGCGACGCCTGCGAGATGAGCGTGCTGCAGTCGATACGCCTGGAGGAATTCGACGTCGTGGTGGCCGCCACCGGCGACGACAAGGCGAACGTGGTGCTCAGCTTGCTGGCCAAGACGGAGTTCGCGGTGCCCCGGGTGGTGGCCCGGGTCAACGATCCCCGCAACGAATGGCTGTTCACCGACGCCTGGGGCGTCGATGTGGCGGTGTCCACCCCGCGGATGCTGTGTTCCCTGATCGAGGAGGCCGTCGCGGTCGGAGACCTGGTGCGGCTAATGGAATTCCGGAGCGGTCAGGCCAACCTGGTCGAGATCACGCTGCCTGACGACACGCCGTGGGGCGGCAAGCCGGTGCGGAAGTTACAGCTGCCGCGGGATGCCGCGCTGGTGACGATCCTGCGTGGGCCCAGGGTCATCGTGCCGCAGGACGACGAGCCGCTGGAAGGCGGCGACGAGCTGCTGTTTGTGGCGGTCACCGAGGTGGAGGAGGAGCTGCGCCAGCTGTTGTTGCCGCTGCAGTAACGGTGCTGGTCGTCTCCAGAGCGCGCTGCGCCACCCTGATCGCCAGGTAGGTCACCAATGCCGACGCCGCGGTGAGCGGCCAGCCCATCGCGATCCGTGCCACCACGAGCCAGCCCGTGTGGTCGGATTCGTAGAGCACTCGCTGCACCACGAAGCGTGCGCCGAAGACCAGCACCCAGGTGAGCGTGGCGATATCGAAGGCGTAGACCGCACGGCGGACGTCGCGCCAGGCTCGATCGTGCCCGCCCAGCCAGCTCCAGATGTAGCCGACAACCGGCCGCCGGATCAGGATGGACACCGCGAATACCGCCGCCCACAACAGCGACGTCCAGATGCCCAGCAGAAAATAGCCTTTGGACTGCCCCAGCATGTAGGCGATCAGTGCACAGACCACGACGCCGATGAGTCCCGACACCGCCGGCTGCGCGGACTCGCGCCGGATCAGCCGCCACAGCAGGATGAGCGTGGCGATGCCGAGGGCGGCGCCCACCGCCGCCGCCAAGCCCAGCAGCCTCGAGGTGCCGACGAAGACCAGCACCGGCAGCGAGGAATAGATCATCCCGGACACGCCACCCAGCTGTGCCATCACCCGCTCGGCCGGAGTGGGCTGTGCAGCCTCGGACCGCCCTTCGCTCTCGGCTGCCGGCGTCATGTCACTGGCGTCTGTCGCACCGTTCACTAGGCGCTTCACCGCTGAATTTCGTAGTGCGGGTTGTAAATCGCCTTGCTGCCGTTTTCCAGCGTGCCGAGCCGGCCCCGGACTCGCAGCGTGCGACCCGAGTCGATGCCGGGAATCCTGCGTTGCCCCAACCACACCAGCGTCACGGTGTCGGTGCCGTCGAACAGCTCGGCGCGCACCCCGCCGGGGCAACCCTTGGCGTTGGTGTCTACGCAGCGCAGCGTTCCGACCATCGTGACCTCCTGGCCTCGCTCACAGTCGATGGCTCGCTGCGCCCCGGTATTGACTGCCTCGTCGGACAATTCCTCGACGTCGCGCTGCTCGGGGTCCTCCGTCAACCGACGAGTCAGCCGGCGCAGATAACCTTTCGCCGCCATGACGACTCCTGACCGTCCTGTAGGTCCACCTTCCACCGGTGGAACTCGATCCTCTCACGCCAACGGAAACCGTAGACCGGTTAGTTCCCAGTGCCACGAGGTCCCGCAGTGCCTTTTGCGGATACCCAGATAGCGCCCGGGCAGTATCTAGGGGTGGCTATCAACCTGGGCGGGGCGACGACCGTAATGCTGCCGGGAACGGGGTCCGACGACGACTACGTCACCCGGGCATTCTCGGGGCCGCTAAACGATGCCGGCGCGCGGATCCTGGCACCGCCACCGCAGCCAAATCACTTGATCGACGGCTACCTGACGGCTTTGGACGACGCCGCGCGCCGCGGTCCGATCGCCGTCGGCGGCGTTTCGATCGGGGCCGCGGTGGCCGCGGCCTGGGCGCTACAGCATCCCGATCGCGCGGTGGCCGTGCTGGCTGCACTGCCGGCCTGGACCGGTCCGCCCGGCGATGCTCCAGCCGCCAGTGCGGCCCGGCACTCCGCGGACCAGCTGCGGCACGACGGTTTGGCCGCAACGACGGCGCAGATGCAGGCGTCCAGCCCGCCGTGGTTGGCCCAGGAGCTGACCCGGTCATGGCGCAGCCAGTGGCCGCATCTACCCGACGCCATGGAAGAAGCGGCGACCTATGTTGCTCCCACGCGCAAACAGCTGCAGCGGCTGGCGGTGCCAATGGGCGTTGCCGCCGCGACAGACGACCCGATACACCCCCTCGAGGTCGGGCTGGAGTGGGCGGCCGCGGCACCGCGCGCAGCGTTGCGCACGGTGACGCTGGATCAGATCGGCGCCGATCCCGCGGCACTCGGCGGCGCGTGCCTGGCGGCGTTGGGCGACCTTTAGCCGCCGGTGGTGCTGCGCAACTGCTGCATCGCCGATCCGGCGGCACTGCGGCGCGCGGTCGGCGCTGGGGAGTCTGTCGGCCCCTCTTCCCCCCCGACGTTAGGGTCCGGCGGCGCGACCGCCTGACCCTCCGGCGCACCCTGCGCGGCCGCAGCCTCGCGCAGCTGTGACGCCATCGGCTCGGGCAGCTCCACCGGCAATGGCGTCCGAACCGGTAAAGGAGTGTCGCCACGACGAACCACGGTGTCTACCAACGCTTCCCGGGCTTCGTCGGTCAACGCATCGATGGTCTCGGCCGAGGCGTTCACCACGCAGCGGATCATCCATCGGTAGCCGTCGACCCCGATGAACCGCACCACGCCGGTCGCAGTGCCAACCACCTCCCGGCCCCAGCGACCGTCCTGGATGCTCACCGCGGCCCCGTCCTTACGCAGCGAGTCGGCCAGCTCACTGGCGACCTCACGCCACAAACCGCCGGTCTTGGGCGCCGCGTAAGCAGCGATGGTGAAGCGACCGTTGGGTGTCACCACCCATACCGCGCTGGGGATGCCCGTCTCGGTCAGCTCGACTTGCAGCTGGGCCGAGGCCGGCATCGGCAGCAGCACCGAACCGAGATCGAGGCGGCCCGCCTCAGCGGCCGCGGTGTCGTCGAAATCCTCGACGTCGAACGGGCCCTCCAAGTCGTCGGCGGCCGCGTTCTCGACCGACCTTCCCGGTTCCGGGGGTGCGGCGGCGACCTCCGGGACTTCCGGAACTTCCCGGACTTCCGATTCGTCGGCCGGCTCGTCTTTGGATTTGCGTCTACCGAATGCCATTACCTCATCGCTTCGCTCTGCATCGTCGCCGGCGCGGCCATCGCGCCGCTCCTCCTCATCGCTTCGCTCTGCATCGTCGCCGGCGCGGCCATCGCGCCGCTCCTCCTCATCGCTTCGCTCTGCATCGTCGCCGGCGCGGCCATCGCGCCGCTCCTCCTCATCGCTTCGCTCTGCATCGTCGCCGGCGCCTACAAACTCGCGTGTCCGCCGGAGGAGCCGTGGCCACCCTCGCCACGGGAAGTATCGGCCAGCCCGGCTTCGTCGAACGACGACACTTCGACGAAGTCAACCAACTCGACACGCTGTACCAACAACTGGGCGATACGGTCGCCGCGATGCACGACGATCGGCACCGCGGGGTCGAGATTGATCAAGGCGACCTTGATCTCACCGCGGTAGCCGGCATCGATGGTGCCCGGGCTGTTGACGATCGAAAGCCCTGCCCGCGCAGCTAATCCAGAGCGCGGGTGCACCAACCCGACCATTCCGAATGGAATGGCAACCGCGATCCCGGTCCGCACCAGCGCGCGGTGTCCGGGCGCGAGATCGACGTCTTCGGCGCTGTAGAGATCGACGCCGGCGTCACCGTCGTGGGCGCGGGTGGGCAGCGGAAGCCCAGGGTCGAGACGAACAACCGCCAGAGTGGTCGACACGGGGCCACAGATTACCCTTGACCGAGTGTCAGGGACGCGAGTCGCGCCGCAAAGCGTGCGGTATCGCGAGCGTTTGTGGGTGCCATGGTGGTGGTGGCCACTGGGTTTCGCGCCGGCGGCGCTGATCGCTCTGGAAGTCAACCAGGGCGTGCCCAGCATCCCGCGGTGGCTGCCGTTCGCGCTGCTGTTCGTGGTGGCGACCGGAGCGCTGCTCTGGCTGGGCCGCATCGAAATCCGGGTCATTGCCAGCGACGGCGGAGTCGAACTGTGGGCCGGCGAGGCACATCTGCCCGTCACCGTGATCGCCCGATCCGCAGACATCCCGCGGTCGGCCAAATCCGCGGCACTGGGACGTCAACTCGACCCTGCGGCCTACGTGGTGCACCGAGCCTGGGTCGGACCCATGGTGCTGCTCGTTCTGGACGACGTCGACGACCCGACGCCGTACTGGCTGGTGAGCTGCCGTCACCCGGAGCGGGTGCTGTCGGCATTGCGCAGCTGACCGATCAGGCCGCGCAGTCGGTACAGATCATCACGCCGTTTTTCTCGCTGGCCAGCCGACTGCGGTGTTGCACCAGAAAGCAGCTCGAACAGGTGAACTCGTCGGCCTGCTTGGGGATCACGCGGACGGACAGCTCTTCGCCGGATAGGTCGGCACCGGGCAGCTCGAAAGACTCGGCGGACTCTGATTCATCGACGTCGACCACCGCCGAAGCCGCTTCGTTTCGCCGTGCTTTAAGTTCCTCTAGGGAATCCTCGGAAACGTCGTCGGTCTCGGTACGCCGTGGGGCGTCGTAATCGGTAGGCATCATCATGTCCCCTCGTAACCTCAAGCAAAGCTTTGTACCAGCGTCGAACGCATCCACCAAACGATTCGTGCCCATAGACCGGGGTGTTGTAGTGTGATTTACGTCACACTAGGTGATTAACCGCGCTACCTCGCCTTAAACATCGCGTTTAGAGTGCGTACGTGGTCGCGCAAATCACCGAAGGCACCGCCTTCGACAAGCACGGTCGACCCTTTCGCCGCCGCAACGTCCGACCCGCGATCGTCCTACTGGTCGTGCTGCTGGTCGCAAGCGCGGTGGTGTGGACGATCGCGCTCACCCGTCCGCCCGAGGTCCATGAGGCCGCGGCCTGCAACCCGCCGCCGCAGCCGACGGATCCAGGACAGCCGAACCTGGGTACACCGGTGTCACGCAGCACGATGATCAACGTCGCACCGGCAAAACTCGCTGACGCCAAAATCCGCGTATTGAACGCCAGCGGACGCGGCGGTCAGGCCGCCGACATCGCCGGTGCAATGAAAGACCTGGGTTTCGCGCAGCCGACCGCGGCCAACGATCCGATCTATGCCCACGCCCGACTGAACTGCCAGGGCCAGATCCGCTTCGGCGATGCAGGTCAAGCCGGGGCCGCGGCGGTGTGGCTGGTGGCCCCTTGCACCGAGTTGTACCGCGACGACCGCACCGACGATTCCGTTGACCTGGTTCTGGGCACCGACTTCAGCGCGCTGGCGCACAGCGACGACATCGGCGCGGTGCTTGCCGGCCTGCGTCCGGGCAACGCTGAGCCGGCCGATCCCGCGCTGCTAGCGAAGATCCACGCGGGCATCTGCTGACCGTCGGGTCGATCGCTCACTCCGGAATCGGAGCCAGTCCGTCGAATCGCTGCAGGACCGCAAGTAACTCATCGGCGATCCCCGGCGCCGCGGCGACCACCAGGGCGGCGGTACTGTCCGGGTCCCCCGGCTCAGGCAACACCACCCGGGCACCTGCCTCGGCAGCGATCAGCGCGCCGGCCGCACGGTCCCAGACATGCAGGCCGTGTTCGTAGTACGCATCCAGTCGGCCCGCCGCGACCATGCACAAATCCATTGCCGCAGAGCCGATCCGACGCACATCGCGGACGACCGGCAGGATCTTGGCCACCAGCGCCGCCTGCGCCGTACGGCGTCGCCTGGAGTACGCGAATCCGGTGCCCAGTAACGCCATCGACAAATCGTCGACGGCGGTGCACCGCAGCGGGTGGATGCCTTGCTCGTCGATAACGTGTGCACCCTGTCCGGCCGCGGCCGAGTACACCCGCCCGCCCATGACGTCGGCGACCGCGCCGGCCACCGATACACCGTCGACCTGGGCTGCCACCGACACCGCGTAGGCGGGGATGCCGTACACGAAATTCACCGTGCCATCGATCGGGTCGAGCACCCAGGTGACCGTGCCGGCACCGCCGCCTGCCGGATCGGCGGGTCCGCCGATTTCTTCGCCCAGCACCGGGTCACCGGATCGCAGCTGCGCCAACCGATCACGCAGATACCGTTCGGTCTCGGTGTCGACGATGGTCACCGGGTCGGTCGGGGTCGTCTTTGTTCGCACCGCAGCGTTACTCCCCGCACGCGCGTCGGGGCCGAACACCTCGCCACGACGGCGCCGGACGAACGCGGCCGCTTCCCCGGCCAACGTTTCGGCCACCGAACGCAGGTGTGCCGGTTGGTTCTTTAGCGCGCTCACCTGTCCATCGCATCACAGTTGACGCCCGGCCACTCCGCTGGCGGTTCGGCAGTGGCCGCGAAACAGCCCAGCCAACCGCTCATCCACGCACTAGGGTCAGATTGTCCGACTCGCCCCCGCAAGCGGGTGGGGGTATCTCCAGCCGCGCAGCGGCGAGGGGGTGTGCCCCACCCCGGGCGTCCCGGCCCGCATCGTCGTCGCACTAGGGTATGGGCAGACACCCCGTCTCGTCGAGGAGATTCGATGACCGCTACCGACTCGGGCACCGCCTCGCCCGGGACCGATGTGCCCGGCACGCCGCGCCAGAGTTTCGGTGTCGACGTCGGGGGTAGCGGCATCAAGGGCGGAATCGTCGACCTCGACACCGGGCAACTGATCGGCGACCGGTTCAAGCTGCTGACACCCCAGCCGGCCACGCCGTCGGCAGTCGCCAAGACCATCGCTGCCATCGTCAACGAATTCAAGTGGACCGGCCCGCTCGGGGTGACCTATCCGGGTGTCGTCACGAACGGGACTGTCCGGACCGCGGCCAACGTCGACAAAAAGTGGATCGGCACCGACGCGCGCCAGATCATCGGCGCGGAACTGGACGGCCAGAAGATCGCGGTTCTCAACGACGCCGACGCGGCGGGGCTGGCAGAAGAGCGCTACGGGGCGGGCAAAGACACCACCGGCGTGGTGGTGCTGCTCACATTCGGAACCGGAATCGGGTCGGCGGTCATCCACAACGGGATATTGCTGCCCAACACTGAGTTCGGCCACCTCGAGGTCGGCGGCAAAGAAGCCGAACACCGCGCCGCGTCGTCAGTCAGGGACAAGCGCGGCTGGAGCTACGAAAAGTGGGCTAAGCAGGTGACGAAGGTGCTGGTGGCCATCGAGAACGCGATGTGTCCGGAACTGTTCATCGCCGGCGGCGGGATCAGCCGCAAAGCCGAGGAGTGGGTGCCGTTGCTGAAAAACCGCACCCCGGTGGTTGCCGCCGCCCTGCAGAACACCGCCGGAATCGTCGGCGCGGCGATGGCGGCGACGCGCGACGTGACGCACTGATTTGCCGCTCTGGCCGGGGGATTGCTGTGCTGTCGTTACAATGGTCACCGGCAGCCGCCTGCCCGATAGCGGCGAATATCCACCCTGATAATCGACGCCGACATCCGACATAGCCGACATTTTCCGGTTGAGCGTGCCCAGAGCACCGGAAGTGAGTCCTACCGAAGGGGTTTACGTGGCAGCGACCAAAGCACGACCGGCAACCGAGGAGCCGGTAAAGCGTACCGCCGCCAAGTCCCCCGCCACTGCCGGGGCAAAAGGATCGGCGGCCAAGTCAGCCAACGGCTCCACCACCACAAGGCGGGCCACCAAGACGGCGACGAAGGCACCGGCAAAGACAGCGACGCGGGCCGGTAACGCGCCGGCGAAGTCCGCCAAGACCGGTACCGACAGCGCAACCAAGGCGGGCACTTCGACCAAGAGCGCTGCCGCCAAGTCGGAGCCGGTCCGCGGTCGCGCGAAGAAATCAGCGTCGAGCGATGCCCCCAACGACGTCGAGGTCGTGGCGGATGAGGTTGAGGTCGAGGAGGTCGACGAACTCGACGGCGAGCCGGACATCGAAGGCGAGCCCGGCGAGGAAATCGACCTCGATACCGAAGACCTGAACCTCGACGACCTCGAGGATGAGCCGGCCGACGGTGTCGACGACACCGGCGCAGAGGTCCACCAAGCCGAGGACACCGAAGCCAGTCCGAAGAAAGTCGCCGACGCGCAGCCAGCCGAGGACGAGGAGATCGTCGAGCCGAGCGAAAAGGACAAAGCCTCAGGCGATTTCGTCTGGGACGAAGACGAGTCCGAGGCATTGCGCCAAGCCCGCAAGGACGCCGAACTCACCGCATCGGCAGACTCGGTTCGCGCCTACCTCAAGCAGATCGGCAAGGTGGCGCTGCTCAACGCCGAAGAAGAGGTCGAGCTGGCCAAGCGGATCGAGGCCGGCCTCTACGCCACCCAACTGACGACCGAGCTCGCCGATCGCGGCGAGAAGTTGCCTGCCGCCCAGCGCCGTGACATGGCGTGGATCTGCCGCGACGGCGACCGCGCGAAAAACCATCTGCTGGAAGCCAACCTGCGATTGGTGGTGTCGCTGGCTAAGCGCTACACCGGCCGCGGGATGGCCTTTCTCGACCTGATCCAGGAAGGCAATCTCGGCCTGATTCGTGCGGTCGAAAAGTTCGACTACACCAAGGGTTACAAGTTCTCCACGTATGCGACCTGGTGGATCCGCCAGGCGATCACCCGCGCGATGGCCGACCAGGCCCGCACCATCCGCATCCCGGTGCACATGGTCGAGGTGATCAACAAACTGGGCCGTATTCAGCGCGAGCTGCTGCAGGACCTGGGCCGCGAGCCCACGCCTGAGGAGCTGGCCAAAGAAATGGACATCACCCCGGAAAAGGTGCTGGAGATCCAGCAGTATGCCCGCGAGCCGATCTCGCTGGATCAGACCATCGGAGACGAGGGCGACAGCCAGCTCGGCGACTTCATCGAGGACAGCGAAGCGGTGGTTGCCGTCGACGCCGTGTCCTTCACCCTGCTGCAAGACCAGCTGCAGTCGGTGCTGGAGACGCTCTCGGAGCGCGAAGCCGGTGTAGTAAGGCTGCGCTTCGGCCTGACCGACGGTCAGCCGCGCACGCTTGACGAGATCGGCCAGGTTTACGGCGTGACCCGCGAACGCATCCGCCAGATCGAGTCGAAGACAATGTCGAAATTGCGCCATCCCAGTCGCTCGCAGGTGTTGCGCGACTACCTGGACTGAGCGACACTCCCAACCAGGTGGGGTGGGGGGCTGCGCTAGAAGAAATTCCGCTGCGCAACCGATTCGGCTGGCTTAGCTTGGCCGAATGTCAGGCAGCCGCATCCTTGTCTCGTCCGGGACCGATTTCGAGTCGACCGTGGGCTATTCGCGGGCGGTCCGAGTCGGCCCACACATCGTCGTAGCCGGGACAACCGGCCCTGGGCCTGTAGATGACATCGGCGCCCAGACCCGAGAAGCGTTGCGGCGCATCGAGGTCGCTCTCAATCAGGCGGGAGCGACGCTCGGCGACGTGGTCCGCACTCGCATCTACGTGACCGACATATCCCGTTGGCGAGAGGTCGCGGCAGTCCATTCCGAGGTTTTCGGTGAGATCCGCCCCGCGGCCACCATGGTCGAGGTGGCCGCGCTCATCGCGCCCGAGTTGTTGGTGGAGATTGAAGCCGACGCCTACTCGACAGCCGATTCGCCGACCGGCGGGAAGCTGCCGTCAGCGCCCGGCCGGTAGCTAGTGACGCTGATCACAGCAGCGACCGGCAGTGCTCCGTACAAGTGCGGGAACAGCATCGACTCCGGATCCGTCGCCACTCCCGGTTCCCACCGAATCGGTGAGTCCAGACGGTCCGGATCGATGTGTAGCAACACCAGGTCGTGGCGACCGCGGTAAAGACGGTTAGCCGGCAGGTGTACCTGCTCCGGCCTGGACAGATGGACGAATCCGACGCTGGCAAGCGACTCCGGTCGTAACTCGCCCTGAACCCTGGCGGACGACCACTCGTCAGAGGGACATAGGTGCACCAGCACCGCCGGACGGTGGCCCATACCGCCATCCTGCCCGGAGCGCCAAACGCACAGACGTGAGAAACGACACAGCGGGTAAACGCATGGTGAAGACGACCAAACGCGTTGAAATCTGAGACAGTGGATTACGGCCAGAAGGAGTAGCCATGAACGCGACCCTGACCACTCCAGAGTTAACCAGGGCTGATCGGTGCGATCGGTGCGGCGCTGCCGCCCGTGTACGCGCCAAGCTGCCATCCGGCGCGGAACTCCTCTTCTGCCAGCACCACGCCAACGAGCACGAGACGAAGCTGATCGAGCTGTCGGCCGTGCTTCACGTCGACGCCTCTGCGCTGGAGTCTTAGAACACGACTCGCCACCAGCGATCCTGGCGGGATGAGCATTCGTCGGGAATCCTGAACGGGTCATGAGCGACCGAGCAGTGAAGCCCTCGCGCCATCACATCTGGCGCATCACCAAGCGGGCGTTGTCGAAAAGTTGGGACGACTCGATCTTCTCCGAGTCTGCGCAGGCCGCGTTCTGGTCTGCGCTGTCACTGCCGCCGCTGTTGCTGGGAATGCTGGGCAGTCTCGCCTACGTAGCTCCGTTGTTTGGGCCGGACACGATGTCCGTGATCGAACAACGCCTGGTGTCGATGTCGAACAAGGTTTTCTCGCCGAGCGTGGTGCACCAGATCATCGAGCCGACGATCGCCGACATCGATCGAGGTGCCCGCGGTGAAGTGGTGTCCCTGGGCTTCTTGATTTCTCTGTGGGCCGGATCATCGGCGATTTCCGCGTTCGTCGATTCGGTGGTCGAGGCCCACGACCAGACCCCGCTGCGCCATCCGGTGCGTCAGCGGCTGTTCGCGTTGCTCTTGTACGTGGTGATGCTGCTCTTTCTGATCGTCACTGCCCCGCTGATGGTGCGCGGCCCGCGCAAGCTTGCCCAACTCATCCCCGACGGTTTGCAGGATGTGTTGGCCTACGGCTACTACCCGGCGTTGATCACCGGCCTGATCATCACCGTGGTGATCCTTTATCGGGTGGCCTTGCCCGAACCGCTGCCGTCGCATCGACTGATCTTCGGGGCGGCGCTGGCCAGCGTGACCTTCCTGATCGCGACGCTGGGGCTGCGCATCTACCTGTGGTGGATCACCGGCACCGGCTACACCTATGGCGCGCTGGCCACACCGATCGCATTTCTGCTGTTCGCCTTCTTCGCCGGCTTCGCCATCATGCTGGGCGCGGAGTTCAACGCCGCCATTCAGGAGGAGTGGCCGGCCCCCCGCACCCATGCCCACCGACTGCGGCGCTGGCTGATATCACGCACCATGGCCGAGGGCCGCGACGACACCGACGGCGCAGCCGACGAGCCGCCCCACGTCAGCGCCGATCGGGTCAGCTCTTCTTGAGCGTCTCGTAGATCCGCTTGCAGTCCGGGCATACCGGCGAGCCCGGCTTGGCCGCCTTCGTCACCGGGAACACCTCGCCGCACAGCGCCACGACATGCGTGCCCACCACGGCGCTCTCCGCGATCTTGTCCTTCTTGACGTAGTGGAAGTACTTGGGAGTGTCGCCGCCGGTCCCGTCGTCGACGCGTTCGTCGGTCTCGGTGCGCTCGATCGTCTGGGTCTGCATGTTTCATATTGTGCCGGAATCGGCTTCGCCGGGGTCACCGAAGTGTGGAACAGTGGAGAAATGAAGCGCGGCACTGAGCTGGGTTTCGACGACGACGGCCGGCCGGTACTGATCACGGCCGCCGAACCGGCATACGACGTCCAGCACCGCCAGCGGGTGCGGAAATACCTAACGCTGATGGCCTTCCGGATTCCGGCGCTAATACTGGCCGCCGTCGCGTATGGCATGTGGCACAACGGTCTGGTCTCACTTCTGATCGTCGCCGCGTCGATCCCGTTGCCCTGGATGGCGGTGCTGATCGCCAACGACCGACCGCCACGCCGCCCCGACGAACCCCGCCGATTCGACCCGGGCGCGCGGCGAACCCCCCTGTTCCCCACAGCCGAACGCCCTGCGCTGGAAGGCCGCAGGCGCCCACCGCCACAACCGGAATCACCATCCGACGGCCCTGACAGTTCCGAATAGCCGTTCGCGGACACTATTTCTCAGCACATTCTCAGAACGCGCGGACATTCGCGCACGTCAACGGGTGTGAGATGGCCGCCCGGTGGGAACTCATCCGCCAAGTAGGTCGTTATACCTCATGACAGCTCACGCCTATCAGGAGGCCGCTATGGCGAACGCCACCACAAGCCGGTTCGACAGCGATCTGGATGCTCAGAGTCCCGCCGCGGACCTGGTGCGTGTGTATCTGAACGGCATCGGCAAAACCGCATTGCTCAATGCGGCCGATGAAGTCGAGCTTGCCAAGCGCATCGAGGTAGGCCTGTACGCCCAGCATCTGCTCGAGACCCGCAAGCGCCTCGGCGAGACCCGCAAGCGCGAGCTGGCGGCAGTGGTCCGCGACGGCGAAGCGGCACGAGGCCACTTGCTGGAGGCCAACCTGCGGTTGGTTGTGTCGTTGGCGAAGCGCTACACGGGCCGCGGAATGCCGCTGCTGGACCTCATCCAGGAAGGCAACCTGGGGTTGATCCGCGCGATGGAAAAGTTCGACTACGCAAAGGGATTCAAGTTTTCGACGTATGCGACGTGGTGGATCCGGCAGGCGATCACCAGGGGTATGGCAGACCAGAGCCGCACCATCCGGCTGCCGGTTCACCTGGTTGAGCAGGTGAACAAGCTGGCGCGAATCAAGCGCGAGATGCACCAGAATCTCGGCCGGGAAGCCACTGACGAGGAACTCGCTGCCGAGTCCGGCATCCCGGTCGAGAAGATCAACGACCTGCTGGAGCACAGCCGCGACCCGGTGAGCCTCGACATGCCGGTCGGCTCCGAGGAAGAGGCGCCGCTGGGTGACTTCATCGAGGACGCCGAAGCGATGTCCGCGGAGAACGCGGTGATCGCCGAACTGTTGCACACCGACATCCGCACCGTGCTGGCAACCCTCGACGAGCGTGAGCACCAAGTGATCCGGTTGCGCTTCGGGCTCGACGATGGACAGCCCCGCACGCTTGACCAGATCGGCAAGTTGTTCGGCCTGTCCCGCGAGCGGGTTCGCCAAATCGAGCGCGAGGTTATGGGGAAGCTCCGCAACGGTGACCGGGCAGACCGACTGCGGTCCTACGCCAGCTGACGACCAAGATCAACACGAAGCAGTATGCCCGCCGCGCCAGTGGCGGGCATACTGCCATGCTGGAGTGTTAGCGGACCATTCACGCAGCTGGGCAAGTAGACTCGGCGGCAATGGAGGGTGCGGAATGAACGACCTGGTAGATACCACCGAGATGTACCTGCGGACGATCTACGACCTCGAGGAAGAGGGCGTGACTCCGCTGCGTGCCCGGATCGCCGAACGGCTTGACCAGAGCGGACCCACGGTCAGCCAGACCGTATCGCGAATGGAGCGCGACGGGCTGCTGCATGTGGCCGGCGACCGCCATCTCGAGCTGACCGACAAGGGCCGCGCACTGGCGGTCTCCGTGATGCGCAAGCACCGGCTCGCCGAGCGGCTGCTGGTCGATGTCATCGGATTGCCATGGGAAGAAGTGCACGCCGAGGCTTGCCGGTGGGAGCACGTGATGAGCGAAGACGTCGAGCGTCGGCTTGTGCAAGTCCTCAACAACCCGACGACCTCGCCGTTCGGCAACCCGATTCCGGGGCTGTTGGATTTGGGCGTCGGGTCCGGGTTCGGCGGCGAGGAGCCCAACCTGGTGCGGTTGACGGAGTTGCCGGCCGGATCGCCCGTCGCAGTTGTGGTGCGTCAGCTCACCGAGCACGTGCAGGGCGACATCGACCTGATCGCCCGTCTCAAGGACGCCGGCGTGGTTCCCAACGCCCGGGTGACCGTCGAAACCAACCCGGCCGGCGGCGTGACGATCGTCATTCCGGGTCACGAGAACGTGAGCCTGCCGCATGAGATGGCGCACGCCGTCAAGGTCGAAAAGGTCTAGCCCACGGCGTCATTCCTCAGACGGCTCGTCGGCCGAATGTCCGCCGAGGCGGCAGCCGCACACCGAGCCGCTGGGCCAGCCGGTATCCGGTGACAGCTAGTTCGCGAATGTGCTCGGGCCGTAGGCCCGATTGCAGGGCCGTATCGAGCATGCCTGCCATCCGGTGGCCGGATTGGCAGCGCAGCGCGGCCTCCAGCGACACCCCGGCCAGCGGGCCGTCGCCGCGGACGTAGGCACTGAACGCAACCAACACCAAGGCCTCCACCCGCCACGGCGCAGGCAGGCTGCGCGACAGCAGCGCCCACAACGACTCGGCCTCCCCCGCGCTCTGGCCGACCGCCAGGGCATACAGCGTGTCACGCACCTCCACATCGGCCAGCGCGCAGGCCAGGCCGGCCAGCTCCGCATCGCAGAGCTGTTGTCCCTCGCCGACACGGGCGGCGGCAGCCATGGCGTCCTCGACGTCGCGGCGAACGCATGCGGCAGGATCGGCACGGTGTGCGGCGTCCCGTGATGCGGCGTGCTTGCCGATCAGATCGGCCAGCGTCGCCCTGCCGGCCCGCTCGTCGACCGCGATGACTGCCTGCAGGTCAGCGCGCCGCGCATACAGGCGGCGGCCGTCGAGCACCGCCGCCACCGCCAGCGGCGACGCGGAGGGGTCATCGACGGCACCGCCCGCACCACAGCCGTCCACGCAGTGCCAGCGACCCCCGGCCGCCACCCGGTCCACGACGTGTGCGGCCCACAGCACGATGTCGCGCTGCGACAGCTCCTTGGTGAGCGTCGCACACAAGTCGCGGTACTCCTCGTTGCACATCGGGCAGCCGGCGCCGTCGGCGTCGACGATGACCACAATGGCCGCCTCGGGGCCGGCGGCCGAGGCCACCTCCGCCAGCGGCCCGATCCGGTCAGCGAGCGCCTCGGACAGGTCGACCCGCATCACCGATCCCAGTTCGCCGTCGTCGATCGATATCAGCACCAACGATTTCTCCGGCACGAAGCCCAGCACGGCCGGGAGCGCGGCGATCACCGCGCCGGGGCGATTCAGTTCAAAGTCAGGTCGCTGCTTGGTCATGGCGCACACGCTGGCAATCGGCACCGTCAGCGCGTCGGCGGTGCGGACCGCGCCGCGCGTGCGCTGTGGACAAACTCGCCGCTGGGGACAACCCGCAGGCCGGCAGGGCAGGCGTCGGGCAAACGCGGAACAGATTGTTCACATGTCTGTCGCCTGGCTCGGCGTGCGCGCGGCCGGGAACCGGCGTAGATGTTTTCCTCATGGGTTCGATGCTGGAATACGAGATGGTCGTCATCGGTTCAGGTCCCGGCGGCCAGAAGGCCGCCATCGCCACGGCCAAGCTGGGCAAATCGGTCGCGGTGGTCGAGCAGCGGCAGATGCTCGGCGGGGTCTGCGTCAACACCGGCACGATCCCGTCGAAGACGTTGCGCGAGGCGGTTCTGTACCTGACCGGGATGAACCAGCGCGAGCTGTACGGCGCGAGCTATCGGGTCAAGGACAAGATCACACCGGCTGACCTGCTGTCGCGAACCCAGCACGTCATCGGCAAGCAAGCCGACGTGGTGCGCAACCAGCTGATGCGCAACCGGGTCGATCTGATTCCCGGGCAGGGCCGGTTCCGCGACGAACACACCCTGCTGGTCGAAGACCATTCCCGCGGTGAACGCACCACGGTCAGCGGCGAACACATCATCATCGCCACCGGCACCAAACCGGCCCGCCCCGACGGGGTGGAGTTCGACGAGCAGCGGGTGCTCGACTCCGACGGCATCCTCGATCTCAAATCGATCCCCGCCACGATGGTCGTGGTCGGCGCAGGCGTGATCGGCGTCGAGTATGCGTCGATGTTCGCCGCGCTGGGCACCAAGGTCACTATCGTCGAAAAACGGGACACCATGCTGGAATTCTGCGATCCCGAGATCATCGAGGCGTTGCGTTTCCACCTACGCGACCTCGCGGTGACGTTCCGATTCGGCGAAGAGGTCACCACCGTCCAGGTCGGCGCGCAAGGCACCGTCACCAGTCTTGCCAGTGGCAAGAAGATCCCAGCCGAAACGGTGATGTATTCGGCGGGACGCCAGGGCCAAACCGAGCATCTCGACCTCGAGAACGCGGGCCTGGAAGCCGACAACCGTGGACGGATCTTCGTCGACGAGGACTTCCGGACCAAGGTCGACCACATCTACGCCGTCGGCGACGTCATCGGCTTCCCCGCCCTGGCGTCGACCTCGATGGACCAGGGCCGGGTGGCCGCCTGCCACGCGCTCGGCGAGCCGGTGCACGGGCTGACCGCCCTGCAGCCGATCGGCATTTACTCGATCCCGGAGATTTCCTACGTCGGCGCCACCGAGGTTGATCTCACCAAGGACTCAGTGCCCTATGAGGTGGGCGTGGCCCGGTATCGCGAACTGGCCCGCGGCCAGATCGCCGGCGACTCCTACGGCATGCTCAAGCTGCTGGTCTCAACCGAGGACCTGAAGTTGCTCGGGGTGCACATTTTCGGCAGCAACGCCACCGAGATGGTGCACATCGGACAGGCCGTGATGGGCTGCCAAGGCACGGTCGAATACCTGGTCGACGCGGTGTTCAACTACCCGACCTTCTCCGAGGCCTACAAGGTGGCCGCACTTGACGTGATGAACAAGGTGCGCGCGCTGAGTCAGTTCAGCTGAACCTCACTGCCCGGCTCTCCCCCGCAAGCGGGCGGTACCCCCACCTCTGCCGCTCCGGCAGCATCGTCGCCGGGCGGTCCTCAACACTCGTCGTCGAAGGCAGTCGGCGGCACGTCACCAGGGCCACCGGCCTCGGCGCGCGCCAAAAGGTCGGTGATGTGCTGGTCGAACGGCGACGAGTAGGACAGGTTCTCCTCGCAGCCGCCGGCGTGCAGACCGCCGATCACCCCGGTGACCGTCGAGCCGCTGATCCAGGGCGCGCCGCTGGTGCCCGCGGCCAGGCCTGCGCACGGCAGTTCCGGGTAGCCGCCGTCGGTGATTCCCGTGCTGACCTGGCAGCCGATCGGCATGCCGCCGACGCCCACAGGGTAGGCGACGACGTTGACCCGGCTGCCTCTGGCGGGGGCGGAACCCAGCGACAGCGCCGAACCGACCTGTGCTTCGACCGATCCGCCGTCGGCGCGGCTGACCCGGGCGATCGCGTAGTCGGCCCGCGGATCCTTATTGGCTACCCACCGCGGATCCAGGTACAGCACATCCATGGACCAGACATCGGCCGGCGCGGCGTTGCCGGCGAAACCGGGAACGAAGGTCGCCGGGCCGGCGGCCAGGCAATGCGCGGCGGTCAGCACCAGATCGCCTGCCGCCGAGTGCAACACCGAGCCGGTGCAGGTGTGCAGATCGCTGCCGCCGAGGAAAACCGCGCCCACCCGCGGATCGGGATTCACCGGTGCTGCGATGACCTGGTTCGCGGCCTCAACGACGGCTTGTTTGGGTTTGCTGGCGGGCGGTGCAGCCGGTGACTGGTGCCCGCAGGCCGCCAGCAACGAGGCAAGGCCGAGGGTCGAGCCCATCGCTGCTGCCAGAATGCGCATCGCTGTCGATCATGCCCGATGGGGCGGCTGCAGGCGACGCAGAGCAGCGCCCCCTGGCAAATTCGGCCTCCCGCGAAACAGGCACCTGGGTGGAATGCGGTCGGAAGCGACCGCGTTGCCGAAGAAACAGCATGCGATCCGGCGGCGGGGCCGGTATCCGTGGGCAGCCGAATTGAGAGACACTATCTGACACAGTGCGGCACAGCGCGCCGTGCGAGGAGGCAACAGCGATGGGCCACAACCAGCCCCCCGACAGAGACCCCCAGAAAGAGCAGCGTTACCAGCCCGAGCAGAACGGCATGTACGAGCTCGAGTTCCCGGCGCCGCAGTTGTCGTCGTTAGATGGCCGTGGCCCGGTCTTGGTGCACGCTTTGGAAGGCTTTTCCGACGCCGGTCACGCGATCCGGCTGGCCGCCGGCCACCTCAAGGACACGCTGGACACCGAACTGGTGGCCTCGTTCGCGATCGACGAACTGCTCGACTATCGGTCACGGCGGCCACTGATGACGTTCAAGACCGATCACTTCACCCACTACGACGATCCCGAGCTCAGCCTCTACGCCATGCATGACAGTGTCGGGACACCGTTTCTGCTGCTGGCCGGCATGGAGCCGGACCTGAAATGGGAGCGGTTCATCACGGCGGTGCGTTTGCTGGCCGAGCGTCTGGGTGTCCGGCAGACCATCGGCCTGGGTACCATCCCGATGGCCGTTCCGCACACACGACCGGTGACGATGACGGCGCATTCCAACAACCGTGAGCTGATCGCCGACTTCACGCCGTGGATCGCCGAGGTCCAGGTGCCCGGCAGCGCGTCGAGCCTGCTGGAATACCGGATGGCTCAGCACGGCCACGAAGTGGTCGGTTTCACCGTGCATGTCCCGCACTACTTGGCGCAGACGGACTATCCGGCGGCCGCCCAGGCGTTGCTGGGGCAGGTCGCCAAGACCGGGTCGCTGCAGTTCCCGCTGAAGGCGCTGGAAGAGGCGGCGGTCGATATCCAAGCCAAGGTCGACGAGCAGGTCGAGGCCAACTCGGAGGTCGCTCAGGTGGTGGCTGCGCTGGAGCGACAGTACGATGCCTTCATTGCCGCTCAGGAGAACCGGTCGCTGCTGACGCGGGATGAAGATCTGCCTAGCGGTGACGAGCTCGGCGCCGAGTTCGAGCGATTCCTCGCCCAGCAGGCAGAGAAGAAGCTCGACGACGACGATACGACCTGAGCGCCCCTCCCGGGCCCGACAACGAAGTTGGCGACATGACCCAGCGGAAGCCCAATCTGCGCCCGGTGCGGGAGGTCACGCCGTCACTGCAATTTCGCACTGTGCACGGCTATCGGCGTGCGTTCCGGATCGCCGGGTCGGGTCCAGTCATCCTGCTGATTCATGGGATCGGTGACAACTCCACCACCTGGGAGACCGTTCAAGCCAAGCTCGCGCAGCGATTCACGGTCATCGCCGTCGACCTGTTGGGCCACGGGCAGTCGGACAAGCCACGGGCGGACTACTCGGTCGCGGCCTACGCCAACGGGATGCGTGACCTGCTTTCCGTGCTCGAGATCGAGCGGGCCACCGTCGTCGGCCATTCGCTCGGTGGCGGGGTGGCGATGCAGTTCGCTTACCAGTTCCCGCATCTGGTCGAGCGGCTGGTCCTGGTCGGCGCGGGCGGCGTCACCAAGGACGTCAATATCGTGTTGAGGCTGGCGTCGTTGCCGATGGGCAGCGAGGCGCTGGCGCTGCTGCGGCTGCCGTTGGTGCTGCCGGCTCTGCAGCTCGTCGGGCGCGCGGCCGGCCTGATGTTGGGATCAACCGGAGTGGGCCACGACCTGCCGGACGTGCTGCGGGTGCTGGCCGACTTACCGGAGCCGATGGCGTCGGCGGCGTTCACCCGGACACTACGGGCGGTGGTGGACTGGCGTGGTCAGATAGTCACCATGCTGGACCGATGTTATTTGACTGAGTCCGTGCCGGTGCAAATCATCTGGGGCACAGACGATGTCGTTGTTCCCGTAAGCCACGCCCGGATGGCGCACGCCGCGATGCCAGGTTCCCGTTTGGAGATTTTCGAGCGCTCCGGGCATTTCCCGTTCCACGACGATCCCGACCGTTTCATCGAGGTCGTCGAGCGCTTCATCGATTCCACCGAGCCCGCCGAGTACGACCCGGCTGTCCTTCGCGAGCTGCTCCGCAGCGGCGGCGGCGCACAAACTGTCTCCGGGTCGGTCGACACCCGTGCCGCCGTGTTGGAGGCCATGGGCTCCGACGAACGCAGCGCCACCTGATCCTCGCGTCAACCCGACGCCGTACAGTCGATTTCATGAGCATCGATGTCACGGTGTTGCGCGTTTTCACCGATGCGCAGGGCGACTTCGGCAACCCACTGGGCGTGGTCGACGCCGCCACCGTAGCACCTGAGTATCGCCAGCGGCTGGCGACCCAATTAGGTTACAGCGAAACGGTTTTCATCGATTTGCCCAGCGCCGGATCCAGCACGGCGCACGCTCGCATCTACACCCCGCGCACCGAATTGCCGTTCGCCGGCCACCCGACCGTCGGGGCTTCGTGGTGGCTGCGTGCCAGCGGTACGCCGATCCGCACGCTGCAGGTGCCCGCCGGCATTGTCCAGGTGAGCTACGACGACGACATCGCCGTCATCAGCGCCCGATCGGAATGGGCACCGGAGTTTGCCATTCACGATCTCGAATCACTCGATGACCTCGCAGCCACCGATCCGGGTGACTTCTCCGACGATGTGGCGCATTACCTGTGGACATGGATCGACGAGTCCGCCGGAGCACTGCGCTCTCGGGTGTTCGTGGCCAATCTGGGTGTGACGGAAGACGAAGCGACGGGGTCCGCCGCCATGCGGATGACCGAATACCTCAGCCGCGACTTGACCATCACCCAGGGCAAGGGATCGGTAATCCAGACCACCTGGAGCCCGCACGGCTGGGTTCGGGTTGCCGGTCGCGTCGTCGACGACGGTGTCACGCACCTCGTCTAAACGTCTAGGTCGAGCATCACAACGGGGCCGCCGGAGCCAACCGCCATCAACGCTTCTACGCTGGATCGCGTTGGTTAGACCGCGTTTTCGACGTCCAGGCAGCGGTGCTCCTCAGCTCTTACGGTGCAACACCGCGGCGAGGTGGTGTTGCAGCGGTTGCCCGACCGCACCCATCTGCAGCGAATACGACAGCTCGTCACCGTCGACCCGGAAGTGGCGGCCAAGGGCGGTCACCTCCTTGGCGGTGGGCGTCAGACCGACGTTCGAGGTGGTCATGTCGAGCTCGATCGTCGTGCCGTCGGCAGTGTATGTGCCCACCTCGATTTCGGTGATGCCGCTTGGGTGTGCCAGCACCATCTCGACGCGACCGGGTTGCGGTGCGCGAAGATATCCCGTCTCGGCATGCAGCGGCTTTCCGTCGGTTGCCGCCCTCGTTTTTTGCCCATAGACCAAAAACGGCTTGCCCACATGGGAAAACACGACTTCCTCGACGTAGTCGAAGGGCTCGACTGTCGGGTATTTCCCCGAACCACGACCCTCCCATACACCGAGCAGCGGAGCGAGCGCTTGCAGGTCGGGGTGCAGGTCAGCCGCCATCCCGTCAGCCTAATGGGAATTGATCGGCGTGCCGTTGATTGGGTTGCCGCTCGTCTCAGGGGACGCTGATCGCCGAGCCGCCGACCGGTGAGCACTTTGTCAGCCTGGAGCGAGTGTCGATTCCTAGGGCTAGATTGTGCCCCGGCCGGTTGGTGGGGTCACCTGTAGCGCTTATGGGATGTCGTGCCGGTCGAGCACTGATCCATTAGGCCGCCGCCGGGTGTCCGCGGAGGCTCAACCAGTTGTGTCGGAAACCGAGGAGGGAATGGGTGATTTTCGTCGGGGATGACTGGGCCGAGGACCATCACGACCTTTATGTGATGGATGAGGCCGGGAACCGTTTGGCGGCGCGCCGGCTGCCTGAAGGGTTGGCTGGTATCCGGCAGCTGCACGAGTTGATCGCCGAGCATGCCGACGAACCCGACCAGGCGGCGATCGGCATTGAAACCGACCGTGGCTTGTGGGTGGCGGCGCTGAGCGCGGCGGGCTATCAGGTGTTTGCGGTCAATCCGATGGCGGTGGCCCGCTACCGCGACCGTCACCACGTCTCGGGCGCCAAATCCGATGCCAGCGATGCCAAACTGCTGGCCGATCTGGTGCGCACCGACCGACACAACCATCGCCGGATCGCTGGCGACAGCGCTAACGCCGAGGCGATCAAAGTCCTGGCCCGCACCCACCAGAGTCTGATCTGGGCGCGTACCCGGCAGACCAACACGCTGCGCAGTGCGTTGCGCGAGTACTACCCGGCCGCGCTGGAAGCCCTCGAGGACCTCGCCCACGGCGACGCCTTAGGCGTGTTAGATCGCGCCCCCACCCCCCAGCAAGCCGCCCGGCCGAGCCTGCCGATGCTGCAGTCCGCGCTCAAACGCGGCGGGCGCCAACGCAATATCGCCGACCGTGCCCGACAAATTCGAGCCGCACTACGGTCCGAACAGCTGACCGCCCCACCTCAGGTCACCGCAGCATTCGCCGCCACCACCCGCGCCACCGTGGGCATCATCACCGAGCTCAACCGCCAAATCACAGAACTCGAAACCAAATTGGCCGAGCATTTTGAGACACACCCGGACGCCGACATCTACCTCTCCCTGCCAGGACTCGGTGTCATCCTCGGCGCCCGGGTGCTCGGCGAGTTCGGGGACGACCCGAACAGATACACCGATCCCAAGTCTCGCAAAAACTACGCCGGAACCTCACCATTGACCATCGCGTCGGGCAAAAAGCGCGCTGTGCTGGCCCGCCACCTGCGCAACAACCGCCTCTATGACGCCATCGACCAATGGGCCTTCTGCGCCCTGTCGTGCAGCCCCGGCACCCGAACCTTCTACGACCAGCGCCGCGCCACCAAACAAAGCCACCACCAAGCCCTACGGGCCCTAGGCAACCGCCTCGTCGGCATCCTCCACGGCTGCCTACGCCACCACACCCGCTACGACGAACACACCGCCTGGGCCCACCGCACGGCCGCTGCTTGACAACTTAGAAACCTGGGATGACTAGCCAGCGGCTAGGCGGTGTGTACGTCCGGTGTGCGTACATGCTCCGGGCGGAAGCCCCGTCCGACGACGATCGGCGGAATGAACTGTAACGGACCACGGCCGACGAGCTTCGGGATATGGATCGGGGTCAGGTCACCGGTCAAATATGGTTCTATCACCTTGTTCTGGATGAATACCTGACCGGCCTGGATGATCCGGGCGGGTAGCTCGCGCCGGCGCTGCACCTTGGCGAGGTCGGCATCTGTCAGCCGGCCGTCGCGCAGCGGGGCACACAGGATGTTTGCTGCGGCCACCGCATCGGCAACCGCGAGATTGATGCCGACCCCACCCACCGGTGACATGGCATGCGCGGCATCGCCAATGCACAGCAGGCCGGTACGCCACCAAGTCTTCAGCCGGTCTACCCGCACGTCGAGATGGCTGGTGTCATCCCAGGAGCGCAGGTCGTTGACGCGGTCACGCAACTGCGGTCGCACTGAGACCAGGCGCTCTTTGAACTCTTCAAGTGAGCCCTCACGGGGGTTGGCCCCCTTCGGCACCGGGTACGCGATCTGCCAGTAGTCACCGCGGTAGATCATGGCCATCACCAGGCCTTTACGGATGACCGCGAAGAGCTCTTCAGGATCGCCCGGACACCATCTGAGCCGAAACCACAAGACATCCATCGGAGAGTGGGCGGCAGCGAGGTCGAGACCCGCCCCAGCCCGCACCGCGGACTTGCGGCCGTCTGCAGCTACCACCAGGTCGGCACGGACCTCCAGTTCCGGCGTACGCACCCCGACGATTCGGTCGCCCTCGACGAGCAGATCCTTGACTTCTGCGTTGCGGATCAAGGTGAATTCCGGGTAGGCAGAAGCTTTTTCAGCGAGAAAGTCCAGGAAGTCCCATTGCGGCATCAACGCGATGTAAGGCTGTTTGAAGCCAAGCCGTTTAAGCGCGCTGAAGTTGCCGAAAGTGCGAATTTGGCCGTCGGTGTCGAAGGCAACGCGGGTGATCTTGGTGTGCGGTAGACGCAAGAACTCATCGATCAACCCCAGTTCGTCCATGATCCGCAGCGTGGTCGGATGCACGGTGTCGCCGCGGAAGTCGCGCAGGAAGTCATTGTGCTTTTCCAAGACAACAACCTGGATCCCGGCGCGGGCCAGCAAAAGAGCATGAACCAGGCCCGCGGGACCACCGCCGACGACACAGACCTGGGTTCGCAGAACTCGGGTCATGCCCCGACACTACCTACGGAAGGTTTTCTCGAGACTGTTGACGGACCGATCAACCGGGAGCGGACACCTTGCGGTGGGCGCGCAGCGCCTGGATCTCGCGCTCGAAATCGTCTGCAGACGAAAAGGACCGGTACACCGAGGCGAATCGCAGATAGGCCACCTCGTCGAGTTCTCGCAGCGGACCGAGGATCGCAAGCCCGACCTCATGGCTGGGCACTTCCGGTGACCCGCTGGCCCGCACGGTGTCTTCGACCTGCTGGGCCAGCAGGTTCAGCGCGTCGTCGTCGACTTGGCGGCCCTGGCAGGCCCGACGCACACCGCTGATCACCTTCTCGCGGCTAAAGGGTTCGGTGACGCCGCTGCGCTTGACGACCGCCAGCACCGCGGTCTCCACGGTGGTGAATCGCCGCCCGCACTCCGGGCATGACCTGCGGCGCCGGATGGCCTGACCCTCGTCGGTCTCCCGTGAGTCGACCACCCGGGAATCAGGATTGCGGCAGAACGGACAGTGCATGACCGCTCCTTCGCCGCGCCAACAACGGGATGTCTGAGACCAACCCGAGCGTACCTGCGCACTCGCCCGCAGGCCTAGCGTCATCGGAGGCCGTGCCTGGTGTGCGCCGACGACCATTGGGCTGTCCGGATTTCGGCGATGCACGGTGGAGCCGTCAGCCCACCGGCGCGATGAGCGTCTGGCCGGCTGTCACCGCCGCGGAGTCAAGATCGTTGAGTTCGCGGATGCGTGCGGTGACCTGACCGGTCGGCGCATCGGGTGCCACCCTGGCGGCCAAGTGCTGGAGCGTCTCCCCGGGCTCGACCCGCACCACGGCGAGCCGGTCGGGCATCTGTCCGGCCGTCTGCTCAGGTCCGCCACGCAGCGCGTCACCGAAGTGGGCCACCAGCCCCAGCCACACGGTGATCAGCGCCGCGAGCAGGGCCAGCGCCACCGTGGTCGCGGGGGTAATCGGACGTGGCCGATGTGGCGCCGTCGACATCAGCACTCCGGTGCCCCGGTAACGCGGGGGCGCAGCGACCGGCCTCGACGGCTGTGGACCTCGGGTTCCGGGCCGGCCACGGCGGCCTGCCGGACGCACCTGGACCGGCCGGCAACGGATCGGCGCGTTCGGCGAAATCGTTTCGATGGGCATCATGTGCGTCTCCTCCAGTCGGCTCGTACTCGATCACTTGTTCGAAGCATAATCGATAGTGTGTTCGATTTCCGAACATGTGATCGAACTGTTGCACACGCAGCAGACGATAGGACACCGCACCGACAACTTTCGCCGCCGCAGCCAGGGGCGACACCGCGACACACCTCGAACACATGTTTGATATCGAAGCTCAATGCGGCTACATTCGTCCATATGAGCGATAGCGATACCCCGGGCGGCGAACCTGATCGCGGTGCGCGATCTGCGGATTCAGGGCTCACAGAGCGCCAGCGCACGATTCTCGACGTCATTCGCGCTTCGGTCACCAGCCGCGGATATCCGCCGAGCATCCGGGAAATCGGCGATGCGGTAGGTCTGACGTCGACGTCCTCGGTGGCTCACCAATTGCGCACACTCGAGCGCAAGGGCTATCTCCGGCGTGACCCGAACCGCCCACGCGCTGTTGATGTTCGCGGCGCCGACGACATCGCCAGGCCGACGGTCCTCACCGATGTTTCGGGCTCGGACGCGCTGCCCGAGCCCACCTTCGTTCCCGTTTTGGGCCGCATCGCGGCGGGCGGCCCGATCCTCGCCGAGGAAGCCGTCGAGGACGTCTTTCCGCTGCCGCGCGAACTCGTCGGCGAGGGTGCGCTGTTTTTGCTCAGGGTGGTCGGTGACTCGATGGTCGACGCCGCGATTTGCGACGGCGACTGGGTCGTGGTCCGCCAGCAGAACGTGGCCGACAACGGCGACATCGTGGCGGCGATGATCGACGGGGAGGCCACCGTCAAGACCTTCAAGCGCACCAGTGGCCAGGTTTGGCTGATGCCGCACAACCCGGCGTTCGACCCCATCCCGGGCAACGACGCCGCCGTGCTCGGCAAGGTCGTCACGGTGATCCGCAAGATCTAACCGCTGCGGCCCAGTCGGCTAATCGGCCTTGGTGAACCCGTTCGCTTGCGCGATTTCTTCGGTGGCGAACCAGATTTCGGCGAGTGTGTCCTCATATAGTTCGCTGTCGGGCATGTAGTAGACGCCGAAGCTGGCATTGGCCTTAACGGGGTATCCGTCGGGGACCTGGTACGGATCGTCCATCGGAAGGTGAATCGCCAACTGACCGGGCGCAATTGGCGTAGCCGCAGCGAAATGAGTGGTCTCGGCTTCGGCGTCCGCGGCGGCATGTCGCCCGCTTCGCACTTCGCCCGGTGTTGGGATCCGCGTCGGAGCTGTGTCCACCGCGTCGGGATCCTCGTCAAAGGGCTCGTCAAAGTGTTCGTCGAGGTGCTCGACCAAGTGTTCGTCGAGGTGCTCATCAAGGTGTTCGTCGAGGTGCTCGACCAAGTCTTCGTCGAGGTGCTCGTCGAGGTGCTCGACCAAGCCTTCGTCCAAGTCGGAAAACTCGGCAGAATCTCCAATTTGGTTGACCAGCGGCTCGTGGACCAAATCGGCACGCCCTGGTGACATCCAGTCGCCGGCCGGCTGACTGGGCAGCCGCACGGTCCGCGGACGCGGCGCCCGGTAGCCGTCAGACAAGGTCGACGACTCGAGATCGCCGTCGGCATTCGGTGACCACCGTGAAACAGACTCAGTGACGGCCTCATAGCCGGTGTCGTCACCACCGCCAGGTCCGGCGGCTTCGGTCTTAGGCCAGGCGGCGCGGCGTGGGCGCCCTCTCGCGGCCACCAGCAAGGCTATCCCAACCAGCAGCAGCAGCGCCGCGGCGACGCCGACTGGCAACCACAACCGATGCCAGTTCAGCAGGCTCCCCCTGCCGGGGGTCGACGCCGAACCGGCCGGCATCTTCTGCCCGGGCACCTGCAGGCCGGACAATGCCGACGCCAAGTTCGCTGGTTGGGTGCTGAACGTGTTCTTCGCTTGATTCCAGGCGATTTGGCCACCGGCGAACTTCTGCGTGATCACGTCCTTATTCGTCGTCTGATCGCCGACCGGTGCACGCAGTTTGCCGGTCGGTCCGAGGAGTTTGTCCCACGCGGCCTTGATGGCGCCGCGAACCACAAACGCGCCGTGGTCGGGCGTCCAGAAGATCACCGGATTGTCGTTGGCGGCAAACGCGCTCACCCGGCTGGCCGGCTTGAGACCGCCGTCGGCCTCATTGGCGATCGGGAAGCCGAGCGTGCTGCCGCCCGGGCCGCCCAGCGACTCGTATTTCGCCAGAATGTCACTCTCGACGGCGTTGGCGCCGGTGGCCGGGCTGAAGAAGACCTTGCCGCCGGCGAAGTTTTGGGCCAGCCCGTCACTACCCACCGGATACTGATCGCCTTGTTTGGCACCCAACGGGCCCGAGGGGCCGCCTGATGCGCGCCACGCCATGTTGATGGCCGCGGTCGGATCGATGGGTGCCTGCAGATCGGTGAGCTGGCTCGCCAGATTGGGCGGAACGGTGGTGAACGCTTTGGTCAGCCTGTTCCATGACACCTTGCCGCCGCTGAAGGCCTGGGTGGCGACTTCGCCGTCGTAGGTTTCGTCGCTGACCGGGACGCCGAGAGCGCCACCGGAGCTGCCCAGTTTGTCCCACGCGGCGTTGATCGCCCCGCGCACGACGAACGCGCCGTGGTCGGCGGTCCAGTAGATCAGCGGCTTGTCGCTGGCCGAGAAGGTGCTGACCCGGCTGTCGGGGCCTGCCAGCCCGCGTGCTTCGTTCATGGTGGGAAAGCCCAGGTCGCTGGCCGCCGGGCCGCCGAGGGTCTCGTACTTTTCCAGGATGGCGCCCATCATCGACCTGGGGCCGGTAGCCGGGGTGAAGAACATTTTGCCGTGCACGAAGTCCTGGGCGAATCCTGCGCCGGCGGCGTACGCCTCGCCCTGTTTGGCGCCGAGATCCGAATTGTCGCCGCCGGCGTCCTTCCACGCCGCGGTCATCGCGTCGTCGGCCTCGCCCAGCGGGGATGCCGCTGCGACGGGTGCCAATAATGCCGTGCACACTCCCAAAGCTGTCGCCAGTGCCACCAAACCAAGCACCGCGCGCCCCATGACGATGCCCGGTCGACCTTGCTGCCCTGCCATCACACCTCCCGGCGGCTGCCCAACGCGCAGCCTGTGGCCAGTTTCGACCGCGCGGCGGGCGTGTACAACTCTGCTGCGGCCAACGACGCATGGGAAGTCATACGAAGACCCTACGGAATGGATATCCCGTCGATGCTGAATTGATGTCCACAAGGCTGGTTGTTGTCGCACCCTGCCCGTGCGATTTTGCGTTACGGTGCCGGATACTGCGGGTAAACGCCGTGGGGACGGGACACAACAAATCGGAGCAGGCATGGGTGTTTCCGGACCGGTCTGGTTCGTGATCATCGCGGTGATCGTCGCGCTCGTGCTGCTCGACTACCTCGTCAACATCCGCCGCACACACACCCCGACGTTGCGCGAAGCAGCGGTGTGGTCGGCCGTCTACGTCGGAATTGCGATCATGTTCGGCGTCGGCGTCTGGGCTTTTGGCGGGATATCCATGGGCGTCGAATACTTCGCCTGTTATGTGAGCAATGAGGCCCTTTCGATCGACAACCTGTTTGTCATTCTGTACATCGTTGGCAGCTTCGCCGTACCGCGGATCGCCCAGCAGAAAGTGCTGTTGTTCGGCATTGTCTTGGCGCTGGTCGCGCGCACCGGATTCATTTTTATCGGGGCCGCGCTGATCACAATCTTCGATTGGGCGTTCTACCTATTCGGGATCGTGTTGCTGATTATGGCCGGCAATCTTGCCAAACGCTCGGAATCCGAAGGCCCCGGCGCGGATACGGTGATCACCCGCATTGCCAGGCGGTTGTTGCGCACCTCGGACAACTATGACGGCGACCGGATGTTCACCGTCGAGCACGGCCGCCGGGTGATGACGCCGATGCTCGTGGTGATGATCGCAGTCGGCGCGGCTGACCTGTTGTTCGCCTTCGACTCGATCCCGGCACTGTTCGGGCTGTCTCAGAATGTCTACCTTGTGTTCTCGGCCACCGCGTTGTCACTGTTGGGCTTGCGCCAGCTGTATTTCCTGATCGACGGTCTGCTCGACCGGCTGGTGTACCTGTCCTACGGCCTGGCGGCGATTTTGGCGTTCATCGGCGTAAACCTGTTGCTGCAGGCCTTGCACGACAACAACATTCCCTTCATCAACGGCGGCAACCCGGTCTCGGTCGCCGAAGTGAGCACAACGATGTCGCTGACGGTGATCATCGTCATCCTGTTCGTCACGACGGTGGCGTCGTTGCTGTCGCCGCGGGGACGTGCGCAGAACGCGGTCGCCCGGGCCCGTCGGCATGCGACCGAGTACCTCGATCAGGCCGACGCGGCCGACCCGGTCGAACGGGAGAAGCTGTTCACCCAGATGCTCGCCGAAGAAGGCGAAATCACTGCGCTCCCAACGAAATACCGTAGGAGAATCCGGCGCAAGCAAGAGCTGATGAAGTTACTGGGACAAGCCCACCGCGCGCACGACGCACCTGCGCCCGGGTCCCGGTCCGCATCCTCGTCGCGCTAGACGCCGAGGCTGCGGCCGATGATTTCCTTCATGATCTCGGTGGTGCCGCCGTAGATCGTCTGCACCCGCGCATCGAGGTAGGCCCGCGCGATCGGGTATTCGCGCATGTAGCCATAGCCACCGTGCAACTGCAGGCAGCGATCGACCAGGTGCACCTGCTTCTCGGTGGAGTACCACTTGGCCATCGCGGCCTGCTCGGCGGACAGCTTTTCATCGAGGTGCAGCCGGATGAACTCGTCGACCATCATGCGGACCACGGTGGCCTCGGTGGCCAATTCGGCGAGTAAAAATCGGCTGTTCTGAAAACTCCCGACCGGCCTGCCAAACGCCTTGCGCTCCTTCGTGTATTGCAGGGTCTGCTCCAGCACCGTCTCCATGGCGGTGGCCGCCATGATGGCAATCGAAATCCGCTCCTGCGGCAGGTTTTGCATCAGGTAGATGAAGCCCAGGCCCTCTTCACCGAGCAGATTCTCCGCGGGGACTTTGACGTCGGTGAACGACAGCTCAGCGGTGTCCTGAGCGTCCAAGCCGATCTTGTCCAGGTGCCGGCCGCGCTCGAACCCCTCCATGCCGCGTTCAACGACGAGAAGGGAAAAGCCTTGCGCGCCTTCGTCCGGATCAGTCTGGGCCACCACGATCACCAGGTCGGAGTTGATGCCGTTGGTGATGAACGTCTTCGACCCGTTGAGCACGTAATGGTCACCCTGCTTGACCGCGCGGGTCTTGATGCCCTGCAAGTCGCTGCCGGTGCCCGGCTCGGTCATCGCGATCGCGGTGATCAGCTCGCCGGTGCAGAACTTGGGCAGCCAGCGCTGCTTCTGCTCCTCGTTGGCCAGTCGCAGCAGATAGGGCGCGACGACGTCGTTGTGCAGACCAAACCCGATGCCGCTGTAGCGGCCGGCGGTGGTCTCCTCGACGATGATCGTGTTGAAGCGGAAGTCGGGGTCACCACCGCCGCCGTACTCCTCGGGGACCGCCATGCCCAGGAAGCCCTGTTTACCGGCCTCCAACCACACCCCGCGGTCGACGATCTTCGCCTTCTCCCATTCGTCGTGGTAGGGCGCGACGTGACGGTCCAGGAACGCCCGGTAGGACTCACGGAACAATTCATGCTCGGGTTCGAACAGCGTGCGCTGATACTTGACGGCGCTACCCATGGATGACCTCCGGCGGGGGTGGGAACTCTGCCGCCCAAGATATACCAACCGGATGGTTGGGCGGTCCGCGTGCCCACCCGGGCTTACAGTCAGCGAGGTGGACGAGACGATCCTGGTGGAGGAACGCGGGCAGCTGCTCGAGTTCTCCTACACAGACATGCTCTGCTATGCCGGGCCGTACTCGCCGGCGGGTGTGGCCAATGCGTTCAAAGTGATGCAGCGGGCATTCGCGGCGTTATCCCCGAACCAACCGCCGCAACGGCGCTCGATCGTCATCCGGACCGCCTTCGCGGGGCCCGGGGCCCGTGACGGCTTTGAAGCCGTTACCCGAGCTTTCACCGACGGCCGCTACACGGTCGATCCCGCCCTGGCCCGGCCCGACCGCGGGCGGGTGCTGCAAAGCTTCGTCTTCCAGGTCATCGTCGCCGGCCGCGCGGCGACGCTGCTGTTGCGGAAGGGCTTCGTCACCGCCGAATTCATCGATCTGGCCGGCAAATCCGACCGCGATCAGGCCGAAGAGGCTAACCTCGACCAGCTCAAGGCCCAGCTGGCGCAGCGGCTGCTGGCCGCACCCGCCGAAGACGTCTACGACGTGGCCGAATAAGTCCGGCCGGGCGAAACTCCAGCTAATTACCGGAAGGCTTAGCTGAAAACGTGATCGTCTGTCGTTTTGGTCCGGCTGAGTTAGCCGGAACCGACCGTGACCGCGGCGCCGAGCGCGCACCCCAAGTGCACGGTGGCTGTGGGCGGGCGTCATGGGTACCGCAACGCAGTGCTAGCCCCCGTGAGGATCAGGTTGTCGGAGGCGTCGGCTGTGGGGATAGCGGCACCGCCGTTCTCCAGCGCGTACAGCCCTACGTTGGCGGCGTCGTCGAATTCGCCCAATGCGCCGTTGAAAACGTCGAAGGAGCCCGGGTCAGTGGTCACATTGGCCGGGTTGAATCCGTACACCAGCTCGTCGAACGGCGTGGTGCCGAGCGTGGCGCCGGTACCCTCGACGGCCGATACGTCCTGTGACAGGATGGTTTCGAACGTGCCAGCCGTCGTCCCCCCTTCGATGTCGCCGCTGGGGACACCCGCGAGGTCGGCGTCGGCGGTGAAGAGGGAGTTCAGCGACGTAATCTCACTGTCGACAGTTGACGTGATGTCGGTGGGGTCCGCGGCCGCAAGCGGTGCGAACGCCACAGCCGCCCCGACCGCGAAGCCGCCGACCACAGCGATTTTGCGCATGCTCATAGTTATGCCTTTCATGATCTCCGCTGGCGAACCGGGCGTGCCGCCAGAGGTCCCCGCACCCCTGCTGAAAACCTGAGCGGAGCCTAACAGACAACTTTGTTGCGATAAGCCTTTGTGCTTATGAAAATCTTAAGTCGCGTGCGTACTTCGCGGAGCCTTCGGATCGGCGAGCCGCTCACCGGCGGCCGAGCCGCCGTCCCCCAGCGTTTAGTTAATGGCCAATGAAAATGTTTACTCAGCATCCACTTAACTAGCTGAAAATTCCGGTTAATTAGCTGAAAATTCCGGCCGGCGCGATTAGTCGGCCACGTCGTAGACGTCTTCGGCGGGTGTGGCCCGCAGCCGCTGCCGACCAGATGCCCGATGCGCGGTGGGCGCGCCGTCGCGGGTTACCGGACGGCCTGCGGTAATCTCGGCCGCTAGTTCGGCCGTGCTGTCGACGAGCACATCGATGCCGATCTCGATGCCACGCTGGATGCTCTTCTGCATGGTCGGCGAGTTCTGCAGGTGGCGGATGAACTTCGGCGCGTCATTGAACACTTGACTGACTTCACCCATACTCCGGGTGCGGACTTCGACACGGATCTGCTCACGCCCGCTAGCGCAGCGTTTGCCAGCGCGTCAGCGGACTTCTCAGGTTGGCTGTCCGATCTGCCCACAAACTTGGCCGGTCTCCTCTAAACGCCAAAGCAGAAGCGGCAGTCTCAGGTCGCCGAGAACTGGCGCAGGCTGGCGGCCAGCGCCACCGGTACCCGTGCCTTGATCCGGGTGCCGTCGCTGATGTGCTCGGTCTGCTGAACCCGGCCGTCGGTATGGACACGCGACACCAAATCACCGCGGTCATACGGGATTACGACGTCGATCGCAGTATCGGTCGGCGCCGCCAACTCGGCCATCCGGCGGCGCAGCGCATCGACGCCCTCCCCGGTGCGCGCCGAGACGAACACCGCGCCCGGCAGCGCACGGCGCAACTTGGCCAGCGCCAAATCGCCTGCGGCGTCAACCTTGTTGACCACCAGCAGCTCCGGCGCCGGATCGCCGTGATGGTCGGTGACGACTTCGGAGATCACCTGGCGCACCGCACTGATCTGAGCCAGCGGGTTGACGTCGGAGCCATCGACGACGTGCACCAGCAGATCGGCGTCGACGACCTCTTCCAGCGTCGAGCGGAACGCCTCGACCAGCTGCGTGGGCAGGTGCCGCACGAAACCCACGGTGTCACTGACCACGAACACGCGTCCGTCGTCGAATTGTCCACGGCGAGTAGTGGGCTCCAGGGTCGCGAACAGGGCGTCCTGCACCAGCACGCCGGCGCCGGTCAACGCGTTGAGCAGACTGGACTTGCCGGCGTTGGTGTAGCCGACGATCGCGATGGATGGCAGGTCGCTGTCTAGCCGTCGGCTGCGCTGAGTGTCGCGGACCTGCTTCATGTCCTTGATGTCGCGGCGCAGCTTCGACATTCGCTCGCGGATGCGGCGTCGATCGGTCTCGATCTTGGTCTCACCGGGACCGCGCAAACCCACCCCGCCGCCGCTGCCGCCGGCGCGACCACCGGCCTGCCGCGACATGGACTCACCCCAACCACGCAACCGCGGCAGCATGTACTCCATCTGCGCCAGCGTCACCTGCGCCTTGCCTTCCCGGCTGGTGGCGTGCTGGGCGAAGATATCCAGGATCAGCGCGGTGCGGTCGATGACCTTGACCTTGACGGCCTTCTCCAGCGCAGTCAGCTGCGCCGGGGACAGTTCGCCGTCGCAGATCACGGTGTCGGCACCGGTCGCCAGCACCACCTCACGCAGCTCCTGCGCCTTGCCCGAACCGATGTAGGTCGAGGCATCCGGCTTGCTGCGGCGCTGGACCATCCCTTCGAGCACCTCAGAACCGGCGGTCTCGGCGAGCGCGGCCAACTCGGCGAGGCTGGCATCGGCGTCGGCGACGCTGCCGTCGGTCCACACGCCGACCAGCACAACCCGCTCAAGGCGCAGCTGCCGGTACTCAACCTCCGAGATGTCGGCAAGTTCGGTGGATAACCCGGCGACACGGCGCAGCGCAGCGCGGTCGTCGAGCGCAAGTTCGCCCGTGCTGGGGGTGTCCTGATCGGGAAATTCCGGAAATGTCATAGGCAATTACATCGTGCACGCGAAAGCTGCGACGCGCATCCGAATTAACGTTGAGCTGCCTGCCACCATTCCTCGCTGAGTTCGCCTCGGGCCACCAAGACCGACGGGCCCCGCAGGTAGCTGGTGGCCTCGGTGATGGTGACGACGACGTCACCGCCCGGAACCCGCACGGTAAGAACGCCGCTGGCCGTTCCCGCGTGCGACAGCCCGGCAGCAGCGGCGGCGACGGTTCCGGTGCCACAGGAGCGGGTTTCCCCAACACCACGCTCGTGCACTCGCATGCTGACCGCGCCGTCGGCCGGGGCGGTGAGAACCTCGACGTTGACCCCACCCGGGAACTGAGCCTTATCGAACGTCACCGGCGCGGCGACGTCGAGTGCCGCCAGCGCTTCGACGGTCAACTTTGGGTCGACACAGGCCAAATGCGGGTTGCCGACATCGACCGCCAACCCGCTGAAGGTGCGGCCACCGACGACGGCCTGCCCCTCGCCCAACGTGTTCACCTTGCCCATGTCGACGCTGACGTCGGCGTTGGTCGCATCGACGTGATGCAGGACGACGGGTCGGGGGCCGGCCAGCGATCCGACGACGAACTCGTTACGGGATTCCACACCGCTGGCGCGCAGGTAATGCGCGAACACCCGCGCGCCGTTGCCACACATCTGTGCCGTCGACCCGTCGGCGTTGCGGTAGTCCATGTACCAGTCGTCGGCGGTGACGCCGTCCGGCACGCGATCGAGCGCTCCGGCGGCCAGCAGGGCACCCGCCGTGGTGACCCGCAGCACCCCGTCCGCCCCGAGCCCACGGCGCCGATCGCACAACGCGGCCACCACCGCGGGCGTCAGCGTCAGCTTGGCGTCCAGATCCGGCAGCAACACGAAGTCGTTCTGGGTGCCATGGCCTTTGGCGAAGATCACCTGCACCACTCCTCGATCCCGGCTACGCCGGCATCATCGTCGTCGGCGCGGATCACCTGCTTAGGATACGTGCCGCCAGGCTCGCAGCGCGGCGTCGGCATTGTCGGACGCGCTCGCATCCAGCCAACGGATGCGGTGGTCGCGGCGAAACCACGACCGCTGGCGCCGCACATAGCGGCGGGTGCCGATGAACGTCGGTTCTCGCGCACCGTCGCCGTTGCCGCCCGCGTCGAGGTCGGCGATCACCTGCGCGTAGCCCAACGCGCGTGACGCGGTGACGCCGTCACGCAGCCCGCATCCGAGCAGTCTGGTCACCTCGTCGACCAGACCGGCAGCGAACATCGCCTCGGTCCGACGGGCCAGTCGCTGGTCGAGAAGCTCAGTCTCGCAATCTAATCCGATGATTACGGTGTCCCAGCGCGGTGTGCCGATGACAGGCGCCGACGCGGCGAACGGCTGACCGGTTAGTTCCACCACCTCAAGCGCACGCACGATCCGCCGACCGTCGGTCGGCAGGATCGACGCCGCGGCCGCGGGATCGCGATCGGCCAGTTCGGCGTGCAACCGGTCTGCGCCGACCTCGGCAAGCCGCCGCTCCCATTTCGCCCGCACCGCCGCGTCGGTCGTCGGGAACGACCAGTCGTCGAGCAGCGATTGGATGTAGAGCATCGAGCCGCCCACCAGCACCGGCACCCTCCCCCGGGACGCGATCGCCTCAATGTCGGCGGCGGCGGCGTCCTGATAGCGGGCGACGGTCGCGGTCTCGGTGACGTCGAGGACGTCGAGTTGGTGATGCGGGATACCGCGGCGTTGCGCGACAGGCAGTTTCGCGGTGCCGATGTCCATGCCGCGGTAGAACTGCATCGCGTCGGCATTCACGATTTCCGCGCCGGCCGCACCGCCGAGCCGCTCGGCAATCTGCAGCGAGAGCTGTGACTTACCGGTGCCCGTCGGGCCGACGATCGCCAGCGGCCTCACAGCTGCCAGACACCGGCGAAGTACCCGACACCGTAGGGCGCCGCGCGGTAGAGCTCCTTGGCCGACCGGGGTACCGGCTCGGCCAGACCCGCGAGCACCTGGAAGGCCACCCGCCCCACGACTTGCCGGGGCAGCCGGGTCAGCGCAGCCACGTCGCCGCAGCTCAGCGCGTCGTCCAGGGCACGCTGAACAGCCACGTCATTGGGGTGGTGGCCGCCCGGGGCGGCCGGGGTCAAGGTGTTGGCGCCATCGGCGACGACCACCACGCCCGTCGGCTCGGCCAATCGGTCGATCTCGCTGCGCAGTTGCCTGCCGAGCGCCAGCGCGGCTTCACCATCGTGGTTCGCTGCGTAGACACGGACTTCGGCGCGAGCGTCTGGCTGAGCCTGATCCCGCATCCACCCGGTGATCAACGCGCACAGCGGCAGCTCGACCGGCCGGCCGCTTGCCTGCGGCGAGAGCCGCACCACCAGATCGGCGCCGAAACCCGCAAAGGTGCCAACGCTTTCCGGGCCGACGACAACGTCCGCTGCGTCGTTTGAGCCCACCCCGACGACCACCCAGCGCGGTGGCAGCGCGGCGACGGCGGCCACCATGGCCGCCCGCAGCTCAGCCACCTCGTCGGCCGCAGCCCCGGCGAGCTCGGGGACCAGCACCGGCGCAGACGGAATGATCGCGATGGTGCTCAACACGTCACCAAACTAACGTTCCGAAGGCGCCAACGGCTGCCCAGCGGCTTTCGGCCGCCGTCTGCCGGACGCCTCCATTCCGGCGGCCTCGCCCCTGGCCAGCGCCACAGTCGACACGACCATCACGATCATCGCTGCCACCAGGACAAACAACTTTTCGTTGTCGACGCGCAAGTCCTCGGAGAGCACGGTGATCCCTAGGATCCATCCCACCACCGGTTTCGCCAACGTCATCGTCGGCAACGAAGCCGTGAGTCCGCCAGCGCGAAAAGACGCCTGTTGAAACACCATGCCGGCCAGCGCAACAGCAACCAACGCATACAGTTCCGGGGCGCGCAACAACGCCGCCAAGCCGCCGTGGCTGACTTCGACGGCACCTTTGGTCAGCACCGCGAACAGCGCCAGCGCCGAACCCGCCACCACCGCCAGCAGCACCGCGGCGACGGCACCAGACCAGATTCGGGCGCCGAGCACACACAACACCAAGGCCGGGCCCATCACCAGGGTCACTGCCACCCATGTTTCCAGCGAGGCGCGCTGCTGGTCCGACGTCGGATTGCCGACCGCGATGATGACCGCCACCGCGACGGCCAGCAACGCCGCCCAGATCCATTCCCACGCGGTTACCCGGTGGTGGGTAATCCACGCGTTGATCGGCAAGGCGAACAGCAGCACCGTCACTTGCAGCGCGGTCACCAACATCACCGACCCCAGGCTCAGCGCCGCGGCCTGCAGAGCGTAATTGGCCACCGCGGCGACGGCGCCCAACCACCAGCGGGTATCGCGTAATGACAAGCGGAACAACTCCCACGCGCCGACCGGTTTGTCGACGATCTCGTGTGCGGAACGCTGACGGATGACGGAGCCGATCGCCGATACCAGCGCGGCGCCCAGCGCCAGCAGTATGGCGACGTCTGTGCCGGCCATGGCGACCTCCTCCCCCGCTGATTTGCCTGATAGACCAACTGTTCCATGCACACGCTACTGAGCTGAGCAACGGCACGTCGGCGCGGCGCGTCGCCGCAAACACCAGAGCTGCCGATCAGCTGCGACGAACGCGCTGCAGCTACGTTACGACGGCGCGTTCCCGACGACGATGACATCGCGGCCGGCGCCGGCCGCGATGCTGGCCGCTTCACCGCGAGCCAGGCCAATGGTCGAGACGACCACCACGACCGCGGCGGCGATCAGCACAAACACCTCGGGACCGTCGGCGTAGAACGTCTCGTCGAGCACCAGGACCCCGAGCAGCGACGCCACCACCGGCTTCGCCACGGTCACCGTGGGCAGCGAGGCGGTCAGCGCACCGGCGCGAAATGACGACTGCTGAAAAATCATCCCCGCCAGCGCCGCCGGTATCAGACAGTAGCCCTCGGGCGCCCGCAGCAAGGCCCCGAACCCGCCGGAAACCGCCCCGACAGCGCCCTTAGTCAGCACCGCGAACAGCGCCAGCGACGAGCCCGCCACCACCGCCAACAGCACCGGCGCCACCGGACCGCCCGACCAGATACGGGCGCCGAGCACGCACAACACCAAGATCGGTCCCATCACAGCGGCCACCGCCACCCAGGCCTCCAGCGAACCCCGCGGGTGGCCGCCACCCGGGTGGCCGACGGTGACGAGGACCGCCAATGCGGCGGCCAGCAGTACCGCCCACATCCATTCCGAGCGTGTCACTCGGTGATGAGCCAGCCGCGCGTAGATCGGCAGTGCGAAGAGCAGCGAGGTCACCTGCAGCGCGGTCACCAGCATCACCGAGCCCAGCGCCAGCGCAGCGGCCTGCAGGCTGTAATTGGCGACCGCGCCGGCGGCGCCCAGCCACCACCGCCTGTCGCGCACCGACAACCGGAAGAGCTCGAGGTGGCCGACCTGCTTATCGGTGATCTCTTGCGCCGACCGCTGGCGGACCACGTCGCCGATCGCGGACGCCAGCGCGGCGCACAGCGCGATCAACGCCGCGAAATCCGCGTTCGACATGCCCGATCTCCTCGTCGACGGCCGGCCGCAAGCCCCGACTTGCACCGCCCGTTCACCGCCCGTTTCCAGGAATACCCTATGGCGCTGGAGACGTGCAGTGCCGTAGGCACAAGCTGGGTGGGCCCAGTTGTTGCGGTAGTCGGAGTCGGAGTCGGTGACATCGACGTTGCCGTGGGGTCCGGGTCGCTGCTTGCGGCTACGCCTGGCCGTTCGTCGCCACCGATAGTGCCAGCTAACGGACCTCTAACAGCTCTGGGTTCCGGTCGGGGAACGCCGTGCGGCCGTCGCCGTCAGCGGTCATGGTGGCCGCCTCGCCGCGGGCCAGCGCCGTCGTCGCGACCACCACCGCGACCACCGCCGCCACCAGCACAAACATCTGCGGACCGGGCGTGTCCAACGTCTCGCCGAGCACGGTGACACCTAGTACCGAGGCCACCACCGGCTCGGCGACGGTCATCGCAGGCAGGGAGGCGGTCAGCGTGCTGGCACGAAACGCCGACTGCTGAAATACCGTCCCGATCAGCGCCGCCAGTATCCAGGCATACAGTTCGGGCGCTCGCAGCAATGCACCCGGGCCGTCGCGGACCACCTCCATGACCCCCTTGGTCAGCACCGCGAACAATGCCCACGACGACGCCGACACCAGCGCCAGCAGCACCGCGGCGACCGCTCCTGACCAGATCCGTGCGCCCACAACACATAACACCAGTGCCGGTGCCATCACGACGGCGACGACGATCCAGATCTTCAAAGAGCCGCGCTGGTAGCCGGCCGCCGGATCGCCGACGGTAATGAACACCGCCACCGCCGCGGCCAGCAAAACCGCCCACAGCCATTCCCAACGGGTCACCGGGTGACGGGTCAAACGCGCATTGGTCGGCAATGCGAACAGCAGCGCCGTCACCTGCAGCGCCTGGACCAGCACCACCGACCCGAGCACCAGCGCGATGGCTTGCAGTCCGAAGCTGGCCGCCGCCGCCAGGCCGCCGCACCACCAGCGGATGTCGCGTAACGACAAGCGGAATAACTCGAAGTGGCCGACCCGCTCGTTGGTGATTTCCTGCGCAGACCGCTGACGGATCACATCCCCAACGCCGGATATCAACGCCGCGACCAACGCCAGTAACGCCGCGATATCGACCTTCGCTATGGGAGACCCCCTCGTCCAGGTCCGGCCGGAATGCCGCTATTTACACATGACGGACTTAAATTGTTTCACGAACTAGGGGTATTTGCGGCTAACGCCACGCCCCGAATCGGCGCCGCAAAACCTGGGCACTTCAACGGCTAGCGCCAACTGGGAACGCACCGCCCAACAAGCTGCTTCAATACTGGTGAGATCCAGACGGGAGTGCCTGTAGCTTCTCCCGCGAGATTTGACGGCGCCGCAATGCGCGGCAGGTGCGCGGCCAATCGCCGCGCGAAGGGTAGGTGACGGTAGCTCATGACGCCTGAAGAGTCCCCTAACGAACCCCGGCCCATACCACGGCCGGGACCGCGACCCGTGCCCAAACCAACACCCCGCCCCCACCCCCACCCAGTCCCCGGGCCGCTGGCCAACGATCCACACCGATTCGGACGCGTCGACGCCGACGGGACGGTATGGCTGATCGGCGCGGCCGGCGAACGGGTCATCGGATCCTGGCAGGCGGGCGACGTCGAAGCCGCGTTCGCGCATTTCGGTCGGCGATTCGACGACTTGAGCACCGAGGTCACGCTGATGGAGGAGCGGCTGGCTTCGGGCACGGGCGACGCGCGCAAGATCAAAGCCCACGCGGTGGAGCTGAGCGAAACGCTGCCGACCGCACATGTTCTCGGTGATGTCGATGCGCTGGCCGCGCGGCTTGCCAGCATTGGTGAGCATGCCGACGCTGTCGCCGCCGCCGATCGCTCCCGTCGGGACGAGCATCGGGCAGCCCAAACGGCCCGCAAGGAGGCCCTGACCGTCGAGGCCGAGGAGCTGGCCAACACCGCGACGCAGTGGAAAGCTGCCGGCGACCGGCTGCGCGCAATCCTCGACGAATGGAAGACGATCAGCGGTTTGGACCGCAAGACCGACGACGCGTTGTGGAAGCGCTACTCGGCTGCGCGGGAAACCTTCAACCGGCGACGCGGATCCCATTTTGCGGAATTAGACCGCGAGCGGGCGGGTGCCCGCGAGGCCAAAGAGCAGCTCTGCGTGCAGGCAGAGGAGCTCGTCGATTCGACGGATTGGGGTGCGACCAGCGCCGAGTTCCGCAAGCTGCTCACCGACTGGAAGGCCGCGGGACGTGCGGCCCGCGATGTCGACGACGCGCTGTGGCGCCGCTTCAAGGCCGCCCAGGACACTTTTTTCAAGGCGCGGAACGCCGCGACCGCCGACCGAGACTCCGAATTGCAGGCGAACGCCACCGCCAAAGAAGCGCTGCTGGCCGAAGCGGAACAGCTCGACCCGAGCAATCACGAGGCGGCGAGGTCAGCGCTGCGGACGATCGCTGAGAAGTGGGACGCGATCGGCAAGGTGCCCCGGGAACGGTCGGCCGAGCTCGAGCGGCGGCTGCGCGCAGTGGAAAAGAAGGTGCGCGACGCCGGCGAATCGGACTGGTCGGACCCGCAGGCTCAGGCCCGTGCCGAGCAGTTCCAGGCGCGTGCCGAGCAGTTCGAACGCCAGGCCCAGAAGGCCGAGGCGGCCGGGCGCAGCAAGGAAGCCGAGGAGGCCAAGGCCAACGCCGAGCAGTGGCGGCAATGGGCTGACGCCGCCGTTGATGCGCTGACCCGCAAGCCCTAACCCCCTACGCGCCGAGCAGACGCAAAAGCCCCTCACGCCTCGGCGTGTCGGGGGCTTTTGCGTCTGCTCGGCGCAGCTATTCGGGCGCCTGGGGCGGCTCGGTGTCGTCGAGAGTTTCCAGCAGCGTGCGGGACTGCCGGTGCGCGGCGGCTCGACGGCGCTGCTCCTCGGCGGCGAGTTGCACGATCGTTCGCGACCACACCACCCGTGCCCAGTGAAACGTCAACAGGATGACGACGATCCAGGCGACCACCAAACCTGCACCGGGGCCCGGATGACCCGCGGCCACGGTCTGCCGCGACCAAACGGCCAGCAATCCGGCAGCGCTGGCCACCGCCGAACCCGCCAAAGCCACCCAGGCCAACGCCCAGCGCCGGGTCAACAACGCCAACATCGAGAAGCCGACGCCGAAAACCAGGGCCAGCCAGGCGAATACCCTTGACGGCAGCGCCACCGCCGCCGCCGCGGAACCATGGGTGGAAAACAGCACATCCCATCCGCGCACGTGACCGGTATGCGGCAGGATGAACGACGCAATCAGCACGAATACCAGGATGGCAACGACCAAAGCCCTTGCGCCCGGTTCAATTTCGCGGGCAATCCGTTCCTCTGCCGCGTCGATATCGGACCGGAAAGCGTCGAACTCGCCGTCCTTGGGCTCGTTTTCGCTCATCGAGAGCACCCCGCGGGTTCCACCGCCGTGGCCGGTTGCCCGACGCCCGGCATGCCCAGCCCGACACCGCTGGGACGTTGCCCGCCGTCGTAAGCATCACCGGCGCGGGTGCGGCGATGGGTGATGACGTCGCCGTCGGCGATGAGGTGATGCGGCGCGGCATCGGTGACGATCGTCGTGACGATGTCGCCCGGACGCACCTGCTCTCCGCCGGGCGTGAAATGCACCAGGCGACCGTCTCGCGCGCGCCCGCTCATCCGGGCGGTGCGGCTGTCCTTGCGGCCTTCCCCGGTGGCCACCAGCAACTCAACGCTGCGTCCGATCTGGTCGCGGTTCTCTTCCAGCGCGATCTGCTCTTGGAGCGCGACCAGTCGCTCGTAACGTTCCTGAACGACGGCTTTCGGCAGCTGACCGTCCAGTTCGGCCGCGGGAGTACCGGGGCGCTTGGAGTACTGGAAGGTGAACGCGCCGGAGAACCGGGCCCGCCGCACGACGTCCAGCGTCGCGGCGAAGTCCTCCTCGGTCTCACCGGGGAAGCCGACGATCAGGTCGGTGGTGATGGCCGCGTGCGGCATGGCCGCCCGCACCCGGTCTACGATGCCGAGAAAACGCTCGGCCCGGTAAGACCGCCGCATCGCCCGCAACACCCGGTTCGACCCCGATTGCAGCGGCATGTGCAAGGCCGGGCAGACGTTCGGCGTCTGCGCCATCGCGTCGATGACATCGTCGGTGAACTCGGCCGGATGCGGCGAGGTGAACCGCACCCGCTCCAGCCCGTCGATACGTCCGCATTCGGTCAGCAGTTCGGCGAAGGCGCCACGATTGCGCGGTAACCGCGAATCGGCGAACGAGACCCCGTACGCGTTGACGTTCTGACCAAGCAGGGTGACCTCCAGCACGCCGGCCTGCACCAGCGACCGCACCTCGGCCAGGATGTCGGCCGGACTGCGGTCGACCTCCTTGCCCCGCAACGACGGCACGATGCAGAAGGTGCAGCTGTTATTGCAGCCGACCGAGATGGAAACCCAAGCGGCGTAGGCAGATTCGCGAGCGGCGGGCAGCGCGGACGGAAACTCCTGTAATGCCTCGGCGATTTCTACCTGGGCAACCTTGTTGTGACGGGCCCGGTCAAGCAGCGCAGGCAACGATCCGATGTTGTGGGTGCCGAAAACGACGTCGACCCACGGCGCCTTGCGCAGCACCGCGTCTTTGTCCTTCTGGGCCAGACAGCCGCCCACCGCGATCTGCATGTCCGGGTCGCTGCGTTTACGCGGAGCTAGGTGGCTGAGGTTGCCGTAGAGCTTGTTGTCAGCGTTCTCGCGCACCGCACAGGTGTTGAAGACCACCACATCCGCGTCGGCGCCGTCGGGCGCGCGCTGGTAGCCCGCCGCCTCCAACAGGCCTGCCAGCCGCTCCGAATCATGGACGTTCATCTGACATCCGTAGGTGCGGACCTGATAGGTCCGCCCATGGTTCGACGGCAGCGTGATATCCGCGGATGGGCCGTCGCCCGCGGTAGCGGCGGCTGGCGCTGCCATCGAAGTCACGGGGCCATGGTACGGCGACGTCGAGCGCGTGACCTGCGCCACCCGTCGCGGCTCTCAGCCTGCGGCGGCTCAGCGGGCGAACCAAGTTTCGTCGGTGATGGTCCGGGCATGCTTGATCGTGCGCGAGACAGTTGGGGGTGCGTCCCCTGATGTGGTGTAACTAGCGGCGTGTCGGGTCCCAGTGTGGCCCTGGTATTCGCGCCCGGCAATGAACATTTTGGTCTGACCGTTCAACCCCAATCGAGGAGTACCTTGGCAGCCGTGCCGATTGGGGTTACCGAACTAACGCCGGTTGAACAGACCGCCCTTCTCACCCTGTACGCACGGGCACTCGATAGCCGTTGGCCCCGGCCCATTTTGGGCGACTCGCTGGCAGACGAGGTTGTCGGCAAGATCGACTATGACTTCGCCAGGCTCGGCGTGCTCACCAGCGTGGTTTGTCAGGCGGCGCTACGCGCCAAAATGCTCGACGACCGTGTCCGTGCCTTCACCACCGAGCATGCCGACGCGGTCGTGGTGGATCTGGGCGCCGGTCTGAACGACGGGTTGGACCGGACCGGCCCGCCGCCCACGGTTGACTGGTATAGCGTCGATCTGCCTGCGGTCATTGCTCTGCGCGACCAGGTGCTACCGGCCAGCGCGCACGCGCACTCGGTAGCAGCATCGCTGGCCGATCCACACTGGCCAGATACGATCCCCGCCGACCGCCCGACCATTTTGATCGCCGACGGCCTGCTGGCCTTCCTCAGCGAGGATACGATCATCGCGTTGTTCCGCCGCATCACCGAGCACTTCCGTTCCGGCGAGCTGGCTTTCAACGACTACGGCGGCGTCGGCTGGGTAAGCCGTGTCGCGGTCAAGCTCTCCCCGCAGAAGATGTTTAAGGATGTCGGTGCACTCCGCGGCATATGCCGGATTCAAAGACGCGCACCACCCCGAGACGTGGAACCCGCGGCTGAAGCTCGTCGAAGAGGCAAGCCTGGCCCACGCTTCCGAGGTCGACCTATTCCCGGGGTGGATTCGGGTCGCCACCCGGCTCGCCGGCAAGACCAAAACGGGCGCCCGCAAGGCCCGGATCCTCCGCTACCGCTTCGTCTAGCCGCTCTGGAAGTCGCAGGTCCATGGCAATCGCTACCTCTCCGAACCCACTCCGGACCTGGTTAACAAACGCGACGACCAAACAGGACAACCCATTGCACCGGTACCGGCTAACCTGGCAGAGTTGAATTCAACAGCGACTCACGTTGAATCGTGACGCCGACTTACACCACATCGTGGGACTTGACCCAGTTGAGACCTCGATGTAGTCGACACCGCCGACCCGGCCAAGCGCGGCGGTGACGTATTCGTAGACTTCGGCATCGATGGGCACAGCAGAACGCGGCCGCGTTTCGGTGATGCGCGCCTAGACGCGCCTGCGCTCCCGTTCGGCGGCCAGCTCGACACTGACCACGTCATAGGCCATCGTTTGGCCGAACCCGCGGCGGGCCAGCATTGCCACCAGCCGACGGCTCACCCGAGCGTCATCGGCGTCGCCCAGGTTCTCCCGCCGCAGCCTGGCCCGCACCAGCTGCTCGGCGCGGGCGCGCTCGGCAGCAGGGTTGATGCCGCCGAGCACCGAGGTGATCACGTCGTTGTCGACCCCTTTGGTGTGTAGCTCAGCGGCCAACGCGCGCTTGCCTTTTCCGGCGTTGGCCCGACGCGAGTGCACCCACTGTTCGGCGAAGCCGGCGTCGTCCACCAACCCAACGTCAGTCAGCCGGTCCAGCACCCGAGCGCTGACGTCGTCGGGATAACCGCGCTTGGCCAGCTGACCGGCCAGCTCGGCGCGGGTGCGTGCTCGCGCGGTGAGCAGGCGCAGGCATAACGCCCGCGCCAGCTCCTCGCGAGACGGCTCAGAAATCGACGGGGGCGGGCAAGACGCTGTCATCGGTCAAGCCATCGGTCACCACCGCGCCAATGCCGAGCTTTTCCTTGATCTTCTTCTCGATCTCGTTGGCCACCTCGGCGTTCTCCATCAAGAAGTTGCGGGCGTTCTCCTTGCCCTGACCCAGCTGCTCACCCTCGTAGGTGAACCAGGACCCGGACTTGCGGATGAAGCCCTGGTCCACGCCCATGTCGATCAGCGAGCCTTCCCTGCTGATGCCCTTGCCGTAGAGGATGTCGAACTCGGCCTGCTTGAACGGCGGCGACACCTTGTTCTTGACGACCTTGACCCGGGTGCGGTTACCCACCGCATCGGTGCCGTCCTTGAGCGTCTCGATCCGCCGCACGTCCAGTCGAATGGAGGCGTAGAACTTCAAAGCCTTTCCACCCGTTGTTGTTTCGGGCGAGTTGTGCGCCATTACCCCGTCGACGAAGTAATTGTGGTTGCCCTCGACCTCGATGTCGAAACGGTTCATTGACCGGGTATGCGGCTTGACGTGCACATCAAGCACCCGAGCCGGCACCAGCCGCTGCGTGGGCTCGACAAACTGTGGCATAACGTTGCTTTGGCCACGGAACCGCGGCAACAGCTTGTACTCCATGGACGGCGCCATATAGGGCGCGACCAGTTCCTGGAACTTCGCCGTCGCCGCCGTAGAGAACACCAGCACCGCCTTGCCTGCCGAGCCAGCGGAGCGCAGACGAACATCCAACCCATGAGTGTCGCGTAGGTAGTCGCACAACCGCACCCGCGTGCCTTCAGTCATAGCCTCGACGCAGATCTCGATGCGGCCGCTACCGCCCGCGGTACGTACCTGTAACCCCTTGGAACGCAAGGAGAATGAGCCGTCATCCATGTACCAGATCGCCAGTGCTAAGGGCGTCAACGCTTTGAGATACTCCTCGGAGAAGAACTTCTTGCCGTCCCCGAGATATACCGCGCGCTGCAACTCCGCGAGCTCTGCCAGCGGGGTGAAGTCGACAAAGCTCGCACCATGGGCGTTCTCTCGCACCGCGTGCTGGATGTTGCCCATTAACGCGGTCTTCCACTCTAGGTACTCCACCTGCTTGGCACCGTGTCCCAGTCTGAACCGGACACCGTTGCGATCACGTCGATTGGGCGACAGGTTGCCATCGCCCATCAGGGAACCGAGCACCACCTGGAACTGCTGGTCGCTAAGCAGATGGGGTTCGGTGGCCAGCACCCGATCTCCGGTGTTGAGGTCACCGGCTTCAGTCCAGCCAGCGGGTGTGCGAAGGAGGTGGTTGGGTGTCGCGGCGAACTGCGACTTACCGTTGCCGCTGGACTTCTCGACGGTGAATTGAAGGAACTGTTCGGCTGGTCCGTTGTTGAACCAGTTCACCACCTTGCGGGGCACGATCCGGTCGCTGCCCGGGTCGTAGGACAGCACCTCGACGTCCATCTTGTTGTTGACGATCTTGCCGATCTTTTCGGTGGTGCCGTCGGCCAGCGTCACTCGGGTGGAGTAGTTCATGCACCCGAACATCACTCCGATCTTCTCACGCAGCTGGTTGATGAAGATCGCCGTGGTACCCGAATTGTTCAGCGCGCCGGTCATTTTCCGCAGCGCCTGACTCATCAGCCGGGCCTGCAGTCCGACATGGCTGTCGCCCATCTCGCCTTCGATCTCTGCCCGCGGCACCAGCGCGGCCACCGAGTCGATGACCAGAATGTCCAGCGCGCCGGAGCGGATCAGCATGTCAGCGATCTCCAGCGCCTGTTCGCCGGTGTCGGGCTGGCTGACCAGCAGCGAATCGGTGTCCACACCAAGCTTATTGGCGTAGTCGGGGTCCAGCGCGTGCTCGGCGTCGATGAACGCCGCGATGCCGCCGGCGGCCTGGGCGTTGGCCACCGCGTGCAGTGCGACGGTGGTCTTACCCGAGGACTCCGGGCCGTAGATCTCCACGACGCGGCCACGGGGCAGGCCACCGATGCCCAGGGCAACGTCCAGTGCGATCGACCCGGTCGGGATGACCGAGATCGGCTGGCGCACCTCGTCGCCGAGGCGCATCACCGAACCTTTGCCATAACTCTTCTCGATCTGGGCCATCGCCAGTTCGAGGGCCTTCTCGCGGTCAGGGGCTTGCGTCATGGTGCTACCTCTCGGTGTAGTCGGTGTTCTCCTCGACCGGTATCGGTCAGTTGGCCGCGACGCTAGAGGCAGGGTCTGACAAGTGGCCTGACCAGCATCTGACCGTCGAACACCCACCACATTAACGAACATGTGTTCGATGGCAAGTAGGCGCGCCGTGGTGCCGTTGCGGCGAGCGGCAGCGCCGGCTAGGCGCGGTATAGGTTGGGGAACGTCGACCTGAGCGCGTCCAACTTGGGCAAGTCGTTTTGGACGATGTAGGGATTGTTCGGATTCAAATCGAAGAAGTCCTGGTGGTAGGCCTCCGCGGGGAAGAACGGGGCTGCCGATGACACGCTGGTGACGATCGGCGCGGGGAACGCGCCCGCCTGGTTCAGCTGGGCGATGTAGGCATCCGCAATCTTCCGTTGGGTATCGTTCTGAGCAAAGATCACCGAACGGTACGAAGGGCCCACGTCGGGTCCCTGACGGTTGAGTTCGGTCGGATCATGCACGACGGCGAAAAAGATCTGCAAAAGCTGGCCGTAGGTAACCTGAGTCGGGTCATAGGTGATGCGCACGGACTCGGCGTGCCCGGTGGTCTCGGTGGTGACTGCCTCGTAATTGGCTGTCGCCGCGTCGCCTCCCGCGTACCCGGACTCGGCCGCCTTCACCCCTTTGACGTGCTGGTAAACGCCCTGCACACCCCAGAAGCAGCCACCGGCCAGGACCGCGGTCTCAGCGTTGGGGCGCCCCGTCGCCGGTTCGTCGACCGCAGGTGCCGGAATTGCGCTCGCCGCGCTCGCGGGCGGCATCATGGGAGATCGAACGAGGAACATCGTCGCGGCGAGGCCCACCACTACCAGCACAGCCGCCAGGATCGCCCGAAAACGATAAGTCGCAGCATTCATGCCAGCCTCCGCATTCGGTTGCACATCATTGAGTACCTTTTCGTGCACGAAATACCCGTATAGAAAGTTCAGCAACCGACGCCAAACCTCACCACTGCTCGCGGGGGACGTCGAAGTCGACGCACAGCGCCCGCCACACATCGCGCGGGTCCACACCGTCCTCGATCGCCTGTGCCCCGCTGCGCCCGTCGAACCCGGTCAGCACGTGATCGGCCAGCACCGAGGCGCCGTAGGTGGCGCCGAACCGCAAGGTGAGCAGTTCGTGAAACTCCGTCAGCCGCACGCCACCTAACCTACCCAGCGTGCGCCAGTGCCTGGTAGCACACCTGTACCGGATCGGCGACCTCGGCGATGCTGGCCGAGGCGCGTTGGGCGGCGTCGCGGTAGCTCGGCGTCGTACAGCACCGCGTCGACGGCGCCGACCAACGCCTCGGCGGTCAACGGCCGAACCAGCCGTCCACTGCCCTGGCGCGCCACCCGGTTGGCGATCTCCCACTGATCCCCGCCGCCGGGAACCACCACCAGCGGCACACCGGCCAGCAGTGTCTTGGCCACCATTCCGTGCCCGCCGCCGCAGATCACCAGGTCGGCCTGCGCCAGCAGTTCGTCTTGGCGCCCCAGCCCGGCCACCGCCCACGGCGGCACCGTCAGATCAGGACCGTTCAGCCGCGACACCACCACCCGTGCGCCGACGGGCAAACCGGTTCCGGGCGCCAGGCAGTCCAGCGCGGTCTGGGCCATCCCCTGCGTCCCGGTCAACGCCGTCGACGGCGCGACCACCACCACCGGGCCGGCGCCCGGTGGGATCGGCAGCAGTTGCTCGGTCGGCTCGAAGTGCAGCGGACCTACCAGCACGGCTTCGGCCGGCCAGTCCGGGCGGGGAACCTCCAGGGCGGGCAGCGTGGCGATCAGCCGCCGCAGCGGCCCGGGATCGGTGGCGGGCAAACCGATCCCGACGCGGACCTCCGCGCGCTGACGTATACCGGCGCGCCAGGATCGCGCGGTCAGCGCCCGCATCGCGGCGTCCCGCAGCCGGCCCCTGATGCCGGTGCCCGGCGCAAGCCCGCTACCCAGCGGCGGCAGCCCCTTCGACGGCAGGTACAGCGGATGCGGGTTCAGTTCGATCCACGGAATCCCCAGCAGCTCGGCGGACATCCCGCCGCAGGCGGTGATGACATCCGACACCACGAGGTCCGGCCCCAGCTCCCGGAGCTGCGGAAGATTCAGCACCGCCATCCGCGCCGCGCGCTGATGGATCTTGGCGCCCGCGTCCCGGTCGTCGTCGTCTGAGGTGGGGTCGAGCCCCGCCAGTTCGACGGCCTCGACACCGGCCGCGCGGGCGGTTTCGAGCCATTCGGTGCCGGTGAGCAGGGTCGGCGTGTCGCCGACTGCCGAAAAACGCCGACACAGCGCGATGGCCGGAAACGAGTGCCCGGGGTCTGGTCCGGCGACCACGGCAACGCGCATCGCCCTACCCTGCCACAACGCCCGGCGGCTCGAATCGCCGTTAGGCTGATGATCATGACCGAGCAGATTCTAGAGAACACCCGCACAGTGGTGCCGTCGCTCAAAGCGTCGTTCTGAGCCCGCGAGTCGACAGGACAGTCCAGTGAGTGACAGCACACGGCCGAACGCGCTCCAGTATGTCCGGTACTGCTGCGGGCGGCGGCTACCCGACTCGATGCGGGACTGGGTGCGCAACGACCTGGCCGGCAAGGGCGCCGCCGCACGGATGATGATCCGCGTCGCCATTCCCGCGGTGTTGGTGCTTGCCCCGTTCTGGCTGATCCCGACGACGCTGGACGTCCACCTGACCATGACGCTGCCGATCCTCATCCCGTTCGTGTATTTCTCGCACGCGCTCAACAAGGTGTGGCGCCGCCACATGCTGCAGGTGCACAACCTCGACCCGGATCTGGTCGACGAACGCCGTCGCCAGCGCGACGCGCACATCGATCAGGCCTACATCGAACGCTACGGCCCCAGGCCCGACTCGACCCCAGACAGCCACGACATCTAACGGACGCGCGGCAACCCGCCGAGTTCGTCGAAAGCCTGCGACCAGCCGATCAGACGATCGGTCGCGCCGGCCAGCTCGTCGCGATAGCGCTGCCGTGAGGCCACCAACGCGACGCCGCGATCTGCGTTCGCCGACGAGACCAACTGCGCTGCGGCGGTAACCATTTCGTTGTATTGACGCACACCGGCGCTCAACTGCGCGGTAAACGCGTTGATGGTGGGAGCCAGGTAGGACCGCGACTGCGGGGTGCCGTGCGCCGCCCGCTCCATCGACACCACCTCGGCGGCGGTGGCCGCCATGGCGGCCGAGCTCTTGTTCGCGGCTGCGGTCAGATCACGAATCTCGTTGGCGGGCAACATATTTCCTCGCTGGATAACCCCGAGTAACGAGAAGAATCCCCGTTCGGAGGCTCCCAGCGCCGACATCGCCGATCGTGCCGCCGAACTCGGCGGTGGCAGGCGTCGGCCAATGGCCGGCCGCTGCGTGGGCAGTGGTTCGGCTCGCAGCCACCGGTAGCGAATCAGCAGCAGCGTCGCGATCATCGCCTGCCCGACCGCGATCCCACCGGTGATCTCCAGCAGCAACGCGAACCAGCCCCACGCCGCCAGGACCGCCGTCACCACACCCCAGAACAGGCACCCAGCGGCGAATATCAGGCCCCACCGTAGTGCACGGCGGCGTCGGCGCAGCAGCTTTTCCCGCGGATCGGTGGCGGCGCTGATCTTCTGCGCCACCAAGTCGGAAAGCGCGTCGGCCGTGTCGAGACCACGCAGCAGCAATGCCCGCCATGAGGCGCTGCGACCGGACTCCACCGTCATTTCGCTCCGCTCGTGTTTACTGCTGGCCGATGGGCTTCTCGGCAGGGGCCGCGGCCGGAGTGGCCGGGGTTGCCGTAGTGCCCGGAGTTGCCGCGCGGTCGCCGGCCGCTCCTCCAGCCGGCAACGCCTCGCCGCGCATCGACGCGCGGATCTGCTCTAATCGCGAGTGACCGGCCATCTCCACGCTGGCCTGCTCGACCTCGAGCATGCGGCCCTGAACGGAATTCTGCGCCAACTCGGCCTCACCCATCGCGTTGGCGTAGCGGCGTTCGATCTTGTCGCGCACCTCGTCAAGGCTCGGGGTGGTTCCCGGAGCGGCGATCTCGCTCATCGACCGCAGCGACGCGCTGACCTGCTCCTGCATCTTGGCCTGCTCGAGCTGGCTGAGCAGCTTGGTGCGCTCGGCGATCTTCTTCTGCAGCACCATCGCGTTTTGCTCGACGGCCTTCTTGGCCTGCGCCGCCGCGCCAAGCGCCTGGTCGTGCAATCCCTTGAGGTCTTCCACGCTCTGCTCGGCGGTCACCAACTGGGCCGCAAAAGCCTCCGCGGCATTGTTGTACTCGGTGGCCTTGGCGGTGTCTCCGGCCGCGGTGGCCTGGTCGGCGAGTGTCAGCGCCTGCCGCACGTTGACCTGAAGCTTTTCGATGTCGGCCAGCTGCCGGTTGAGCCGCATCTCGAGTTGGCGCTGATTGCCGATCACCTGCGCGGCTTGCTGGGTCAGCGCTTGGTGCTGACGTTGCGCTTCCTCGATGGCCTGCTGGATCTGAACTTTGGGGTCGGCGCGCTCGTCGATCTTCGCGTTGAACAGCGCCATGACGTACTTCCACGCTTTGACGAACGGATTGGCCATGGATTAGCTCCGCCTTCGTGTGTAGGTGTCTGCACTCGTCCTGAAGCTCAATTTATCGGTTCCACGCCGATTGCCACACCCTTGCGGTGCGGCTAGGCGCGGGCTGATAGGGCCAGAGCAACAACCGGCGGGATGACGACCTTCGTGCTGACATCGATATTCGCCGCGCTGGCCGGCGCGACCGTGCCCTCGCGGCGTGCCAATTGCTCGCCGGACTCGACGAGCAGCTGTGACAACGGGACATCCAGCGCAGTGCAGATCGCGCTCAGCAGCTCGCTGGACGCCTCTTTGCGACCGCGCTCGACCTCGGACAGGTAGCCCAAGCTGACCCGCGCAGCGTCTGACACTTCACGCAGGGTCCGGCCTTGTTTGGTTCGGGCCCGACGCAGCACGTCGCCGAGAACCTCGCGCAGCAATGACGCCATCGCGCTCTCCTTAAGTCCGCTCAGCTGGGATGGTTCATCAGGTCAACGACCGCCGCGCGGCCATTGGTTCCCGCGCGGCCGCTTTGGGTCGGCGGGTTCACGCCGCCGCGACGAGTGCCCGCAGCCTGCTGATCGACTCGCGCACCGCCGAGATGCGGATATCCCAGCGCTTGCGGACCGTCAGATCCGCTACCAGTCCTCGGGCGTCGTCACTCAGCAGCGGGTCGTCCACGGACATCCCTCACGGCGGAAGCGACGTAGTCCACGCCTGTGACCAGGGTCAGCACGATCGCGGCCGCCATCACCACCGACGCGGCCACCGACCACGATCCCGACAGCGGCAGGATGAACAGCCCGATCGCGACTGCCTGTACGAGCGTTTTGAGTTTGCCGCCGCGACTGGCGGGGATGACGCCGTGGCGCAGCACCGCAAAACGCAACACGGTGATGCCAACCTCGCGGGACAGGATCACCACCGTCACCCACCACGGCAGGTCACCGAGCATCGACAGCCCGATCAACGCCGCGCCGACGAGCGTCTTGTCCGCGATCGGGTCGGCCAGTGTGCCGAATTCGGTCACCATGCCGTAATTGCGAGCCAACGAGCCGTCGAGGCGATCGGTGATAACGGCGACGGCGAAAACCACGAAAGCCGCAATTCGGCTGACGGTTTCGTGACCATTCCCGGCGAACAGCACCAGCAGAAACACCGGGACCAGCACCAGCCGCAAAAGCGTGAGCACGTTGGCGAGGTTGGTGACGCGGACGCGCGGAACCACCGGACCGGTTTGAGGCTGCCCCGACACGGCAACAGAATATCGGTTGCTGGTCCGATTAGCTGAAGCCATTACTGTGCAATTCGTGAACGCAGCAGGCGGTCCACCGGCCAACCGGCCGGTTATCCGGCGCGCGCGGACCTCTGACGTACCGGCGATCAAGGGGTTAGTCGACACCTACGCCGGCAGGATCCTGCTGGAAAAGAACCTGGTGACGCTGTATGAAGCCGTCCAGGAATTCTGGGTGGCCGAACATCAGGACGAGGTGGTCGGCTGCGGCGCGTTGCACGTGCTGTGGTCCGATCTCGGCGAGGTGCGCACCGTGGCCGTCGCCCCCACGATAACCGGGCAAGGCATCGGCCACGCCATCGTCGACAAGCTTCTCGATGTCGCCCGCGAACTGCAGCTGCAGCGGTTGTTCGTGTTGACCTTCGAGACCGAGTTCTTCGGCCGGCACGGGTTCACCGAGATCGAAGGGACGCCGGTGACCGCCGAGGTGTACGACGAAATGCGCCGCTCCTACGACATCGGTGTCGCCGAGTTCCTGGATCTCAGCTACGTCAAGCCCAACATCCTGGGCAACTCGCGGATGCTGTTGGTTCTCTAGATGCGCGAGCAGACGCAAAAGCCCCCGACCCGCCCGCTCGAAAAGGGGCTTTTGCGTCTGCTCGCCGGACTACTCGTCTTCCTCGTCGCCGGCGCCACTATCGGTACCCCGGATGGACGCCAGGGTCGCGGCCAGCTCGTCGGGCTTGACCAGCACGTCGCGGGCTTTGGACCCTTCGCTGGGGCCGACGATCCCGCGAGTCTCCATCAGGTCCATCAACCGGCCGGCTTTGGCGAACCCGACCCGAAGCTTGCGCTGCAGCATCGACGTGGAGCCGAACTGGCTGGACACCACCAGCTCGACGGCCTGCAGGAAGACGTCCATGTCGTCGCCGATATCGGGATCGACATCGGTGCGTTCACCGGTGGGCTTGGCGGTGGTGACGCCATCGGTGTATTGGGGTTCGGCCTGTTCTTTGCAGGCGGCGACGACGGCGTGGATCTCTTCGTCGGTGATGAACGCTCCCTGTAGGCGGATCGGTTTGTTCGCGCCCATCGGAATGAACAGGCCGTCGCCCATGCCGATCAGCTTCTCTGCGCCGGCCTGATCCAGGATCACCCGGCTGTCGATCAGCGACGACGTCGCGAACGCCAGTCTGGACGGCACATTGGTCTTGATCAGACCGGTGACGACGTCGACCGACGGCCGCTGGGTGGCCAGGACCAGGTGGATGCCGGCGGCGCGGGCCTTCTGGGTGATCCGCACGATGGCGTCTTCGACGTCGCGGGGCGCGGTCATCATCAAGTCAGCCAGCTCGTCGACGATCGCCACCACATATGGATAGGGCCGGTATTCACGCTGGCTGCCCAGCGGTGCGGTGATGGCGCCGGATCGCACCTTGTCGTTGAAGTCGTCGATGTGGCGCACCCGTGATGCCTGCATGTCCTGGTAGCGCTGTTCCATTTCCTCGACCAGCCACGCCAGCGCGGCGGCGGCCTTCTTCGGCTGGGTGATGATCGGGGTGATCAGATGCGGAATGCCTTCGTAGGGCGTCAGTTCCACCATCTTGGGGTCGATCAGGATCATCCGGACTTCTTCCGGGGTGGCCCGCGCCAGCAGGGACACCAGCATCGAGTTGACGAAGCTGGACTTGCCCGATCCGGTGGAGCCGGCGACCAGCAGGTGCGGCATCTTGGCCAGGTTGGCCGAAATGAAGTCGCCTTCGATGTCCTTGCCCAAAGCGATCACCAGCGGATGGTGGTCGCGACGGGTCGACGGCGCGGTGAGCACGTCGGCCAGCCGCACCATCTCGCGATCGGTGTTGGGCACCTCGATACCGACGGCGGATTTGCCCGGGATCGGCGCCAGCATCCGCACACTCTCGGTGGCCACCGCGTAGGCGATATTGCGTTGCAGCGCGGTGATTTTCTCGACCTTCACCCCGGGTCCGAGTTCCACCTCGTAGCGGGTGACCGTCGGCCCGCGGGTGCAGCCGGTGACCGCCGCGTCGACCTTGAACTGCTCTAGCACCGACGTGATCGCTTCGGCCATGTGATCGTTTGCGGCGCTGCGTTTCTTGGGCGGGTCCCCGGCCACCAGCAGGCTCAGCGACGGCAGCGTGTAGGGCCCCTCGACGACCCGGTCGAGCAGCACGGTGTCCTGCTTACCGGCGGATTTGGCGCCCCGACGGCGGCCGCGCGCGACGGCGGGCTCCGGCACTGTCGGGCTGTCGTCCGCAGCGACGGGCGAGGGCCACGCCTGCGCTTCGTCGTCGCCAAAGGCCGACGGGTCGTCGTAGTAACCGTCGGAAAAGTCTTCGGCGACGGGGCTTTCCACATCTGCGTCGGCGTCGAAGGCCTCGGTCTCAGCTTCGGCGCCGTCGAACATCCGGGTGCCGAACATGGACCGCAGCGTGTCGGGCACTTCCCGGATCGTGGTGCCCGTCAACAGCAGCAGTCCGAACAGCGCGCCGATGAACAGCAGCGGTGCGCAGATCCATGCGGTCAAACCCTCCGAGAGCGGTCCCCCGATGGCGAAACCGATGAATCCCGCCGCGTGCGCGCGCCCGACCGGACCGTCCGGCGAGCCGGCCCACAGATGCCACAGGCCCAGCACCGGCAGCGCGACCATCGCCGCACCCAGCACCAGCCGCGGCCGGGCGTCGGGATTGGGCTCGGTGCGCATCAACAGCAGCGCGATCGCCGCGGTGACCAACGGCAGCACCACGACCGCCGAGCCGATGAATATCCGCAGCACCGAGTCGACCCACGCGCCGACCGGGCGGGCGGCGTCGAACCAGGAACTGGCGGCGACGACCACGGCGAGCCCCAGCAGGGCCAGCGCAATCCCGTCCCGGCGGTGCCCCGGGTCGATGTCGCGGGCCCGCCCGACCGACCGCGCCGTGCTGCCGGTCCCCTTGGCCACCATCAGCCATGTCGCGCGCACGGCCCGCCCGCAGGTCAGACCGGCGCTGGTGACCAGCGAGTGATTGCGGCGTCTGGCGGGCCTGCGCCGCGCCTTGGCGGGCCTTCTAGCAGGCCTCGGCCGAGGCTGCGCCGCCCCGGACCCACCCCGCGAAGCGGCCTTTGACCTGCTCGTTCGAGCGCCGGACCGGGCGACAGTCTTGCTAGCCATGCTGGCAAGCCTAATCGCAAATGCCCCATCTGCACCATCCGCCACACTGGTGAGCAGCGTCTCGCGGCCCAACCGGGCGCGAAGTCCCTGCAACGGCGCAGTAGGGTGACAGCCGTCACGTAGCTATCCGCTGCCTACCGACCCACAAACCGCCCAGGAGGCCCCCATGCCCGTCGTTGTTGTCGCCACCATGACCGCCAAGCCCGAATCCGTCGACGCCGTCCGCGAGATCCTCACCCGCGCGGTCAAAGACGTGCACGACGAGCCCGGTTGTCAGCTGTACGCCCTGCACGAATCGGGCGACACCTTCGTCTTCGTCGAGCAGTGGGCCGATGCCGATGCGCTGCAGGCGCACAGCGCCGCACCCGCCTTCACCGCGCTGGTCAAAGACGTCGGGGACCATCTGGCCGGCGCGCCCGACATCAAGATGCTCACACCCGTCGTCGCCGGCGATCCGGACAAGGGTCAGCTGCACCACTGATGGGCCCGTCGCCGGACGGCAGCCTAAACGGAAAAGTTGCGCTGATCACCGGCGCGGCCCGCGGGCAGGGCCGTGCCCACGCGGTGCGACTGGCTTCCGAGGGCGCCGACATCATCGCCGTCGACCTTTGCGATCAGATCGCCAGCGTGCCCTATCCGCTGGCCACCCCCGACGATCTCGCCGCGACCGTCAAGCTTGTCGAGGACACCGGCGCGCGCATCGTGGCCCGCCAAGCAGACGTCCGCGCTCAGGGTGCGCTGGCGACTGCGCTGCAGGCCGGTCTCGACGAGTTCGGCCGGCTCGACATCGTGGTGGCCAACGCGGGAATCGCTCCGATGCAATCGGGCGCCGACGGCTGGCGCGACGTCATCGACGTCAACCTCACCGGCGTTCACCACACCGTGGAGGTGGCGATACCCACGATGATCGCCCAAGGCGACGGCGGATCGATCGTGCTGATCAGTTCGGCCGCCGGCCTGGCCGGTGTCGGCAGCGCCGACGCGGGCTCCCTCGGCTACGCCGCGGCCAAACACGGCATGGTCGGGTTGATGCGCGTGTACGCCAATTTGCTTGCTCCGCATAGCATCCGGGTCAATTCGGTGCATCCGGCCGGCGTCGACACGCCGATGATCAACAACGAGTTCACCCGCGGTTGGCTGGCCCGGCTGGTCGCCGAGTCCGCTTCGCCGCCGAACATGGGTAACGCGCTGCCGGTGGAGGTCCTCACACCGGACGACGTCGCCAACGCGGTGGCGTGGCTGGTGTCCGATCAGGCGTGCTACATAACTGGCGTCACCCTGCCGGTCGATGCCGGCTTCCTGAACAAGCGGTAGCGTGGCGCGAAATCCCTCGGCGCAGACCGCGTTCGGCCCCATGGTGCTGGCCGCCATGGAACAGAGCGAACCGCCGGGGCGACGGCTGGTGGACGACGATCTGGCGGCGCGGTTTTTGCCGGCGCCGACCCGGTGGCTGGTCACCGCGACACCACCCGCGGCTGCTGGTCGCCGACTTGGAGTCGATGCTGCGCACGTGCCGCGAGCACGGCCTGGAAATCGCCGACGTCGAGCCGCTGGACGGGTTCACCCGCGCCTACGTCAACGACCCCTTCGGCAACCGGCTGGAATTGATGGAGGCAGCCGCATGAAAGCTCAGACTTCGATGACGGTTGGCACGATCATCGGCTGCCGGCGATAGGTCTCCCCCACCCACTTGCCCACCGTGCGGCGGACCGCCTGCGCGATCCGGATCGGGTCGGTGACGTTTTCGGCCGCCAGCGATTCCAGCTCGGCCTCGACCTTGCGGACGGCCGGCTCCAACGCCTTGGGATCCTCGGAAAAGCCGCGCGAGTGCAGATGCGGCACGGCCGCCGGACGCCCGGTCCCGCGCCGCACTACCACGGTGACCGCGACGAAACCCGACGACAGGATGAGCCGCTCACCCAAGGTGATATCACCAACGTCGCCGGTGATGAGCCCGTCGACGAACATCTTGCCGACCGGCACCGCACCGGCGATCGCGACCTTGCCGCCAACCAGGTCGACGCTGACCCCGTTCTCCGCCAAGACAATCGAGGAGTCCGGCACTCCGGTGCTGGCGGCAAGCTTGGCGTTGGCCCGCAGCATTCGCCAGGTGCCGTGCACCGGCATGACATTACGGGGCCGAATCCCGTTGTACAGGAACAGCAGCTCGCCGGAATAGGCGTGACCCGAAACATGAACGCGGACTTGCTGATTGGTGACGACGCGGGCGCCAATTTTGGCCAGCGAGTCGATGACACCGTAGACGGCTTCCTCGTTGCCCGGTATCAGCGACGACGAGAGGATGATGAGGTCCTCAGCGGTCAGCGTGATGCTGCGGTGCTCGCCGCGTGACATCCGCGACAGCGCTGACATCGGCTCACCCTGAGTTCCCGTGGTGATCAGCACAATCTGGTCGGGCGCCATCATCTCCGCGGCGCCGATGTCGATCAGGTCGGAGTCCGCCACCCGCAGAAAACCCAGCTCTCGGGCGATCCCCATGTTGCGCACCATCGACCGCCCGACGAACGACACCCGCCGGCCCAGCGCGACCGCGGCGTCGATGATCTGTTGCACCCGATCCACATTCGAGGCGAAACACGCCACGATGACGCGGCCGTGAGCACCCCGAATCAGCCGATGCAAGGTCGGCCCGACCTCACTTTCCGACGGCCCAACACCGGGAATCTCGGCGTTGGTCGAGTCGCACAAGAACAGGTCCACACCGGCGTCGCCGAGCCGGGACATCCCCGGCAAGTCGGTGGGACGCCCGTCCAAAGGTGTTTGATCGAGCTTGATGTCGCCGGTGTGCAAAACGGTTCCGGCGGCGGTGCGCACCGCGATAGCCAGCGCGTCGGGAATGGAGTGGTTGACCGCGAAGTACTCGCATTCGAACACCCCGTGCGTGCTGAGCTGTCCCTCCGCCACCTCCACGAACACCGGTTTGATCCGGTGCTCACGGCATTTCGCGGCGACCAACGCCAAGGTGAACTTCGAGCCGACGACCGGAATGTCAGGACGCAGCTTGAGCAGAAACGGAATCGCCCCGATATGGTCCTCGTGCGCGTGGGTCAGCACCAGCGCCTCGACGTCGTCGAGCCGGTCCTCGATGTGACGTAAATCGGGCAGGATGAGGTCGACGCCCGGCTCGTCGTGGGTGGGAAACATCACCCCACAGTCGATGATCAACAACCGGCCCAGATGCTCGAAAACCGTCATATTGCGGCCGATTTCGCTGATCCCGCCCAACGCGGTGATCCGCAGACCGCCAGTGGTCAGCGGACCCGGCGGCCGAAGGTCTACATCCACTGATGAGCCACTTTCCGGCTTACCTGAGCACCGAGGCCGCACGCATGTCGACGGCGAGTGCGTCAATCTGTTCGGGAGTCGCGGCCACCTGTGGCAGCCGCGGGTCGCCGACCTCAACGCCCTGTAGGCGCAACCCCGCCTTGGACATCGTCACCCCGCCGATGCGATTCATGGCGTTGCACAGCGGGCTGATGGCGACGTTGATCTTGCGGGCAGTGGTGACATCTCCGGAGGCAAAGGCGGACAGCAAGTCCCGGAGCTGACCTGCCGCCAGATGGGAGATCACGCTGATGAATCCGGTGGCGCCCATCGCCAGCCAGGGCAGGTTCAAGGCGTCGTCGCCGGAGTAATACACCAGACCGGTTTCCGCCATCAGCTGCGCCCCGGCGTGCAGATCACCCTTGGCGTCTTTGACCCCGACGATGTTCGGGTGCGCCGCCAGCGCACGGAGAGTCTCGGACTCGATCGGTACAACCGAGCGTGGCGGGATGTCGTAGAGCAGCACCGGCAGCGGAGTTGCGTCGGCGACCGCGGTGAAGTGTGCGATCAGCCCGGCCTGCGGTGGTTTCGAGTAGTACGGCGTGACCACCAGCAAGCCGTGTGCGCCCTCGGCGGCGCACGCCTTGGCCAAATGGATGCTGTGCGCGGTGTCGTAGGTGCCCGCTCCGGCGATGATCCGGGCCCGGTCTCCCACCGCCTCCAGCACGGCCTGCAGCAGCGCGAGCTTCTCGGCATCGGTCGTGGTCGGCGACTCGCCGGTGGTGCCCGATATCACCAATCCGTCGCAGCCGGCGTCGACGAGGTGATTCGCCAATCGCACCGCGGCCGGGAGATCGAGGGAGCCGTCGGGTCCGAACGGCGTCACCATGGCGGTCAGCAGCGTGCCCAAGGGTGATTGGACGTCCAACCCGCCGGTGCTCACGACCCCAGGTTACCTGGCGGCGCCAGCCTTTTAGGTAGCGCCGACGACCACGCCGGCTCAGGCCTCGGTGGCTAGCGGACTTGTCGCCACCTCGGTGCCGTCGGCCAGCGTGGCGATCTGGAAATCGCCGAAGACCGCGGGCGCGACGTCGACCAGCCGGCGCAGACACGCGATCGCCAGCCGCCGGATCTCCACATCGGCGTGCTCACTGGCCCGCATGGCGATGAAGTGCCGCCAAGCTCGGTAGTTCCCGGTGACCACGATGCGGGTCTCAGTGGCGTTGGGCAAGACGGCGCGGGCGGCCTGACGGGCCTGTTTGCGCCGCAATATCGCGTTGGGTTGATCGGCGAACTTGGCTTCCAGCCTGCTCAGCAGCTCGGTGTAACTGGCGCGGCTGGCGTCGGCGGCCTCGGCGAGGATCTGCTGCAATTCGGCGTCGTCTTCCATGCCCGGCGGTACGACGACCTGCGATTCCTTTTCGGGAACGTAGCGCTGCGACAACTGCGAGTAGGAGAAATGCCGGTGCCGGATCAGCTCGTGCGTGCATGAGCGTGAAATGCCGGTGATGTAGAACGACACACTCGCGTGCTCGAGCACCGAGAAATGCCCCACGTCGATGATGTGCCGCAGATAGCTGGCGTTGGTCGCGGTCTTGGGATTGGGCTTGGACCAGCTCTGATAGCACGCCCGCCCGGCGAATTCGACCAGCGCTTGGCCGCCGTCGGCGTCGGTGCTCCACGGCACGTCCGGCGGCGCGAAGAACTCGGTCTTGGCGATCAGTTGCACGCGCAACGGCGCGGTCTCGGCCACGGCGATCTACCCTAGCCCGGCGGTTAACGCCACCGCGCCCAGACGTAGGGCACCAGCGCTCGCAGAAAATCAAGGTCCGGACCCGGTTCGGCACCGGCAAAGGCGTGCTCGAAATACTCCTCGGCCACCAGCAGAATGCCTTCGGCGTATTCGCTGGTGAACGTGATGCTGCCGTAGGCGTCCATCAAGTCGCGGACCGTGCGGACCAGTTCGGGCGATCGTTCCGGTCGCTTCAGGTGCAGGTATTCGCGGACCAGCGCGCGATCTGAGCCCTGCGCGACGCTGAGGAGGTGCATGAGCGGCAGCGTGCGTTTGCCCTCATAGAGGTCGCCCAGAATTTCCTTGCCGTACATGCGCTCGTCACCGACCAAGTTGAGCAGGTCGTCGCGGATCTGAAATGCCGCGCCGAAGTGAAAACCGAACCGCACCAATGGACCTAGCTCCACCTTGCCGCGCGAACCGACGATTGCGCCGACGCGCAGCGGGTGGATGGTGGTGTACCAGCACGTCTTGTGCATGATGAGGTGCAGGTAATCCTCCGGGATCAGATCCTCCACTTGGTCAAGCTGCCAACCGATCTCGGTGGCTTGCCCCTCGAGGGTGCGCATTGCCATGGTGTCGAACTCGCCCCAAACCAGATCGGCCAGATCGCGATCAAGGCGGCGAGTAGCCCGGCGCAGCACCTGGCTGGCCACGATCGCCAAACCGTCACCGGCGTTCAGCGCCGCGGCTATCCCGTACGTCGTCGCCAACGTGGGTCGGCCACGGCGCATCTCGCTGCCGTCGGCAACGTCGTCGTGGACGAGAAAAGCGTTGTGCATCAACTCGATTGCTACGGCGATGCCGAGAAGGTCGTTCGGGTCTGCTCCAAAAGCGCGGCCGGCGGACAGGCACAACGCCGGCCGTAACGCCTTGCCTGGCCGCGACGGGTACTCCCGCATCGGCGCGTAGAGCCACTGATGGGGTTCCCCGTCTGGCATCGCGTCCAGCATCGAGCGGCGCACCACTTTGCCAACCTGCCGCAGCCGGTCTTCGACGGTGGAAATGAGTTCAGATTGGTCTGCCGTACTGGTCATGAGCCCTGCGGCAGCACGCTCAACACGACCGGCAACCAGATGTCGGGATAACCATCGGCAAGCAACGTGCCACGGTAGTGGCCGGGACGGATGTCGTCGGACACATCGACCTGAATCGTGACGCCACGGCTGCACCGCGCCACCATCGGCACGGTGTCGGGCTCGAAGCGCACCATCGACGAAGCGATCACCGCGCCGTCGTGGGCCAACAAATCGCTGCACCGCAACCGCACTTTGCCGAGATCCTCGGCGCCGGCGTTGTGCAGCCAGACTTCTGTCGACACCGCGCCGGATTCGCTGGCCACCAAGGAAACAGCTCCGCTCGACGTGGCGTGCTCGACATCAAGCGTCGCAGTCCCGCCGTGCGGTTGGGCCACCCCGCGCAGCGATTCGAGGGTCTGGGCGGCCAACCGCTGCCACAGCTGCAACACTTGGTCGACGTCCGGCGGCGGTGTGGCTCGATCGCCCCGCGGGTCGGCCGCCGGCTCGGGAGAAGGCACCTGCTCGCCATCCGTCCGGTCGGCGACGGAATTGGTGCCGGTCATTCGTACGAACCGATTGACGATCTCGGTGGCGGCCCGAAACCCCCGAGCCTGAATCTCACCCAGCGCCCGGATGTTCAAGGCCGGGTCGAACACCGAGGCCCACGGAATGTCGGAGACATTGCCGTCGTCACCACGCCGTTCGGTCACACGCACCTCCCTTGGGCTCCGCTGGATCGCCGCACATTTGGCCTGCTCACCGGTATGCTAATGGCACAAATTGCGAGAGGGTCGGTCTTGCTGAATCTGTTGCAGAGCCAATTGGCGTTTTACGGCGCAATTGATGACGCGGTCGTCCACGCCCAGCAGGGCGGCGGGGAGAAGTCGGATGAGGTGCTGAGCACCGTGGAAGCCATGCTGCCGGGCACTACCGGTTTCGGGCAGGCCGGCTGGTATCGGGAACTCGAAGATTTCGCCAACCGCCCCGGGGTGCGCACTTCGGACATGCCCGTAACATTTCCCAGTTTTACGGACTCGCTGGCCTATCTGGCGGCACCGACCGCTGCCGGTCGCGAGCAGGTCGCCGTCGCTGCGTTTCAGGGCAACCTCGATCCGGAGCGGGAAAAGTTGGCGGAACACGTTAGCGGCTCCTATTTCCCGGACGGAGATCCGGTGCTGGCCCGTTGCGCCTACGCGGCAATGGTGCTGGAGCAGATCACCCAGCTCGGCGGCCTGCCCCCCACACTTACGACTCAGCAGGATGCGCCTACGCGAATCATGGCTAATGCGATCAACGTTTGGGGCGGCTCAACGAAGAAGTTGACCGACTACGCCGTGAAATCGAATAAAAGGGTTCAGCGTCTGCTGACGCAGGCCGGCGCGGTCCACTCACGGGACGACTGGCATCGCCTTGCCGCGAAAGAAGTCAGCAAGAAGTTTGCCGATCAGTCGCTGCCGTGCTTCGGCACACTCGTCGACGTGAACGGCCAGTACTGCAGCACCATCTACACCGACGCGACGGATGACACGCTGTCGGTCGACGACATCGAGAAAATCATCGACCCAACGAACTGGAGCCTTTGCTGCAAGTTTTTCTGCAACGTCGCTGCCCAAGCTCCGCCGTACACGCCACGCGGATGGTCACGGATCCTGGAAACGATCGGCCCCGACTGCAGTGAGTGGTGCCTGAAAACAGCACTGGTCTTCTATTACGGAAGCGACAGCGGCACCGGCAGCATCTTCGTCAATTACGACCTCGACCCTAACCGCCAGAACGACTCGGGCATTGTTGAGGTCGACAACGGCTACATCTGGATCACACCGAAGGACGGTACGAATGCCTCACAACCAGGCGTGCAGATCCGCACCAGCAAACAGGAACGCGTGCAGGGACTGAGCCCTACTGCAACCTCTGCGCTCGGCTGCCTGCTGGGTTGGGGCGACGCCGCCTACGAGCTGCTGGGCGGAACGGCTAAAAAAATTCTCGACGGCACGATCTCGGCCAACTTGCAACCGTTCCTGGAAACCCCGCCGGCCGGGTACGAGTCGCAAACGGACTCAGGCGGCGCGCAGCCTCCCGGCGCCGGCGCACGTCCCACGCTGCCACCGAATTTTGCCGATGCGGTTAAGGATGCCCGCGACTTACTCAACAATCTGATCAACCGCACGCGCGACGTCACGGGCGATGCCGCCAACCGGTGGATGGACGGCATGACTCGTGAAGATGTCAAGAAAATCACCGAAGGCATCGGCACCAATCTGGAAGAGTTCGCGCTGGACGTCTACCAGACTGCGGAAAACGACGTGAAACCCCAAGTGACGAAGGCGAATTAGGATGGCGCCGATGGATGACCCGATGGTGATCGCCACCCGTTACGCGACGATCGCCCGCAAGATGGTCAACGACGCGGCGCAGGTGGCGATCGATGCCTTCGACAAGATCAACATGACCGGCGGATCTACCTACACCGCGGCAGACGCGATCGAATCGATGACCACGCTCGCCGGTATCGCCATCTCTGGCGGCTCCGCACTGGCGCGGATCCCGCTGCAGATCCAGCCAGACAACGGCCCGATGCTGGTCGCCGACGAGGTTGCCGCGGTCATCACACATGCCCTGACCGACGCGACGACGGTCGCCGGCGATGCCGCCGAAAAGATCAACGACGGCACCTTCAGAGCCAACTGGGTCGACTCGGCAGTCGCGTTGACCGGTATGGCAGTGCTTCGCGCGGCCGAGGCCGCCGAAGCGATCGGTGCCGGTCCGGGCGTGCTGGGCTATCCACGAAAGGCGTTCCCGTACACAATCAACGGTGTTAATCTCACAGACCAGCTCGTGCTCAAGATGGCCTCCCCGCTGGCCCGCCCCGACGTCGCCGACGAGGACATCGCCCGCCTTGTCCGTTTCGATCCTGACGGGGGTGTGTTGAAGGCGGGTCGTGGTAACAGTGATTTCTCGTTGACGATCAACTGCGCGGGAATTCCCAGCGGGATCTACCTCGGCCAGGTGGAGGTTCTCAAAACTGATGGTACTCAGGCGATCCCACCGATAAAGGTCACTCTCAACCTGTGAGCCGACCCGACCAACCGCCCGGCGTTGACGAGCTGCTCGATCGTGCGCTGCGCGCGCTCGCCGCGGGGCATCGGGCGACCGCCAACCGTCTCGCCTCGCAGATCCTGGCCGTCGACCGTCATAACGCCGATGCCGAGGATCTGCTCGCCGCCCCGACTGATCCGGGTGAGATCCGCAGGATAACAATCCTTTTCGCCGACCTGGTTGATTCGACAGCGCTGTCGACCCGGATCGAACCGGAAACGTATCGCACTGTGGTTGGACGCTACCGCGAAGAGGTGCTGCGCGTCGTCAAGCGGTACGGGGGGCACGTGGGTAACACCAAGGGCGATGGGCTGCTGGCCTTCTTCGGCCACCCCGAAGCACATGAGGACGACGTCCAACGTGCGGTACAGGCCGGACTGGACATCACTCGCGAGGTGGACCAACTCAGCGCGCGAGTGCGGCGCCGCTTCGGTTTCGACATCAACGTCCGGGTCGGGATTCACCGCGGAATTGCGTATCTGGATACCGCCCAAGACGATGTTTACGGCCTCGCCGCCAACCTCGCCGCTCGGATCTGCAGTCTCGCCGAACCGGGCACCCTCGCAGTTTCCGCGGCTATCGAGCAGCTCGTCCGTACCCGATTCGAACTCAAGGCGCAGCTTCCCAAGGCGGTCAAGGGAGTCGACGAGCCAGTTCGCTATTTCCTCGTGGAGGCCGAGCGTGACCTGACTCAGACTCCGGCCGGCCCACTGGTCGGCCGGGAACGCGAAATCGGCTACCTGCAACAGGCGTGGGCGCAGGCGAGCGTCGGGGAGCTGCACACCGCCGGGGTGGTGTTTGTCGGCGAGGCCGGGATCGGGAAGAGCCGGCTGGCATGGTCAGCCGTCGAAATGGCGGAGCGGTCGCACGGCGTCGTGCTTCAGCTGATCGGGTCGCCGTTTTACACCGACGTCGGCTTGCGCCCGGTCCGTCGGCTGTTGGAACGCCGATGTGACATCGGCCGGACATCCCAACCGGTAGAACGACTTCGGCATCTGCGCCGCGAGGTCGAGGAACGTTCCCTCGACCCGGATACCATCGTCCCGCTGCTGGCTCCGGTGCTGGGCATCGGACCGGAAACCGGCTATCAGACTGCACCCGCGGAAGGCCGCAAGCTCTATGAGCAGATCGCCGCGGCGGTCCACGAGTACCTGATGGCATGCAGCCGGGATGCACCCACGCTCATTCTTGTCGAGGACATGCACTGGTTCGATGAGGACACCTTCGACGTGGTCGCCTCATTGCTGAGCGGCGACCTCGGCGGCCACGTCCTGGTCGTGATGACCAATCGTGTCCGGATGTCGCTCCCTGATACCGCAAGGGCGCAGGTGCTTGAACTCAAGCCGCTCAGTGACGACGAAGCCGACCAGCTCATCACCGCCCTGCATCCGGGAGTGCGCGCCGATGAGCAAGACGCGATACGCCGACGCTGCGTCGGACTTCCGCTCTATATCGAAGAAGTGGTCGCCAAGCTCAAGGCGCAACCGTCCGACGCCTCCAACTCGCCCGGCGTGCCAGACACCCTGTACGAGGCGTTGTTCGCGCGGCTTCGTCCCAGTCAAAGCGCGGTACGGGTGGCCGAGGCGGCGGCGATGATCGGGAGCCGTATCGAGCGTGGGTTATTGCTATCGGTAATCGACTTGCCCGAGGCCGAAGTCGACGCGGTGATCGCCGAACTCGTGAGCGGTCGCGTGCTTGAACCGCTTGGCCAAGACAGCTTTCGCTTCCGCCACGAGCTGCTGCGGGAAGTAGCTGAAGAGCTGTCGCCACCCACACTTCGCCGCCATTTGCACAGCCGCATCGCGGACGCCCTGGTGTCCACGCAGGGCAATCCCGACTGGCCGTTGATCGCGCACCACCACGAGCGCGCCGAGCGGTACTCCGAGGCGGCATCGGCCTACGGGGCGGCAGCGGCCAATGCCCGACAGCGCGGCGCCCTCGGCGAGGCGCTGACCTACCTAACGCATGCTGTGTCGCAAGCCGAGAGCTGCCCGCCCGGACCAGAACGCGACCGCCTTGAAATCGCGCTTCGGCTCGGACGCGCCTTCCTGGCCCAAGCGGCGAAGGGCGTGGCAAGCCCGGACGCCGCCGCCGACTTTGAACGCTGTCTCGCCCTGTGCGGCAGCGACTTAGCCGATGACGACCTGTTTTCGACCGTCATGTCGCTCTACCCGTACTACGCGATGCGAGCCGATCTCGACCGCGCCGAACGACTGGTCCGGTCGGTGCGTGCGCAGCTCACCGGTCCGCGAGCGTCTTTCCTGCCCATCAATGAATTCGGGCTGGGCATGCTGGCCTGGTATCGCGGCGAATTCGGGTATGCGAACGAGAAGCTCGAGGTGGCGGCGAACACGCTGACCGAGGCATGCACCCGCGACCTCGAAGCGATGTTATTCATGCCCAATGACGCCACCGCCGGGCTCTACACGCATCTGGCGATGGCCCGCTACATCGACGGTGACCTCGCGGGCGTGGCCGCCGAGTTGGATCGAGCCGAACGGCGGTGTGCCGAAATACCCTTTCCGAAGGGCGCTTTTAGTTTGGCCTATGTTCGGCAGATGGAGATGCTGATTCGAGTGGAAGCCGGGCAGCTGCAGCGCGCCGCGGAGGCCGCGGTCGAGCTGACCACCCTCGGCGAACAGCACGGCTTCGATTCGTGGGCGCTGGTCGGGAAGGCGCAACATGCGGTCGTCGGCGCTCTATCAGCGTTGGCGGACAACGCCGATCCGGCGTCATTGCAATCGCACATCGCAATGCTAACCGCATTCGTCGAGGCGTGGCGGTCCATGAACGCGATCTCCCTCATCACCTTCTACGACGCCATCCTGGCTCGCCTGCTCATTGCTAGCGGTGAACTGCCGAATGCCCGCGCGCGGCTGCAAATAGGGCTGGAATTGGCCGAACAGACGAAGATGCACTTCTACGACGCGGAGTTGCTGAGGCTCCGAGCCCACACCACAGATGACGCCGCGGCGCGACGCGAGGACCTTGAGGCGGCTTGGGAGCTGGCCCGCCGTCAGGATGCACCGATCTTCCAGCTACGCGCCGCGACAGATCTTTTCGAGCTCGACGGTGCACAGGCCAGGCATGCCGTATCCGGTGCACTGAGCCGGTTCTCCGACGGAAGCACTTGGCCGGATCTCGCGCCCGCGCGGGCAATGCTGGGGTGAGACGGCCCGGGGGTAAGGTCGCCATCATCGGTGGCGGCATGGCCGCGTTGAGTGCCGCTTGGCGGCTCAGTGAGCCCGGTTCTCGAGACCACTTCGACTCCGTAACGGTGTACCAGCGTGGCTGGCGACTCGGCGGCAAGGCGGCCTCCAGTCGCGGCCCCAACGGGCGCATCGAAGAACACGGGCTACACATCTGGCTGGGATCGTACGAGAACGCGTTCGCCCTGCTGCGCGAGTGCTACGCCGAATTGGACAGAGCTTCAACAGATCCCACGGTCCCGATACGAACCTGGGAAGAGGCGATCGCGCCAGCCGACAATCCCGGCCTCGCCGATAGGTGGAACGGCAACTGGGTGACATGGCAGGGTACGCACCCGCGCGACGACAAGCTCCCCGGCGACCCTACCAGTACAGGCCGCGAACTTACCGCGGCAGCCTTCGTTGAGCGGGCCCTGCGACTGGTGCTTGCCTTCGCCGACTCGCTGCGGGACGTGACCCCGGGACACCTGATGCTCAGCGTGTCGCCCGATCCGCCGGCGCCGCCGCTTTCACCGCCGTTTGACGCGACGGTGCGTGCGACGTTGGCCGCGCTACTGGGAATGGTAGATCCGCAATTCAGCCAGGTCCCGGCTTCCGACGTCCTCGAACACGCGCTTCATGCGGTGCGCAACGCAATCGACTCTGACAATCGGGTGGACCGCAGGCGCAGTTGGGTGTTGATTTCGCTGGTGGTCGCTGCCGTACGCGGCATCGTCGCCGACAAGCTGATCACCGATGCCCGCGGCTTCGCTGCCGTCAACGACGAGGACTTCTACGACTGGGTCCTTCGTCATGGCGCACATCGCGACGTTCTCGATTCCGCAATGGTGCGCGGCGTATATGACTTGGTATTCGGTTACCGCGATGGTGATCCGCGGCGCCCTGCGGTTGGTGCGGGGGTGATGACATTCCTTATCGGCCAAGTTCTTTTCGGCTACCGGGGAGCGATTTTCTGGAAGATGACGGCCGGGATGGGCGACGTCGTGGTCGCACCCCTGTATCAGGCACTGCGCAGGCGCGGTGTGGAATTCGAATTCTTCCATCGTCTCGACGGGCTGCATTTGGATACCTCGCGTCAGTCGGTCGCCACGATAACCATGGCCCGCCAAGCCCGACTCGCCGACGGTCTCCAACGCTACGAACCACTGATCAGCGTCGGCGGCCTTCCGGTGTTCCCGAAGCACCCCCTGACCGGACAGCTTCGAACGACCGCTGCACTGGATGCGACGGAATCGTATTTCGGTGCGACCGACGACGCCGAAATACGAACACTGCGACGTGCTGTCGATTTCGATCACGTAGTGCTCGCCGCGTCGATCGGGATGCTCCCCATCGTGGCCGGGGAGCTCATCGACGATCGCCCGGAATGGCGCGACATGACAGCACATGTCCGCACCGTGGCGACCCAGGCCTTCCAGATCTGGCTGAGGCCGGAGGAGGCAGCACTCGGCTGGGGCACTCCCGGGGCGACCGTTAGTGCCTATGTGCCACCATTCGACACGTGGGCCTCGATGCCCCAGACGCTATGGGCCGAGAATTGGCCGCCCGCCGAACGCCCCGGCAGCGTCGCATACTTCTGCGGCAGCCTCGACGCACCATGGCCCACAACGGATGACCGTTTCGTTTACCTCAATCGATACACCGATCAGGTTCACAACGCGGCCGTGAAGTTCCTCGATCAGCAAGTGGGGCTTTACTTCCCGAACGCCGTCACCGAGCGTGGCTTCGCATGGCATCTGCTCAGCGGCGTTAACGGCCAACGAGGGCGCGAGGCCTTGGCGACCCAACATGTCAGCGTGAACATCGACCCGTCGGACCGCTACGTGCAGTCGCTGCCCGGCAGCGACCAATACCGGCTGCGGCCGGACGAAAGCGGTTACGACAACTTGGTTCTGGCCGGCGACTGGACAGATTGCGGGATGAACGCGGGCTGCATCGAGGCAGCTGTGATGTCAGGCCTGCAGGCAGCAAACGCACTGCTGGGGCGCGGCCGTTTCCACCGCATCCGCGGACTCTACATGCCCTGAGCGGGCCCGTCCGGTTTCCCGGTCAGCGGCTCGCCGCGGCGCAGTGAGCCGATCCAGGCGTCGCGCCGCTCGCCGCGCTGTTCCAGCAGCCCACGGACGGTTCCTTCCATGCGGAATCCGCACCGTCCGGCGACCCGTCGCGACGCCCAGTTGCCCACTTGCGCCCGCCAATACACCACCTCGATGCCCGGCAGTTCGAAACCCCAAGCCAATACCAGCCGCAACGCGCGAGTCATCACGCCCCTGCCCCGCGCCCATGGTGCCAACCCGAAGCCCACCTCGGCGCCACCGAGGCCGTCGAACCGCAAATCCACGCTTCCGGCGAAGCGTCCGTCGTACGCGATCGCGAACCTCGCCACGTTGGCCCGCCAGCCCTCGGCGACCCGTCTCACAAAGTCCTGTGCGTCTGACTCGTGGTACGGCACCGGGACGGTCGTCCAACGCTGGAACTCCGGGTCACGGCACTGTGCAACGATGTCGTCGACGTCGCCGGGAAGTGGAAGCCGCAAGAGCAGGTCCGGCCCGTCGGTCAGTTCGGGAGCCGGCGGCAGCTGCACGCGTTTGCCCGATGTCACGCCGAGCGCAATTCGCCGGTCAAGTCGCCGCGGTCGCCGACGGTGATGCCACCCGATTCCAGCCACGACGCCATCGTCGCAAGCTCCGATGTCAGCGCTGCGGCCACCCGCGACGGCACCTGGATGCGCGAGATCAGCCGTCGCAGGTGCGCGCGGGTGATCGACCCACCAGGCCGCGGCTCGCTAAATCCTTGGGCCGCAACGGCTATCCGCCGGGCCTGCGCGGCGGTCAGCCTAACGGGCCGGATCACAGCGCCGTCTGACGACCGGAAGTAAGCGTTGGTTTGCTACTTCTGGCTAAGCGCAACCTCCTGCCCAGGGGTTATCTCACCTCTATCCATCGCGTCGCAGTGGGCCAAGTGCAGGGCCGCGATCGGGTCGTCGGGCAGCAACTGGCGGCATCGTTCGAAGGCAGCGCGCGCCCGATCGGCGTCGCCGGCGTCGAACAACCGAAAGGCCTCGTCAAACGCCGGCTGCGCCGATCTCTTCGCGGCCCGCAGCGGCTCCGGGTCCTCGTCGTAAACCTCGTACATCGTCACCGCTCGGCGCCGGTTGACCACCATCACACGCTCCATCCGGCGGAGGTCGAACTGGTCGCGGTTTGACAGACGGGTGTACGTGGCGTCCGAGATGAGCAGGGCCGAGCCGTAGCGTTTGTTGGCGCTCTCGATACGCGCGGCCAGGTTCACGGCATCACCGATGATCGTGAGGACCATGCGGTTCACCCCACCGACCAGCCCAACCCCGACGGCGCCGGTGTTGATACCGATTCCGACTCGCAGTTCCTCGGAGCCCAGCGCCAACCGTTCTTGGTTGTGCTTGCGTAAGGACCGGAGCATGGCGAGCCCGGCGCGGACGGCGTTGTCTGGCTCCGACTCGAAAACGGCGACGATTTCGTCCCCACGCACGTCTTGGATCATGCCGTTGCAGCTGATGATCGGCAGCTCGACCGCCCGCAGGAACCCCGTCGCCAAATTGCTCGCCTCGAGCACATCCATGTCCTCGATCATGGTTGTGAACCCGCGGATATCGGAGATGAGCACCGTCATCTGACGCCCGACCCGATAGCCGCTGCGGACACGACGCAGATCGTCGATATCGAGAATCCGCAGCAATTCGTTGGGCACAAACCTCGATTGCACGTCCATGAGGGACTGCCGATGCTCGTCGGCGGCCCGCAACCGGGCCTCGAGCTCGAAGTTCCACAACGGCGCGGCGGCCTGGGCGCACAAGAAGGCGACCGCCTCCTCGTCTCTGGAAGAGAAGCGTCTGCCCGGCTCGTGATGCTCGGCGTAGATCACCCCAATCGTCTTGTCTTGCACGAGTACCGGGACGGCGAGGAGGGCCGGGATCGTCGCTTGGCGCTCGTCTGGCCCGAGTGGATGATCACCGGGGCGGACCGGGTCGGCCGCGACGATGAGCGGACGGCCGCTGTCCACCACCCGCACCACAACGGAGTGGTCATGGGTCGCCGCCGTCCAGGGGCCTTCGATGATCGTGGTGGCACCGTGCTCCCTGACGGCCCGAACCGCAAGCTGTCCGCCTTCGCCGGTGAGAAGCAGAACACGGGCCGCGCCGGTCGTGCTCGCAACCATTCCCAGCAGGATCTTGGCCAAGCCATCTGGGGTGCGCGCTGTCGGCAGCGCGCGCACGACCTGATGCGCGCTGACAGGGTCGATTCCTGCTGAGCCCGCCGGGATGAGGTCGCGGCTGAGCAGCCATGGATGAGCCTCCGCGAGCCGCTCCGTGCGCACCGCGATGCCCAGACTCAGGTAGCCCTGGTATGCCGACCGCAGGTTGTGGGCAGCAAGCCTCGGCCGATCGGTCTGGGCGCTGTGGGTGGCGGCCTCTTCGTGGGCGAGCGCGCCAATCAGCGGAAGCTGGTGCTCCGCTGCGAGCTCAATCGCCCGGGCGAGCAAGCGCTCCGCCTTGCTGTGCTGCCCGCGGGCCCGCGCCCACGCACCCTCGATCAGCGCAAAAGGTGCCGCGTAATTGGCCGGCGAGCTCGCTGCCCAATTACGATGCAGCGCTAGCACCTGCCGCACCGATTGCCGGGTCGAGCGGTCATTCGGCGCGGCCCGAATCCTGCTCAGGGCGCTGGCCAGATAAAAGAGTTGCAGGCCCGCCATGCCGGCCATGCCGCCCAGGTGCTCGACGGCCTCGTCCGAGACGCGGACCGCACCGGCGTAGTCGCCGGCCCAGAAGTGCAGGCCCTGTTTGACGTTCATGGCGACGCTCAGGGCCACGCCGTCGCCCTCGCGGCGGGCCGCCGGCAACACCTGGCGCTCGTCGTAGCCGCTCTCTCCGGCGAGCAGGAAGGGATTCTCGCCGCGGCCCATCAAATTGAGGCAAAGCTGCTGCACGGCCTGGCAAAGCGCGCGGGGAACCGGCTGGGAACGGATCCCAGGGATGAGGGACTGGGCTAGGGCGTCGATCTCGGCCATCGGTCGGCCGACCCAGAACGACTGCTGGAGCAAAACCGCGGCGAGGAAGCCGGCATATTCCTGGTCACCCCGGTCGAGCGCCTCATCGACGGCTTCGCGGAGCTGGCCCAGGCCGTCGTGGACTGGGTGTCGCCAGTGGCGGATGAAAGTCAGGTAATAGAACAGCGTCTCCGGGCGGGCGTCCCGGAACTCCTTCTGCTCCGTGAGCAGCAGGCCAACCTCGCCGAAGCGCTGGCTGCCGGCGTGGTCGCCCGTCAGGACCAGCAGCAGGCCGCAACTGGCGAGCACCGTGGGTGAGGTGGGGGTATGGCCGTAGGCCAACAGAAGCTCGAGCTGCTTACGCACGATCAACGGGAAGAGATTCGGCTGGAGGATGAAGGACATGCTGCGCAGCTCAGAGAGGATCCGCTGGATCTCGATGACACGCCGGTCCTGGCAATGCGGCAGCTCCAGCAGCCGTTCGGTGGTCCAGCGGCGCGTAGCGAACTTTAGCCGCATCAGCGCGTTGGCCATCCGAGGTTTGCCCGCATGGCGTGGCAGCGGCTCGCCGAGTTCGTCAAGCGCCCGCAGCCCGGTTTCCAGCGCGTCTTGGAGGCGATTCTGCGCTACCCGCCCCTTGAGCCTCAGGAAGGCGAGTCGGGCACGGTCGGCCGGCTCGTGCAGGATCTCCTCGGCCTCGTCGAGCAGCCCATGCAGCGCCACCGCGTCGCCCACCAGCAGGGCGGCCTCCGCGGCGTCAAGCTGCAGCTCCTTGGTCAGCGAGAAGTGAGCGGACCAGCGGGATTCACCGAGCAGGCCAAGTCCGTCTCGGCAGTGCTCGAGGGCCAGTGGGAAGGATGCCTGCGCACGAGCCTTCCGTGCCGCGCGGCGCAGCACGTCGACGAACTGGATGCGCTCCTCGTCGGCCAGCTGGTAGCCACCTATGCCTAGGTGGCGGGCGGCCTCGAACAGCCGATCGTCCCCCAGCTCGGCCAGCCGACGGCCGATCCGGAGGTGAGTCTCGCGCCGGGTGTCGTCGGACATGCCCTCCCGTGCCGCCTCGGTCACCCGGTCGTGGCTGAAGCGGTACCGCGCCTCGCGGCTGATCGCGTTGGCGATCCGCTGGCCGCGACTGTCGACGGCCTCGAGCAGGCGAAGCTCTAGACCCGACCAGAGTGCCTGAGCCACCACGTCGGCGGGCTGCGCGGCCGCTGCCGTCGCGTCGGCGAGGTCGAACTCGCCGCCGATGCACGCCAGCGAACTCAACAAGGCCCGGTCAATCGTGCGCAGCTGGTCGAGGTACTGGCCGAGGAACTCAGCAGCCGTGGCAGTGATCTTGATCGACGTGAGGACGCGCAGGTCCCAGGTCGGGCGCCCGCTGGCGCCGACTGGGGTGAGTGCGCCTTCTCGTTGCGCGCGGTAAAGCAGCTGACGAACCTGCAGCGGATTGCCCTGGGTTCGGTGATGAAATTCAGCGGCGACATCGCCTAGCTCGACCCCGCGGCCGCACACGGCCGCGAGCAGCTCCTCGAGATCCGCGCGGGATAGCGGGGCGAGGTCGATGCGCCGGAGGCTGACCGACGAGAGGCCCGCTGAGGTCGGATCGAACTCGCCCGCGCGATGCGCTCCGAGGACGAGCACATTGCGGACCGACACCGTCAACAGTTCCGACAGCAGCAGTAATGAATCCTGGTCAGCCCACTGCAAGTCATCGATTGCCAGGACCACCGTTCGGTAGGACGCGGTGGTGGACAACAGGCGGATGGCGGCCCGCTGCAGCCGGCGCCGAGCATCCGCCGAATCCAGGTCAGCCATCGGCACAGCCGCGCCCAGCACTTGCGCCAAGTCGGGCACTAGCGCCTCGAGGATGCCGGTGAGCGCCGACATCTCGCTGACGAGGTCGGCGCGCCAACGGTCACGCTCAGCGGTGCCGGTGGCCTCCATGCTGCGGACGATCGAGCCAAGCGCGCCCCCCAGCGCCGAGTACGGTGCCGCCGCGCCGTCCTGATACCTGCCGTAGGCGAACACGCAGTTGCGGCCGGAGACCTCTGCCCCGAAGGCCTGCATGAGCGTCGACTTGCCTACCCCCGAGATCCCACTGAGCAGAGTGCATCCTCCGCCGGCCCGTCCAGCCTCGTCGACCGCGGTTCGAAGCTCGGCGAGCTCCTGCCGTCTGTCGACCACACGGCCATCGAGGTCGAGTACTGGAGTAGTCACGGCTTGGGGCACACCTTGGCGGGCGCCGTCCGACGGACGGCGCGGCAGGGGGATCGCAAGGTGACGCGCAAAGCCAGGTCCCTCCAACCGGACGAATTGTCCGCCCAATCGTAGAGACCGGTCGGGCCTACCGCGCGCGGTTACGGCAATCTGGTCGAGGGCACGAGAGGGTCAGTACAGCGCTATCGGTTCGCTCGCGGGCAGATGACCATTTGCTTTACGTAAATTCGATACACCGACCAGGTCCACACCGCGGCCCCGAGGTTCCTCGATCAACATGTGCGGCTTTACTTCTCAAACGCGTCACCGAGCACGGCTTCTTGCGGTAACCAACCCGCGCATATCAGACTGACCGGCGTCGGCAATGACGCGCCCGACACCCCTGCCCCTCATCTGGTCAACGAATTGCCCTGCGCTCTTGACAAAATGACTTCCATATCGGCGGGGCGCCGATGCGGGCGGGCAATCAAGCCCTAGCAGGCTCGGTTGGCGACTTCGGCCGCCGAAATTGCCCATCGCCTCGCCGGCGGCGCAAGTTGACGACGGCCACCCGGTAGACGAACACGGGGTGGAGCAGGCGAAGCGGGGAGTAGATGAGACTGTTGACCTTGAAGAAGCGCACGGCGACAACGAGATCGGACTCGCACGCGGTCAACGCCCAGTCCAGCAGCCGTGTGGTAACGCGCATCAGCCTTGAGCGTCGTCCTGCCACTGCCGGGAAAGTCAGGTCGGAGCTCGCGACCATCTGCCAGGCCACGCCGATCGGTTTCGCCGAGGCGCGGAAGTATCGTCGGGGCAGATCGCTGCCGCCGCCACGCAGACACTCTCGCAGCGTGGCAACCTCCAGCGCGGCCAACGTCATTCCTTGCCCGTAGATGGGGTTGACGCTGCAGATTGCGTCGCCGCATACCAGCAGGCCATCGGGTAGTTGGGCCATTTTGTCGTAGCGCCGCCACTGGCTGGACGGCATGTGGTGATGTGCCACCTCGCCGATTGGTTCAGCGGCCTGCATCGCCGCAATCAGGTGGGCGGGGCAGTACTCCTGGGCGAATGACAGCATGCCGGCCAGGTCGCGAGGCGGCTGGTGCCCCACCATCCCGAAGACCGTGAACATCCACGTGTCGTTCTCATAGCCGGTCAGAAACATTCCGGTTGGCCTGTCTGGCGCGGGGCCGATGTCGACCAGCATCTCCTTCAGCGTGCCCTCAGGGATTCGCAGCAGTTGGCTTACGTAGTTCGTATGCATGACGATGTGGTCTTCGACCGGTCGGCCGTACCCGAGGCTCTCCAGCAAAGCCGGCGTGTGGGCACCGCGGCCCATCGCGTCCATGACGACATTGGCCGTCAACTCCTGTTCGGCACCGCCGTCGCGGTTGACCACGCGTACTCCGGTGACGCGGCCGCGATCCGGTGTCGACATCAACTCGCACACATCGTGGCCACAGAGAATCGTCACGTTGCTCATCGCCTGTAGGCGTTGCCGGACATGGCATTCCAAAAACGGCCTGCTGGGCATGTATACCGCCAGTGCCTTGGGCTCCCTCGTTATCTTGCCCGACCGGAGTATCTGGTGGCCGCCGAAAGCTAAGTGCAGCTTGGACAGCTCTCCGTCGTCCCAAACGGGAGCACCGTCGGCTACGAGTTCATTGAGAAAACCGGGGAACAGCTCATCCAAGATCTGCGCGCCGCGGGCCAGCAGAACATGAACATGCCGACCCTGTGGTACCCCTTGTCGGTCGGCGGGGTCATCCGGTAACACGTCCCGCTCGACAACTGTGACGGTCTCAAAGAAGTCGGCCAGGACCCTCGCCGCGAGCAGTCCACCCATGCTCGCCCCGAGAACGACGGCGCGCTCGCCCAGTCCTGCCATGGCGGAACTCCTGCGTGGAAGTCGAAAGTTCGTCATCGTTGGCCGAACCACTCCCCTGAAGGTACCAATCGACCTGCGGCGATTTCGCAGAATTGGCTGACCAAAGATCTTTTCGCCTGCCGCGGTGGTTTTCAGAACTTACTGGGCCGCCGAGCCATGTTGGGCTGCGGTGACAGTCGCATCTGAGCTGGCTATGAGAGCGTCGAAGCCGGCGGCTGCTGCCTTGGCGCGGTGTTGTTCCAAGAAGTTTCGATAGCTGTTTTCGTCGCCGCGCGCGTGCGCAAGCAGCGCCCGCGAGCGCAACAGCGGGAGCTCGTGGAGGACGAAGCCGGGATCTGTCGGTACGGCGGCCAGTCGGTCGATCGCCGCCTGCGCATTTTGTTGGTCGCCAAAGGATCCGCGTCCAACCAGCAGTTGCACCAAAACCTCGGTGGCCCTTCCGCGCCAGATCATGTCACCGCTTTCGTACGCGCCGTCCACGACCTCCCGCATGATCTCGACGGCGCCATCGAGATCCCCGGCGCGGGCATTCTGCATCGCGAACTCGGGCTCGACGATCGTCAGCGCGCTCAGCGAGAACCGCTCGGCCACAGCCATATCGCGGGCTTGGGTGAACAAGTCGAGGCCCGCCTCGCGTTGCGGGCCCTCGCGAGTAACCAGAACCAGCCCTCGGCACAGACGGCCCATTCCAAGCACGAAGTCGTCGCTGGAACTCTCCGCGATGCGCAGCGCCTCGGAGGTCTCGCGCGTGGCGGTCGCATCGGCCGGCAGCGCCCCGAACGGAATGGAGGCCACGTATTTCCAGAGCAGGGCGAAAACGTAACTCGTCGGGTCGAGAGGGGCAGCCATCGCCATCGACGTGGCGGCGTCGTCTAGCCATCCCGGCATTCCCAGGCACATCTTGACGTGCCCGCGCATCGCGATCGCGGTGCTCAACGGTGAACCGAAGATCAAGTCGCCCTTGGTGGGGTCGCCATCGGCCAAGTCGATGAGTCGATCCGACAGTCGCAGCGCCTCGATCATCTCGCCCGCTTGGCATTTGGCGTAGATCGCCGCGAACAGCAGAGCCACGGTCAGCGTCGGATCTCCGATCGATTCGAGCAGCTCGCTTTGCTCCGAAGCCACTCGGGCCGCCTCGCGGAAGCGGTTGTGAAAGGTCAACGCCATGATGAACCCGGTCATGCCGATCGCCAGCGACACTTTGTCGTCGGCCGCTGCGCACAGGTCTCGCAGTTCGTCGAATCCGGTGTCGGCGATGCTGCCACCGGTTCGCCACAGGGTGCCGCATAGCAGGTTGCGCGGCGCGATCTGCAGCGACGTCCGATATGGGGTGTCGGCCGGTAGCCGGTCGGCGACCTGACGGGCCCGTTGCCAGTTGGTGCGGGCCGCCCGAATGTCACGGAAGGCCGACCAAGCGCCGGCGCGCATATGCCAGTCGAACGCCACACGCAAATCCCCTGCGGCCTCAAGGTTTTCGGCGATCAGAGCGGCGTTCTCGTCGGCCGCCCCGGGATCCTGCTGTTCGATCGCGACGGCCAAGCGCCGGTGCAACTCGGTGCGCCCGGCCTTCAATTGGGATTCATAGGCGACGGTTCGGATCAACGGGTGCCGGAACGCGTACTGAGCCCGCGGGGTGAACATCACCTGGTCGATCAACTCCACCTCGAGCAGCTCGGCGATCGCCTCCCCTGCTTCGATGTTATCCAGCAAAGCGGCTACCAGCTCAGCCCTGAACCGCGCACCGACGACCGCGGCGGCATACAGAAAGTGCTTGGCCGGCCTACCGAGGCGGTCGACGCGCGCGGCGATGGTGGCCTGCAGCGTGCCCGGCACTTTGATATCGGCGGCGTCATCACGGCAAAGATAGGCGCCGCGATCGCCGTCGAGCACGCCGCGTTGAGCCAGATCACGCACCATCTCCTCGGCGAAGAACGGGTTCCCGGCGGCGCGCTCGGCGATCCGGGCGGCCAAAGCACGCACCGAAGGATCATTACCCAGCAGCTCGGTGGTCAGTGCCGCGGTCTGCGCCGCGTTGAGCGGCGCCAGTGAGATGGTCTGTGCGCCCGGTGTCTGCGACAACGCGCCCCGGTATTCCGGGCGGTAGGTGAGCAGCACGAGCGAATGGCTTTGCGGGACAACAGTAACGAACTCTGCGAGCATGGCCTCGCTGACCTCGTCGATCCAGTGCAAGTCCTCGATCACATACTGCGCCGGTGTGGTCCGGGCCAGGGCCATGTCATTCAGCAGGGCCGCCAAGCGGCGCCGACGCGCATCGGAGGTAATGGCGGGCGGCGCGGCGTCGGGGTCGCCGATTCCGAGCAGGTCGTCCAGCAACAGCAGGTCCTCGGGGTTGGCGTCGGGGATGCGGGCACGCACCTGCGCCCGGCCCGCCTGCTCGTCGAGGCCGCTGACACCGAACACCGTGCGCATCAGTCGTGATACCAGACGGAACGGGACATCGCGAGTATGGGATTCGCAGGCGACGGTAAACACCTCGACCCCGCGGCCGGTAGCCAGCGTCAGGGCCTCGCGCATGATGCGGCTCTTGCCGATACCGGGCGGCCCGACCACCCCGACCACACACCCGGCACCGTTGATCGCCTGATCGAGGATGCCGGCGACCGTGTTCATCTCCCAGGTGCGCCCGACCAGAGTCGGCTCGCGTCGGCTGATCCCCACTCGCTCAGCGGCGGCCCCGAGCAGCCGGCGCGCGGGTAACGGCTCCTCGGCGCCCTTGACAATCACGGACTCGGGCGCCCCCAGCACGGTAACGTGTTCGACCAGCCGTGCGGTGGATTCACTAAGCATCACCCCGCCGGGCGGGGCAACCGATTCCATCCGCTGTGCTAACCCGACCTGCTCGCCGACCGCGGTGTACGCCCTTGCATCAGAGCTGATTTCGCCGGCAATCACTTGTCCCGAGTTCAGCCCGACCCGCAGCTCCAGCGCGACGCCGTCGCGGCGCTGCACTTCGTCGGCCAGCTGCGCGATCTGCTCTTGGATATCCAAGGCCGCCAAGCAGGCCCGAAAAGCGTGATCCTCCAGCGCGACTGGCGCGCCGAAGATTGCCATAATGCCATCGCCGGTGAACTTATCGACGGTGCCGCCATAACGCCGAGTAATCGTTGCCGCGCAGCCGAAGACGTCGGCCATGATCTCGCGCAACCGCTCTGCCCCGAGCATCGAGGCGATCGCCAGGGAATTCACCACATCGGCGAACAACACCGTCACCTGCTTGAACTCCGGCTGTTCTCCCGTTTGTGGCGCAGGCGCTCCGCAGGTGTCGCAGAACCGGGCGCCCTGGCGCAGTTCAGTGCCGCATGCCCGGCACACTGCGTCTGCTGGCTCCATCCGGCTCTCCCGCCGCTCGTCAGCGATGCGATCCGCCTGATGCACCACTAGAGAAGATTATCGACCGTCGGCGCTGCCGAGGACGCCGTTTGGATGACACGACACGCGCGGGCAACACTTTTGCCAGCAGCGTCCGGGTGACTGTCCTATGCTTTTCACCTGAATGGTTAAGCAATTGACGATAATCGGCTTTGCCACTGGTGAATTGCGAGTTTCATGTCCTCCTTTCCACCCATGCGAGTAGTTTTTAGCTTCGGATATTGCCGTGCAAGGAGCTTCGTATGTCTTACAGAGACGCGTTGGAAGCCCTGACACAGCGCAAATACAAAAAAGCCCTGACTATTCTCAAACCTCTCCTTGCCGGCCCGCAGTCCGACGGCACACTGCACGCGCTGGCGGGTCTGGCCCACTTCAAGCTCGAGCAATACGGCGCGGCTGCGGATGAATACGACAAGGCAGGTCAAGCCGGCGGCTCGGACAGCGAGCGCCGCGAGTGGCGGGAAATGAGCAACCTTTCCAAGGCCAACCACGCCGCCCAGATCAACATCGAAGTACCCAAACCGCATTACTTCGCGGACGACGACCTGCTCGGGCCTCCTTCTGTGCGCAACGGTGATCTGGTCTGCCCGACGAACCGACCCCCAATGCACTGCTGCTGCCTGAAACGACTTCGCCTGTTTCTGGGCGAGGCCCTGGGTGCACTGGGCACGGTGGTGATAGACGTCGCCACCCGCCTGGTGGGCTGGAAGTACGACTACCGCGCCCGGGTCTGGACCAATTGGGATGGTCGCCCGTGGCTGTCGGGAGTTCTGACACTGGCCTACATACGCGAGTTGCTGAACGCCCACAACCTGGTAAGCACCTACCCGGCCGGGGAGCTGGTCGCCTTCCAGAAGCGGGGCCTGTCACACCCCCCCAGCGTCGAGAAGTTCCGGACCGCCGATGGAAGCTGGAACAGCCTCACCGACCCGAAGGAGGGCGCCGCCGGCACGCGCTTCCTGCGCAACGTCGACCTTTCCGCCGCCCGACCCGAGACGGGCAAGCGATTGGAAACGCCAAACGCGCGCAAAATCAGCCTCGAGCTACTCAGGCGGCCCGACGATGACAACGGCCAACCCAAAGTAGAAGTAGTCCCTTTCCTCAATCTGCTGGCCGCGTCGTGGATCCAATTCATGATTCATGACTGGGTCAGCCACAGCGATACCCAGCCTGGCACCTTCATCAGGGTAGATCTGCCCAAGGAAGACCCCGCAGGCGATCGCTACCAGCAGACCGAGCTGGCGATCGGCAAGACGCAGCGCGACCCGACGCGCCGCCTTCCGACGGATGAGCCCGCCGCCACGAGTTTCATCAACGAGGTCACCCACTGGTGGGACGGCTCACAGATCTACGGCAGCGACCAAGTCACCCAGGACAGCCTGCGCAGCAATGACTTAGGCAAGATGCAATTGAATGACGACGGCACTCTGCCGGTTGACTCCAGCACGGGCGTGGAGAAAGCCGGATTCCTGCGGAACTGGTGGGTCGGCCTCAGCATGCTGCACACCCTTTTCGTGCGTGAACACAACGCCATCTGCGACATGTTGCATGAGGCGTACCCCCATTGGGATGACGAATGCCTGTTCAATGTCGCGCGGCTCATCAACGCCGCGCTGATGGCCAAAATCCACTCCGTCGAATGGACCCCAGCCATCCTGCCCAACCAGACGCTCGACACGGGGCTGAACTCGAACTGGTACGGCTTACTGACCTTCCTGCTGCATAAAAGCAAGGAGCGCAAGACAGTTGCCGAGGTCAACATACGTAACCCCGAACTCGGCGGCATCGTCGGAAACCCAATCAACAAGCACGACTGCGTGTACGGGCTGTCTGAGGAATTCGTGGAAGTTTACCGACTGCACTCACTGTTACCCGAGACATTGCAGCTGCAACGGCCCGGCGAAGACAAAACCGACCCTGTGCCGTTACCCGCGACGCGCCAGCACGGCTCAGCCTGCATGACGCAGGATTGCACGGACAAGAAATGCCCAAGCTTCTCCGCCGGAGGCACGAAGAAGTACGCGATGTCGGACCTGTTCTATTCGTTCGGCAACCAACACCCAGGAGCGCTGGTGCTCAACAACTTTCCGCGCTTCATGCAGGAACTCAGCGTCGCGGGCAATACGTTCCTCGACATGGGCACGGTTGATATCGTGCGCGCGCGGGAACGCGGCGTACCGCGCTACAACGAGTTCCGCCGCCAATTAGGGCTGAACCCGATTCGGAGCTTCGATGACCTCACCGACGACCCGGACATCAGGAAGAAGCTTAAGTCGGTGTATCGCCAGGGCGTCGAGGACCTCGACCTGCTGATCGGTACGCTGGCCGAAACGCAGCGGCCCAATGGATTCGGCTTCGGCGAGACGGTGTTTCAGATCTTCATCCTGAGTGCCAGCCGCCGGCTGCAGGCAGATCGTTTCTACACCGACTGCTACAACGAGGACGTCTACACCGCGGAAGGCCTGCGCTGGATCGACCAGACCGACCTCAAGACCGTGATTCTGCGCCACTATCCTGAGCTCGCTGATACCGGCCTTGCCAACATCAAGAATGCGTTCGAGCCTTGGGACGACGATCCCGAGCTGAGGCCCGAGCAGCATCCGCTGCGCGCGTGGGACTGCGACGTGCAACCTGACCCTTGGCGTGGCGGCACGCACCGCCGTGGGTAAGTACTGTTGGCGGCCCGGAATGCTGAAGTGGTTTCTGCGGCGCGGGTTTTGGGACGTCTTTGCCTGGGTGAAATTCCGGGCCGCGAAGCCGGACGACATCAAGTTGCCACCGACCGAACGGTGGTACATCGAACCGAAGCCGATGATCAAGGCAATCCCCCAAATACCGTTACGCAACGTGAAGGTGTGCACACGCGCCGACATCCCCCGGGATGAACGATCTTTACGAAATACCCTAGTCTTCGGCTTCCAGGTCTGGGCCTACACCAGCTGGCTGTCCCCGATGCAGCGGGGCTTGCCACCAATTCACGAAGACCCGCATGTGGCGGTGAAGCGGGCTTACGGCGGGCTACGTCGTGACCTTTTTAATCCACCCGACATGCCGGCCGAGTATTTGGGCAGTCCAGATCTCGGCTCACTGGCAGTGCGCGGACCATTCGCCTGCTACACGACGCAAGTGAAAAACAGCACCGACTGGGAGTGGAACCTGCTCTCGCTCAAGAACTATGAGCACCACGACGGTCTCAAGAACATCGGCTCGCGGGTGTTATTCCGCCTTGATAAGCGGCGACGCGCGCTAGAGGCGTACCAAATTGAGTGCGATCTGGGCAAGATCACGCCAAAAGATCCACTCTGGGACCGGGCCTGCAAAATCGCATTGTGCGCCGCCTCGACGCACCTTTCCCTTGTGCGCCACTTCAACTGGGTGCACTTGGCAGGCGGTGCACAGTTGGCCATCGCGACACGCAATTGCCTGTCGGCCAATCACCCGCTGTGCAGACTGCTGTGGCCTTACATCTACGGGACCCAACAGAGCAACGACATGGTCACTCGCGGACAGATGGTCCGCGGCGGCGACTTCGAGACGACCTTCAGCCTCAGCTTCAAGGGCATGTGCGATTTGTTCGACAAGACTTACCTGCAGTATCGCCACGTCGTCAACGATCCTGAACGGGACGGGAGGGTGCGCGGGGTACGCGGTGCCGGCTTCGACACACCAACGCAGGACAACCTGGAGGCGCTGTTCGATACCATGCTTCAATTCGCGCTCAACTATCTGAAGATTTACTACTCATCGAGTGCCACCGGCGCCGGCAGCGTGCGCAACGACCAACAGGTGATGGCCTGGCTCGAGGAACTCAACAAACGCGTCCCTAACGGAGTGGGCGTGACTCCCACGAATGTCACTCGGGGCACGTTGGCGCGGCTGCTGGCGAATCAGCTGTACTTGGTGACAGTGCAGCACGAGATCCTCGGCAGCTTCATGTGGAACTATCAGCTGTGGACGCACCGCCAGCCGGCGCGAATATACAAAGATTTGAAATATCACCCGCGTGAACCGCTAGACGTCTACCAGCGTCTCGTCAACGCGAACTACATCCTGAATGTTCGCCGACGCGCGCTGATGTACGACTTCAGTTACTTCGGGCTCGACCCGCTCGCCAAGGCGGCCATATTCGAGTTCCAGAAAGATCTCGCCACGCTGCAGGCCAAGATGGACAGCCAACCGCGCGCGATATGGCTGGTCTACCCAAGCGCTTTAAGCGTCAACATCAACGCGTAAGTCAGCGGCGCGCGACGGCCTTTCGCAGCGTGCCCGCCAAATCGCCGCGTTCGCCGACCGTAACGCCGCCCAACCCCAGCCAGCCCGCCATCGTCTCCAATTCACCGGCCAGCGCTGCGGCCACTCGCGCCGACGGACGATCCGCTTCGACGAACGCCCCCACCACGTGCAGGGCATCCGCGGCACGGTCGGCCTTGAGGTCGACCCGCCCGACCAACTCACCGTCCAGCAGAAACGGCCACACGTAATAGCCGTATTGACGCTTTGTTGCCGGCGTGTAGATCTCGATACGGTAGTGAAATTCGAACAGCCGCTGCACCCGCGGACGGAAAAATATCAGCGGGTCGAACGGACACAGCAGCGCCGTGCCGCGGTCATGCCGCGGAATCGTCTGCCCCGCAACCAAATAGGCCGGCGCCGACCAGCCGTCGACATCGACGGGCTCCAGCTCGCCGTCGGCCACCAGTTTGGCGATCGCCGGCTTGGCCTGTCCTGCGGCCAGCCGGAAGTAGTCGCGGATGTCGGCCTCGGTGCCCACGCCCAGCGCGGTCGCCGCCCGCAGTGCCAGCTCGCGGACGGCGTCGTCCTCGTCGACGCCCCGCGCCAGCACATCGGCTGGCAACACCCGCTCCGTCAGGTCGTAGTGCCGCGCGAACCCGACCCGGGTCGATGTGGTGAACACCCCGGCGGCGAACAACGCCTCGGCGACCCACTTGGTGTCGCTGCGGCTCCCCCACCAAGCTCCCCTCGGACCGCGGGGCTCGGCGGCCAGATGCGCCTCGATCTGCCCCGCGGTACTCGGACCGAGTTCGGTGACGGCAGCGACGATCTTGTCGGCGAGCTGCGGGTTGGCCTTCACGATGTGGGTGCCCCACCGGCCGTGCCGGTATTGACGCATCCGCCAGCGCAGCAACGGCCAGTCGTCGACGGCCATCAGCGCGGCCTCGTGCGCCCAGTACTCCACCAGCAGCCGCGGCGAGCGGGCGGAGTGATCCCAGGCCGCACGGTCCAGAACAGCCCGGTCATAGGGACCGAGCCGGCTGAACACCGGTGCGTAATGGGCGCGCACCGCGACCGACACCGAGTCGAGCTGCAGCACCTGGATGCGCGAGATCAGCCGTCGCAGGTGCGCGCGGGTGATCGACCCACCAGGCCGCGGCTCGCTAAATCCTTGGGCCGCAACGGCTATCCGCCGGGCCTGCGCGGCGGTCAGCCTAACGGGCAGGGTCACACCGCCGAGAATATCGCGAGCTCAGCCAGCGCTGACTTTCTCCTCCGACGGCGCTGCGCTGCTTTCCTCCGGCGGATTCTTGAGTTGCTGGTAGGCCGTCTCAAGAGTGGCCGGAACCCCTTCCAGGTCGCGGTACACGCCCATCAGTTGCTCCAGAATCGTGATCCGCTGTCGACTCACCTCGTCCAGCGCCTGCCGAGCCTGCTCGCGATAGTGATCAGCCTCCTGCTTTGCGTCGGCGAGAAGCTGCTCACGTTCTTGCTGGGCGTCCTGCCAGGCCTGCTCGATCGCCGATTGATTTTCAGCGGTCAGCCTGTCCAATTCGGCTGCGACCTTTGCTTTGGCTTCGTCATATTCAGCTTGGCGGGCGTTTAGCTGCGCACCCAAGTCCGCGAGTAGTTCTTTGTGCTTTTGCTGCTCGGCGTCGGCCTCGGCCTGGGCATCCGCGATCAGCGCCGCTGCCTCGGTGCGCGCTTCCGCCTGCATCTCGGAGACCTCTTCGACGGCCTGCCGCAGCATCTTTGCCATCCGTTGTTGGACCGCGTGCGGCGACGGTGAAGTGTCCGTAAGGAGGGTCACCTCCTTGCGCAAGCCGACTGATTCATCGTCGAGGTCTTTCAGCCGGGCCCTCAGGCTCTCGACGTCGTCGAGCAGCAACTGCTGCTTAGTGGTCAGCATCTCGATGTAGGCGTCGACCGCAGCCGGTTTATAGCCCCCCAACGTGCGAGAAAACGTCCCCGCGGATTCGGGTTCCATCGCCAGTTCCCCTTCTGAAATCGCCTGCTCGACCCGTTGTGACCGGCTTCTTATCCAGAGTATGTCAGGCATGCCGTCGGCGCAGATAGTGTGCTCAGGAGCGAAGGTAGCTGTGGAACCGGTAGCGCAGTCCCGTGCGGCTGGTCTGCCACTCACCTGTCGTGCCGACCCACGTTTCGTCGAGCACCGGAGCGACGACATCGCCGTCATCGCGTGGCAGGTCGACGTCGACCTCGGTAACCTCGCAGCGGCTGGCCCGCGGCATCGCCAGCGTATAAATCTGTTCGCCGCCCACGACCCAGGTGTCCGGATCGGTCAGCGCCTCGTCGAGGCTTTGTGCCACCGTTGCGCCTTCAGCCGTGAAGCCGGTCTGCTGGGTCAGCACGACATTTCTCCGGCCCGGCAAAGGCCGAAACTTTGCCGGCAGCGACTCCCAGGTGCGGCGGCCCATCACCACGGTGTGACCCATCGTGAGGGCTTTGAAGCGGATCAGGTCCTCCGGCAATTGCCACGGAATACCGCCGCTGCGGCCGATGATTCCCGACGTCGACTGAGCCCAGATCAGGCCCAGTTGGCTCATGCGCGGCTCATACGGCGACGGGGGCTTTGATCGCCGGGTGCGGGTGGTAGTTCTCTACGACGATATCGTCGTAGGTGTAGTCGAAGATCGAATCGCGATGCGCCAAAACCAGTTTCGGGTAAGGCCGCGGATCGCGGCTCAGCTGCTCGGTGACCTGCTCGACGTGGTTGTCGTAAATGTGGCAGTCACCGCCGGTCCAGATGAACTCGCCGACCGCCAAACCGGATTGCGCGGCCATCATGTGGGTCAGCAGCGCATAGCTGGCGATGTTGAACGGCACACCGAGGAACAGGTCGGCGCTGCGCTGGTACAGCTGACAGCTGAGCCGGCCGTCGGCCACATAGAACTGAAACAGCACATGACACGGCGCCAACGCCATCTGCGGAATCTCGCCGACATTCCACGCCGACACGATGATGCGTCGGGAATCCGGATCGGTCCGCAGCAGCTGCAACGCTGCGCTGATCTGGTCGACCTGTTCACCGGAAGGCGTCGGCCAGGATCGCCACTGCACGCCGTAGACCGGACCGAGATCGCCGGTGTCGCTGGCCCATTCGTCCCAGATCGTGACTCCGTGCTGCTGCAACCAGCCGACGTTTGAGTCGCCGCGCAAAAACCACAGCAACTCGTACACCACCGACTTCAGGTGCACCTTCTTGGTGGTGATCAGCGGGAAGCCGGCCGACAGGTCGTACCGCATCTGGTGGCCGAACAGGCTGCGAGTGCCGGTGCCGGTGCGGTCGGCCTTGGGTGTGCCCCGCTCGAGTACCAGGCGCAGTAGATCCTCGTACGGCGTGGCGATCGGCACGCGGTCAGCTTAGCGGCGATCGGAAGCGCGGCGAAGCCGGGCGCGGCGGGTCGACGCAGATTAATTCGCGGCGATCGCAAGCGCGGCGAAGCCGGGCACGGCGGGTCGACTCCGATGAACTCACGTCCAACTCCGGGGAGTAGAACGGATGGCATGCCGAATATCACCGACACCGTCACCACTCCCGACGGCACCTGTACCGTCCGCCTGTTCACCCCCGAGGGCGAGGGGCCCTGGCCCGGGGTGGTCATGTATCCCGACGCCGGCGGCGTGCGCGATACGTTCGACGAGATGGCCGCGAAGCTGGCCGACCTCGGTTATGCGGTGCTGCTGCCCGACGTCTACTACCGCCTCGGCGATTGGGAACCCATCGACATGAAGACCGCTTTCGGCGATCCCGAGCAGCGCAAACGGCTGATGTCCATGATCGGCAGCATCACCCCGGACACGATGGCCACCGACGCCGCGGCGTTCTTCGACTACCTGGTCGCTCGCCCGGAGGTGAGCGGGGACAGATTCGGCCTCACCGGCTACTGCATGGGCGGACGGACTGCGGTGGTGGTTGCCGGACGTCTCCCGGACCGGGTCGCCGCCGCGGCGTCTTTCCACGGGGGCGGGCTGGTAACCGACAGCGAGGACAGCCCGCATCTGCGGGCCGAAGACATCCAGGCCGTCGTGTATGTGGCCGGCGCGGAGAACGACGGATCGTTCACCGCCGAACACGCCGAACAGCTCGAGAAGGCGCTGACGGCGGCCGGCGTCGACCACAAGATCGAGACCTATCCGGCCGCGCACGGGTACGCCGTGCCGGACAACCAGTCCTATGACGCCGCCGCCGCCGACCGGCATTGGACGGCGATGCGCGAGTTCTTCGGGGCGAACCTGGCATAGCCCGGCGACGATGCAGTGGGGGCACCCCCAGCCGCGCAGCGGCGAGGGGGACGCGTAGCGCGATGAGGAGGAGCCGGGCGATAGGACGACTCCGCGTCCGAGTCGACATGTGCGCCCTAGGCTCCCACCATGCGCATCGATGCGATGACGACTCCGGCGCCGCTGGGCCAGATCGGTGACCTCGCTCGACGAATACAATCCGCCGGGTTCTCCGGTCTGTTGTTCACCGAGACGGGCCGCACGGCCTACCTCAACGCCGCCGTTGCATCGCAGGCCGCGCCCGCCCTCGAGCTATCCACCGGCGTCGCGGTGGCTTTTCCGCGCAGTCCTTTCGTCACAGCGGCTGCGGCGTGGGAGCTTCAAGAAGCAACCTGCGGGAAGTTTCGGCTTGGTCTGGGCACGCAGGTGCGCACTCATGTCGTGCGGCGCTATGGCGTGGACTTCGAACGGCCCGGCCCACGACTGCGCGACTACCTGCTGGCCGTCAAGGCGTGCTTCTCCGCGTTTCGCACCGGGAAGCTTGATCACCACGGCGAGTTTTACCACCTCGATTTCATTACGCCGCAGTGGAGCGCCGGGCCTATTGACGCTGCTGATCCCAAAGTGGATATCGCGGCCGTGAATCCGTGGATGCTGCGGATGGCGGGCGAGGTGGCCGACGGGGTGCATATCCATCCCCTCGGCGAGCCCGGCTACCTCACCCGCCGCGCTCTGCCGAACGTCGCCGAAGGCGCAGCGAAGGCAGGGCGCACGATGTCGGACATCGCCGTCATCGTCCCGGTGATGACGATCGTCGGCGACAGCGACGAAGAGCGCCACAAAGAACGAGAACTCGTGCGAGCCAGCATGAGTTTCTACGGAAGCACACCCAACTACGCGTTTATCTGGGACGAAGCCGGCTTCGAGGGGACGACCGCCCGGATTCGGGAGAAGCAAAAGGTCGGCGACTTCGCCGGCATGGCGGCGCAGATCACCGACGAGCACATCGCGGCCTTTGCCACCGAATCGACCTGGGACGGTTTAGCCGACGCGCTCACCGAGAAATACGCCAACATCGCGACTCGGCTCGTGCTGTACAACTCTCTCAGCGCCCTGGGCGATCAGCGGCGCGTCGAACGGTATGGCGAGGTGGCGCGTCAGGTCAGCGTCCGATCAACCGCTGCATGAAGTCGGGATAGCGCGCGCCCTGCACCTCGATATGCGCTTCGGCGTCGTCGATCTCGCGCAGGTCGTCGGCGCTCAGCTCGACATCGGCTGCCCCGAGATTTTCCTCCAGTCGTTCCAGGCGCCGGGTGCCGGGGATCGGCACGATCCACGGCTGCTGCGCGAGCAGCCAGGCCAAAGCGATCTGGCCGGGTGTCGCACCCTTGCGGGAGGCGATCACCTGCAGTAGGTCAACCACGGCACGGTTGGCCCCGCGGACGTCGGCGGCAAACCGCGGAATGCTGTTGCGCATGTCGGAGCTGTCGAATTGCGTGTTCTCGCCGATGCTTCCGGTCAGGAAGCCTTTGCCCAGCGGGCTGTACGGCACGAAGCCGATGCCGAGTTCGGCCAACGTCGGCAGTATTTTCTCCTCGGGTTCGCGCCACCACAGCGAGTATTCGCTTTGCACAGCCGTCACCGATTGCACGGTGTGGGCGCGACGAATGATCTCGGCCGACGCCTCTGACATCCCGAAATGCTTCACCTTGCCGCTTTGGATCAACTCCCTGACCGTTCCGGCCACGTCCTCGATCGGGACCTCTGGGTCCACCCGGTGCTGGTAGAGCAGGTCGATGCTCTCAACGCCGAGCCGCCGCAGCGAGTTGTCGGCCACCTCTTTGATGTGCTCGGGTCGGCTGTCCAGTCCCGCGATGTTGCCGTCGGCGCCGAAGGCGAAGCCGAACTTGGTCGCGATCACCACCTGCCCCGCGAATGGCGCCAACGCTTCGCCGACCAGTTCTTCGTTGTCCCCATAGGCTTCGGCGGTGTCGAAGAAGGTGACGCCGCGCTCGACGGCGGCGCGGATCACCGCGATCATCTCGGCTGTCGACCCCGACGGTCCGAAGCCCCGGCTCATGCCCATGCAGCCCAATCCGATCGCCGAGACCGCGAGGTTGCCTCCGAGGATGCGCTCGTCCACTTTTGCTCCTGTCGTTCGTCAGGACACCGGCAAGTCAACCAGGTCGGCCAGTCGGGCGCGATGACGGTAGGCGGTGCCGAAAGCCAATTGATCGCTCTTGGCCCGCTTCAGGTAAAGATGCGCCGGGTACTCCCAGGTCATTCCGATGCCGCCGTGCAACTGAACGCATTCCTCGGCAGCGTGCACGGCGACGCCGCTGCAGTAGGCCTGCGCGACGGCCGCGGCGATCGTGGCGTCGTCGTCTCGGCGAGCACAGCTGCCGGCGGCGTATCGGGCGGCGGCCGTGGCGGAATTGACTTCGATCCACAGATCCGCCAGCCGGTGCTTGATGGCCTGATAGGACCCGATCGCCCGGCCGAACTGCTTGCGCTGCTTGACGTAGCCCAGGGTGGTATCGAAACACCACTGCGCGATGCCCAGCTGCTCGGACGCGAGCAGAGCCGCACCCGTCTCTAGCGCCGCGCGCACCGCGGGATCGGCAGACGCAGTCCCGACGCGCGACGACGCAGCTGAAGAAAACTCAACATTGGCAAGGGGTCTCGTCATATCCAGGGTGAGCACCGGCGACACGGCGACGCCTGTCGCGTCCCGGGAGATGGTGTGTAACTCCAGCCCGTCGGGTCCGGCCACCGGCACCACCAGCACGTCGGCCTCGCTCACGCCGGCGACGCTGGTGACTCGTCCGGTCAGCCCGTCGCGGCTGACGCCGACACCGGCAACCACGTCGTCGGGCGTGGTGGACAGCGGCAAGACCAGCGCCGCGGTGAGCGAACCCGCCGCTAATCCCTTGACCGTCTCGGTGTCGCCGGCTTCCAGCAGCGCGACGGTGGCCAGCACCGCGCTGGACAGAAACGGCACCGGCGCGACGGCCCGGCCGATCTCCTCCATCACAACGGCTGCCTCACGGGCGCTCGCGCCCGCGCCGCCGAATTCCTCGGGCACCAGCAGGCCGGCCATGCCAAGATCGGCGGCCAGTGCGTGCCAGACATCGGAAAAGTCGTGCGGCGCAGGCCCGTAAGCGCCCATCACCGATTCCGGCGGGCACCTGTCGGCAAACAGGCGGCGCACGCTGTCGCGCAATGCCTCCTCGGTGTCGGAGTACAGCAGGTCGGTCATCGAGCTGCTCCTTTATCTAAATCCTTGAATGCGATGTCCTTGTCGACTCGATGTTCCGGGGGCAGGCCGAGGATGCGCTCGGCGATGGTATTACGCAGGATCTCCGACGTGCCGCCCTCAATCGAGTTGCCCCTCGCACGCAGGTAGCGATACCCGGGCTCGCGTCCGGTGAAATCGACACGTTCGGGTTGGCGCATCGTCCAATCGTCGTAGCGCAGGCCGGATTCCGGGTGCAGCTCGATCTCGAAGCCTGAAATCGCCTGGGCCAGACGGGCAAATGTCACCTTCATTCCGGCGCCTTCCGGTCCGGGCTGACCGGCGGTGAGCTGCTGGCGCAGTCGCAGCCCGGTCAGCCGGGCGACCTCCGCTTCTACCCACAGCCGCATCAGCTCGTCATGCATCGCCGGATTGCGCAGCCGCGGTTCGGCCCGCCAGGCCTGGGCGACCTTGCCGATCATCCCGGTTTCGCGCACGCGGCCGGCCATCGACCCGATGGCAACCCGTTCGTTGTTCAGCGTGGTGGTCGCGACCTTCCAGCCACCACCCTCGGCGCCGAGCCGGTTCGCGTCGGGCACCCGGACGTCGGTCAGGAACACCTCGTTGAACTCGGCTTCGCCGGTGATCTGGCGCAGCGGACGGACCTCGACACCGCCATCGGTCATGTCGCAGACAAAATAAGTCAGGCCTTGATGTTTGGGAACCGTCGGGTCGGTCCGTGCGACCAGGATCGCCATCTGGGCGTTCTGCGCACCCGACGTCCACACCTTCTGCCCGTTGACGATCCAGTCATCGCCGTCGCGTACCGCGCGGGTGGAGACCCCCGCCAGGTCGGATCCGGCGCCCGGTTCACTGAACAACTGGCAGTAGACGTGCTCTCCGGTAAACAACGGCCGCAAAAACTTTCGCTGCTGCTCCGGGCTACCGAACGCGACGATGGTCGGCGCCGCCATGCCCATCCCGATGCCGTTATGCTCGCCGCCTCCCAGCGGCGCGCCCGCCGCAGTCAGGTCGGTCTCGACCTGCGACTGAAAGCTTCGCGGCAGATCCAGCCCGCCGGAACCGCGTGGGAAGTGCACCCACGCCAGACCGGCGTCGAAACGCGCCGCCAGGAATTCCCGCGGGTCACTGCTTGCCGGATCGTGCTCGTCGAGCAGCGCCTGCACTCGCCCGCTCAGATCAAGTGCTATCGCTTGTTCGTCGATGCCCATCGGCGCCTCCCATCGATTCAGATACCCGCATCCTCCGCCACTTCACCCGCCTTGCATACCAGCGCGTCGATCCATCGCAGGGTCGGCGTGCCGGCAGCGGCCTTGTTCTGTGGCACGTCCATCGCGCGCCGCATCACACCTTCGGCGATGACGGCGATCTTCCACAACCCCAACGCGTGCCAGTACTTCAGCGTCGCCGCGTCCCGCCCGGTCTGCGCCAGGTATACCCGCGCCAGCTCGGCACGGTCCGGGAATCCTTCCAGCGCGGTGGCGGCGAAGCCGCCCGCGATGTCCTCCTCGCCCGGTTGGGGCCAGTACGCCAGCAGGCTGCCCATATCGGCCAACGGGTCACCGAGGGTGGACAGCTCCCAGTCCAGGACGCCGACGACCTCACCGGTCGTGTGCGAGGTGATGACGTTGCGCAGGTGAAAGTCGCCGTGCACCAACGTCAGCTCCTGCCGCTGCGGTGCGGCGGCGATCAGCCGGCGGGTCAAGTCGTCGAGGTCGGGCAGCTCCCGGGTTTTCGACTGCTCCCATTGCCCGGCCCAACGTTTGAGCTGACGCTGCGCGTACGGCTTGTGGCTGGCCAGGTCATCGAGGCCAGCCTTTTCGAGGTCGACCGCGTGAATCTTGGCCAGGGTGGTGGGCATCGAGAGGCCGATTTGCCTGCGGCGCTGCGGCGTCAACGATTCGGCGATCGGCATCCGGTCCACCACCAGGCCGTCGACGAACTCCATCAACAGCAGTGGCACGCCGGCGGCATCTCGGGTCAGCCCGTACACCCGCGGCGTAGGCACAGGCGTGTCCTCCAGCGCCGACAGGATCCGCGCCTCGCGGGCGACGTCGTGCGCCGACGCCAACAGGTCTCCCAGCGGCGGACGGCGCAACACCCACTTTCGCTCTTGGGCGTCGCACACCAGGTAGGTCAGGTTCGACTGCCCCAGCCCGATCCGCTCGAAGCTCAACGGGCCAATGAACGTGATCCCGAGCTGCTCGATCCATTCCGAGACTTCGGTCGGATCGATTCCGACAACGCCGGAGCTAGCCACCGAGTCCGGCCCCGGCGCGGAACATGAGTGCATTGCCGAGCAGCTGACCGCCGTCGAGCACCAGGGTCTCGCCGGTGATCCAGCTGGCCTCATCCGACACCAGGAACGCGACCGCAGCCGCCACGTCGGCCGGTTCACCAATCCGCCCCAACGCGGTCGACGCCGACACGGCTTCTTCGTGGTCCTTCCACAGCGCCTCGGCGAGCCTGGTCCGAACCACACCGGGGCAGATCGCGTTGACCCGGATCCGCGGTGAAAGTTCCAGCGCCAGTTGCTTGGTGACGTAAATCAGTGCGGCTTTCGTGGCGTTGTACATGCCCGTGTTCGGCGCCTGATGCATGCCGCCGATGGATGCGGTATTGACCACGGCGCCGCCATACTCAGCCATCCACGCCTTGACCGCCAGCGAGGTCCACAGCAGCGGCGCCCATAGGTTGACCTCAAAGGTTTTAGTGAACCGGCCGTGGTCTTGCTCGATCAACGGGCCGTATGCCGGGTTGGTGCCGGCGTTGTTCACCAGGATGTCGATGCGGCCGAACCGGTCAAGTGTCAGGTCGATGCAACGTTTGGCGGCATCTTCCTCGACCGCATGGGCGGCGACGCCCAGGGCCTTCTCACCGATCTGCGCCGCGGCCGCATCCGCGCTCTCCTGCTTGCGCGAGGTGACCACGACGTTCGCGCCGGCGTCCGCCAGTTCCTGCGCGATCGCCAACCCGATCCCGCGCGACGCCCCGGTGATGATCGCGGTGCGGCCGGTCAGGCCCAATGACACGTCAGCTCACCTTGGCGATCTGGACCGCGGCGGGTTGGTTTCGGTACTTGCGCAGTTCCCGACGGGCGATGGCACGCTTGTGCACCTCGTCCGGGCCGTCGGCGAGGCGCAGCGTGCGCAGGTGCGCCCACGCCAGGGCAAGCGGGAAGTCGTCGGTCACCCCGCCGCCGCCGTGCACCTGAATCGCCCGGTCGACGATCGTCAGCGCGACCTTCGGAGCCGCCACCTTGATCGCCGCGATCTCCGTTTGCGCTGCCTTGTTGCCGACCGTGTCCATCAGGTATGCGGCCTTGAGCGTGAGCAGCCGGATCATCTCGATGTCGATGCGTGCCTCGGCGATCCAGTCCTGGATGTTGGCGTTCTCGCTGATCGGTTTGCCGAAGGTGATCCGGGACTGCGCCCGCTTGCACATCAATTCCAGCGCCCGCTCGGCCATGCCGATTGCGCGCATGCAGTGGTGGATGCGGCCGGGTCCGAGGCGTGCCTGGCTGATCGCGAAGCCCTCGCCTTCGCCCTTGAGCACGTCTTTGAGTGGCACCCGCACGTCCTTGAAGTCAATTTCGGCGTGGCCCTCGCGGTCCTGATACCCGAATACCGGTAACCCGCGCATCACCGTGACACCGGGGGCGTCGATGGGAACGACCATCATCGACTGCTGCCGGTGCGGGGCGGCCGTCGGGTCCGTCTTGCCCATCACGATCATGACCTTGCAGTTCTTGTGTAAAGCGTTGGAGGCGAACCACTTTCGTCCGTTGAGGACATAATCGTCGCCATCGCGCACCATCGACAGCTGGACATTGGTGGCGTCCGAGCTGGCGACCTGCGGCTCGGTCATCGCGAACGCGGAGGCCATGGTGCCGTCCAGCAGCGGCTTGAGGTATTTCTCCTTGTGCTCGTCGGTGCCGAACAGCGTCAGCACCTCCATGTTGCCGGTGTCCGGCGCGTTGCAGTTGCACGCCTCGGAGGCGAGGTGGCTGCGGCCCATGATCTCGGCGAGCGGTGCGTACTCGAGGTTGGTGAGCCCGGGTCCCCACTCGGGGTGCGGGTGGAAGAGGTTCCAGAGTCCCCGCCGACGCGCCTCCGCCTTGAGCTCCTCCACGATCGGCGGCTGGAAGTGCGGATCGCCGGATTCGCGCATCTGCCGGTCGTAGACGGGCTCGGCGGGATAGATGTGCGACTCCATGAACTCCAGCAGATCCGCCTGGTATTTCTTGGTGCGATCAGACATTTCGAACACGGACATACGAACTCCTCATGGTATTCGGCGAAATCGGCCGGTCTAGGACGAACCTGCCGAATCTGAGTCGAGCAGGCTGCGTTGGTAACGGCGCATGCCGCGCAACCAACGGTCATAATCGGCCGCCTTCTGGCGGTACATGTCCAGCACGCTCGGATGCGGAAGGATCAGGAATCGCTCCTCATCGATTGCCTCAAGGACGATGTCGGCGACCGCGGCCGGCTCCACCACATCACCCGCGGCGGTGACCGCCCGGGTGGCGAGGCTGCCCAGTACGCTGCCGGTCTCCTCGCCGGAATACAGCAGCTTGGTGTTCACCCCCATCGGGCACAGACAGCTCACCCGTACTCCCTGGTCGCCATAGGTGATGTTCAGCCACTCCGCGAAGCCTACCGCCGCGTGCTTGGTGACCGCGTAGGTGGCGGAGCCGAGCTGGGTGAGCAATCCGGCCGCCGAGGCGGTGCTCACGAAGTAACCCTCGCCGCGCTCAACCCAAGTGGGCACCAGCAGTTGTGCGGCGCGGGTGTGAGCGCGCAGGTTGATGTCGATGGATTGGTCCCATTCGCGCTCGCTGATGTCGAGTCCCGCGACGCCGGTGATGCCCGCGTTCGCGAAATAGAGGTCCACCGGGCCGAATTCGCTGTCCGCGAGATCGATCAGCCGTTGGATCTGGGCGGTGTCGGATACGTCGCCGCCGGCGCTGACGGCCGTACCGGGCCGGTCGGCGTTGACACTTTCCGCCACTGCCCGCGCGGCGTCCGCATCCAGGTCGGCGACGACTACCCGGGCGCCCTGCTGAGCCAGTTTCGCGGCCAGCGCGCCGCCGATGCCGCCCCCGCCGCCGGTGACGATAGCGACTTTTTCGGCAACCTTCACAACAGCGTCCTCATCGTCGGGGGCAAGGAATACGACCGAAACGAACTTCCGTCCGATCGCTCGGACTGTAGTTGAATTTGGAGCCAAATTCAACTTCGTCTCGATGATGCTGGGGACTCAATGGTGGCCGGGAAACCGGAGCGCGTTGGCCCAGAGCCGGGTCAGGGTGGACACCATCACCTCGAACTCGGGCGGCTCGCCGTCGCCGTCCTCGCTCTCGCCCAGCGTGAACACGCTGTACGCGAGCCGGCTGACCATGCCCGACAGCGCGCTCGAGGCGAGCAACGAATCGATGTCGGGGTCGGCGATCCCACGCGCCTGCAAGTCGGCGATCCCGCGGGCGTTGCGCTGGATGAACGCTTCGGCACGGCGCCTGCGGAACTTGCGGAACTCGGGATCCACCTGCGCGACCTGCTCGAGCAGTCCCATCAGCTTGGCATTGCGTCGATATGCCTCGAGATATGCCCGATTGCTGGCCTCGAGCACCGCGTATGGATCATCATCGTCAGCCACCCGGCCCATGCCCGGATGCATCATGTCCCGCTGCGCCTCGTCGAGGACGGCGGCAAAGATCTCCGCCTTGTTGGCGAAGTAGGTGTAGAAGGACCCGGTCGCGCACTTGGCCAACTTGGTGATGTCCATGAGCTTGCAGTCGACGTAGCCGTCCCGCTCGAACACTTTCCGCGCGGCGGCGATCAACGCGGCCCGGGTCCGGGCTCCGCGCACCGTCGCAGGTCGTTGCCGCGATGGCGCCGCGGGCTCCATCGACAGCACATTCTCGTGCGCATCGAACGCAGTCGCATCCATTCGTCCAGAATACTTGAATCCGGCGTCAGATTCGAAACCGAGGACCGTGTTCAGCCGCGCAACAGCAGCCGAGTGATCCACGCCCGCGAGTCGGCCGGGTCGATCACGTCGTCGAGCTCGAAGGTGGTGGCCGATGTCAGCGCCTTGCCGTGCTGGTAGGCCGCTTCGACCAACTTGTCGAACAGGTTCTGGCGTTCGATCGGGTCGATGACCGCGGCCAGCTCCTTGCTGAATCCCAGCCGCACTGCACCCTCGAGGCCCATCCCGCCGATCTCCCCCGTCGGCCAGGCGACCGTGAACTCCGGGGCGTGGAAGGAGCCACCGGCCATGCCCATCGCTCCCAGCCCGTAACCCTTGCGCAGGATGATCATCCCGAACGGCACCGTCAGTCGAGCGCCGACAATGAACAGCCGGCTCATCCGGCGGACCGCGCCATCGACTTCGGCGTCTGGGCCGACCATGAAGCCGGGCGTGTCGCACAACGAAATGATCGGCAGCCCGAATGATTGGCACAGCATGAGAAAGTCGGCGATTTTGTCGGCGGCCTCGGCGTCGATGGCCCCGCCGAGATGATGACTGCTGTTGGCCAGCAAGCCGAGTGCCGCACCTTCGACGCGGACCAGCGCGGTGACCACCCCGACTCCATAGTCGGCCCGCAATTCCAGGACCGATCCGACGTCGGCGATCGACTCGATCGCGTGGTGCACGTCGTAGGCTCGTAACCGGTTCTCCGGCACGACATGTCGCGCGTGTCGCGGGTCCGGGGCCTCCCAGTCGTCGAGCTTGCCCACGAAATACGACAGGTACTGCTTGGCCAGCGACACCGCGTGCGCTTCGTCACGCGCAACCAGGCCGACCACTCCATTGCGCCGCTGGATATCGATGGGCCCGATGTCCTCCGGCCGGTACGCGCCGAGTCCGCCGCCTTCGATCATGGCCGGACCGCCCATGCCGATGTTGGCGTCGGGGGTCGCGATGATCACGTCGCACGTCCCGGCCAGGGCGGCATTACCGGCGAAGCACCGCCCGGAGACGATAGACACCAACGGAACTCGGCCGCTCAGCGCGCCGAGCGCGCGGAAGGTCGGCACATCGAGACCGGCCACATTGGCGACGTCGGTGTCGCCAGGCCGGCCACCGCCGCCTTCGGCGAACAGCACCACCGGCAGCTTTCTGCGGGCGGCCAGGTCGAAGACCCGATCGGTTTTGGCATGGTTGCGCATGCCCTGGGTGCCCGCGAGCACGGTGTAGTCGTAGGACAGCACGACCGCCTCGGCTCCGCCGATCGTCGCGACCCCAGCGACCAAGCCGTCGGCGGGGGTGTTGGCGATCAGGTCTTTCTCGGAGCGCCTGCTGCGCTGCGCCGCCAGCGTCAGCGCACCGTACTCGACGAAGCTTCCCGGATCCACCAGATCGGCGATGTTCTCCCTGGCGGTGCGTCGATCCTGCTTGTGCCGCTTAGCAATTGCCGCGGCTCGCCCCTCGTCGAGAGTGAGCTGGTGACGACGACGGACCTCGTCGAGGTCATCACGAGCGCGGTCCAGATCGACGTCGGCCAATCTGCCAGTGCCCTTCGCCCCTGCGCCCGCGCCGGTGCGGGTGAAGACCACCAACGGGTCTCCGGTTCCGACGACCTGCCCAGGCGCCACCAGAGTCCGGACCGTGCATACCGCGTCCGGCCCGGTCAGCACGTGCTGCATCTTCATCGCCTCGAGCACGACCAGCTGCGCGCCCGCCGCGAACTCGGCGCCTTCCGGCGCCACCTCGACCACGGTGCCGGCCAGTTGTGCGCGCAGCACCTCCTCACCTGGATACAGTTCGAGCGGCGCCACTCGGGTCTCGTGCCGAGACTGTGCGGCACCAACCAGGTCGGGAAGGTTCTCGTCGACGAAGTTCGTTGGCAACCAACCTGATTGCAGTCGGCTGTCGGACAGCATCGCACGCAGTAGATCGATGTTGGTGCGGATGCCCTCGATACGGAAGTCGGCCAACGCTACGCCTGCCTTGCGTAGTGCCGCTGGGAAGGACGAGCCGCGTACGTGAGTGATCACCTTGGCCAGCAACGAGTCATACCGCGGGCTCGGTGTCAGTCCGGGGCAGCCGTAGGTGTCGACGCGCACGCCGGGTCCGGTCGGCGGCGAGAACACCGTCAGGGTGCCCGCCGTGGGTATCACCGACCCATCGGGTGCAAGAATCTCCATGTTGACCCTGGTCTGGATCGCAATGCCCTGTGCTGCAGCCGGATCGCCGACGACGTAGTTGCCGTCCGCGCTGATTCCGCTGGAGAATCCCAACTCGTCAAAAGCGGCGCCGCCGGCGATCGCGAGCTGTAGCGACACCAAGTCCAGCCCGGTGGTTTCCTCGGTGATGGTGTGTTCAACCTGGATTCGTGGGTTGACTTCGAGGAACACGAATTGCTCACCGGCGACCAGGAATTCAACGGTCGCCAGGCCGCGGTAGTCGGTGTGCGCGCATAGCCTGGCCGCGGCCGCGTGCAGTTCACGGCGCAGGCTATCGGAAACACCTTGTGCCGGTGCGATTTCGATGACTTTCTGATAGCGCCGCTGAATGCTGCAGTCTCGGTCGCCGAGCGCCAACGCTCGCGTTGCCTGACCGGCGGGCGCAGCGACGATCTGGACCTCGATGTGCCGCGCGTTGGCCAAATGCGCTTCGGCGAACACCGCCGGATCGCCGAAACCCAGTTGGGCTTCGGCGGCGCACTGCCGATAGGCGTCGTCAATTTGGTCCGCGCTGTGGACTATTCGCATTCCGCGGCCGCCGCCCCCGGCGAGCGCTTTGATCACGATCGGGCCGGCTTGGGCCGCGGCGAACGCGCGAATATCCTCGACGCTGCTGGGCCCCTCGGTGGCCGGCAGTACCGGCACGTCGGCCGCTGCCGCGGCGCGACGGGCCGACGACTTGTTACCGAACCTTTCCAGCGCGGCGGCGTCCGGACCCACGAACGTATACCCCGCCGTCGCGCATGCCCGCGCGAATTCCGGCTGTTCGCTGAGAAACCCGTAGCCGGGATGGATCAGCTCGGCGCCGGACTTCTTGGCTGCCGCGAGGATCGCGGCGTGGTCCAGATAGGCGGCCGGGCCGGCGCCGGGCAGACCGATCGCTTCGTCGGCCGCATGCACATGTGGGGTGTCGGCGTCGTCCTCGGCGTACACGGCGACCGTACCGAGTCCCAATTCGGTTGCGGTTCTGATGATTCGGAGCGCGATCTCACCACGATTGGCGATCAGCAAGCGCATCACATCCGGTCCTTCGTCGGGTTGACCATATCGCATCCGGATCACATCATCCGCTACTGCGGCTCAGCAAACTTGGGTCAAACGCAGCAAACGCTGCCCACCTAACCAGTACTGTCATGGCCAGCGGCGATGTAAAGGAGAGAGCCATGAAGCAATACTTCGTCGCGGGTCTGGCCGCCGCACTGATCACCGGAGCGCTGGTTAGCTCAGCGCCCCCGGCCAGCGCCGGCTGCCTGTATGGAGGATGGATGGCCGCCAGCAGGTGCGACGGACCCGTCCAGCCTGACGGCACCTGGCAACGTTGCGTGGTATTCAACTCGACGTATAACGGACTGCCTGGCTCCGCGTCCAACTACGGCGGGCTCGACCACCGCTGCGATGTGATGGGTCCTGACCTGCATCCTTGGGGTGCCGCCTTCAACGACCCACCGACGCACATCGACGACTGAGCCGAAAACCCTTCGTGGAAGAAGAGAACCATGAAGCAATACATCGTGACAGCACTGGCTGGCATGGTGACGGCAGGCGGGCTGATCACCGCGGCACCCCCGGCAAGCGCAGGATGCATAAACCCGGACTGGGCGGGGCACCCACTTGCGCAGATGTGCGACGACCCCGTCACCTCTGACGGCATGTGGCCACGCTGCGTGACGTATTACCCGAACGGGGTCGGCAATCTCGACGAGACCGACTGCTACCTGATGAGCGACGGCAATCCACCTGCCGGTGACCCCGTCTTGAGCACGCCACCAACGCACATCGACCCGTAGGACAGCAACCAACTCACTGCATGAGCTGAGCCGCGAGCTTCGCGCCGGCCTTGTCCGGCTTGCCCAATACCACCGCCTCCGAGTCGGCCGCGCACCGGGCGCGTAGCGGCCACGCAAGCTGACGCAGATAGCCATTCGGCTCGGCGTCGTCGATACCGTAGTGCGCCGGCCAGCGGTTCGCGGGAAGGTAAAGAGTCCCGAATAGGGCGTCCAGAACCGGGAACTCCCCGGCGAAGTTGGTGTTGTAGGCCTCCGGCTCGCGGGCGTGATGCCAGTGGTGGAAGTGCGGAGTGGCAATCACCCAACGCAGCGGACCCAGGCCGATCCGCACGTTGGCGTGGATGAAGATGGCCTGCACCGTGATGAGGATGACGAACGCGCCGAGGCTGACTCGGCCGAAGCCCAGCGCATAAAGCGGCAGCACCGCAGCAGAGCGGCCGAAGGTCTCGTCCAGCGGGTGCAGGTGATTGGCGGCAAGCCAATCCATGTCGCGGATGCTGTGATGCACCCGGTGGAACCGCCACAGCAACGGCACCTCATGCGCGGCGCGGTGTCCCGCATAGCCGCCAACCGTGGTGATGGCGAATCCCGCCGCGATCTGCACCCAGCTTGGACTCGCGGCGATACCCAGACGTAGTGGCGCGGGTACGAACGCGCGCAACACGCTGCCCACCACGACCACCGAGACCACCAGCCCAACCTTCAAGGCGGCACCATTGACCAGATAATGCACCAGGTCAGTACGCCACCCCTGGCGCAGCACTCGGCGGGGGTGCAGCGCGAACAGCCGCTCGAGGGGTATGAAGATGACGGCCAAAATCGCCAGACCGAACACGATATTGCTGCGCACACTCAGCGCGGCCACGACCACCAATGCCGTCAGCACCGCCAACACTGCTCCGCTGACCCCGATCTGTGTGGCCGATCCAGTCGCCGCGATATCCACGGTTTGTGGCGAAGGCGCTACGCCGACCGGATCGGTCTTGGCCGCACAGGTCTTGGCCAGCCGGCCCCAACCTGCCAGCACCGAGCATCCCAAGATGATCCCGAAACCACCGACAGCCAGGTTCTGGGTGGCCACCGCGATCGCAACCATAACGATCCCCGACTGCACGGCCAGCCCGGCCACGTTGAGTGATCTGCGCCCGGCGAGTAGCCGGTAACCCTGCCATCCGACCGGCAGCATCGTCACCAACAGCAACAGCGTCGCCAGCCCCATGCCGCGACCAGCATGCGAGTGCGCCAGACGTGCGGTGACGACCACGGCGCCCAGGAGCCCAGCCATCTCGACTGCGTGCAACACCACCAGCGCTGCCACCACACGGCGACGGAAGTGCATGCCGTCCAGCATGCTCACTCCATCAGCGTCGCCGCAAGCGTGCCACCCAGCTCATAAGCACGCTGTCGGACTCCGGCGTCGATTGTGCCGGTGACCTCCAAGACGTCGGCGGCTTTGGCCAGCGACAGTCCGGTGGCCACCTTTTCCACCGCCGTCGCCGCACCGACAGTGTCGTTGTTGCCGTGCACCCACAGGCCGTAGGGGCGACCCGCCACGTGATCCAAGCTCGGGTAATACACGGTGTCGAAGAAGTGCTTGAGCGCGCTGACGTTAAAAGCTGAACCCGACGACCTCCCATCGCGCACGAGGGTCGCCTACGCACCCTTCGACGCACTGATCGGCGTGAGCGAAGGCACCGTCCAGATCCCGTCGAAGAACTCCGCGCGGGGCCGGTACAGCCGAATCAGGTAATTCCAACCCTGCGGTGTGACGATGCAATTGGGTGGAGCATCTTCGCCGGCGTCAGGCCTGAACCGTACGGTGATCGAGCCGTCCTCATTGGGCACCCCGGTGACGCTGTTGACGGAGTAGAGGTGCGGTGAATTCGGCTCGAAGAACCCAGCAGAGTTGTACACCGAGACCGACCAGAATGCGTCCACCGGAACGTCCTTGAACGTCAACTCATACTCGCCTGGCGGCAACGCTGGGTCGACACCGACATAGGAAGCCTCCGACGTCGGCAACCCTCCCCATCCAGCGGCAGTGCCGATCAGATGGTGGACCGGATCTACCTCGTCCCGAGTTCCGAATGTCCGCCCGAAGTCGCTCAAACCACTCGCAAGGCTGAGCAGGGCTTGGCGTGTCTTGTCCAGACTTTCTCTGTCATATTCCGGGGAGGTGAACACTTCCGCAGAGCTCGTCTCAAGCGTCATGCGGTCCTGAAGGGCACCAACAGCGGCGACATCATCGGGGTCGAGCGGATCGACCAGGGTGCGGACACCGATCATTACGTACCGCGATCCACAGCGATCACAGGTCAATTCGTGCCGCCCCGGCGCGTGCAGGAGCACGTTGATGTAGTGGTCCTCATTCACCGCCATCGCGGACATGTACCGCCCGTCGGCCTCAGGGAGCGAGAGCCAGGCCGGCTCTGCGAGGTCGAGGATTGCGAAGCTGTACAACGTATCCCGGTTCAGGCGGATGACCGTCTGCGCGTCGATCGATGCCGGCTGCCGATGGTGCCGAAACACGCCGACCCCGCCCGCGTCGCGTTGGAGGTCGGCGAACATCCTGTGCGTCTCCGCCCGGACGAAGTTATCGGCATTGACCATCACCCCCACGTCAGACTCTCCCGTCAGCATTTCCTGATTGTCGCGGCTCAGACCATCAACTGAGCAGCGACCGTCGCCCCAAGATTCCAACACGCCTCGACGTCGGCCTTGGTCGGTTTGCCCATCACCACAACCGTCTCGGCAGCCTGCACCCAGCCGAGCCCCGTGGTGATGGCCGCGAGACCTCGCTCGGCCCCTTCGGTACCCTCGTTGCCGTGCAGATAGACGCCGAACGGACGCCCCTGAGTGCTGTCGAGCAGCTGATAGTAGGCGCAGTCGAACGCGTGCTTGAGAGCACCCGAAATGTAGCCGAGGTTGGCCGGGCTGCCCAGCAGGTAGCCGTCAGCCTCGAGCATCTCGACCGGCGACACGGTGAGCGCCGGTCGCCGCACGATCTCGACGCCCTCGATCTCGGGATCGGTTGCCCCGGCCACCACCGCCTCGAACATCTCCTGGCAGTGCGGCGACGGCGTGTGGTGGACGATCAGCAAGCGTGGCACTAAGCAGCCTCCATCTCACCGGGCCGATCGCGATGTGACAACGGAGGTGGCCACCTCACGGCCCGGCTGCACGGTACGGGCGTGTCACTCCCATGGCTGAAGATCGCGGTATCCGCCCACATAAAGGAAACCAGATGGCCGACCAAAATCCGCATCACCACCCCTGCACAGCACTAACCGACCGCGCTCCCAAGAGCGGTCACCCCGTCGAGCATTGGGCGGCCGTCGCCTGGCCGAGCGCTACGCGTGTGCGTGGGCGCGCTTGTACAGCGTTGGGTCGTGAGCGCAGACGATGTATAAGTCGGGGTCTGCGCGTCGGTAGAGTTCTGCGAGACGGGCGTGGTTGTTCCGCACCATTTTTCGATCGAACGCGATAAGGGCTTCCATGGCCGCCAGGGCACGAGGGACACGGGTGCGACGGTCGAAGGTGCCGTGGTGGAAGAACGAATCGCCACCGTGAAGCACCCATCGGTGGCCGGCATCGACGGCCACACAGGCGTGCCCGCGGGTGTGGCCTGGCAGCGAGATCAAGACTATGCCCGGGGAGATCTCGTCAAGTTCCTTGGCCGCGGCGAAGCCACGCCACTTCTCCCCCCGCGGGTCATGTTCAACGATGTTGGGCTTGTGTGCCCATTGAGCGCATCTGTAGCGCGTCTTCTCGAACCGCGACGGGGAGGTGATTGCGCCGAGCGCCTCGGCCGCGGTGACGTGGACTTGCGCGTGCGGGAAGTCGGAGAGACCGCCGATGTGGTCCAGGTCGAGGTGCGTGACGACGAGGTGGCGGACATCGTCGCGGCTGAAACCGAGTTGCTCGACTTGATGGGCGGCGGTTTCTTCGTGGCTGAGGACGGGTCTCAGGAAGTGGCGCAGCGGTCCGACCCGCCCGGCGGGGTCCGCGCAATCGTGTGAGCCGAAGCCGGTGTCGATCAGCACCAGGCCGCTATCGGTTTCGACGAGTAGCACGTGACATATCACCGAGGCGGTGGCCGGCGGGTTCATGGTGCCGCAGTTGAGGTGGTGAACTTTCATCGCAGTGTCCTTGTTATCGACCCGTCGGCGCCGGCTTGCTTCGCCTTACAGCGCCGGGGACCAACCTAAGACGATGGCGGGCTACCGGAAATCGCCGACGGCACACACTTGCCCCATCGAGGTATGCGACGGCACCCCTGCTCCCTGCCGTCCCGGCCCCTGCTAAACCGGTGTGCCACGGCACACCCCGCACTGTCAAGTGTGTGCATCAGGCGATTCCGTCCGCCGCATCGCCGCCGTAGTTTCGGGTCAACCGACACCCCGGAAGGGGTTACACCGCGGATGAACCAGGGACCGAGGCTATGGATGAGATCAGCTACTACAGTGGTGACGACCACTGCGCCGCTTGGCATTTCGCGCCTACCGGTGTCCATGTCGGCGTGCTGATCATCGGGGCCGGATTCTCCGGGCTCGGCGCCGCGATCACCCTTCAGAAGGACGGGTACACCGACTTCTTGGTGCTCGAGCGGGGAAATAACGTCGGCGGCACGTGGCGGGTGAACACCTACCCGGGCGCTGCCTGCGATGTGCCTTCGCACCTGTATTCCTTCTCGTTCGCGCCGAACCCCAGTTGGAGCCGTTCGTACTCCAAACAGCCCGAGATTGAGGCCTATATCCAGCGGGTTGCCCGAGAGCACAACGTGCTTGACAGGCATCGGTTCGGAGTCGAAGTTCAGGAGATCCGATGGAACGAGGACCAGGCGAGGTGGTATGTGAGCACCTCTCAGGGGGAGTTCACGGCGAATTTCGTGGTCTCGGCCATTGGTCCGCTCACCGAGCCGGCACTGCCGGACATTGACGGCCTCGACGGGTTCGAGGGCGAGATCTTCCACTCCGCCCGCTGGAACCACGACTACGACCTCACCGGCAAACGGGTCGCGGTCATTGGCACGGGCGCCTCGGCCATCCAGATCGTCCCAGAACTAGCCAAAACGGTGCGGCAACTCCACGTTTATCAACGCACCGCCCCGTGGGTACTTCCCCGTTTTGACCGCGAATACACGACGGTTGAACGCCTAGCCTTCGCACACGTACCCGGCTATCAGCGGGCGATCCGAAGCGCCATCTACTGGAGTAAGGAAGTCATCGCCTTCGCCCTGACCCACGCACCGAAAATGCTTGTGCCGGTGCAAAAAACCGCCAAACGCCATATCCAGCGCGGTATCACCGATCCCAAGCTGCGTGCGAAGGTCACCCCCCGCTGGCAGATCGGCTGCAAGCGCATCCTGATGTCGAACACCTACTACCCAGCGCTGGCGCAACCGCATGTCGATGTCGTCACAGATGGCATCGCCGCGGTGCGGCCGAACGCCATCGTCACCACCGATGGCAGCGTCCGCGAGGTCGACGCCATCGTCGTAGCCACAGGTTTCCACGCCACCGACTCACCGACCAACGAGCGCATCTTCGGCCGGGGCGGGCGCAGCCTCGCCGACACCTGGCAACGGGCCGGCGCGCAGGCGTACAAGGGGTCGACCGTGCACGGCTTCCCCAACATGGTTGTGATGACCGGGCCCGGAACAGGATTGGGTCACACATCGATGGTCTTCATGATCGAGTCGCAGTTGAACTATCTGCGGGATCTGATCCGTACGACCTCCAAACGCGGAATCGCGACCATCGAGGTACGCAAGGACGCGCAAAACGCCTACACCGACAAGATCCAACGAGGTTTGCGAAACTCGGTATGGGAAAACGGCGGATGCTCGAGCTGGTACCGAGACAAGTTCGGCAAGATCACCACCCTGTGGCCAGGTTTCACATTCAACTTCCGCCGGCAGACCCGCACATTCGACCTCAACGCCTACCACGCGATGAGCGCCCGCGAGCTGCCGACCGTCACCGGGCGATCCGCGGCCGTGGCACCGCACGACTTCGTCGCAGCTTGTCCTGGCTGACGGCGCCTGGGAGGCGTGGAAACCCAAATGGAACGAAGAAGAGTGACGATCTGGCGGTCTTACGCCGAGATCGTGCAGGCCGCACACGCCGTGGAGCGCCGCATAATCGAGGTGGAGCGCCTCGGTGATCACCCGGACGGCCAAGATCGTCTCCTGACCCGAAGAGACGCTCAGGCACACCTAATCTCTTGTCTCCCCTGGCATTTCAAAGCACCGCGGCAATGGTGTCGGCGATCACGTAGGCCCGCGCGCGTAGGAGCCATTTCTGGCCAGCACCGGGGGTTCATCGCCGCCTGGCGCCCGATCCGGTGTGCTGCCGCACACCTCGTTTGATCAAGTGTGTGCTTCGGACGATTCCGTCCCGCACATCCACGCCATACGTTTTGGGTTGCGATCACCACCACCGATTGGAATCAACAATGAAGCTCAAGAATCTCAATAACCGTGTCGTGCTCGTCACTGGCGTCGGCAGCGGCATCGGCCGCGCCACCGCCCTGCTGTGCGCGAGCCGCGGTGCGCGCCTGGCGATCTGTGATCTGAACGAACCCGGGCTGAAGGAGACCGCCGAGGCCGTGCTCGGACTAGGCGCCGAGGTGCACGCGCAGACCGTCGACGTCACCGACACCGCGGCTATGGACGAATTCGCCGACGCGGTGCACGCCCGGTTCGACACCGTGGACCTGCTGATCAACAACGCCGGAATCGGCGTCGGGGCTGGCTTTTTCGACACCACACCCGAGGACTGGGACCGCCTGATCGCGGTCAACATCATGGGCCTGGTGCACGGCTGCGAACGCTTCATCCCCCGCATGATCGAACGCGGGACCGGCGGTCACGTCGCCAACGTGTCATCCGGTGCCGGCTACTCGGCGCTCCCGTACATGTTCGGCTACTCCGTCACCAAGTTCGCTGCATTCGGTTTCTCCGAGGCGCTGCGCATGGAGATGCGCCGCCACAAGATCGGGGTGACCACCGTCTGCCCGGGCCTGATCAACACCCCGATCCTGCGCACCAGCGTCACGCGCGGGGCCCGCGCCGAGGAACGGGCCGAGCGGCTCGCGCGCGTGCATCAGCGGCGCGGCTACCCACCCGAGAAAGTCGCGGTCAACCTTCTGCGCGCGGTGGGCCGCAACCGCGCGGTCGCCCCGATCACCCCCGAAGCCCACCTCACCTACGCGCTGACCCGCATCGCCCCGCCCGTGGCGCGGTGGTTCTCCGCCCGCACCGCCGCTGTCCTGGCCAGGTAGATCGCCCGAGCCCTCACCTAGCCGACGGCGGGAGGTGGCGGCGTAGTTCGAGGGCCAGCTCTACCGCGAGCCGTCGCTCGCCTGGCTCATAGCCGAGCAGCTCCGTGGCGCGCGCGATCCGCTTGAGGATCGTGTTGCGGTGGGTGTAGAGGCGGGCAGCGGCGCGGGGTGCGTTCTCGGCCTCCTCGAGATAGACGCGCAGCGTCTCGCGCAGCCGCGCGGCCGAGGGATCGTCCTCGGCAAGCGGGCCGAGGGTGGTCGCGACGAACTCGGCCGCCCGGCGGGGATCGTGCGCCGCGAGCGCGGTGACCTCAAGTTCCCGATAGGACGCGAGACGACCGCTGGCCGGGTTGCCCAGCAGCAGCCGATGCACGGTCAGCGCGGCCTCGTGGCTGGCGCGAAACCCTTCGATGCCGCGGCGGGTCGGGCCGACGGCGGCGCGCACATCGTCGGGCGATCCCCCAACCGCCGAGCGAAGATCCTCGATGGCCGGTTCGCCCGGGTTGCCGATCCACGCCCACAGCGTCGTCGTTCCCGCCGGAAGGGTCAGCGGCCGTGGGGATCCCGCGGCCTGGGCAAGCAGCACCGCAGCCGACTCGAGCGCGCCGTGCGGCACGACGGCCGACTCCACCCACAGCACGACCGCGGTATGCCGGCGGTCCAATTCGTAGCCGAGGCGGCGGCTCGCGGTGGTGGGGTCGATCGGGGCGCCGTCGAGGATCAATCGGATGGTCTCGGTGCGACGCGCGAGCGCGCCGCCGATGATGTCTTCGCGTTCGCGCTGGGCCTCCGCCAGCACGCGACCGAGTATCTGGTCGATATAGCGGAAGGCGAGCGACAGCGTCAGCTCGGTAACAGCGATCAGCTCGGGACCTGGCTCGACGATCTTATATGCGCAGGCCAGCCAGCGCTCAAGTCCAACCTGGTGGCCGCGCCGATAACCCTCATAGATTCTGTCCAGGTCGATGCCGCGGCGGACGACGGTACGGGCGGCGTCAAGTGCCTCGGGTGGGACCGCGTCCGATAGCGGGGATTGCGCCTGGCGCGCCACCGCCAGGAATCGCTGCCAGTTCCCGCGGTTGGTCGCAGTGAGCTCGGCCGCGATTGCGGCATCGGCGCCGAACTCTGGGACGACCTGGATCACCGCGGCGTCCATGGCCGCGACCGTCTCCTCGAACTCGAGGGCCAGTCGATCCGCGATCGCGGCCATCAGTTCGAACGTTCGCGCCTTCGGCGCAACCGCCCTCATGTGCAAAAGTGTGCCACCGCACACCACCGCCTAGGTCAGTTGCACATAAACCAGCAGCGCGCGCGCCATTACGACCCGCTGAATCTGGTTGGTTCCTTCGTAGATCTGGGTGATCTTCGCGTCGCACATCATCCGCTCGACCGGGAAGTCCCGGGTGTTGCCGGCGCCGCCGAACAGCTGCACGACGTCGGTGGTCACTTCCATGGCCACGTCTGAGGCAAAGCACTTGGACGCCGACGAGATTGAAGTCAAGCACGGGCTCGCCGCGTCCGGCGCGCGCCGCGGTCGTGTACACCATCAACCGGGCGGCCTCGAATTGGGTGCGCTGCACGGGTTTTGAGCGTGCCCGCGGCGGTCCAAGCGATCACAAACTCGAGGCGGTTGCCTTCCCGCGGGTCGAGCGCGTAGGGCGGATCGAGACCACGGGCGCGCGCGATGCCTGGAGCCTGGCCAGCTCACGAAGCTCGTCCAGCGCAGCGCGCAGGTCGTCGAGGATGGGCCACGGGTCGTCGAGGTGCTCGCGGTCGACGACGATTCCGAATTCGAGGGAGTCCTGGTAGCTGAACACGGTGATGTTCAGGCCCATCCCGTCGAGTACCCCTCACATGGCCTTGGATGCGGTCGTTTTCTTCAGCGGCCAGGAACAGGGCATCGAGTGCCGTCAGTTGTCGCATGGGTTCACCGATCACTATCGACACCGCGTCGGGTGTCAGGTCCTTGAGGTCCTTGCCTCCCAGTCCGTGCGGGCCATCGGTAGCAACGGCGCCGCCCCGGCCAGGCCGGCAGGTAGATCTCGATCTGGTAATTGCGGATTGACATGCGGCTAGCGTCGCACACCCCCGCTGCCAATCCGGTGTGCTGCCGCACACTGCTCCCCGTCAGAGGTGTGCATGGAGCGATTCCGTCCGGTGCGCACCCGCCCGTAGGTTCGCATCAGCAGAAACACCTTCGGACTCCGTGAATTCCACCACCAATCGGAGTCACCAGTGAACCTCGAGAACCAACAGGATGCCATCAAGGAGGCACACATGAAACAGCGCAATTTCCGCATGATCGAAACCAACGGAGTCAGATTGAAGGTAATCGTGGAGGGCAGCGGCCCATTACTGCTGCTGCTGCACGGCTTTCCGCAATGCGCATACCTGTGGCGCAACCAGATCGACGACTTGGTCGCCGCCGGCTATCAGGTTGCCGTGCCCGATCAACGCGGCTATGGCGGCAGCGACAAGCCAGCAGATCCTCAAGCGTACGACACGCTCACGCTGTCTGCAGATGCCGACGGCATCGCCGACGCACTGGGACATGAGACATTCACACTTGTCACGCACGACTGGGGCGCCATCGTGGGCTGGTACATGGCATCGCTGTATCCACGACGGGTCAATGCGGTGTTCGCGCTGAGCGTGCCGCCAACTATTGGGACGCCCGTCGGCGCCCTGACGCGGCAGGAAAATTTCGGCGACAACTTCGTCTACACGGTCTACTTTCAGCAGCCCGGTGTCGCCGAGGCCGAACTGGACGCCGACGTGCGCCAGTCGATTCGCATGCTGCACTACTCCGTCAGCGGTGACGCGCCGGCATTTGGGTTCATGCGTCCCAAACCGGCTAGCTCAAAGATGCTCGACGGCTTGGTCGACCCTGATCCGCTCCCGAGCTGGCTCACCGAGGAAGACCTTGATCGGTACGTCGAGGACTACCGCGACGGGTTCCGCGGTCCGATCAACTGGTATCGCAGCATCGACCGCGGCATCGAACTGACCCATCACCTCGTGGGCACCAAGATCATGCAGCCGGCCCACTTCATGATCGGAAGCCTGGATCCCATGAACGTGCTTCTCGCGGAGCCCCTTGCCCACGTTGAGCAGAACGCACCTAACTTGCGGGGCAACATAGTCCTCGAGGGTGCCGGCCATTGGCTTCCCGTCGAGCGACCAAAGGAAGTCAATGCCGCGCTGCTCGACTTCCTCGCCGGGCTCGAAAACGCTCCCCACTCCGCATCCATCAAAAAAGGATGAAACGGAAATGGCCTCAAGAACCGATGGCTTTGCACCACCGCTCAATCAGATCGCCTTCTCGGTGGTCGATCTACGACTCACCGAACGTTGGGTTTCGTGAAGGGTTCGGACTGCTACCGGCGGGTGGGAGTCGAGCGTTGATGCGCGGCCCGCTAGCGGCCAATGTGCAGGGCCTACCACGCGCGGCCTCGACCTGCTGGTGGCTGCTCGGCCGAAACTCCTGGTTTCAGCTCGAACTGTTCCAATTCGAGCGCCCGATCGCCCAACTGATGCCCGCGGATTTCCGGCCCAACGACATCGGCTACACGCGTATCGGAATCTGGGTCGAGAATTTCGACGCCACACTGAAAAAGCTTGCCGGACTTGGCAGCCAGCCGCTGACTGAGCCACAGGGCGAGCGTGGCAGGCGGCGCGCCTGCGTCCGCAGTCCCGACGGGGTCTATGTCGAATTCATGGAAGATGACCCGCTGCCGCAATTCAACCGGCGCGGGCGCGTCGACTGCCCGTCGGCGATCCGTTCGGTGACGCTGTCGGTCCCCCAGCTGGCCGATGCTGCAGCGTTTTTCGAGACGGGGATCGGCCTCAAGGCAAGCACCGTGGCCCTTCACACGCCAGACCACGAGGCGTTGTGGGGCTTGGCGGGTGCCACCGCGGAGGGCAGACTATTCGACGGCGGCGAGGTGCTGATCGAGGTGGTGCAGTACCTCGATCCCGTCGGAAGGCCGCGGCCCGATGACTACCGCCTGTCAGACCAGGGCATTCTCAACATCGCGTTCGGGGCGCGCTGCACGGCGGACTTCCGCGCGGTCTATCGACGTGCCGAAACGTTTGGGGCCCAGCCCAATTGCCGACCCGTTAATCTACCCGGGGCCGGCTCGGTGGTTTACATCAACGATCCGCACGGCTTTTCGGTCGAGATACTACGCACGACGCCTGGACTGGCCGACCGGATCTTCGGATTCGAGCCTCGAGCCTCGCATAAGCGACCGGATCCGGATACGCGCCGGATCGAACACCGGACCAAGATCAACGCACCGGCAGACAAGGTGTGGGAAGCGATCACCGATCAAGACAACATGGCCCAATGGATCGGATTCCACCCGATTACCGTGCGCAAGGAAGGCTGGACACAGCGCCACGGCGCCGGGTCCGAACGCCTGATGCAAGGCCCGCGCGGAGTCGGACAGATCGTGGAGCAAGTGATTGTCACGAGCCCGCAGGAAGCCTTGCGCTACCGCGTCATTGAAGGGTCACCGCTGTCCTGTCACCAGGGCGAGGTCACCCTGAGGCAATCGGGCGGGCAGACCGAGTTGAACTGGTCCATCCGCTTTCGGCCCAAGGTCGCCGGCACCGGCGCGCTCTTGCAAAAGGTGTTGCAGGCCAGGTTGCGCACCATGGTGGACGAACACCTCATGCCTTACATCGAAAAGTCCTCGGCTGCTGGTGTTTTTGTGACACCGGAATCGGCGAAGACAGACACGACTGTCAGATGAACGCGAATCCACCCGGCCCCACCATGTCGGCGTGTTGATCATCGGGGAAGGATTTTCCGGGCTCGGCGCCTACCACGCTGTGCACGCCCGCGACCTGTGCGCCGCCACTGACATGTACGCGGCTTCAGCATGACTTCGTGCGGGTCGGTGTGTCAGGTATATGCCACGTGGACACGCTCGATTTGGCCCTCGAAGGGGAACGGCGCCTTGTCGTAGTAGTCCAATGACACCGGTGAGCCGAGGCAGACACCGATGTCGAAACAGTCATTGGCGGTGAACAGCAGCGGCGCGCTGACCGGCACCCTGCCCTCCGCGAGGACGTCGGGGCCGACCCGCATGACGACGTCAAGCGGTCCGGCCGGGCGCTGTTCGGCATAGCGGGTTTCCACGACAATGGTGTTCGGCCCGGGCTGCAGCTTGGTGGCCGAGCGAATTTTGGTGCGGGAGATGATGAATAAGTTGTACTCGTAGCACAGGAATCCGTTGTCGAGGTAGCAGGTCAGTCCGCCGGCCACGCCGCCGAGGGCGTAAAGCACCCCGCTGGCGTCGGCGGGCAGGTCGGCTTCGATGGTGACGGCGTTGTTCTTGTTGCCCAGCGCTGGCGCGCAGAACTCGGGGATGCGGGTGATCCTGCCGGGGAACTCCCACTCGCGATACGGCGGTGTGATGCGCAATTCCGGGTGAAAGACCGGCACCCACAAACCACCGCCGATCGGGAGCACGGAATTGCGTGCGGCTTCGATGGCGAACAGTTCGCGCATCTGGGCGAGCTTTTCGGGCATCTCGGCGGCCAGGTCGTGGGACTGTGACCAGTCCTCATCGAGGTTGTACAGCTCCCACCGATCATTGTCCGGCGTCCAGTCTTGAATTCCGGGGGGCAATCCCGGCAGCCAGGGCACCCGCGGACCGAACGTCGAGGCCATCCAGCCGTCGTGATAGATGGCCCGACTGCCCATCACCTCGAAGTACTGCGTCTTTTTGCCTCCCGGCGCGGAGCGGTCGGTGAGCGTGCGGGCGAAACTTGCTCCGGCGATCGGGATCTGCGGCACACCGTTGACGATGAGCGGGGGCTCGATACCCACGATGTCGTAGATGGTCGGTACGACGTCGTTGCAGTGCAGGAAATGATTCCGCGGCACAGGATCCGGCGCGACTTTCCTGGGCCAGCGGATCGCCAGCGGGTTGCGGGTGCCGCCCAGATGCGATGCAAGCAGTTTCACGCCCTTGTAGGGCGTGCTGCCCGCCCAGCCCCAGCCGGAGTGATACTGATTGTCCACCAACGGCGAGCCCAGCACGTCAAGGCCGCCCAGCTGCTCCAGGGCGTCGATGTGCATCCGCGGGGTGGTCGGAATGCCGTTCTGCGCAAGCAGTTCGGCGATGGTGCCGTCCTGTCCTTCAGCCGAAGATCCATTGTCACCCCAGACATACAGAAACAGCGTGTTCTCCCCGTAGCCGAGCCGATCCAACTCGTCGACGATTCGGCCCACCTGAACATCGACATGTTCGGCGAACCCGGCGGCCACCTCCATCAGCCGGCGTTGAAACGGCCTCTCGTCCTCCGGGATGTCCTCCCACGCCTTCATCCGCTCGTCGCGCGCGGTGAGCTCACAGTCTTGTGGGATCCAGCCCTTCTCCTTGGCGCGCTCGAAGACTCGCTGGCGGTAGGCATCCCAGCCGTCGTCGAACTTCCCGGCGTAGTGGTCGGCCCACTCCTTCATGATGTGGTGCGGGCCGTGCAGGCAGCCGCTGGCCCAATACATAAAGAACGGCCTATCGGATTGCAGCGCTTTGTGATTGCGCAGCCAGTTGATCGCGTCGTCGGCCAGGTCCTCCGAGAGGTGATAGCCCTGCTCGGGCGTTTTCGGCGGCCGCACCACGGTGGTATTGCGAACCAGATGGGGCTCATACTGGGAGGCCTCCCCCGCCAGGAATCCGTAGAAATACTCGAAGCCCAACCCGGTGGGCCAGTCCTCGAATGGGCCGGCCGCCGTCGTGTCCTCCGCCGGGGTGTTATGCCACTTGCCCCAGGCGCCCGTGCTGTACCCGTAATCCTTGAGCACCTCGGCCACCAGGGCGCTGCTGCGCGGGATCCTTCCGGCGTAGCCGTCCCAGTCGTTCGCAAGCTCGGCGATCTGCCCGTTGCCGATCTCATGGTGATTGCGCCCCGTGAGCAACGACGCGCGCGTCGGCGAACACATCGCGGTGGTATGGAACCGGTTGTACGAGACCCCCCCAGCGCAGATGCGGTCCATCGTCGAGGTCTCCACTTCGCCGCCGAACGTGGTTGGCAGACCGGGGCCCGCATCGTCGATCAGAACGATCACGATATTCGGCGAATCCTCATGCAGCCTAGGCGGAGTGACACGCTGGGCGTACGTGGACTCCTGCAAAGTTCGCCCGGCGATGCTCGCCGTGGGTGTCGGCGGAAACGGCAGCGTCGCCCCGTCCGGCAGCTTCGGGGCCACCACCCCATCCGTTGCGTCGACATCATTATTTGCGGTGCCATCCGACATGGCTGCTCCCCTGCTCGAAGCGGTGCAAGGCAGTGGCCGACGCGGCCAACCCTGACTCACGACGCCCCGACTGTACTCCCCACGCCCCCCTTCGGGCAGCGCGTTGAACAGCCTGCCAGTGGGCTGTGAGCGCTTGCGGTCAAAGGAGCCAGCGTCGTCACGCCCCAAAGCCAGGACGGTTGTCGCGCAACACAAATAGGCGCGGCGCTGCAAGTTAACACTTGCCCACCCAGACGGCTGCTCGCCCACCATTCCAGCTCGACCGGTGGGTCCGAAGTCGTCGGCTGCGTCTAGTCGGCTCGCCGCCCGATCCAGGCCGCTGCGGCTTCGTCCTTGGTCGACCATCGGACCGCGCTCACCACCGGCTCGGCGCTTAGGGCCCGAACCGCGCTCTCCAACCGGACGTCTTGCCGCTCGGCCGCCGCCACGTCGGCGTTGAGTACCACCTCGTTTGGTGCGTCGGCATCCCGCCGAGCCAGCGATGTCAGCATGAAGCCGGGGGGGTCACCGCCTCAATGAGCTTGGACCACCGCACCGCGCGGTCGGCGCGGTGGGCGTCTCCCTGATTTAGCGGGGCGTAAGTCGAAAGACCGGGATACGGCGGCCGGTCTTATGACGGTAGTCGCCCCAACCGGCATAGACCTGCTGTGCGACCCCGTAGAGTCGGGCGTACTCGTCGGCGTCGATCACCTCGCTCGCCAAGAATTTCTCGCCGCCCAATTCGCATTCGGGGTGCGCCTTCAGGTTGTAGTACCACTGCGGGTGTTTCGGTCCTCCGTAGTTGGAGGCAATCGCGATGGCGTCGCTGCCATCGTGGAAGTAGTTGATCTGATGCTCTCGCGGCTGACCCGATTTAGCGCCAGTCGTCATCAGCGGCGCGGTGGAAAGCACGCCAAGCACAGATGGATAGCGCCCTCCGGTTGCGCGATACAACCAGGGGTCGACGCGAGAAAAAAGGTGGCGCGTTGACAGCTCTCCAAGCCGCGAGCGAATGAAGCTCTCAAAGCTCTTATACCAGCGGCCGTGCTTCTTGTGGGGATCCACGTATCGCAGCGGCATGAATCTGGACGATACCTGTGAAACTGCTTCAGGATACGTACTTTTTGCATGTGCCCTTGGGGTGGCTTTCTCACCATCCCTCCGCGCGGCAAGCGCCCACGCCACAGCGAAAGCATGTAAATAGCAGACCTTCGTCCCTGTTCACTATCGAACCGAAATAGCCACGAATCAGGCGTACTGTCCCCTCCATCAGCTTCCAGAAGAGGTGCCGACATGTCCGCGACCGATCACGACTGGACCAAGCCCGCCGCCATGGCGATCCCAAAAGAAGGATATTTCGAGCTCGAGCGGGGGCGGTACGGGCCGGTTTTTCCGCGCACTCCGGCGTGCTACGGCTTCTCGATCATCGCGAAGGTCAAGGAGGGTCGCGAGGACGCGATCCGCGAACACGGCAAGACCATCCAAGCAGCGATCACCGAAACGCCGGAGTTCCTCGCTCCACTACGCCTGCACTACCTCCGCTGGGTGCTCTTCGATATCGGCGATGGCTTGACCTTTCAATACCAAGGCATCTTCGACACCGACTTCGACAAATACACCGAGGACGCCGTGCAGCTGTTCGGCCAGAGCGGCATTAACACGGTGTTCACCAATCTCGAGGGCTTCCCGGAGGATTGGAAGGAGAACCCGGACTCATTCGTGAAGTTCGTGCGCGAGCACCACTTCCCCAGCTTCTTGGAGTACGGCGAATATCCGTACGTGACCGCTGATGAGGTCAAGAAGGCGCTAACGCTTAAGGCAGCCTTCTCGACCATGCTCGACCAGATGCAGTAGCAAGCATCCAGGCGACCGCTTGGGCAGCAATTTCGCTTAAGTCGTTGTTGCGCGGAAGTCTGCGTATTCACTGTGAATGGGAGGTAGGGTCCGCTGCATGCGACTGCGGTACGTCGACCCGGTCGTTAACGCGCCGCTCGTTACCACCGGCGCGAAATCGGGACAGCCGCGACAAGTACAAGTGACCTACTTCCACGACGGGCCCGACCCGATTCTCATCGCATCGAACTACGCCGGACCAAAACATCCGCAGCGGTCCTACAACCTCAAGGCCAACCCCGAGTGCCAATTCGGCGGCGAACACTTCGTCGCAACCGAGGTGACGGGCCCAACCGAGTACACACGCCTGTTCGGGCTCGCCGAAAAGGTGTATACCGGGTATGCCGACTACCGAGCCAAGACCGCGTCGATTGGGCGTCAGGTCCCTATCTTTCGGCTCAAGCCGCGCTAGACGTCGTACTCACCGAGGCTCGGGGTGAGAGTCCAGGTCACCGCGTGGATGACGAAATAGCAGATTTGCCTCGGGGCAGGCGCGATTTCGCGTCGTCCTCGAGATGCAAGTCCAATCGAGTGATCTGCTTCGTGACCTAGGAGACATGGTCTCATCATGAAACTCAACGACACCGCAGGCCTACTCTTCGGCCGCTCCGACAAGCCTCTCTCGGTGGCGCGACTTCGTCCAGTACCAGATGTGGGTGAAGGTACAACCCTGTCGCAATCAACGAGGCCAGGCAACTAAAATCCCAGTTCATGGCTATCCAGCGCGGCGTTCTCATCATTGCCGACATCGGCGGATACACGCACTACATGAATTGGAACCGGATGCACCTAGCCCATGCGCAGCTGACGGTGGCGGCGCTGCTGGAGTCGGTCATCGACGCCGGCAAAGGCCTGAAGCTGGCGAAGTTGGAGGGCGACGCCGCGTTCTTCTGGGCACCGGGCGGCGACGCCAAAGTGCTGGTGTGGGACGGGCTGTCGCGGATGCGCCAGTCGTTCCTCGCGCGGCGCGAGAGGATGAAAAACGCCGATCTCTGCGACTGCGCGAGCTGCGCACAGCTGGACAACCTGTCGCTCAAGTTCGTTGCCCACGAGGGCGAGGTGGCGGAGCAACGGGTGAAGCGCAACGTCGAACTCGCCGGCGTCGATGTCATCCTGGTGCACCGGATGCTGAAAAACCAGGTACCGGTGTTGGAATACGTGCTGATGACCGACACCGTGGCACAGTGCCTTGACGAGTCGGTGCGCCAGCTTTGCAAGCCGCTGACTCACGACTTCGAGGGCCTCGGACAAACGTCGACTCACTACATCGACCTCGCCACGTGCGAGGTGGCACCGACAGTGCCAGAGCGCAGCTCGTCCGGCCGGCTGGGGGCGAAGCTGAAGTTAGAGTTGAGCACGCTACCGTTCGTCCTGGGCATCAAGGAAGCCTGTGCGGGCTTCCGCCACCTGAGCCGCGGCACCAACCAGGAGCCGCAAATCAGCCAAGGCTAGGTTGGCAACTTGGCTGCTGGACGTTTTGCAGCGCGCGACCCATCCGCGATACGGCCTCGACGAGGATGGCTTGGGAAATCGGCGCAGGCCGCGCGGCGCGCCCCGCTCGGCGAGTGCCCAAGCGACAGCGAAGGTTCGGAGATAGCAGATTAGGCGAAAGCGTCCTCGCCGTTTGGCGAGCCGTGACTGATTCAATCCCAGTATCGCGCACCACGTCTGACCTGCGGTTATGCACCTTTGCATCGGCCCGCGTGCCACAAACATGCCACTAGCCCGGAAACGGGTGTTTGCTGGGGGTTAGTTGCGGCTATCAATGACAGCCCAGAACCGGCCCGCGCAGCACTCGCGCACACTGCCGGGGTCCACGCCGGGCGGTATCGGGGCGGGATTGGCGACCCGGCAGGGCTGCTCGATAGCCGCGCACGCAGTCGGGGCACGGGGCGGCCAGGATCAGCGCGGGAATAAACCGGCACGCAGTTCATACACAACAATCCACGCAGCCTGCCGGTCCATTACGGATTCGGTATCCCTGGTGTTAACGCTCCCGGTATCCCCGGTGTTACTTGCAACGCGGGTGCTGGTGGTCTCGGTGCGGGGATCGGTCGTCCCGGTATTTCCGGTGCTTCCGTTGGTCGCTCATCTGGCGGGACTCCTTCGGTGGCTAGGACGGGATCGCTGGTGAATCCGTTGGGATTCATGTGATCCTTGCAGAAGTTAGTCGAATTCATCACCACCATGTATTCCCTCCACAACCCTGGCGGGTTGGGTGCCGGTGATGTCACACCATCGGGGCAGCGCCAGGTGCAGCTCGCACCGGCAATCCCGCTGCCTCCAGAGCTGAAGCTCCCGTTGTCGCCTTGCAATCCGAGCACGCCGCCCAAACCGAAACCACCGCCCTCGCAATGCAGGTGGCTTCCGTTGATTTCGGTCGGGTAATCGCAGTAGCCACCACGACCGAATATCACACCAGCGCCGACGCCGACGCCAGGATACTGACATTGGTCGGCGTGAGCCGATCCAGCCGGGAGAAACACTGACGCACAGACGCCGAGAGATACCACTGAAGCGCAAGTTATGATTTTCTTCATTCTTTCATCCGATTCCTGTACTCCAAGTTTGGGCCCTACGCATTCGGATTCTGCTCCGTCCCATCGCCCAATGTGGTCCGTTTGATCCAGCTTGCTGAATGAACGAATGCTCAACTCGGGGTATAGGGATTGTGAAAGCGTGGCCCTGCGTAGGGGCTCACCGGCGCGGACGCGCGACGGCCTCGTCGGGTTCTAACAGCCCGTCGCAGATGTCGTGCAGCACGTCGCCAATCTCGCGCAACCGGTCGACCGTGGGAACCACAACCTCCCCGTCCTCAATGTCCGTGCAATGCAGGACGTAACCCGCCGCCCAGAGGTCGTTGTAGATCGTGTCGATCTCGTCGGCGGTGAAACTCGTGCGGACGGGTACGGGTTTGGTGCTGTCACTCATGCGTCGGCTTTCGGCCGTCCGGTAAAGCGCCCGTGCGCGTCGCGGCCGTAGACCGTCGTGGCCTCGTTCACGACGGCTTCGGCGACCCCTATGCGGATCTGATCAGCCTACCGCGCCGACACAGGGTCGTTACCGATGAGCCGGCGGCGTTGGCCGCGGCCGCCCTCGATTGGACCGGTAGACGAACTGCTGGGCGAGCGCAGCGAACTGACCGGAAGCTGAGTGCCCCACCAGGTTTGGTCCACCAGAGCGAGGCGGCAGCACTGGTCTGAACCGAAGATCCTTTTTACACAACGACTTCGGCGTGGGCGCTTCTGTGCCCCTTCAGCAGCGCGGCCCGGTTCCTCTGCTTGGGACCTTGTTACCGCGTGGACTAGGAACTGGCGGAATTAGTCAGAGGGTCGCGAACTAGGGATCTTCTTCAGTGGAGGGGCTGCGGACATCGGGTCCCTCCACCGGGGCAGGACGTTGTAACCGATCTCGGGATTGTTCGCACCCGCCTCGCGAATCAGTTCTAGCTCCTTCTTGCGAACCTCCGCGTCGGTGGCCGTCTCGGATTCCCAGAGGATTTCTTTTCGTAGCGTCAGATCGAACCGGTGCGGTTCGAGTTCGAGGTCGGCGGCGATCTGCTCGTGGGCGCTCGGGCTACCTAGGTACAGCAGCGATCCCGTCAGGTCCATGCAGACGTAGATTTTCCCGTTGGGATAGGTGATCTTGTAGACCTGCTTGCGCCGCGTCATCAGACGAATGTAGTCAGCATCTACGCCACCGCAAGCACGACAAAGTCGCAGATATAAACGGCAGGCGAGGATTGCGACTACGACGGGGGTGACGACAGGAACTGGATGACGTCGCGCAGCGGTTCCGGGGAAGTCGCAATTTTGCCGATGAACGGGTGGGAAAGCTCCAAGACGAGGAACAGGTTGGCGGCTACCAGGACGCCCACGATCGCGACGATCGTGTAGTGCAGGGCGGGTTGCTCGACGCCGTAAACGATCGCGCAGCCGACGAGCAGCCCGCTGGTCAGAAAGATGACCGCCCACAATGACCAGGGTGGGCCGATGTCGGTGCGGGCCTGGAGTACGCGCTCTGTGCGGGCCTGACTGATCTTGTCGAGGTTGGTGAAAGAGGCGCCGAGGAGCGTCTTTTGAGTATCGGTGCGCGGCTGGACTTCCTCGTATGCGGTGTAGAGGCGCTTTAGAGCGTTGTCGGCCTCAGGGAACGAATCGCCGCTCGCCGCTATGGGCCACTCGGCTACGGCCGCACGTTCGTACTCAAGCAAGCTCTGCCGGATGCGGTCGCTGTCGGCCCTGTCGAACACGCTCAGGTCCCTGGCCATCTGCACTGCCGCCGCGCCCTCGGTCCGCGCCATTACGCCAGCACTGTTGACCTGACTCCACATCGCGGAAACGACGAAACCGGTGAAGAACGCGAACACGAACCCGACAACGCCGAAGGCGAACTTTATCGCATCGTTGTGCTCGCCCCCCTTGAGCCGGGGGAACCGATGCCTGACGTACATCTGGACACGCACGGCTCCGCCTGCGACGAAGACGACGAGTCCGAGTAATACCAGCCACGACGGGACGTTGCTCACGATCCAACGACTCAACAAGCCACACTCTCCTGCCGAGCATGCGGCCCGGCGCCAAGCTGGTGGTCCAGCGGGCAGCGCTGCGGCGGCCGCGTCCACATACGGCCATCCATGCAGCGGACCATTTCGCCGACTGCGGGCATGGTGCCAGATTAGGCGCGGTGCACCATCGACACAGCGCGATAGGCCATCATCGGCCACATGGCATACACAGTTGAGTCACTACGCGCAATGACCGATGACGAAGTAACTCAGAGTCCATGCGACCGCAAGCGTTACAAAGTCGCAGATTATCCGAAGGTCACAAATCGCACGAAAGGCCTGCTGCGTACCCGCTGCGTAGCGGGGCGCACAGGTGTTGGCCGCCCGTGTCACACCTGTCTGGGACGCTCTCAGCGAAGTGAAAGGCTCACCGATGAAACGACGTAATCTGGCCGGCGCCTTTGTCGCCGGGGCCGCTGCTGTTCTCGTCGCGGCTGTTTCGGCGCCTTTCGTAGTTCTTTCGCCCGCTCGGCCACGCGGTACCAGGCAACCTTGAAAACCTCGTCGGTAAGCGGAAGATGGTCGCCCACTTGCGCCAATACCGCGTCGGAGTAGGTCTGCGCCAGCGCGTCGGCTAGCAGTTCGGTTTCGCGGTCGTCGGTGGTGGTCATGTATGCGGTCATGGCCGCCAGACTTCGTCGGTGCTGTTAAACATTTCCCATTCTTCTCCCTTAAACCGTTTGAATGACCCCTTGGAGGGGGCCAATGGCTACCGTTCGATGGTGTCGCGAAGCAGTGCAACTGACGCGAGTAGTCCAGTACCCCTCTTGCCTGAGAAGGGCACTGAGTCGGTAAAGACGAACGCAGCGAGCGCCGCGGTGGTCGACCTCACCGAGTAGCCGAGGCCCTCGCCAGATCGCCGAGCGGGAGGCTGGCGACGGGGAACCGGATCGTCCTAGTCCACGTCTGAATAAGTGGACTCGGCCCGCCACGGCTCTCTCCACGTGGCGGGCCGCACCCGATGCCCTGGGTTACCCCGGGGGCGATTGTCCGTCCCGCCGGCTTCTACCGACAGACCAGGATAGTGCCTCCCTGCGGCAAGTAGCTGTCGGTCGGTATGAGCACCTCCATGTCTTCGTCGGTACTGTTAAACATTTCCCACCCGATGCCGTGGGTTACCCTGGCGACATCTTCCGTCCCGCCAGCCTCTCCCGACAGACCAGGGATGTTTCCCATGAGTTCTTCTCCCTTAAGCCGTTTGAATGACCCCTTGGAGGGGGCCAATGGCTACCGTTCGATGGTGCCGCAGGCAGTTGCAATACTCGCGAGTAGCCCACACCCGTTCTTGTTTCGACGTCCACTTGTTCTTGTTTCGACGTCCACTTGAGAGGGCATTGAGTCGGTGAAGACGAACGCAGCTAGAGCCGCGGTGGTCGACCTCACCGAGTGGCCGAGGCCCTCGCCAGGTCGAGCGATGGGGAACCAGATCTACCTAGTCCACGTCTGAATAGTTACTCGGGCCGCCCCACCACAACTCGGGGCGGCCCGTGACGCCTACAAGCGGACCGGCACTTGAACAGCTGTCACGCTGGCTGCGTGCGGCGGCGAGTTCGAGGTTGAGCCTGCGGTTGTCGGCGCGGAGCTGGTCGAGTGCGAGTTCGAACTTGAGCCTGCGGTTGTCGGCGCGGAGCTGGTCGAGTTCGGCGATGAGTAAGTCCAGCAACTCGCATGCGGTCATGGCGGCCAGACTTCGTCGGTGCTGTTAAACATTGCCCATTCTTCTCCGTTAAACCGTTTGAATGACTCCTTGGAGTCGGGGCCAATGGCTACCGTTCGATAGTGCCGCGACGCAGGTGCAACTGACGCGAGTAGTCCAGTACCCGTCTTGTCTGAGAAGGGCACTGAGTCGGTGTGGCATCGGCCGCTCCGTTGAGCTTGGGCGGCGGGAAGTTATGCCTTCGTGGTAAACGGTTGTTTACCGAACTGGCATCTGTGGGTAGCCGACAAGGAGGCCAGGGGGCCCGCGGATATATGGGGGAACGGCCCCCTGGCCGCCTCGTCCCCCGACCCACTGGTTGCGGTTACCCGCATGTGCGGCTTGTTATGCATGTGCTCAACTACGCTAGGCACGCCACAGCGCGGCCAAACACGGCGGCGAGCCGTCAAGTCGTCAGGTCGATGAACTGCTCGACGAACGCAGCGAGCTGACCGGAACCTGACTGATCGGCCGACGGCCAGGCGACCACATGGACGCTGGCCGATTTTGACATTTTGGTCTAGGTCTTCCGGCGGATATAGAACGGTGTCATTGGGACCTTTGACCTGTCAAAGACGCGAACGACACTGTTCTGACCAGCTTCGGTTTACGCATCGCCTGACGCCCACGCGCGGAGTCGCGCTTTTAGAAGCACCCGCTGATTCGCCGGCCTCCAACGCAGACATTTACCGGCGGCGGTGGTGGCGGTGGGGGCGGAAAGTCCTGCGGCAGCGGCGCATAGTCGGCCGGCGGCGGGACATAGGTGTTGACCGTATCGGCAACGTTGGTGCACCCGCTAACTGAAACACGCCTGCCGACGCTCGCGCAGACGTCGGCGTTGGCCACACCGGAGGGCTGCACGACGGCGTATATCTCAGGAATCGACGTAAGAGCCAACACCGCTATCCCCGCGGCAGTCCAAGATCGCACCCACAGATTCATCGTCGATCTCCTTGCCGTCACGGCCGGGGCTTCTTTTGGCCGATAAGTGAACTGAGGGCCGCAGTATATTCCTCTGCCTGCACGATGAGACCTGAATTCGTACAGCAGATTGCGCTCGGCGCGTGTCGTCAGCTTTGGGACATGGTTGCGTGCGCGGCCCGATCGCTTAGGGAGTGGAGCCGCCCTGCCCGACTAATGGAGTCCACTGGCAACGCTGCCTGATGTCAGTCAGCGGCTGACGGATGCCCTCAAGGTCGGCTTGCTCTTGCGGGTTGGCGTTGAAGTAGTTCTGCACGTCGTCGCGGATCTGATCTTTGGGCTGATCCTGAAGGTCGGTGTAGAACCCGTTGACGTCCGGGTGAGTGAACAGGTAGGTCGAGAGCGTCGTCGCAACACCCGCCGCGACACCGGCTACGTCCGCAGCTGTGCAGTTGGGCGGCCGAGGCGGCGGATCAGCCGCGGCGGTCGGCGCGGTAGCACATAACAGCGTGCCGGTAACCGCGCCAGCGCCGATCGCGCCGACTACCACCCGGCGCGGAATGATTTCTGAGAGGAACATGACTGGCTCCTTCATCCGGTAATCAACCTGGCCGCGACCGATGGCGGTCGTCGCCCGGCTCAAGCTAAGCAGATACAGATAACCGCTTTTCTGCGAAACAGCGGATTAATCCTCAGAAAGCGCAGCCCATCAGTGGACGCCGGCGCTCACGCTCGACCGGTACGAACACCCTAAGGCGGGCTGCGCTGCGCGTCGCGCTGAAGCCGGAAAGTTGCCGACGCCCATCTCTATTTAGGTAGCTCGCGCACCAAAATACAGGGTCCAGCTACCCATCGTCGGGCAGTGCGCGGTGCCGCCGATTATCGACATTGTGCTCCGTCTGTCGGCAGAGACCGCGATCAGACGGCTTTGGTGACGCCGACGTACGAGGGTGGGACCGGTCGATGCACACCCGGTTGCCCGACGGGCCAGCCGAGCCGCGTGGCGCGAAGCCACCAACGACGCTCGCAACTTGTGTTGCCACGCGCGTGCGACCGGGCGGACGCCGCTCACGACTGCTGACCACGACCGACGCGACGACGCACCCTGCGCATGCTTCGGCGCAGACCCCGGACTGCATAGCCGGCCGCCACGACCGACGCCGCAATCGTGGTAATGAACACGGGCAGCCAGCTGTCCCGGTCGTGGTCGACAGACCACCAGACAATCGAGAAGAGCACCGTGCAGGCAAATAGGACGATGTCACGCCAGCTTCCTTCATAGGAACTGGCGGTGGCGCGCAGCTGGCGTGCCTTGTCCTCCGCCACGATCAATTCATCGATGCGGTCGTTGATGCTGCGCCGCAGCGCCTCCCGCCGGGCCGCCTCCATTTCAGGCATCTGCTCGAGCAGCTCCAGGTCTTGTTTAATCCCCTCTCGCATGTCGGGGCCCCTGAGTTGCCCCACCGCAGCGCCCAGCAGCGCACCACCGAGGACGGGAGCTGCGCCCATGGCCATCGCTGCCATACCGGGCATTCCACCTTCCTCTCGCTCTGCAATCCTGGGCATCGACCCCACGGTGACGTCGCGATCGGCGTTTCGGTTCAGTGCCGGTGGGGTCAGGTTGGTTACCGGCCGCGAAACGGCCGGAACATCATTTCATGGTGGCGAGGTTGTGCCAAAAATTCTTGAGGCTGTCGGTGCCGCCGAAAAGCGTGGTGAAGTTCGTGGAGTCGACGAGGACGATGTCGCCTGCACGCCGGCCCGACGGCGGCATCCAGATCAGCGCGTTGAATTCGGTGTTGCCTGCCGCAGTAAAGGGATGGGGCCTCTTGGGATCGATCCGTTGACGACCCAGCACGCGCAGAGAGTCGCCCTCCGGCGCGGTGAGTTCGTAGTGCGGCAGGTGGGGATGGAAGTTGAACGTGGTGACGTTGTCCAGCAGCCTCGCTGCGTCCAGGTCGCGGACCGCGGTCAGGGGTGCGATCTGCGTGGTGCCCTCGACAACCGCGGGACGCAGCCCCCAGGTGTTGTGCACCGGGACCTCGAGGGCCGTCATCAGGGAGCGGGTGTACTGCCCGAACCGTTGTTGGCGCGGCACCAGCGGGTCGCCGTGGTGCTGGAATTCGACCTGACGCTGGGCGAAATCATCGGTGAAGCCCACGTCGTGATGCGGGGCCAGCAGCAAGCACGTGCCTTCTCGTTGCAGCCATTCCCGGATGGCGCTGATCTCCTCCGGTGCGGCTTCTTGTTCCGACAGGATGTGGTCCAGCCCGAAGACCATGAGGGTGTCGGTATCGGCGAGGATCCGCCCGTCGATCGGGAGTTTGTAGCCGGCCTGGTCTATGCGCTGGAAGACGGCGACCGGGTGGCCGGTGGCTTCGCCAGCCAGGTCCTGGAAAGCCAGCGCCGAGCGGTGGAACAGTTCCAGGGTGCCGGCGATGCCCTGGAGGAAGTGCGCCTCGTCGTATTCCGGTGTCTCGTAGCTCGGCCACAAGGCGTTGCGCACTTCGGTCATGGTGGAGAAGCGGTTGTACATCGCGGCAGGGTCGCGTTGGGCTTCCCACGGGTAACTCCAGGTCCAGTAGATGCTGATGCGCCGTCCGCCGGTGTGCGGACGCGCGATGTGGCTTTGGTTGTAGGTCCGCGCCGCGGAAAGTGCGCCCATGATGAATCCTTAACGTGATCAGTCGAGCGCCGCGAGGTATCGCATCGCGTTGATGCCGGGCAGGAAGAAGTAAGCCCCACCCTTCAGGGTGGTGAACGCCGGCAACCCTTTGAGGGTTTTGCGGATCGGTCGGTTGGGAATCTTGAAGTCCAGTGTCCCGTCCTGCGTTCCACAGATGGGGTCGTGCTCGTTGCCGAGTTCGTGGAAGGCGCGGTCGTTGATCCACACGTTCTGGGCGAACTCGAACTGACGGACCAGGCTGGCGCAGATGATGAACGCGGCGATGCCGCGATCCACACCGTCGTCGGGCGCGCCCTCGGGCAATGCAGGACCGTAGGTAGCACCGCGGCGAATTATCCTGTGCCGGTTCATGTTGTGCGCAGTGTCGCGCGGGTTGAGGCGTCGCGCGTGCGATCCCAGCGGGCAAGCATACCCGTGCGGATCCATCTCCTTATAGTTGAAGTCGTTGTTGCGCATAGGGTCCGCGCCCAGCTCGGGATCGTCCTTATCCGGTGCCAACACTAGCGGGGCACCGCTGCGCCAGCGGCCCATGAATTTCGCGGCGAGCAATTCCTGATCGTCCGGCGTGTCGGCGTGCTCCTGCAGATAGTCGCGGAACAGTCCGACGTGCTCCTGCAACCGCCGGTAGGCCATGTAGCTTCCATTGCGGCACAGGACTTCTGGCTGCGGCAGATCGGGCGACCCGTGCTCGTCGGGATAGCCGAGGATGAACTCGCCCGGCTTCAGCGGCGCGCCCGACCCCGGTGTCGGCTCTTCACCCGAGCCCTCAATCACCGGCTGCGACAACCTGTCCCGGAACCCGAAGTGATCATGTGCGTAATTGAACGGCGGCGTCGCGTTCAAATCCAGCACCGACAGACTGCGCACACCATCGCACCGGGCCACAAGCTTGTCGTGTTCTCCCGTGGCCCGCGCATGTTCGGCGTCATCGCGCGCGAACAGGATCGCGATCGCGTGCAAGTCACCGCCTGCCAGACCGCCGACCCAGTTGTCAGGGTGGTTAGCCCCGGTATCGCCCAAGATGTCTGCCCGAGCCCCCATGCCCTGGCGAAACGCCTCCGGGAAAGTTGCCAGGGATTCCGCGGGCAATCCGAGCGCTCTCAGGCCGCTCCACGTGAACGCCAGCGTGATCCACCGCTTCGTGCTGTCCATCGAGGCTTGCGCCGTCGCCGCCGAGTCGACCCTGTCGATCAGCTCGGACAGCCACGCCCGGCCGCCGGCCGGGTCGCCGAATGACAGGAACTCGTAGCGCCCGGTCATCGCCGGCGTGCGGGTCAGCAGAATATGCTGAATGTCCTCCAACTCAAGCATCGGTGCACGTTTCGGTGCGGATCATTGCATTTGGTCGAGCATGTCGGAGAACGCCGCTTTGAGCCGCAGGGCCTTTTTGATCTCGTCGGCGGTGACGTAGGGGTACTCCCCATACTCCAGGAAACTGGAGCACTGGTGCTCACGAACGAACTTCACGAAGGCGTCTGGATTCTCTTTCCAGTCCTCCGGGAATCCCTCGAGGTTGGTGAACACCGTGGTGATCCCGGTCGCGCTGAACAGCGCCACCGCATCCTCGGTGTACTTGTCGAAATCGGTGTCGAAGATGCCCTGGTACTGAAAATGCAGCCCCGAACCGACGTCGAACAATACCCACCGCAAGTAGTGCAGCCGCAGCGGCGCGAGCACGTCGGGACTCCCGGCAATCGCTTCTTCGATCTGCTTGCCGTACGCGCGGACGGCCTCTTCGCGCCCCTCTTTGACCTTCGCGATGATCGAAAAGCCATAGCAGGCAGGAGTTCTCGGATAGATCGGACCGTACCTGCCGCGCTCGAGCTCGAAGTACCCCTCCTTAGGAATGGCCATCGCCGCTGGCTTACTCCAGTCATGATCGCTCGTCGGCATCCTCGGACTCCTCCTTCTGTGTTATGCGTGCGAACACTACGCCCCGATCACGCCCCCCGGAACAATTCGTCGGCGGCCATTCGACCAGGCGACCACCGTTGCGTCGGTGTTCATCCGGCAGGCTCCGTCGGTTCATCCCCGCCAGTCCTCAGTTGCTCGAAAAGCCTTGCCCGGGCCAACAGCAAGCCGCTGACCATCAACACCCAGACGGGGCGGGTGCCGAGCGGTAGCCGTCGGCAACAAGCACATCGCTCGATGACACGTTGAGCGCGGGTCGCCGCACGACGTCCATGCCTTCGATCTCGGGGTCGGTCGCACCGGCCAGCGCCGCCTCAAACATTCCCTGCGTGTGTGGCGACGGTGTGTGGTGGACGATTAGCAGACGCGGCACTAGCTGCCCCAAAACCTAAAAACGGGGTAACCAACCAAATAATGCTTGAGCGCCCCGGACATGTAACCGAGATTGGCCGGGGTGCCGAAGATGTATCCGTCCGCGTCCAGCATGTCGGGAACGGTCGCCGCCGGAGCGGGCCGCACCACCAGATCGACGCCGTCGATCTCGGGGTCTTTGGCGCCCGTAATCACGGCTTCGAGCAGTTCGCGGGTTGCCGGCGACGGAGTGTGGTGAACCCCCAACAGCGTTTTGCTCATTCGCGACCCTGTAGTTCGACGGCTTTCTTCATGGCTTCCCGTGCGCGACCACGATCTCCCGCGTAGTCGTAGGCGCGCGCCAGCCGATACCAGCGCCGCCAGTCGTGGGGGTCGCTGTCCAGTTCAGCACGGACCGTGTCGAACAGCGCGTCGGCCGCGTTGCGCTCGATGCGACCCGACGGTCGACGCGGCAGCGCGCTGACGTCGAGCTCCATCCCGTCTTCGGCGACGAGTCGGGCCAGCTTCTGGTGGGCGAAGCCGGCGCGCAACGTGGCGATCATCGCCCATAGGCCGATGGCGGGCAGTATCAACAGCGCCACACCCAAGACGACGGCGACGACCCGCCCGGAGCTGATCATCAGGACGGCAGTCCGGCCGAGCAACACGAGGTACACCAGCAGCGCCGCGCACATGAACGCGATCGTCAGCTTCAGGCGCAAAATGCGCCTAGACATGCCAGTCCCGGTCATTGCAGGTTGAGCAGAGATTCAATTCCTACCGTCAGGCCCGGGTGTTCGGCGACCCGACGGACCGCCAACAGCACACCGGGCACGAACGACGTGCGGTCCATGCTGTCGTGCCGGATGGTCAGGGTCTCTCCCGCGGTGCCGAACAACACTTCCTGGTGGGCCACCAGCCCGGCCAATCGCACCGAGTGCACCGGGACGCCGTCGACGTCGGCGCCGCGGGCGCCGGGCAAGCTCGCCGTGGTGGCATCCGGGTTGGGCGGCAACTCTTTTCGTGCCTCGGCGATCAGCGCGGCCGTTCGCGCGGCCGTTCCCGAGGGTGCGTCGGCTTTGTGCGGGTGATGCAGTTCGATGACTTCGACCGATTCGTAGAAGGGTGCCGCCTGGCGGGCGAAATGCATGGATAACACCGCGCCAATGGCGAAATTGGGCGCAATGAGCGCCGATACGTCGGGTTCAGCGGCCAGCCACGCCCGCACCTGTTGCAGTCGTTCGTCGGTGAAGCCGGTGGTTCCGACAACAGCGTGAATCCCGTTGTCGATCAGAAACTTCAGGTTGTCCATTACGACATCGGGATGGGTGAAGTCGATGACGACCTCGGTTTTGTTGTCGGTCAGCAGGCTCAGCGGATCACCGGCGTCAACCTCGGCGGACAGGGTCAGATCCTCGGCGGCCTGCACCGCCTGCACCATGGTCGCGCCGACTTTGCCCTTCGATCCCAGCACCGCTACCCGCATGGTTTCACCCTAGACGGGGCAGCCGTGGTGTCAGTTATCCGCAGTTCGGCGGTTATCCCCAGTTCGGGATTCGGCGGCGGCCAACGTCCGTGGACGTGGGTAAGGTCTCGAACATGGGTTCGACTTGCATCGCCGCGCCGCCTGAGCTGGCTGCCGCCTTCGATGCGCTCGACGCCGCCGCCGCGGCGATCGGCGAGTTGGACTTCGACAACTACGCGCCTGAGGTTCGGTTGCAAGCACTGCAGCGGCTTGAAACCGCGCGACGTCGGCAGGCGGTGCTCAGCCACGATCTCATCGCCGGCTTGACGAAGGAGGATCCGGCCGACGTCGGCGGCCCGGTCCACAAGGTGATCGCGGACTGGTTGCGAATCAGCTGCGCAGAAGCACGCCGTCGGATGCGCGATGCCGAACAGCTCACCCCGCGGATGACGATTACCGGCGAAACGCTGCCGCCGGAGTTGCCAGCGACTGCCCAGGCATGGCGGGCCGGGATGCTCGATCAGCAGCACCTGCGGGTGATCCAGACGTTCGTGCTTGACCTGCCGGCGGACACCCCTGTCGACACAGTTGAGTGCGCGGAGCGCTTCCTGGCCGAGCAGTCAGCCCAGCTGCGGCCAGATCAGCTGGAGAAGGTGGCGAACCGGTGTGCCGTGCTGATCAATCCCGATGGGAAGTTCTCGGACGTCGACCGCGCGCGTCGTCGCGGCTTTACCTGGTCGGCACAGCGGCCCGACGGGATGAGCCTCGGCAAGCTCGTCGCTTCTCCGGAGCTGCGGGCCAACCTCGACGCCTGGCTGGCCCGGTTCGCCGCCCCGGGCATGTGCAATCCCGAAGATGAAAGCCCCTGCGTCGTGCGCGAACCCGACCAGGATGTCGTCAGTAAGGATGTGCGCAGTCATGCTCAGCGTCAACACGATGCACTCAACGCCTTGGTGCGCGGCCAGCTGGGCGACCCGAAACTCGGAATGCACAACGGATTACCGGTAACTGTCATCGTGTCGACCACGCTGCGGGAACTCGCCGCAGGCGCCGGACAGGCGGTGACGGGTGGCGGGACGCTGCTGCCCATGCGCGACCTGATCCGCATGGCCGGCCACGCTTACCACTACCTGGCGGTATTCGACGAACACCAAAGCCGCCCCTTGTATTTAGGGCGCTCCCGACGCATCGCGTCGGCGGATCAGCGTGTGGTGCTCTACGCCAAGGACCGCGGGTGTACGGCACCCGGCTGCGACGTGCCGGGGTACTGGACCGAAGTCCACCATGTCGAGGATTGGGCCCGCGGCGGCCTGACCGATATCGATAACCTGACTCTCGCCTGCAAACCCGATCACACGTTAGCCGATAAAGGCTGGCGGACAATCAAGCTCGCCAACGGTCAAACCCAGTGGATTCCACCTCCGCACCTCGACCACGGCCAGGCCCGGACCAACGACTATCACCATCCCGAACGCTTCTTCGGCGACGAGATGGCGGGCGCCTGACCGCTGTCGGCGATCAGGCGTCGATTACCACACGGCCGCCAGTGGCGCGTGAGACGCAGACCAGCATCTCGCTGTCGGCCTCTGCGGTGCGACCGCGGCGATTAATCTGCCCGCTGAGAACGTTGACCTTGCATGTCCCGCAAAACCCTTGCCGGCAGGAATATGCCGTCGTCGGATCATCGTCGAGCATGACATCGAGCGCCGACCGATTGGCAGGAACGTCGAGCACCCGCCGGGACCGCGCAAGTTCCAGCTGGAACGGCACACCGTCGACAACCGGAGGCGGACTGAAGCGCTCGTAATGCAGTGGCGCATTGGCGTACTCGTCGCGGGCGATGCGCACCGATTCCAGCATTCCGGTCGGCCCGCAGACGTACACCGCAGTCGTCGGCCCGGCGCCGAGGAGCAAATCGTCGGCACCGGCGATTCGACCACGCTCGTCGTCGGCCCACACGGTGACCCGGTCGGGAGCCACCGACACCACCTCGTCGAGCAGCGGCATGTATTCGCGACTGCTACCCGCATAGACTGCGCGCCAATTGATTGCGCGCTGCTGGGCGGCGTGCAGCATCGGCAAGATGGGGGTCACCCCGATTCCGCCGATCACGAATAGCACATCACGCTCGCCGGCACCGAGATAGAACGCGTTGCGCGGACCCTCGAACACCAGCGAGTCGCCGACGTCGAACGCGTCGTGCATCTCGATCGAACCGCCGCCGCCGTTAGCGATCCGGCGCACCGCGATCCGGTAGTCGATCCGCCGACCGGGCGGACCGCACAGCGAGTACTGGCGACGACGGCCGGAAGGCAGCTGCACGTCGATATGCCCACCGGGCGTCCACGACGGGAGCAATCCCCCGCCGGCGTCGGCCAGGGTCAACGCGACCACGTCCGGGGTGAGGAGCTCGCGCTTGGTGACGACGGCGGTATGCGTCCGCCCGACCGGCAGGACCCGCGACGGTTTCCATCGCGTCGCCGAGGCGAACCCGCCGACCACCACGCCCACACCCCACAACGCCGTGTAGAGACGGTCCCGCTTACGGCGACCGTAGATGTCGGCGGGCCTGCTAGCCCAGATACTTTGCGGCACAGCCAATGTCGAATCTTATTTCTGCCGGAGGTCGTAGCGCGCTAACAGCCGGACCAGTGACGGACTGATGCGGCGCATCGCATAGCCGACCCTGGATTCGGCCGCGATCGGCAGCACCGGCGGGCCCGTCTTAACTGCTTTGACTATCGCCTTGGCGGTGGCTTCCGGTGTGTAGTTGCGACGGCGGTACGCGGCGTCGGCCTTGTGCCTCGCACGTTCCTGCTCGTCGACGGTCAACCCGGCGTACACGGTGCTTTTGGCGATATTCGTGTTGACGAACCCCGGGCACACCGCCGTGACGGTGATGCCTTCGTCGGCCAGGTCGGCGCGCAGTGATTCGCTGAACGCCAGCACCGCGGCCTTGGTCGTGCCGTAGGCGATCATCGACTTCGACGGGAGAAACGCCGCGGCCGACGACACGTTGATGATGGTGCCGCCTTGGCCGCGGTCGACCATCTGCGTGCCGAACGCCCGGCTACCGTTGAGCACGCCGCGCAGATTCACCGCCAAGATGTTGTCCCAATGCGCCGGCGTCGTCTCCAGGAACCGACCCGCCATCCCGATGCCGGCATTGTTCACCAGGACGTCCACCACGCCGTGCTCGTCGTTGACTTGTGCGGCAAGCTTGTTCATCGCCGTTTCGTCGCCGACGTCGGCCTGGTAGACGGCGGCATCGGTACCGACGTCCCGGACCGCTGCGGCAGTCTCCTCTGCCGCGGCGAGATCGCGGTCGACGATCATGACGGCGCGGGCACCTTTCCGGGCCAGCTCGAGCGCAGTGGCCCGGCCTATCCCGGCACCCGCCCCGGTGACCAACGCGAGCTTGCCACGGACGTCACGCCGCCCGGTGCCCACGACGGACGCGCTCGGCGACGCCGCGCCGCTGACGACTCGGTCGATCCATTCGCTGGTCAGCCTGGCAATGACGTCCGGACGCGAGGTCACCACCCAATGGCCGCCTTCGATCGGAATGACCCTGCTGCCCAACGGGATTGATCCGGTGAACCGCTGCAGCGCGGGCGTGACGAAGATGTCCTTGCGTGGCACCAGCACCTGGACCGGAACTTTGGTCGCAGGCAGCTGCGCGCCGGGGGCAAGAAATGGCGCGGGCATGTTGGCCCGGTACAGGTTGAGGCCATTGACGTAGTCGCCGGTTGACCGGACCGGCGCACGAGATTCGGTCCGGGTGCTCGAGTTGCCGATACGCCCAAAGGCTTCAATGACTTTCACGCCCAATCCGGACCGAATCATCAACTCCGGCAGACCGGGGCTCAGAAAGAACCAGATGTAACCCGACGCCAGCAACTGCCTAACCACGTCAAAGACGCCGCGCGGAGTGCGCGGTGACCGCAAGAACTTGCCCGCATAATTCAAGTGCGGTCCCGAGATCGACGTGAACGATGCGATTTTGCTCATCACCGCGTCGTCGGTGACCGCGGCCCAGCCCTGAATGGAACCCCAATCGTGGGCCAGCAAGTGCACCTGATCGACACCCAGGCTGTCGATCACCGCACCGACATCGGAGATCAGCTGGGGGAAGCGGTACCCGGACCGGCCGGGCGGGCGGGCGGATTCGCCCGCTCCACGAACGTCATACGCCGCGAAGTTGTACCGGTCGTTGTGGTGGCCACCCAGGTGCGCGGCCACCCCGTCCCACAGGTGATGGTTGTCGGGGTAGCCGTGAATCGCGAGAACGGTCGGACGCTGCCGGTCGATTTCGGTATAGGCGTGCACGGCCAGTGCGACGCCGTCGGAGGCGGTCACGGTGGTACGGGTCGGCGGCGCCGAAATGGTGGTCATCGATTCCTCTTGGCTCAGTGGGAGGCGCGGGCGGCGGGCGAAATGGCAAGGTAGTCAACCGCCCGCTCGACCCCGCCCAGCTGTGACGGATGGAAATCCGGCTTGTAGTAGGCGGCGATAACCCGTATGAACCGCAGCGGCCCAGGCATCAGACCACGTCGCGCGGCGTTGAAGTAATCTCGCCACCGCGCTTTGGCTCCGGGCGTTCGCTGCGGGTCCACCGAATACATGAATCGCACCCCACGCATCCACATCAGCAGCATCATCGGCGTGACCACCAGCTGGGTCCGCACCTGCCGCCAGTACCCGGCCCGTAGATGCTTCATCACGTCGAAGGCGACGGCCTTGTGCTCGACTTCCTCCGCACCATGCCAGCGCAGCATGTCCAGCATCACCGGGTCGGTGCCGACGGCGTCAAGCTGCGGAGTGTCCAGAATCCATTCGCCCAGGATCGCGGTGTAATGCTCGATTGCCGCCACGATCGCCACCTGCTCGAGCAACCAGCTGTGCCGTCGTCGCAGGCTCCACCGGGGCCGGTCGCCGATCAGCTTTCCGAACAGCCAGGCAATCTGATCGGTGAACGGCGTCACGTCGACATTGTTGGCGGCGAAGTAGTCCAGCACACCAGAATGCGCTTGAGAATGCATTGCCTCCTGGCCGATGAATCCCTGCACGTCAAGCCGCAGTTGGTCGTCCTTAAGCAGCGGCAAGGTCTTTTTGAATACGTCGACGAAGAACTCTTCGCCGGCGGGCAGCAGCAGGTGCAGGACATTCAGCATATGGGTGGTGAACGGCTCACCCGGCACATAGTGGAACGGCAGCTTCGCCCAGTCGAAGTCGACGTCCCGCGCCTCGAGGACCAGTCGTTCGTGGTCGTCCCGCGCCCCCCGACGTGACAGATGCGGACCGACGGCGTCGTCGTTGACCGTGAACATCGTGCATCCCTGCCTTCAGCTCAGCTTTACAAAGTCGAGCCTAATGTCTAAAGCCCGTTCGCACAGCAGCATACCCGGTACCCCCGGTATCGGGAAATATTCAGATGGGCGCGGCCCCGCGCAGGTGCTCGAAGATCAGCGACGTCTGGGTGCCGGCCACGTCGGCGTCGGCGTTGAGGTTTTCCACGACGAATGAGCGCAGGTCCTCGGTGTCGCGAGCGGCGACGTGCAAGATGAAATCGTCGGCACCGGCCAGGAAGTAGACATCCATCACCTGGCGCCTGCTACGAATCTGCTTAATGAAATCGCGGATCTTGCCGCGGGCGTGGGACTGCAGGCTGACCGAGATCATCGCCTGCAGCGGCAATCCGACCGCGACCGGGTCGATGTCCGCGTAGAAGCCACGAATGACACCCAAGTCCAGCAACCTCCGGACCCGGCCGTGACAGGTCGACGCGGCGATGTCGAGTTCGGCGGCCAGCGCGCTGTTGGTGATGCGGGCGTCCGCGTGCAGCAGGCTCAAAATTCGGCGGTCCACGTGGTCGAGACCGGCCGGCCGAAGATCCTTCGGCGCCACCCCGGCGTCGGCCGCGTTTTCCGTGATTTCTGCGGGCATCAGCCAATTCTACAGGTGTGTCTTCATAGTATTTGAATGATGTCCGAACTTTCTTCACAATTGAGTTGAGGTCTTTTCCTACGATTCAGGCGATTCAGGCGATTCAGGCGATTCAGGGAGCGATCATGCACGTCGGAATTCCAACCGAGACAAAGAACAACGAGTTCCGAGTGGCGATCACCCCCTCCGGCGTCGCCGAGCTGACCCGCCGTGGCCACGAGGTGTTGATCCAGGCCGGCGCCGGCGAGGGTTCGGCAATCGCCGACAGCGATTTCAAGGCCGCGGGCGCGCAAGTGGTCGCCACCGCACAGGAAGTGTGGGCCCAGGCCGATCTGGTGCTCAAGGTCAAGGAACCGATGCCGATCGAGTACACCCGGATGCGGCGCGAGCAGACCCTGTTCACCTACCTGCACCTGGCCGCCTCCCGTGCCTGCACCGACGCGCTGCTGGCTTCGGCCACCACCTCGATCGCCTACGAGACCGTCCAGACCGCCGACGGCGCGTTGCCGCTGCTGGCCCCGATGAGCGAGGTCGCCGGGCGGCTGTCCGCTCAGGTCGGTGCCTATCACCTGATGCGCACCCACGGCGGCCGCGGCGTGCTGATGGGCGGCGTGCCCGGTGTCGAGCCGGCCAACGTCGTCGTGGTCGGCGGCGGTACCGCGGGCTACAACGCCGCCCGTGTCGCCGACGGGATGGGCGCAACGGTCACGGTCCTCGACGTCAACATCAACAGGCTGCGCGATCTCGACACGGTGTTCGGCGGCCGAGTGCAGACCCGCTACTCGACCGCCTTGGAGCTCGAGGAAGCCGTGAAACACGCCGACCTGGTCATCGGCGCTGTGCTGCTGCCCGGCGCCAAGGCGCCCAAATTGGTGTCGAATTCTCTTGTCGCGCAGATGAAACCGGGTGCGGTGCTTGTCGACATTGCCATAGACCAGGGCGGCTGCTTCGAGGACTCCCACCCGACCACGCACGACGACCCGACGTTCGCCGTCTACGACACGCTGTTCTACTGCGTGGCGAACATGCCCGCTTCGGTGCCGAAAACGTCGACGTTCGCGTTGACCAACGCCACTATGCCCTATGTGATCGAACTCGCCGACCACGGCTGGCAATCGGCCTGCCAGTCGAATCCTGCGCTCGCTAAAGGCCTTTCGACGCACGACGGAGCGCTGCTGTCTCAGCGGGTGGCCGCCGATCTGGCGCTGCCGTTGACAAACCCCGCCGACGTGCTGACCTGACGGACTCCCCGCAGTAGCCACGTGCTACACAGACCGCGTGAGTTCACTCGCCGACGAGACCCGCTGGATGGCTGCGGTCGACCAGGCCGCACTGGTGAAAAACGGTGAGGTGACGCCGCTCGAATTGCTCGAAGCGGCCATCGAGCGCATCCAGCGCATCGACCCGGTGCTCAACGCAGTGGTGATCCGCTGGTTCGATCATGCCCGCGACACGGCCCGGGGAGAACTGCCCGACGGGCCGTTCCGCGGCGTGCCGTTCCTCATCAAGGACCTGTTCGCCGGCTATGCCGGCCAGCCCATCAGCAACGGCAACCGCGCATTCAAAAACGAGAACGTGATCTCGGACGCCGACACCACGTTGGTCAGCCGCTACCGCCGTGCCGGTTTGGTGATCGCCGGCCGGACCAACAGTCCCGAACTGGGAAGCGTGCCGACCACCGAACCGCTCGCCTGGGGCGCGACGCACAATCCCTGGGACGTCAGTCGTTCACCCGGCGGGTCGAGCGGTGGCTCAGCAGCCGCCGTCGCCAGCGGCATGGTCCCGTTCGCGCACGCCAGCGATGGTGGCGGCTCGATCCGCATTCCCGCCTCGTGTTGTGGGCTGGTTGGCCTGAAGCCCAGCCAGGGCAGGATCTCACTCGGTCCGATCCGCGACGAAACCGGGCTGTCGGTTGAGCTTTGCGTGAGCCGCACGGTGCGCGACACCGCGACACTGCTCGACGCCGTTCGGGGACCCGCCATCGGCGACACGGTGATCGCGCCCGCCCCTTCGCGCCCGTATGTCGACGAGGTTGGTGCCGACCCGGGCCGGTTACGCATCGGCCTGCTCGACCACCATCCGCAAGGCGGAGCCGTCGCACCCGAGTGCTCAGCGGCCGCGCGGTCAGTCGCCACGTTGCTCGAATCCTTCGGCCACACGGTCGAACCGACATGGCCCGCAGCGCTCGAGGACACTGCGTTGATCTCGCGCTTCGGGGCCATGTGGAGCACATACATGGGCGTCAGCCTGCGGCGGTTCGAGGAACAACTCGGACGGGCGCTCGGCGAGGACGAGTTCGAACCCATGAACCGCGTGCAGGCCGAGTTCGCCGCCCACATCAGCGCCGTCGACTATGCGCTGGCGCTGTCGGCCACCACGCACTTCCGCCGGGCACTGCAGTCCTGGTGGGCCGATGGCTGGGATCTGTTGCTCACACCGACGGTGGCCGAACTCCCGCTGCCGCTCGGGACAATCGGCAACAATCCCGATCACCCGATGGATGCCATGGAACGGTCGGGCCAGTTCATTCCGTTCACCCCGCCGTTCAACATGAGCGGCCAGCCCGCGATCAACGTGCCCGTCGAGTGGACCGAAGACGGGCTGCCGGTCGGCGTGCAGTTGGCGGCCGCATATGGACGCGAGGACGTCCTGCTTCGCGTGGCAAGCCAACTCGAGCTGGTTAAGCCGTGGGCACAGCGCAGGCCCCAGGTATAACCCCCGCCGGCGACGATATAACGGGCAGCGATGAGGTGGGGGCACGCCCCGCTTGCGGGGGCGACCGGCGCAGGATCCGCGCTTACACGTCGCCGAGCGTCTTGACGATGTCCTTCGCCGGCCCGGTGCGCGCCGCCCGGTACGCCGTTCCCGCCCATAGGTTGGTGCCGTGCGGGTCGTCCAAGGCGGCCGAAGCCTTACGGATCGGCGAGGTCATCTGGTTGACCTCGGGGTAGCCCAGCGGCGCTACGTCGTTAAAGAGCCGGGTGAAGTCGTTCTCCAGCCCGCGCGCGTACCGGCCCGAGAAGGCCCGAGTGACAACGGTGCTGACGAACTCCGGATGCTGCAGCGCGGCGCGGTGTGCGGCGTGAGTGCCGGCTTCGTCGCTGAGCAGCAGCGCGGTGCCGACCTGCGCGGCCACCGCTCCCCTGTTGATCACGGCGGCAACGTCTTCGGTGGTGCCGAGGCCGCCGGCCGCGATGAGCGGGACATCGCGCGCGCTGCGGCGAATCCTGGCGAGCAACTCGTACAAAGACTCGGTACCGGGGTCCATGTCCGGCGCGAAGGTGCCGCGGTGCCCGCCGGCATTCGGGCCCTGGACGATCAGGCCGTCAGCACCTGCGGCGAGGGCGATTCCCGCCTCGTAGGCCGATGTCACGGTGTTGAAAAGCAACATTCCCAATGCACCGAACCACCGCATCACGTCCGGTGGCGGGGCGCCGAAGGTGAACGACACCATCTCGGGCCGTAGGTCGGCGACCACCTCGAGTTTTTGCGTCCAGCCGTCGTCGTCACCAAAGTTGGGGTAACCCACCTCGACCCCGTAGTGCTCGGCGAGATCGTCGAGCGCGTCTGCGTAGTGGTCGAGCAGATGGACCTCGGCGACGCTGGGTTGCGGCACAAACAAGTTCACGCCGATCGGGCCGGTAGTCGCAGCGCGCGCGGCTGCAATGTCGTCGGCGAGGCGTTCCGGACTCACATAGCCGCTCGCGAGGCAACCAAGGCCACCCGCGTTTGTCACCGCCGCGGCCAGTGCCGGCGTACCCGAGCCACCCGCCATCGGCGCGCCCACGATCGGCACGTCGAGATCCCAGAACCCCAGTACCATGGCGTTACCCCGCTATCGCCCGAAGCTGTTGAGGCAGCGACCTTTTCGATTGGTGCGGGCCAAGAACGGCTACGCCGTAGGGCTTACCCAGCAGCTGGCGGGCCGCCGCATTAACCTCGTCCACGGTGACCTCGTCGAGCTCCTGCAATGTGTGGTCGATACTTCGGTGCTCAGCGTAGTTGAGTTCGCTTCGGCCGATGCGGTTCATCCGGGAATTGGAGTCCTCCAAGCCGAGCACCAGCCCGCCGCGCAGCGAACCCTTGGCGATCCGGCATTCCGCCGCGGTGATGCCGTCGCGCGCCACCGTCTCGAGCACCTCGGTGGTCACCCGCGCCACTTCGCCGAAACGCTCGGGCAAACACGCGGCGTACACCGACAGCGCACCGCTGTCGGAGAACATGTCCAACGACGAGTAGACCGAGTACGCCAACCCGCGGGACTCCCGAACCTGTTGGAACAAACGCGAACTCAAGCCACCGCCGAGCGCGGTGTTGAGCACCGAGAGGGCCCAGCGATGCTTCCAATGCCGGCCAGGCGTGCGCACCCCCAGACAGACGTGCGTCTGCTCGGCGTTCCGGTTGGCCAACGTCAACCGCGGGCGATCGGCGATCCGGCCGGTGCCCTTGCGCGGCGGTATCGGCCGCCGATCCCTGATCAAGCGCGGCCCAAAGTGCTCGCGGACCAACGCCACCACGTCATCATGGTCGACATTGCCGGCCACGGCGACGACCATCCGCTCGGGTGTATAGCGCCGCACGTGAAACGAATGCAGTTGAGCGCGCGTCATCGCCGACACCGATTGCACGCTGCCGATTACCGGACGGCCCACCGGGTGGTCACCGAACAGCGCCGCCAGGAACATGTCGCCCAGTACGTCCTCGGGGTCGTCGTCACGCATGGCGATCTCCTCGAGCACGACGTCGCGCTCGAGCTCGACATCGTCGGTGGCACAACGCCCGTTGAGCACCACGTCAGCGACCAGGTCGACGGCCAGCTCCAGATCGCTGTCAAGCACATGCGCGTAGTAGCAGGTGTGCTCCTTGGCGGTGAACGCGTTGAGCTCGCCGCCGACCGCGTCCATCGCCTGCGCGATGTCGACAGCCGTTCGCGTCGGGGTGGACTTGAACAGCAGATGCTCCAGGAAGTGCGCGGCGCCGGCCACGGTCGCACCCTCGTCGCGCGATCCGACGCCTACCCAAACCCCGACCGACGCGGAGTGCACCGCCGGAAGGTATTCGGTGACGACTCGCAATCCGCCGGGCAGGGTGGTGCGGCGGAACGCCGAAGACGGCTCGGCGCTATGCCGGCCGCGTCGCAGCGGCTGCGTCCCCGGACTAACTGCTGGCCGTTGCGGCATCGGCTTCCGTCGGCGACGATGCGGGCGGGTGACCGACCCGCTGAGAAGCCGACGAATCGGCTTCCGCGGTCTCCGAGGGAGGTGCTGCGTCACCGTCGCCGGATTCTCCGGCTTCTTCGTCGACGAGTACCAACGAGATCTTGCCGCGCTTGTCGATGTCGGCGATTTCCACGCGCAACTTGTCGCCGACGTTGACGACGTCCTCGACCTTCGCGATGCGCTTGCCCCTGCCGAGTTTGGAGATGTGCACCAGCCCGTCGCGACCCGGCAGCAGCGACACGAACGCACCGAAGTCGGTGGTCTTGACCACCGTTCCGAGGAATCGCTCGCCGGTCTTGGGCAGCTGCGGGTTGGCGATCGCGTTGATCCGGTCGATCGCGGCCTGTGCCGAAGGTCCGTCGGTGGCGCCGACGAACACGGTGCCGTCGTCCTCGATGGAGATCTGTGCGCCGGTTTCCTCGGTGATGGCGTTGATGATCTTGCCCTTGGGACCGATGACCTCGCCGATCTTGTCCACCGGCACCTTGATCGTGGTGACCCGCGGCGCATACGGGCTCATCTCGTCGGGTTTGTCGATGGCCTCGGCCATCACCTCCAAGATGGTCAGCCGGGCGTCTTTGGCCTGCTCGAGCGCGCCCGCGAGCACCTGCGACGGAATCCCGTCGAGTTTGGTGTCCAGCTGCAACGCGGTGACGAAGTCCTTGGTGCCGGCGACCTTGAAGTCCATGTCGCCGAACGCGTCTTCGGCCCCCAAGATGTCGGTGAGGGTGACGAAGCGGCGCTCGGTGCCGCCGCCTTCGACCTCGACGTCGTCAGACACCAGACCCATCGCGATGCCGGCGACCGGCGCCTTGAGCGGAACCCCGGCGTTCAGCAGCGCCAGCGTCGAGGCGCATACCGAGCCCATCGAGGTGGAACCGTTGGAGCTTAAGGCTTCCGAGACCTGACGGATGGCGTAGGGGAACTCCTCGACCGGGGGCAGCACCGGCACCAGCGCCCGTTCGGCCAGTGCGCCGTGACCGATCTCGCGCCGCTTGGGCGAGCCGACTCGACCGGTTTCCCCGGTGGAGAACGGCGGGAAGTTGTAGTGGTGCATGTACCGCTTGGAGGTCTCCGGCCCCAGCGAGTCGATCTGCTGAGCCATCTTGACCATGTCGAGGGTGGTCACACCCAGGATCTGCGTCTCACCGCGCTCGAACAGCGCGCTGCCGTGCGCCCGTGGCACCACCGCGACCTCTGCCGACAGTGCGCGGATGTCGGTGATACCACGGCCGTCGATGCGGAAGTGGTCGCTCAGGATGCGCTGTCGCACAAGTTTCTTGGTCAGCGCGCGGAACGCCGCCCCGACCTCTTTCTCCCGGCCGGCGTAGGTGTCGGCCAGCCGCTCGAGCACCTCGGCCTTGATCTCGTCGGTGCGGGTGTTGCGTTCGTTCTTGCCGGAGATGGCCAGCGCGGCGGACAGCTCGTCGGTGGCCACCGAGGACACCGAGTAGTACACGTCGTCGCCGTAATCGGGGAACACGGGGTATTCAGCGGTCGGTTTCCCTGATTTTCCAGTGGCGTCGGCCAGCTCTTGCTGCGCGGTACACAACGCTGCGATGAACGGCTTGGCGGCCTCCAGGCCTTGCGCCACAACGGCTTCGGTCGGCGCTTGGGCGCCGCCCGCGATGAGCTCGATGATGTTCTCGGTGGCCTCGGCTTCGACCATCATGATGGCCACGTCGGCGTTGGGGCCTTCGGTACTAGACGAGCCGGATACCACGCGCCCGGCCACCACCATGTCGAACACCGCCCGCTCGGCCTGCTCGACCGTCGGGAATGCCACCCAGGTGCCGTCGATCAGCGCCACCCGGACGCCGCCGACCGGGCCGGAGAACGGCAGACCGGCCAGCTGAGTAGAAGCGGATGCGGCGTTGATCGCCACCACGTCGTAGAGCTCGTTGGGATCCAGGCTGAGGATCGTCACCACGACCTGGATCTCGTTGCGTAAACCGTCGACGAACGACGGACGCAGCGGCCGGTCGATGAGCCGGCAGGTCAGGATCGCGTCGGTGGACGGCCGGCCCTCGCGACGGAAGAACGAGCCGGGGATGCGGCCGGCGGCATACATCCGCTCCTCGACGTCAACGGTCAGCGGAAAGAAGTCGAATTGCTCTTTGGGACTCTTGCCGGCGGTGGTAGCCGACAGCAGCATGGTCTCGTCGTCGAGGTAGGCGACGACGGCGCCGGCGGCTTGCAAAGCCAACCGACCTGTCTCAAAACGGATGGTGCGGGAACCGAAGCTCCCGTTGTCGATGATGGCGGTCGCTTCGAACACGCCTTGGTCAATTTCAGCTACAGACATGGAAGTCCGTGCGGCCTCTCTGGGTTTATTCAGCTGTTTCGCGTGGTCACGCTCAACCCGGAGGTTCGGAGAGCCTGGATGCGGCTACGGCCGTCGATCGAAGCTGCCGACCTGCCCCGATTCGGGAGCCCGGCAGCCACTACCGAAGACCGCGCGATGCAGGTCCCTTGTGACTCGCTGGGACGGTGCGCGCGGATCGCGCGCGCCGCACCTGCTCGGGCCGATACGGCCCAGAACGCCCTTACTCTACACGCCGACCTGGCGATTCCTACCCCGCGTGGGGCAGGGTCAGCGGCGCAGACCCAGCCGTTCGATCAGCGAGCGGTACCGCTCCACATCGATCTGGGCCACGTATTTCAGCAGCCGGCGCCGCCGTCCCACCAACAGCAGCAGACCCCGCCGCGAGTGGTGGTCGTGCTTGTGCACCTTGAGGTGCTCGGTCAGGTCGGCGATCCGCCTAGTCAGCAGGGCGACCTGCGCCTCAGGGGATCCGGTGTCGGTCTCATGCAGGCCGTAAGAGCCCAGGATTTCCTTTTTTTGCTCGGCAGTCAGCGCCACGAAATATCTCCATCAATCGGTCCGCGATCGTAGATCTGGGCTGCGGCCGCCGCGAACTGCAGCACGCGCCGTGTCGTCGGGAAGTCTAGCAGCGGCCACCCCGTGAACCTGAACCCGCAGGTCAGCGACGATGCGCGCGGCCGAGCAGCCCGAGGTGGGGGCACCCCCAGCCGCGGTGCGGCGAGGGGGCGAGCTGGCCAATCAAGGCCAGGTCAGCCCGCAGACAGCAAGGAGCGGGCGCGCTCGGTGTCGGTGCCCATGGCGGCGACGAGATCCTTCACCGATCCGAACTTCTGCTGCCCGCGGATACGCGCGACGAAGTCCAGCGCCACATGCTGGCCGTACAGATCGGCGGCGGTGTCGAGCACAAACGCCTCGACCGTGCGGGTGCGTCCGGAGAAGGTCGGATTGGTGCCCACCGAAACCGCCGCCTGGTAGCGCTCGCCCGGCACCACCGTGCCGGTCACGGGTCCGTGCCCGAGGACGGTGAACCACGCGGCATAGACGCCGTCGGCCGGGATGGCCGAATGCATCGGCGGCGCCACGTTGGCGGTGGGGAAGCCCATCTCGGTGCCCCGCCCGTCGCCGCGCACCACCACGCCTTCGACGCGGTGTGGACGGCCCAAGGCCTCGGCCGCCGCTACCACGTCTCCGGCGTCGACGCAGGACCGGATGTAAGTCGACGAGAACGTCACGGTTTCAGTGTTGTGGTGCTCGGAAACCAGTGACATCGACTCCACCGCGAACCCGAACCGCTCGCCGGCGCGGCGCAGCGTGTCGACGGTGCCGCCGGCCTTTTTGCCGAAGGTGAAGTTCTCACCCACCACAACTTCCACCACGTGCAGGTTTTCGACCAGCAATTCGTGGACGTAGCGCTCCGGCGTGAGCTTCATGAAATTCGTGGTGAACGGCATCACCAGAAACACATCGATGCCGAATTCCTCGGCCAGCTCGGCGCGTCGGGTCAGCGTCGTCAGCTGAGCGGGGTGGCTGCCCGGGAAGACTACTTCCATCGGGTGCGGGTCAAACGTCATCAGCACGGTCGGCACTCCGCGCGCGCGAGCCGATTTCACCGCATGCGAGATCAGCTCGGCGTGCCCGCGGTGCAGACCGTCGAAGACCCCGATGGTGAGCACGCATCTGCCCCAGTCCGTGGGTATCTCGTCCTGGCCACGCCACCGTTGCACAAGAGCAAGCCTACGGCGCCAGGTAGCGGGTGGTCGTGCGAGAGCCGCAGATCAGGTGAGGATTGCTTAAACTTCCGTTGTGCGCACTGCCGACGAGCCCAACGAGCTCACTGCGGTTGCCCAGGACTATCTGAAAGTCATCTGGAACGCCCAGGAGTGGTCGTTGGAAAAGGTCAGCACCAAGATGCTGGCCGAGAAGCTCGGGGTGTCCGCCAGCACCGCCTCGGAATCCATTCGCAAACTCGCCGAGCAGGGTCTGGTCGACCACGAGAAGTACGGCGCGGTCACGCTGACCGAGTCGGGGCGTCGGGCGGCGCTGGCGATGGTGCGCCGCCACCGGCTACTGGAGGCCTTCCTGGTCACGGAGCTTGGCTACAGCTGGGACGAAGTGCACGACGAGGCCGAGGTGCTCGAGCACGCGGTGTCCGACCGGCTGGTGGCGCGCATCGACGCCAAGCTGGGCTTCCCGCAGCGCGATCCGCACGGCGACCCGATCCCGGGCTCCGACGGGCAAGTGCCCACGCCGCCGGCTCGCCAGCTGTGGTCATGCGACGACGGCGACGCCGGTACGGTCGCGCGGATCTCCGATGCCGACCCCGAGATGCTGCGCTATTTCGACAGCATCGGCATCAGCCTCGACTCACGGCTGCGGGTACTGACCCGCCGCGAATTCGCCGGGATGATCTCCGTGGCGGTCGAATCGGCTGACGGCGTGCCCACCACCGTCGACCTGGGAAGTCCAGCCGCGCAAGCGATCTGGATGGTAGCGCAGTAGCGACCCGGCTTGGCGAGCATCCGTAGCGGGCTGGTCACGACGCGGCGTCGGCTTCGGCGACCGCATTACGCAGAAAAAGTCCAGCCTCCTTGAGACTGGTCCGCCCCTGATCACGCGGCCAGAGCCAATACCCATGCATCAGACCCGGCCACACTTGCTCTTCACAGCGACCACCCGATGCGACCACTTGCGCGGCGAACGCCTCCGCGTCGGCACGCATGACTTCCCTTGTACCGTAATGTATCTGGACTGGCGGCAGATCGGACAGATCGGCGTTCAGCAGACACAGCCGCGGGTCCTCGGCGTCATGGCCACCCACGTATAGCGCAACGGCGCGGGCGGCGGCACGCGGATCGAGCGGCTGACTCCGGATACGCGCGTCGGCTATGCAGGCCCGGTATGCCGGATCGATCAGCGGTCCGAACAGGGCGAGCGCCGCCGGAGCGGGTAGCCCTTCGCTGCGCAGACGCAGGGCAAGCGCGACCGCCAGGTGGCCACCGGCCGAGTCGCCGGCGACGACGAGCTTGGCGGGATCGTGTCCCTGCGCAAGGAGCCAACGATATGCGGCGAAGGCGTCGTCCTCGGCCGCAGGAAAGGGATGTTCGGGCGCCAGCCGGTAATCGATGGCGAAGGTCGGCATGCCGGAGTATTTGGACAGATGCGACGCGAACCCGCGATGTGTGCGCGACGAGCAGATCAGATAGCCGCTGCCGTGCAGCACCAGGATCGCACCGACACCGTCGTCGGCCTGCGGCGCCCACACCCACTCCCCCGGCACCGGTGCCGAGACCGGCTCAACGTGGACGCCGGGAACCACCGGGGTGGTTCGGGCAATCAGATAGTCGGCCGCCGGGCGCACCCCCGCGAACAGCCATTGTTGCGACACCAGGACGTTGAGCAAAACGTTGAACGCCAGCCGCGAGGTCGGAGCATAGCTCAGCCGGTCAACCACGGCGAGCGAGCTGCGCCGCAGGTTTTTTGCCGCTGTTCGGGCGCTCATCCTGCGAGCAGGCCCTTGGCGATGTGAGTTACCTGGACCTCATTGCTGCCGGCGTAGATCATCAACGACTTGGCGTCGCGGGCCAGCTGTTCGACCCGGTATTCGGCCATGTAGCCGTTACCGCCGAAGAGTTGCACGGCCTCCATCGCGACATCAGTGGCGGCCTCGGACGAGTACAGCTTGATCGCCGACGCCTCGGCCAGCGAGAGCACCCGGCCCGCCTGCATCTTCTCCAGCGTCTGAAACACCATGTTCTGCACGTTGATCCGCGCGACTTCCATCTTGGCCAGCTTGAGCTGGATGAGCTGGAACTGACCGATGGTTTGGCCCCACAGGGTGCGGGTTTTGGCGTAGTCGACGCAGCGCCGGTGGCATTCGTTGATGATGCCCAACGCCATCAGCGCGACGCCGAGTCGTTCGGCGGCGAAGTTCGCCCGCGCGCTTTCCCGACCGTCCCCGCCGCTGTGCCGCTCGGTCTCGCCGAGCAATCGGTCGGGAGTCAGCCGGACGTTGTCGAAGAACAATTCGCCGGTCGGCGACGACATCATGCCCATCTTCTTGAATGGCTTGCCCTGCGTCAGCCCCGGCATGCCGGCATCGAGCACGAAGGGCAACACCGGTCGGCTGCGGCGGTCGACGGAGCCGTCATCGAGTTTGGCGTAGACGATCAGCACATCGGCGTACGGGCCGTTGGTGATGAACGTCTTCTGCCCGTTGAGCAGGTAGGCCCCATCTTCGTCGCCGGAGCGCCGAACCGTAGTCTTCATCCCGCCGAAGGCATCCGAGCCAGAGTCGGGCTCGGTGATCGCCCATGCCGCGATTTTGTCGAGCGTCATCAATTCCGGTAGCCAGCGCTCCTTTTGGGCGAGCGTGCCGCGACTCATGATCGTCGCCGCACCCAGGCCCAGGCTGACGCCGATCGTGCTGAGCAATCCGATGCTCACGCCAGCGAGTTCGGACACCAGCACGGCGGCCATCGACGCCTGGGCACCCACATCTCCCAATCCGGCTGATGACCGCTTCTCGGTGCGCGGCTCACCGTCATCAACCACCGCTTCCTTGGCCCGCTCCTTGTCGAGCATCGTCTTGACCGCTTCGGCGGCCAGCACGTCCAGGCCGAATTCACTGAATAGCTTGCGCGCAATGGGATACGGCGACAGCTCACCGGTTTCCAATGCGTCCAGCTGCGGCCGGATCTCCTTGTCAATGAACTCGCGCACCGTATCGCGCATGATCAGATCGGTGTCAGACCATTCGAACATCATCTGCTCCTGAGCGACGGTTGTTATTGCGGTAGGCGGCCGGCGATATCGTCGATCAGCCACGGACCGTCGGTCTCGATCGTCTCGACATCGTGCCAGCCGGACAGCGCCGAAATCGCCCCGCCCTGAACCGCGTACACCTTGCCGGTGATCGGGCACTTCTCCGTCGCCAGGTAGGCCACCAGCGGCGAGATGTTCGCGGGACTGAACAGGTCGAGCTCGCCCTCGTCGGGTTCGGCCATCAGCGAACCCATGCCGGGGGTGGCCAGCGTCAGCCGGGTGCGGGCGATCGGCGCGATCGCGTTCACCCGCACGCCGTAGCGTTCCAGTTCCTCGGCGGCGATCAGCGTCATGGCTGCGATTCCCGCTTTGGCCGAACCGTAGTTGGCTTGGCCGGCATTCGGCAGTGTCACCCCGGAGCCCGATGCGGTGTTGATCACCGCGGCGTTGGGTTGATCGCCGGCCTTGGATTGCGCCTTCCAGTGGGCGGCGGCGTGTCGCAGCATCGCGAAGTGGCCCTTCAGGTGCACGGCGATCACCGCGTCCCAATGCGATTCCTCCATGCCGGCGATGAACGAATCTCGCAGAATGCCGGCGTTGTTGACCAGCACGTCGAGTCTGCCGTACTCCGTAATAGCCTGTAGCACAACACTTTCCGCGCCGCTCCAGGTGGCGACGTTCTCAGTGCTGGCGACCGCCGTGCCTCCGGCCTCAGTGATTTCCTCCACCACGTCGCGTGCCGGCCCGCTGTCGGCGCCATTTCCAGCGTTGTCGCCGCCGAGGTCGTTGACGATGACCTTGGCCCCTTCTTTGGCGAACAGCAGTGCGTGTTCGCGCCCGATGCCACGGCCTGCGCCGGTGATCACCGCGACCCGGCCTTCTAGTGCACCCATTGATAGGACTCCCTCGTTGTCAGTCAGCTACTACCGCCAGCCCGTCGGTGATGACCCATTCCTGGCCAGCATCGCGGCCTCGCGCCGTCTCGAACGCATAGCTGGTGGTTCCGTTGGCGCTGCTGACATCCCAGACCCGGGTTTCCAGGTCGTCACCAGGCAGTACCGGTTTGGAGAATCGGACCGCTAACCGCTTGAGCCGGTTGACATCCGAGCCGGCGAGCTCGGTGAGCACCGCCCACGAGGCGAATGCCATGGTGCAGAGCCCGTGGGCGATGATGCCGGGCAGCCCGGCGTCTTTGGCGACCTCCTCATCGAGATGGATCGGCATCGGATCACCGGCGGCCGGCGCGTAGCGGAAGGTCTGGTCGGTGTCGATGTGCTGAAGGACTTTCGCCACCGGCGCCCGCTCCCGCAGCTTCTCGTCGAACTTGTGGTCGGGGCTCAGCTCGCCGACCGCGTTGCCGACGGACAAGCCCCGCACGAACGTCGTGACATACTGTTCGTTGACCAGCTCACCGTCCTCGGTGCGGCATTCGAGCAGGATCGCAGCGCGGGTGCCCTTCTCCAATCCCTGGTATCCGACCATCTTGCCGCGCGAGACCAGCTTGTCTCCGGGGCGGATCGGCCGGTGGAAGTGGAAGTCCTGTTCGCCGTGGACGATTCGTGGGATAGCCTCGACGGGCATCACGTCGACGGCCGGGGTGAGCAGGGCCTCGAAAACGGGGACGATGGCGAACACCGGCGGCGCAACGTCCCCTCTTCGGTGCGCTTCGATCGGGTCGTTGGTGGCCGCCGCGTACTCCGCGAGCCGCTCCCGGGTCACTTCGAACCGCTCATCGTCGGTCCAGCGGTCCAGGCCCGAGTCGTCGAACTCCAGTTCTTCTGTCATCGAACCGCTCTCAAGCCGAGGCCGACGCCAGCGCGTCGAGCTGGTCGAGCGTCTTGCCGAGTTGCTTGACGCCGTCCTTCTCCACCGCCTTGCCCAGCGCGCCTTTGATCAGCGCGCCCTCAAAATCACCGAACACAGTGAATTTGGAGCCGCTTTCGACCGGGTCGATGGTGAACGTGAACTGCGCCTTGACGCCGGCCATCCCGGTGCCCGACAGCACCAGCCTGCGCGGCGCATCGACCGATTCGATCGTCCACCCGATTTTGTTGGCCATCCCGAGCATGACAATCTTGGCGGTCAGCTTCGACCCTTCGCTGAGCGTGGCGGGTGGCTCCTCCAGCCACTTCTCGTGCACCGTGAACCACTTGTCCCAGTTGGCGAGGTCGCTGACGGTTCCCCACAGCGCCTCCGGGCTGGCGGACAGTTCTCGGGTGGCTTCGATGTGTCCCACGGGTGATCCTCTCGTAAGTCGTTGGTTGGGTTCAGCGTTCGGCCCGCCGGTATGCGGTGATGACGGCAGCGCCGCCGAGTCCGATGTTGTGCTGTAGCGCGGCGGTGACGTTGTCGACCTGCCGCTTGTCGGCGGCACCGCGCAGCTGCCAGTTGAGCTCGGCGCACTGCGCCAGGCCGGTGGCCCCCAGCGGGTGTCCCTTGGAGATCAGCCCGCCGGACGGGTTGACCACCCAGCGTCCGCCGTACGTGGTGTCGCCGTTGTCGATCAGCTTGGCCGCCTCGCCCTCGCCGCACAGCCCCAACGCCTCGTAGAGCAGCAGCTCGTTGGCCGAGAAGCAGTCATGCAACTCGATCACCTGGAACTCCTCCGGGCCCAGCCCGGACTGGTCGTAAACCCGTTGGGCGGCTTGCACATTCATGTCGTAGCCGATCAGTCCCTTGCAGGTGCCGTCGAAGCTGCTGGCGAAGTCGGTGGTCATGGCCTGCCCGACGATCTCCACCGCCTGCCCGGCCAGGCCGTGCTTGTCGACGAACGCCTCGGAGGCCAGGATCGCCGCGCCCGATCCGTCAGACGTCGGCGAACACTGCAGCTTGGTCAGCGGGTCGTAGATCATCCGCGACGCCAGGATGTCGTCGAGCGTGTAGGACTCCTGGAACTGCGCGTACGGATTATTCACCGAATGCTTGTGGTTCTTGTAACCGATCTTGGCGAAATGCTCCGCGGTGGTGCCGTATTGCTTCATGTGCTCGCGGCCGGCGGCCCCGAACATCCACGGCGCCGGCGGAAAGAGCACCTCGGAGATTTCGGCCATCGCCATGATGTGCTTGTCCATCGGCTGGGTGCGGTCGTCATACGTCGATGCCAGCGAACCGGGCTTCATCTTCTCGAAACCCAGCGCAATGGTGCAGTCGGCAAGACCGCCGCGAATCGCCTGGGCGGCAAGGTATAACGCGGTCGAACCGGTCGAGCAGTTGTTGTTGACGTTGACGATCGGAATCCCGGTCATGCCCAGCTCGTAGAGAGCCCGCTGGCCCGATGTCGACTCGCCGTAGACGTACCCGACGTAGCCCTGCTCGACTGCGGTGTAGTCGATGCCGGCGTCCTCGAGCGCCTTGGTGCCGGACTCGCGGGCCATGTCGGGGTAATCCCAGCCCTCGCGACGGCCCGGCTTCTCGAACTTCGTCATCCCCACACCGACGACGTAGACCTTGTTTGACATCGCACTCCTTTGGACGAGGTTGAGACAAGCGGCGAACCGCTTCCGTCATAACATACATGGCTGATTGTATCTTTACTAATCTCCCAGACCGGTCGTGGTCTACCTGGTGCGACCTGCAGCTAGTCGAACGTCTGCGCAGGCAAGACGTCGGCGAGCAATACCCGCAGGTGCTCGCAGGCCCGGTCCCAGCGGCGCCGCGCACGCTCGGCATCTCGATCGACGAAACTCGCCACCAGAATCCCCCGCAGGGCGTCCATTGCCGTGTAGACGACGTTGCGAATTTCCTTTTGCGCCGTGTGGTCCGCTACCAGCTGTGAGATCGCGGCAATCAGCGTGCTGTTGACGACCGGTTCTACCCGTTCAATCTGGCGGGCCAGCACGGGATCCGTACGTGCCGCCACCCAAAGTTCAAGCGTGGCAACAAACAACGGACCTTGGTGCGCCTCCCACAAAAAGTCGAGCACCATCGACACTGGGTCGGGACTCGCCTGCACGCGACCAAGTTCGCGGATCGCGGCTTGCGCGCGTTGTTGTGCCAGATGTTCGATGGCCGCGACCACCAGATCTTCCTTGGGCCCGAAGTGGTGGATCTGCGCGCCGCGGGTAACACCGGCGAGCTGGGCTACTCGCGGCGTGGTGGTTCCCGCGTAGCCGTAGGTCACCAGGCACTCGATGGTGGCGTCCAGCAACCGCGTCCGCATGGCGGCAGTGCGCTCCGCCTGGGTGCGCCGAACCCGCTGTCCGTTGACTTCCGCCACCATTCCGACCCCCACTCCGGGAAACTTACATTCTGGCCTGAAGGTTATATTAGCGGAGTTTTCCAGGTCGACGTAACTTACAGCGTGGCCGGCCGGATGACGACGACTGACTTTGTCCGCGGGCCGTCGTCGCGCAGCAGCGCGATAACCCGGCCGTCGGCGTCCTGCGCGGCGTAGACGCCGTCGATGCCGGCCGGCCCCAGCGCACGGCCATTGGCGGCCGCGTCCGCCTCCTCGGCGGTGAGCTCGCGGCGCGGAAACATCTCCAGGCAGGCGTCGTCGAGGGTGAGGCTCAGCTGGGGCAGCTCGGCCAGCTCGTCGAGTGAGCGTGCCTGGTCCAGACCGAACCGGCCCACCCGGGTGCGCCGCAGCGCGGTCAGGTGACCGCCGACCGCGAGCGCGTCGCCCAGATCACGGGCCAGGGCGCGGATGTAAGTCCCGGAGGAACAGTCCACCTCTACATCGAGATCGATGAAACGTCCGCTGCGCAGGGCCAACGTCTCGAACCGATCAATCCGCACCGGCCGGGCGGCTAGTTCCACTGTCTGCCCCTCGCGCGCCAGCCGATAGGCCCGTTGCCCGCCGACTTTGACCGCGCTGACCGTCGACGGCACCTGCATGATGTCGCCGCGCAACTCGGCGATCGCCGCGACGATAGTTGCCTCGGTCAAGTGCTCGGTCGAGAATTCTTGCAACAGTTCGCCTTCCGCGTCCTCCGTTGACGTGGTTTGGCCCAGGCGGATGGTGGCCGCATAAGACTTCGACGCGCCGGTCAGCAACCCCAAAATCTTGGTGGCTCGGTCTACCCCGATCACCAATACGCCGGTGGCCATCGGGTCCAGCGTCCCGGCGTGACCTACCCGCCGGGTGCCGAAGATGCGTCGGCAGCGCCCGACCACGTCGTGGCTCGTCATCCCGGCCGGTTTGTCGACGATGACAAGGCCGGCGTTCATAACACAATCGCTGTGAGCACCAATTCCCGTTCAACCGACCACCGTCCGGCCAGCGACTTCAGCGGCGGGCCTGAGAGCGTGGCGCCGTCGATCAAGATCACCGATTCGAAACTGCCGGCCGAGCCGGAGCCGTCGATATCGAACGTGATGTGTGCGTCTTCGAAACCCAGCCAGCGCTTGGTCAGCGGGAACCACGCCTTGTACGTTGCCTCTTTGGCGCAGAACAGGATTCGGTCCCAATGCACACCGGCTGGCAGGGCAGCCATCTCGCGCCGTTCTTCCGGCAGGCTGATCGCGTCGAGCACGCCGTCCGGCAACACGTCATGCGGCTCGGCATCAACACCCACCGAGCGCAGTGCGCCGCGGCCGACCACCGCACCGCGGTAGCCCGCACAGTGGGTAAGGCTGCCGACCACACCGTCGGGCCAGCATGGTTCGCCCTTGTCCCCCTTGAGGATCGGTACCGGTGGAAACCCGAGTTCGCCCAGCGCCAGACGAGCGCAGTACCGGACGGTGATGAATTCGTTGCGCCGCTTGGCTACCGACCGCGCGATCAACGGCTCTTCCTCGGGCATCGGTGCCAGCCCGGGCGGGTCGGAGTACAGCTCAGCAGACGCCAGGTTGTCGACGGACTCCCCCACGCCGGGCAGCACCGACGACATCAGTTTGCTCAGCGTCATCGCGACTGCCGCTGGCGCAGTCGCTCTCGGAACTGCTGCGCCTGGGCCCGCATCTCTTCGGTGATGACGAAATGACCGCCGAAGTCGTTGAGATAGCCGGGCGCGTACTGCGGATCGGGTAGCACTTGGCGAAGCCAGCTGAACGGTTTGCGCCGGCGCCACTCTCGCGGATAACCCACCGAGACCTCTTCGAAGCGGACTCCGTCGTACCAGGTGGTGCGCGGAATGTGCAGATGGCCGTAGACCGAACAGATCGCGTTGTAGCGGGTGTGCCAGTCGGCGGTCTCGGTGGTTCCGCACCACAGCGAGAACTCCGGGTAGAACAGCGAATCGCAGGGTTCACGCACCAGCGGGAAATGGTTGACCAGCACCGTCGGCGTCATCCAGTCGAGGTCTTCGAGCCGCTTGCGGGTGGCGACCAGGCGATCACGGCACCAGGCGTCGCGAGTGGGATATGGCTCGGGTGAGAGTAGGAACTCGTCGGTGGCCACGACGTTGCGTTCGCGCGCGATCGCCAGCCCCTCGGCTTTGGTGGTCGCGCCGTTCGGCAAGAACGTGTAGTCGTACAGCAGAAACAGCGGCACGATGGTGGCCGGGCCGCCCCGCTCGGTCCACACCGGAAACGGGTGCTCCGGGGTCACGATGCCCATCTCGTCGCACATGTTGACCAAGTAGTCGTAGCGCGCGCGGCCGAAGATCTGGTTCGGGTCCTTGTTGGTGGTCCACAGCTCATGGTTCCCGGGCACCCAGATGACCTTGGCGAACCGTCGCCGCAGCACATCCAGCGACCAGCGAATGTCGTCGGTGCGCTCGGCGACGTCACCGGCGACGATCAACCAGTCGTCCGGCGATGACGGGTGCAGCGATTCGGTGACGGGCTTGTTGCCGAGGTGACCGACGTGCAGGTCGGAGATCGCCCACAGCGTCGGCTGCCGCGCGGTCGTCGGCTGCCGCCCGTGTTTTTGCCCAGCCACGGCTTCCAAGCCTAACGATCGCGCCGGTGGATGCCTCGTCGACGGACTCGTTTCGATTGTCCGGCTCTCCCCCGCAAGCGGGAGGTGCCCCCACCTGACGCCGTCCCGACGTCCATCGTCGCCGGACTAGAACAGGTTCTCGTTTCCGCCGTAACGGCGCAGTTGCGACTTGTACACTCCCCGCAAAGGCAGACCAAATGGAGGGGGTGTGGTGGTCACCAAGCTGCGTCTACTCGCGGCGCTCGGTGCCCTGGTCACAGCGGTGGTGGCGGCGGTGTCGCAGAGTGCGCCGCCTGCCAACGTCGGCATCCCGAAGGTGCAACTACGGTCCACCGCCGCACCGATGGATCCGCCCACAACGATGAAGAGCCCGATCGTGGCGACCACCGACCCGAGCCCTTTCGACCCCTGCCAAGACATTCCGTTCGACGTCATTTCTCGGCTGGCCTGTCGTTCACTCCCCCCGAACACGAAGAAGGGCTGCGCTGCCACTACGACGCGGGCAACTACCAGTTGGCCGTCGAGCCGGTCATCTGGCGCAATTACGACCAGTCGCTACCGGCCGACGCCATCGAGACGACGGTCAACGGCCACCGCGCCGCCCAGTACTGGAACCTCAAGCCCACCCACCACAACAGCTACTGGTACGTGTCCTGCATGGTGATCTTCAAGACCAGCTACGGGGTCATCCAGCAGTCGCTGTACTACTCGACGGTCTACTCCAGCCCGGAAGTCGACTGCCCATCCATCAACCTGCAGCGGGCCAACGATCTTTCCCCTTACTACAAGTTCTAAGCCCACGTCCTTGCGTGCGGCCATAACCTGATCTCGTGACTTCTTCATCCGCCACATCTGCCCGCCTTACCGGGTCGGCGCTGAGCTCACTGACCACGCGATTCGCCGGCCGTGCCCTCGGCCGGACGTTGCGCCTGCCCGCGCCGACCACCGGCTATACGGTCAGCCGGGTCACGATCCCGATGCGCGACGGCGTCGAACTGATGGCCGACCACTACGTGCCCGCCGGCGACACCGAACCGGTCGGCACCTTGCTGGTCCGCGGACCCTATGGACGCGGGTTTCCGTTCTCGCTGCTGTACGGCGCGCTTTATGCCGCTCGCGGTTACCGCGTGCTGCTGCAAAGTGTGCGGGGGACGTTCGGCTCGGGCGGCATCTTCCAGCCGATGGTTCACGAAGCGGCCGACGGCGCCGACACAGTCGCCTGGCTGCGGGAGCAGCCGTGGTTCACCGGTCGCTTCGCCACCATGGGGATTTCCTATCTGGGGTTCACCCAGTGGGCGCTGCTGCAGGATCCGCCGCCTGAGTTGGCTGCCGCCGTCATCACCGCGGGCCCTCATGATTTCAGCGCCGCGGCCTGGGGCACCGGCTCGTTCACGGTCAACGACTTCCTCGGGTGGAGCCATCTGGTTGCCCACCAAGAAGATCCCGGACGAATCCGCGCCGGTATCCGCCAGCTGCGCGCGCAGAAAAAGGTGATACAGGTCGCCGGTGAGTTGCCGCTGGGTGCGGCCGGCCGGGCGCTGCTGGGCAGCGACGCGCCGTGGTGGGAGTCGTGGCTGGACCATCCCGATAACAACGAGCCGTTCTGGGAGCCGATGCGATTCGGCGCCGCGCTCGATCGGGTGCAGGTGCCGGTGCTGCTGATCAGCGGTTGGCAAGACCTGTTCCTTCAGCAATCGCTCGAGCAGTATCGGCATCTTCGGGACCGCGGTGTCGACGTGGCGTTGACCATCGGGCCGTGGACACACACCCAGTTGCTCTCCCAGGGTCTGCGCACCATCGCCGGGGAAACACAGGACTGGCTCGACACCCACCTCGGCGGTCGACCGGCCACCTCGCGACCCAGCAGACTTCGCGTGTTCGTCGCCGGCGAGGGCTGGCGCGAGGTGGCCGATTGGCCGCCGACCACCAGCGATCGCGCGCTGTACCTGCAGCCGGGTGGCGGCCTGGCCGACACGCCGCCGTCGACCGCGGCTGGGTCCTTCGCGTCCTCGCTGAGCTTTCGCTATGACCCGGCCGACCCGACGCCGACCATCGGGGGTCGACTGCTGTCGCCGGACGGCGGTTATCGGGACGACACCGCGTTGGTAGCGCGCAGCGACGTGCTCGGCTTCACCACCGACGTGCTCGACGAGGATCTGTGCGTGCACGGCAACCCAGTCGCCGAATTGGCGCATAGCTCCGACAACCCCCATGTCGACGTGTTCGTCCGGATCAGCGAGGTCGACGCCAGGGGCCGGTCCCGAAATGTCAGCGACGGCTATCGGCGGCTGGCCGACGCGACTGACTCCGTCAGCGTCGAGCTCGACGCGATCGCCCACCGGTTCCGCGCCGGGTCACGCATCCGCGTGTTGATCGCCGGCGGCAGCCATCCCCGCTACGCCCGTAACCTCGGGACCGGTGAGGCCACGGCGACAGGCAGCCGACTCGAGCCCTCCACCCATGAGCTGCACTTCGGCGCTTCCCGGGTCGTGCTTCCGACCGAGAACGCCTAACCGATGGACATCTTCGACGAGTGGCGAAGCGGCGGAACCGAAATCCATTGGCGGTCATCAACCGCGGCGAACGATGAGGCGGAAGTCGCCGTCTTCACCCGTCGCTGCGGCACACCGGGTGCACCGGCACTGGTGTGCGTGCACGGCTTCCCGACCGCGAGCATTGACTACTTCGCGCTGACGCGCGAGTTGAGCGCGGACTTCGACATTTTCCTGCTGGACTTCCCCGGCTACGGACTCTCGGACAAGCCACCCGCACCTTATGTGTATTCGCTTTACGATGATGCGCGCCTGCTGATCCACGCGATCACGAACGTATGGCAACTCCAGCGATACACCATGCTGACCCATGACCGTGGCACCAGCGTCGGCATGATCGCCCTTTCCATGTTCGCAACGTCGGATCAGCGAAACGCGCCTGCCGAAGTCATCCTGACCAATGCCAACATCTATCTCCCGTTGGCCAACCTCACCGGATTCCAGACTGCGCTTCTCGACCCCGCTACGGCGCGGAGCACGGCGGGCGCGACGACTCCGGAGATGCTTGCCGCCGGCATCGGGGCGACGACGTTCATGCCGCGGCGAACGCCTAGCGATCCCGAGATCACTGCCCTGACAAAATGCTTCGCGCACAATGACGGGATCGGGGTGCTGCCGGACACGATTCAGTACTTGAATGAGCGCGCTGCCGACGAAACCAGTTGGCTCGCTGCGCTTTCCACAAACGAGATCAACACCAGCCTGGTGTGGGGCCTGCATGACAACGTCTCCCCTGTCCGGGTCGCGAACTTCGTCTGGCAGAAATTTCTCAAGGACAAGCCGGGACGAAACCGCTACTGGATACTGCCGACCGCCGATCACTATCTGCAATGCGATGCCGCGGCGCAACTGGCGCATGTGGTGCGACTCACCGCAGCCGCTGAGCCGACTGCGCTGTGTACCCTCGGCGACCGGCCGGACGGCGCGGTGCTGGTAGACCAGACTCCGTAAACGCGTTGCAGCCCAACCTCATCCGACGGCGTCACGAACCCGGTCAGCGAGTCGTCGTAGTGCCGCTTCGTCCTGCACCGGAGTACCCAGCGACGGCCGCACAGGCAGCTGCACCCAGCTGGTGCAGCCGGCGTAGTCGGGAATGCGATGCAGTTCCACCGGCTCGACCAAAGGGATGGCCGCCACGACCAGCACGGCTAGCCGGTGTTTGGGGCGAAAGTCCAGCCGGTCCTCGCGCACGGACTGGGCGGTCCAAATGTGTAGATCCTCGATCGCCTCGATGTTTTCAGGCTGGTTGACGGCCAGTGCCGCAACGATTTTCGCCGCCGCACGCACCACAACACGGTCGTCGGCGCTGTCGCCGGCCGCAGCCGTGAGCAAGTCCTGACATTCGGGCCGGACCCGCTCGGCGTGACTGTGCGCCACCGTCGGGAAAAGCATGAACTCGCGGGCGGCAACATCGAATCGCTTCTCACCAATCCCGCCTTTGCGCAACAGCACCGACTGCCGGCCCTCAAGCAGCGCGTGCACCACCGCGCCCCACTCCTTGAGTGCGGGCACCGTAGCGGTTTGCGTCATCGGGCCCCGCGTCATCTCATCGCGAGCCGACGCAACGGCGGGGAGGTCTTCGGAGGCTGGCGGCGCGGCGGCAGGGCGCCCAGCAGCCGTGTGGTCGCCGCCGCGACTTCGGCCACCGCCGCTTCGAAGGCCTCGGCGTTGGCCGACGAGGGATGGGTGATACCGCTGACCTTGCGCACATACTGCCGCGCCGCGGCGGCGATCTCCTCGGTCGTCGCCGGAGGCTCCAGTCCGCGCAGTTCGGTGATGTTCCGGCACATACTCCGATAACACTTTCAGAATGGCTGCATTTGCACGGTTACGATGCAATTCTACGGGGTGCTGCCACTTCTTGACCTGCTCGGACTCCTTGATTTGGTCCTCGGGCCAGGTGCCATACCGTAGCCACTCGTAGGGCACGCCGGTCCTCATCGCCCACAGTCGCACGTTTGCTGGCCTCGGCCGAGGGCGGCGGTTGAGCCACGCCCCCATGCCTTGGCGGCTGCACCCGACGTGGACGGGCCAAACGTCATCTTGCGTAGGTCACTTCCGCAGCCGTACACGGGCCGGGATGGGCGCGGCGGCGACCGTGGTGAACGGCACGGCGAGGGGAAAGTCGTCGTCGAGGGAGCGAATCTCGGCCAGCCGGATCATGGTGGCCAGCCCCAGTGTGGCTTCGAGCATGGCGAAGTGATCGCCGATGCAGGATCGCGGCCCACCGCCGAACGGCAGGTACTGCCAGCGATCTCGGCCCTTCGAGTTTTCCGGGCTGAATCGGTCGGGGTCGAACACCAACGGGTTGTCCCACAGGGCGGGATCGCGATGCAGGGCGTAGATCCCGACCATCACCATGGTGCCGGCTTCGACCCGATGGCCGTCGACCTCGATGTCCTGCATCGCCATGCGGGCCACCGCGGCGCCCGGTGGGCACAGGCGCAGCCCTTCGTGCAACACCCGGGCGGTGTACCCGAGCCGTGGAACGTCCTCAGGTCTCAGAGCGCGATCGCCCAATGCGGCGACTTCCGCGGCAACCCGGTCCTGCAGATCGGGATGGCGGCCCAGTGCCCACAACGCGTACGTCAGGGCGGTCGCCGTCGTGTCATGGCCGGCCAGCAGGAAGATGAGCAGTTCATCGTAAATCTGGGCGTCGGACAGTGGCTGTCCGGTCGCCGGGTCGGTCGCGGCGATCAGCGCGTGGACTAACGGTGCGTCCCGGGTCGCGATCGGCCCGGCAGGCCTGCACAATCTCAGCGGCGAGCTGATGCAGGGCGCTGCTGGCCGCGCGGGCATGGTGCCGTGCCGGGGTCGGCAGCCATCGCGGGGCGCGCACCGGCCGCAGGACGCGGTCTACCACATAATTCACCACGGTAACCAGCGGCGCCGCTAGGGCGTCGGCCCGCTCATCGAGGTCTAAGCCCAGCACCGAGCGGCCCAACACCCGAAGGGTCAACGTGCGGCATTCGGTGTCGAGATCGACTTCGGCGCCGTCGCGCCAGCCGCGGGGAACGCGTTCGGCGGCCTCGGCCATGTGGCCCGCGAAGGCAGCAACGTGCTGTTTGGTGAACACCGGCTGCAGCGCTCGTCGACGCGGCAGCCAGGCGTCATGAGCGAGGTCAAACAAATTGCTTCCCATGACACGGCGCATTTCCTCGTGCATCGGCAGCGTCTTGTCGAGGAAGGCGTCTGGGCGGCCGAAGACATCGCGGGCACCCTTCGGTGACGTCACGACGACGATAGTCGGCGTAATCCACGTGGGCGCCAGGCTGCATCGCGTCACCGGCCCGCCGGCGTCACGCAGCGTTTCGAAGCCGCTGTGAAATGCCCGTACAGCCTTCACCTTTTGCAGATACGGCAGCGGATTCCGCGGCGCCAGCGGCAGCGCCGCGACCTCGACCGTCTCGACCATGCTGATACCTCTTCCCGACGGCAGAAGTATTTCACCGCTTGACCACGCGGACGCACGTAGTCGATTACTCGATTGATCGCAGGGTTCGGTCGGGTTTGACTTCAGAAGTCCTTGGGCTTACCGGGCGCGGCAGGTCGGACTGACTACGGTTGCGCTTACGACCCGCGCTGGCGACGATGCAGAGCGAAGCGATGAGGAGGAGCGGCGCCTATGACCCGCGCTGGCGACGATGCAGAGCGAAGCGATGAGGAGGAGCGGCGCCTATGACCCGCGCTGGCGACGATGCAGAGCGAAGCGATGAGGAGGAGCGGCGCTTATGACCGACGACATCCTGTTGATCCACACCGACGATCGGGTGCGCACCCTGACCCTGAACCGACCGCAATCGCGCAACGCGTTGTCGGCCGCACTGCGGGATCTTTTTTTCACGGCCCTGGCCGACGCCGAAGCCGACGACGCCGTCGACGTCGTGATCCTGACCGGCACCGATCCGGTGTTCTGCGCGGGGCTCGACCTCAAAGAGCTGGGCGGGCAGTCGGCGCTACCGGACATCTCGCCGCGCTGGCCACCGTTGAGCAAGCCCGTCATCGGCGCGATCAACGGCGCCGCGGTCACCGGTGGGCTGGAGCTGGCGCTGTACTGCGACATCCTGATCGCGTCGGAGCATGCGCGATTCGCCGATACCCATGCTCGGGTGGGCCTGCTGCCGACGTGGGGGCTCAGCGTGCGGTTACCTCAGAAAGTGGGCGTCGGACTGGCCCGTCGCATGAGCATGACCGGTGACTACTTGTCCGCCGACGATGCGCTGCGGGCCGGCCTGGTCACCGAAGTGGTGCCACATGAGCGGCTGCTGACCGCCGCGCGTGAGGTGGCAACGAGCATCGTCGGCAACAACCAGAGCGCGGTGCGGGCTCTGCTGACGTCCTATCACCGGATCGACGAATCGCACACCAGCGAGGGGCTATGGCTGGAAGCGATGGCAGCCAGGCAATTTCGGACCTCCGGCGACGACATTGCCGCCAACCGGGAAGCCGTCCTGCAGCGCGGACGCGCGCAGGTCCGATAAGCCCGACGACGACGCAGACCGCGAAGCGGTCTGAGGTGGGGCCACGCCCCCTCGCCGCTACGCGGCTGGGGGTACCCCACCCACTTGCGGGGCGAGTCGGGCAATCAGACCCGCCCCCGCATCCGGACAGCAGTCTGCCCCGTTTCCGGAGGAAGAGAAACGGGGCAGACTGCGCCAGTGCCTGGTCCCCTCGATCAGGGCATAGTGGCGCGGACGGGGTGTGTGATGGCCCAAACGGGGTGTAAAACGTCTGCAGCGTAATGGCGCATCGGGTGAAGTGGTCCGCTGAACGGCACCCACGGGTCAGCGGAGGCGACGGCTGGCGCGAGCGATCCAAGGAGGGACAGACCGACGGCGGCCAGCAGGCCAGCTGCTGCGACACGCAATTTGGAAACTTTGTTCGACTTCATGGTTGGGATTCCTTCCCGGGCAGTCGCGTCCCAGGTCCGGATGTAATCCTTCACTAGGGCCGGTTGCTTTCCCCGACACCACAAGCGTGCAACAGGTGCCTTGACGGGTTCTGCAGAGATTCTTGCGGAATTCTTGCGTTTCCAAACGCCGTATCTGCGCAGCTCAGCGGGGGCGGATTTGGAATGACAACTCGTGGCCGCCGATGCGGATATGGTCGCCATCGGCGAGGGTGGCGCTGCTTCGGATGCGCCGGCCTTGCACCAGGACTCCGTTAGTCGATCGCAGATCGCTGATCACAAAGCTGCTTCCGGTGTCGATGACGACGGCGTGGTGGCGACTGACGTCGTCGTCGTCGAGCACGATGTCGTTGTCGGCTCGGCGGCCAATCCGGGTCGAAACCTGCAGCCGATAACGCTGTCCATCCTTGGCTCGCAGCTCGGCGACGGCCGACGGGTTAGCCAGCGTGCCGGTGTGCGGGGCAAGATCGACGACGCTGCGCTTGGCTGTCGTCTGCGCCGTATGTTGAGTGTCCAGGGGTTCCTGGCGCAGGATCCGCTCATGCAGGGTCCTGATCGTGGGACCGGGATCGATGCCGAGATTCTCCGCCAGGTTCGCTTTCAGTCGCAGATACGCGTTGAGCGCGTCAGATTGGCGCTCCGTGACGTAGTAGGCGGTGATCAACTGCGCCCACATCCGTTCTCGGAAGGGATGTTCGGCGCTAAGTACCTCCAGGCGAGGGATCACGGCGTCGGCACGCCCGCACGCGATCTCGGCTTCGGCGAGGGCGGTTTGGGCCACCACCCTGACCTCGGACAGCGCGGTGGCAAAGGTATCGACGAAGGCGAATTCGCTGAGGTCATCGAGGACGGGCCCGCGCCATTCGGACAGCGCGGCCGACAGGTAGCTGCTGGCATCTTCGAACTGTCCCCCCGCGGCGGCGTGGACCCCCGCGTTCTTTGCGGTGATGAAACGCCCGAGATCGCAGTCGGCGTCAGCGACGCTGAGTTGATACCCCGGCGGAGCGCTCGCCAGCACCTTGTTCGGGTCGTACCCTGCGGTGCTTAGCAGGCGGCGCAGGTTGGACACGTAGGAATGGATGCTTGTACGTGCCGCAGGCACAGGATTCTGGTCCCAAACCGCATCGATCAGCGACTCGACGGACACCGGCCGGTTTCGGTTGATGAGCAGCACGGCCAACACCGCCCGCTGCTTCGGGGCGCCCAACGTCACCGGGGTGCCGCCCGCGTTCAGCTGCAACGGTCCCAAGACACCGAACCCGCGACCTGCGTTTCCCATCGTGCTGCCCGCCTTTCGGGTCTGCGTGGGCGTCAGCACACCATTGTGACCGCAATTGGCGAATGCGCCGTGACCTGAGGTGCCGCGCCGCATTTGCGCGCTCAGCTATCACCGAAAACGCACTAGCTGAGTGCCGCCTACCGTCGGTCCGGGCCGCTCACCCCAGAGCGGCGCCCAGGGAAGCCACCACATCGTCGATCGAGCCGATGGTCGAGTAGCCGGCGGCCAGCTTGTGACCGCCGCCGCCGAATGTCGAAGCGACGGTAGCGAGATCCACCGCGGCCTTTGCCCGCATCGACACCGACCACTGCTGCGGCCCGATCTCTTTGAACACCGCCGCCACCTCGGCCTGCTGTGTGGTGCGCACGATGTCGACGATGCTCTCCACTTCTTCCGGCCGCGCGCTGATCCATTCCTGGTGTCTGACAATGGCGTACACCAGGCCGCGACCGTCGACAGCGTCCGGCAACAGCTGCGCCGAACCCAACACCCGGGACAGCATCATCAGCCAGCTGAAGGGATGGGTGTCCATCAGTGACCGGCTGATCGCCGCGTTGTCGACGCCCAACTCGACCAGCCGCGCCGCCAGCCGATGCGCGCGCGCGCTGGCCCACCGGAACGACCCGGTATCGGTCGTCAGCCCCGCGTAGAGGCAGTGCGCCACTTCGGTGTCGATCGGCTTGCCCCACGCGTCGAGTAGCTCGGCAACCAGCATGGTGGTGGAGTCCGCCGACGGGTCGACGAAGTTCACGGTGCCGAACAGCTGATTCGACGCGTGGTGGTCGATCACCAGCAGCTCTTCCCCGGTACCGGCCATTTCGCGCAGGTCTCCGAGCCGGTTGATGCTCGGAATATCCACGGTCACAACCAGATCGACATCGCGACGCATGGCGTGGGGATCGACCAGCAGCTGCCCGCCGGGCAGCGACCGCAAAGACTCCGGAAGCGCTGCCGGGGCCGCGAAGCCGACCTGGACGGCCTTGCCGCACTGGTCCAGCACCAGGCCCAGCGCGAGGCCGGCGCCGATCGTGTCAGCGTCGGGATAGACGTGGCATACCACCGCGACCGTGACGGCGGCGGACAGTACCTCGGCGGCTCCGACGGCGTCGACGCGGCGCGCCGTGGCGGGCGATTCAGTCTTCGAGTTGATCGTCGTCATCGGCGCCTTCCCCGTCAGGTCCATCCGCGTCGCCGGACACCCGATAGGGGTCGGCCTCTCCGGCGGGCTTGGCGCCTTCGCGAACCCGAGCCACATCGGCGTCAGCGGCACGCGCGCGGGCCAGCAACTCTTCCATTCGCTCCACGGAGTCGGACACCGTGTCCCGGGTGAACGTCAGTGTGGGAGTGAAGCGAACGCCGGTGCCGGCGCCAACCTTGGTGCGCAGCACACCCTTCGCGCGGTCCAGCGCCGCCGCCGCGCCGGCGTAATCGGGCTCGTCATCCAGCGTCGACCCCATCACCGTGTAGTACAGCGTCGCGTCGTGCAGGTCACCGGACACCTTGGCGTCGACGATGGTCACGCCGGCCAGTCCCGGGTCTTTGATCTCGTACTCGATCGCAGAGGCGACGATTTCGGAGATCCGCTTGGCCAGCCGGCGGGCCCGGGCCGGGTCAGCCATGCCGAATGTTCAGGTTGTTGGCACTCATGTTCAGGCGCGTTCCTTCTGAACCAGCTCGTAGGTTTCGATGACGTCGCCTTCTTTGATGTCGGAGTAGGTCAGCGTCAGACCACACTCGTATCCGTCGCGGACCTCGGTGACGTCATCCTTCTCCCGTCGCAGCGAGGACACCGTGAGGTTATCGGCCACCACGATGTTGTCCCGCAGCAGCCGGGCTTTGGCGTTGCGGCGCACCACCCCGGAAGTCACCAGGCAACCGGCGATCACACCAACCTTCGACGAGCGGAACAGCGCGCGGATCTCGGCACGACCCAGCTGGTTCTCCTCGTAGATCGGCTTGAGCATGCCGCGCAGGGCCTTCTCGATCTCGTCGATCGCCTGGTAGATCACCGAGTAGTAGCGGATGTCCACGCCTTCGCGGTTGGCCAGTTCGGTCGCTTTGCCCTCCGCACGCACATTGAAGCCGATGATCACCGCGTCCGAGGCCGACGCCAGGTTGACGTTGGTCTCGGTGATGCCGCCGACGCCGCGGTCGATGACGCGCAGTTCCACCTCGTCGTCGACCACGATCCCCAGCAGCGCCTCTTCCAGCGCCTCGACGGTACCGGCGTTGTCGCCCTTGAGGATCAGGTTCAGCTGGCTGGTTTCCTTCAGCGCCGAGTCCAGGTCCTCCAGGCTGATCCGCTTGCGAGTGCGCGCCGCCAGGGCGTTGCGCTTACGCGCACTGCGCCGGTCGGCGATTTGGCGGGCAATGCGGTCCTCGTCGACCACCAGGAAGTTGTCGCCTGCGCCGGGCACCGAGGTGAAACCGATGACCTGCACCGGCCGTGACGGCAGCGCCTCCTCGATGTCGTCGCCGTATTCGTCGACCATCCGGCGGACCCGGCCATACGCGTCGCCGGCAACGACCGAGTCGCCGACGTGCAGCGTGCCGCGCTGCACCAGCACGGTGGCCACCGGGCCGCGGCCCCGGTCCAGGTGCGCCTCGATCGCCACACCCTGGGCTTCCATGTCGGGGTTGGCCCGTAGATCCAGCGCGGCGTCGGCGGTCAGCAGCACCGCCTCCTCCAGCGCCTCAATGTTGGTGCCCTGCTTGGCCGAGATGTCGACGAACATCGTGTCGCCACCGAAATCCTCTGCCACCAGACCGTATTCGGTCAGCTGAGACCGGATCTTGGCCGGGTCGGCACCTTCCTTGTCGATCTTGTTCACCGCCACCACGATCGGCACGTCGGCGGCCTGCGCGTGGTTGATGGCCTCCACCGTCTGCGGCATCACACCGTCGTCGGCGGCCACCACCAGGATCGCGATGTCGGTGGCCTTGGCGCCGCGGGCACGCATCGCGGTGAACGCCTCGTGACCCGGGGTGTCGATAAAGGTGATCAGCCGCTCGTCGCCGTCGAGGTCGACGGACACCTGGTAAGCGCCGATGTGCTGGGTGATGCCCCCGGCCTCGGCCTCGCGGACGTTGGCCTTACGGATGGTGTCCAGCAGTCGGGTTTTACCGTGGTCGACGTGACCCATCACGGTCACCACCGGCGGGCGGGTCTGTAGGTCTTCCTCGGTGCCCTCGTCTTCGCCGTAGCTCAGGTCGAAGGATTCCAGCAGCTCGCGGTCTTCGTCCTCGGGGCTGACGACCTGAACGACGTAGTTCATCTCGCTGCCCAGCAGCTCGAGCGTCTCGTCGCCGACCGACTGGGTCGCGGTCACCATCTCGCCGAGGTTGAACAGCGCCTGCACCAGCGCGGCCGGGTTGGCATCGATCTTCTCGGCGAAATCCGACAGCGACGCGCCACGCGCCAGCCGGATGGTCTCGCCATTGCCGTGCGGTAGCCGCACGCCGCCGACGACCGGCGCCTGCATGTTCTCGTACTCGGCGCGTTTCGCCCGCTTGGACTTGCGGCCGCGCCGCGGCGCGCCGCCGGGACGGCCGAACGCGCCGGCAGCACCGCCGCGCTGGCCGGGGCGTCCACCGCCACCGCCGCCGGGACGGCCACGGAACCCGCCGCCACCACCACCACCGGGTGGAGCACCAACGCCACCACCGCCGCCGGCGCCGCCGCCGCGGTAGTTACCGCCGCCACCACCGCCGCCGGGCCGACCGCCGCCAGGACCACCTGGCCGACCGCCGACGCCGCCGGGTCGCGGGGCGCCGGGACGTGGTGGACGACCTTGTCCACCACTGGAGCCGCCGCCAGGGCGGGGTGGCATGCTGCCGGGCGACGCGCCCGGGCGGGGGGCACCGGGCCGGGCGGCACCTGGACGCGGGGCCGGCGGACGCGGAATTGGCCGGTCCACCGGCTGTGCCGTCGAGAACGGGTTGTTGCCGACGCGCGGCATGCGAGCCGCCGGCCTCGGGACCGGGCGCGGGCCGGGCATAGGTCCGGGCCGCGTCGGGGTCGGCGACGGTGCCGCCGCCTGCGGCTGTTCCGGAGCCGGGGCCGGCGGCGCGGCCGGCTCCGGCTCCCGCGGCGGGGCCGGTTTGGGGCCGGCGGGTTTCGGCGCCGTCGGGGCGGCCTGGACCCCCTGGCCTTTGGCTGCGGCCGCGCCGTTGCCGGCGGTCTTCTCCTGCGCGGGCTTGCTGCCGCCGAACGACTCACGCAGCCGACGCGCGACCGGCGCTTCTACCGTCGACGATGCGGATTTGACGAATTCGCCCTGTTCGCTGAGCCGGGCGAGTACTTCTTTGCTGGTAACACCGAGTTCCTTAGCTAACTCGTGTACGCGCGCCTTGCCTGCCACTACATCTCCTGTCTATGAGGCGACAGCGCTGTGGTCGGCCGCGCCTCGGGTTTAGCTATGACGCATGGTCATCGGGACTTCACGGTGTGCTCATGTTCTTTGCTACCTGTTCTGTTGGCGGGATGATCGGGCGTGTCCAAAAACTCGATGTGCTCGACCACCGCTGATGCGTCCAGTGCTCCGGCGATCCGCAACGCTCGCGCGAACGCTCGCCGCCGGATCGCTTGTTGTGCGCACTTCGGAATGGGATGCAGCCATGCACCCCGCCCCGGAAGACTACCTGCTGGGTCAACGGTCACGGCGTATTTACCGTTCCCGGTCGACACAGCCACCACTCGAAGCAGTTCGACGACCAACTCTCGCTTTCGGCAACCGACACACGTCCGCACCGGTCCATCGACGCGTCGATGTGCGGAGGCCGAAGTCTCGCGCTGGATCACGGCTTAGTTTACCTGCACCGAACCGGTGGTCAGCACCACCCGCGGTGTCCGGCAAGCGCGGTTAGCTGGACGGCTCCATCGGCTCCGCACCCACCTCGAGATCGTCGGCATCGGGCAGCGGCGGGCGCGGCGCCGACGGGCGGTCCAGGTAGAAGATCGCGGTCGAGGCGATGTCGTCATGTAGCGGCCGGTAGCGTCGCTGCGACGTCCAACCGAGGGCCTGGATGTCCACCCGCAGATCGGCGCTGAAGTGGATCGGGTCGAGAACGTGCCAGCGGTACATGCCGAACCGCTGCTGGCTGCGATACCGCCCGTCCGGGCGAATGACCTGATGCAATCCGAGAAACGGTGTCGAGTAGGTGGTGTAACCCTGGCCAGGCACATCGAAGTTCCAGGCGCCGCCGAAATAGTCCTCGGTACCGGTGCCACAAATCGTGGGGAACTCCTCGTCGCCGTCGAGGTAGAACTTGACTTCGCCCTCACCCCACCAGCCGGGGTGGTTGGCGCCCCACGCCAGATAGGTGCCGACGTACTTCCCCGCGCCGTGGACACGATCCAGGATCGGGTGCAGCGTGCCGGCGGCAAGCGGGTTGCTGCGGCGGAACTGGCAGTGCAGATAACCGGTATCGGCCATCTCGGTTGTGAAATCCACGTCGACCTCGTAGCTGATCTGGTAATAGACGACGGCGGTCCGCGGCGCGCGGTTCTCCAATGTCAGCCGGGCATGCCGGGGCACCGGCATCGGCCAGTAACTGTTGAAGCCGCCGTGCGGATTGACGGCGATCGGCAGTGACGATAGCTGGGCGAACTCACACCAGCCCTGACCGAAGAAGTCGCCGAGTGGTACTTCGATCGCGGGCTGGTCTGCGCCGTCCCAATAGGCGCGCAGGATCAGGCTGCGCCAATTGCTGTGGTGTGTGGTCAGCCAGAGATGTGTGATGAGCCCCGGCCCGTCAATGGCGGCCAGCTCGAACGTGGTCTGTCCACCGATTTCGACGCTGGGCGAGACCTTCCAGCCCACGCCGAGGTCTGCCGCGCAGGCCGCGCCAGTGCCCGCTGCGGCGCGGGCACCGCCGCCCTTCGCCCCGTCGAAGTTTTCCGGGCTGATCGAACGGGACTGGGCACCGCTCAATCGGGCCAGGGAACGCAGGTCGGTCACAGGTCACCGGGTCAGCGGTCGTGTGCCATCCCGTGGGTGGCGCCATGCTCTGGGTGCTCCGCCGGCTGATCGGGCGAATCCCCGCGGATGTCGATGCGCCAGCCGGTGAGCCGCGCCGCCAGTCGGGCGTTCTGGCCCTCTTTACCGATGGCCAGCGACAGCTGAAAGTCGGGCACCACCACCCGAGCCGCCCGGGCGTTCTGGTCGATCACGGTCACCGAAACCACCTTGGCCGGCGACAGCGCGTTCGCCACGAACCGAGCCGGGTCCTCGTCGTAGTCGATGATGTCGATCTTCTCCCCGGACAGCTCACTCATCACATTGCGAACCCGCTGACCCATCGGGCCGATGCAGGCGCCCTTGGCGTTCAGACCGGGAACCCGAGAAGCAACCGCGATCTTCGACCGGTGGCCGGCTTCGCGTGCCACCGCGACAATCTCCACCGACCCGTCGGCGATCTCGGGGACCTCCAGTGAAAACAGTTTGCGCACCAAGTTGGGGTGAGTGCGGGACAACGTGATCACCGGTTCGCGGGAGCCGCGGCTTACTCCCACCACGTAGCACCGCAGCCGTTCACCGTGCTCGTAAACCTCACCGGGGACCTGCTCAGCCGCCGGGATCACACCCTCAGATCCCTTGGTCTCGCTGCCCATTCGGACGACGACGAAGCCGCGTGCATTGGCCCGGCTATCACGTTGCACCACACCCGCAACGATCTCGCCCTCATGGGTCGCGAACTCGCCGAAGGTGCGCTCGTTCTCGGCGTCGCGAAGCCGTTGCAGCATGACCTGCCGTGCGGTGGTGGCCGCGATCCGCCCGAAACCCTCCGGAGTGTCCTCCCATTCGCTGAGCACAATCCCGTCGTCGTCGAGCTCACGGGCGAACACCTGGACGGCACCGGTTTTGCGGTCGATTTCGATATGGGCATCCGGCTGATGGCCCTCGGAGTGCCGGTAAGCGCTGAGCACCGCGGCCTTGACGTCCTCGAGCAAGTCGTCGAACGAGATTCCTCGTTCCACCACGATCGCGTGCAGAGCGGCCATGTCGATGTTCATGTTCTGCCTCCCGTTTCCGCACTCCGATCGGCAGCCGCCAGCTCCAGTTCGCGTTTGGACGGAGGCGAAAACTCAACCTGGACAACAGCTTTCCGGATCTCACCGATCGGCACCGGACGCACCGCCCAGTCCCGGGCCTGATCGTCGCGGACCACCAGCATCAGCGTGTTGTCGGATATCTCGCCGACTCGTCCGGTGATTTGCGTTTCGTCGGCCAGCGCCAGTTCGACCTTGCGGCCCCGCGCGCGGCGGAAGTGCTTCTCGCTGGTCAGCGGGCGGTCCACGCCAGGCGAGCTGACTTCCAGCACATAGCCACCCGCAATGCTTTTCACCGCATCCAGCAACGTCGACGCCGAACGGGACAGCGTGGTGATGGTGTCCAGATCGAGGGCGGTATCGCCGTCGGCAATCACGGTTATCCGCGGCGGACGGGACCGCGCATCGATGACGACATCCTCAATTTCGTAGCCTGCGCGCGCGAACTCACCATCGAGTAGCTCGATCACCTGCGTCTGCGACGGTAGCCCGATGACCACGGCGAGCTCCTCATCTTGAGTTGTCCGGTCCGGCGGCGCTCCGGTTCGCACGATTCAGCGCTTCCAGGGCGCCAGCCACTAACGATACGCCAGGACTGGCGTATAAACCGTGATCGCGGCTGGCTCACCCGGCGTTACGCCGGGCTGTGCGAGGCCCGGTCAGAGCAATGGCAGGATGTTGCTGTGCCACGCACGCCGTCCGTTGTCAGTCCGGTGGTCAGCAGGCGGCAGGTACTGGCCGGTGGCGCCGCTCTCGCCGTGCTCGGGATGACGGGGTCCGCCTGCAGTTCGCCGCCCGCACCGCCGGCGGTCGACGAACTCGAATCGCAATTGAAACTGGCCCGGCATGACAGCGAGCTGGCCACGGCGGCAGCCGCAGCCGCGGCCCAGCCGGTTAGTGCGGCGCTGACCGAGGTCGCCTCCGAACGCGCCCAACACGCGCAGACGCTGGCCACCGAGATCGCCCGTCTCGCCGTCAACCCGACATCCACCTCCAGTCAGACCACGAGCCCGACACCCACGACCTCGGCAGCCGCGGCGCCCCCACCGTCACTGTCCGACGTGACTAATTCCTTGCGCACGTCCGCGGCCAGCGCCACTCATCTGGCCACCACGTCGTCGGGCTATCGGGCGGGCTTGCTCGGCTCCATCGCCGCCGCTTGCACGGCGGCCTACAGCGTTGCGCTGGTGTTCGGAGCATCGGCCTCATGACGTCCGCTGAGCCGTCAGGCCATGACACGCCCTACGACACCGCGCTGTGCGCTGCACTGACCACCGAGCACTCCGTGATCTACGGCTACGGCATTGTGTCCGCCCACTGCCAGCCCGACGCCAACAGCCTGGTGTCTTTTGCGCTGAACCAGCATCGCCAACGTCGTGACCAGGTCATCGCGATGCTCGCCGCCCGCTCGGTCAGCGCCCCGGTGGCCGCCGCGGGCTACCAACTGCCGATGCCGGTCAACAATCCGAGCGATGCGACCCGCCTGGCGGTGCGAATGGAGAAGGACACCGAGTTGGCCTGGCGCGCGGTCATCGAACAGGCGCAGGACCCGCAAGACCGACGGTTCGGGGTGACCGCGTTGACCCAAAGCGCCGTGCTGACCGCCCGATGGAAGCAGGCGCTGGGCGACTGGCCGATCACCACGGCCTTCCCCGGCAGCGACTAACGCCACCTTTTGCGGCGAGCAGACGCAAAAGCCCTCAACACGCCGAGGCGTGACGGGCTTTTACGTCTGGTCGGCGAGGCTAGTTCTGGCCTGACACCGCTACCGTGATGTCGGTGGCCAGCCCGGCGCCGACCGCCAGTTCACGGGTCTCGCCAGCGAACCGATTACGCAGCTCGACAGTGCCGTCCGCCCAGCCACGTCCCACCACGACGATCCACGGCACACCGAGCAGTTCGGCGTCCTTGAACTTCACCCCGGGCGATGCCTGCCGGTCATCGAGCAGCACCTCGATGCCCAGCCGATCCAGATCGGCCGCCAGCGCGGTGGCCCCGGCGCGCGCCTCGGCATCCTTGTTGGCGATCACCAGATGCACGTCGAACGGCGAAACCTCGGACGGCCACCGCAGCCCCAGCTCGTCGTGCTGCTGCTCGGCGATGACCGCCACCAGCCGCGACACCCCGAGACCGTAAGAACCCATGGTCAGCCGCACCGGTTTGCCGTCTTCACCGAGCACGTCGACGGTGAAGGCATCGGTGTACTTGCGACCGAGCTGGAAGATGTGGCCGATCTCGATGCCGCGGGCGGAGACCAGCGGCCCGGCGCCGTCGGGAGATGGATCGCCGTCGCGCACTTCGGCGGCCTCGATGGTGCCGTCGGCGGTGAAGTCGCGCCCCGCGACCAACCCGACGACATGCTGCCCGAGTTTGTCGGCGCCGGTTATCCAGCTGGTGCCGTCCACAATCCGCGGGTCGACGAGGTAACGAACATCGTTGTCGCGCAACGCCTTCGGGCCGATGTACCCCTTGACTAAAAACGGATACTTGATGAAGTCGTCATCGTCGAGCAGTTTGTATTCGGCTGGATCGAGGGCGGCGGCCAGCCGCTTGTCGTCGACCTCGCGGTCGCCCGGTACCCCGATTCCCAACAGCTCCCAGTCACCGCCCGGTTGGCGAACCTTGAGCATGACGTTCTTCAAGGTGTCGGCGGCGGTGACGGTGCGGCCCAGGTCGGCGCCGTTCGCCCACTCGACCAAAGTCGCGATGGTCGGGGTGTCGCCGGTGTCGTGGACCACCGCCTCCGCTAGCCCGTCGATCGGCCGGCTGTCCGGGCGAGCGGTGACGACCGCCTCGACGTTGGCCGCGTAGCCGGATGCCGGGCAGCGCACGAAAGTGTCCTCGCCGATAGCGCTCTCGGCCAGGAACTCCTCCGAGGCCGACCCGCCCATCGCGCCCGATACCGCGGACACGATGACATAGCGCACCTGCAGCCGGTCGAACATGCGCTGGTAGGCCTCTCGGTGCGCGTGATAGGCGGCCTTGAGCCCGGCGTCGTCGATGTCGAAGGTGTAGGAGTCCTTCATCACGAACTCGCGGACCCGCAGCAGACCGGCCCGGGGCCGCGCCTCGTCGCGGTACTTGGTCTGGATCTGGTAGAGCACCAGCGGGAAGTCTTTGTATGAGCTGTACTCCCCTTTCACCGTCAAGGTGAAGACTTCCTCGTGGGTCGGGGCAAGCAGATAGTCGTTGCCGCGGCGGTCGTGGAGCCGAAAAATACCGTCGCCGTACTCGGTCCAGCGGTTCGTCGCCTCGTAGGGCGCGCGCGGCAGCAATGCGGGGAACAGGATCTCCTGCCCGCCGATGGCGTTCATTTCTTCCCGCACGACGCGTTCGATGTTGCGCAGCACCCGAAGCCCGAGCGGAAGCCAGCTGTACAGCCCGGGGGCGACCGGTCGGACGTAGCCGGCGCGAATCAACAGCTTGTGGCTGGCAACTTCGGCGTCAGCGGGGTCGTCGCGCAGCGTGCGCAAGAACAGCTCGGACATCCGGGTGATCACAGCGCGCAAGCCTAGCGGCGATCGCGAGCGCGGCTGACAGCCGGGCGAAGCGGGTCGCCGCCATCAGCCCAGCGGCGATCGCGAGCCGGCCGGGCACGGCGGGTGGTCGTCTGAGAGCTAGATGTACTGACCTGCTAGATCTCTCCGACGTCGATGGCGTGCTGGACTTCCTGGGCGTGGGCGACCTGCTTGGCGCTGTATCCGATGAACAGCGCCACGGCGCCAGTCAGGACGGCGACCCCGGCCACCCACAGCAGGCCGTAGGTGTAGCCGTGATCAAGCGCATGCAACTGAGCGGCGTTCATGTTCGTCACCGGCCCATTGGTGCCGCCCAAATACAGCGTGCGCGACGTGATGACGGCCTGAATGACGGCAAGAACGACCGGCCCACCGAGGTTCTGCAGCATCATCACGATCGCCGACGTCGGCCCGATCCGGTCAAAGCCGACGTCCGTGATCGCCGAGAGCGCCAGCGGAACGATGATCATCCCGATACCGATGCCGCCGATAGTGACCAGCGTCACCAGAGTCGGGAAATACGGCATGGCGCGATCGAGCGTCGAACCGTAGACCATCGCACCCACCACCAGAATTCCGCCGGTGATCACCACGGCCCGCGGCTGAAACCACGACACCAGCTGAGACGAGGCGCCCAGGCCGATGCCCATCGCGATGGTGAACGGGATGAAGCCGACGCCGGCGCGCAGCGCGGTGTAGCCCATCAGCTCCTGCACGTAGAGGCCGATCAGCACGGTGACCGTGAACAACACGCCGCCGCCCAGGAAGATCGCCACAAAGGTAGCCAGCCGGTTGCGGTCGAAGAACAGGTCCAACGGCACGAGAGGGTTAGCGGCGGTGCGCTCGACAATCGCGAACGCGATGAACGCCACCAAGGCCACCACGCCCGAACCGATGGTGGTGACGGAGATCCAGCCCTTCTCCGGGCCGATCGAGAAGGCGAAAACGGCAGCGGTACAGGCCAGCGTGGCAAGGACGGCGCCGGTGGCGTCGAGCTTCATCCGCTCCCGCTGGGTTTCCCGCAGCGTGGTGCGGGCCAGGTGAATCATCACCAGTCCGATCGGCACGTTGACCAGGAACGCCAGCCGCCAGGACAGCTCGGTGAGCGCCCCGCCGACGACCAAGCCCATGACCGACCCGACGCCGGCCATCGCGCCGAACACCGCTGTCGCGGCGTTACGGGCCGGGCCCTTGGCGAAGGTGGTGGCGATGAGCGCCAAGCCGGTGGGCGTGGCGATCGCGGCACCCACACCCTGCAGTAACCGTGCGGTGACCAGGGTCGGGTCATCCCACGCGATGCCACACAAGGCCGAGGCGATGGTGAACAGCGCGACACCGACGGTGAAGGTGCGTTTGCGGCCGATGGTGTCACCGAGGCGGCCGCCGAGCAGCATCAAACCGCCGAAAGTCAGCACATAGGCGGTGATCACCCAGCTGCGGCCGGCATCGGTCAGGCCCAAATCGTTCTGAATCTTGGGAAGCGCGACGATCGCGATGGTGCCGTCCATGGTCGCCATCAGCTGCATTCCGCAGATGGCGATGACGGCGGAGAAAAAGCGTCGAGACGGCCGCCACGTCGGGCGAGTCCTACTTGGAGGGCTCACGGCGGTCTTGGCTGAGGGCACCGGGGGCATGTGAACTACTCGCTCGGAGCGTTCAGACGTCCATTCGTGGACAGCCCGCTCTGCGTCGTTGAGAGCCGTCATAAGAACTTACCCTACAGTAATCTTAGGAATCTTTTAAGCGCCGAATGCCGCTACCGTACCGATCACGATGATCGCGGGGGGCCGAATTCCCTCTGAACGGATCTTTTCCGGTGCGTCAGCGAGGGTGGCCCGCAACGTGTGTTCGGCGGCCGTCGTTCCGTGTTGGACCACCAACACCGGCGTATCCGCAGGTCGGCCGCCTTTCAGCAGCGCTTCGGTGAAGAGCTCGATGCGCTCCACCGCCATCAGCAAAACGATCGTGCCCGACATCGCCGCCAATGCGTCCCAATTCACTAACGATTCGGGGTGCCCGGGCGCGACATGGCCGCTCACCACCACAAACTCGTGATTTAGGCCGCGGTGAGTGACCGGGACACCCACCGACGCGGGCACCGCTATGGCACTCGTCACACCGGGGACCACCGTCACCGGAATGCCGGCATCGACACACGCCAGCAGCTCCTCGTATCCGCGCGCGAACACGAACGGGTCGCCCCCTTTGAGGCGCACCACAAACTGACCGGCCTGGGCCCGCTCGATCATGACGGCGTTGATGGCGTCCTGAGCCATCGCCCGCCCGTAAGGGATTTTGGCGGCGTCGATCACTTCGACATGCGGGGGCAGCTCGGCGAGCAGCTCCGGAGGCGCCAGCCGATCGGCAACGACGACGTCGGCCTGAGTGAGCAGCCGCCGGCCGCGGACGGTGATCAGTTCCGGATCTCCGGGCCCGCCGCCGACCAGCGCCACCCCGCCGCGCACCACATCGGTGCTCTCGGCCGTGATGACCCCCTGCTGCAATGCCTCGCGGATCGCCGAGCGGATTGCCGCCGAACGACGATGCTCGCCACCGGCCAGGACTCCCACCGACAGGCCGGCATAATCAAACGATGCCGGAGTCACGGCGCTGCCCTCGACCGCGATATCGGCGCGGACGCAGAAGATTCGGTGCCGGTCGGCCTCGGCAACCACCGCCGAGTTCACTTGCGCGTCGTCGGTGGCCGCGATCGCATACCAGGCGCCAGCCAAATCGCCGTCGCGATACTCGCGCAGCGACAAGGTAATTGCGCTCATCGCCTCGACCGCGGGAGTGGCCGTACGGGTGATGACGTGCACGTCTGCTCCGCTGGCGATGAGCAACGGAAGCCGGCGTTGAGCAACGGTGCCGCCGCCGACCACGACAACCTTCTTGCCGGCCAGCCGCAGGCCGACCAGGTAAGGGTTCTCCGGCGTCGTCATCCGGCGAGTCTCACATCTGCGGCGTGGGCCACGAAGCGCGCCACCGCCTCGGGGGTCGCAGCCGGATGCGTGTGCAGATACGAAGCGTGCACTCCGTCGTGGACCGCGCCATCGCGCACGGCATCCACGTGTGGGCCCCGATATATCCACGCCGGCTGGTAGGTGTCGGTGAATGTGACTGCGGTGCGGTGGAATTCGTGTCCGACGACCCGCTGACCCGCGCGGTACAGCGGCGAATCTGTCACCGCGACAGCGTCGCGATAGGCCAAGGTGAGCTGCTCGGTGAAGCGTGCCGATCCGGCCAACACGCCGCACATCGGATGCCCGTCGAGCTCGGAAACCAGGTACAGCAGCCCGGCGCATTCGGCGTGAATCGGCGCACCGGCGGCCGCCAACGCGTTGACCTGGCGGCGGGCGACGTCATTGCCGGAGAGTTCGGCGGCGAATTGTTCGGGGAAGCCGCCGGGCAACAGCACCGCGTCGCTGCCGTCAGGCAGCGGGTCGACGAGCGGGTCGAACTCCTTGACGTCGCCGCCGCATGCCCGGACCAGCTCGGCGTGTTCGGGATAGCCGAAACTGAACGCCTTTCCGCCTGCCAAGGCCACGGTGACCGGCTCGGTGACGGGTGCGGCCACCACGGCCGACGGGTCCCACGCCGGATCGGCGACACGGCATTGGGCGAGCCCGAACACGGCGCCGACATCGACGTGACGGGCGATCAGCGTCGTCATCGCGGCGACCGCGTCGCGCGCCCGCCGATCGTATTCAACGGCGGTGACCAAACCCAGATACCGTGACGGCACCTCTAATTCGTCGCGGCGCGGAATCGCGCCCAGTACTGGGACACCGGCCTGCTCGCATGCCTGCCGCAACACCTGCTCATGTCGTGCCGACCCCACCCGGTTGAGCACGACGCCGGCAATCCGGGTCGCGGGATCGAATGTCGAAAACCCGTGCAGAAGCGCGGCGATGCTCTGGCTTTGGCCGCGCGCATCGACCACCAGGACAACCGGAGCGGCGAGCAGGGCCGCGACGTGTGCGGAGGACCCGGACGCCGGTATGCGTGCGCCGGAGGCGATGCGACCGTCGAAAAGTCCCATCACCCCTTCGATTACGGCGATGTCGGCGCCGAAAGCACCGTGCGCGTAGAGCGGCCCAATCAGCTGCTCCCCCACCAGAACCGGATCCAAGTTGCGACCAACGCGCCCGGCCGCCAGCGCGTGATACCCCGGGTCGATGAAGTCCGGGCCGACCTTGAAGGGAGCCACGACATGCCCTGCCTGGCGCAACGCGCCGATCAAGCCCGTTGCGACGGTGGTCTTTCCGCTGCCCGACGCGGGTGCGGCGACCATGACAGCAGGGACCGTCACCACTCGATGCCCTTCTGTCCTTTGCGGCCGAGATCCATCGGGTGCTTGACCTTGGTCATCTCGGTGACGAGGTCGGCGACGTCGACCAACCGCGAGGGAGCGTCGCGACCGGTGATCACCACATGCTGGCTGCCTGGGCGGGCGAGCAGCGTCTGCACCACCTCCTCGACGTCGACCCATCCCCACTTCAGCGGATAGGTGAACTCGTCGAGCACGTAGAAGTCGTGGCGCCCCGCGGCCAGGCGGCGGGCGATCTCGGCCCAGCCGTCCGCGGCTGCCGCGGCGTGGTCGTCGTCGCTGCCGGTCTTGCGTGACTGACGTATCCAGGACCAGCCGGCGCCCATCTTGTGCCATTCCACCGGCCCACCCAGCCCGTGCTCCTCGTGCAGCCGCCCCAGCTGGCGGAACGCCGCCTCCTCACCGACCTTCCACTTGTCGCTCTTGACGAACTGGAACACTGCGACGCTCAAACCGGAGTTCCATGCCCGCAACGCCATTCCGAAGGCGGCCGTCGACTTTCCTTTGCCCGCGCCGGTGTGTACCGCCAGCACCGGCAGGTTGCGTCTGGCTCGGGTGGTTAGCCCGTCCTCGGGGACCGCAAGCGGACGACCCTGTGGCATAAGCGCTTACCTCTCGGCGGTTCAGGCCGCGCTGCGCACGGCCAGGGTCAAATAGTCGGCCTGCAACTGCTCCAGCCGCACCGACGGGGCGGCAAGCTGCGCCGCCAACTGCTGCGCCAAACCGAGCCGGACATACGACGTTTCACAGTCGACGACCACCGCGGCCACGCCTTCGGCGACCAGCAACGCCGCCGCTGATCGGCTGCGGCCCAACGGGTCTCGTCCGGCATTGGCCCGGCCGTCGGTGAGCACCACCACCAGGGGGCGTCGGGCCCGATCGCGGACCTTTTCGCGGACCACCAGTTCGCGCGCGGCGAGCAGACCTTCTGCGAGGGGAGTTTGGCCGCCGGTGTCAAAGCGCGACAGCCGTCGCCCGGCGATGTGCGCCGACGTCGTCGGCGGCAGTAGCAGCCGCGCTTCCTGCGCGCGGAAGGTGATCACCGCGACCTTGTCGCGCCGCTGATAGGCGTCGCGCAACAGCGACAAGGTAGCGCCGCTGACCGCAGCCATCCGGTCTCGGGCCGCCATCGATCCGGATGCGTCGACGACGAAGATAACCAGGTTGCCTTCCCGGCCCTCGCGGACCGCTCGGCGCACATCGGCCGGTTGCAGCCGCAGCCGACCCGCTCCCTCGGCATGTTCGGCAGCAGCCAACACGGTGGCGAACAGATGCAGGCCATGTCCCTCGGCCGGAGAGTCGGTGGCGGCCACCGCGCTGCCCGAGGCGTTGCGGGCCCGCGATCGACGGCCCGGCGCGCCGGCACCGACGCCGGGCACGGTCAGCGCACGGGTGCGGAAAGGCGCCGACGGAGCGGCGCTGGGCTTCGTCGGTGTTTGTGGGCACGGCGAATCCATCTGTCGCGCAGCGTCGTTCATACTTTGGCCGCCCCCGGGCGGTTCGGGATCGGGCTCGGGATCATCGGGCGGGCCGTCCGCCTCCGCCAATGCCGCGTCGAGTTGCCCTGGGTCGATTCCGGGATCGTCGAACGGGTCACGGCGGCGCCGGTGCGGCAGCGCCAACTCGGCGGCCACCCGAATGTCCTGCTCGCTCACCGTGTCGCAGCCACACCACGCCGCGTGGGCAACCGCGGTCCGGGCAATCACCAGATCGGCGCGCATGCCGTCGACGTCGAACGCGGCGCACAGCGCTGCGATCCGCCGTAACTCGTTGTCCGGCAATACCACATCGTCGACAAGCTGGCGTGCGGAGGCGATCCGGCGGGCAAGTTCGGCGTCGTCGGCGGCATAACGCTGCGCGAAAGCATCCGGGTCGGCCTCATAGTCCATCCGCTGCCGAATGACCTGTGTCCGAACGTCGATGTCCCGCGACGCGTGCACGTCGACGGTGAGCCCGAACCGGTCCAGTAGCTGCGGGCGTAACTCGCCCTCTTCCGGATTCATCGTGCCGATCAGCACGAACCGAGCCTCGTGCGAATGCGAGATCCCGTCGCGCTCAATGTGCACTCGCCCCATCGCGGCGGCATCCAGCAGCAGGTCGACCAGGTGGTCGTGCAGCAGATTCACCTCGTCGACATAGAGCACACCGCCGTGGGCACGGGACAGCAGGCCTGGTGAGAATGCGTGCTCGCCGTCGCGCAACACCCGCTGCAGATCCAGTGAACCGATCACCCGGTCCTCGGTGGCACCGATCGGCAACTCGACCAGACGGGCGTCAGCGCCGGCCGGGTCACTCGCTGCCGAAAGCAGTGCGGCCAGACCACGCACGGCCGTCGACTTGGCGGTGCCCTTCTCGCCGCGGATCAGCACCCCGCCGATCTCCGGGCGCACCGCACACAAAATCAGCGCCAGCCGCAGCTGGTCGTGTCCGACGATCGCGCTGAAAGGGTAGGTTTTCACGGCTGGCCCACCGGACCTGCGCCGTGCCCGCTCACCGGACCGGCGCCGTGCCGGACCATGGGCACGTGCGGAACCCCGTCGTCGACGAAGTCGTCGCCGTCACGGACGAATCCGTGCTGCGCATACATGTCCGTTAAATAGATTTGCGCGTTGATCCGGCAGGGATAGTCGCCCACCTCGGCCAGTGCCGCACGCAACAACCGGGTGGTGTGGCCCTGGCCGCGCGCGCTGCGTTCGGTGCACAGCCGCCCCAGCCGAAATGCCTTGTGTCCGCCCGCGTGCTCCTCCATTAGCCGCAGCGTGCAGATCACCTCGCCGTCGGGGGCCTCCAGCCAGAAATGCCGAGTTTCGGCGAGCAAGTCGCGCCCGTCCAACTCGGGATAGGGACGGGCCTGTTCCACCACGAAGACCTCCACCCGCAGCTTGAGCAGCGCGTAGAGCGTCGGCACGTCAAGGTCTTTGGCCCATGCGCGGTGCAATGCAGCGGTCATGGCTCGCCCGCCGATCCACCCGCCGACGATGCAGGCCGCGAAGCGGCCTGAGGTGGGGGCACCTCCCGCTTGCGGGGGCAAGGCGGGCAATCGGGCTCGCCCGCCGACGATGCAGGCCGCGAAGCGGCCTGAGGAGAAGGCGGGCAATCGGGCTTGAGCCTCAGCGCCTTGGTGCCCCATGACCACACCTCCTCGAACAGCGCCGGTTCACCGGAGAGTGTGGCTCCCAACGACGGCACCATGTCTTTAAGGGTAGGCAGCCAAGCCTGGTACCGGTCGGGAAAACAGCGCTGCAGCACGTCGAGCATCGCCGATACCGCGGTCGAGGCCCCCGGCGACGCTCCGATCAGGCCGGCGATGCTGCCGTCGCCGGCGCCCAGCACGGTGGTGTCGAATTCCAGCACCCCACCCTTGCGCTTGTCCGGACGGATCACCTGCACCCGTTGACCGGCCGTCGTCAGCTCCCAATCGCAAGTCTTCGCGCTGGGTGCGAATTCTCGCAGCGCGCTGACCCGGGCGGGTTGTGACAACAGCAGTTGGCCGATCAGATAGTTGACCAATTTCAGCTGGTTGACGCCGGCGCCGATCATGGTCGCCAGATTGCCCAGCGTGACAGAGCGCGGCAGATCCGTGATTCGGCCGTGTTTCAGGAATTTCGGCGACCACCCGGCGAACGGCCCAAAGAGCAGCCATGGCCGGCCGTTGACGATCCGGGCGTCCAGATGCGCCGCCGTCATCGCCGGTGCGCCCACCGCGGGCAAGCCGTAGACCTTGGCCCGGTGCGCAGCCGCGACCGCGGGATTGCCACTGCGCAGGAACTTTCCGGCGATCGGAAAGCCGCCAAATCCCCTGGCTTCCCCGATGCCAGACTTCTGCAACAGCGGCAGCGCCTGTCCGCCTGCACCGACAAAGACGAATTTGGCGTTCAGCTTTCGGTTTTCACCGGTGCGGCGGTTGTGAATCGTCAGTGTCCAGCTGCCGTCGCGTTGGCGGGACAGGTTGCGGACCTCCTGGCCGAACAACACGGTTGTGCCGTTGCGAACGGCGTAGCTGATGAGCTGTCTGGACAGAGCGCCGAAGTCGACGTCGGTGCCGTCGGCGGCCCAATCGAGCGCGAGGGGTTCGGAGAAGTCGCGCTTGGCGGCCATCAACGGCAGCCTGCGGGCGAATTCGTCGGCGTCGTCGATCCATTCGGTGCGGGCAAACAGCGGATTACCGGCCAGCGCGTGCCGGCGTCGGCGCAGGTAGTCGACGCGCTGCGCACCTTGCACGAAGCTCACATGCGGAACCGGGTTGAGGAAGCCGCGCACGTCGGAGAGCATGCCGTTCTCCGCCGCGTAGGACCAGAACTGGCGGGTGACCTGAAATTGCTCGTTGACGCGCACGGCTTTGCTGACGTCGATCGAGCCGTCCGGCCGCTGCGGTGTGTAAAACAGCTCGCAGAGCCCGGAATGCCCGGTGCCGGCGTTGTTCCAGGGGTCGCTGCTCTCGGCGCCGGCAGCGTCGAGCCGCTCGACCAGGGTGATCGACCAGTCGGGTTCCAGCCGCCGCAACAGCGCCCCCAGGGTGGCGCTCATGATCCCGGCCCCGACCAGCACGGCGTCGGCCTTCGCCGTTACCTGCGCGCCTGACTGATCTGACAAGGGTGTGTTCGTCCTTTAGCAATCGAGCGGCTATTCAAATCGCCAGGTTATCCCGGCCGGCTCGAATACCGTTGTTCGCATGACCTGGCGAAATTTGGCCCCAGCCGTCGCGCTGGCCGGTGTGCTGGTGGCGGGGTGTTCCTCGTCGACCAGTTCCGATGCGGCACACGGAGTCTCCGCTGCGCCGTCCCCGACCGGGGCTGCGCAGGTAGCGGCCGACGGTGTCGAAGCCGCGATCGGAACCATCCCCTGGCTACAGGTCGGTCCCGGTTGGATGCTCGCCACCTGGAGCCCGGTGCCCGGGGGGCGCCCGGGCACACCGCTCCCCCCGGGCTCGCCCAACCGTGAGACGGCCACCACAACGCTGTACCTGGTCGACTCCGCGGGTGGTCGCTATCCGATCACCACCTTCCCGCCGCCCGGCCAGCAGGCGAGTCCGGAGTTGGTGGACTGGTCGGGCGACGGCAGCCACGCCCTGTTCGACGCGCAGTACGCCACGCCGCCGACAGCCATCGTGGTTGACCTGCACACCGGCAGGCAGACGACATTGCCGGTGCAGGGGTCGCCCCGCTATACCCGCCCGAATGGCAAGGCGCTGTTGTTGTCCGTGCCGCCCGGCCCCGACTCCAAACTCGCGACGCTCGATCGGGTCGACCTCGCCGGCAACCACCAACTCACCTACCCGACCGACAAGCTCGGCAGCCCGTTCAACGGGAACTATCTCTCGACGCCCGACGGGATGCGCCTCGTCCTGGGCACGTCGGCGGGCCTGGCGCTGATGGGCAATGACGGCACTCCCGGGGCGACGCTTCCGATCCCGGGTCAGCCCAACTGCAGCCCGTTGCGGTGGTGGGACGAGAGTTCCCTCGCGACCGTTCTCGCGGCGTGCGATGCTCCCGGATCTACCTCGCGGCTGTGGTTGGCGCCGGTCGCCGGCGGCCCACCCACCGCGCTCACCGCGGTCAACGACGGTCAGAAAGGACCCGATCTGCGCGATGTCAGCGCGTGGCTGCTCCCGGCAGGCACGTTCGTGCAGGCCGAAGGGGCATGCGGCTACCAGTACCTCGCCAAGCTCAACCCCGACGGCACGACGTCGCCGGTCTCGGTATCCGGCGTGGAATCTGGTCGCAGTGTCATCGTGGCAGGCTTCAACGGCGCCGATCTGGACCTGCAAGCGACGGCGTCCTGTGGCGGCGGCCAATCGCTGTTCGACTACAACCCCGGCACGAATACGTCGACCGTGCTGCTCGGGCCGCCGCTCAACGGCGGTGGCGTGATCAAGGCGGTGCCCTTCGCGGGCCAGCGATAGCCGAGCCTTGGACGCTTTAAGCTGGCGTGCGTGACTGGCTGGCAGCCCGACGTCCTACCCGGTTTCTGGCAGCTCACCATCCCGCTGGGCGAAGATCCCGACGGCGAGGGCGATGTCGTCGCGACACTGCTACGTCGTGGCGACGCACCTGACGCCACCAAGGCCGGCCACGCCGTCCTGGCCGTGCATGGATACACCGACTATTTCTTCCACACCGAGCTGGCTGATCACTTCGCGGACCGCGGCTTCGCCTTCTACGCGCTCGACTTGGACAAATGTGGGCGGTCGTGGCGGACCGGCCAAACCCCGCATTTCACCACCGACCTGGCCCGCTACGACGCCGAGCTCGACCGCGCGCTGGCGGTCATCCGCGAGCAGACCGGTTCGGGCCGGGTTCTGGTGTACGGCCATTCCGCAGGCGGGTTGATCGTGTCGCTGTGGCTGGACCGGCTGCGGCGACGCGGCGCGACAGCCCGTGCCGGCGTCGCGGGCCTGGTGCTCAACAGCCCATTTCTGGATCTGCCCGGTCCCGGGGTGCTGCGCTGGCCGACGACGGCGGCGCTGATCGCCGCGATCGCGCGAGCCGGTGATAAACGAGTTGCCCGGGCGCCGGGCGACGGTGTTGGCGGTTATGGCGCCAGCCTGCACCGGGACTACGACGGCGAGTTCGACTACAACCTGCAGTGGAAACCGCTGGGCGGCTTCCCCATCACCTTCGGCTGGCTACGCGCGATCCGACGTGGTCAGGCGCGGCTGCATCGCGGGCTCGACGTCGGCGTGCCCAACCTGATCCTGCGCTCGGATCACAGCGTGTCAGAGACCGCCGACCCCATCGCCCTGCAATGCGGCGACGCCGTTCTCGACGTGGCACACATCGCCCGGTGGGCCGGCTGCGTCGGCAACCGCAGCACCATCGTTCCGGTGACCGACGCCAAGCACGATGTGTTCCTGTCGATGCCGCAGCCACGGCAAGTGGCCTACCAGCAGTTGGACATCTGGCTTGATGACTATCTCGGTGCCGACTCCAACGCCACGACCCGGAACGGCTGAGGGGCCAGCGGATGGAAACCTACGATCTCGCGATCATCGGAACCGGTTCGGGCAACAGCATTCTCGACGAACGCTATGCGCGCAAACGAGTGGCGATCTGTGAACAGGGGACATTCGGCGGAACCTGCCTGAACGTCGGGTGCATCCCCACCAAGATGTTCGTCTACGCCGCCGAAGTCGCCGAAACGATCCGCACCGCCGCCCGCTACGGAATCGACGCGCACATCGACCGGGTGCGTTGGGAGGACATCGTCTCGCGCGTCTTCGGGCGCATCGACCCGATCGCGATCAGCGGCGAAGACTACCGGCGGGCCTCCCCCAACGTTGACGTGTATGACCGGCACTCCCGTTTCGGAGCGGTCCAGCCCGACGGCCGCTATCTGCTGCGCACCGACGGCGGCGACGAGTTCACCGCCGAGCAGGTGGTGATCGCCGCCGGAGCGCGACCGGTGATCCCGCCGGCCATCCTGGAGTGCGGGGTCCACTACTACACCAGCGACACCATCATGCGGATACCGGAGTTGCCCGAGCACCTGGTCATCGTCGGAGGCGGTTTCGTCGCAGCCGAGTTCGCGCACATCTTCTCCGCGCTCGGTGTGCGGATCACCTTGGTGATCCGCGGCGGGGCACTACTGCGGCACCTGGATGACACGCTGTGCGAACGGTTCACCCACATCGCCTCGACCAAATGGGAGTTGCGCACCCGCCGCAATGTGATCGGCTCCCATCAGGACCGCTCCTGCATCGTGCTGGAACTCGACGACGGTTCGACGCTGAGCACCGACGCCGTGCTGGTGGCCACCGGCCGAGTGCCGAATGGTGATCTGCTGGACGCTGAGCAGGCCGGCGTCGAGGTCGACGACGGCCGCATCGTCGTCGACGAATACCAACGGACTTCTGCGCGTGGCGTTTTCGCGCTTGGCGATGTGTCGTCGCCGTACGAGCTCAAGCATGTGGCCAACCACGAAGCGCGCGTCGTCCAACAGAATCTGCTCCGCGACTGGGACGACACCGACGCGATGATGGCCACCGACCACCGCTACGTCCCCGCCGCGGTGTTCACCGATCCGCAGATCGCCACCGTCGGGTTGACCGAGAATCAAGCCGTTGCAAAGGGTTTCGACGTGTCATGCACTATCCAGGACTACGGGGGCGTCGCGTATGGCTGGGCGATGGAGGACACCACCGGCATCGTCAAGCTCGTCGGCGACCGCGGGACCGGGCGACTCCTCGGTGCACACATCATGGGACACCAGGCCTCGTCGATCATCCAGCCACTGATTCAGGCAATGAGCTTCGGGCTCTCTACCCCACAGATGGCTCGCGGTCAGTACTGGATTCACCCGGCGCTGCCGGAGGTCGTCGAGAACGCCTTACTTGACCTGTCCTGACGGCCCGTCCTGCTGGCATTGCGGGCACAGGCCGTGCAAGGTGAGGCCGGCGCGTTCGGACAGCGTGAACGAACTGCCCGCCATCGCATGTTCCAGTGCTGAGGCCAGCCGTCCGGCCGGCACTTCGATGATCGAGCCGCATCGGGTGCACACCGCGTGATGGTGCGGGTCGGCGGCCAGGCCGTAGGTGGTGACACCCCCCTCCAGCGTCAGCGCATGCAGCACACCCTGGTCGACGAGCGTGGTCACCGTGCGGTAAATCGTCGCCAAGTCCGGCGGCTGGTCTTCGGTGGGCAGGCACTCACGCAGCCGCTGATCGATTTCGGCCACCGACAGATGGCCATGGACCGGCTCGAGCACTGCGAGGACCGCGATCCGAGACGCCATCCGACGCAGCCCATGAGCCCGCAGCAGTTCGCCGATCCGCTCGGTCACAGCCGGATCCAATGCCGAGGGCTTGGCCACCCACCCAGTATGCGCCTGCCAAACTGACGTGATGACCGGTTCGATCTGCGACGTGCTGCCCGCCGCGGCAGCACTGCTTTCGGTTCCCGGTGCGGTGGACGCGCTCGGAGTATCGGAGTGGGCAAGCGATGTGAACCGTGTCGCGGTCGTGCTCGTCGACGGGATGGGCTGGCATCTGCTTCCCAAATTGGCCGCCGATGCACCGCTACTGGCGTCGGTGCTGGCCGGCGAGACCGGACGGCTGGACGAACTCGCCTGTACCTTCCCCTCCACCACACCGACCAGCCTGGCGTCGTTGACCACCGGGGTAGCACCCGGCGAGCACGGGATCCTCGGCTTCACCGTCAAGCTTCCCGACACCGACCGGGTGCTCAACCACATCGTTTGGCGTGACGATCCCCCGGCGGCCCAATGGCAGCCCGTCCCAACGTGGTTCGAGCGGCTGCAGCAGGCCGGCGTCGACGCCCGGGCCGTACTGCCCGCGACATTCCTCGGCAGCGGTCTCACCGAGGCGACATACCGCGGCGCGCAATTCCACCCCGCCAACAGCGGCGACGACTACGCGCAATTGGTGGCCGACCAGTTGCACGCGGCGCCCGGATTGCTCTACGCCTACACCGGCGAACTCGACACCGCGGCACACGTGTTCGGCATCGATTCACCGGAGTGGCACGCCGCCGCTGTCGGTGTCGACGCGCTGCTGACCCGACTGGTCGACGCGTTGCCGTCAGACGCCGCGCTGCTGATCACCGCCGACCACGGCGGTCTGAACGTGCCGGCAGATGAGCGGATCGACCTCGACGCCGATCCGCGGTTGACTGCGGGTGTGCGCGCGGTTGCCGGCGACGCACGAGTGCGCTACCTGCACACCGAGCCAGGCGCGGCATCCGACGTGATCGCCGCCTGGACCGAGCTGCTCAACGGACGCGCCGAGGTATGCAGCCGCGACGACGCCGTCTCGGCCGGGCTGTTCGGACCCGTGCGTCCCGACCACCTGCCCCGGGTCGGAGATGTCGTCGTCACCTGCATCGGCGACGCGGCGGTGCTGGCCACTGCTCATGAGCCCCCGGCAGTGGCGGAATTCGTCGGCTTTCATGGCGCGGCCACCCCGGCCGAGATGGCGATCCCGCTGATCACCTTCCGGGGTTGACCTCTGCTACATGCGAGAAACTTGCAGAATTCCTGCGAATCGTCTGCATGAGATTCCCCGGGGGTCTACCGTCGTCGACGGCCGGGATTTTTTTCAGATGGGACGCGACATGGCCGCTGAACCGCTCAGCAGGCAATGGTCGTCGTGGTCGCGGCTGCGGGCCGCCTTGACGCCCGACGAATGGCTGCGTCTGGGATCGATGTTCGCGGTGATCATCGCGCTACACGTGATCGGTTGGGGCACACTGGTATTCATTGTCGAACCGGCGCACTTCAGCGTCGGAGACAAGGCGTTCGGCATCGGCATCGGGCTGACGGCCTACACCCTGGGACTGCGCCACGCATTCGACGCCGACCACATCGCGGCGATCGACAACACCACCCGCAAGCTGATGAACGACGGGCAGCGGCCTCTTGGCGTCGGCTTCTTCTTCTCGCTCGGCCACTCGTCGGTGGTGTTTGGGCTGGCACTGTTGATCGCAGCCGGGCTCAAAGCGATCATCGGGCCGGTCAAGGAAGATTCCTCCGCCCTGCACCACTACACAAGCTTGATCGGCACCAGCGTCTCGGGCGTATTCCTGTATCTGATCGCCATCATCAACGTGGTGATTCTGGCGGGCATCGTGCGCGTGTTCACCCAGATGCGCCGCGGCGTCTACGACGAAGACGAGCTCGAAGAACAGCTGAACAACCGCGGACTGCTCAATCGCTTGCTCGGCCGCTTCACCAAATCGGTCACCGCGTCGTGGCACATGTATCCGGTCGGTCTGTTGTTCGGGCTGGGTTTCGACACCGCGACCGAGGTCGCACTACTGGTACTCGCCGGCACCAGCGCCGCGGCCGGCCTGCCGTGGTATGCCATCTTGTGTCTGCCGGTGCTATTCACCGCCGGGATGTGCCTGCTGGACACCATCGACGGCTCGTTCATGAATTTCGCTTACGGCTGGGCGTTTTCCAATCCCGTGCGCAAGGTCTACTACAACATCACCATTACCGGGCTCTCGGTAGTGGTCGCGCTGCTGATCGGCAGTGTGGAATTGCTCGGCCTGCTCGCTGATCAGCTCGGGTGGAGCGGCGGATTCTGGAGCTGGCTGGGTGGTATCGACCTCAACGCGATCGGTTTCCTGATCGTCGGTCTGTTCGTGGTGACATGGGTTGGCGCCGTGCTGATCTGGCGCTATGCCCGCATCGAGGAGAAGTGGACGGTGCAGGCCGAGCGCGTCGGGTGAAACGCGTCGACAAGTCGGCTTGGCTGCACGCCAGGTCTCGGTCGCCACCGCGCCAAAACCACGTTTGACTCGAAATCGTCACAGCTCTGGCCCATCAGGGGCGCGAGCTCGGTGGCGTGCTGCCCGAATGGGGCGGGGATACGTTAAGCGGCGCTGGGACTTTCGACGAAAGATACCGCACCCCACGCAGTCGGGCCACAGATCGAAACCGAAGACCGTAATTTTCCATCCGGTCCCCGGCGGGTTGCCTGCTGTCTGAAATCAGCCTGCGCCATGTCATTTCGACGTGCGTAGCGACCCAAACACACTGGCCGGGGCTGGTCTTTTTCGAAGGAGTATTCCATGTCGTTCGTGTCCATCGTACCGGAAATGCTGTCCAAAGCAGCGGGCAATCTGCAATCAGTCGGCGCCGCCCTGGCTGCCGAGAACGCGGCGGCAATGGCGCCGACAACCGGCCTGATCCCGGCCGCCGCCGACCAGGTATCGGCCTTGACCGCAATGCAATTCGCGGCTCACGCGCAGATGTACCAGGCGGTGAGCTCGCAGGCAGCGGCGATTCACCAGATGTTCGTGACGGTGTTGGCAGACCAGCGCCGGTTCGTATGCAGCCACCGAAGCCGCCAACGCGATCGCGGCGAGCTAAGGAGCGTTAGGCCATGGATTTCGCAGCGTTACCACCAGAAGTCAACTCCGGGCTCATGTATGCCGGCCCGGGTTCCGGCCCCATGATCGCGGCCGCAGCGTCGTGGGACAGCTTGGCCACCGAGGTGTCCTCGGCAGCAAGCAATTACGGGTCGGTGGTCTCCAACCTGACCAGTGGCCCATGGCAAGGCCCCGCGTCGGCGTCGATGGCCGCCGCCGCCGCACCCTACGTGTCGTGGATGAGCGCCACCGCGGCGCAAGCCGAACAGGCCGCGGGCCAAGCCAAAGCGGCGGCCGCAGCATACGAAACCGCGTTCGGGTTGACGGTGCCCCCGTCGGTCATCGCCGCCAACCGAACGTTGTTGGCATCGCTGATCTCGACCAACATCCTGGGCCAGAACACCCCGGCGATCGCGGCCACCGAAACCCACTACGCGGAGATGTGGGCCCAGGACGCCGCGGCGATGTACGGCTACGCCGGATCCTCCGCGGCCGCATCGACATTGACGCCGTTCGCCGAGCCACCGGTAACCACCACGGCGACCGGAGCGGCCGCGCAGGCCGGCGCGGCCGCTCAGGCCACCGGCACCGGGACACAAACGACGGTCTCGCAACTGGTGACTGCGGTACCGGCCGCGCTAGAAGCGCTCGCCGCCCCCGCGACGTCGACGACTTCGGCGTCGAACTCGTCGGGGTTGCAGTCGGGGCTCATGAACGTCCTCAACTTCCTGACCGGGAACGGCTCCGGAACGGGGCTGTCGGCAATCTTCAACGACCTGTTCAGCTCGAGTGGCTTGGGGTTGAACAGCAGCATCTGGAACACCATCTTCTCGTCCGGCTTCTACATGCCGGGAAACTGGATCGGGACATTATCGGAGATTCCCGGGCTCCTCGGGACTGGGTCTGCTGCTGAAGCGGTGGGGGATGCCGCGGGAGCGGCTGCGGGAGCGGCCGACGGACTCGGTGGCGCGCTAGCGGCCCCGGCGATGGCAGTCGGTGAGCTGGGCGGTGTTGGCGGCGCCGTGTCAGCGGCCCTTGGCCGGGGTACGCCGTTGGGAGCGCTGGCCGTCCCGCCCAGCTGGAATGCGATCGCCCCGGTGACAAGCCCTATTGCGCCGATGTTGGCCGACGCCCCGCTCAGCGCACCTACCGCGGTGCCCGGAATGCCGGGGATGCCGGCTCTCAACGCGGCCGTAAACCACCTCAACGGCGTAACTCCCAAATACGGGTTCCGCCCGATGGTGGTGGCACACCCACCCGCGGCCGGGTAATCCCTACAGCGGGGTGGTGTAGGCGGCGCTGATGCCGCCGTCGACCAAGAACGTCGCCGCGGTGATGAACGAGGCGTCGTCGCTGGCCAAAAAGGCTACGGCTGCCGCGACTTCGTCGACCTCGGCGAAGCGGCCCATCGGCACATGCACCAACCGTCGCGCCGCGCGCTCGGGATCGCTGGCGAAAAGCTCTTGCAGCAGTGGGGTATTTACCGGCCCGGGGCACAGCGCGTTGACCCGGATGCCCTGCCGGGCGAACTGCACGCCGAGCTCCCGCGACATAGCCAGCACCCCGCCTTTGGACGCGGTGTAGGAGATCTGAGAGGTAGCCGATCCCATCACCGCGACGAACGACGCCACGTTGACAATCGAGCCTTTGCCCGCAGGTGCCATGTGTCGCAACGCCGACCGGCAGCACAGGTAGACCGATTTCAGGTTGACGTCTTGCACCCGCTGCCACACCGGCAGCTCGGTGTTCTCGATCAGATCGTCGTCCGGTGGCGAAATGCCCGCGTTGTTGACCGCGATGTCGACCGATCCGTATGTGTCGGCGGCGGTGTCGAACAGCGCGTTGACCGCTGCCTCATCCGACACGTCCACCCCGACGAACAGGCCGCCCAGTTCGTCGGCGGCCGTCGCACCGCTCAGCTCATCGATGTCGCCGATGACGACCGTGGCTCCCTCGGCGTGCAGCCGCCGCGCCGAAGCCAGACCGATACCGCTGCCACCGCCGGTGACAACGGCGATCTTGCCGGCCAGCCGCCGGCTCAGATCCATGCTCATGCGCGCCGCTCCTCCTCATCGCTTCGTCCCCCTCGCCGCTCCTCATCGCTTCGTCCCCCTCGCCGCTGCGCGGCTGGGGGTGCCCCCACTGCATCGTCACCGGCGCGGCTCATCAGCTCACCCGTCCGCTCGCGTATGACCGTGCCGCCTCCACGATCGCCGAGAACAATCGCAGGTCGTCCAAACTCTCCTCGGGATGCCACTGCACCGCGACCACGAAGCCGTTCCCGGGCAGCTCCAACGCCTCGACGACGCCGTCGGCATCCCACGCGCTGACGATCAGGCCCTCGCCGAGCTCGGCGACGGCCTGATGGTGATAGCACTTCGCGTCGACGGTTTCACCAACCAGCTCGGCCAGCCGGGTGCCCGGCACCGTGCGCACCGGCAACGTGGTGAACACCGCGTTGCCGGCCCGATGCCCGCTGTGTCCGATGACGTCAGGCAGATGCTGCTGCAACGTTCCGCCGAGCGCGACGTTGAGCACCTGCGCGCCGCGACAGATGCCCAGCACCGGCAGCTCGCGCTTGAGCGCCGCGTTCAGCAGTGTGAATTCCCAGGCGTCGCGGTCACGGCCGGGCTGGTCGGTGGCCGGATGCGGCTCCTGCCCGTAGGCGGCGGGGTCGACGTCCTTGCCGCCGGTGATCAACAGCGCGTCGAGGCCGTCGAGCACCCGCTCGGCGATGTCGGGATCCACCGGCTGCGGCGGTAGCAGCATTGCCACCCCACCGGCCGCCGTGACGCCTTGGAAGTAGCCGGCGGGAAGAAAGCTGGCCTGAACATCCCATACGCCGGTCTGGGCTTGACTCAGGTAGGTGGTCAGGCCAACGACGGGTCTGGGGCTTGATCGCCCGGCTCCTTCTGGGGCCGTTTCGGCCCGCATCGTCGCCGGATCAAAACCGCTCAAAACCGCGCACCCTCTCCCAATCGGTGACCGCCTCGTTGAATGCGGCCACCTCGACGCGGGCGTTGTTGACGTAGTGGTTCACCACGTCCTCGCCGAACGCCTTACGGGCGACCGCTGACGCGTCGAAAAGCGTCGCAGCTTCGGCCAGCGTACCGGGCAGCCGCGCAGCGTCACCATGCTCGGCGGTCTGATAGGCATTGCCGGCGCACGGCTGAGGTAGCTGCAAGCCGTGCTCGATACCGTGCAGCCCCCCGGCGATCAGCGCCGCGACGGCCAGGTACTGGTTGACGTCGCCGCCCGGCACCCGGCATTCCACCCGGATGTTGTCGCCGTGACCGACGATGCGCAGCGCGCACGTCCGGTTGTCCACTCCCCACGCCACCACGGTGGGCGCGAAGCTGCGATCAGCGAACCGCTTGTAGGAGTTGATGTTCGGTGCATAAAACAGCGTCAGCTCCCGCAAAGTGGCCAGTTGACCGGCGAGAAAGCTGCGAAACGTCTGCGACATGCCCAGCGGTTGATCTTCGTCGGCCAAGACCGCGGAACCCTCCAGCGACCGAAGCGACATGTGGATGTGGCAGCTGTTGCCTTCGCGCTCATCGTATTTCGCCATAAACGTCAGTGACTTGCCGTGCTGGTCGGCGATCTCTTTCGCGCCATTCTTGTAAATTCCGTGGTTGTCGCAGGTGACCAGCGCCTCGTCGTAGCTGAACCCGAGCTCCTGCTGTCCCCTGTTGCACTCGCCCTTGAGGGCCTCCCAGCGCAGACCCGCCCCCTGCATCTGCTGCCGGATGTCGCGCAGCAGCGGCTCCATGCGGCTGGAGGCCTGCACCGCGTAGTCCATGTTGTAGTCACTGGCCGCGGTCAACCCGCGATATCCGCTCGCCCAAGCTTGACGATACGTGTCGTCGAACACCATGAACTCCAGTTCGGTGGCGACATAGGCACGCAGCCCGCGCTCGCGTAATCGGTCTAGTTGGCGGCGCAAGACGCGACGCGGTGCGGGCTCGATGGGGCTGCCGTCGTGCCACATCAAATCGGCCAGCACCAGCGCGGTGCCGGCCAGCCACGGAATCAGCCGAAGCGTCGTCAGGTCCGGCCTCATCACCATGTCGCCGTAGCCGGTGTCCCAGCCCGCCATTGCATAGCCGGCGACGGTGTTCATGTCGACGTCGACGGCGAACAGGTAGTTGCAGCACTCGGCGCCGTCCTCGGCCACCTCGTCGATGAAAAACCGCGCCGAGACCCGCTTACCCATCAGCCGGCCCTGCATGTCGCTGAACGCGACGATGACCGTGTCGACATCACCGGCGGCGATCAGCTGCTCGAGTTTGTCGCGCGACAACGGCGCCTCGCCGCGCACGCGATCGGTCTCGGTCACCAGGTGCTGGTGCGCAGGACGATCTCGGCGGCCAGTTGGGCGGTCGACTCGTGCGCGTTGCGCCGTGCCAGCAGCTCCACCACCCGGTAGTCGCCGTACACGAACCGCTGGCTGGCGCGCGCAACCGCCTGCGCAGCCGGGGTGCTGACCAGCGCGGTTGTATTGATCTCGACCGGCGGACAGTGGGCGTCGCGGATCACCCCGGCTTGATCGGCGACCCGTGGATGCCCGCGGTCGATGGCCACCAGACCGGTGAAGCGGTCCAGCCTGGTCGCCGCCAGTTCCCAGGCCAGCTCGCCGCCGACCCGATCGCCGACCAGCACGCCCCAATTGATGTCGAGCACGTCGAGAATGCCCACCACCGACTTGGGCGTCAGGCGTGGGTCCGGACCGACGACGATCGTCCGCAGCGACGCGGTATGCAGGCGGTCACACACCGCGTCGTAGGCGGCCGGTGCCCGCTGAGCGGCACCAAGCAACACCACGACGGAGCCCTTGTCCGGACCGGTGTCACTGACCTGGATGGGAAACCCGTCGACGGTTGTCATCATCGTCGAAGGCACCACAGCAAATTACAGCCAATTGGCCCGCGCGCGGGCCGTTTTCGCGCAGTTCGTTAACACAGTTTAAGTTGGAAACGTTCTCGCAACATGGAACTGACGCGTCGTCTTGGGACGACCTGAGCCACAATAAGGAACGGTCCTCGCGAAAACCCTTGGTTGATCGCGCTTTTGAATCGACAGTCGGTCGCTGTCAGCGCAGGGCGGCGACAATGGTCGGACGCGGCGGCGGGTCATTGTCCAACAGCGCGGTGACGGCGTCGACGTCGAGGTGGGCGTCCAACAGGTCGGCCATAATGTCCAGTTGGCCATCTCGCCGCGCCGAAACATCAATGTTATCAGCTACCACAAAACCGTCCCGGCCGGCTGCCGCGGCGGCGTCGGTCAACCACAGACGGCGGAAGTTGTCGTTGTCGAACAGGCCGTGCCAGTGCGTCCCGAACACCTGGCCGCGCCGATACCCCTGGGGGTATCCGTCCACCTCGAACCACGCGACCTCTGCGCAGCGGGCCACCCGGCCGTGGTGGATCTCGTAGCCACTGAGCGAAGTGTGCGGACCCTGCCAGCGGCGCAGCACCTTGTCGGGAGCGAACGCGATGTCGACGTCCAGCATGCCCATGGCCTCGACCCGGCCCGATCGGCTTTCTACGGGGTCGTCGATGCAGCGGCAAAGCATCTGGAAGCCGCCGCAGATACCCAACACCGGCCGGCCCGAGGCGGCGTGTGCGGCGATGGCCCGGTCTAGCCCACGCTCACGCAGCCAGCCCAGGTCGGCGACGGTCGACTTGGTGCCCGGCAGCACGACGACGTCGGCATCGACCAGGTCGGCGGGTTGGCTGACCCAACGCACCAGCACCCCGGGTTCGCAGGCCAGCGCTTCGATATCGGTGGAGTTGGAGATCCGCGGCAGCCGCGGCACCGCCACCCGCAGCCATTCGGAGCCGTGCGGCGGTCGCGGTCTGCCGATGACGCGGTGCGCCAGCACCGACACGGAATCCTCGGCGTCAAGCCAGAGGTCGTCGCAGTACGGCAGCACCCCGTAGGTCGGACGACCGGTGAGCTCGGCGAGCTGCTGCAACCCGGGCTCCAGCAGCGCGGGGTCGCCGCGGAATTTGTTCACGATGAACCCGGCGACCAGCGCCTGGTCGTCGGGTTCGAGCACCGCCACCGTCCCGAACAGCTGCGCCAGCAGCCCGCCGCGGTCGATGTCGCCGACCAAAATCACCGGCAGGTTCGCGGGCCGGGCCAGGCCCATGTTGACCAAGTCCGTTGCCCGCAAGTTGATTTCGGCCGGTGATCCGGCGCCTTCGCAGATCACCGCATCGAATTCGGCTCTCAGTTGCGATAATTCATCGAGCACGACGTCGGATAGCTGGTTGCGATGCGACCAGTACTCGGCAGCGGTGACCGAGTCGGTGGCCCGTCCCCGGATCACCAGTTGTGAGGTCATATCGCTGCCGGGCTTGAGCAGAATCGGGTTGAACCGCACGCTGGGGGCCAGACCGGCCGCGCGGGCCTGCATCGCCTGGGCCCGGCCGATCTCACCGCCCTCGATGGTGACCGCGGAATTGTTCGACATGTTCTGCGCCTTGAACGGCGCGACCCGGATACCCTTGCGCGCCAGTAACCGGCAGAGTCCGGCGACTACCACCGACTTCCCGGCGTCAGAGCTGGTGCCGGCGACCAGCAGCGCACCGCTCACCGTTGCCTGGCGAGGGGAGACGTCACGGCAGGGTGAGGATGTCCACGCCGGACTCGGTGACCAGCAACGTGTGCTCGAATTGCGCGGTCCACTTGCGGTCTTTGGTGACCACCGTCCAGCTGTCGTCCCATATCTCGTAGTCCAGCGCGCCGAGGTTGATCATCGGCTCGATGGTGAACGTCATCCCCGGCTCGAGAATCGTCGTCACCGAAGGCTGGTCGTAGTGCAGCACGACCAGCCCGTTGTGGAAGGTGGTACCGATGCCGTGACCGGTGAAGTCGCGAACGACGTTGTAGCCGAACCGGTTTGCGTACGACTCGATGACGCGGCCGACCGCCGACAGCGCTCGGCCCGGTTTGACGGCTTTGATCGCCCGCATCGTCGCCTCGTGGGTGCGCTCGACAAGCAGCCGGTGCTCTTCCGAGACGTCGCCGGCCAGAAACGTGGCGTTGGTGTCACCGTGCACGCCGTCTATGTAGGCGGTCACGTCGATGTTGACGATGTCGCCGTCTTCGATCACCGTCGAGTCGGGGATGCCGTGGCAGATGACCTCGTTCAGCGATGTGCAGCAGGACTTCGGGAAACCCTTGTAACCCAGGGTCGATGGATAGGCGCCGTGGTCGACCATGTAGTCGTGCGCGATGCGGTCCAATGCGTCGGTCGTCACGCCTGGCGCGACCGCCTTGCCTGCCTCGGCGAGCGCGCCGGCCGCAATCCGGCCCGCCACCCGCATCCTCTCGATTACTTCGGGCGTTTGCACCCACGGCTCGGTGCCCTCCCGCGCGGTCGGCTTGCCGACATACTCCGGGCGCGGGATCGACTTGGGCACCGGCAGTGTCGGCGACAGCACGCCGGCAGACAGCGCGGAACGAACAGGCATACCGCCAGGATATCTGGCGTCAGCCACGGCCGCGCCGGCGCAGCAACGACCGGCGTGGTCCTTTGATCTTTACCGAGCCGCACACCACTCGACCGGTCAACACCACATGCGGGGTGCCTTCGGCCGGCGCGGTCTTCCGGCGGTCGCTGGCGCTGCCCCCGTAGACCTGAACGTCGTCGATCGATGCGCTGGCGCCGTCGGGCAACCGAACTTCCACCGACCCGAACCTCATGTCGAGCTCGATCACCACCACCGGCCCGGCGAATCGCGCCTTGACCAGGTCCAGCTCCACCGACCCCATCCGGCGCACCAGCGCCAGCCGGGTCGGCACGGTCCATTCGCCGTGACGCTTGAGCGATCCGACCCAGCCGCGCAGCTCCACCCGGTCGGCGGCCGACGTGACGATCGCCCCCGGCCCGGGCAGATCGCCGACGAGGCTGTCGAGCTCAGTGCGCGTTCGCGCGTAGGACACGTGCGAGGAGCGTTCCTCGAACTCGCTGATATCGATCAGCCCGAGCGCAACCGCATTGTGCAGTCGGCGCAGCGTGCCGTTGCGGTCGGCATCTGATACCCGCAGTTCGGTCAGTTCGTCAGGGCGCGTCATGGCGCTACTAATCTACCGCCACGGAGTGCATCGGCTCTGGCTAGAAATTCGCAATGGCGCTGCTGTCTACGCTCTGAACGCCTCAGGCCAAGTAGTCGGCCGGCAGGCAGTCGAACATGAACTTGGTCATCCGCACCGCGTACTCCGAACTGCCGCCCCCGACGATCAGCGAAGCGAACGCCAGATCACCGCGGTACCCGGCGAACCAGGAATGCGATCCGCCGGGAAACTCGGCTTCACCGGTCTTCCCGAACACCGCGCCGGCACCGGCGATGTCCTTGCCGGTGCCGTTGGTCACCACCAGGCGCATCATCGGGCGCAAGCTGTCGATCACCTTCTCGCTGATCGGCGTGGTGTCGCCGGTGATCGCGGTCGTCCGTCCCTCGATCAGCTTCGGCACCGGGGTTTTGCCGGCGGCCACCGTGGCCGCGACCAGCGCCATGCCGAACGGGGAGGCCAGCACCTTGCCCTGACCGAAGCCGTCCTCGGTGCGCTCGGCTAAATCGACTGTCGGCGGCACCGAGCCGGTGACCGTGTTGATGCCGTCCACCTGGTAGTCCAGTCCGATGCCGTACTGGCTTGCCTCCTGTGTCAAACCGCGCGGCGGCATCCGGCTGGCCAATTCGGCGAAGGTGGTGTTGCAAGAACTGGCGAACGCCCGTGACATGGGCACCACACCCAAATCGAACCCGCCATAGTTGGGGATGGTGCGATGCCCGATGTCGATCTCTCCGGGACAACCCAAAAGCGTGTTGGGGCTTGCCAAGTCGCGCTCGAGGGCCGCGCCCGCAGTGACCATCTTGAACGTCGACCCAGGCGGGTAGAGGCCGGTGGTGGCAACGGGGCCGAGGGCATCGGCGGCCGCGTTCTGCGCGACGGCGAGAATCTCCCCGGTCGAGGGTTTGATCACCACGATCATGGCCTGGCGACTCTGGTTGTCCACCGCACGCTGAGCGGCGTTCTGCACGGCCCGGTCCAGGCTGACCGAGACCGACGGGGCCGGTGACGGCTCCACCTCATGCAGCACCGCGACGTCGACGTCGTTCTGGTTGACGCTGACCACCCGCCAGCCCGCCTGGCCGTCGAGTTCGTCGACCACGGCCTTCTTCACCTGACTCATGAGGGCCGGGGCGAAGTGGTAATCGGTCGGCAGCAGCTCGGCCTGCGGAGTGATCACCACGCCCGGCAGGTTGCCGATCGCGGGGGCGACGTTGTTGTTGTCGTCGGTGCGCAACGTAATCAGATCCATCGGCTTGCCCAACGAGCTGGCCTGCTCGGCCAGTCGCTGCGGGTCGTTGAGCGTGTCGTCGAACGGCCGCAACGCATCGACGACCGCACGGGCCGTCGTGATCAGGTACCCGCCGGCCCGCGAGGCGTCCAGCGTGTAGTGGTAGAGGTAACCGGGGGCCAATACGTCGGTGCCGCCGACTTCGTTCACCGCGGCGCGTCGCGGCGGGTCGGCCCGCAGCGCGAACGTCTGATGCTCGCCGAGGCGTGGGTGCAGATCGGTGGTGCTCCAGCGGACCTGCCAATGTCCTTCGTAGCGGGCCATTTTCAGCTGGCCGTCGTAGGTCCATGTCCGGTTCTTCGGCAGATGCCAGGTGTAGCGATAGTTCACCGTGCCGATGTCCTCGGTGTATTTCGAGCCGAGGATCTGGGTGTCCAAATGGCCGGCTTGCAGGCCGGCCCACGCCGCGTTGAGCGCTTCGCGCGCGTCGCTGGGAGCATCGCTGAGCTCGGCGGCGGCCGCCGTGTCGCCGGTGGACAACGCAGCGAAGTACCGCTCGGCTGCCGGCGCGGGACCCTCGGGACGCGGCGTGCAGGCCGACACCGCAGCCGTCGTGACAAGCACCGCCAAGGCAGAGCTTGCCGCCGATACCACTGTGATTTTTGTTGCCATTGAGGCAGATGTTATGAAATCGGGCCGCATGAGCGGCGGAGGCGCACCGAGACCCGACCGTTACGTGTTATGGCTGCCGTGTTTGCGTCGAGACTTAAGCCATTGCGACCGCGACCGGCGTGTCGTCGCAGGGGTTTAAGTGTCGCGGAAAGACTCAGTCCAGCAGGACCGTCGCGAAGGTACCGACTTCGACGAAGCCGACTCGGTCGTAGGTGGCCCGGGCGACCGTGTTGAAGTCGTTCACGTACAGGCTGGCGATGCGCCCGGTGCCAACGATGACCGCTGCCAGTGTCGCGGTGCCGCCCGTGCCCAGACCTTGGCCGCGCCGCTCGGGATGCACCCAGACCCCTTGGATCTGGCTGACCGCCGGTGACTGGGAACCGACTTCGGCCTTGAAGACCACCTCGCCGTCCTCGAAGCGGGCCCACGCTCGACCCGCCGCGATCAGGCTGGCCACCCGACGTCGGTAGCCGCGTCCGCCGTCACCGATCCGCGGGTCGACGCCCACCTCGCCGATGAACATGTCGACCGCGGCCACCAGGTAAGTGTCGATCTCGTCGGGACGCACCTGGCGCACCTCGGGGTCGATTGCGCAGGCCGGCATCGAGTTCAGGGACATCAGCGGCTGGTGCTCGCGCACGTCGCGGGCCGGGCCCCAAGCCGGCTCCAGTCGGTGCCACATCGGCATCACGAACTCGGCCCGGCCGACCAATGACGAGCACCGTCGCGATACGGTCAACGCCGCGTCGGCAAAGGCATATAGGTCACTCAGTCGGCCGCGCAGCGGAATCAGGTTCGCACCGGCGTAGCACAGCGACTCCTCGGGGTCGCGGCGCGTCCACAGCTCGCCACCGATCGCGTTGGGATCGATGCCGTGATCAGCCACCCGAGCGGCGACCATGCACGACCCGATCGGATCGTCGTCGAAGACACGGCGCACGGCAGCGCCGTCGCGCACTACCGACACCCGTCGCTCGTGCACCACTCGGCGGATGGGCGGAGCCGACATACTGACTCTTTCTGGGACCGACTGTTCTAGCCCGAGTGGGCCAGGTCTCAGCTTACGGTGACAACGGGCGAACCGCTCGCTTCTGTGCCTTGCGTGCCCTTCTCCGCGGCAAGCCGCATGGCCTCCTCGATCAGCGTCTCGACGATCTGCGCCTCGGGCACGGTCTTGATCACCTCACCGCGGACGAAGATCTGCCCCTTGCCATTGCCCGACGCGACGCCGAGGTCGGCCTCCCTCGCCTCCCCTGGACCGTTGACGACGCAGCCCATCACGGCCACCCGCAGCGGGACGTCGAGGCCGTCGAGTCCGGCGGTGACCTCGTTGGCCAAGGTGTACACGTCGACCTGGGCGCGACCACACGACGGGCAGGACACGATCTCCAGCGAGCGCGGCCGTAGGTTGAGCGACTCCAGGATCTGGGTGCCGACCTTGACCTCTTCGACGGGCGGCGCCGAGAGCGACACCCGGATGGTGTCGCCGATGCCGCGCGACAACAGCGCGCCAAACGCCACCGCGGACTTGATGGTGCCCTGGAACGCGGGACCGGCCTCGGTGACACCGAGGTGTAACGGGTAGTCGCACTGCGCGGCCAGCTGCTCGTAGGCGGCGACCATCACGACCGGGTCGTTGTGCTTGACGCTGATCTTGATGTTGCCGAAGCCGTGCTCCTCGAACAGCGAGGCCTCCCACAGCGCCGACTCGACCAGCGCTTCGGGTGTGGCCTTGCCGTACTTCTCCATGAACCGCTTGTCCAGCGATCCGGCGTTGACGCCGATGCGGATCGGTATGCCGGCCTCGCCGGCGGCCTTGGCGACCTCGCCGACCCGTCCGTCGAATTCCTTGATGTTGCCGGGGTTTACCCGCACCGCGGCGCAGCCGGCGTCAATGGCGGCGAAGATGTACTTCGGCTGGAAGTGGATGTCGGCGATGACCGGAATCTTGCTCTTCTTGGCGATCGCGGGCAGCGCGTCGGCGTCCTCCTGACGCGGGCAGGCCACCCGGACAATGTCGCAGCCGGTGGCGGTCAGCTCGGCGATCTGCTGGAGGGTCGAGTTGATGTCGTGCGTCTTGGTGGTGCACATCGACTGCACCGAAATCGGGTGATCACTGCCTACCCCGACATCGCGGACCATCAGCTGCCGCGTCTTGCGTCGTGGCGCCAGCGTGGGCGCCGGGGGCGCCGGCATACCCAGACCTGTGGTCACGGTTTGCCTTCTCTCCCTTTCTGTCAGGCCTACTGGAACAGTCGGATCGGGTTGACCACGTCAGCGGTCACGGTCAGAAACATGTAACCGACCACCAGTACCAAGACTACGTAGGTTGCGGGCATCAGTTTGAGGTAGTTGACCGGCGCGGCCGCGACCTTGCCCCGGGCCGACCGGATCATGTTGCGTACCTTCTCAAACACCGCGATCGCGATGTGCCCGCCGTCGAACGGCAGCAACGGCACCAGGTTGATGACGCCAAGGATGAAGTTCAGCTGGGCCAGGAACAACCAGAAGGCCATCCAGACGCCGTGATCGACGGTGTCGCCGCCGATAATGCTCGCGCCGACAACGCTGATCGGTGTATCGAGGGAACGCTCCCCACCGCCGATCGCGTGGATCAGCGCGCCGACTTTGGTCGGGATGGCAACCAGCGACTTGCCCAGCAGGACCGACAGGTTGCCGGTGAAGGCGAACGTGGCCGGCACCGCGGTGACCACACTGTAATGCGTGGGCCCGGTTGCGGTGCCCATCACGCCCATCACCCCGATCGTGGCCGGCTTCGGGCCGCCTTTACCGTCGGTGACCCAGCGTTGCCGCTGCGTGATGTCGACGTATTTGGTCATCGTTTGGCCGTCCCGCTTGATCACGATCGGAACAGTGCCGTGCAGCTTCTGCACCGCGGCGGCCATGTCGGAGAAGTCGCTGACCGGGGTGTCGCCGACCTTGACCACCACGTCGCCGGCCCGGATCCCCGCGACGGCCGCAGGCCCGTCCCCGGTGCACTTCTCAAACTGGCCTTGTTTGATTTCGCTTGCCGCACAAGCGGTTTGGCCGATAACTGCGGAGGGATGCAGGTTCGGCAGGCCCCAGATCACCGCGATGGCGTAAATCAGCACCAAGCCGATGACGAAGTTCATGCCCGGCCCGGCGAACAACACCGCGGCGCGTTTCCAGGTCTTCTGCTTGTACATAGCGCGGTCTCGCTCGTCAGGCGCGAGCTCCTCGACCGACGTCATGCCGGCGATGTCGCAGAAGCCGCCGGCCGGAATGGCCTTGATGCCGTACTCCGTTTCGCCGCGCCGCGTCGACCACAGCGTCGGCCCGAAGCCCACGAAATAACGGCGCACCTTCATGCCGGTTGCCAAGGCGACCCACATGTGACCGCACTCATGCAACGCCACGGAAATCAGGATGGCGAGTGCGAACAGCACGATGCCGATAACGAACATCATCGGGTTGGTAGGACCTCCTGTGCGACTCGCTCAATCAGGCGCTTGGCCTTCTCGCGGGCCCAGCGCTGCGCGTCAAGTACATCTTCTACGGTAGCGGGTTCGGCGCTCCACTGGTCGGCGGCGCTCAGGACGTCGGCAATTGTGCGCACGATGGCCGGGAAGCCGATCCGCCCCGCCAAGAAGGCCTCTGCCGCTTCTTCGTTGGCCGCGTTGTAGACGGCGGTCATGCAACCGCCCGTCTCGCCGGCCTGTCGGGCCAGCTCGACGGCGGGGAAGACCTGGCTGTCCAGTGGCTCGAACTCCCAGCTCGACGCCGTGGAGAAGTCGCAGGCCGCGGCTACACCGGGCACCCTGGCCGGCCAGCCCAGCGCCAGCGCGATCGGCAGTTTCATGTCCGGCGGACTGGCCTGCGTGATCGTCGAGCCGTCGGTGAACGTGACCATGGAATGCACGATCGACTGCGGGTGCACAACGACGTCAATGCGCCGGTACGCAATGCCGAAGAGCAGATGGGCTTCGATGAGCTCGAGACCCTTGTTGACCAGCGACGCCGAGTTCAAGGTGTTCATCGGCCCCATCGACCAGGTCGGATGGGCGCCGGCTTGCTCGGGCGTGACGTGCTCGAGATCGGCGGCCGACCGGCCGCGGAACGGCCCGCCGGAGGCGGTGAGCACCAGCTTGGCGACCTCGTCGGCGGAGCCGCCGCGCAGGCATTGCGCCAGCGCGGAGTGCTCGGAGTCCACCGGCACGATCTGGCCGGGTCGCGCCGCCTGCAGCACCAGCGATCCGCCGGCGATCAGGGATTCCTTGTTCGCCAGGGCCAGCCGGGCGCCCGAGGCCAGCACGGTCAGCGTCGGCTGCAGGCCCATCGCGCCGACCAGCGCATTGAGCACGACGTCGGCCTCGGTGTTCTCAATCAGCCGAGTGACCGCGTCGGGCCCGTCGTAGGTGACGTCGCCGAGGGTCTGCGCGGTGCGCTGGTCGGCGACGGCGATATTGGTCACGCCGGTCTCGGCGCGCTGCCGAGCCAGCACGTCCGGGTGTGCGCCGCCGGCGGCCAGCCCGACCAGCTCGAAGCGATCCGGGTTCGCGGCGATGACCTCGAGCGCCTGGGTGCCGATGGAGCCGGTACTGCCCAGCACCAAGGTCTTGAGGCGGCGATTGGTCACCCACTCATTGTGCCGCGCCGCTGAAGAGCTCGCGGTGCTGCTGCAACCGGTGTGTGCCAGAATATCGAGGCATCCCAAGCCAACCCCGACCTGAGGAGTCGCCGTGGCCAGTACCGAGGTGGAGCGCACCAGCGGGGTCGACGTCGCCGATGTGCCGTCCGCGCATTGGGGCTGGAGCAAAATCAACCATCGCAACTGGCGCATCGTGGGGCTGTGCATCGTCGGTCTATTGCTGGCGATGCTGGACGGCAACCATGTCGGCCACATCGAGAACTTGTATGTGGTCGGCTTCGCGGCCGTGGTTCTCTTCTTCGTCGTGCGTGACTGGTGGGGCCGCCGACGCGGCTGGCTCAGGTAGGGCAGCTCAGCCGGGCGTACTGTGCGTCGCAACCGCCCGGTGGATGTCGATGTCTCCCGAGCCGGTGCGCACGTGGATCAGCAGTGTGTCGTCGCCCTCGGCCGGTCCATCGGCGGACTCCAGCAGGTTGGTGACCGCGCCTGAGCCGGTGATCAAGTCCAACCGCGCGGCGGTACCTTGGGCGACCCCGAACCCGACCTCACCGCTGCTGGTGAACGCCGAGATCGCGCCCCGTACCGCCGTCGCGACGGTCACCGATCCCGACGCCGTCTGCGCGCGCAGGCCGCCGCACAGTCGCGCGACGCTGAGGTCGCCGCTGGCCGCCTTGAACGCCAGATCTCCGTCGAGTACACCGATCGCCGCGGTGCCGGATGCCGTCGCAACCGACCCGTTTCCCGCGACCGCCGCTACGGCGATCGACCCGGAAGCGGTGGCCGCCTTGAGGTTTCCATCGACGTGGTCGACGTCGACGTCGCCGCTGGCCGAGGAAACCCGACAGTCGGCGAACGCGCCCTCGGCGCGCACGTCGGCCGAAGCGACCGACACTTTCAATCCGGACCCCGACGGCAGCGCGATGTCGATGTCGACTGCGCCGCCGCGGAAGAGCGCGAAGCCGGGCCGCGCCGCAGACACCGTCAGCTTGCCGTTGGAGCACTCCACCCGGGTCTGCTCGGCTGCTCGCACGTCGGCGGCACGGGACTCGTCGTGAGCGCGCACCTCCACGACGGTGTCGTCGCGGTCCGTCGCGACGAGCCGGACGGAACCGGCGGCGGCCTCGACGCGCACCGCGAGGGGCGCAGGGGTGTCGAAAGTGGGCATCGAGTTTCTCCTTCGATCGGGGTGGCGAGCGATATCAGCGCACCCAGCCGGTTACTTGCCGGGCGCTGCCGGGGGTGGCCCGGCCAGCTTTGGACTGGACGGCCGCCGCGACCACCCGGACCAGCCAGGCGTTCAACGACGACCCGTCGTGGCGCGTCGCGGCTTCGACCGCGGCCCGCAAACTTTCCGGGAGTCGCAGGGTGATCCGCCAGGTGCCCCCGTCTTCGTCGCCGAATGCGACGTCGAACGGCTCCTGAGCCAACGGCTCGTCGAGCGGCGCGCTGACCACGAACTCGGGATCGCGGCCGCGCAGCCGGACCTCCACTGAACGTGGAGCGAGCTCGCTGGTGATCTCTTCGACGCCGGCCGAGAGCGCTTCCAGCAGGGCCAGGCGGATCGCCGACTCTAATGGCGCGCTAAGCCGATCGGCCAGTGCTTGCGCTTCAGCGCCGGCGGCCGCGGCCGCCAGGTTCAACTCGTGGCGTACCGCTTCCACATACGGCTGCAAATTCATGGTGTCATGGTGACATCATTTTGATGTCACCACAAGCATCAGTGTGGTGCGCGACTGCTGCGACGCGCCCGTCGATAACCCGCGGCGGCCAATGCGCCGACCATCAGCACGCCCAACGTCAGGGCCCACGGCCACCCGCCGTGCCGGTACACCCACCCGGCCACCGCTCCTTGGACGTGACCGGCTACGGCGATCAACGCATCGGAGGGGTTCCCCTGGCCGGTACGGATGCGGATCTCGTAGAGGCCGTAATAGCCCACATACAGCCCGACGAGCACCAGCAGCGCTCCGCTGATCCGGTTGACGTAGGGCAAGATTCGCCGCAGGCGATTCACCACTGCCGTGCTCGCTGCCGCGGCGGCGACCGCCAGCACGCCAACGACCAGGGTGAGACCCGCGATATAGGCCAGATAGATCGATGCGTCGCCGATCACCGAGCCGCGGCGCAGGCCGGCGGCGGTGACCGCCAAAAACGGGCCGATGGTGCACGACAGCGAGGCGATCGCGTAGCTCACGCCGTAGCCGTACATGGAACCGAGCCGAGCCGTCGGAGCCCATCGTCCACCCGGATGCCTCGGCGTCAACAACGTCAGCTCTCGGCCCGTCAGCAACCAAATCCCCAGGGCAACAAGCACAATGCCAATCACCACGGTCAGGTACGGCACATACCGCTGCACGATGGCACCCGCCGATATGGTGAGCGCTCCGAACAACCCGAATACCGTCAAAAACCCCAGCCCCATGCCGGCGGTTGCCGCCAGCGCCCGACCGACCGCAGCCGATCCCGTCGACGTGTCGGCTCTCTCCCCGCGTACCACCAGAACGAGGTAGGCGGGCAGCATGGCAAAACCGCATGGATTCAGCGCCGCTACCAATCCGGCGGTGAACGCCAAGCTGACCAGGCCCTGGTCCACGAGGGCTAGGACTTCAGCGCGGCAACCCGGCCGGAGAGCTCCTGCTGAGACATCGCCGAGGTGGGGTTGTTCACGAACGTGGACGTGCCGTCGGCCCGATAGAACACGTAGGCCGGCTGCCACGGCACGTTGTAGCGGGCCCAGATCGACCCGTCGGCGTCGTTGAGATTGGTGAAATTCAGGTTGTACTTCGACACGAAGCCCTGCATCTCGCCGACATCAGAGTGGGCCGCGACCCCAACGAAGGTGACCGACGGATTGGCGGCGGCCACCTGGCTCACACCGGGAGCTTCGGCGTTGCAGAACGGGCACCAGGGCGTCCAGAACCACAGCACGGCCGGCTTGCCCTGCAGACTCGCGCCATTGAACGGCGCACCGGACAGTGTGGTCCCGGTGAACTGCAGACGATCGTCGGCTGCCAGCGCCCGTGGTGCAGTGAGCAGCCCGAAAGCCATGGCGGCGAACACTGCAACGAACGCCAGCCTCGCGATCGCACTCATGAGCCGAATTTTCACGTGCTGACCTCCTGGTTTTGGAATGACATAGGGATGACGTGATCACACCCGGTCCGGTTCAAGGGCGGCGCCCTGCGCCGTCGGCGGCGAGCTGGCCACACGCGGCGGCGATCTCGCGACCGCGGGTGTCCCGAACCGTGCAGGGCACGCCGCTGGCGCGGATCCGCCGGACGAACTCGCGCTGCGCGGGCTTCGGGCTGGCGTCCCAGTCGCTGCCGGGCGTGGGGTTCAGCGGAATGACGTTCACATGCACCAGCGGACCCAGTGCGCGATGCAGCCGCTTGCCCAGCAGGTCTGCGCGCCACGGTTGATCGTTGACGTCACGAATCAGGGCATACTCCACCGAAACTCGCCGACCGGTCACATCGGCGTAGTAGCGGGCGGCATCGAGCGCTTCGTCGATCTTCCACCGGTTGTTGACCGGCACCAGCGTGTCACGCAGCTCGTCGTCAGGGGCATGCAGCGACAGCGCTAGCGTCACGCCGAGCCGCTCGTCGGCGAGTTTGCGGATTGCCGGGGCCAGCCCGACCGTCGACACCGTCACCGATCGGGCCGAGATTCCGAAACCGGATGGTGAAGTGATGCGATGCACCGCCGCCAGCACCCTGGCGTAGTTGGCCAGCGGCTCCCCCATCCCCATGAACACCACATTGGACAACCGGTCTCCCCAGTCGTCACGCAGCGCCACGGCCGCGGCGCGTGCTTGTTCGACGATCTCGGCGGTCGACAGGTTTCGTGTCAGGCCGCCCTGCCCGGTGGCGCAGAACGGGCAAGCCATGCCGCAGCCCGCCTGCGACGAGATGCACACCGTGTTGCGCTGCGGGTAGCGCATCAGCACCGACTCGAAGGTGGTGCCGTCGGCCGCCCGCCACAGCGTCTTGCGGGTCTGGCCGGCGTCGCACGCGATTTCCCGGGTGGCAGTCAGCAGGCTCGGGAACAGGGCCTCGGCCACCTGACCGCGGGCAGCAGCCGGCAGGTCGGTCATCTGCTGCGGGTCGCCGATCAGCCGGCCGTAATACTGGTGGGTGAGTTGTTTGGCGCGAAACGGCGGCAGGCCCAGTGCCGCGACGGCGTCGAGGAGCCCGGCCTCGTCGAGGTCGGCCAGATGACGCGGCGGCAGCCCTCGGCGCGGCGCCTCGAATACCAGCTGTTGCTTCATCCCACGACCAGTATCCGTCCTTCGCGGAGTCGCAGCGGCGATCAGGCCACCAGCGTCAAGACGATCCAGGTCGCCACCGCCGACGGCAACGTTCCGTCCAGACGGTCCATCAAGCCGCCGTGGCCGGGCAGAATCCGGCCCATGTCCTTGATGCCCAGGTCACGCTTGATTTGCGATTCCACCAAATCGCCGAGGGTGGCGGTGGCCACGATCGTCAGGCCCAGCAGCAGGCCGATCCAGACCGGTTTGTGGGCCAGCAGAGTCGCGCTCAGCGCGGTCGCGGTGATCCCGAACAGCAGCGAACCGGCCAGTCCCTCCCACGATTTGTTCGGGCTGATCGCCGGGACCATCGGATGCTTACCGAACAGCACCCCCACGGCGTAGCCGCCGACGTCCGAAAAAACCACGCCGATCATCAGGCAGAACACCCGCCCCGATCCGTCAGCGGGATAGACCAGCAGCACACCGAACGACGCGAACAACGGCACCCAGGCGGCCAGAAAAACGGTGGCGGCTGCGTCCCGCAGGTAGTTTGCCGGCGGCGAATCGGCACCGGCGGATTCGCGGGACGCGGGCGTGCCGTGACGCAGCAACCGCCAGAACATGCAGACCACGACCGTGGCGCCGAAGCCGGCCAGCGCCCCGCGGGGCCCGAAAGGCCAGGTCAACCACACGGTGGCCTGGCCGCCGATCAGGAGCGGCACGACCGGGATCACAAAACCCGCCTCGCGCAGCCGCCGCACCACCTCATGGGTGGCCACGGCAATGGCGACGGCGACCATGGGGAGCCACAGGAATTTGTCGAATATCAAGATCGCGATGATGGTAAAGCCGATTGCCGCGCCGACGGCGATCGCCGCGGGCAGATTCCGGCCGGCCCGCGACTTCTTCTTCTTCCCTGACGGCTCTTGCAACGAACCCTCGGCCGGGATGTCTGCGCCGGTACCAGTTTCTGCCACGGACGTCGTTAGCTGAGCGGCCGCTAGACCTCCAGCAACTCGCCTTCTTTGTGCTTGACCAGCTCGTCGATCTGGGTCACGTACTGGTGCGTGGTCTTGTCCAGGTCCTTTTCCGCGCGCGCGACCTCGTCCTCGCCGGCCTCGCCGTCCTTGCGGATGCGGTGCAGTTCCTCCATCGCCTTGCGGCGGATGTTGCGCACCGAGACCCTGGCGTCTTCGCCCTTGCTTTTGGCTTGCTTGACGAGTTCGCGGCGGCGTTCCTCGGTCAGCTGCGGTACCGCAACCCGGATCAGTGTGCCGTCGTTGGTCGGATTCACCCCTAGTTCGGAGTTGCGGATCGCGGTCTCGATGGCCCCAAGCTGGCTCGCCTCGTACGGCTTGATCACGACCAGGCGCGCTTCCGGGACATTGATACTGGCCAGCTGGGTGATCGGGGTAGCCGAACCGTAGTAGTCGATCACGATGCGGGAGAACATGCCCGGGTTGGCGCGGCCGGTCCTGATGGTCGATAGGTCGTCACGGCTCACCGACACGGCCTTCTCCATCTTCTCCTCGGCATCGAAGAGGGTTTCGTCAATCATGGCGCCGCTCCTTCTCATCGCTGCGCTCTGCATCGTCGCTGGCTGTCATTTCGCGCCGCTCCTTCTCATCGCTGCGCTCTGCATCGTCGCGGCGCGCATCTGACGCCGCTCCTCCCGTTAGGTAGTGACCAGCGTTCCGATCTTCTCACCCGCAACCGCGCGAGCAATATTGCCATCGGTAAGCAGGTTGAACACCAGAATCGGCATGCCATTGTCCATACACAAACTGAATGCGGTGGCATCGGCCACCCGCAGCCCTCGGTCGATGACTTCCCGGTGGGTGATAGCGGTGAGCAGCTCGGCCGACGGATTCACTCGCGGGTCCTCGGCGAACACGCCGTCGACCGCCTTGGCCATCAGGACAACGTCGGCGCCGATCTCCAATGCCCGCTGTGCGGCCGTGGTGTCCGTCGAGAAGTACGGCAGCCCCATGCCGGCACCGAAGATCACCACACGTCCCTTTTCCAGGTGGCGCCGGGCCCGCAGCGGAATGTACGGCTCGGCGACCTGGCCCATCGTGATCGCGGTCTGAACCCGGGTGGCAATGCCTTCTTTTTCTAGGAAGTCTTGCAACGCAAGGCTATTCATGACAGTCCCGAGCATCCCCATATAGTCTGATCGGGTGCGCTCCATGCCGCGTTGTTGAAGCTGTGCGCCACGGAAGAAGTTGCCGCCGCCGATGACGACCGCGACCTGCACGCCGGTGCGGACGACCTCGGCGATCTGGCGGGCGACCTGCGAGACTACGTCGGGATCCAGTCCGACCTGTCCGCCGCCGAACATCTCGCCGCCGAGTTTGAGCAGCACTCGGGTGTATTTGGGCCGATTCGCGGGGTTGCCGGCGGGATATTGGTTGTCCGGTGGAAATGCGTCGGCGCCGTTGGTGCTCGTCGGCTCCTGCTCCGTCATCAGACTCCTCGCATGGGAGGGCGCCATCCAGCTATCCCCCACGACAGCACGCTCCATCCTGCCTTATGGCCAGGCTGCGCGTCCCGAGAGTGGACTGGATTGCGCATTGTTTGTCTCGCAACGGCGTTGGGCGGTAACTGCGCGCCCCCGACGACAATTCCGTTAGCTGGCGGAATCCATCGCCTGCGAGGCCGTGTTCGGCGTCACAGCCACCGCATTCACCCGTCCTACCTGCGCCGAAAACCTCACCGCGGCGAGTCGCATGCGGATCGCCGCGAGCGGGGGTTTGAGCGCCGCGCCCCATGGGAATTCCGACCACGCGGCGCGAAATGGCGCGAAATGGCAGAGCGCAAAAAGCCAACACCTGAAGCGCTTTTCGCCGCGCCCGAAACCGGTCCAGCCAACGGCCGGCGGTCGAGCAAGTCAGCTCGATATGAGCAAATGAGGAGGGGACTCTATGTCGGAGGACAAGAAGAAGAGTGGGCCTGAAGAAGCTGTGAAGGGCGTTGTTGAAGGCGCCAAGGGCTTAGCCAAGGAAGCCGTCGGGAGCGTGCTCGGTAAAGAAGAGCTCGAGCACGAGGGCGAGGCCCAGCAAGACAAGGCGCACGCGCAGCGTGACGCCGCCAAGAAGGAAGCGGAAGCCGAAGCCGCTCGTGGCGGTGCCGCGGCTGCCGAAAAGCGCCAGCAGGCGCACCAAAAGTAGACAATCAGACGACGAGGCCCGGTCCGCGACGGACCGGGCCCGTCTTGTTTTAAGGCTCTAACCGAACAACGGCAACGCCCGCTTGCGGGCCAGCGCGTCCATACCGCGCTGAATGCTGCCCTGAACTTCGTGATACTTACAGTCGATGTACTCGTCATCGTCGGCGCGGGCCGGGTCGTTTTCGATCTCGACCGGCGGCATGAATCGCGTCCTGATCTTGGCCGGCAGCGGCAGCTGCGGCAACGCGGCAGGGGCGATTCCCCAGGGCAGCGAGATGGCGAGCGGAAACACCTTGAGCCGCAACAGCCGGTCCAACCGCAAGATCCGCGAAAGCCGATCACCGCGAATCAGCACCGGCATGGCGTCGGCGCCTCCCACGGTCGCGATCGGCACGATCGGAACCCCGGCGCGAATCGCCATCTTCACGAAGCCTTTTCGACCGGCCAGGTTTGCCTGGTCACGCTCAGACCACGGCCGCAGCGAGTCCACCTCACCGCCGGGCCACAGCGCGACGTCGCGGCCTTCGGCCAGCGCGGTCGCGATGGCGTCGGGAGCCGCGGGTAATACGCCCATTGCACGGAAGTATCGGCCTAAACCGGGAATGGCCATCAATGCGTCATGGGCCGTGCCGTGCAGTGGACGCTCCTGGCCGAACCGTCGCCACCATTGCAGACCGACAGTCCAGGCATCCCAGACAAACGGGGCCCCGGAGTGGATGCCGACCAGCAAGGCCGGCGGATCTCCAACGTTTTCCCAGCCGTCGATCTCCATTCGAAACCAATAGTCCACCAGCAGGTTCCAGAAGAACTTCTGACGCTGCAAGGTGGTCTCATCGAAGCCGCTGAGATCCCATTTGCCGGCACGCTCAGCTACCCAGCCGCTCAGGCCGCCCTCTTGCTCCTCACGCTTGTCCTCCATTGCGGCTCGCGCGCGATCCGCCTGACGGCGTGCCTGCGCCCGCACATTCGCAGATCGATGGTCGTTAGAACTCATTCTGGCTCCAATTGGGCAGGGTACGAAGCGGTTTCGACCGCTGACACGCCCTCCCCGCGTCAAGAACCGTGACGGGGAGGTCGTTCGAGAGGCTCTCCGAATAACCACGGGCGGTTACCGCACGCCATCTCCAATACCCACTCCCGCCGGCTTCAAACACCACTGCCTGCAGTTGCGAATGGCAGGCGAACACGCTGACGCCTGCGTGGCATTTTTCGCCCACCGACAAACGGGGACAAAACGGCGGCGCGTGCCCGTCAAAACCGCAGCCGCCGAAGGCGCCGACCGGTTAGGCGCGCCCCCAAAAGTGGGGTGACCCAGATGGTCCTAGCGCTGGCCTGGCGGCCCAGCAATCGTGACAAACATTCTCAGAAGCGGTTTTCCGGGCCGACCACGGCCCATACCGTGTTGCCGGCCGCGCTGGTGTACGTGCCCCACACCCGACAGTTGGCCGCGACGAGGTCAAGGCCCGAGACGTTCTCATCTGCGGACTCACGGGCCGTAGGTGTCATTTCGATGTGTTGTACCGCCACCGCCACTGTGGACCCGTCGGTTTCCATCCGAAGCGACAACGTGCTGTTGGTATCCGCAACGGCCATTTCAAGCAGTTCGGTAGCGACGATCGAAACCGCATGAATGAAGTCGACTCTCGACCACGCCGTCAACCACTGAGCAACTAGCTGCCGGCATCGGTGAATGCTGGTGTTCGTTGCCGGCAATTCGGCGCGGACGCGCCGACGATACCGGCGCAGTCCGTCGGCGGACAGCTCAGTGATTGCGCACTCAAGTGTTGGGAACACGGGCACATACCGCGTTATGCCGTTTCGGCGCAAAGTATTCTGGACATGATCAAGGGCGCATACCAGGCCGATCGGGATATCCGGCCATTCGGCGATCTGCCAACGGGCGCTGGTGAACACGGCCCACGCCGGATCGTCTCGGACGGTGAGGCCGTTTACGTCGACGATGACCCCAAGAGGTTCATCCAACGCGGTTTTGACGATGGCGTCGCGGAGCGGAACGTATGTTGTGCCGTCGAGCAGACCGTCCAGGATGAGCACTCGGGCGTCCGCGACCGTAGAGCCGATAATGCGGATCTCGCCGCGCTGGCCGGCCAGGATCCACTCTTCATCCCAAGGCTGCCGCAGCGCCGGACAACTCATCGTTTCACCCGACCAAAACTCAGCTCGAACCTGCTGGTAGCCCCGAAGCTAAGCTACCTAATGGCAACCAGGGTTGCCACCGCGGCTGGATAACTCATTTCAGCATTTAGGTGGATCGTACTTCGTACGGCCTGACGGACCTACCCTCGGACCGCCGTCGCCACCCGGTCAGCATGCCCCGAGATACGTCAGTTGTTTGCTGCGGTCGGCGACTACCACTGTCGCGCGCGGTCCGACGGTTGCCAGCGGCGACGAGCAAACCGCTCTGCGCTCGCGTCAAATCCGGCCGGCGGCGCGATCACACCTCAGGGCGCTGCGGGAAGCTCGCCTCGATGGCTTGGGCAGTAGACGTCCACTGATGCGATGACGAATCTGACCGCGGTCCTTCTCACACGACCGGGATAAAGGTGTAAAGCCGGATTGTCCCCGTACGCACTGTTCATCTCATCGTCGACTACGGTCTGGACCGAAGCGCCGCCATCGAGTTCGCTACAAATTTGATGGGCGCGGTAGACGATCCCAGGCACGTTATCGATGGCGGGAATCTGTTCTTGTTCGAGCAACGCCAGAAACTGCTGATCCTGAGCCGGGTCGGCACCTGCTGCGCCACCGCAAATAACCGCGGCGGTCAGCACTACCGAAGCGCTAACCAGAGCGTCTGCGAGGCGGGTGATGCCGGTGCGCACGGCAGGATTTCCATTTCTGCTGAGTCACCTGCTCGACATCTCATTGAATCGACACCAAGCGGTAACAGTGGAGGCGTCTGGCGCCTGCAATGATGGATATCGTAACTGGTTGTAGCGGTGAATCACCACTGGGCTTTCGCGCAAACCCGCAGATTAGGGGCGCGGCGTGACGGCATGTGGGCGTATGACCGCATCGAAGCAGAACGGCATAGCGCCGTCGAAGTTGATGGCTACGCGTAGGCGCCGAATACCTGCTGAGTGTGTGGTGATCACCGCCCTAATGAGCACCGCCTCGAGCGTGGTGGGTGCGGCACAGTTGCCCGTGACGACGTGGCTCCGATCGGAGCGGGCTCATCTCGCGGTGAGCGAGCCGATGCACCAGATCACTCCGGGCATGCAAAATGGAGCCGCCTGCGCAAACGATTTGTGGAAGCTCCCACCGACTTCAAACGTGATCGCCGCGCCGGCGGCGTGGCATAAATCGGTGCCCGATGAGGCTTTCGCGGCGGGACACAACGGACAGCGCCGGCCGGAATGTGGCGAACACGGCACGGTGCTCACGGCCATGATCTGGCCAGCCCCCATGGGGGACGTGACGCCTCAGCCACAGATCCCGGCACCGACGGTGAAGCCGGTCGCGCCGCCTGTCGAAGCACCGCCACCTCCAGCAGAACAGCCGCCGCCTCCGCCACGACAACGGCAGAGGCCCCCACCACAACAGGAGGCACCGCCACCACCACAGGAGGCACCTGCGCCAGAACCGGAGGCACCTGCGCCAGAACCGGAGGCACCTGCGCCAGAACCGGAGGCACCCGCACCACCACAGGAGACACCTCCTCCACCACCACCACAGGCGATACCTCCTTCCCCGCCTCCGGGGCGGGGCCATGTCCAGCTCGCACCGTGACGCAAAGAACTGGCTCAAGCAGCAGCTGAGCCCGAACCGCCCGCTTGCCGCTCAGGCCAGGTGCGCGGACAGCAGCCAGGCCGGTACGGACTTACGTCCATTGCCCTCGTCGCGCAGGTCCACAGCTGGAAACTCGGCGACTCTGTCGTCGGGCACGTTGGCATGAATTCTGGCCGGTCGGATCTCGTCGATGACCCAATACTGCGACACGACATCGCGCAACTCATCTTCAGTGACCGCGTTGGGCGGGCCCTGGGGCATGCCCGCGCGATCGAAGACCAGCACGAAGTAGGACGCGCCGGGCGCGGCAGCGCGAACGATCGACCGCTGGTACCCGGCGCGCAGCTCGACGGGCATCGAGTGAAACAGCGTGCTGTCCACGATCGTGTCGAACCGGCCTTCGGAACCGGTCGGATAGCTGGTGAAGTCAGTGATGTCGGCCAGCTCGAACGAGGCGTTGGTCAACCCATGATTAGCCGCCTCGACCCTTGCCAACTCGATCGCGGTGGGCGAGGCATCCAGCCCGACGGTGTTGTGCCCCAACGCCGCCAGGTGCAGTGACAGCGCCGCCTCACCGCAGCCGGCGTCGAGCACGTCGCCCTTGATTTTGCCCTGGTCGATGAGCGCCGAGATCTCCGGTTGCGGCTCACCGAGACTCCATGGCGGTCGACCTTCCCCGAACTGAGGAGCCTCGCCGCGGTAGGCCGGATCGAAATCGAAATCGAACTTCTGCGTTTCAGTCATACCCGAGATATATCAACTAACCTGATATATGTCAAGATGATTGATATGAGCACTACACAAGACGCGCCACTTGGATACCTGCTACATCAGGTGGTCGCCGCGCTGCGACCGGAGGTGACCGCGGTGCTGAGTCCGCTAAGTCTGACGCTGCCCGAATTCGTCTGCATGCGAATGCTTTCCATGAGTCCCGGGATGTCCAGCGCGGAACTGTCCCGGCAGGGCAATGTCACACCGCAGGCGATGAACACGGTATTGCACCGGTTAGAGAACGCACACATAGTGGCCAGGCCCGCGTCGGTGCCGTCCGGTCGTGCGCTGCCGGCCACGCTGACCGGAGCGGGCCGGACGCTGTTGAAGCGTGCCGAGGCTGCCGTGCGGGAGGCCGACGCCCGCGTCCTCGGCAAGTTGTCCGCAGCCGATCAGCGGGAATTCAAACGGATGTTGGCAGCGCTGGGATCTGACTGACCCCGATGGGCCGGCTCCTCAGCAGGCCGCGCCGGCCTGCATCGTCACCGGAGGGCCTGATGGTTCGGCTCCTCATCGGGCCGTCCCGGCCCGGATCGTCACCGAACGGCCTGAATGCGGGCCCACGGCCGGGCCTCTTCCAGTTCGTAAGCCAATTCCAGTAACCGGACTTCCTGGCCCACGGCAGCGGAGATCATCATGCCCACCGGCAGCCCGTTGGCGGATTCGGCCAGCGGCAACGAGATCGCAGGCTCCCCGGTCACGTTCTGCAGCGGCGTGAACGCCACCCAATCTTCCAGCCGGCCGATGACCTGCTGGTAGTCCGCAGTGGGGTCGAGGTAACCGATCGGCGGCGTCTCGTCGGCAAGCGTCGGGGTCAGCACCGCGTCATAGGTTCGGGCGAAGCGTGCGGTGTGCCGGCGCGCGCCCCGCAGACGCATGATCGCCAGCGGCAGGCGGTGCATATTGCGGCGGGCGTGCCGGTCCAGGCCCAGGGTCAGGTTGTCCAACCGGGTGCGGTCGAACCCGTCGCCGAGCGCGCGCTGGTTGAGGTGGATCTGACCGGTTGCCAGCAGCCCCCAATACAGCAGGAAATCGTCAGCGAAGGAGGACGACACCGGCGGCCGTTCCACGTGGTCGACGCGGTGGCCGAGTTCTTCGAGCAGCGCGGCGGTTTTCAACGTCAGCTCACGCAGTCCGGCGCTGCACTCCCGCAGTAGCGAGCGGGTGATGACGGCTATCCTCAGCCGCTGCTTGCCCGGGTGCTGCACGTCCCCGATCGGCGCCAGCTTCGGTGGGCGCCAAATGCGTTCGGCTTCCCGGTAAAAGGCCGCGGTGTCACGCACCGATCGGGTGACCACCCCGTTGGCGACCAGGCGAATCGGCATCCGGCTGACTTCCTTGTCCAGCGGCAGCCGGCCGCGGGACGGCTTCAACCCGACAAGTCCGTTGCAGGACGCCGGGATTCGGATCGAGCCACCGCCGTCGTTGGCGTGCGCGATCGGTACCGCACCGGCGGCGACAAAGGCCCCGGAGCCCGACGACGACGCGCCTGCGGTGTGGTCGGTGTTCCAAGGATTGCGGACTGGTCCGAGTCGCGGGTGTTCGGCCGACGCGCTGAATCCGTACTCCGACATCTGCGTTTTGCCCAGCGGCGTCATGCCGGTGGCCAGGTACAGCCGCGCGAATTCGCCGTCGACGTCGGCCGGCCGCGGCGCCCACGCATCCGTGCCCAACATCGTCGGCAGTCCGGCGACGTCGACGTTGTCCTTGACGAATGTGGGTACGCCGCTGAAAAAGCCCACTTTGGCAGGTTCAGCCGCCTCGGCGCGGGCTCGGTCGAATGCGCGATACGCCAAGCCGTTCACGGCCGCGTTGACGGCTTCGGTGCGCGCGATCGCCGCCTCGACGACCTCGGCCCGGTCTACCCGACCGGACTTGATCGCATCGACCAGGCCGACCGCGTCGAGCTCGCCGAGTGCATCATCGCCGAACGCGTGTACGTGTCGCATCTCCGCTGACGCTACTGCTGGCCGACCTCGAACCGGACGAACCGCGTGACGGTGACACCGGCCTCGTCGAGCAGCGCCTTGACGGTCTTCTTGTTGTCGGACACCGACGGTTGCTCGAGCAACACGACGTCCTTGAAGAACCCGTTCAGCCGGCCCTCGACGATCTTGGGCAGCGCCTGTTCGGGTTTGCCTTCCGCGCGCGAGGTTTCTTCGGCGATGCGCCGTTCGCTGGCCACCACGTCGTCGGGCACGTCGTCACGGCTCAGGTAGCGGGCCTTGAGCGCGGCGATCTGCAGCGCGGCTGTGTGCGCGGCCTCTTTTCCAGCGGCGGTTCCGCCGCCCGAGTACTCGACCAGCACACCGACGGCCGGCGGCAGGTCCGCCGAGCGCTTGTGCAAGTAGGTTTCGACGGTGCCATCGAGGAATGCGACCCGGCGCAGCTCGAGCTTCTCCCCGATCTTGGCCGACAGCTCGGCGATTGCCTGTTCGACGGTTTTGCTACCGGTGGTCACCGCTTTGAGCGCATCGACATCGGCCGCTTTGGCCGCCGCGGCAGCGCTCACCACCTCATCGGCGAGCTTTTGGAACTCCGCGTTCTTGGCGACGAAGTCGGTCTCGCAGTTCAGCTCGATCAACGCGCCGTTCTTGGCGGCGACCAAACCCTCGGCGGTGGCCCGCTCGGCGCGCTTGCCGACATCCTTGGCGCCCTTGATCCGCAGCGCCTCGACGGCCTTCTCGAAGTCGCCGTCCGTTTCGGCCAGTGCGTTCTTGCAGTCGAGCATGCCGGCGCCGGTCAGTTCGCGAAGCCGCTTGACGTCGGCAGCGGTGTAGTTGGCCATATCAGCCTTCCGTGGAGGTTGATTCGGTTTGGGTTTCGGCGGGCGCCCCGGCTGCGGTCGGCTCCGCGGCCGGCGCTGCCGTGGCCGAGGCCAGCAGCTCCTGCTCCCACTCGGCCAGCGGTTCGGCGGCTTCTGCTTCGGGCTTGCCGTCGCCGCGGCCAAGACCGGCACGCGCCTGCAGGCCTTCGGCCACCGCCGAGGCGATCACCTTGGTCAGCAGCGCCGCCGAGCGGATCGCGTCGTCGTTGCCCGGAATCGGGTAGTCGACCAGATCGGGGTCGCAGTTGGTGTCGAGGATCGCGATCACCGGGATGCCCAGCTTGCGCGCCTCACCGACGGCGATGTGCTCCTTGTTGGTGTCGACGACCCAGACCGCCGACGGCACCTTCGCCATGTCGCGAATACCGCCAAGGCTGCGCTCCAGCTTGTTCTTCTCGCGGGTCAGCATCAAGATTTCCTTCTTGGTGCGGCCCTCGAACCCGCCGGTCTGCTCCATCGCCTCGAGCTCCTTGAGGCGCTGCAGGCGCTTGTGCACCGTGGAGAAGTTCGTGAGCATGCCACCCAGCCAGCGCTGGTTCACATACGGCATGCCGACACGGGTGGCCTCGGCTGCGACGGACTCCTGCGCCTGCTTCTTGGTACCGACAAACAACACCGAGCCGCCGTGGGCGACGGTCTCTTTGACGAATTCGTACGCCTTGTCGATGAAGGTCAGCGTCTGCTGCAGGTCGATGATGTAGATCCCGTTGCGGTCGGTGAAGATGAACCGCTTCATCTTGGGATTCCAGCGACGGGTCTGATGCCCGAAGTGGGTGCCGCTGTCGAGCAGCTGCTTCATGGTTACTACGGCCATGCTTATGCCTTTGTGTGTCGGTTGTCGCCCGGCGTCGGGTGAAGCCGGGCCCTGGCGGCTGCTGCGATGCCGGACCCGTTGTGGAACGGGACCGCCCGGCATGCGGTGCGGACTCCTAGTTGAACGGGAGCCGCGGTGCAGACGCGCGAAGTCAGTCCGTTAATACGGGCTGCGGAGAGCAGTTTACACGGCCTCAGCAGGTGCTTTGTCCACAGTGCTGGCTGGCCCCCGCGCCGGTGCCGCGGTGAACTGGGGATATGCGATGGGCGGCGGTGATCGTGGCCGCGGCGCTGATCTGGGCGCGCCCGGCCCGCGGAGACGATCTTCGCCTGGATTGGCCGCTGCGGCCCCATCCGGCGGTGGTGCGAACCTTCGACGCCCCGGCGCCGGACTGGAACCGCGGCCACCGCGGTGTGGACCTGGCGGGTAGGCCTGGCCAACCGGTGTACGCCGCGGGCGCGGGGACGGTGGTGTACACGGGCATGCTGGCCGGCCGGCAGGTGGTGTCGTTGGCGCACCCGGGTGGTTTGCACACCAGCTACGAGCCGGTGCAGGCGTCCGTGCGGATCGGACAGCCGCTGACCGCGGGGACGGTGATCGGCGAATTGTTGGCCGGCCATCCGGGTTGTCCGGTCGCGGCATGTCTGCACTGGGGAGCGATGTGGGGCCCGGCCGCTCGTGCGGATTATGTCGATCCGCTGGGGTTGGTGGCGTCCACGCCGATCCGGCTCAAGCCGCTAGGCGGGTGATGCCGGGTGATGGTCAGGCCCGCGGATGGGCCCGGTCATGCACCGCCCGCAACCGGGCAACCGTGACATGGGTGTAGAGCTGGGTGGTGGCCAGGCTGGAATGGCCGAGCAACTCCTGCACGAAACGTAGGTCCGCCCCGCCCTCGAGCAGGTGGGTGGCCGCGCTGTGGCGCAACCCATGCGGCCCCATATCGGGTGCGCCGTTCACCGCGGCGACGGTCTGGTGCACGACGGTGCGGGCTTGTCGCACGTCCAGCCGCCGACCCCGCGCGCCCAGCAGCAGCGCCGCCCCGGACTCCGCGGTGGCCAGCGCGGGACGCCCGTCGGCCAGCCACCCGCTCAACGCATCGGCGGCCGGCTCCCCGAACGGGGTCGTGCGCTGCTTGTCGCCCTTACCGAGCACCCGCAGCACCCGATGCTCGGTGTCGACGTCGTCGATGTCCAGCCCGCATAGCTCGCTGACCCGGACGCCAGTGGCATACAGCAATTCCACAATCAACCGGTCCCGCAGCGCCAGCGGATCACCCTGCTGACAGCCGGATTTCGCGGCTGACATGGCGGCCAGGGCCTGGTCTTGTCGCAACACCGCCGGTAGGTTGCGACGCGTCTTCGGCACCTGCAGCCGAGCAGCCGGGTCTTCGGTCAATAACCCCCGCCGCACCGCCCACGCGGTGAACGCCTTAACCGCCGACGTGCGGCGTGCCAACGTGGTGCGCGCCGCACCGGCGCCCGCCCCGGCGGCCAGCCACGACCGCAACGCCGGCAGGCTCAGGCCACGTAGGCCGGTCCCGGGCGCGCGTTCGTCCAGGAAGGCGAACAACGACCGCAGGTCGCCCAGGTATGCGCGACGGGTGTGCGCCGAGCGACCGCGCTGCAGGGCCAGAAAGTCGTCGAACTCGTCGAGGATCGCCTCCACTACCTCACGGTCGCAGACACCAACGGTCTGATTCAGCTGACGCGCCGCAATGTGTCGGGAGTGAGATCAGCCAGTGATGGATACCCGTCGACGGCCATGGTCAGGTCGGCTTCGGCCAGCAGAGCGCGCAGCACGTGCACGATGCCGTCCGCGCCGCCCAACGCCAGGCCGTAAGCATAGGGGCGCCCGATGCCCACCGCGGTCGCCCCGAGCGCGAGGGCCTTGACGATGTCGGCGCCGCTGCGGATCCCCGAGTCGAACAGCACCGGCAGCCCGTCGGCGGCCTCCACCACGCCCGCCAGGCAGTCCAGCGCGGGCAAGCCGCCGTTGGCCTGGCGGCCGCCGTGATTGGAGCAGTAGATGCCGTCGACACCGCCGTCCCTGGCGCGAAGCGCATCGTCGGGGTGACAGATCCCCTTGACGAGCAGCGGCAGCTTGGTCAGCGAACGCAGCCACGGAAGGTCGTCCCACGTCAGCGGGTTGCCGAAGACCTGCACCCAGCGCAGCACGGCGCCCTGCGGGTTCTCTTCGGGCGGTTGCGACAGGCTGGCACGGAATACCGGGTCGCTGGTGTAGTTGCTCAGGCAATGTCCGCGCAACTGGGGGAAGTTCGACGTGCCCAGATCGCGCGGACGCCAGCCGGTAACCCAGGTGTCGAGGGTGACGACGATGCCCTTGAAGCCGGCCGCTTCGGCGCGGTGCACCAGGCTGGCGGCCAGCTCACGGTCGGTCGGCGTGTACAGCTGGAAGAACCCGGGGGTCTGGTCAAACTCGGCAGCGACATCTTCCATCGGGTCGACCGTGAGCGTCGAGGCAACCATCGGAACGCCGGTGCGGGCGGCCGCGCGGGCGGTAGCCAGGTCGCCGTGGCCGTCCTGGGCACACAACCCGATGACCCCGATGGGCGCCATGAACACCGGTGTGGGCAGCTTCATCCCGAACAACTCCACGGACAGGTCACGTTCCTTGGCGCCGACGAACATCCGCGGGATCAGTCCCCAACCCTGAAAAGCCTCGCAGTTGGCCCGCTGGGTGCGCTCGTCCCCAGCCCCGCCTGCGACATATGACCACACCGACGGCGGTAGGGCCTTTGCGGCCTTGGCTTCCAGTTCCGCGAACACCATCGGCAGTGACGGCGCCACTCCCGCCAGACCCTGCAAGTAAATCTCGTTTTGATAGTCGCCGAATGCCATGCGATGAGCATGCCAGCCGGTGTTTTGGCTGACGAGCCCCCTAGTAAGCCCCGGCCCCGGCCTCAGCCTCAGCCAGTTCTCTCTTCCACTGCCGGAACGTCTCTTCGGTGCGACCGCGCCGCCAGTAACCCGAGATCGACGCCCACTTCGCATCCACTTCGCGGTCTTTGCGGATATACGGCCGAAGGTTGTGCATGACCGCCTGCGCTTCGCCGTGCACGAAGGCGTGCACCTGGCCGGGAAGCCACGGGGCGGACTTGACCGCCTCGATCAACGGCGCGAAGTCGCCGGCCCGGTCCTCGCCGATCAGATCGGCTCGCCCGCCGCGGTAAATCCAATCGATCCGGACACCCTGCGGTGCGGTCAGCGGGATTTCGTCTTCGGGCCCGGCGATCTCGATGAACGCCTGGCCAATTGCATTGGCAGGCAACGCTTCCAGCGCAACGCTGATGGCCGGCAGCGCGGTCTCGTCGCCGGCCAGCAAGTGCCAGTCGGCGGCCGGATCCGGGGCGTACGCGCCACTAGGGCCCATCAGGTACGCCGGCTGACCGGGCTCGACCGTGGCGGCCCACAATCCGGCCGCGCCGTGCTCACCGTGCACGACGACGTCGATGGCGATCTCACGAGCGGCCGGGTCGGCACGACGCACCGTCAAGGTCCGCACCACCGGCTGCTTGGCCGGCGGCAGGTCGGCGAAACCGTCCAGCGTCAGCGGTTGGGGCAGGCTGGCCATATCGACGTCGTCGCCGACGAAAACCAGCTTGACATAGGAGTCGGTGAACTTGCTGGGCGTGAAGGTGCCGAAGCCGCTGCCGCCGAGGACAACCCGAAACATGTTCGACGTGAGTTCTTCGCGGCGCACCACTTTGAAGGTGTGCACTGGTCGACCGGCCACGTGGTTCCTCCCCTTCACAGCTGACCCCGTCGACTATACGAGCCACCGCCATCACGGCGTTTTGGTGACTTTCAGCGGCCGCGGTGTTGCTGTGCGTCGGACGTGGCCCTTCGGAGAGGAAACGACGCGGCGCGCTGCCATCGCCCGGTTACCAGTTCGTGCAGCAGGCTTGCCGACGCCGCGGTGGCGCTGATGGGAAGACCGGCTTGGACCGCAGTTTCGGCAGCCTTCATCTGCTCGGGTAGGCCACCATCTCCGATCGTCAGGTGCGGAACGGGTTCGCCGAACCGACCGCCGTAGGGCGGGTAATCAGTAAATGCGTCGCCGATGCGCCTGGTGAGACTTCTGAAGGGGTCGGGCGGGTCCGGAGCCAGCCATAGCACCGAGTCACCGAACCAGCCGGTCTCGACGAGGTTGTAGCTGAACGCATCGACCGCGGTCAGCAGCTCGCCGAGTCGATCGAGGATCGTGGTGCTGATAAGCGGCGGCGGAGCGAACGGAAAAAGCACGGTGATATGGGCGGGAACGCCTAAGGCGGCGTGCGGGTCGAGGTCCATCCGCCACTGGCGGACAAGGGGTTCCGCTTCCGGTACCTCGACCAGCAAGGCGCTGCGCAGGTTCGGCCCGGCCATCACCACCATCCAGATCGCAGCGACACCGCCGGCGGGCGGGTGGGACTGTGGCGGCTACGTGGATCGCCGTATTCGATGTTCATCGCACCATTGTGACGGGGACTAATGCGTCCGACGACTCAGTCGACGAGCTATCGTCGTCACCCCGCTCCGCCGCGATTCCGGACTATTCGCCAGCGGCCGTCGTGTCGCTCGGCCAGACCGGCGACCTCCAGCATCGCCAGTGGCGCCAGTATTCGCGCCGGCTCCAACGCGGCGCCGACGGCGATCTCGTCGACCGTGGCGAGACCGCGACCCGGTAGCGCCTCATACACCTGCCGCTCGTCGTCACTGAGCCCGTCCAGCGCCGTTGCGGGGCGGGGTTCCTCGGGCGCCAGCTCACCAATGCGACCCACCAGCTCGACGATGTCCTCGGCGCGGGTAACAACTTCGGCGCCGGCGCGCAGCAGGGCGTGGCATCCCGTCGACGCCGACGAGGTCACCGGTCCGGGCACCGCACCCACCACCCTGCCTAAGACTCGCGCCCACGCGGCGGTGTTTGCCGCGCCGCTGCGTAAACCGGCCTCCACCACCACCGCCGCTCCGGCGAATGCGGCGACCAAGCGGTTGCGCGTCAGGAACCGGTGGCGTGCCGGTCGCACCCCCGGCGGGTATTCGGTGATCAACAATCCGGTGCTGGCGACACGATGCAGTAGCCCGGAATGCCCAGCGGGATAAGGGATATCAAGCCCGCCGGCCAACACTCCGACAGTGACGCCCTCGACTGCAAGCACCGCGCGGTGGGCCGCGCCGTCAATGCCGTAGGCCCCCCCGGAGATCACCGCAACATCCCGCTCGGCCAGCCCGGCCGCCAGGTCGCCGGCCACCTGTTCGCCATAGCTGGTCGCCGCCCGTGTTCCGACAACGGCGGCCGCCCGTTGTGCCGTCTCGTCGAGCCGGGCCGGTCCCACCGCCCACAACACCAGCGGCGGTCTGCCCTGCGGCTTCGACGCGACTGCGACGCTGCCGAACGCGGTGAACGCCAGCATCGGCCACTCATCGTCATCGGGCGTGATCAGCCGACCACCGCGGCGAGTGAGCAGCTCAAGATCGTCTGCAGCCCTGTCGATTTCGCGCCTCGCTTCGGTGTGTCGCGCCAGGACATCGTCGACCTGACCCCGTCGCACCCGTTCCGCGGCCTCTATCGGTCCCACCCCATTCACTAAGGCGGCAAGTTCAGCGCAGGGTGGTTCGACCACGCGGGACAGGTAGGCCCATGCCCGCAGCGTCAGGTCGGTCATCGGCAGGCTCCGGGTTGGCGAAAGCTCAGTGCGACGGCCACCTCGTCGCGTCCGGGCGATGTGCGGCCGGCCAAATCGGCCAATGTCCAGGCGACCCGAAGTGTGCGGTCGACGCCGCGGATGCTCAGCATCCCGCGCTCCAGCGCGGTCCGCAGCGGCTGCATCGCCGCATCGCCCGGCCGGAATCGACGCCGCAGCAGCGTTCCGCTGACCTCGGCATTCGTGCGAAATCCGTGTGGGCGCCAGCGCTGCCTCGCCGCGTCACGGGCCGATGCCACCCTGCCGCGGACCTGGGCCGTCGACTCGGCCTCGGCGGCCGCGAAGGCGCGCATCCGCACCGGATGCATTTCGACTCGCAAGTCGACGCGGTCCATCAGCGGCCCGGACAGTCGACCGAGGTAGCGTCGTTTGGCCGCCGCCGCACAAATGCAGTCCCGCGGATCCGCCGGGGCGCAGGGACACGGGTTGGCGGCCAGAATCAGTTGAAAGCGGGCCGGATAACACGCCACCCCGTCGCGGCGGGCAAGGCGAATCTCGCCGTCTTCCAACGGCGTTCGCAGTGCCTCCAATGCGCTGACATTGATCTCGGCGCATTCGTCGAGGAACAACACCCCGCGGTGGGCCCGGCTAATGGCGCCCGGCCGCGCCAGTCCCGAGCCACCCCCAACGAGCGCTGCGACGCTGGAACTGTGGTGCGGAGCGACGAATGGCGGCCGGGTAATCAGCGGTGTGGCATCCGAGAGCAGGCCGGCGACTGAGTGAATTGCGGTGACCTCTAACGACTCGCTGTCCGACAGCGACGGAAGAAGTCCTGGAAGACGTTGTGCCAGCATTGTTTTACCCACACCCGGCGGGCCGGTGAGCATCAGGTGATGCGCCCCGGCAGCGGCCACCTCGACGGCGAAGCGGGCCTGGGTCTGCCCCATCACATCGGCCAGATCCGCCGACGGCTCAGCCCCCGGAACCGCCTTGCTGGTCCGTTCATCCAGCTGCGCCGATCCGCTGAGCCAGGCCTGTAGTTGCGCCAGGGTGCGCACACCCCAGACTTCGATGCCGTCGACCAGGCTGGCTTCGGGCAGGTTCTCCACCGGAACTACCGCGGTCTTCCAGCCTTCACCCTTGGCCGCGAGCACGGCCGGCAGCACTCCGCGCACCGGCCGGACTCGTCCGTCGAGAGCCAACTCGCCCAGCACCACGACCGCCTCCAGCTGTCGCCACGGCGTCTTCCGCTGCGCCGACAACACCGCTGCCGCTAGGGCGAGGTCATATACCGAGCCCACCTTCGGCAACGTCGCCGGTGAGAGTGCCAGGGTGAGGCGAGACATGGGCCAGCGGTTGTTGCAGTTGGTGATCGCTGCACGGACCCGGTCTCGTGACTCCTGCAACGCAGCGTCGGGCAGACCTACCAGGTGCACACCCGGCAGGCCCGAGGTGATATCGGCTTCGATCTCCACGATCTCGCCGTCTAGCCCCAGCACCGCGACCGAAAACGCACGCCCCAGCGCCATCAGCCGACTCCCTGCAGATGGCGGATCTCCGGCGTGCGACGTCGACCGATCCGCACGCCGATCACATCGATGCGGACCGCCGCCCAACGTTGGTCTTGATCGGCCAGCCACATCGCAGCCAGCCGACGCAGCCGGCGCGCCTTCTGCTCGGTCACCGCTTCGGCCAGACCGCCGAAACCATCGCCGGTGCGGGTCTTGACCTCAATGAACACCACCGTGTTGGTGGTCGGGTCGACGGCGATCACATCCAGCTCGCCGAATCGGCAGCGCCAGTTGCGGTTCAGGATCCGCAGCCCAAGGCCGGTCAGGTGATCGGTGGCCAACTGCTCACCGAGCGCTCCGATTTCGGCCCGCGTCAACATCGTCATGCGGCCACCCTGCGGCAGGACACCGACGCGGATATGCGGCTCGCCGCCGACGATGCGAGTTTGGTGGCCGGTTATCCCCAGTTGCGCTGCAGTCCACAGCACGCGTCCGTGCCCGCGACTCGTCGCGTGGTTTTAGTACTGGTGACGGGCCATCCGTGCTCCCCCACTGCCGTCGTCGCCGTCGGCGGCCACCGCGGGCACCATTTCGCTTGTCACCAGACCTTGTTCGCGAGTGATTTCATCGACGATATCGAAGGACGCGGCGATGTTGTTCGGGGTGTCGATGATGATGGTCACGACCGGCACATGCCGGCCCAACGAGAATAACTTGTCACCGTGCGGGGCGTGATCACCGTGGAAGCCCCAGATTCCGCGCAACACGGTCGCCCCGTGTGACGATTCGTGGTGCCGGAGTCGTTGGATCAGCGCACGGTGGATCGGCATCCCGTCGAAGCGCGCAGATTCCGAGGAGTAGACCATCAACTTCTGCCAGAGCGCCAAGCCATGTTCGTCGGTTCCGGGCAGAGCGTGTGGTCGTTCCAAGAGTTCGCCGTCACGCTTACACACCCGGACCCGTTCGAGCGTGACGACGGGGCGCCTGAGCAGCCCGCCAATCTCGGGTAGCACCCGGCCGATCCGCTCGCCGCTGCCGACGGCGATGATCATCATCGGGACGTCGGTGTTTCGGCCGAAGAACTGCGCCCGTTCCCGCTGTCCACGAATCGTGCCGTCGACGCCCAGGAAGACCGATGCGCCGGCGAGTTGACGCCGGTAGAGCAGATCGCAGAGCGCAACGTAGCCGGGCACGCCGTAGACTTTCTCCTTCCGGCCGACGTAGATCGTCAGCTTGGTGGCTTCGTGGTATTCGTCCGATAGTTCGATGCTGTGAATGTCATCATCCAGCAGGCGGGCGCGCTCCAGGCTGATCAGGCCGCGCTTGTCGACGGCCAGCACCGGTTCGAGCAATCCCTCGATGACGGACTTGGTGTCGACCGCGATAATCGCGACGGGAGGGTCCTCCGACAAGCTCAGGGACTGGTCAGTTCTGAAGTGGCGCCGCGAACCGAAGCCAGCGATCCCGCGGAGCACGATGCTGGTTGCGACACGGCGTTGTTCGTACAGGCTAAGCATGGTCTCGGCTACGAAGCGGCCGCCCTCGCGTTGACGCTCACCGAAGTATGCGGTCAGCTTGAGGCACTCTTCATCCATGACTGCCCCCTCCATTGCGGCACAACAGTTTTCGACGCACATCAGCCTCCTGCGGGCAACGCCCCCGCTGGCGGGGCCCGCAGCCAATACGCGGCCAATGCCTGCAGTAATTTCCCCGTCGACTCCATGATTCGACGTGATCTCGGGGTGATTTAGTCATACTCTGCTCCCGGGTTTCCATCGCCTGAGGCGCCGCGCAGATCGCACGCGACTTCCTCAGTCTCGATCTAGTTCCCAGGGACCGTTGGCAGTCGCCGGCTCTTCCGTCGACCGCAGGTGGCGAGCCCCACCGCCTGTCTTGCTGCCAGATTACTCAGCGGCGAGGTAGTCGGTCAATCGCCCTGCGCGCCGAGTGGCGCGGATTCGTCCCCTAGGCTTAGCGGTCAGGCAACGAACCTGAGCGCGGGTGCGAACGCACCAGAGGAGATCAATGTGGTCTTGATCGTTACTTATACGCGAAACTTGTTGCGCAGCGGTAATCGTCCGGTTGCGGTCGTTCTTGAGCTCGGAGCGGTCCGGCATTGACCTCCATTGCCGATCGCGTCTTCCTGGCCCGTCACGGGCAGACCGCGCTCAACGCGCAGAGGCGACTGCGAGGGCTCAGCGACCCGCCGTTGGACGAGGTCGGGACCGCCGAGGCCACACGACTCGCCGAGGCGCTCGCGTCCAAACATCCGACTGCGGTGATCTGCAGCCCGCTGCAAAGAGCCGTCGCCACCGCGCAGGCAATCGGTGCCGCCAGCGGTGCGCCGGTTACGGTCGACGTCCGACTCAACGATCGCGATTATGGGCCGATGACGGGCCACTTACGTGACGAGGTCGAACGCGAATACGGCAGTGTCGATCTCGCTCCCGGCGTCGAGCCGCTCACCGCCCTGGCCGCCCGCGCCCGCCAAGCGTTCTTCGAACTGGCGGCCGACTATGGCCCGGGACCGCTTGTCATGGTGTCTCACGATGCGTTCAACCGCGCACTGCTCGGACAGCTCGACCCCGTGCTCAGCGAGGCCCCTCAGCGGACCGCGTGTTGGAATCAGCTCAGCCGGGTCGACGGTGTGTGGCGAGTGGACGCCTACAACCTGGTGTCCGACTAACCGCTTCCGGTATTTGCCGCAAATATCCGCAGTGCGTTGCATCTGGAGTTAACCCGCCGTTAGCATCGCGTTCAGGCGATGAGGCTCGCCTTTAACCGCCGCACCGGCTGATGGCTTCTACCCGTGAGTGAGTCGGGTGCAGAGGACGGGGGCCAATGAGTCAGGTTCTGCCCAGCCTCGAATTCCGCGTTCGCCATCGGGACTATCCGGCGGCGTGTTCAACGAATTCGCGTGATGACGCGTGGTATCCACACGCCATGTTCAACCGTATTTGACACCTATCGAGAGGAATACCGATGTCATTCGTCACGACACAACCAGAGGCGCTGACCGCCGCGGCCGCCAACTTGGCCGGGATCGGCACGACGATGAGCGCGCAGAATGCCGCCGCCGCGGCGCCGACCACCGGGGTGTTACCCGCCGCCGCCGACGAAGTGTCGGCGCTGACGGCCACACAATTCGCCGTCCACGCGCAGATGTATCAGGCGATCAGCGCCCAGGCAGAGGCGATTCACCAGTTATTCGTCAGCACGCTCGGAACGAGTGCGACGTCATATGCGGTCACCGAAGCCGCTAACGCCATGGCGACCGGTTAAGACGGGAAACGAGCAATGGATTTCGCGATGTTACCGCCGGAAGTCAACTCCGGCAGAATGTATGCCGGCCCCGGCTCCGGGCCGATGGTGGCGGCGGCTACCGCTTGGGATGGGCTGGCCGCCGAGCTCCAATCTACGTCTGCTTCCTACGAGTCGGTGATTTCCGAGCTGAGCGGCGGGTCGTGGCTGGGTCCCTCGTCAGCCTCGATGGCGGCAGCGGCCGCGCCGTACGTGGAGTGGATGACCACGGCCGCCGCGCAAGCTGAACAAACCGCCATACAGGCCAAAGCGGCCGCAGCGGCCTACGAGGCGGCGTTTGCGATGACGGTGCCACCGACGGTAATCGCTGCCAACCGCACGCTGTTGATGACGTTGATTGCGACCAACGTTCTGGGGCAGAACACCGCCGCGATCGCGGCAACCGAAACCGACTATGCCGAGATGTGGGCCCAGGACGCCGCCGCGATGTACGGCTACGCCGGCTCGTCGGCGGCGGCATCGACGTTGACACCCTTCGACCTCGCCACCACCGACCACCAACCCGGCCGGCGCGGCCGGCCAAGCCGTCGCGGTCGGGCAGTCGATCATGTCGAATGGCCCGCGGCTGATCAACGCGGTCCCCCAGGCGCTGCAGGGGCTGGCGTCGTCCGCGGCGGCTTCGACACCAGCGCAGGCTGTGTCTGATCTGCTGACCCCGCTCTCGGTCGCCCTGACGCTCCTGGAAATCCCCATAGGCACGACTTCTGTCGGCTCCTCGGCGACGAGCATCTCGGCAGCGTTCACGGGGGTCTGGACCAACTTCCGCGGCTTTTCGATCAATGCCGACCGCGACTTCGCTCACGGAACGGGCCCGTACACGGGCTATGGGCCGGGCGCCGCCAACCTGCCGAACTGGTTCTTCGGCGGCCAGGGCAGCGTCGGTGCACCGTCGAACGCGGCGGAGGCATCCGTATCCGCCGGCCTGGGCCAGGCAAACACGGTCGGCAGACTGTCGGTGCCGTCGGCTTGGACGGTGGCGGCACCCGAGATTCGCCCGGCCGCCTTTACGCTGCCGATCACCGGCGGCGCGGCCGCCCCGGAGATCGCCGCGGGTAGTTCCGGCAATCTGTTCAGCAACATGGGGCTCGCCGGTGCGGCCGGGGGCGCTGTCGGCAGCAGCGCTTCCCTGGGACGCGGCGATCAGCGCACAAGAGTGACTGCCCGGGGCAATCCGAAGCCACCGCAGCGGCCGCAGGGCGAGCCGGTGGCGGAAATCGCTGCCGAGTTGCGCGAGATTGCCGCGCGAGCGCAATCGCTGCTCGCCAAGCTGGCCGACTCCGGACTGATGACCGCCGAGGAGGTCACGGAGCAGAGACGTCGCTTCCTCGTGTGATCCGTTTTGCCTAATCAATGCGATTGTGCGGGAATGGTTTCGGTGCGCTTCCGGGCAAGGATATGCGTGCGAAGCGGACCATTACGCTGAGTTAGCCAATCACCGCAACGGCGGGCGGTTCATCGATAGCCAGCCGTGGCACTGGGAGGTGCGGTTGTGAATCCGGCGGGCTACTTGGTCCTGCTGCTGTGCGGACCGCTAGCGGCCGTGGCGGCGGTGTGGGTGGCTGAGCGGGTCGGCGTACCGTACCCAGTTTTGCTGGTGGCTGTCGGTGCATTGTTGAGCTGGTTGCCGTGGGTCAGCGTGCCACAGCTGTCGCCGGAGGTCGTGTTCTACGTGTTCTTGCCGCCTTTGCTGTATTTCGCGGCGAATTTCATTGCGCCGGACGACCTTCGGGCCAATGCCTGGCCGATCGGACTGCTGGCAATAGGACTGGTGGTGGTCACTACAGCTGCGGTCGCCGCGGTACTGCTGGGTCTGGCGGGTGTGCCACTGGCGGTGGCCGCGACAGCCGGAGCGGTCGTGGCGCCGACTGATGCGGTTGCGGCCACGTCCGTTTTCAAGCGGCTGGACGTGCCGGAGCGGCTTGCCACAATCGTCGAGGGCGAGGGCCTCACCAACGACGGCACCGCGTTGGTGCTCTATGCCGGCGCCGTGGGCGCCGCGGTGTCCGGGGCGGTGCGGCCCGGCCCGCTCGTGGTGACGCTCCTTGCGGCTCCCGCGGGCGGTGCGGTGCTCGGCCTCGCCATCGGTTGGCTAGTCGTGGCAGTCCGGCGACGCATGGACCAACCGTTGTTGGAGATCACCATCTCGCTGGCGACGCCGTTCGTCACCTATGCGCTAGCAGAGGCCGTCCATCTGTCCGGGGTTCTAGCCACCGTTACCGCCGGTGTCTATGTGGGCTCGCACCTCAGCGCCATCTACGCGCCCGGCGCGCGACTGCAAGCCTTTGCATTTCTCGATGTTTTGGTGTTCCTGCTGAACGCAGTGCTGTTCACCCTGGTCGGCATGGAACTTGTGCGCTCGGTGCACTGGGTACCGGGTATGCCCGCACTGCATGTCGTGGCCGTGATGTCAGCCGTGATTGTGACGGTGGTCGTCCTGCGACTGGTCTGGATGCTCTTCGGACCCGCCACCGCGAAGCTGTTCGGCCGCACCAGCGGCGGGCCCTTGTGGCGGGAACGCGTAGTCGTGGCGTGGGCCGGCATGCGCGGCGGTTTGTCGTTGGCAGCCGCGCTGGCGATCCCGCTACGGCTCGCCAACGGCTCCCCCTTTCCCGACCGCGACCTGGTGATCATGGTGGCGGCCGCGGTGATCGTGGCAAGTCTGCTCATCCAGGGCACAAGCCTGCCTTGGCTGCTGCGCCGACTCGGGCTAAAGGCCGAGGATTTCGCAACCGAAGAGAACAAAGCTCGACTGGAAGCGGCGCGCGCCGCGTTGAAGTGGCTCGACGACCACACCGGCGCTGACGGCGCCGACGATGCCATCAAATCTGCACGTGCCCTGTACGAGGCTCGGGTGCGCCGCCTACGGATGAGCCCCCCGAGCGATGGGGAGTCCGACGAAGCGCGCGAGATGGAACGGTATCGGGCGTTGCGACTGGAATTGCTGGGCGTCGAGCGGTTAGTCGTGCTGGCGTTGAGGCGCGACGGCCACATCAACGCGACATTGTTGCGCACCATCGAACGAGACCTCGACCTCGAGGAGGCAAGGCTCAGCGGTTCATGAGCGTCCGGTCCGAAAAGCGTTGGCGCTCAGGCACGGCCGCGACGGAGCGCTCGAGCACACTGATCACCCGTGGATTGGCTTGGTCAACGCGTTACGGAAGGGTCGCTTCCCCTGA
>CAVVUH010000017.1:0-165619 GCA_963751315.1 uncultured Actinomycetota bacterium | reverse complement strand
GATGCCTCCTACACGAGAGCCATCATGAGTCTGGTAGGCCTCGTGGCCAGTCAACTCTGCGGTCAACTAGTCGATTCCTTTCTCGCCGCTAACCCTTGCCTCGAGTTGATATTTGATAAAACTTGGTGTTGTCTGGATCACACTATGGTCTTGGCAGCGCGAAGACAACCCCGGTGACTTCCCTGAGTTCACCCGCTTCTGCGCGGCTTTCCGCGCCACGCGAGTCGCGGTTGCCGCTGCGCCGAGCGCAGCTGTCCGACGAGGTCGCGGGCCATCTGCGGGCCGCCATCATGTCGGGCGCGCTGCGGCCGGGGACGTTCATCAGGCTCGACGAAACCGCGGCCAAACTCGGCGTCAGCGTCACGCCGGTGCGCGAGGCGTTGCTGAAGTTGCGTGGCGAGGGCATGGTGCAACTCGAGCCGCACCGCGGCCACGTCGTCCTGCCGCTGACCCGGCAGGACATCGACGACATCTTCTGGCTGCAGGCGACCATCGCCAAGGAGCTTGCCGCGACGGCGGCCCAGCACATCGCCGATGCTGAGATCGACGATCTCGAACGCATCACCGAGGCCCTGGCCGCCGCCGTCGGCGCCGCGGACACCGAGGCGATCGCGGCGACCGAGTTCGCATTTCACCGGGCCTTCAACCAGGCCGCCGGGCGAATCAAATTGGCCTGGTTCCTGCTGCACGTGGCCCGGTACGTGCCGTTGATGGTCTACGCCGCCGATCCGGAATGGGGTGCGGTCGCCGTCGAGAACCACCGCCAATTGATCGCGGCGCTGCGCCGCCGCGACACCGCCGCGGTCGTCGAGCACACCCACTGGCAATTCACCGACGGCGCGCGCCGGCTCACCGAGACGCTGGACCACAGCCGGATCTGGGGCTAGCTCTGCCCGACGACGATGCGGGCCGGAACGGCCCGAGGAGAAGTCGGGCAATTAGCTCGACGACAACTCCTCGGCGCGCCGCTTCAGGTTTTCGGCCAGATAGTCCAAGACGTTGTCCGCCAGCTTTTTGACCATCGGCGCGGGGATCGGCATCTCCGTCTCGACATCCATGTCGACCGTCAGCAGTGACGTCGCACCGGTCTCCACAACGCTGAACAGCTGTTCCTGCTTTTTGAATAGATTGCCCTGCTGCATGACGGTCTGAATTTGATTCGGGCCGGGGTAGTACACCGCTTGGATCAACGTGTCCTCGATGGCTTCATAAGCAGCATCAAGACGTAACTGGCTAGGACGTCCGTCGTCGTAGCGAGCCAGCACCCACAGCCCTTTTATCTCTTGGTTCCATTGCGGGTAGGACTCGAAGTCGGCGACGATGGCCAGAATCGAGGCCGCGTCGGCGGCGACCTCAACGGTCTTGCTCACAAACGGCATTGGCCGAGCATAACGAGGGCCGCGCGGCGCCCTAACCGACGCAGGCCGTCGACAGCAGCTCCCTGATGGCCTCCGGGATCGGTACCGGGCGGCGGCCGGTGCGGTCGATATAGACGTGCACCCAGTGTCCGAGCGCCGCGATCTTCTGTTCTTTCCGGGCGGCCAGTTCTTCGGCCGCCCGGAAGATGCCGAGCCGATAGGTGACGCTGCTGCGCCCCAGCCTGGTGACTGCCAACCCGACGACGAGCCGCTCCGGAAAATGCAGTTCGGAGAAGTACCGGCAGCCCGATTCGGCGACGATGCCTTGCACCGCCATGGTGACCGGGTCGACAGCCACATTCGTGTTGATCCAGCCGTTGATCGCGGTGTCGAAAAGCTGGTAATAAACCGCATTGTTCAGGTGCCCGAACATGTCGTTGTCCGCCCATCGAGTGAGCACCGGCCAGAGCACCGGAAAGTCGCGGCTGGTGAGCCCGTCCGAGTCGGGCGGACCCGCAGAAAACGCAGTCATGGTTGTATTCGACCACGGTGGAAATCCGGGGCGCCGTGCTGGAGCACATCGGATCGCCCCGGGCCGCGGAACAAACGCGAGAGTGGTTTGACTACCAGTAGCGCATGGCACGCCGAAACAAGTCCGCCAGAACTGGTTTGCTCATCTCTCGCGGAGCGTTCTGTAAAAGGCGCTGCTGGGGGTAAGCACCCTCTGTCAGGGCGACCACGTCATCTTCGGTGTATCCCACCGCACTTAGCCCGTTCGGCATCCGTACCGCTCGCATGACGCGGATGAGTTCGTTGGCTAGCACCTCGCCCGCATCATTCGCGCCGGCGCCTTGGGTGTCAGCGCCGAGCAGCCGTGCGCCCTCCAAGTGCCGCTCCGGACTCACCTCTGCTGTGAAGTGAAACGACGACGGTGCATTGAGGATGACGGCCATGCCATGCGGCACGAGCGGCTCATTGGCCGGGTAGCCCGGCGGGCGGAAGTCACGTACCAGCCCTGCCACCGCGTAGGCCATGCCGTGCGGTGCGTGAACGCCCGCGTTGCCAAACGCGATGCCCGCAAGCGTTGCAGCCCACATCATCTGCTCGCGGGCCTCGCTATCGGAAGCGTCGTGCACCGCACGCTCCAAAAACTGCCCCAGCAGGCGCAGCGCCTCACGGCAGCCCAAATCGCTCCACGGGTTAGCACCCTGACTCATGGGCCGCAGGCTGGGCCGTTCGGGAGCGCGCCGCCGGACGTAGGGCCGCGCGGTGTAGGACTCTAAAGCGTGCGACAGCACATCGAGCCCTGCCGCCGCGACGACCTCGGGAGGCAGACTCGCGGTGCAGTCGGGGTCGACGAGCGCCTCGGTGGGACGCAGCGCGTGAGAAGCGATCCCGGTCTTCGCCGATAGCGACACCAGGTCAAAGATTGCGATGCCGGTTACCTCGCTGCCGGTGCCCGCCGTGGTGGGGCACGCGATATGCGGCTTGAGCGGGCCGGGTACGGGTTTGCTCTCGCCGATGGGCGCGTTGACGTAGGTCAGCAAGTCAGCGGGATAGGTGGCGTACAGATTAGCGGCCTTGCACGTGTCGATGACAGAGCCGCCGCCCAGCGACACGTAGCCATCGGGCTTCAACTCTTGCGCGAAACGCGCCCCGTCCAGGAAAGATTCGTCGGTGGGCTCCACATGCACGTCGGTATAGGTGACGACGTCCAGTCCGGCCGCGACAAGCGAGTTGTGTGTCTTCGCGAAGATGGGCAGTTTGGCCACGCCGGCGTCGGTAAACAACGCCACCCGCCGCAGCCCGAGCGCGCTGGCTCTGTCACCCACCTCCGCCAGGCAGCCGCGCCCGAAAGTGACCCGCGACGCGTCGACAGTGAAGGCTCCGTCGCAGTCCTTTGCAGCAATTGGGAGATCGCAGCACGCCATCCGTCCTCCTGAGCCGGTCGCGACGGCAATCTACCGCACGCGGCCAAACATGGCCGCGCAGTACGGGCGAAGGTCCCGCACCGCTCACGCCCCGTGCCAAACGCGGCGAAGGGCTTGCCCCTGCAGGGCGAATAATTCCTCGGAAACCGACCAGTCCGGCAGCAGCGAATCAAAGCCGTGGCACGTACGCGGAAACACGTGTAGCTCGGCGGAGACCCCGGCGCGAAGCAGCCGTAGCGCATAGTCGACCGCTTCGTCGCGAAAGGGATCGATCTCCGCGCACGTGATCAAAGCAGTTGGCAGACGACCCAATCGGTCTCGCCGGGCCGGCACGGCGGCCGCTGATCCAGCGTCGGGGCCCAGGTAATAACGCCACATCAGATCCGCTGCCTCGCTGTCGAAAGCGGGGCTGGTGCAGAACTCCGCCTTCGACGCGGTTTCCCGATCGTCCAGCACCGGCTGGTGCAGAAGCTGGAAGACGACCACCGGCAGTGAGCCGTCGGCGGCACCGTGAGCCAGGCACGCCGCCAGGGTCGCACCGGCGCTGCTGCCCCCCACCGCCAAGCGCGCGGGGTCGACGCCCAATTCAGTCGCATTGGCCGTCACCCATCGCAGCACGGCACTCGCGTCGTCGAGGGCGGCCGGATATTGATGCTCCGGGGCCAGCCGGTAGTCGACCGACACCACGGTGCAGCGACCGCGTCGGGCGAGCTCCACGCACTGCCGATGATCGGTGTCCAGGTTTCCCAATGCGAAGCCGCCGGCGTGGCAGTAGACGATCGCCGGTGCCGGATCCGCTTCGGCGCCAGAGTAGATACGCACTGCCACGCTGCCGGATTCGGCCACCACGGTGTCCTCGACGATCCGCACGCCTTGCACGTCAGTGTGTTCGGCGGCCTCCCGGCGGCGCTGGTTGAACGGTTCGCGCATAAGTTGAATCGAGTTCAGCGAAAAGTCGGTCCGCGCCGTCGCAATTGCGCGCAGGGCGGGATCCAACCGCTCAAGGCCATCCAAGCCATCCAGTTCCGTCATCGACTGCCCTTGTCCAGCGTCGTCAACGCGTCGGGATCGAAAATGGTGAAGTCCTGAAAACCCGCGCGCGCCAGCAGTATTCCCAAGACGATGCCGCCGGGGCCGGCGCCGATGATGCCGACAGACAGCGTCGCCTTCATTGGATTTTCAGGCATTGGCCACCGTCGATGACGAGTTCCGACCCGGTGATGAAGGAAGCCTGTTCGGAGACCAGGAAGGCGACGGCGTCGGCTACCTCGGACGGCCGGCCGATCCGCCCGCTAACCGACGTTGCCGCCAACCGCGCCTGCGTCTCGTCGTCGAGCATCGGCGTCGCGATCGGTCCGGGAAACACCGCGTTGACCCGAATTCCCGCTGACGCAAGTTCAGCCGCCGCGGCCTGGGTCAGGCCGCGCAGCGCCCACTTGGACGAGCCGTACGCAATGTGGTTCGGGAACGGCCGGATCGCGCCGGTGCTGCAGGTGTTGACGATGGCTGCACCCGTCGCGGCGCGCAACCGATCGACTGTCGCCTTGATGCCCAGGAAGGCGCCCAGACAGTTGACCCGCCAAGCCTTTTCGAATCCCTCGAGCGACTCGTCGGCGATCGAGGCGCGGTGCAGCACGCCGGCGTTGTTGACCAGGGCGGTCAACGATCCGAACTTCTCGACGGTGACCGCGACGGCCTGCTGCCATCCCGACGGCGACGTCACGTCCAGCGGAATCGCGATCACCGCGTCATCGCCGAGGCCGGCGACCGCGGTGCCGAGTTCGGTGGCGCTGACGTCGCAGGCTGCGACGAAGAACCCGTCTGCGTGCAGCCGTTGGGTAATGGCCCAGCCCTGGCCGCGGGCGGCTCCGGTTACCAGGGCGACGCGCTGGCCGGTCGTCACGATGTCGTGACCTCCGGGCGGTCGCCGAGCCCGGCGCTGGTGATGAACCGGCATCGCCGGCGACGGAATCGCCACCGTCGGCCGTCGCGGCTCAGCTCGTCGTCGAACAGGGCGGGCCGCAGCTGCAGCGTGCCGGCTTCTACGAGCAGCACCTGGGAGCGCGCCGTCGCGGTGTCGCCAAATATGTCGATGCTCGACACCCCGGTCAGGTGCAGGCCGCGCGGCGCGGACTCGAACATGGCGCGGATCTGGTCGCGTCCGCTGAATTCCCGGCCGAACACTACGAACTCGCCATCGTCGGTGAAGAGGTCTAGGCATCGGTCGATGTCGTCGGTGTCGAGAGCCAACGCGTAGCAGGCCAACAGGTCGCGGATCGCACGGTCGTCATCGGCGCGGTTGTCGGTCACTGGTAGCTATCCGCGGGTGAGCTGCCGGTGGGCGCATCGTGCGCGGTCGCTTCCTTCAGACCCGCCGCGGCACCGCGCCGCAACGCCTGGGATTCCGACGCCAGGGTGATCATCTGAAAACCCAGTTGTGCCATCGCGTGACCAACTTTGCCATCCCCGGCATGGATGCCGGACACCAATCCGGCGGCGGACGCGGCGCGCTCGATGTCGGCGATCGCGTCGCGCACGGCCGAGTGAGACGCTGCCTTGGTGACTTCGACGCCCATCGAGATCGCCAGATCGGCGGGTCCGATGTAGATCCCGGAAAGCCCAGGGACAGCGCATATTTCATTGACATCGGTAAGCGCCGCGGCGGTTTCTATCATGGCGAACACGCTGACGCGGGACTCCAGCGCGGCGGTGTCGTAGCCAAGGCTGGCCCGCAGCGGGCCGAAGCTTCGGACACCGGTGGGCGGGTATCGGGTCGCGGCCACGGCGGCGGCTGCCTGCTCGGCCGATTCGATCATCGCGACGATGATGGCGTCGGCGCCCGCGTCGAGCACCCGCCCGATTGGCGCCGGGTCGACAGAGGGCAGTCGCACCGCCGTGCCGATCGGCACGTGTTCGAGGCGGCGCAGGATGTTGGCAATGTCGGCGTCGTCGAGGTAGCCGTGTTGGGCGTCAAAGCCGACATAGTCGTATCCGGCCCGGGCGAATTCCTCCGGTCCGATCGACGTCGGCCCGGTGATCCATCCGCCCCACACGGGTTTTCCGCGGGCCAGCGCCTGCTGCAGGTGGCTTGCCGTCATTCCGCACCCGATTCGGTGATCACGATTTTCACCCGTCCGGGCTCCGGCCGGCAGGCCAGTTCGAATGCGGCCTGAACGTCGTCGATGCCGAAGGTGTGGGTCAGATACGTTGCCAGCAGCCCGGGATGCTCAGCGGCGAATTTGCTGGCGAGGTCTAGCATCCGTCGACGATCAAGTGTCACACCGGATTTCAGCGTCAGGTTATTGCGCAGCATAGTGCGCATGCTGATCGGATAGCTGTCGTCGTCGGTGACCCCGAAGTAGAAGACGGTGCCACCGCGACCGGCGGCTTCGATCGCGTGGTTGAGGGTCGCCACCTGATGACCGACGGCTTCGATCACGATGTCCGGCCGGTCCTCGCGAGCCAGCTGACTGACCCACCGGTCGCTGGTGGCCCGCACAAAAGTGTCGACGCCGAACTTTGCGGCGACGCCCGTGCGGTCGACCGGGTCGATACCGGTGACGTGCCGCGCTCCTGCCGCTTTGGCCGCCCGCGAGAACAGCAGGCCGATGGAGCCCTGCCCGATGATGCCGACATGCCGGCCGTCGAGCGCGGGCAGCTGCTCGACGGCGTAGAGCACACAGGCCAACGGTTGCAGGCCGATGGCCTGCGCGGGGGTGAGCGCCGGATCGTACGGCGCCACCTGGTCGCCGTCGGTCACCACACGCTCCATCAATCCGTCGAACGCGGACGCCCAACCCACCACCCGATCACCGGGCCGGTGCTCGGGATGGCGGCTGGCGATGACTTCCCCGACGACTTCATGGATCGGGTAACCGTCTTTCTCGGCGGCGCTGTGGCCGTCGTCGCCCGGAAGTCGGCCGCGCACACCGCGAAAGGCCGGAATGTCGCTGCCGCAGACCCCGGCGGCCAAGAACCGCAACAGCACCTGGCGGTCGCCGAGGCACTCGGGTGTCTTCTCAGGGATCGATGCCCGCTCGAACAGATACGGCGCGACGATCCGGTAGGACCACATCTCAGACCTCCACCGGCAGGCTGCTCCAGCCCCATTGGAAGCTCGACGGTGGCCGGAATGCGGACTCCTCGATGATCCGGTAGTCCGGCACTCGCCGCAGCCATTCTTCGACCATGATGGCGATCTCGAGACGAGCGACGTGGTAACCCAAACAGAAGTGCTGGCCCCGGCCGAACGCCAGCGAGCGTTGGATGGGCCGGTTCCAGATGAATTCGTCCGGTTGCGGGTACTCGCGCTCGTCGCGGTTGGCCGATGCCAGCAGGGTGATGATCCGCTGGCCCGGCTTGATGGTGGTGTCGTGGATGGTGAACGGCTTGCGCGCGGTCCGGGCGAACCACTGGGCGGGCGCGCAGAAGCGGATCATCTCCTCGCGTGCGACGGGCACGTTGGCTTGGGCGTCTGCCCGCACCGCGGCGAGTTGGTCGGGATGACGCAGCAGTTCCCACAAGCCGTGGGCCACGATCTTGGGGACGGTTTCGGTGCCGCCGATGAACACGCACAGCATCTGGGTGGCCACTTCGACGTCGTCGAGCGCGCTGCTGTCGGGCAGGCGGTAGCCCATCAGACCGTCCACCACCGGCAACGGGTCGTCCGACGTGTTGGCGCGTCGCTTTTTCACCGACGGGATCAGGTAGTCCAGGTAGTTGGGCCGCGCCAGCGCGGTGTCGACGCCGCTGCCGGGTTGCGCGAGGCTGCCGGCATTGACCGAGGCAAGCACCTGCGACGCCAAATCCGCTGGTATTCCAAGGAATTCACATACTACGGAGGCGGCGACGATTCCGCCGTACTCCTGGGTAAGGTCGAACGTCCCGCGGGGTAACAGCTGGTCGAGGCGCTCGTCGGCAAGTTCGCGGATCCGGGTCTCCAGTTGCGCGGCCGCTTTGGGCCGGAACGGCTTGCTGTGCGCCTGCCGGACGCCGTCGTAGATCGGCGCATCGAAGACCGCGTGAAAAGGCAGCGGATGCCACGGCGGGTCGGCGACCGGCCCGTCGTTGTGGTGGGCCAGGGTCGAGGCCGGCGGCAGGGTGCCCTCCGAGGCGACGAACGTTCCGTCGTTGACCGCCAGCACGTCCCAGATATCGGCGAACCGCGACAGCGCGAAGGCATCCCACTTGTCCAGGTAGTAGACCGGGTGGTGCTCGCGTAGTACCCGGTAGTAAGGCAGTGGGTCCGCCATCACCGCCGGATCGAACGGGTCGTACGAGAAATCCTGCAGTGCAGCTGTTTTCATTGCAGCGTGTGGCTGTGGTACTTCCGCATCAGCCGACCGGGATCAGTTCGGAATCGACTGGTAGGCAGGCCTTCATGTCACTGCGCAGGGTCTCGGTGGGGCCGACCGTAGCCGAAACGCCAGCCGCGGTCAGGGCGTGACGTTTGAATGCGCGCGCAGCGGCGCTGAGCACATGCTGCACCGTCGTTGTCCGGTGCCCGACGGCCAGTGGCCAACCGTCATGCCAGAGGGTGACTTCCGTCATCCAGCGATCGAGCGCGTTGAGCACCTCGTCGCGAATTCGGCTATCCGACGCGAACATGTTCGCGCTGACCGCCAGGCCGCGGGCCGCGCACTCCGTGCTCGCGGGCGGCATCTGTGAAGCGAGGTCAGATGCGTGCATTCCCAGGATCTGCAACGGGCGGGTATCGGATGGCTGCGGCAGCAGCACCGTGACCTCCCAGCCGGCCCGCACCCGGTCGTACAGCCACCCGCCGACGGAGCACACCACGTCGGCGGGGCTGGAGGCGACGACATCGAGGCGATACTTGACCGCGCCACCGTCGCGGTGCGGTGCGGTCGGCCGCAGTCTCTCGAAGTCCACCTCGAAGGTTCTCATCGCATCCCTTAAGCAGATCGAACGTCCCACCGGTTCCCGTCCCGGCCCCGACTCAGCGTGACACTCTTACGTCAATCTGTAAAGCTTCGATCGGGTCACGAGGTGCGCCGTGCCGCCAGTTCGGCGAGAACTTCGTCGGTGTGCGCACCAAGATCCGGCGCGGTGGAACGCGGTGCCCACGGCGTGCCGTGGAAATCCGCCGGTGTCGCGACCATGGGAACAACGGCGTGCCCATCGGGCACGTCGACCACGCCGCCGGCGGCGTGGAACTGCTCGTCGGCGACGACATCCTCGATCGTGTTGACCGGCGACCAGAAGAAATCCGGTTCACCCGCGAAGATCTCCGCCCATTCGTCAAGAGGCTTGGTGGCAAAGATCTGGTCCAGCTCGGCGATCAGTTCGACGCCGTTGACGGCGCGTGACCGCGCGGACGAAAAGCGCGGATCGGTCAACCAGTCGGCGCGGCCGACGGCTCGGCACAACGGCGGCCAGTGCCGCTCGGCTTCCAGCCCCACGATCCAGAACCGCCGGCCATCCCCTGCGGTGTAGTTGTTCATGCACGGGTTGCCCATCGTCTCCCGTTGTCCGACGGCGATGGGCTGACCCGCCATCAGGTAGGTGTTCAGATCGAAGCTCACCGTGTAGGCACCCTGCCGATACAGCGAGGTCGTCACCAGCTGCCCGGAGCCGGTGCGGTCCCGGGCCACCAACGCCGCGCAGATCGCCGCCGCCAGCGTCATGCCGGCGCTGTGATCGCCCATACCGCCACGTTGGAAGGGCGGCGTGTCACCGGGCCGGGTGAGCAGGTGGGCCACCCCGGCGCGCGACCAGAACGCCGCGATGTCGTAGGCCGCCCGGTCGGCGTCGGGCCCGGTTTCGCCATAGCCGGTGATCAGTCCGTAGACAAGCCGCGGGTTGTCCGGAGCCACCGACGCGAAGTCAAGCCCAAGCCGCTGCAACGCGCCGGGGCGGATGTTGGTCACGAACACGTCGGCGCCGCTGATCAATTCGACAGCGGTGGCACGGCCACTGTCGGTGGTGAGGTCGAGGACGACGCTGCGCTTCGAGCGGTTGTCCATCTCGAACGGCGGGCTGATGTCGATATCGAGGCCCAACATCCGGCCGAACAACCGCCCGGGATCGCCGGTCGGCGGCTCGATTTTGACCACGTCCGCACCCCAATCGGCGAGGATGCCACCTGCCGCGGGGCCAGCCACCCAGACGCCGAGCTCAACGACTTTGATGCCTTCCATCGGTCCGGCCATGCCCGGCATCCTCTCACCGATGCCGTGCCGCGCGATGCCAGTTGATGCCCGCTATACGCTGACCACCAGGATGAGCACGACGGACCGGGAGGCTTTGTGAGTCTGGTCGCCGGGCGCGGGCCGCTCAGCAACGAGCCCGCCGGGTGGTTTTCGCCACGGTTGCCCTCTGATGTCGTCTATGTCGAACCGCATCCCCGACGCGTTCAGGCTTTCCGCGGCGGACGCACGGTGATCGACACCGAGCGGGCGCTGTTGGTGCACCGGCGAAATCGCCCGCTTAGCTACGCATTCCGCGCCGACGAGGTGCATGGTCTGCCCGGTGAGCCGGTTCCGGAGGCGCCTGGATTCGTCCACGTGCCGTGGGACGCGGTGGACACCTGGGTTGAAGAGGGGCGGACGCTCGTGCACTACCCGCCCAACCCGTACCACCGCGTCGACTGCCGCCCCACCACGCGTCGTCTGCGCGTCACGATCGCCGGGACCACGCTGGTGGACACCGACGACACCGTGATCGTGTTCGAGACGGCGCTGGAACCTCGCCTGTACGTCGATCCGTCGCACGTGCACACCGACCTGCTGCGGCAAACGGACACCTCGACGTACTGCAATTACAAAGGCGTCGCGACCTATTGGTCCGCCGTGATCGGCGAGGCAAAAGTTGAGGACGTGGCGTGGAGCTACCAAGACCCGCCACCGGAAAGCCTGCCCATCAAAGGATTCCTCAGCTTCGACGCCACCCGCGCTGAAGTTCTTACCGAACTGCCTGACTCGGTGGCGCCTCAAGACCTCGGCGGCGAATAGTTCGGGCGGCCGAGCCCCAGCGCGTGCTGGGCGATCATGTTGCGGAACACCTCCAGGGTGCCGCCGTAGATACCGGTCGGTGAGGCCAGCCGGAAAATGTATTCGGCGCCACCGTCGTCGGCAGCTCCGTTGGTGTCGACCGGCAACGCCGACGCGGCACCCAGCACGTCCATCAGCTCCGGTGCGACATCACGCATGGTCTGCGCGTTCGCCACCCTCCCGAACATTCCCGGGGTGCTCAGCGCCGCCTCGGTGCGAGCGATACTGCGGCCCAGCCGATACGCGACCGACTTGTCGTCGAGCAGCCGTCGGCCGTCGGCGCCCGGTTGGGCGACCAACGCGGCAATCCTGTCGATCGCCTCGGCCATCAGGGTCAGGTGTTCGCTCATCACTGCGATTCTCTGCAGGCCGTCGTCACCGCCGTCAACGGTGCCGTGCTCGACGTCAAGCGCCCCCCGCAGCACCGCCCACCCGCCGTTGACGTCACCGATTCGGTATTTGTCGTCGACCCGCACGTCGCTGTAGTAGACGACGTTGGTCCGGTCGCCGTCGATGGTGCGGATGGGCTGGATCTCGACGCCCGGCGAGTCCAACGGCACCAGGAACATGGTCAGGTTCTTGTGCTTCGGCGCGTCCGGATCGGTGTTGGTGAGCAGGAAAACGTATTTGGCATTGTGGGCATTGGAGGTAAACATCTTGGAGCCGTTGATAACCCAGCATCCGCCGTCGCGAACCGCGCGGGTCTTGCACGTCGCCACATCGGAGCCGCCCTCCGGCTCGGTGTAACCCAGGCACAGCCGGATATGGCCGGACAGCACCCCGGGCAGCACCTCATCGGCGAGCTCGGCGGATCCGAACTGCTGCACCTTCCGAGCCACCATGGCGGTGGTGCCCCAGTGGAACCACGGGGTGTGCGCGCGGCCGATCTCCAAATCCCAGATCCGCCGCCGCAGCGGGCTGAAGCCGCCCTCGGATGCGTCCTTCCAGTCGGCGGTCAAATAGCCCTCGGCGCCGAACGCCAGGTGCACACCCGCGTCGAAATTCTCCCCGGTTTCCCGATCGCGTCGGCGCACCTCGTCGGTGACGTGGACGCCGAGGAACGCCCGCAACCGATCACGGAATTCCTGGTCATCCGTGGAGAGTTCGACGACGGAAAAGTCCATGACTGCTACAGCCGCGCCTCGGTTTTGATGGCGGTGTCGGTGGTGCGCAGCGGGCGAATCATCGCCTCCTGCGCGAACGAGGCGATCAGCTCACCCTCCTCGGTGTGCACTGCGCCGCGGACATAGGACATGCCCGCGCCGACCTGGGTGCTCTCATGCGTGTACAACAGCCAGCCTGACCATGACACCGGCTCGTGGAAGCTCACCGTCACCGTCAGCGGCGCGGTGGACACGGTCAAATGCGACTGGCTGGTGCCGATGCCTTCGTGGGCGCGCATCGTGGTCGAGATGCCCAGATGCCCGGTGAAATACGCGATCAGCGCCTTGGCCAAATCGTCGCGGGCGGGGATCGGGTCGTAGTGCAGCCAGGCGTATAGCTCCGGCGGCCCGACTTCGTCGGGGCTGTTGATATCGACCACGTCGACCAGCCGGAGCTCCCGCCCGACCATCGGCATCGGCGAGAAGTTCGCATCCGCGGGCGCCACCACGTCGGGACGGGGCAGCTGGTGGCGGATGACATCGGCCGACGGCACATCGGCGAAGGCGGTGACGGTGATGCAGCGTCGGCCGTTCTGTTGCACGCCGACGACCGCGGTGGCGGTGGAGCGGCCCTCGTGGACGACGTCGATGTCGAATTCAACGGGCTGCCCGACCATGACAGCGCGCGAGAACACCGCGTGCACCGACCGAACCGACTTGTCCGCAAACCGTTTTGCCACCGCGACGATCGCTTGGGCCAGCACCTGCGTGCCTTCCACCACCTGCCGTTCGTCCTCGCCGGCGATCCCGGTGTCGCCGCTGAAGTGGTCAGGCGCTTTCGCGCGCACATCGAACAAGTCGAGCAGGCCGGTAACCGACCAATGCGTCTGCTCAGATTCCGTGGTCACTCAGCGAGCGTGACATTTCCACCGAATCTTGTAAAGGCTTATCCGCCGCACACTCGATCTCAGCCGGCGTCGATCACCAGGGTCTGGAATCGCTCGATGGTGTCGATGACGTGCGCCAGGCTGTCGCCCGGCAACCCCACCTGCAGCCAGGTGACGCCGAGCGCGGCCAGCTTCTCCATGCCGGTCAGGTAGGCGTCCGCGTTGAAGTCGTCGTCTGCCGGGCTGCCGCCGTCGAAATTGCTGAAGACCACGTCGAACTTCGACCAGTCCCGGCCGGCTTCGTCAACACGGCGACGCAGGTCGGCGATGCCGTCGGCGAGGACTTCGACCGAGTCGATGCTCGCGGTGCGAGCAGTCTGGGCCAGGGCGGGAGGCGCGGGGAACGGACACCACCCGTCGCCCTTGTGCGCGACGCGCCGCCGCGCGGCCCCGGTGTTTCCACCGACCCAGATCGGCGGATGCGGCTCGCTCACCGGTCGGGGGTGGGCGGTGATCCCGGTGGCGGTGAAGTGCTTGCCCTGTACGAGACGTCATCGGTGGTCCAGATGGCCCGGATCACGTCCAGGGCTTCATCGAACAGCTCGGCCCGTTGCTCGTAGTCAACGCCCAGGGCGGCGAACTCCCGCTTGAGATAACCGACTCCGACCGCGAGGGTGAATCGGCCACCGGACAGCAAATCCAGCGACGCACCAGACTTGGCCACTACGAACGGATTTCGATATGGCAACACCACAATGTTCGGAATCAGCCGCAATGTGGTGGTCCGAGCCGCGGCAAAGCCCAGCGTCACAAACGGGTCCAGTGCATCGTGTCCGCCGGCCTCGAGCCAGCGCTGCGTCGGAGCGGGGTGGTCGGTCAACCCGAAGCCACCGAAGCCGGCTGCTTCCGCTGCCGCCGCTACCGCGGCGATGCCGTCGCCGCTGACCAGTTCCGGGTTGTACGGGTGGCTATGCATGGGGTGGGTGATGGTGAAATGCATCTGCCGCTTTCCTTAGCTGAGCGCTGAGAGGTATCCCTGCAAAATTACTGCGTGACACTTATACGATAATCTGTAAAGTTAGCCGGGCGGCCGCCCGGTCGGATCGAGCCCCACAGGGAGGTGACGCAGTTGGGCATTGTGACCACTAGTTCGGAAACCGCCTTCGCTCGATCGCCCGAGACCATCTACGACTTCGTCACGAACCCGGCGAATTGGACCAAGACCTATCCGGGCAGTGCGCACATCACCAATCTGCCCGACGAGCTGCCGTTGAAGGTCGGCGACACCTGGCAGGAGTCCGGGCCGGACGGCGACCGAGTTTTCACCTGGCACCTGGCGATCGCGATGCGGCCGAAGTTGTGGATGTTCAATTCCGTTGGGCCGCTTGGCCATGACCGCGACGGCAACGGCGGTATGGAGGGCCGTATCACGGTCCAATACCAGTTCATCAGGCCGGGCGAGGAGATCACGCTGTTCACCCGGACGATGACGATTGAGGCCTACAAACACGCGCCGCTGCCCGACGCGCTGTTCCAGCAAGTCAACCCCGCCAAGATCGACGCCTACCACGCGGCGATCGCACGAGAATTGGATGCGGTCGATGACGGCGACCGTTGAGGGGCTGACGCCACTGGCCACTGGCTTCTGCTTCGGTGAAGGCCCGCGCTGGTTCGAGGGGCTGCTGTGGTTCTCCGACATGCTCGGCGAGGCCGTGCACACCGTCGACCCGGGTGGCTCGCTGACCACGTTGCCACTGCCCGGGCATTCGCCCTCGGGGCTGGGATTCCGGCCGGACGGCTCACTGCTGATCGTGTCGACCGAGAACCGGCAGCTGCTGCGTTACGACGGTGAAAGCGTCATCACGATCGCCGATCTGAGCGATGTCGCACCGGCCGACCTCGGCGACATGGTCGTCGACCACCTCGGACGCGCCTACATCGGGTCGCAGGCCTTCCAGGGCGGCGTCATCGTGCGCATCGATCCGGACAACAGCGTGCGGGTGGTCGCGCAAGACCTGGACTTCCCGAACGGTATGGCGATCACGGCCGACCACAAAACCCTCATCGTCGCGGAGTCGATCGGCCGGCGACTGAGCGCGTTCAGCATCGGCGGCGACGGCGGGCTGTCGGACCGACGGGTCTTCGCCGACGGTCTCGACGGGCCGCCCGACGGCATCAGTCTCGACGCCGATGGCGGCGTGTGGACGGCGATGACGCTGGCGCACCAGTTCGAGCGCATCGTAGAGGGCGGCCCCAGTGGACAAGTCACTCATCGCATCGACATCGGCGACCGCGCCGCGATCGCCTGCATGCTCGGCGGCTCCGCGCGGCGCACGTTGTTCATGTTGTCGAGCACCGACGCCTATCCCAAGCGGTTGATCGGTACCCGGCTGTCTCGGCTCGACACGGTGATCGTGGATACTCCTGGCGCCGGCCTGCCCTGAAAGGTGAACGATGACCGATTCCTACTACGAGATGCTCGTAGATAGTCCAGACGCCGACCCGTCGGGCGAAAAGTTCTGTGCCACAGACCTGGTGAGAAGCACATGGTCCGCGGCGCTGCAACACGCCGGACCGGTGTCGGCGCTGTTGGTCCGGGCGCTCGAGCGCTGCGCTGCACGCGACGACACCCGGCTGAGCCGGGTCGTCATCGACTTGCTGGGTCCGGTTCCGGCTGAAGGTGATTTGTGGGTTCGCTCGCAAGTCGAGCGCCCCGGCAAGCAGATCGAGCTGATCAGCGCCGAGATGCTGGCGCTGGGTCCCGACGGTCAGCCCCGGCCGACAGCCCGCGCCAGCGGATGGCGGCTGCAGCAGCTCGACACCGCCGAGTTGATCCACGCGGCCGAACCGCTGCCGCGTCCGGTTAGCGAAGCACGCAGCCGCAATCTCGAAAAGGATTGGGACCGTAACTATGTGCACAGCCTGGACTGGCGCTGGCTGACCAAACCCCTGAACGATGGTCCGGGAGAATCCTGGATCAAGCCGACGGTGAACCTGGTCAACGGCGAGGCGATGACGCCGTTGGAGCGGCTGTTCGCGGTGGCCGACTGCGCCAATGGCATCGGCTCCAAACTCGACATCCGCAGGTGGACGTTCCTGAACAACGACCTCGTCGTCCATGTGCACCGCATTCCCGACGGCGACTGGATCGGCATCCGTGCGGAAACCAATTACGGGCCAGACGGTATCGGTACGACGGTGGGCACCCTGTTCGACGAGACCGGAGCTGTTGGCAGCATCCAGCAGTCGGTGTTGGTGCGCCGACGGCCGCGTTCGTAGACCAGCGCCGAGATCGGCACTAGCGCAGTTTTTTTCGTGATTTTTCGCACTAGCGTCGATCTCGACGCTAGTTGGGTCTAGGCTCCTTCGCCAATGTCGATGCGGGGATCGGTGGGATGACGTCGACGACGCGCAGCTGCGTCCGGGGCGAGGCGAGCACCGTCGCGATCAGACATGCAACGTCGCCGGGTTTTATCCCACCGCCGGTCGATCGGATGATCGAGGCCCGCACGCCGGTTCCGACGAATTCGGCGTCCAGGCCGGCCGCCCAGGCTTCGAGCATCCGATCTGCCGTCGCCGGCGACGGCCCGACCAGACTGGGGCTGATCAGCACCACGTCACCACATCCGTAGTCGATCATCTGCGGGATGACTTGTGCCGCAAGGTGTTGCGCGCCAACCCAGGAACCGTTGATCAGGCCCGCGGCGCTGACCAGCACGTCGACTGACCCGATCAGGTAGTCGGCGGACTCGACGAACCGATCGATGGAGGGCGGATCGGCCAGGTCCAGGTGGGCGGCGAAGGCCGCCGCGCCATCGGCGCGGAGTCGGGCCGCGAACCGCTCACAGATAGCGGTCCGGCGGCTTCCCATCAAAACCAGATCCCCACCCGCGGCTAACCGCGCCGCGGTCGCAAGCGCGACGGATGACGAGGCTTCGGTGATGACAATGGCCCTGGAGGCCCTGGATTGACTCACGACGGATGCCGATCGGCGGCGATGCGCCGGGCCCCGGCTAAGATTTGGTGGTCAGCTACCTGGCGTGGGGCCGATGAGGCCCTGGCAAGGGACCTAGACAGTGACACCAAAACAGCGTGACACTTCGGCCAAATTTTGTAAAGTTTCGGGTATGGAGCAGACGGCGACCATCGAAGGCGACACCTCGACGCGGCAGCGGATCCTCGTGGCCACGGCTGAGGTCCTCAGCCGCAACGGCAAACGCAAGCTCAGCCTGTCCGACGTCGCCGCCCAGGCCGGGGTGTCCAGGCCGACACTGTATCGCTGGTTCGCCTCGAAGGAAGAGCTGCTCTCGGCGTTCTCCCGTTACGAACGGCAGACCTTCGAAAGCGGTTTGAGCAGGGCGACAGCCGGCCTCAAAGGAGTCGACAAGCTCGACGCCGCGTTGCGGTTCATCGTCGAGTACCAGCATTCCTACTCGGGCGTGCGCATGGTCGACATCGAGCCCGAGCACGTCATCAGCCAGTTCTCACACGTCATCCCGCAGATGCGGGAGGGTCTTCAGCGGCTGCTTCCCGGGCCCAACGCCGCGGTGAAGGCGGCCACCGCGATCCGCGTGGCGATTTCGCACTACATGATCCGAGGCGACGACGCCGATCAGTTCTTGGCCCAACTGCGCCACGCGGTGGGAATCAAGGCGGGACCCGACTAGTCGAACAGCACCGCGGCATTGAGGTAGCCGCTCGGGTCGAAGGCCGCCTTGAGCGTTCGCATCGCGGCGATATCGGCGGCCTCGCGGGACATGCCGACGTACTTGCGTTTGCGGCTGCCGACCCCGTGTTCGGAGCTGACGTTGCCGCCGCATGCTGCGATCAGGTCCATCATCGCCGCGTACAGATCGCGTTCCTGCTTTTCTCCGCAGCGCAGCACGTTGAGATGCAGGTTGCCCTCCCCGATGTGCCCGAACAGCACGCCAACGGCGTCCGGCGCGTGGCGGCGCAGTAACGCGTCCGCGTCGCGGGCGAACGCCGCGACTGCCGACAGCGGCAGCGAGACGTCGAACTTCAGCGGCGGCCCGTAGACGCCAAGCACCTCGGCCAACGATTCCCGCACCCGCCAAAGCCGTTGTTGCGCAGCCACATCAACGCCGACCGCCGGCTCGCCACAGGTGCCCACCCCTTCCAGAGCGTCGGCGAGCCGCTCAGTCTGGTCGTGATCGGATGCCAGTTCCACCAACAGCAACCAGTCACCGCGCACCGGCGCGGCCAGGCCCAGATGCTCCTCAGTCAGCGCGCTGGCCCGGCCGTCGATCAATTCCAGGGCGGCGATGCCGTCCAGGTCGCGAAACAGGCGGGCGGCGTCGACCAGCGCGTCGAGGTCATCGAAGCCGCACACCGCCGTCACTCGATGCGGCGGATCCGGGTGTAGCCGCAGATCGAGCGCCGTGATCACGCCCAGCGTCCCCTCGGCACCGACGAACAGCGCCGGCAGGTCATAGCCGGTATTGTCGGCCCGCACCCGGGAATGCCGGCGGACCACCGACCCGTCGGGCAAAGCGACGTCCAGACCAATCACCTGTTCGCCCATGTTGCCGTACCGCACGGTGCGCAACCCGCCGGCGTTGGTCGAGGCCATCCCCCCGACGGTGGCGGTGTCGCGCGCCGCCAGGTCAACTCCGAACACCAAACCGGCCGCGGCCGCCGCGCGCTGCACCGCGGCCAATGTGGCCCCTGCCCCGGCTTCGACGCGGCGTTCGGTCGTGTCGACATCACTTATGGCGCAAAGCCGCTCGGTCGACAACAACAGATCGTCGTGCTCGGGAACGGTGCCGGCCACCAACGAGGTGCGACCCCCCTGGACGGTCACGTGGGTCCCGGCGTCTCGGCACACCCGCAGCACCTCGGCGACTTCGTCCGCCGAGCCCGGACGAACCAGGGCGCTCGCCCGCCCTCGGTAACGACCGGTGTGGTCGACGCTGCGGCCGGCCAGGACATCGGGGTCGGTGCTGACATGACTCGGTCCCACCACCGATGACACGGTTCGCAGCACACTCGACGCCATGGCGACGGTGTATCACACGCCCGGCGACGATGCAGAGCCCGCAGGGCGATGAGGAGGAACCGGGCCATCAGATCCCGCCCGGCGACGATGCAGAGCCCGCAGGGCGATGAGGAGGAACCGGGCCATCAGATCCCGCCCGGCGACGATGCAGAGCCCGCAGGGCGATGAGGAGGAGCCGGGCCATCAGATCCCGCCCGGGCGGCGCCGCGAATGATGCAGGATAAGTAGCCGTGAGCATGCAACGTGAGGATGTTTGGTTCAACTCGGGCAGCGACCGGATCAGTGCTTGGCTGTACCGGCCGACGGGCAACGGCGACGCGCCGCTGCTGGTGATGGCGCACGGGCTAGGCGCGGTGCGCACGATGCGGCTGGACGCCTACGCCGAGCGCTTCAGCGCCGCCGGCTACGCCTGCCTGGTGTTCGACTATCGCAACTTCGGCGACAGCGAGGGCGAGCCGCGTCAACTGCTCGATATCAGCATGCAATTGCAGGACTGGACCGTTGCCGTGGCGTATGCCAAGACGCTTGCGGGAATCGATCACAACCGAATCGGTCTGTGGGGCACGTCCTTTGGCGGTGGCCATGTAATCGCCACGGCAGCGCGGCTGCCCGGGATCGCGGCGGTCGTGTCGCAATGCCCGTTCACCGACAGCATCGCCTCGCTGGGCGCGATGAACCCGTTGATCAGCGCGCGCATTACGGCGTTGGCGGTACGCGACCTCGTCGGAGCCCGGCTCGGCAGGCCGCCGGTGATGGTCCCTACCGCCGGCAGGCCGGGCGAGGTGGCGCTGATGCACGCCCCCGACGCTTACTCCGGTTATATGCGGTTGGTGCCTGAGGGCACGACGTTGCGAAACGAGGTCGCCGCCCGGATCGGTGTGAAGTTCCTGCCCTACCGTCCGGGTCGGCTCGCGTCGAAGATCACCTGCCCAATCCTGTTCTGCGTCTGCGAAACCGACTCGGTCGCACCGTCGGGCCCGACCCGTCGCTACGCGGCGACGGCACCGCGCGGTGAGGTCAGGCTCTATCCGGAGGGCCATTTCGAGATCTATGTCGACGACGCGTTCGAGCGCGTTATCGCCGACCAGATCGAGTTCCTGGACAAGAACCTGAAATGACGGCCGAGCAGACGTAAAAGCTCCGCGACACGCCGATACCAAGGGGCTTTTGTGTCTGTTCGCGCACCTCAGCGGATGACGCTGATGCCGCCGTCCACCGGGATCACCGCGCCGGTGATGTAGGTGCTGGCGCGGCTGGCAAGAAAGACGGCGATGCCCGCGATGTCGTCGGGTTGACCGATGCGGCCCAGCGGCAAGTGGGCGCCAACCGCGTCCGGGCCCGCTCGCAGCATCTCCTTGGTCATCCGGGATTGGAACAGTCCGGGCGCGATCGCGTTGACCAGAATCCGGGGGGCCAGCTCGCCGGCGAGGTGTTGGGTCAGCATGTGCACGGCGGCCTTGCTCGCGCTGTAGGAGAAGTTGTCCCTGCCGCGTCCCGGCGGGACGATTGCGTCGATGCTGCCGGTGTTGATTACCCGCGCGGGGTCGTCGTCGGTTGCGGCCGCTGTCAGCATCGGCACCAGGGCGCGGGTCAGCAGGAAGACGCCTTTGACGTTGACGTCGAAAACTTTGTCGAAGCCGGATTCGGGAAACTCGCCGAACGGCGCCCCCCACGCCGCGCCGGCGTTGTTGAACAACGCGTGGACGGCGTCCTCCCGGTCGGCGAGGTCGGCGGCCAGTGCCTGAACTCCGTCGATGGTGCCGAGATCGGCGGGGATCGCCTGCACCGATCCGTGGACTGACAACTCGGCGACGGCGGCGTCGAGCTCGGCTTTTTTGCGGCTGGACAGATACACCGTCGCTCCGGCCTGCAGCAGTCCGCGCGCCATCATCACGCCGATGCCGCGGCCGCCGCCGGTGACCACGGCGACCTTTCCGTCAAGGCGAAACATGTCAGTCATGGCCATCAGTCTGGATGCTGGCTGAGCAACGGCGTTCGGCGGGACCTCTACCGACTGTTCAACGCGATCCCGGTCATCGCGAATTACGACCGGCTGTATCGATTTCGGTTCTGACCCCGAGCGGTGACTCGGTCCGGACCGCCTCGTCGCGGATCAGACCGCGCAGCAGTGCGGTGCTGAACTCGGCGGCGATCTCCTTGGCGCTGCGCCGTCCGCTTGGCCGCAGCCAGCGGTAGGCGCCGAGCGTCATACCGATGTATCCGAGCGCCAGGACGTGCGAGTCGCATTCATAGAATTCGCCGCTGGCGATGCCCCGGTCGATCAGTCCGTGCACGTGCTCGTAGACCTGGGTTTCCTTCTCCCGGACCGCGACGACCTGCTCCTCGGTGAACCACTCGGTGATGTAGGGCTGCTCCTGGAAGTACACCGCCGCGCCTTCGGGGTTGGCGGCGATCCCGTTCAGCAGCCGCACGGTGTACTGGTACAGCGCTTCGCGCGCCGATATCGACGGGTCGTCGTGCACGGCGGCCAGCGTGCGTTCGGCGGCCTGCTGATAAATGTCGTAGAGGATCAGCGACTTGCTGGCGTAGTAGTGATAGACGGTGGCCTTGTTCAGCCCGACCACGTCGGCGACGTCGTCCATCCGGGTGCCGTGGTACCCGCGTGCGGCGAACAGCTTGGTGGCAACAGTCAACAACTCCTCGCGGCGGGAGAGGCCGTTCTCGGATGGCATATGTACTCGCTATCGGCAGGCCGGGGTGCCCGGTGTCAATCAACTAGTTGGATAGTTTAGGCAGGACTGTTCTTCACTGTTCCACGTTGGCCCGGTGGGACTAGACTGCTGCAGGAGTCAAGTCGCGAGTCGCTGAACGATCGAGCCAAATCGAGAGGGTGGTCAGATGAATCCAGATCCCGATCCCAGCTACGACTTTTCCGACGAACTCGACTTCTACTTCAGGTACCTGACGTGGGGTCTGCGCGGTGTTACCGACGGTAACGGCTACCCGCCACCGGCGTATCCGCCCGTTTAGCTAGCGGCTCTACAGCGCCTTGAGTTCCTCGGTGACCGCGGACACCGACTTTTTGGCGTCACCGAACAGCATGGTGGTGCCGTCTGCGTAGAACAGCGGGTTGTCGATACCGGCGAATCCGGAGTTCATCGATCGCTTCAGCACGATCACCGACTTGGCCTTGTCGACGTTGAGGATCGGCATGCCGTAGATCGGACTGGAGGCATCGTTGCGGGCCGCGGGGTTGGTGACGTCGTTGGCGCCGATGACGACGGTGACGTCGGTGCGGGCGAACTCGTCGTTGATGTCGTCCATGTCTTTCATCGCGTCGTAGTCGACTTCGGCCTCGGCGAGCAGCACGTTCATATGCCCGGGCATCCGGCCGGCGACCGGGTGAATCGCGTACTTCACCGGCACACCCTTGTCTTCGAGCAGGTTGGCCATGTCCTTGACGGCGTGCTGGGCTTGGGCGACCGCCAAGCCGTAGCCCGGGACGACGATGACCTGGTTGGCATAGGCCATCTGAATCGCGGCATCGGCGGCCGAGGTGGCCTTGACGTGCTTGTCCCCGCCGCCGTCGCCGCTGGGGGCCACGCCGCCGCCGCCGAACCCGCCGGCGACGATCGCGGGGATGGACCGGTTCATCGCCTTGGCCATCAGGTTGGTCAGGATCGAACCCGAGGCGCCGACGATCATGCCGGCCACGATCATCGCGGTGTTGTTCAACGCCAGGCCCGCGGCCGCGGCCGACAGCCCGGTCATGGCGTTGAGCAGCGAGATCACCACCGGCATGTCGGCACCGCCGATGGGCAGCACCACCATCAGGCCCAGCGCACCGGCAGCGGCCAGCAGGCCGATCATCCACCACAGCGACACCCCGCCGCCGCCCGGTTGGGCGCCCAGGCCGATGACGATCGCGGCCGCGACGGCCGCGGTCAGCAGCAGCAGGTTGATCGGTTGTTGAGCCTTACCCAAGCCGATCGGCGATCCGGAGATGATCTCCTGCAGCTTGCCGAACGCGATGATCGATCCCCAGAACGAGATCGACCCGATGATCGCGGCGAACAACGACGCCACCACAATGTGCACGGTCGGCGACTCGTGGTGCTGGAAGGCCGAAAAGCCGTCGGTTTCCATGAATTCCGCCAGCGCGATCAGCGCCACCGTGCCGCCGCCGACGCCGTTGAAGAACGCCACCAACTGCGGCATGGCGGTCATCTTGGTGTAGCGGGCCGGCGGAACCCCGAGCACCACACCCACCACCAGGCCGGCGATGATCCACACCCACTGATCGGTGTGGCGGATCTTGATCAAGGTCGCCGTCACGGCCAGCGCCATGCCCACCGCGGCGATCAAGTTGCCGCGCACCGCCGTCTTGGGCCCGGTCAGGCCCATCAGGCCATAAATGAACAGCGCGAACGAGATGACGTAGAGGCCGATCACCAAATAGGTCATTTGGCGGCCTCGTCAGCCTTGGCGGGCAGCTGCTTCTTCTTGCCCTTGAACATGCCCAGCATCCGGTCGGTGACGATGAAGCCGCCGACGACGTTCAGCGTGCCGAACACCACCGCGACAAACAGGATGATCCGCACGGCCAGCGACGGGTGCTCAACCTCGCCGAACACCACCAGGGCGCCGACCACGACGATGCCGTGGATGGCGTTGGTCCCCGACATCAGCGGCGTGTGCAGCGTGTTGGGCACCTTCGAGATCACCGCAAACCCGACGAACCCGGACAGCACCAGGATCGCCAGGTTGGACAGAAGTTCGTCATACATCCCGTGCATTAGGAGTCCTCCCCTGTCTCGCGCCGCTCTCCCCCGCTAGCGGGAGGTGCCCCCACCGCATCGCTGCGCTCTGCATCGTCGCCGACGCGTCCGCGGGTCACGCATGATTCCGCGACGACTTCGTCGTCGAAGTCGGGGGCCAGCTTGCCGTCGGTGATCAACAACTCCAGCAGCGCCGTGATGTTCTTGCTGTAGAGCTCGCTGGCATGCTCGGGCATCGTCGCGGGCAGGTTCAACGGTGAGGCGATGGTGACGTCGTGCTTGACGACGGTGCGCCCGGGTTCGGTCAGCTCGCAGTTGCCGCCGGTCTCTCCGGCCAGGTCCACCACCACGCTGCCGGGCTTCATCGCCTCCACCGCCGCGGCGGTCACCAGACGCGGCGCCGGCCGTCCCGGGACCAGTGCGGTGGTGATCACCACGTCGAAACCGCTGATCGCCTCTTCCAGCGCCTTCTGTTGCTGCGCCTTTTCCTCGTCGGTCAGCTCGCGCGCATAACCGCCCTCACCGGCAGCCTCGATACCCACATCGAGCCACTGCGCCCCCACCGAGCGCACCTGGTCGGCCACCTCGGGGCGCACGTCATAACCGGTAGTGCGGGCGCCCAGTCGTTTGGCCGTCGCCAGCGCCTGCAGCCCGGCCACACCGACACCCAGCACCAGCACGGTGGCGGGCTTCACCGTGCCCGCCGCGGTGGTCAGCATCGGGAAGAACCGAGTCGACTCCCAGGCCGCCAACAGCACAGCCTTATACCCGGCGACGTTGGCCTGCGACGACAACGCGTCCATCACCTGCGCCCGAGAAATCCGCGGGATCGCCTCCAGTGCGAACCCCTGCACGCCGGCCCGGGTCAGGGCGCCGATCGAATTGTCGGCGTCGCGGGGCGCGAGGAATCCGATCAACGTCTGCCCGCTGCGCAGCCGGGAAACCTCCCCCGCAGTCGGCGGCGCGACCTTGACGACGATGTCAGCCGCCCAGCCATCACCGATCGTGGCGCCGGCCTCCGTGTAGAGCTCGTCGGGAAGCAGCGCCCCCTCACCCGCCCCCGACTCCACCACCACCGCGACACCGCTTTTCACCAGCGGCCCGACCGCCTTGGGCACCAGTGCAACCCGTCGCTCATCGGCCCCGGACTCGGCCACCACCCCCACCGTCGTCTGCGTATCTGTCATCACGCGTATATCTACTTTCTTGTACTCCCTACCCCGCTAGATCGGCCCCAACCCTATCCCGACCGCCCGGCTCTCCCCCGCGAGCGGGGGGACCCCCACCTCCCGCCAGCCTCCGCGGCGCGCACCGTCGCCGGGCGTCCCGACCGCCCGGCTCTCCCGTCGGCCCGCTACCACAGGGTGAAATCTTGGCCGTACTCCGACTCCGGACGCGGCGCAAAGTAGCGGCGCTGCGATTCGTCGATCGGCACGTCGTTGATGCTGGCTTCGCGGCGGGCGGTCAGCCCGGCGCCCGAGAACTCCCACAACTCATTGCCGTAGCTGCGCCACCACTGTCCGGCAGCATCACGGCATTCATATTGGAACCGGACGGCGATGCGATTGTCGTGGAAACTCCACAAGCCCTTGCGCAGCACATAGTCGTGCTCGCGCTGCCATTTGCGGGTCAGGAAAGCCACGATCGCGTCCCGGCCGACGACGTGTTCGTCGCGGTTACGCCACTCCGAGTCGACGGTGTAGCCCAGGCTGACGCGCTCAGGATCGCGGGTGTTCCACAGGTCCTCGGCGGCCTGCACTTTCTGGATCGCTGTCTCGAGGGTGAACGGCGGAAGGGGAGGACGTGTCTCGGGCATGAGATTTATCGTCCTCTGCTGCCTCCCGCATCCCCGGGCCAGCCGCGGTGTCCTATCGTTTCGAGCATGGACTTCGCGATGTCGGCCAAAGCCAGCGACTACCACAAACGACTGTCCGAATTCATCACCGACTACGTCTTTCCGGCCGAGGCCGAATATGACCGCTATCGGCATGAGGCCGGCCCGAACGACCACACCGTTCCGCCGATCATCGAGGAGCTGAAGACCAAGGCCAAAGCGGCCGGCCTGTGGAACCTGTTCCTGCCGGCCGAGTCGGGCCTGTCCAACCTGGACTATGCCTCGCTGGCCGAACTGACCGGATGGAGTCTGGAGATCGCACCCGAGGCGACCAACTGCGCGGCACCGGACACCGGCAACATGGAAACGCTGCACCTGTTCGCCACCGAGGAGCAACGCAAGCAGTGGCTAGAGCCGTTGCTGAACGGCGAGATCCGCAGCGGCTTTTCGATGACCGAGCCGGCGGTCGCCAGCAGCGACGCCCGCAACATCGAAACCTCGATCGAGCGCGACGGCGGCGACTACGTGATCAACGGCCGCAAATGGTGGACTTCGGGCGCGGCGGATCCCCGCTGCAAGATCCTGATCGTGATGGGCCGCACCAACCCTGAGGCGGCAAGCCACCAGCAGCAGTCGATGGTCCTGGTGCCGATAGATACACCGGGCGTCACTGTGGTCCGCTCAACATCGGTCTTCGGTTACCAAGACCAGCCCGGGCACTGCGAAATCGTCTACGACAACGTCCGGGTACCGGTCACCAACCTGCTCGGCCAAGAAGGCGCCGGCTTCGCGATCGCCCAGGCCCGGCTCGGGCCGGGCCGCATCCACCACTGCATGCGCGCACTCGGCGGAGCCGAACGTGCGCTGGCCCTGCTGGTGCACCGGGCCAATACTCGGGTGGCGTTCGGCCGTCCACTGGCCGATCAAGGTCTCGTGCAGCAGGCAATTGCCCAGTCCCGCAATGCGATAGATCAAGCCAGGCTCCTTTGCGAGAAGGCGGCCTGGACCATCGACCGATACGGCAACAGGGCAGCGCATCTACTGGTATCGCAGATCAAGGCGGTGGCTCCGCAGGTGGCCTGCGACGTCATCGATCGCGCCATCCAGGTGCACGGGGCCGCCGGCGTCAGCGAGGATACGGCGCTGGCCCGGCTTTACGCCTGGCATCGCGCGATGCGCATCTTCGACGGGCCCGACGAGGTGCATATGCGCTCCATCGCGCGCGCTGAGATCGGCCGCGAGCAAAGCGCTTTCGCCGCGGCGGTCACCTGAAATGGCGAAAGGTGTGCGGGATCTACAGGGGGCCTGGAACTTTCGCGATGTTGCGGATAGCACCGGTGTGCTACGGCCGGGGCGGCTGTTTCGTTCCGGCGAGCTGAGCGATCTCGGCGACGACGGTCGCGACGAGTTATGCCGATTGAGCATCACCGATGTCGCCGACTTGCGCTCACGCCGTGAGGTGGAGCGCCACGGGCCGGGCCGGGTGCCGGACGGCGTGCGGATTCATCAATTGCCCATCCCCGATCTCGGCCCGGACGAACTCAATCCGGACGGGGACGCGCCGCACGAGCATGCGTTCAGGCGGCTGCTGGAAGATAAGGCCGACAACGAACCGGTCAGCGAGGCGTCCAGTCGCTTCATGATCGACGAGTACAGCAGGTTTCCCACGTACAACGGAGCCCAGCAAGCACTGCACCGCGTCGTCAGCTTGCTGGCCGACGGCGGCACGGTGCTCACCCATTGTTTTGCCGGCAAGGACCGCACCGGGTTCGTGGTGGCGCTGGCGTTGGAAGCCGCGGGCGTCCAGCGCGACGCGATCCTCGCGGATTTCCTGGGTAGCAACCAGGCCGTTCCTCAGCTGCGGGCCCGGATTCTGGACGCGGTCCGGGGGCGATCCGACGTCGAAGCGACCCCGGAGCTGATGGCGTTCACCGAGGCGCGGCTGTCCGATGAAGTCCTCGGTGTCCGCGAGGAATACCTGGACACCGCACGGCGGACCATCGACGACACCTTCGGCTCACTCGATGGATACCTGCGCAGCGCGAACATCACCGAGGCCGACGTGGCCCGGCTGCGCACAGCGCTGCTGGGTTAGTCCGTCCGCTGCCGTCAATCACTCTGTCAACACCGGCACCAGGGACTAGCCATGACTTGGTGTTCGAAAGAGATGGCGCATGCGATATCACGCCGGCAGTGCTATCACCCGCGCCATCAAACTGAAGAAGGCACTCATCCTCCAGACAGGGATTGACGAGGCTGCTGGGCTGAATTCACCGCTGCGCAACAACGTCTGAGCGTCGCGAGCAGCGACTGAATTTTCGCCAAGGAAAACCTGTGGATTTCTTAGACATTCGCGCGGGAGAGGAGTAGAACATATGTGTCTCGATATTCACCGACAACCTCTAGAAACTACGGCTCCAGCACGACCTTGCCGAACACCCCGCCGTCGGCCAGGGCCTGTAGCGCCGCACGTCCTTCCGAGAGCGGATAACGCTGCGGCGGTGGCGGTTTCAAGCCCAATGACACCAGCTGGCTCAGACCCCAGGCGAATAGCGCCGCGGAACCCGGCACTCGATTTAAATACTCGCCCCAGGCGACACCGAGTACGCCGACATTGCGCAGCAGGAGCCGGTTTACCTTGACCGTCGGAATCGCACCCGCGGCAAACCCGATGACCAGCAGCTTGCCGTCGATCGCCAACACCCGGATGGCGTCGTCGAAGGTCGGCCCGCCGATCGGGTCGACCACGATGTCAACGCCCCGACCGTCGGTATGCTCGCGCACCGCTTGAGCCCAGCCGTCGGTCAATGGCAACACCACGTCGGCACCCAGCGACTCGACGAATTCCATTGCGCCCGTCCGATGTACGACTGCAATGATCTTGCTCGCACCCATCGCCCGAGCCACCTGGATCGCCGCGGTGCCCACGCCACCGGCCGACCCCAGCACCAGCACGCTGTCACCCGGACGCATCGCGGCGCGCCGGGCCAGCGCGAAGTACATGGTGTTGTAGTTCACCAGCAGTGACACCGCTTCGGCGTCATCCAGTTCCGGCGGACTGTGGATCACGTTGGCCAACGGCGCGATCACCTTTTCGGCGTAGCCGCCGAGCACACCGAACGCCGAGACCCGGTCACCCACTTTGAATTCCGACTCTTCCGGCGCCCAGTGCACCACACCGGCGGCTTCCACGCCGGGGATGAATGGCGGCGGCAGCTTGAGCTGGTACTCACCCTTGCTCAGCAGTAGGTCCGGAAAGCACACCCCGGCGGCACGGACGTCGACGATGATCGTGTCGTCGTTGCCACTGACATCGTCGACGTCCGTGTACACCAAGCCGGACGGCCCTGAAAGCTCCTGTACTACACAGGCTTTCATTCGCGATTACCGGATCGAGAAGTTGGCCTGTTTCGGGGCGGACAAGTCGTCGATCTCGGCCCAATGTGCGGCGATCTCGTCAACGGACGGCGGTGCCTTGAAGGTGACCCCCTCGTTCTGGAACAGCGCCGTGCGCTGCACCTTGCCGCCGCCGACGATGAAAATCGAATCGGTGTCGGGCACCTCTTCGGAGCACAGGTAGGCCACCACCGGCGCAACGAAGTCCGGGGTGAGGTTTTTCAGCACCTCGGGCGGCAGGATGTCTTCGGTCATCCGGGTGGCCGCAATCGGCGCGACCGCGTTGGCTTTGATGTTGTACTTGGCGCCTTCTTGCGCCAACGTGTTGATCAGGCCGACCAGGCCGAGCTTGGCCGCGCCATAGTTGGCCTGGCCGAAGTTGCCGAACAGTCCGCTGGTGGAGGTGGCGACCACCACCCGCCCGAAGCTCTGCTCGCGGAAATGCGGCCACGCGGCGCGGATCACGTTGTAACCGCCGTACAGGTGCACCTTGAGCACCGAATCCCAGTTCTCGAACGTCATCTTGTGGAAGGTGCCGTCGCGCAGGATTCCCGCGTTACTCACCACACCGTCGACTTTGCCGAACTCGTCGAGAGCGGTCTTGATGATGTTCTCCGCGCCTTCGGGGTCGGCGACGCTGTCGTAGTTGGCGGCAGCGCGGCCTCCGGCGGCCTTGATCTCTTCGACGACCTGGTCGGCCATGTTGTGTCCGGCGCCGGTTCCGTCGCGGGAGCCGCCGAGGTCGTTCACGACAACGCTGGCGCCCTCCTTGGCGAGGGTCAGGGCGTATTCGCGGCCCAGTCCCCCACCGGCTCCGGTGACGACAACGACGCGATCCTGCACTCCGGGCATGAGCTTCCTCTCTTTCTCGGGCTTCATCGCCCGACTCTTCTCAGGTCGGTTCGGTTCAGTCGCGGCGACGCTAGAAAAGCCGGCGCGCCAACTTCCACGCCCTATCTGTATACGGCGGGTAGACGAAGCTGGATAAGTCGGGTCGGGTCGGCTTGGTCAACACCGACTTGCGGTGGCTGAACTCATCGAAACCCCAGCGACCGTGGTAGGCGCCCATGCCCGATGCGCCGACGCCGCCGAACGGCAGCTTGGCCGTCGACACCTGGAAGGCCAGGTGGTTGACCAACATGCCGCCCGCAGGCACCTCCTTGATCACCCGCTCACGCACCGCACGCGTCTTGGTGAATAGGTATGCCGACAGCGGCTTGGGCCGCGAGTTGACGAAACGTATTGCCTCATCGAGGGATTGGACGGTGATCACCGGCAGGATGGGGCCGAAGATCTCGTTGCTCATCAGCGGCTCGTCGGGATCGGGGTCGACGACCACGGTCGGTTCCAGGCGCAGGCCCGACGCGTCGGAGTTGCCCCCCAACGCGATCTTGCCCTTCGTCCTGGCCAGGTACCCGGTCAGTCGATCGAACTGGCGCTGGTTGACGATGCGCAGTCCGCTCTTCTCCTGAGACCGAAATGTCGTGATGGCCTGTTCAATCTTTTGGACGAGTTCGTCACGGATCTTCGCGTCGGCCAGCACGTAGTCGGGCGCCACACACGTCTGACCGGCGTTGAGCAGTTTGATCCAGGCGATCCGCTTGGCCGCGACGTCGACGTCGGCGTCCTCCGCCACGATGACGGGGCTTTTACCGCCGAGCTCGAGGGTGACCGGCGTGAGATGTGGCGCGGCGCCCTCGTAAACCTTGCGGCCGATCTCGGTGCCGCCGGTGAAAAACACCCGGTCGAATCCCTGCGCGATCAGCTCTTGGCTCACCGCGCCGTCGCCTTCGACCACCGCGATCGCATCGCTGTCCAGGTAACGCGGTACCAGCTCGGCCATCAGCGCTGCGGACGCCGGAGCGATCTCGGATGGCTTGAGCAACACCGTGTTTCCCGCGGCGATCGCGCCCACCGCCGGGCCGAGCGTCAGATAGAACGGGTAGTTCCAGGCGCCGATGATCAGCACCGTGCCGTAGGGCTCGTACTCCACCCAGCCGCGGCCGGGCAGCTGCGCCAACTCGAGCCGACGGTATTTGCGGCGCATCCACTTCTTGACATGCTTGGCCGCATACCGGGCCTCGCCGGCGGTGGTCGCGGCGTCGGCCGAACCACGCCTCGAACGGGCTGCGGTCCAAGTCCTTGGCGAGCGCCTCGGCGATCGCCGGCTCGTTCTCGGCAATCATCTTCTCCAGCGCGCGCAGCTGGGCTCGTCGCCACTCCACACTGCGGGTTTTCCCGGTGGCGAACGTCTGCCGCAGGCCGGCGACGATTTTCGGGATGTCGGAGTGGGTCGCGGGGGCGCCAACGGTGGCGTTTGCGGTGACTTCGGTGGTCATTGGGGTTCCTTCCTGACCGGCGAAAACCCAATCCTAATCAACCACCCGGTTGGGCAACAGGTGCCCTCAGGTGTCGCAGGCGCCCGCTGTTACGGCTTCTCGGCGGAGACGAAAACAGCCCGGAACGTCGCGGCCACGTTGGGTTCCTCCGGCAGCGGACGACCGACTTGGGTCAGGTAGTCGCGGCCGGCCAATGCTTCGACGCGCCAGGAGTGCGTGTCGAACCAGGCTGCCGGATCGCAGCGCTCGTCCTCGGTGTACCACAGGTCGCCGGGGTCGAAGACGTTCTCATCGCCGAGCCGCCGGCGCAGTTCGTCGGTCTTGGCGCGACGTTTCTCGTATGCCTCGCGGGCCGCGTCGTCGTAGGTGAAATCCTCGATGCAGACCCGGCTGCCCGGCGCGCTCAGCGCGTCGATGTCGGTGAACAACCGGTCCTCGGCCTCACCCGGCAGGAACATCAACAAGCCTTCGGCCAGCCACGCGGTTCGCTGTGCAGGATCGAAGCCCTTGCCGCGCAATGTTTTCGGCCAGTCGAAGCGCAGGTCGGCCGGCACCTCGTGGCGGTCGATCACCGGCTGAACGCCATGGGCCGCCAAGGTTGCGGCTTTGTACTCCAACACCTTCGGCTGGTCGACTTCGTACACGCTGGTCCCGGCCGGCCAGTCCAGCCGATAGGCCCGTGAGTCCAGCCCGGCGGCCAGAATGACGTGCTGACGGATACCCGCTGCTGCCGCCGCCCGGAAGTAGGCGTCAAAGAAGTGCGTGCGCGCGGCCTGGTAGTTGACCATGTGGGCACGGACCGCCTCCAACTCGGGATCGGCCGTGTACGTCGTCGACATCTTGGCGACCAACGCGGCGAGTTCCGGGCCGTCGATCAGCATCTGCGCGAACTCGTCGCGGATCAGCGGCTGCTCGCTGGCCGTCTCGGCCGCCCGGGCGGACGCCACCATGACCGCGGTCGCGCCGACGCTGGTCGCGATGTCCCAGGTGTCGCCGTGGCTACGACTGCTGCTTGCCCGGCTCGCCCCCTCGCCGCTGCGCGGCTGGGGGGTCCCCCCGCGGGCCCCTCGCGGCCCGCATCGTCGCCGGGCGCCGGCGCAGTCACGCGCGTTCCGCGGTCACGAATTGCGCGAAGGCGTCCTTGTCGTCGGCCAGCGGAACGCCGTCCACCCAACGGTCCAGCCGGCGCATCTCGTCACCGGAGTTCTGCGCGGTGGCCCGCCAGCCGTGGTCGTTGAGCCAGTCGACGACGACCGCGCGATCGTCGTCGTGGTAGATCAGGTCCTGGATGTCGACGGTCTGCTCGATGCCGAGCTTGTCCGCCACCCCTTGGAATCGATCCCGCATCTCCTGCCGCCGCTCGTCGGCGTGGCTGGCCGCGGTTTCCACCGCGATCCGGCTGCCCGGCGGGCTCAACTCGGTGATCTGTGTGAACAGCCGGTCCTGGGCGTCGGCGGGCAGATACATCAGCAGGCCTTCGGCCAGCCAGGCCGTCGGCGCTCCTGCGTCGAAGCCCGCGTCGACGAGGGCGGCCGGCCAGTCCTGACGCAGGTCGATCGGCACCTCGTGACGGTCGGCCGACGGGGTCGCGCCGTTTGCCGCCAGCGTGGCCGATTTGTAGGCCAGCACCTTGGGCTGGTCGATTTCGTACACCGTGGTGCCTGCCGGCCAGTCCAGCCGGTAGGCCCGCGAGTCCAGCCCGGACGCCAAGATCACCACCTGCCGGATTCCGGCGGCCACCGCCCGGGCGAAGTGGGCGTCGAAGAAGTGCGTCCGCACGGCCTGATAGCTGCGCATGTGTTGGAACACCGCGGCCGCCTCCGGGTCGAACGACTCCACCTTGGCGACCAGGGAGTCTTCGAGCATGCTTTCCCACACGCCGGTGCCTGCCTCGCTGACCAGCAGCCTCGCGTAGGGGTCACGGATCAGTGCATCGGGGCGATCGGTTTCGACGGCTCGGGCGGCAGCCACCATGACCGCCGTGCTGCCGACGCTGGTGGCGATGTCCCAGGTGTCGTCGTGGGTGCGCAAGGTGCGCGGTGTGCTCATGGGGTTCACGCCTCCCTACAAAGTGTGTCTGGTGATCAATCAGTTGCGCCGAGCTCCGCGCGCAGCAGCCTGGTGGTGAAGGCCTCTTCGGCCAGGTCCGTAGGTATCGGCCGGCCCAGTCGGGCCATTTCGTCGGCGTTGCCCACGGCGCGCACGTGCCATCCGTGCGCGGTCAGCCATTCGGCGGCATCCGCACGGTCGCTTTCCTGGTAGGTCAGGGTCTCGACGTTGATATCGAGGCCGAGGCGTTGGCGCATCCGCTCCCAGCGGACCCGCCGCGCCGCCCGGCGTCGTTCGGTATCGGCCGAACCAAGGCTGAACGCCTCGACCGCCACCTGGCTGCCGGGCACGCTCAACTCCGTGAGCATCTCGAACAGCCGGTCCTGCGCTTCGGTCGGCAGGTAGGGCAGCAGGCCCTCGGCCAGCCATGCGGTGGGTTGGCTCCGGTGGAAACCCGCGGCGGATAGCGCCGCCGGCCAGTCGTCGCGGAGATCCACCGGCACGGTCCGCCGGCTGGCTTTTGAAATCGCACCGGCCGAGTCCAACGTGGCCGTCTTGTACTCAACGACCTGGGGCTGGTCGATCTCGTAGACCGTGGTACCGGCCGGCCATTCCAGCCGGTAGGCCCGCGAGTCCAGGCCCGCGGCCAGGATCACCACCTGACGGATTCCGGCCGCGACGGCGTCGGCGAAGTAGGTGTCGAAGAAATGCGTCCGCACTGCTTGGTAGTCACAGGCCAGCCGGTGGGCGCGTCGCCCGTGCTCGTCGTCACCAACCCACTCAAGACCAGGGCTGGCCAGCCGCGCCCAGGGCTGACCGGCCGATGACACCAACACGTAGGCGAAGTCGTCCCGGATCAGCGGATCAGCTGATGCCGTCTCCACCGCGCGCGCCGCGGCGACGCTCAATGCGGTCGCGCCGACGCTTTCGGTGATGTCCCAGCTGTCCCCTTCGGTACGCACCGAGCTCACGGCGTGAAGATCAGTCATAGCGCGACCCATGTTACCGAATAAGTTAGGTAACCTATCTGTTCTGTGCGCTACATCACTGACCCTTATTCGGGGCGCTGGGTGAGGCTTCCGGCCAGCAACCGGTGCAACTGACGGGTGACCGTGTCGATTTCGTGCCGGTTCGCGACAAAGCCGGCGTAGAAACCGACTCCGAGCAAGACCGCGGTCAGCAGCTCGGTGAGCGCCGAGGCATCGGTATCCCGCGCCAGCTCGCCACGCTTGATCGCGTCATCGATGGCCCAGGACAGAAATTCCCGGGTGGTGCGAATCGAGTCGGCTTCCTCGTGACTCAGGTCGGGGTGCCGCTGCGACTCCAAGGCGACGGTGATCAAAAAGGCCGCCGCTGTTCGATTTTCGATGTCGGCCTGAGTAGCGGCATCGACAAACGCGGACACCCGATCTATCAGCGTCGTCTCGCGCTGTGCCCGCTGGATACTGGCGGCGACAACCACGTCGTTGGTCTCTTTCGCTACTTCTCGATAGAGCGCGCGCTTGTTGGAGAAGTAGTGATTGATCGCGGGCCGGGTCAGGTCGGCCCGGATCGCGATCGCCTGGAAGGTGGCCGCGTCGTAACCGCGTTCGCTGAACACCTCGCGAGCGGCACGCAAAATGCGCTTCCGCGTCTCGGCCGCCTTCGCTGCAGGGGGGCGACCCGGTCCCCGGCTCGCGGGCTGGACCACGGATAAATTGTGCCATAGATCACACTTTTGCCCGCCGCGCAAGCCAAAGGTACTTGTTAGCTGACCGGTGGTCGAGCGGACCTATGCGGCATCAACCCGTTGGGCGGAACGCTGCCGAACTTTCCGGCCTGGAAATCTTCGAACGCTTGGATCAGCTCAGCCTTGGTGTTCATCACGAACGGGCCGTAGTGGAAGACCGGCTCCCGGATCGGCTGGCCGCCCAGGATCAGCACCTCCAACGCGGGTCGGCGCGACTCCTGTGACGGTGCGGCGGCGACGGTAATCCGGTCTCCTGGACCGAGGACCGCCAACTGGCCCTGCTGGATCGGGTGTCCGATCGGGCCGACCGATCCGCGCCCGGAAAGGACGTAGACCAGGGCGTTGTACTCGCGGTTCCATGGGATGTTCAGCCGTGCGCCAGCTTCGACGGTGGCGTGCGCCATCGTGATCGGCGTGTGCGTGACGCCGGGGCCGCGGTGACCGTCGATATCCCCTGCGACGACGCGGATCAGTGCGCCGCCGTCGTCGGAGGAGAGCAAAGTGACGTCGGTGCCCGCGATGGCCTGATAGCGAGGTGGGGCGAACTTGTCCTTCTTCGGCAGGTTCACCCAGAGCTGGATGCCGTGAAACACGCCCCCGCTCTCGACCAGGTCAACCGGCGGCGTTTCGATGTGCAGGATGCCGGCGCCTGCGGTCATCCATTGGGTGGCGCCGTCGGTGATCAGCCCGCCGCCGCCGTGCGAGTCCTGGTGTGCGAACCGCCCGTCGATCATGTAGGTGACCGTTTCGAACCCGCGGTGCGGATGCCAGTCGGTCCCCCTGGGCTCGCCGGGCTGGTATTCCACCTCGCCCATCTGGTCCATGTGCACGAACGGGTCCAGCGCGGCGGTGCTGACTCCGGCGAACGCCCGGACCACCGGAAATCCCTCACCCTCGTAGCCGTGCGGCCCAGTGGTGATCGAGCGGACGGGACGTTCGGTGTCGGCCGGACGCGCTGCGGACACCCGCGCCAAGGTCAATGTGTCTGCGGTTACCGCGGGCATCTGTACCTCCTAAAACTTGGTTACCCGATATAACCGGACTGCGGTCCGATTATTCCCTCGAGGGTCTCTTCAAAAGCCGCTGCTAACGTCACTGGCGATGCTGGAGGTACAAGACACCGATCTCGACCGCGGCGGTCGACTGGGCCGCTTCATCAGAAATCTCGAATACCTCTACAAATGGCTATTGCTGGGCGTCATCATCGGCGTGGTCGCCGGCCTCGGTGCCGTCATCTTCTACCTGGCGTTGCGCTACACCACCCATTTTTTGCTGGGCTATGTGGCCGGTTACCACTTGCCCACACCGCTGGTCGAGGGCGGGACTCCGGGTTCACCCCACTACTCCAGGCCGTGGGCGCTTCCGCTTGTGACAACGGCCGGTGCGCTGGTGTCCGCGTTGATCGTGGCCAAGTTTGCCCCGGAAGCCAGCGGCCACGGCACCGACAGTGCGATCGAGGCGATCCACACGGATCCGCGACACATCCGGGCCCGGGTCGTCGTCGTCAAGATGATCTCGAGCGCCCTCACCATCGGCTCGGGAGGCTCAGCCGGCCGTGAAGGGCCCGCGGCCCAGATCTCCGCCGGCTTCTCGTCAATGCTGGCGCGCCGACTGCACCTCTCCGACGAAGACGGCCGCATCCTGGTGTCGTTGGGAGTGGGCGCGGGCATCGGCGCCATCTTTGGCGCGCCCCTGGGTGGCGCGGTCCTGGCGGCATCGATCATCTACCGCGAAGACCTCGAATACCGCGTGCTCTACCCCGGTTTTGTGACCTCGGCAACGGCTTTTGCCGTGTTCGGCTCGTTTTTGGGTTTCGACCCGATGTTCGGCTATATCGACGCCGAATACCGCTTCGAGAGCGCCTGGCCGCTGCTGTGGTTCGTCGTCTTGGGCGTCGTCGCGGCAACCGTGGGTTATCTGTACGCGCGCGTCTTCTACGCGACCGAAGCACTGACGACACGACTCCGGGGCGGCTCGGTGCTCTGGCCCACCATCGGCGGCCTGCTGGTCGGCCTGTTGGGTTTGGCGATTCCCCAGATCCTGGCCAGCGGCTACGGCTGGGTACAGCTGGCCACCACCAAGGCCGGACTACTGACGATTCCGTTATGGATCGTCCTTGTCCTGCCGATCGCGAAAATCGTCGCTACGTCACTGTCGATCGGCACCGGCGGATCCGGTGGGATCTTCGGGCCCGGGATCGTGATCGGCGCGTTCGTCGGCGCGGCGATATGGCGGCTGGGCGACATGTTCCATCTTCCGGGTGTGCCTACCAGCCCGGGCATCTTCGTGGTGGTGGGAATGATGGCGTGTTTCGGCAGCGTGGCCCACGCGCCGCTGGCCATTTTGATCATGGTGGCCGAGATGACCGGGTCGTTCTCGGTGGTGCCCGGCGCGATCATCGCGGTCGGGATCGCCGCACTGCTGATGCATCACACCAAGGTGTCGATCTACCGCTCGCAGCGTCTCAACCGCGAAACCGCCGAAGCCGAACGCCTACACGCCGCTGCTATCGGACCCTAATCAGACGTTCGGCGCCTGGCGAGGTTAGCTCCTGCGCTTGGCGCTTTTCGCCGCACTGCGTTCGGTGGAAGCGCCCGCATGAGCCAGCTTGCCGCCCGCATTCTCCAGGTGAGCCCGTACAAACCACTGGAACTTCTCCAGCTCGGCCGCCTGGTCGATCAAGATGTCTTGGGTGACGGGATCAAGCTCTTCGGTTTCGTTGATGGCCGTGCGGGTGTCTTCGATAACACCGTTGTAGACCAGGTCAACTGCGGCCAGATGTGCCTGCACGGTGTCGCGGCCGACGGAATAATCGTCCCAGGTGCGGTCTTTGAGGATTGCGCCCGGAGTACCTTGCGGCGACCCACCGAGAGTCGCAATCCGCTCGGCCACTTCGTCGGCGTAGCCACGCACCAATTCCACTTGCGGGTCGATCATCTCGTGAACCCCGATGAAGTTGGGGCCGACCACATTCCAGTGGATGTGCTTGAGCGTCAAGTGGAGATCGTTGTATGTGCTCAGCTGCTTCTGCAGCAGCCCAGCGACTTTGATTGCCTGCTTTTCGGTCATGCCCGGGATCGTGAACTGCGTCATGGCTACCTTCCTGAGGTCGTCCCGCACGGTCCGGGGTCGAATACCCGATGACCGCGAGCCGTAACCGCAAGACCTTTCAAAGTGCGCGGATGTCCTGAACCGGCAGTCGAGCGCCTCGGCGCGGCTCGTAGGCCAGTCCGCTGGCCTCCAGCAACCGGATAACCCGGTAGCGGTGCGGCCGCATCGGCTCGAGCAGCTCGACCATGTCGGCGTCGTCGATCGGACGTCCCAAGAGCGTCCACCCGATCATCTTGGATATGTGGTAATCGCCCACCGACAAAGCGTCGGGATCGCCGAACGCACGTTGCGCCGTCTCGGCCGCCGTCCACACTCCGACTCCGGGGAGCGACGTCAGCGCCTCCCGGGCCTGCCCGGCCGGCCACGACGCCAGCCGTTCCAACGACGGCGCCCGCTGCGCGCAGCTGACGACGCTCCGGGCCCGCCCGGGATCGACGTTGGCACGGTGAAATTCCCACGACGGGATGTGCCGCCACACGTCGGCAGACGGCGGCACTCGCATCCGCGCAGGCGCAGGTCCCGGCGGCGGCGTGCCGAATTTGGTCACCAGTAGGCGCCAGGACCTGAACGCATCGGCGCCCGGTACCCGCTGATCGATGACCGCCGGGATGAGGGCTTCCAGGACCTGACCGGTGCGCCCAAGCCGCAGGTGCGGCACTCGCCGATGCGCGGCGGCGACCGTCGGGTCGGCCGGGACGAAATCCGAGGAATCGTCTTGCGCGCCCAGCATCGTCGGGAGAGCTTCGAGGAACTCCTCAGCGCCGCTCCCCCATGCCGTGCATTCGACGGCATCGGGCGCGGCCCGATGGATTCGCGCCGTCACGGACCCGCTGCGCAACAGGCTGGTTCGCCAGATGGCGCCGTCATCAGCGACCTGATAGCAGGGATCACGAGGACCTCGGCGTAGCGGGAAAAGAGTGAGCCCGGGGCTGACCACGCCCGCGAACTTCACCGTGCGAGCGCTATCCACCACCTGCTCCGCCCGGACGCCGCAATTGCTGATGCCGATGATCATAGGTTCGGGTCGGGGCCGCGCATGATTGACCGGTGACTGTTTTCGGGGTCAGGATGGCGGAGTGACCGCGCCGGCGACGATGCAGAGCGAAGCGATGCCGAGGAGCGGCGCCACATGACCGCGCCAGCGACGATGCAGAGCGAACCGATGCCGAGGAGCGGCGCCACATGACCACGCCGTTCGACGATCCGCAGGCCGAACTGGCGTGGATGTTCCTGCAGTGCCTGTCTGACGGCGCAGACGTCGACGAATGCTTCGGGCTGCTGAGCGACGACTTCACCTACTGGAGCATCCAGAGCCCCGAATCGGTCGACAAGGCGGCGCTGCGTCGAGAGGTCGAGCGGCGCAAGCGCCGGGTCGAGGTAAGCCTCGACTTCATCCGATGTTTCAACGACGGCGAAAGCGTGGTGATCGAGGCACAGGCCGACGGCGAGACCGCCGACGGAGTGCGCTACAACAGCCCCGCCGTCTTCATCTTCGACACTCACGACGGCCTCATCACGTCGTTGCACGAATACAGCGACACCCGGCTCGCCGCGCAGGTGTTCGGCCCGGCTGATTCCTAATCCTGTTCGACGGTGATCTCGGCCTTGTCGGGGTAGAAGGCGACGTGACCGGCGATCGCCGCAACCGCGGGGTAGGGCTGCTCGTATGTCCAGATGGCGTCGTCGACGGTGTCACCGGCGGTGGTGGTCACACTGTAGTAACCGGCTTCGCCCTTATACGGGCAGTACGTGCTGGTGTCGGTGCGGGTGAGCACCTCTTGTACGACATCCTTGAACGGAATGTATTGCACTGCAGGGTAAGTGGACTCTTGCAGCTGAAGTGCGTTGTGTGTGTCCGCGACGACCTCGCCGTTGACACGAACGACAACCCGAGCCTGGGTCGGGTTAATCGTGATCGGATGGTCGGTGGTGGGCTCCAGAACAGGCCGACTGGTCATGGTGACATCTCCTCACGTGCGAATAGATAGTGCAACAGCGTGCGGCGCGCAAGATTCCCGTCGCGGGCGAATTCAGGTCGTTCCAAATGCGTAGCGGTGGTATTGGGACATGTTGGCCACCGCCGAAACCAGCGCCATCACCTCGCCCATCAGCTTGGCAGAGCGCGGCAGCTTGTCGAAGGTGTCCGACTCGAACCACCGCTGCCAGGCCAGCAGCCGCAACCCGCACACCGCCGCGACGATGTCGTCGGGCCCGTTGATCGCCCACCGTAAGGTGGATCCCGAGCGGCGCACCACCGAGTTGAGCACCTGCGCCTTGATCCCGAGCCAGTTGAATGCGTCGAACTGCAGCTCACCCGAGCCGAAATGCCCCACCACCCGCGCAGCAGCGCGATGCCGTCCTGTTCGGTGAGATACATCGTCAGCCCTTCGCCGACCATCAGCGCCGGCCGGTCGGCGGGAATGTCGGCCAGCCACCCCGGATCGGTGACCGAGCCGGCGACGACCTGATAGTGCTCAGCGACCGGGTAGAGCTGCGTGCGAAGCGCGGCGACCTCCGGGTAGTCGACGTCGTACCACTCGACACCCGGACCTGGCTGCAGCCGGAAAAACCGACTGTCCAGACCGCAGCCCACGTGCAACACGACGGCCTGTGGATGCGCGGCCAAGAATTGGCTGGTCCACCCGTCGAAGTGTGCGGTGCGGGCAGTCACCGACGGCGCTCGGCTCGCGGTGATAGTGGTCTTGCGCCAGTCGTAGTCGATGCGCTCGACGATCTGTTTGGCGAACCGATCACCCAGAATCGGCTCCTGGAAGTCGGCATCCAGCGCCTTGGCGTACAACGTCGCCAGCATCGTCTGCGGCGCCCCGCTCAGGTCGATGCGCACCCGTTGGGTTGTCACTCGCCCGAGGCTAGCTCAGCCGGCGGGCGCCAACATGTCCTTCCACCCGTCGTCCCCAAGGTGGTTCGAGTCTTCGAGGGTGTACTTGCTGCCGTCGGCGCCCACGACTTCACCGCTGGATGGAACGTAGATCACCGACGGGTTCGCCGGCGTGTAGATGCACGGATTAGGTTGCTGCCCATTGCACTGCACGGTGCCCGAGCCGGGCCGCTGCAGCGGATCGTCGAGCGGTGGGGGCGGTGCCGGCAACCGATCGGCCGGTGCCGGGTTGAGCCCGTTGTTGATCGAGGGCGCCGGTATTACCCTGCCTGGGTCGACGGGTTGATCACAACGAGCACCGGGGGCGGGGCAGTTCCGCAGCTGATTGGGATCGCCGTACCACGGGTTGGTGCCCAACGGAACATACGGCTTGTTGTCGCGGCACTCGCGTGGCGTCGCCGCGCGCTTGCCGGGAACGTCGACACACGGATAGTTGCGGGCACCGCGCACCACGTTGGCCGGAGTGTCTTGCGGGATCTTGCAATACGTTCCGGACGGCAGCGGCGCCATGCTGATGTCTGCGGGCGACCGCCACTGCGACGCGGGAAGGAACCCGGTCATGCACGGCGGCGGATTATTGATCGACAGGTTGAGACCCAGCAACACCGAGCCGGGAGCGGACGCGACCAACGTCTGCCCGACCGCGGCGATCTCCGGCAAGAACACCATCAGCTGCTCGAGGCCTTTGTTGTAACGCTTGAGCATGTCGGCAACGATCTCCAGGTTCGCCAACGTCTGCGGCAGCGATTCGCGAACGTCGCTGAACACCTCGTTGGCCTGATCGGCGGTCGGCGCCGCCTTCGTCAAGATGCTCTGCACGTGTTGGTCGTTTTGCGCGGCCTGCGCGGTGAGCACGTCGAGGTTGTGGGACCACCGCTCGATCGAATCACCCGAGTCGACTTGGCTGTCGATGATCGGTGCGGAGTTCTCGATGATGTCGTTGACGTCGGAGATGTTGGCCTGGAAATCGCCGACGATCGACTGCGTCGAATCGACCAGTCGTTGCAGTGCCGGACCCAACCCGCCAACCGCCTGCGCTGTTTCGTCAAGCAGCGACGCGATCTTGCGCTTGGGTAACACCGACAAGCCGCGATTGGCGGCGTCCAGCGCGGGGCCTATTTCGCTGGGCACCGTGGCCTTGGTAATGGTTTGTCCGGGCTCGAAGAACTTCCCCGGGTTACCCGTCGACACCAGGTCCAGGTATTGCTCACCGATCGCTGACACCGAGTGCACATTGGCTGATGCATCGATCGGGATCCTGTAGCGGCTGTCGATACTGAGTGTCGCCCGGACACCATTTTTCGTCGGCTCGACCTTGGTGACTCTGCCTATCTGGATCCCTCGGTAGGTCACATTCGACGTGCGATACAACCCGCCCGACGCTGGCAGCTCCGCGACCAACCGATACTGACCGACGCCGAGCTGGCTGGGAATGCGCAAGTAGTACCAGCTCAGCGCAACCAGCGCCGTCACCGTCAGCACGGCGAACACGATCAACTGCATGCGGATGAAGCGAGTCAACATCGCTTACTCACCCCGCTCCACGGGCGCGTCGGCCGGGTTAGGCGAGAACCGGATGTCGGGAATCATCGTTGCGGGGTCGCGACCCCACGACTGTTCGAGCGCGCGCAAGGCTCCGGAAAACCCAGTGCCAGTGAAGATTGCATTGTCGATCGTGCTTAGTGTGAGGTCCAGCGCCCCGGATACGTTGATGTAGTCGCCGCGTACGATCTTGGGCACGCTGTCGATGCTGAACGGCGGTGACAGCAGGAAGGTCAGCGCCTCAATCAAATACGGTGCGGCACGGCCCAGCTGCTTGAGCGGCCGCTGAAGCTGACTCAGATCCTGATGCAGATCGGGCTGCGCCGCCGACAACGTCTGGTCGACGACATTACTGATCCGCCCCACCTTTTCGACGGTGTTGGCAAACAGGTCGCGCTGTTTGGCGAAATGCTCGACCAACGGCGGGAATTCGGTCAGAACCTGGTCCAGTGTGTCCGTGCGGTTACTGACATAGGACAGCAGCCGGTCGGTGGAGTCGATGACGTGGCCGATGTCGTCGCGCTGCTGGTTTACCCCGCGGGCGAAGGTGTCAAGCTTGCCGAGAAAATCTCGAATCTGTTGGGCCCGCCCGGCCAAAATCTTGTAGACCTCGTTTTGGATCACCTCGAGATTCGGCACACCGCCGCCGCGCAGCACCATGGCCAGGCTGGCCAGCGTCTGCTCGGTGGAGGGGTACGCCGATGCATTGGCCAGCGGGATGGTGTCACCGTTTTTCAGCAGCTGCGGTGACGGGTCCAGTGGTGCGGCCAGTTCTACGTGCTGAGAACCCAACAGGCTGGTCTGACCGATCTTGGCGGTGGCATTCTTCGGGAGCTTGACATTTTTCTCCAAGTCCACGGTCAGAGTGGCGACCCAGTTCTTCAGGTTGATCGCGCGAACGGTGCCGACGAACACATCGGCCACCAGCACGCGGCTATTACCGTTGAGCGCCAGCGAATTGGGCATCTGAACGTAGATGGTGTAGGAGCCCTTGCCACTGCCGGGACCGCCGGGCAACGGCACACTGGCGATACCACGCCAGTGCCCGCATGATGTCAGCACGACCGTAGCCGTCAGCAATGCCAACGTCTGCCAAATTCTGCGGCGCAGCAGCCGCCACGACCTCACGAGCCCGGTCCAGTCGGTGCGGGCGGGAGTGCCGTCGGCGACGGCAGCGGTTGCGGGTACCAAGGCGGTGGCAGCGGGTTGTTCTCGTCGTAGGCATTCGGCGGTCCGGCCATGTTCTGCCGTGGCGGCGGCGGTGCGATATTGGGTCCGCCCATGAGTTCAGCCAACGACTCGGCAGTCAACAAGTTCGCCGTAGCCGGCTGGACGTGGACCCCTTGCATGCCCGGCGCGACAATCCATCCCGGTTCGGAGTTGCGATGTGACCACGGTGTATCCCGCGAGAAGATTCCCGGGACAGTGGTGTCCTTGTAGCCCGGCGGCGGCTGCAGGCGCGGCTCGGAGTAGGCGACGTTCTTGGGCAACGTGTCAGCAGAGCTGAAAAAGTTGATTCCGGACGGGAAATAGTTGAATTTGATCGCATCCATGATCGGCGCCAGATATTGCGCACATAGCTCCGCCGAATCTTGATAGCCGAGTCGGCTACCCGACTGAATCGCGCTGCAAATGAACTGCAATGGGTTGGCGAAGTTGGTCAATGCAGCCACGCCGGTCAAGCTGCCATGTGCCGGCTCATAGATCGCGAGCACGTTGGCGGCCATGTTGGGCAGGATGTGCAGCGCAGTCTCCAAACCCTCGCGCGGTTCCGGCTGCATGATTGCGGTGGTGACGTCGCCGAGGTTGTTGACGTCATGTGCTAGTACCTCTCGGTTCTCGGTCAAGAATGTGCTCGCGGTGGACAGCAAGCTGTCGGTTTGTTGGATGGCGTTGGCGGCTGCCTGATCGGAACTGGTAAGCCTGTTGGTAATTTGGGACAGGTCTTTGTTCAGCGCGACGAACTGCTGATCGTCTCTATGCAGCGCATTGACGAACAACGCAAGGCTGTGGAGCACCGAGAAGAAATCCCCGCGGCCTTCGTCGAGGGTGGTCAGTGCGGTCGACAAGCTGTCCAGTGTGTTGTTGATCTGCTTGCCCTTGCCTGCCAGCCCGTCGGCGAAGGATTCGATGACGTCGCCGAATGGCCCTTTCTTCTGATCTTTGGTCGGGCCGAGACTGCTGATGATGTGAGTGATGTTGTTGCGTAGGTCATCCCACTCGACCGGCACCTGAGTGCGGTCTTCGGGGATCACCGCATTGTCGGCCAGCACCGGTCCACCCCTATACGGTGGCGCCAACTGAATGCTTCGTGAGGCCACCAGTGTGGGGTTGAGGATCACCGCTTGCGCGCTGGCGGGCACCTTGTATTTTTTGGCGTAGTGGAAAGTCACCTTCATCTTGTCGCCGACGGGTTGGATATTGTCAATCGCGCCGACGCGGATGCCCATGATGACAACCTTGTCCCCGGCGTAGAGCGCGTTGGTTTCCGGGAAATAGGCGACCGCAGTGTTGTTGGTCAGCTTCTTGTAGAGCTGCGCACCTACCAGAGCAGCGACGAGACCGCCTGCTAGTACGAGTGATCCGATGATGACCGCGGCGCGCGACAGCCGCGGCAGCCGCAGCTTCTGGATATCGAAGATCGTGCTCATTGGCTACTCCCTCCCGTTCCTCCGGGCGTGATGAACGGCGCCGGCAGCTGCGGGCCGGGCCCTGGCGGCGCCGTGGGTCCGGGTGGCAGCCCGGGCGCGAAAGTCGACGGCGGCGGAGTGGGACCGGCCGGCTGCAAGCCCTCCCTGCGTGCACCCGGTGGCGCGTTAGGCGGCAGCGGCACCGGTGTACCCGGCACGTCCGGCGCCGGCATCCCGGGACGCCCGGCGTCCGGGACCCCCGGCGTCGGCGGCAGGCCGTTCGGCTTCGGCGGCGACGAGAGCACGTCGGGCAACGCCGGATACGGCCCGTTCGGCCCGAAGGGACCCTGCCCTTGGTCGACGCCCGCGCACGGCATCGGGTTGCCCGGCCGCGGGAGGAGTTCCGGCGGCGCGACGTAGGAGCACGGCGAGCCCGGCGCCACCGCGGGTCCCGGGTGATCCGGCGTGCCCTCGAGTACCCGCGGTGCCGGCGGGGGTGCACCGTTGGGGAACCGGGTGCCGTTGGGGTCGGGGAACCGGAAGGCCGGCAGGCCGGCGCTGCGCCAGAAGTCCTCCGGGTCGATCCCGCGCTTCTTGAACGCGGCATCCACCCACGGCTGCAGGATCCAGTACGGCAGCAAGTTGCCGACCATCACCTTGAAGTAGGGTCCAGAGCCGACCGCCTCGCTCAACGCCGCGGTGTAGTTGCGCAGCGTATTCAGCACGTCGGCAAGGTCTTTCTTGTGCACAACCAGCACGTCGGTGACGGTCCGCAGCTGTTCAAGTAGGTGGTGCAGGTTTGGGTTGTCATTGATGAGACCCTTCACCTGGGTGGAAAAGGCCGACACGTTGGCCAGCAGCGCGTCAATCGCTCGTCCACGCTCGTTGAACGCGGCCAGCAACTCCTGGGTGTTCCGTAGCAGCGCGTTGATCTGTTTACTGCGGTCGCCGAGGACACCGGCCACCTTCCTGGCCTCCGCGAGCAGGTGTTTCAGTTGCTCGTCGCGCTTGCCGAGGGTGTCGGAGAACTTGGCCACCCCGTCGAGAGCCGCGCTCAGGTGCGGGTAGGTCTCTTTGACGGTCTCCGACAACACATTCAGCGATTTCTTGACCGTCTCGATGTTCCAGCCTGAGGCGGCCTTGGTGACGTCGAAGAACGCGTCATAGATCTGGTACGGGGTGGTGCTCTGCCCCAGTGCCAATACGGCGCCCGGTCGCAGCGGCCGGGTACCTCGCGGCTCGATCTCGAGCACCTTCTTGCCCAGCAGCGTGTCGGTGCGGATCGCCAGCCGGCTCTCGGTACCGATGGTGCGCGTGCCCGTGGAGAACTTCATCACCACGTGGTCCCCGTCGATCTTGAGGTCTTGCACCGTGCCGACGTCCATGCCGAGAATGCGTACCTTGTCGCCCTTGCTCAATCCGCCGGAGTCGCTGAACTGGGCGTAGTAGCTCGCTGTGGCGAACAGCATCGGCAGACTGCTAAAGCTCTGTCCCACACCGACAATGAGCACTACCACAGCGATGGCCAGGACTCCGACACGCACCCGGTTGGCAGGTTGCAGCGCTCTCATTGCAGCGTGCACCTCCCCGACGGCTGCGCCCAGAGCTTGACCGAACGAACCGGGCCGCCCGGCTGGAGCCCGTTGACCTTGATGGCGAGGTCGCAGAGATAGAAGTTGAAAAAGTCGCCGTAGATACCGCTGGCACGCCCGATGATGTTGAACGCGTTGGGCAACTTGCCCAACATGTCACCGAGCTTGTCGCGCTGCTCGACCAGTGGCCCGACGATGGTCTCCAAGTGACCGACCGTGTCGTGCAGCAGGGCCCGGTTGTCCGCCAGCAGGTCGGCGACCGTTCCCGCCGCATCGCTGATATGCGCGGTCCCCTCGGCGAGGGGAGCGGCCCGGTCTTTCAAGCTGGTGATGAGTACCTCGAATTTGTCGATCGTCTCGTCGAACTGCTTTCGATGCCTAACCGTGGTGTCCAGCACGGTGTTCAGGTTGGTGATCACCTCACCGATCGCCTGGTCGCTTTCGGCCAAGCGGTCGGTCAGTTGGGCGGTCTGATCCAGGATGTCGTTGATGGTGCCGCCCTCGCCCTGGAAGACGGTGATGATCGATGAGGCGATGGTGTTGACCTTCTGCGGATCCAGAGCTCGGAACAGCGGCTTGAAGCCACCGATGAGCGCATCGAGGTCCAGGGCCGGCTCGGTGCGGGATAGCGGAATGAATCCGCCTGGCGGCAACACTCTTTCGGCGCTTTCCCCGGTTCCTCGGCTGAGTTCCAGATACCGGTTGCCGATGAGATCCTGGTAGCGGATCTCCGCGGTCGTCGATTGATACAGCGGCACCGAGCGGTCGACAGAGAAATCGACGCGTATCCGCTTGTCCCCTTCGACCAGGTCAACCTTTTTGACCTTGCCGATTTCCACGCCTGACGCGCGGACGAACTGACCGGCACGTAATCCGCTGGCGTTGGTGAACTCTGCGGAATAGGTGTTGGTTTGGTCGAAGCGGATCTGACCGAAAACCACGACGATGACTGCGGTGAACAACAACTGCACGGATGCGACAGCCGCGAGCCGGATGACCGTACCGGTGATCTTCATGGGTTGATCGTGTTCTCCCCGTACTGGCGCCCCCAGACGTATTCGCTGGCGAGGGGCTGGCTGAGCTCGAAGTGGTTGTACGGCGCAATGCTGTTGCCGGAATCCATCACCAAATACGGTGCGGGCCACAGATCACGGGTGATCGGCTGCCAGCAACCCGGTGCGCCGCCGGGTCCGCCCCGCCCGTTCACCCGCGGCAAATTGTCCGGATACACGTAGGGGTTCTCTGTTCCGGCAACCGCAACGCCGAGCTGCGCCGAGTAATGATTGCCGCTTTCCAGCACCGCAACTTTCGGGGCAAGTTCGGCGAAGTTGCGGAGGGTGCAGAACACCTCCGGACTGTAGGTGTCGAGTAGGTGGGCGGTCGGTGATAGGTCGGCGAGGAGGCGGATCAAGTACGGCTTGCTGCGGGTGAAAATGTCTTCCCCGGTGCTGGCGAAGCCGGACGCGGCCAACAACGCGGCGTCCAGTTCGGCCTGATGCCTGTTGAGCGTGCGCGCCGTCGTCACCGCATTGCTAAGCGCGTCAAAGAGATCCGGTGCGGCGTTGGCATAGACATCGCCGAGAGCCGCAAGCTGTTGGATGTCGTGGCGGATCACCGGCATTTGTGGATTCAGCTCGTCGAGGATCCTGTTGCCGTTGACGATCGACTGACCGAACTTTTCGCCCAAACCGCTTAACGCCTGCGCCGCCGCGCTCAGCGTGAGGTTCACCTTGACCGGGTCGATGTTCTGCGAAAGCTCTACGAGTGTCTGGAACACCGTATTGAACTCCGTCGTGATTGATGTCGCGTCAATCACTGTCGCGGGTGTGATCGGCTGCGAAGAAGGGTCTTTCGGAGAGGTGAACGACACATACTTGTTGCCGAACACCGTGGTCGCCTGGATCTTGGCGATCACGTTGGCCGGAATCAGACCGACATACTTCGGGTCCACATCGAGCGCGAATTCGGCCGCCGGCTTGCCGTCGTGCTCAACCTCGGAGATACCGGCTACCCGACCGATGCTCACGCCGTTATAGGTGACCTTCGAGCCGTGATCCATCACCAGACCGGCACGGGAGGCCAGCATAGTCAGCCGGGTCTTGGAGGTGAAGTCCCCGCGAAACTGCGCGTATATCAACGCAAGTACCAGTGCGCATGCCAGAAACAGCCCCACCGCCGCCAGGGTGTCCGGCCAGGTTCGGGGCTTGCGTTCCTTCCGCGCCTTTTTGGGCATCGTCATCGCGGCTACACCGTGAGGTTGAAGTTCGGGTCGACGCCGTAGAGCGCGAGCGACGTCAGCAAGACGACGATCACCGTTGACACCAACGAGAAGCGCATCGATCGGCCGACGGCCTCCCCCACACCGACCGGGCCACCGCTGGCGTTATATCCGTAATAGCAGTGGGTGATCATCACGATCACCGCCATGACGATGACCTCCGCGCCCGACCAGAACACGTCCTCGGTGCGCAGGAATGTTCGGAAGTAGTGCTCGTAGGTGCCCACCGACTGGCCGTAGAACAGCGTGGTGACAACCTGTCCGGACAGGAACGACATCACGAGCGCCATCGCATAGAGCGGGACGACCACCACCAGCCCGGCCATCAGCCGGGTGGACACCAGGAACGCGACCGACTTGATGCCCATCACCTCGAGCGCGTCGATCTCCTCGCTGATCCGCATGGCACCCAGCTCGGCGGTCGCACCGGCGCCCACGGTGGCCGCGAGGGCGACACCGGTCACCACGGCCGTGACCACGCGTACGTTGGCCAACGCCGCGAAGAATCCGGTGAACGCCTCGACCCCGATGTTGCCCAACGACGCGAAGCCTTGGATGGCGATCAGCGAGCCGCCGGACAACGTCACGAAACCGACGATCGCCGCGGTACCGCCGACGACAGCCATCGCACCGGTGCCCATGCCGATCTGGGCGATCAGTCGCAGTGTCTCCCTGCGATAGTGCCGCAGCGCCCACCCGATCGACCAGCCGCCGATAACGGCGAACCTGGTGAGGTGCCCGGCCTGGTTGACCGCTCGGACGGTGCCGCCGACATGGTGGTTGAAGTTCGCGACGGCGCGTGGAAAACGCGCGCGCACAACGGCAGCGGTCGACATGTCAGCGGCCCGTCCCGAACCGCACGCCGATGGTGGTCAGCACAACGTTGACTGCGAACAGCGCGAGCACGCACAACACCAGCGTCTCGTTGACGGCGACGCCCACTCCCTTGGGACCGCCCTTTGTCGTCAGCCCGCGGTAGCAGCCGACCAGGCCCGCGATCGTTCCGAATATCGCGGCCTTGATGGTCGCAATGACGACCTCGGGCAGGCCGGTGACCAGGGTCAGCGTGGCGAGATATGCGCCGCCAGATACATTCTGCAGACCGACGCCGAAGATGAAGCCGCCGACCAAACCGATGGTGATAACGGTTCCGTTGAGCAGGGTGGCGACGATGGTCGCCGCCACCACCCGCGGCACTACCAGTCGGTGGATGGGGTCGATGCCGAGCACCTCCATCGCGTCGATTTCCTCGCGAATGGTGCGCGCACCCAAGTCGGCGCAGATGGCGGTCGACCCGGCGCCGGCCACCACCAACACGGTGGTCAGCGGACCCAGTTGGGTGACCGCACCCAACGCCGCACCTGCACCCGAGATGTCGGCAGCGCCAAATGCGGTCAGCAGAGTGTTGAGCGTGAAGACGATCAGCACCGTCAGCGGTATCGAGACCGCGATGGTGGGTAGCATCGCCACTCTGGTGATGAACCAGCTCTGTTCGATGCACTCGCGCCAGTGAAACGGTTTACGAAACAACGCTTTTCCGGCCAATACGCACATATGGGCGAAGCCGCCGATCGTCGCCAGCGGAGGCTCGAGCTGGTCACGCACGTAGTCGGTGAGCCGGGCCGGCGTCGTCGTTGTCACCACCGCCTCACCGCAGAACGCGATCGCATGAGGTAACCCACAGTCACCATGCGTCACACTATGTAGCAAAAATCACTTCAGCTACATTAGACACGCGGAGAGTCTGGTGTAGTTAAGTTAAGCGCGATTCCGGCTCACTCGGATGGCGCCGTCCTACTGTTTTGCCTGGCGTTCTTCAGGCCAGCCCAGAACCGCGCGGCCTCCCGGATGGACTCCTCGACCGGCCTTGGCTCCCAACCCAGTTCGCGGCCGGCCTTGCTGTGGTCGACGTGGGCTTCGGCCCGCATCATCCGCACCGACGCCAGGCTCAGTTCGGCATCTTTACCGGTCAGCCGGGCTCTGAGGCTGCCCAGCGCGCCCAGCCCGTAGAGCGCCGGCACCGAGATGGACCGCCGTGGCGGCGGCACGCCGGCTTCGTCGGCCGCGATCTTGACGACCTCCTTCAGCGGAATCATCCGTTCGGAAATGAGGTACCGCTCGCCGTTGCGCCCATGCTCGGCGGCCAGCAGCAAAGCCCTCGCCGCGTCGTCGACACCGACGACCTCCAACTGGATGCCGTTCATCAGAAAAGGCAGCTTGCCGAAGACCGCGCCGGCGATGAACGCACCGTGCGGCGTGCGTCCCCAGTCACCGCTGCCATAGGTGGTCGAGACACACATCGCGACGGCGGGCAAACCGTTTTCCGATGCGTATCGCAGCACCATGTCCTCGGCCTGGACCCTCGACTCGACATAGGGGGTGAGCCCGCGGCGGTCGATCTGGTCGTCTTCGGTTGCCACGTGGCCGTGCCGACGGCCCACCGTCGCATAGCTACTGGTGAACACGAACCGCTGCAGCTTTGCGGCGCTTGGTTTTTCGACGGCCACGTCGAGGACGTTGCGCAGCCCCTCGACGTTGGTGCGAAAGAGCGGTGCGGGGTCTTGCAGCCACGCCCGGGTGTCGACCACGCAGTAGTACACCTCGTCGCAACCGTCCATCGCTTGCCGCACGGTGGCGGTGTCGAAGACGTCACCGTGGAATCGGGTGACCTCGAGATCGTCGATGCTGCGGGTATTGGCGGTCGGGCGCACCATGGCACGCACGTCGGCGCCCGCGGCGACGAGTTGGCGGGTGACATGCGAGCCCAAGAATCCGTTGGCGCCGATGACCAGCTTGGGTGCGCTCACGCTGAACCTCCGTACTGACGCAGCCACCGGGCGGCATCGTCGTCGAGCGTGCCCAACGCCTCCGCTTTCTTGCACCACTTGATCGCCGCCCGCAGAAAGCGCAGCGGGTTGTAGATGTCTTCTTGCCGGCACCACTGGCGGTCGCCCGCGTAGGTGATGATCGAGATGTTCGTCGCGCTGATGATGGTGCCGTCACCGGGGTCGCGCATCGGGTTGTCCAGTTCGCAGATGATGCGACCGGTGGGCTCGTCGATGACCGACCAGAGCGACGGGAAGGCGGTCATATGGCTGCCCGGAAAGGTCGACATCGTCTCACGTATCCAGGTGAGCACCTGATCGCGGCCCTTCATGGTGCCTGCGGCGTGCTCGACGTAGTCGACGTCCGGGGTGTACTGCTGCACCCAGGCATCCCAATTCCTGGTCTCGGCGGCGCGGGCCACTGTCTGCTCGAAACTCTCGAACGCGGCGGCCAGCTCGTCGCGGGTAAAAACCTGCTCCACGCAAGAAACTAGAACACGTTCTATCGCGGTTTGTCGAGCAACTGTCCGAACACACGACCTGCGACCGGCGCTTCTGGCAGCCCGTGCCGCGACGCAGGATAATCCGAAGAATGACGGACTACAGCAAGGCAATACTGGCCGGCGGCTGTTTTTGGGGCATGCAGGACCTGATCCGCAAGCAGCCCGGCGTGGTTTCGACCAGGGTCGGCTATGCGGGCGGTGACGTTCCCCATGCGACCTACCGCAACCACGGAACGCACGCCGAGGCCATCGAGATCATCTATGACCCGGCACGCACCGACTTCCGCACGCTGCTGGAATTCTTTTTCCAGATCCACGATCCGACCACCAAGAACCGGCAGGGCAACGACGTCGGGGCCAGCTACCGCTCCGCGATCTTCTATGTCGACGAGGAGCAGAAGCGCATTGCGTTGGACACCATCGCAGACGTCGAGGCGTCCGGCCTGTGGCCCGGCAAGGTGGTGACCGAAGTCAGCCCCGCCGGCGACTTCTGGGAGGCCGAGCCCGAGCACCAGGACTATCTGGAGCGTTACCCCAGCGGCTATACCTGCCATTACGTCCGGCCCGGCTGGAAGCTGCCGCGTCGCGCCGCGGCCGACCGCTAAACGAGCCGACTCGCAGCCACGGGCTCCCGAGCGAAACCCCTGACTGCTCGCGCAAAACCGAACATGCCGGCGGCGCTACCCACCAATAGGGTGCCGCCGGTCAGTGCTTCGATGAACAACCGCGGAACGACGCCGAGACTACTTTATCAATCTATCGCTTGATTTTCTTGTCCTTATGCTTTAGAGTCTTGGCTGTGCGATAACCCTCACGTTCGGAGGAACACCATGAGCGCAAAGCCGATCACTTTGGTCACCACCGCGACCGGGAAAACGGGCCGCGAGACCGCACTGTCACTGCTTTCGCGCGGCCTACCGGTCCGTGCGATGGTTCACCGTGCCGACGCGCGCGCTGAAGCGCTACGCAGCCGCGGGGCCGAGATCGTCGTCGGAAACCTCGCCGACGTCGATGACATCCGCAAAGCGCTGCACGGCGTGCAGCGCGCCTACTGGGCTGCCCCGACGGCACCGAGCGCGCTGGAGGCGGCCGCCATCTTCGCCGCTGTGGCCGAAGAAGAGAAGCTCGAGGTGGTGGTCGCCATGAGCCAGTGGCTGGCCGACCCGGGCCATCATTCGGCGCAAACCCGCGCTGCTTGGCTCACTGATCGGGTCTTCGAATGGATGCCGACCGTCGGCTCGATCACCGTCAACCCGGGTTTCTTCGCCGAAAACTACATGTACACGCTTGACGCTGTTGCCCAATTCGGTTTTCTCACACTGCCTTTCGGTGAAGGGCGCAACGCCCCGCCATCTAATGAGGACATCGCGGCAGTGGCGGCTGCGCTGCTCATCGACCCCGGCCCGCACTTGGGACAGAGCTACCGTCCGACAGGCCCGGCCCTACTCAGCACGGGTGAGTTCGCCGAGATTCTGGGCCGGGTACTGGGCCGCACGGTCCGCTACCGCGATATTCCCTTTGCCCTGATGGCCAAGTCCGCCAAGTCAATCGGCTTCAGCGATTACGCTCTTACCCAGCTCGCGTGGTACGTCGACGAGCTCAAGCGGGGCACCTTTGCGATAGGCGCTCCCACCGACGCCGTCCAGCGGCTCACCGGCCGTCCCCCTGAGGACATGGCCACGATCGCCCGTCGATACCTCAATGCGCTCCCCGGCACCAAACGCAGTCCGTCCGGCATGGCCCGCGCAATGCGGGTGCTGGTGAAATCTTCGATCACTCCGGCACCGAGCCGCGCACGCTATCTCCGCACCTTCCAGGACGGCACGTCCATCGGCCGACTGGCTGTCGACTCCGATCGCTGGCGGTTGAGCCACGACCCCGACCAGACCCAAAACCCACCGCGAATCGTAGTGACGCCGGAGATGGCGCAATGACGGAGAACACCACCGCCCAGTACGCCGTTGGCGGCGTACGCGAGCGCATCGACACCGCGTTGCGCCAGGCAGGAAAGAATTTCGACGCGCTAACACCCGCCGACTTCACCACGTTCGAGGACTTTCACTCGCTCGGCCGGGTAGGAACCACGAGCCTGCTGGCGGCTGCCGGGGCTGCGAGCACTGATCACGTCCTGGACGCTGGGAGCGGCATTGGGGGCACCGCACGTCTGCTCGCAGCCGAATACGGCTGCGAGGTGACCGCGATCGACCTCACTGCCGAATACTGTGACACTGCACGGTGGTTGAACCGCCTAGTGGACCTCGACGACCGCATCAAGGTAATCGAGGGAGACGTCACCGACCTGCCGCTGCCAGACGCCGCCTTCGACCTCGTCGTCAGTCAACACGTTCAGATGAACATCGCCGACAAGCCGCGGCTGTACAGCGAGGCTCGGCGCGTCCTTCGGCCTGGCGGGCGACTCGCACTCTGGGATGCCACCGCCGGACCCCGGCAACCCCTTCGCTTTCCGGTCCCGTGGGCCAACGTCCCCGAACGCAGCCACCTCATCACTCCCGACGAGCTCGCCACAACGCTGCAGGACGCCGGCTTCGCACTCGAGGTATGGAACGATTTGACCGAGTTCTCTGTCGAGGCCATGACCCCATTGTTCGATGCGCCCGGCGATCCCCGCGGACTCCAACTGCTTGTCCCCGACATACAAACCAAAGTCAGAAGCCTGCTGAGCAACGCACGCGAAAACCGGCTGGTGCTCATCCAGGCCGTTGCCCGGGCCGTCTAGCAGGCCCGCTATGCGCTGAGCGCCAGCCCGGGATCACCTGATAACTGGAATACCGCGCGCATCTCGTCGACGTCGGTGTCCGCGCCGTCGAATCTGCATCGCCGCATCGCAGACTTGCGCTCAGCCGCGGTGGCACCCATACGCGCAGTGATGAGATCGGCAGCGGTTGCGGTCAAAGTGACGACCGGCGCTTCCGTAGAGGCAGCCAGGTTAGGTCCTGCAACCGCGAATTCAAAACGGCGGCGGTCGATTTCGACACGGTAGGACGCGGCTAGATCGCCGCTCTGGGCCGGGTCGAAGCCTAACAGGATTCCGGCGAGGAACCCATTCAACGCCGTTATCGCGCTATCGGCCGGCTCCAGCAAGTCGAGTCCGAAGGTGGCGATTGCCTTGATCACTGGGAGCACCTTGCGCCACCCGCTATCGCTGAGTGTGTAAACGGTACGGGCGACCGGCGGCGGCAGTTCAGTGCGGTCGATCAAGTCTGCGTCTTCGAGTTCACGTAGCCGATCAGCCAGCAGGTTCGTGGCGATCCCCGGAAGTTCTGCGCGCAAATCACCGTAACGTCGCGGCCCGCCGACCAGTTCGCGCAGGATCAGCAAGGTCCACCGCTCGCCGAGAACATCGAGACCCCGCGCGATCGGGCAGTTCTGGTTGTAGCTTCTCGCCGGCATGTCACAAGCTTATCGATCTATAACGTCTTTTTCAACATGATACTTGAATTACTTGTCTAAGTGATTTAATATCGCGTCTATGGATAGCTCCCGCCGCCCGCTCCTCCCTTCGGCATCTTCGGGCCACCCGACTGCTGCGCTTGCCGTCATCTGCTTGAGCGTCTTCGTGATCAGCGTGGATGCAACCATCGTCAACGTCGCCTTGCCCACCCTGTCACGCGAGCTCAACGCCAACACGGCGCAACTGCAGTGGATCGTCGACGCGTACACCCTCGTCATGTCCGGTCTGCTGCTGTCGGCCGGTAGTCTCAGCGACCGGTACGGCAGAAGCGGCTGGCTCAGAGTCGGATTGATCGCCTTCGCAGTGACATCGGCTGTTGCAGCACAGGTGCATTCGGCCGGCGCTCTGATCGGAGCGCGTGCCGCGATGGGCGTCGGCGCCGCAGTGATCTTCCCGACGACGTTGGGATTGATCACCAACATCTTCACCGAGCCGGTTCGTCGGGCCAAAGCGATCGGCCTCTGGGCGGCCATGGTGGGGGTCGGTGTGGCCGCCGGCCCGATAACGGGCGGCTGGCTGCTTGCGCACTTCTCTTGGGGCTCAATCTTCTTGGTCAACGTACCGATCGCCGCGCTGGCGATGGTCGGCGGAATTCTGTTTGTTCCCACCTCCCGCGATCCGGCCGCCCCACCGCTGGACATCCCCGGGCTGGTGTTGTCCGCGATCGGGATAACAGCCCTGATTTACACAGTTATTGGAGCTCCTACCTGGGGATGGGCCAGCACGCGTGCAGCGGTGGGTTTCGGCACAGCGATCCTAGTACTCATCGGGTTCGCGCTCTGGGAGCGACGCAGCCCACAGCCGATGCTCGACGTGTCGGTGTTCTCCAATCGCCGGTTCTCTGGCGGCAGCCTGGCCGTGACCGCGGGTTTCCTGACGCTGTTCGGGTTCATCTTCGTCATCACCCAGTACTTCCAATTCATCAAGGCCTACAGCGCTTTCCAGGCGGGCGTGCGACTATTGCCGGTGGCAGTCTCGATCGCGCTCGCGAGTGCGATCGGACCGCGGGTGGTGCAGAAGATCGGGACGACAGCGGTCGTGAGCACCGGTTTGGGGGTGTTTGCAGCGGGGCTGGCCTGGGCGTCCACCGTCGACGCAAGCACGCCGTACACCGTAATCGCGACGCAGATGGTGCTGCTCGGAAGCGGACTTGGGCTTACGACGGCGCCGGCCACCGAGGCGATCATGGGATCGCTCAGCCCCGACAAGGCCGGTGTCGGCTCTGCTGTCAACGACACCACCCGTGAGCTGGGCGGCACCCTTGGCGTGGCAATCGTCGGCAGCGTCTTCGCGTCGGTCTACTCGGGCGGCATTGCTTCCGCTTCGGCGCTCACAGCGCTACCGGCCGGGCTCCGCTCGGCAATCGAGGGCTCAATGGCCGCGGCGTACAAGGTCATCGGACAACTCCCGCCGCCCGCCGACCGGGTTGCTAGTGTGCGTGCGGCGATCGACCATGCGTTTCTCGACGGCCTGCGGGTCGGGTCGCTCGTCTGTGCCGGCATCGCAATGGGGGCGGCCATCGTTGTCGCCGTGCTATTGCCCGCGCGAGAGCGGCCAAGCAAGCCCACCCGTGCGCCCGAGCCGGAGCCAATCGACGCCTGAACCAACGCAAAGCAGCACCCTCGGCGTATTCCTGCTTATCGCGGCGCACCGCAGCCTGATCTGGTTCACCGTGGTATCAAGCGTCGCGCAGGCCGCGATCATGGCAGTCCAGGCGGTCACCGACCCGGCCGAGCATGGTCACCTACAGGGCGACGTACCCGCGCTGCTGCTCGTCGCGATTGTGCTTACGGTTCTGATGTCGCGCGCCGCAAAATCGTTAGCTCCTGAGCGCACGTAGCTGATAGAGGCCGCGGGTAGTGGCAACGGTCTGACCATCGGCGTCGGTCACCACCGCCTCCAGGGTGAAGTCCGCCTTACCCCGTTCGGCGGCTTCGGCTTCCACCCGCGCGATCGTCTCGTCATCGAGGCTGGCTTGCGCACGCACGTCGGATTTAGCCATCGCGACGAATTGGATGTCAAGGTTCTTGACCAACGGAAAGTACTTGGCGGTGTCGAACGTGATCAGCGGAATGATCCCGCCGAGGATTTCGGCCACGGTGAACAGCACGCCGGCATAGATGACGCCGAAATGGTTCCCGTTGCCTTCGGCCGGGACGGTCGTGGCGGCAAAACCGGGCCGGGCCTCGACGACCTTCAGGCCCATCTTGTGTGCAATCGGAATCGTCGATTCTATGGCGCCGTTCATCGCGTCCACGAGCTGGTTGGCGTCGGCAGTCATGACCGCCGATCTTAACGCCGATGGACCACGATCTTCCCGCCGTCCTTCGGGGTAAAGGCAACGCCCCGGGAATGCCACTTCTCCCCTGGAGCAGTCGTGGTCTCGATCGTGAAGTGGCGCAACACCGTTCGTAGCACCACATCCATCTCCATGTTCGCGAACACAGCACCGACGCAGCGCCGGGAGCCACCGCCGAACGGGATCCAGGCGAAGCTGGGCGGCTTGGAGCCGACGAAGCGCTGCGGATCGAAGCGGTCCGGGTCGGGGAATGCATCGGGGTTGGCATGCATCCGCGAGATGCTCACCAGGATCGACGACCCGCGGGGAACGGCCCACTCGCCGACTTGATAGACGGGCGCATAGACATGACGACCGGCGAAATCGATAACCGTTCTGCTGCGCTGCACTTCGAGGATCGTCGCTTGCCGCAGTTCGTTGTCTTGCGCGTCGGCCTCGGCAACCAGCGCGGCGAGCACATCGGGGTGGCGACTGATCCGTTCGAACGCCCAGCCGAGGGTGGCAGCGGTGGTTTCATGTCCGGCCGCCAACAGCGTCAGCAGTTCATCACCGATGTCGTTGCGCGACATGGCCGACCCATCTTCGTAGGTGCTACGCAACATCACCGCCAGCACATCGGTGCGATCCTCGAAATTCGGGTCAGCGCGCTCGTCTTCGATGAGCTTGTCGAGAATGGCGTCGAATTGGCGCCGCCACTCCGCCATCCGGCCCCACGGAGAGTAACGGCCGTAGGTTCGCTTCGGCTTGGGCAGTATCGCCAGCCGCGAGCCCAGGGTGACCCATGGCGGGAGGATCCGGCGCAGCTGATCGAGCTCGGCGCCTTCGGCCCCGAAGACTGCGCGCAGGATGGCATTGAGCGTGATCCGCATCGTCGACGGCAGCGTGGCGAATGTCTCGCCCTCCGGCCAGTCGGCGATTTCGCGCAGCGTCTCTTCTTCGATGATGTTCTCGTAGTTCTTAATGCTCTTGCCGTGGAACGGCGGAGCTAACAGCCGGCGCCGCTGTCTGTGCTCGTCGCCGTCGAGCGCGAAAACCGAGCCCGACCCGAGTAGCCGGCTCAGGTTGGGCCGGATGTTGCCGAGCACCTCCGGGCTGGTGGTGAAAATCTGCTTGGCCAGTTGCGGATGCGCCACCACCACGATACGGCCGTAGACCGGGACGCTGAGCATGAAGACATCGCCGTAGCGGCGCGCCATCTGTCGCATAATCCACCGCCGCGAGATAGAAAATGCGGCCCCCTGCAGAGCCTTTGGGATCCGCGACGCCGGGGGCAATTTGACGACGGGCGGCGCCGGGGCCGCTGGTGTGTCGATGGTGCTCATCCCCGTGCACCTCCCAACAATCAATATGGTACTGCGCCGTACCACGGCCTATATGGGGTACGGTACCCTGTGGTACCAAGCGCTGGCAAGAGCTGATTCGGCTTTTATCCGTCAGAAGGAGGCGACGTGGCGACAACCGTGGCTGACGATGCAGCTTCGGTCGAGCCGACCGACGTCGACCCGTTCCGACGCCGCCTGCTCGACGGTCTGGCGGCCTCGATAACCGAGCGCGGATACCGCGCCTCCACCGTCGCCGACATCGTCCGTCACGCCCGCACGTCGAAGCGCACGTTCTACGACCAGTTCGAGAGTAAAGAGCAGTGCTTTCTCGAGCTGTTGCATCTCGATGTCGACAACCTGGCGAAGGAGATCCGCGACGCCGTCGATCCGGACGCGGACTGGCAGGCTCAGATTCGCCAGGCCGTGGAAGCCTACGTCGGCCACATCGAAGCCCGACCGGCTATCACGTTGAGCTGGATCCGTGAAATGCCGTCTCTGGACGCGGCGGCGCGACCGTTCCAGCGTCGCGGCCTGCAGCTGTTGACCAGTCTGTTGGTCAACCTCAGCGGCAGCGCGGGGTTTCAACAGGCCGGCCTGCCGCCATTGACGCGACCCTCGGCGGTGATCCTGGTCGGCGGCCTGCGGGAACTGACAGCGCTCGCCGTCGAGGACGGGCACAGCATGCGCGAGATCGTCGAGCCCGCCGTGCACGCCTCCGTTGCTCTGCTTGGGTATCGGCGCTAGAACCAGCTCAAATCTTCAGGAAGGCGCGCAGCCGGTCCAGCACCAGATCGGGGCGCTGCTCGACGATCCAGTGCCCGACGCCGTCGACCAGCTCGACCTCAAAATCGCTTATGTGCTCCGCATATCCGCCCAGTAGATCCGGTGTGAGCACCGGATCTTGGGTGCCACTCAGCCAGCGGACCGGGACCCCGACTGGAACGTCGTCGAATTCGCCGCGCAGCCAGCGCAGCATCTCCGTGCTCTGAAAGGTGCGATACCACCGCGACCCGGCTACCGCGTGCCCGGGCTGGCGCATGCACTCGACGTACATACGGATGTCTTCCTCGGGCACGTTGAATCCGCCGCCGACCCACGACGCCAGCATCTTGAAGTAGCGGGCCTTGGGATCTGCGATCAGGCGCGGCCCGATCACCGGCAGCAACATCGGGATCTGGTACCAGAACCGCCAGATGTTGCGAACCGACGAGAGATCGCGCTGCACGTAGGGCGCGGCGGTATTGAGTCCGAAGAACCCGGTCACCTTCGCCGGATGGCGCAGCATCATGATGAACGCGACCGGCCCACCCCAGTCGTGGGCCACCAGCTTCACCGGCCCGACGTCCAGCCAGTCCAGCACGGCCGCCAGGTCGTCGGCCATCTCGTTCTTCAGATAGCGCGAGCGCGGCGCCGAACTCCATCCCGCGCCGCGCAGGTCGGGGCACAGTACCCGGTAGCCGTCGGCGGCCAGCGGGCCGATCAGCTCGTGCCACTCCCACCAGTTTTCCGGGAAGCCGTGCACCAGCATCACCGGCGGACCGTCGGCGGGTCCGGCGTCGGCGACGTGAATCGTGACGCCACCGCCCACATCGATGAACTGGTGCTCGACGCCATCGAGTGAGGGGAGGGTAACCATGGCGTGACAATTTAGCAATGGACGCGAAACTGGTCGGGGATATACACAAAGAGTGGTCATTCACCGCAAAATCGGAATGATTGCGGGGGCGTGCGCGATAGTCGGCGCGGCAGCGATCGGCTCGGCAGGAAGCGCGCAGGCCAACCCCTACTCCGAGCAGTTCCAGTCGCCGTCTGGAGATATCTCCTGCAACCTGGTCAACTACCCTCCAACAGACAAACTCGGGCTCGGTAAGAATTTCGTGCAGTGCGACATCGTTAACCAGAGCTGGGTGCCACCGCGGCCGCCCCCGGAGGGCCGGGCCGACGCCACCAGCACCGTCGTTCTCATGCGGGGCCAGTTGCCGATTGTGGGCTACGGTCCAGGCACCTTGGCGGCCTCCGATCCGGTGAGTTACGACCAACCGCTTTCAGCGGGTGCGATCGCCTGCAGGAGCGAGCAGGCCGCCGTGAAATGCACCGACGTCAGCACCGGGCACTTCTTCCGAGTGTCGAAGGAGTCCTACGAGCTGGGGTGATGATCTCCCCAGCTCGTAGCCACTCGCTGCATTCAGGCGGCGACCCGCTCATCAGCGCGCTTCGACTCGATGCCGCGATCCCTCGGCGGGAGCGCCAGTTTGACGATCTTGCGCACGACGGTGGCGAACTGTCGCGGCAGCGAGCCCGAGTTGTACGGAATGCCGTAGCGCCGGCAGATCTCTTGCACCTCCGGGGCGATCTCCGCGTAGCGGCGGGCCGGCATGTCCGGGTACAGGTGGTGTTCGATCTGGTGCGACAAGTTACCGGACAGCAAGTGAAAGAGCTTGCCGCCAGTGAGGTTCGCCGAACCGAGAATCTGGCGGAAATACCACATCCCGCGTGACTCGTCTTGGGTCTCTTCGACGGTGAATTCCTGTGTGCCATCCGGGAAGTGGCCGCAGAAGATGATCATGTACGACCAGACGTTGCGGATCAGGTTCGCCGACAGATTGCCGGCGAACACGAACGGGGCGAACGGTCCGGCCAGCAGCGGGAAGGCGACGTAGTCCTTCAGCATCTGCTTGCGGGTCTTGCGCCAAATATCTTGCAGAACTTCGCGTTTGTCGGCCACTCGGATCTCGCCGGAGCGGATGCGATCGGTTTCCAGTTCGTGCAACGCGACCCCGTATTGGAACAGCACCATCAGCAGGAACGCGTAGAGGGGGTTGCCCCAGAAGTAGGGCTTCCACGGCTGGTCCCCGCTCATCCGCAGGATGCCATAGCCGATGTCGCGGTCCATGCCCACGATGTTGGTGTGGGTGTGGTGCATGTAGTTGTGCGAGTGCCGCCATTGATCGGCCGGGCACGCGGTGTCCCATTCGAAGTCGCGGCCGCGGATGTTTGGGTCACGCATCCAGTCGTACTGGCCGTGCATGATGTTGTGGCCGATCTCCATGTTGTCGAGGATCTTTGCCACTCCGAGCATCGCGGTGCCCGCCAGCCAGGCCGGCGGCAGGATCCCGGCGAACAGCAGGGCGCGGCCACTCACTTCGAGTGCGCGCTGCGTCTTGATGACGCGACGGATGTAGTCGGCGTCGCGCTGGCCGAGATCGGCCATCACGCGTTCCTTGATGGCGTCGAGTTCACGGCCGAACGCATCGGCCTGCTCGGGCGTCAGGGCAATCTTGGGCTGTGACATGAAGTTCTCCAGCTTCTCTAGAGGGCGATGTCGACGTCGCCGACGGGAACCGACACACAGATCTGCACGTCCTCGTCGGGTGCGGTCGACACCGCGCCGGTGGTCAGGTTGCGCACGACGCCGCAGGCTTTGCGGCGCGTGCAGGTATGGCAGATGCCCATCCGGCATCCGCTCTCCGGGGTGAGACCGGCCGATTCGGCTTGCTCGAGCAGCGAGCGGCCGTCATCAACCACCTCAACGCCGCTGTCCGCGAACGTCACTCGTCCGCCCGACGGTTCCGCGGGCAGCTCGAGCGTCGGCGCCACGAAGCTCTCCGAGTGCACGTTCTGGCAGTGCTCTCGGACGGCTTCGACTAAAGCCGCAGGGCCGCAAACGAATACGGCATCCGGCGACGGCATCGCCGCTGCCAGGTGTTTGGGCCCGAATCGGCCTTCGAGATCGCCGCCGGCTGAGCGGGTATAGCCATGCAGCACCCGCACACCCGTCATGTCGACGAGCTCGTCGCGATAGCAGGCCTCGGCGGGGTTGCGCGCGTAATGCACGAACGCGATTTCGCCGGTGTGGCCTTCGTTGACCAGCGTGCGCAGCATCGCCATGACGGGCGTGATGCCGCTACCACCGGAGACGAACAGAATCCGGTGGGGTCGTTGCGTCGGCAAGACGAAGTCGCCGCCGACGCCGGCAAGCCCGACCACCATCCCGCGCCGGGCTCGCTCGTACAGAAATGTCGAGACCAGCCCGCCGTCGTGCTGTCCGATCGTCAGCTCGAGATGCGAGGTGCCCTCGGCATTGGCCGGTGAGTAGCAGCGGGTGTGCCGACGGCCGTCGATCTCGACGGTGAGGTTGACGTACTGTCCCGCACTCAGTGTGCGACCGGTGTCGGTGAATGCGTCGTTGGGCGCCAGCACCAGGGTGACGCTGCGCGGGGTGGTCCGCCGCACATCCACGACCTTCGCGCGGCCCTCGCCACGCGTCCAGGTGGGGGCCAGCAGTTCGGTGTACCGGTCGACGCCGTGCGGGCCGGTAAGCAGGCCGACCAGGTCGGAACCCAGTACCCGCTCCTTCAAAGTTTGCGTGAACATATGTATACCGTGCAGGCACATGGTCCTGCTCGTCAAGGATTTCCGCAGGTCTGTGATAGCGTTCACATAGTGAACAGTCGTACGCCTAGTTCACGCCCGCACCGCTCGGGTCGCGGGCGTACACGCGAAGGACCGTCCCGCGAGGAGCGCAAAGAGGCGACCCGGCGGGCTATCGTCGCCGCGGCTCTCAAACTGCTCGACGACCGCGGTTTCAGCGGCCTGAGCCTGCGCGAGGTGACTCGGGAAGCCGGGATTGTCCCTGGGGCGTTCTACCGTCACTTCGAATCGATGGAGGCCCTTGGGCTGGTCCTGATCGACGAGTCGTTTCGAACCCTGCGCGACATGCTGCGCGGCGCCCGCGCCGGCAAGCTTGACCCGAACCGGGTGATCGAGTCGTCCGTCGAAATCGTTGTGGCAAGCGTCACCGAGCGTCGTGAGCATTGGCGTTTCATCGGGCGCGAACGCTCCAGTGGCGTCACCGTGTTGCGTTATGCCATCCGCACCGAGTTTCGACTCCTCACCTCGGAGCTGGCCACCGATCTCGCGCGGTTCCCGGGGCTCAACGCCTGGAGCACCGAGGATCTCAACGTGCTGGCGACCCTCTTCGTCAACTCGATGATCGTCATCGCCGAGGCGCTTGAGGACGCCCAATCCGCTGAGGCGCTCGAAGAGATCCGGCGAACCGCGGCCAAACAGCTACGGATGATCGTGATCGGTATCAACGCCTGGCGCAGTAGCCCATAGCCACACCAGTCACACGCCTTCGACATTCTCAGCACACTGGATCAGAGCCTCCGCAACGCTTCGCTGTGTGGTTGGCGAAATGCCTTGCAGCATCACCGCTTGGACTCCGAACACCGCGTCATCGGCGGCCTTGAGTTGCCGCGATCCTCGGCGGGTCAGCGCCAACGACCGGGCTCTGCCGCGCGGCGGAGCATCGACGGTTTCCACCAGTCCCGCCGTACGCAAACCGGTCAGCACGCCCTGTAACGACTGGCGCGTCACGAAGCACAGCCGTGCCAGCTCGGCGGCCGAGGCATCTGGATGTTCAGCGAGCGCGCGCAACGCCGCGTACTGCGCCATCGACAACCCGGTCGGCTTCAGCGCGGCGTCACAGCGCCGCCGCAGCCCTTGTTGGACCCGCTTGACCAGATAGCCGACCGAACGCTCCGTCTCGGACCATTGCATGACAGGAACCTTACATCAGTGATAGGCTCTTGTCAGGAACCTGACATAGGAGCGATCATGACCGTGATCACCGAACACGCAGACCACGCGACGCTGATCAACGTGTTCACCGTGGAACCCGAACGGGCACGACAACTCGCCGACCTTTTGACGGCAGCCACCGAGGACGTGATGCAGCACATCGACGGGTTCATCTCGGCGAACATTCACCTCAGCACCGACGGCACCCGAGTCGTCAACTACGCGCAATGGCGCAGCGCGGAGTCCTTCGAGGCGATGCTGCAGAACAGCACGGCACAGCAACACATGGCGCTGTGTGCCGAACTGGCAAACGCCTACGAGCCGCACCTGTACACGGTTGAGTCAGTGCACACCGCCACGCCCTAGCCGCGGGGAGATGATGGTGCCATGGGCACCAGAATGCGAGATCTGCTCGGCGGCGCGCTGCCGTCGCTGCGCTACGAACCCACCGCCAAGCGCCTTCGGACTTACCTGGACGAAGCGCTCGTTGCCGACACTGTTGACGGGCTGCTGGTCTGGGAGCCGCGGCGGGTGGTCCCGACATATGCGGTGCCGGAGCGGGATGTCTCCGCCCGGCTGGAATCGGGGGGCAGGGTTGACGACCTCGCCGACTCGCCGGTCCTCGTCCCGACCAACCCGTTCAGCGCGCATAGCTGTACCGGAGAGACGTTCGACGTCGCGGTCGATGGGGTCAGGCGCGCGTCGGCGGCCTTCCGGCCGGACGATGCGGACCTGACCGGGTACGTCATGTTCGACTTCAGCGCGTTCGAGTGGCGCGAAGAAGACGAGCCGGTCGCCACCCACCCGCACGACCCGTTCAAACGAATCGACGTCCTCGCCAGCACGCGGCACGTCCGGGTCGAGTGGAAAGGCAGGCTGCTGGCCGAGTCAGCACAGCCGCTGCTGTTGTTCGAGACATTGCTGCCCGTCCGCTTCTACCTGCCGCCTGCCGATGTCGTGGTGGATCTCGAACCGACCGACACCGTCAGCTACTGCGCGTACAAGGGCCGCGCGTCGTACTTCTCGGTGCCCGACGGGCCCGCAGATGTGGCGTGGACCTATCACCAGCCGCTCCGTGAAGCCGAACCGGTCACCGACCGACGTCGCGTTTTTCGACGAGCGGGTGGACGTCATCGTCGACGGCCGGCGCCGCGAACGCCCGGTCACGCCGTGGTCGGGCTGACGGCATTGGCTACCGCGCGTCGCAAAGACGGCAAGCTGGCCGACATCACCGGCCCCGGCATCACCGACCGATGGGGTGTGACATGCACGGACTTGGGCGCGTCGATAGCCGCGCCCAACGGGACGCTGGTATCGGTGTTCGGAGATACCTTCTCGGGCAACAGTGTCGGCCAGGGCGACTGGCGCTCACCGGTGATCCTCATCGGCACCGGCGACGCCCATCGCCCGATCACCTATCAGCGCGCCGGGGGTGCCGATCCCGAGTACGCACACCAGCTGTGGCGCTACACCCATCGCACCGTCCGGTCCGGCAGGCCGCGCCGCGGCATCAGCACGGTGATTCCGTCCGACCTACTGCGGGTGGGCGACACGCTCTACCTGCACGCGATCGTCAACCGGGGTTTCGGCAACGTGGTGTGGACCGAGATCTGGAGCTCGGACGACAGCGGTATCTCGTGGCGGCACCTGGGTGATGACGCGAAGTTCCCGGCCGCACTGCACAACGGTCACGCGCAGTGCTGGTCGTGGGATTACGACCCGGTCGGCGGCTGGATCTACATAATTTCCACCGGCTTTCAGCGCGACAAGGGAATTATCCTGCGGCGGGTCCGTCCGGAGAACATCGGCGATCTCAGCCATTACTCCGGGTGGGGACGAGCCGCCGGCCGGTGGTCGTGGGGGAAGGAGCCGACCCCGCTGACGCCCGACGGCGAAAACTGGGGCGAGCTGTCGCTGCGGCGGTTGGCAAAAGACAAGTGGGTCCTGGGCGGATTCCTGTCCTCGAAATACGCACTGGGGTACCGGGTCATCGAATCCCCCACCGCTGTGCACGATGCGGCGTTGCAGATGCCCGTCGTCGGCTGCGCATGGGACGCCGAAGATCATGCCAAAAACCGGGTCGCGCAACTCTACGGCGGATACGTCCTGCCGGGTTCGAAGCTCGACGTCGCCGGCGGCGTCGGCCTGGTGGTCTCACAGTGGAACACTGCGGACGGATGGCCTTATCGGGCAATGCAATTCCGGGCTACGCTGCACGACACAACCAGGTCGGCCCGCATCGTCGCCGTCAGAAATTCAGGGGGCAGCCGCCGCTGACTTTGAGGGTGTAGACGTCGACCACCCGGTCCAGCAGGAACCGGCGCACCGTGGAGTTCGTCTCCACTGGCAGCTCGCGCCCGGACTTGGTGCGGTGGTTCCCGGGATGCCCGGGCGGCTCGATGCAGATCGCCGTGTACGGCCATTCGCCGGGGTTCCACGTGAGACCACAGATGTCGCTCATCGTTCGGTCCTTCCTTTCGTTGATCATCGGTCACAATTCACGAGCGGACAGTCGGGACACGGCCTGCGCGGAGACACGCTGTCCGCCACCACCCTGGCCAGGTCGTGCCGGGTCGGGGCACCGAGCTTGGTGCGGGCACGGTAGACGTGGCCCTCGACGGTACGGATCGAGAGCACCAGTCGGCGCGCAATTTCCGGACCAGACAGCCCTTGGGCGATCAGCCCGGCGATCTCACGCTCGCGAGGGGTTAGCCTGTGCGGCATACCATCTCCTATCTTCGGTCCGGCCCTCTGCCGGTCCAATTATGTTGAAGTCGAGGATCATTGACGGTCCAGCAGCTTCCGAATGGTCATCCGTTCCAGGCTGGGCAGCAGATGACGGTCGCCCGCCGAGCCGATGTCGTGACCCGGACGGGGTTCGAGCCTGAGCACCTCGAAATGCCGGTTGTACTGGTCCAGTCGGTCCTCGTAGACGGGATGAGTTCCTGACCCCGCCGCCTCGCAACTCCCCAAGGGTCGGGCGCCTAGCGGATGACCTCGCTCACCGCCAACTCCTGCTCGCCGGGACCAGCTCCTTGGCGCTGTGCTGACTGCGCCTGCCGTCCGGCCAACGCACCTTGTAGAACGGCTCGCCCTGCCACCAACGGCAAAGTTCGATCAGACCGTGTTCGGTTCGGTTACGGCGCAGATGCACGCGGTCTCCGGCCCGCAAGATGGCTCCTGGCATCAGCGCTCCCACTCCTTTTGTTCGATGCGTTCCTTAAGCGCCGCGTTCTCGCGGCACAACTGGTCGATGCTCAGTTGCAGCTGCCGCAGCTGCGGCTGGCCATTGTTCGCGGCGTACCCACCAGGCCATTAGCGGCTGGTTAGTTTCGTGTTTCGGTTTTCCCTACCGGTACGTCGGTCTGCTGGTGCAGCGCGAGCTGCAGCTGGACGGCGGTGTACGTCCGGTCCTGGTCCGACCCTTCGATCCCGCAGCGGTTCAAAAAGTCACAGGCTTTGAAGTTGCGGTTGTCCAGCGCGAACTTCACCGCCAGCTCGCGCGCCATGCCGAGCGTCGCTTCCCGTGGCAAGTCCGGGTCCGTCCCGAACCTCCACACCGCGCTGGCCATCGTGTGCCAGTGCAGTTTGCTGAACAATGCCATCTACCTTCGTTCCTTTCAGCTGGCCTGGCGAGGCCTGGATGAGTTCCTGACCTCGCCCCCTCGCAACCCCCCGGGGCAGCTATGCGGCCTGGGGCGCTTTGCGCCCTGCACTGCGGCCGGGCGCCGTTTGTGTCAGTGTCCGAGTAGCCCCGGCAGGACCTGCTGCAGTTCCCGCCGGATCGCCGCGTTGACATCGGGCAGGCTGGATGAGCAGGGCAGGCTGTTGTCAGGGTTGACGCAGCCGGCCGGCGCAGGGGCGCATGGTTGTCTGTCGGGTGTGACGCATGAAGCCGGGAGGGCCGGGTCGGCGTGGGCTGGTCCCGCTGCGGCGATGCCGAGTGCGGCGGCGAAGGCGGCTAGGCCGCCGACGATCATCTTCTTCATGGCGGTTTTCCCTTAGTTGCGTGGTGATCGTTGACGACGGCGCCGAACCGCGCCTGGCTCCCCCCGGCGGCCGCGTCCAGGGCACGGTTCGGCGTGCTTGCAACAGTAGGAAACTAACAGAGATTGTGTCAATAATCCGGAAGATATTTCCGAGTGATTCCACTCACAGAGGAAGGCCGCTGATGGCCCCCGGCGCGGTTACGCCCGGTGCCGCCCGGTAATCAGCCAGTTTGTGAAACGTGGCCTCGAAGTTGGTGGGAGACTGAGCTGCACCCGACTAGGCGGCGCAGGAGGCGGCGATGGCGACGGTGTACGTGGTCACCGCGGGCAGCGGCGACACCTACCGCATCGAACGGGTCTACCTCGACCGCGACCAGGCACACGAGTTCGTCCGCGACTACAACGGTATGGCACCCAACCGAACCCGTTAACGTCGAAGAATGGCAGACCGGTGCCCCGCCGGGAGCCTACGACGGCCCGTACTGGCGGGCGGCGTGGTGGGCGCGCGTGCCTGCCAGCAAGCGCCGAGGTCAGCTGCGGCACACCCGCGAGGGTGAGCGCTTCGATGACTTCGACATCCGCCAGGAATGGTGGACCGGCGAGGCGCTACCCGAGGCCAAGCTGGTGCGCCGCGAACTGGCGGGCGTGCCGAAGGTGGAGGTGGTGGGCGTGTCGCGGGAGAAGGTGGAGGAACTGTTCTGGGACACGATTACCCAGGTCAGAGCCGACCTAGCGGGAGTGCCACGGCAATAGTTTCCACTTTTTGTGTAACAAGTAGAAAAAATTGCGTGTTGTGCTTCGACATTGCCGCCCGCGATGCGCCATGATCGCCTCATGGACCGACATTCCCTGGAACGACTCGGCCACCACATCGTGAGCCGGCGCGTCGCGCTGGGCTACCGCAACCGCACCGACTTCGCCAGCAGCCTGCAGTTCACCGTGCGCACCCTCTCTGACATCGAGAATGGTGTGCGCAAGGCCAGCCCGGGCACCTACGCCATGCTGGAAAACAAGCTCGGCTGGGCACCCGGCAGCATCGACACCGTCCTCGCCGGCGGAGAACCCAAAGAGTTGGTGGTCAAGCTGCGTCCCAGCGCGCCCACCCCTCGAACCCACGCCTACACCGCGGAAGCGGTTTCCGACGACATCACCCACGCGCTCTCCCGCGCCTCCACTGAGGAGCTGCTGCTGGAGCTGCGACGGCGCATCATCCGCCCCCGCTACAGACGTCAGGAGATGTGGGACGACGGGGATGGCCTCGATGCGACCGGTGGCTGGCCCGAGGAAGGCTAGAAATCAGGCCCGAACCGCCAAACGTGGGACCGACCCGGATAACGCGGCGGCTCACGACCGTTCCCGTCCGAGGCAGGCCCCGCACAGACCGTGGTTCATGGCGGGGTGTCGGGGTGTTTTGCCATACAACCGCCATACTGGGTAATTCTGGCGAGATTGGCCGTGAACGGCTTTGCTGCGTCTCAGCGCGGCGGCCGCCACATCGGCCACAGCGTCGGACCGCCATCGGGCAATACGATTTCGCCGGTCACTTCAAAGCCGAAGCGCTGGTAGTAAGGCACGTTCTCGGGCTTGCTCGACTCCAAGTAGGCAGGCGCGTGCTCGGCGTCGACGCGGTCGAGCCTCGAACGCATCAGCACCTGCCCGAAGCCTTTACCACGCACAGCGGTGTCACTTCCGATGACGGCCAGATACCAGTGCGGCTCCTCGGGGTGTTGCTGCTTCATTCGCTCGAGCAGTTCGTTGAGTTTGCGTCCGACTGTCATCCGCAATCCGAAACCGCGGATGAACGACGGCATCATCATCAGTTGTTCTCGCAGCGAGTGCTTCCACCGTCCCGGCGGATCCCACAGCGCTGCCGCGCCGATAGCCGATGCGTCGCTGGCCACTTCCACACCGCCACCGGCGAGGTGATGATGCCGGGTCACCGTCCCGAAAAATTGCCGCAGGTGCGCCGCCCGTGTTCTGTCGTCGGGCATGATCCACATCGAAACCGGGTCGTCATAGAACGCGCGACCGAGGACGTGCGATAGCTCGCTGATGTCGGCCCTTTTTGCGGGAAGTGCGTTGATCGTCATCAGTAGCCAGATTAGTCATCCCCGTTTCGACACCGGGTGTTGGCGGTAGCGTCTGAGTGAGATCGATGCCAGGGAGATGCCAACCGTGTGGGACTTCGAAACAGAGCCCGAATACCAGGAAAAGCTGGACTGGGTCGAAGAGTTCATGGTCAACGAGCTCGAGCCGCTCGACCTGGTCGCACTCGATCCCTACGACAAGAAGAACGCAGAGACGATGGCGATCCTGCGACCCCTGCAGCAGCAGGTCAGGGAACAGGGACTCTGGGCTGCACATCTGCGACCTGAACTCGGCGGCCAAGGTTACGGCCAGGTCAAGCTGGCGCTGCTCAACGAAATACTCGGCCGGTCCCGCTGGGCCCCGTCGGTGTTCGGCTGCCAAGCACCCGACTCGGGCAACGCCGAGATCCTCGCCATGTTCGGCACCGCGGAGCAGAAAGCCCGCTACCTGCAGCCGCTGCTCGACGGTGAAATCACCTCCTGCTATTCCATGACCGAGCCGCAGGGCGGTTCGGACCCGGGTCTGTTCGTCACCCGTGCCGAGCGCGACAACGACACATGGGTCATCAACGGCGAGAAATGGTTTTCCACCAACGCCAGACACGCCACCTTTTTCATCGTCATGGCAGTCACCAACCCCGACGCCCGTACCCGGGACAAGATGTCGCTGTTCATCGTCCCCGCCGACACACCGGGCATCGAGATCATTCGCAACGTAGGGGTCGGCACCGATTCACACGCCACCCATGGTTACGTCCGCTATACCGACGTCCGGGTGCCGGCCGACCACATCCTCGGCGGCGAAGGGCAGGCATTCGCGATCGCGCAGACGCGGCTCGGCGGCGGCCGCATTCATCACGCCATGCGCACCATCGCCTTGGCCCGACGGGCCTTCGACATGATGTGTGAGCGGGCGGTGTCACGCCAAACCCGAAGCGGTCCGCTGTCGAATTTCCAGATGACCCAGGAAAAGGTCGCCGACAGCTGGATTCAGATCGAGCAGTTCCGATTGCTGGTGCTCCGTACCGCGTGGCTGATCGACAAGCATCACGACTACCAGAAGGTGCGCCGCGACATCGCGGCGGTCAAGGTGGCGATGCCGCAGGTGCTGCACGACGTCGTGCAGCGTGCCATGCACCTGCACGGGGCGCTCGGGGTCTCCAACGAGATGCCGTTCATCAAGATGATGATCGCCGCCGAGTCGCTGGGGATCGCCGACGGGGCCACCGAGCTGCACAAGATGACTGTCGCCCGCCGTACCCTGCGCGAATACCAGCCCGTGTCAACGGCTTTCCCGTCGCAGCATCTGCCCACCCGGCGCGCCGAGGCGCAGGCAAGGTTGGCCGAGCGCCTGGAGCACGCAGTCGCCGAGTTCTAGCTAACGGCGGTGACGCGGTCGATGTGGGCCAGAAAGTGGGTCAGCACGGCATCGGGTGCTTCGAGTTGCGGCCAATGCCCGATGTCGTCGGCGAGCATCACCACGTCGGGGTGGGGTATCACCTCGGCGTAGCGACGGGCCATGTGCGCACCGGAGTTCGGGTCGACCGGGCCGTCGATCAGCCGCATCGGAACCTTGGTCTGCCGCATGGCCCGCACCCAACGATTTCGATGCGTATAGCGGTTGCCGATGAAGCGACCGACCTTGTGCAGCACCCGGCGGCCGTCGTTGTAATCGAGGATCTGGTTGAACACGTCCATCATGTGCCGTGTCGGTTTGGTGTTCGGGCCGAACATCTCGCGCAGCGTCGGCTCGAGCAGCCGACGAGACAACGGGCTGTTCTGCATGGGACTCAAGATGTCGCCCAACGGAGTTGCCGACATCAGCTTCTGCGCCGCCCGCGGCGTGTAGGTCTCGACGAACATGCCGCCGTTGAGCCAGGTGATTGAGTCGATGCTCAACGCACCATAGGCAGGCTGACCAAACTCGTGACGGGCCAACAGTTCCTGGCCCACGGAGTCGCCGATGTCGTGGGCCAGGATGTGCGCGTTGTCGATGCCCAGGTGGGCCAGCAGCGCCTCGTGCATGTCGGCGTGGTCGTGCACCGAGTATTCGTACGCGACGGGCTTCGCGGAGAAGCCCATGCCCATCATGTCCGGCGCGATGACGGTGAACCGCTGCGTCAGTGTTGGCCAGATCGGCGCCCAGTCGAAGGAGTTGAACGGGTAACCGTGGATCAGCAGCAGCGGAGGTCCACTGCCTTCCATCTGGAAGAAGATGTCGAAGCCGAGGTAGTCGAAGTGCTTTCCGGCGGCCAGCCAGGATGCCAGTTCAGCGTCCACGGACTGAGCCTACGAGATGTAGCGGACGATGCTTTCTGCCACGCACGCCGGCTTGGCCGACCCTTCGATCTCCACGGTGGTCGATACCGTCGCCTGCACCGCACCGTTGCCCAGGTCATCGACACCGACCAAGGAGCTCTGCGCGCGAACCTTTGACCCGACCGGCACCGGTGCGGGGAAGCGGACTTTGTTCAGGCCGTAGTTGACGGCCAGCTTGATGCCGTTGACCGTGTACATCTCGTGCTGGAGCCGAGGCAGCAGAGCCAGCGTCATGAAGCCATGGGCGATGGTCTTGCCGAACGGACCTTTCGCCGCCCGCTCCGGATCCACGTGAATCCATTGGTGATCACCCGTCGCATCGGCGAAGAGGTTGACGTCTTCCTGGGTGATGGTCACCCAGTCGCTCTGTCCGATGGCCTGCCCCTGGGCGGCGGCGAGGTCGGCAACTGACTCGAAGGTGCGCATAGTGTTCTCCTCTGCTTGAGTGGAGACGATAGTGCCGGTGTCGCGGCGACCCCGCCGCGGGTACCGGTGAATGCCCGTCCGGCGAGAAAACCTGCTGGGGCGAAGAAGCCTGGCACTCCTCCGCTTTCTCGCCCAGTAAACGGAGTTAGCGGCCATGTCTGTTGCAAGATGACCAGATGAGGCTGCTGCTACTCGCGGACACGCATGTCCCACGGCGCGCCCGCGATCTACCCGCGCAGGTGTGGGAAGAGGTGGCACAGGCCGATGTCGTCTTCCATGCCGGTGACTGGGTGACACCCGAATTGCTGGACAACATGACGGCGAAATCCGCGCGGCTGGTGGCGTGCTGGGGAAACAACGACGGACCAGTACTGCGATCGCGGCTGCCGGAGCGCGCGGACGTGCTGCTGGAAGGGCTGCACTTCACGGTGGTGCACGAAACGGGTGGCGCGGCCGGCCGCGAGGCACGGATGTCGCGGCGCTACCCCGACAGCGATGTGCTGGTCTTCGGTCACAGTCATATCCCGTGGGACACCACGACAAGTACCGGGCTGCGGCTGCTCAATCCCGGGTCGCCGACGGATCGCCGCCGCCAACCGGTCGGCACGTACATGACCGCGAGCGTGGACGTCGGTCAGCTGACCGACGTCGTCCTGCACCGCCTCGACCGATAGCCCGCGTATGTATCCATAACCACCCCACAGCCCGCCCACATATTTAGCTCCTAAACAGAGGTATTGTTGGGTAGGTGCAGGTAAGCACCGATTTAGCAGCCGAAGTTTTCCGGATTGTCGGGAGATTTCGCCGCCAACTTCGAAGGTCCGTCGGCCGAGGTCTCGATTCCGCGCGACTCACTGAGTCGCAATCGGAGCTGCTCTGGTTGGTGGGTCGCCGGCCGGGGATATCGGTCAGCGCCGCCGCTGCCGAACTCGGATTGGTGGCCAACACCGCCTCGACGCTGGTCTCCAAGCTGGTATCCGGCGGCTTCCTCACCCGCAGCGTCGGTGCCACCGACCGCCGTGTCGGCGAACTGACACTCGCCGAGCCCACCCAGCAGATCGTCGACGCATCCAGGGCCGCGCGTCGAGCGCTGCTATCCGATGTACTAGCCGAACTAGACGACGACCAAATCGATTCTCTGGCAAAGGGATTGGAGGTTCTCGACACGATGACACGACTACTCCAGGAGCGCCGATCATGAGCGAATTGCTACCCCCGGCGATCGACTGCCAGCACCTGACCTATCGCTACGGCAAGTTCACCGCCGTCGATGACGTGACGCTGCAGGTGCGGCCCGGTGAGACCATGGGCCTGCTCGGGCCCAACGGGGCCGGTAAAACGACGTTGGTGCGCATGCTCACCACGCTGACGCCGGTCCAGCACGGTCAGCTGCGCATCTTCGGGTTGGACTCACGTCACCAGACAGCCGACATCCGAAGCAATATCGGCTATGTGCCACAACAGCTTTCAGTCGAGCCCGCACTAACGGGCAAACAGAACGTGGAGTGGTTCGCGCGGCTATATGGCGTGCCCAGCAACCAGCGCGCTGAACGCGTCGAGCAGGCGCTGGCCGCGATGGAGCTACTCGACGTGGCCAACCGGCTGGCGGGGACCTACTCCGGCGGCATGGTGCGCCGGCTCGAGGTAGCGCAAGCGCTTGTCAACCGCCCATCACTGCTGGTTCTCGACGAGCCCACCGTCGGGCTGGATCCCATTGCCCGAGACGGCGTCTGGAGGCAGGTGCAGAGCATGCAATCCCAGTTCGGTATGACCGTTCTGCTGACCACCCACTACATGGAAGAGGCCGACGCGCTCTGCGATCGGATGGCGTTGATGCATCGCGGTGAGTTGCGGGCCGTCGGAACGCCCACGAAGTTGAAATCGACGGTGTCGCCTGGGGCGACGCTCGAGGACGTGTTCCGGCACTACGCGGCATCCGATCTGTCGCAGCAGACAGAAGCTTCTGGGGCTTTCCGTGAAATCCGTTCCAGCAGAAAGGTTGCCCGTCGTGCCGGTTGACCAACACCCCATTGAGGTAACTCTGGTCCGCGCCCCCCGTGGCTGGCAACGCTGCGTCGCAACGGTGGGTCGCGTCGGGGCGTTCGCGATCGTCGAACTGCAGAAGCTGCAGCACGACCGCACGGAGCTGGTCACCAGGATGGTGCAGCCGGCGCTGTGGCTGTTGATCTTCGGCACCACGTTCAGCCGTTTGCACGTGATCAACACCGGATCGGTCTCCTATCTGGCCTTCCTGTCGCCGGGCATCATTGCGCAGTCGGCGCTGTTCATCTCGATCTTCTACGGCATACAGATCATCTGGGACCGCGACGCGGGCATCCTGGCCAAACTCGCGGTGACGCCTGCGCCGGCATCGGCGCTGATCACGGGTAAATCCTTTGCGGCGGGAGTGCGATCGGTGGCGCAGGTCGTCGGCGTGTTGGCGCTCGCCTATCTGATAGGCGTTGGGCTGACCATCAATCCGCTGCGGATTCTGGGGGCGATGGGCATCGTCATGTTGGGTGCGGCCTTCTTCGCGTGCCTGTCGATGACCTTGGCCGGGCTGGTCCGCAGTCGCGATCGGCTGATGGGCATCGGTCAAGCCATCACGATGCCGTTGTTCTTCGCGTCCAACGCGCTATACCCCGTCGATGTGATGCCTGCATGGCTGCGTGTGCTGAGCAAGGTCAACCCGCTCAGTTACGAAGTCGACGCGTTACGGGCGATGCTGATCGGCACTGCGTTCCACCCCGCGGACATCGCGGTGTTGGTGGTGGCTGCGATGCTCGGAATCATCACTGCGTCAACCCTATTGCGACGCCTGGTTATCTAACCCAGGAGTCGCCCGCCCGTAAATGGCTACCCCCCTGCCGAATTCCATTGCGGCCGGGCTACTGACGAGGTCCCGGGGCCAACGATTCACAATCGTTATCTTCGAGTCCGCGCCGAGGCTTAATCGTTAGCCAACCGCGACGTCACACCCCGCGGCGACAAACGGGAGTAGGCCGCGCGCTGTGTTTGACTGCGTCCGACAGCTATTCGACCGCCTAATGCGGCAAATGAAAGTTGGGATGGGTAGGAGCTATGAAGTTCGGTGAGAAGTTGCGCGGCGCGGCGGGGCGTTTGCCGCGTCGACTGGCAATCGCGACTGTTGGGGCGGCCTTGCTGGCCGGCCTGGTCGGTGCTATCGGCGGCTCGGCGACCGTGGGGGCGTTCTCCAAGAAGGGCCTGCCGGTCGAGTATCTGCAAGTACCGTCCGCGGCGATGGGCCGCGATATCAAGGTGCAGTTCCAGGGCGGCGGGCCGCACGCGGTCTACATGCTCGACGGGTTGCGCGCCCAGGACGACTACAACGGCTGGGACATCAACACTCCCGCGTTCGAGGAGTACTACCAGTCGGGCCTGTCGATGATCATGCCGGTCGGCGGACAGTCCAGCTTCTACAGCGACTGGTACCAGCCGGCCTGCGGCAAAACCGGCTGCCAGACGTACAAGTGGGAAACGTTTGTGACCAGGGAGCTTCCGACGTACCTGCAAGCCAACCGGGGTATCTCGCCGAATGGTAATGCTGCGGTGGGTCTTTCGATGTCGGGTAACTCCTCGCTGATCCTGGCCGCGTACTACCCGCAGCAGTTCTCCTACGCGGGATCACTGTCGGGCTTTTTGAACCCGTCCGAGGGCTGGTGGCCGACGCTGATCGGTCTGGCGATGGGCGACGCGGGCGGTTACAACGCCACCAACATGTGGGGTCCGACGAGCGATCCGGCGTGGAAGCGCAACGACCCGATGGTCCAGATCCCTCGACTGGTGCAAAACAACACCCGCATCTGGGTCTACTGCGGTAACGGCACTCCGAACGACCTTGGTGGCGACAGCATGCCGGCCAAGTTCCTGGAGAGTCTCACGCTGCGCACCAACGAAACCTTCCGCGACAACTACACGGCCGCGGGCGGCAACAACGCCACGTTCAACTTCCCGCCCAATGGGACGCATGACTGGGGTTACTGGAACCAGCAACTGGTCGCCATGAAGCCCGACATCCAGCGGACGCTGAGCGCTGCTCAAGCCGCCACCTGACATACCCTCCGACACATCGGCAGCAGCGCACCCCCGGCGCTGCTGCCGATGTTTTTCTACGGGCGCTAATCCAGCAGGGCGCGACGGTCCTGGTGGAAATAGGTGTATCCGGTTGTCAAGGCGCACACCACCGAAGCGGCTATCAGCATGCCGGTCCCATTGACCACCAAGCTGATGCAGCCGCCCAAAGCGGCGCCCAACACGAAGCTGGCGAACAGCAAAAAGTAGCCGAGCCAATCCGACACACTTCCGCCCGCGATGTGGCGTTCGATGCCCTGCCCCATCTTGACCAGTGTGCCGGTCACATAACTCAACGGCACCGACACCTCGCCATCCTTGACGAACGCCGTGTTCAAAGTGCCAACGCCGAAGACCACCAACATGATTGGCGCGAAGTCGAGCAGATTTTCTTCCCACCCCTCATCGATGACGTCCATCACCGTGGCGGCCACCAGGCTGAAGGTCGTGAGCACGGTCGGCCCGTGTGGATGCGCCACCCAGAAATGCCGCCTGCAGACGGACGCAACCACCACGCCGGTGACGAAGCACAGCATGAGCAGGCCGGCCGTCATCGACAGCCACACGTCGCCCCGGAAGTAGCCCAGCACGGCACGTTGTGCGTTCCCGGTCATGAATGTCACGAAGTATCCCTCGGAGTGGGTGAATGCCGTCGCACCCAGCACGCCGGCCAGCGCTGCCAGCACCCACGACAACCGCGCCTCACTGTCGAATGTCTCACGCAGCATGAGCACATGCTTTCAGACCGCCGCGGCGTGCGCCTCCCGTCGAGCGCGATTCAATCGCCGCTCGAGAATCAATTAGCCGTCAACTTGGCGATGGATCGCAGCGGAATCGGTAACCAACCGGGACGATGCCGAGACTCATAGCCCGCCTCGTAGACCGCCTTGTCCAGTTCGTAGGCCGCCAGCAGCAGCGCCGAATCACGAGGGTCGATGCCGGATGCGGCCGCGTAGCCGTCACAGAACGCAGTACGGTTGCGCTGCACCCACTCTCGGGCACGCGCGGCGAGCTGCTTGTCCGCGGACTGGTCGACCAACGGTCCGTAGGCTGCGTAGTCATAGGAGCGCAGCACACCGGCCACATCCCGCAACGACGAATCCGGCGCGCGGCGCTCGTCCAGCGGCTGCCCGGGCTCACCTTCGAAGTCGATCAGCAGCCAGGACTCCGGTGTGCGCAGCACCTGCCCGAGGTGCAGATCACCGTGCACCCGTTGCACGGTGATCTGCTGCTCCGCCAGCTTCTGGAAACGCTGCTCGATCGTCGCCGCATACTGCTCGAGCTCGGACACCGCCGCAACCGTCGACGACAACCGCGCGAGCATGGTGTCGACCGGGAAGGGCGCAAGCGACGTGCCGAGGGCTTCGGCGAGCGTGGCGTGCACGGATGCGACGGCTTCACCGAGCCGGTACGACTCGCCGGCGAAGTCCCCGCCGACCTCGTGGGCGTACAGGTCACCCTCCGCGAACAGATCGCGGACACTTGCAGTGGCCATCGCCCAACCCTCAGCCGCATTCGCCGCATACTGGGTCACCATGCCGAGCGGACAGTGGGTACCGGCATTGTCATCAGGGCCCTGCGTGGTCAGCTCGTAGCTGCCGAGCAGCCGTGCCACATGCGGGTTGCCGGCACGGCCGAGCACCCGATTCAGCTCGATATCGGGGTTGACACCGGCGCTGACGCGGCGGAACACCTTCAGGATGGCGTCTCGCTCGAAGATCACGCTGGTGTTGCTCTGCTCGGCGTCCGACACCCGTGGCGACGCGTCCAGCGGCAGGGTGACCTGCGGCTCCTTGATGAATGCCACATCGGAGCGATCCGCGGACTCCTCGATCAGGGATAGCAGGAATTGCGCCGACGGCGGGTCATACAGTGCGTCATAGCCGGTGTGATCGTTGTCGGCGCCGATGGTGGCGACGGTGGTGTACTCGGGGACCGGCGGAGTGTCCCAGCTGACGATCACCTGATAGCGCTCCGCCGAACCGTCGGTGTAAGCGACGTCGACGAGTACCAGGTCAAGACCGTCGCGCAACGCGACCACGTGGCCCGGCTGCGCGGCGGCGATTTCCCGGCCTCGCCCCGCATACCAGCGCTGCTGCGGAAGCCATTCAGACCACGGCAAGTTCATTGCGTCTCCTCTGACTCGGCCAGCTCGAACCAGTAGAACCCGTGTCCTGGCAGCGTCAGTAGGTACGGCAGTTGGCCAATGGGCGGGAACTTGACTTGTCCGGTCAGTTCGACAGGCGTGTAGCCGCTCCAGTGCTGGAGGTTCAATTCGATGGGCTGCGGGAAACGCGACAAATTGTTGACACAAAGCACGACGTCGTCGTCGGCTTCGCGCACGTAGGCCAGTACTGACGGGTTGGATCCACCCATTTCCTCGAACGTACCGAGCGCGAATGCCTCGTGCCTGCGCCGCACCGCCAACATGGTGCGCGTCCAGTTGAGCAGCGAGGTCGAGGTGTCGCGTTGGGCCTCTACGTTCACGGTTTGGTAACCGTAGACCGGATCCTGGCTGGGTGGCACGTACAACCGACCGGGATTGGCCGTGGAAAAGCCGGCGTTGCGGTCCGGAGTCCATTGCATCGGGGTGCGCACCCCATCGCGATCGCCGAGCCAGATGACATCGCCCATACCGATCTCGTCGCCGTAGTAGATGACCGGGGAGCCAGGCAGCGACAGCAGCAACGCGGTGAACAGCTCGATCTGGTCGGGGTCTTTCTCGAGCAGCGGAGCCAGTCGGCGGCGGATACCCACATTGGCCTTCATCCGTGGGTCCTTGGCGTATTCGGAGTACATGTAGTCGCGCTCGTCGTCGGTGACCATTTCCAGGGTCAGCTCGTCGTGATTACGCAAGAAGATGCCCCACTGCGCCATCTTCGGGATCGGCGGTGTCTGCGCCATGATTTCCGAGATCGGGAAACGCGATTCGCGCCGGACCGCCATGAAGATGCGCGGCATCAGCGGAAAGTGAAATGCCATGTGGCATTCATCGCCACCGGTTTCGGGGTCGCCGAAATACTCGACGACATCGCTTGGCCACTGATTTGCCTCGGCAAGCAACACCCGACCCGGGAATTCGTCGTCGACGACCTTGCGGACGCCCTTGAGGAACGCGTGCGTTTCGGGCAGGTTCTCGCAGTTGGTGCCCTCACGTTCGAACAGGTAGGGCACTGCGTCCAGCCGGAACCCGTCGATACCCAGGTCCAGCCAAAACCGCATGACGTCGAGCATCGCCTCCTGAACCGCGGGGTTGTCGTAGTTCAGATCCGGCTGGTGGTCGAAGAACCGGTGCCAGTAGAACTGGCGGCGAACGGGGTCAAACGTCCAGTTTGAGTCTTCGGTGTCGACGAAGATGATCCGCGCGTCGGCGTATTTGTCGCTGCTGTCGCTCCACACGTAGTAGTCGCCGTATGGCCCGCCGGGGTCGCGGCGCGACTCCTGGAACCACGGGTGTGAATCCGACGTGTGGTTCATCACCAGGTCAGTGATGACCCGGATGCCCCGCCGGTGCGCAGCGTCGAGGAGCTCGACGAAGTCATCGACGGTGCCGAACTCCGGCAGCACCTTGTAGAAGTCGCGGATGTCGTAGCCGCCATCGCGCAACGGTGAGTCGTAGAACGGCGGCAGCCAAATGCAGTCGACGCCCAGCCATTGCAGGTAGTCGATCCGTTCGGTCAAGCCACGCAGGTCGCCGAATCCGTCAGCGTTGGAGTCGTAGAAAGCCCTGACCAACACCTCGTAGAAAACCGCGTGTTTGAACCAGGTTGAGTCAGCGGGCAGTTCGCGGGCGTCGGCGAAGTCGTCGGCACTGGGATGTTCGACGACGCCGGCTTCAACGCGACTTCCCCCTGCGGGATCGTGCTCGACGTGATCGTCTCTGTCGCTCGTCAAGTCCACGATGTTACACGTACCCGAGGCGTGCCATCGCAAACCATCTGCACGCCAAACGAATTGAACGCAGCCCGGTGAGCTGCGGTGCACAGGTCAGCCCGGCGGACCATCCCCCAGAGTCACGTTGGCGGTGCGACCCCCCAACCCCACCATGACGCTTTCGCCGGGGTGGTGCTGATCGAGAATGTTCGTCAGCGTGGTAGCCGAGTTGACGGGCTGACCGTTGATCGAGGTGATCACATCTCCCGGGGCGAACCCCGCACCGGCGGCAGGACCGGTCGGAATCACCTGCCTGACCACGGCACCCGCGCCACCGGCGGCGTCGTTGACACCGACACCGAGGAATGCCGTCGGACCGATGTGCACCGTCGGGGACCCCCCACCCCGCTGAATCTGCCCGGCGATGGCCATCGCCTCATTGATCGGAATCGCGAAACCTTGCCCGCGGCCCAGGTGGAAGTTTTCGGTCGCGGCGGTGTTCAGGCCGATCACCTGGTTAGCCGAGTTGACGGTGGGCCCACCGGAGTCGCCCGGGCGTATTCCCGCGTCGACCTGGATCAACCCGTTCAGCGTCTCCGTGCTGCCGGTCAACGCGTCGGATGCCGATACGGTCTGGTTCAATCCGATGACGCGGCCCTCCACCGCGCTGGGTGTTCCGCCGGCACCACCGGCGTTGCCCATCGAGACGATCGGTTGGCCGACGGTAACCGTGTCGGAGTTGCCGATGTTGGCAGGCTGCAGTCCGCCTCCGGCGAGCTGCAGTACCGCGATGTCATGGTTGCGGTCAAAGCCGATCACCGTGGCCGGGAACGTCTGACCGTTGCCGATGGACCTCACCGTGAGGGTGGTCGCGCCGGCGACCACGTGGTTGTTGGTCAGAACCGTGCTGGGACCGATCGCAATGCCGGTTCCGGCGCCCACCGCGCTCTGGTATGCCAGCTGGGCATCGACATCGACGATCGTCGGGCCCACCTGCGAGACAGCCGCCGACGCGTCCTGCGGCCGCGGCGGTATCGATGGTGACCCGTGCGCGGGCGCTGTGCCCAGGACCAGCCCTCCGACTGTTATCGGACTGAGCAACCACGATGACCACCGCGGTCTGCGGCGGTGCGATTCGCTCATTCCGTTACCTCCTGCATAGGTTCCAGCCCGATTCAAGCTCGGATGGTCGCAGCGTCGGGGCACCCCCGCGCGATTTTGTTCACTACACCGTAACCGGGGTTTGGGCGTCGGGCATCCCGGCCCATCAGTTGCTTCGCGGTTTGCTGGATGATCGGCGGCCGCCACACAGACTGGAAGCATGCCCGGACTGGTCCTATCACATGGGCGCTGATCAGTCGGTTCCACCGATCGACGCGATCGGTCGGCTCAGGTGATGGCTGACGTCGGCGACCATGTCCATCAGGGAGTAGTCACGGAAGGAATACCGCCACCGCCCGTCGACACGCTGGAACCGGTCGTGGTAGCGGCCGGCGACGATGGGCTGCAACGGGAAGTCGTCGGTGTGCTGCATCACCGTGTAGTAACTGCGACACGTGGCGGTGCCTGCGGTCTCGTCGACCTCGATGATCGGGTTGGTGACGACGTGCTTGGTGCGCGGTGTGCCGTCGGGGTACAGCATCACCGTGGACGTCCAGATCCCCAGCATGGTGGCTGCACCGACAGTGCCGTCACCACCTCCGCCGACCCGCAGGCGAGCGTGCTCGAAGAGTGCCGCCGCCCCGGCGAAGTCGCCGCTGTCCATGCATTCGGCGTAGCGGTACAGCAGGTTGGCGATCTGCGTCTCGGCCGACATGCTCATCAACGGTAATGGCCGACGGTATAGCTTCATAGTTCTGTTGGACGGCAACTCGACAGCAAAGGTGTCTTTTGCATGGGCGTGCTTGATTCATTCCGACTTGACGACAAAGTCGTGATCGTGACCGGTGCCTCGTCGGGGCTCGGTGTGGCGTTCGCTCAGGCCTTCGCCGAGGCCGGCGCCGACGTCGTGTTGGGTGCGCGCCGCGTCGACAGGTTGGCCGAGACTGCCGCGCTCGTCGAAGCCGCCGGCCGCAAGCCGCTACCGGTGGCCACCGACGTCAGCGTGCCCGAGCAATGCCAGGCGCTGGTCGACTCCGCGATCCAGACATTCGGCCGAGTCGACATCCTGATCAACAACGCGGGTGTGGGATCCGCCTACCCGGCCACCCGAGAGACGCCCGAGCAGTTCCGCTCGGTGATCGACATCAACCTCAACGGCGCTTACTGGGTGGCACAGGCCTGCGGGCGGGTCATGCAACCGGGAAGTTCGATCATCAACATCGCCAGCGTCTTGGGGATCACCACCGCCGATCTGCCGCAGGCCGCCTACAGCGCGAGCAAGGCCGCGATCATCGGGCTCACCCGAGATCTCGCCCAGCAGTGGGGCTCCCGCAAGGGAATTCGGGTCAACGCGCTGGCGCCGGGATTCTTTCGGACCGAGATGACCGACGAGTACAAGCCCGGCTATCTGGAGAGCCAGGCGCACCGCCTGGTGCTGGGCCGCTTGGGCGACCCGCGCGAACTGGCCGCCACGGCCGTTTGGCTGGCATCAGCGGCCGGAGGCTACGTCACCGGGCAGACCATCGTCGTCGACGGCGGCCTGACGATCACCTAGTTTTTTGCAGCCTCTAAGCTCGGCGTTGTGGTCGACTTCGACCCCAAGGCCAGCTTCGCGGGTGCGCCGGTAGCCCGGCTCGGCACCGTCGCCTCCGACGGCACGCCGCACCTGGTGCCGGTGGTGTTTGCGCTTCGCGACGACGTCGTCTACACCGCTGTCGACGCGAAGCCCAAGACCACCCAGCGGCTGCGCCGGCTGGCCAATATCGAACGACATCCGCTGGTGAGCCTGCTGGTCGACCACTACGCCGACGACTGGACGCAGTTGTGGTGGGTCCGGATCGACGGTATCGCTGCGATACACCACGACGGCAACGTCCTGCACGCCGGGCACGACCTTCTACGCGCGAAGTATGCCCAGTATCAAACGGTTCCGCTGAACGGCCCGGTGATTGCGATCGCGGTCCAGCGGTGGCGCAGCTGGCACGCCTGAGTACCGGTGACGCGTGGGAATGGGTTCACCGCCCGTTCACCCTTGTGCTGCGCGGGCGCTAAGAGAAAAGTGACATACATCACGATGGCGCCGGGTATGAGGAGAGACAGGTCATGGCAGACAAGTCCAACAGTTCCCAAAGCGCAGGAGCCGCTCCTGCCGTGGCTGATCCGACCGCCGTACGGAACGTGGTGCTGGTAGGCCCGTCCGGCGGCGGAAAGACCACCCTGGTCGAGGCCCTTCTGGTCGCCTCCGGTGTGCTGTCTAGGCCCGGCTGCATCGCCGACGGCACCACGGTCTGTGATCACGACGAGGCCGAGATTCGCCAGCAGCGCTCCGTTGGTCTCGCCTTGGCGTCGCTGCTGCATGAGGGCGTCAAGGTCAACCTCATCGACACTCCCGGCTACGCCGACTTCGTCGGCGAACTGCGGGCGGGACTGCGAGCAGCGGATTGCGCTCTTTTCGTGATCGCAGCCAATGAAGACGTCGACGAACCAACCAAGTCCCTCTGGCAGGAGTGCAGCCAGGTCGGAATGCCACGGGCGGTGGTGATCACCAAACTCGACCACGCCAGGGCCAACTATCAGAATTCTCTCTCGACGGCCCAGGATGCGTTTGGCGACAAGGTTTTACCGCTGTATCTGCCCGCCGGGGACGGGCTGATCGGGCTGCTGTCACAGACGCATTACGAGTACCAGGGCGGCAAGCGGACCACCCACGCGCCAGACCCGTCGTACGCCGATCAGGTCGAGGAGGCGCGCGGCACGCTGATCGAGGGAATTATCGAGGAATCCGAAGACGAATCGCTGATGGAGCGTTATCTGGGCGGTGAAAAGATCGACGAGTCGGTGTTGATCGACGATCTGGAGAAAGCAGTCGCCCGTGGCTCCTTCTTCCCGGTGATTCCGGTCTGCAGCGGCAGCGGGGTCGGCACGCTGGAGCTGCTGGAGATCGCGACCCGCGGGTTCCCGTCCCCGGCGGAACACCCTCTGCCCGAAGTCTTTACGCCCCAAGGTGCCACGTTCACCAAGGTGACCTGCGGCTCCGATTCGCCGCTGCTGGCCGAGGTGGTGAAGACGACCTCGGACCCCTACGTCGGCAGGGTAAGTCTGGTCCGGGTGTTCTCCGGCACCATCAGGCCCGACACGACGGTTCATGTGTCGGGCCATTTCTCGTCTTTCTTCGGTTCGTCAAACGGGGTCGGCTCCTCCCTCTCTAGCCACGTTGATCACGACGAGGACGAACGCATCGGCGCGCTGTCCTTCCCGCTGGGCAAGCAACAGCGGCCCGCGTCGGTGGTGCTGCCCGGCGACTTGTGCGCGATCGGCCGGCTGAGCCGGGCGGAAACCGGAGACACCCTGTCGGACAAGGCCGAGCCGCTGGTGCTCAAGCCGTGGAACATGCCGGAATCGCTGCTGCCGGTGGCGATCCAGGCCCACGCCAAGACCGACGAGGACAAGCTGTCGGTCGGGTTGGGGCGGTTGGCCGCCGAGGATCCGACCCTGCGAATCGAGCAGAATCCGGAGACGCATCAGGTGGTGTTGTGGTGCATGGGTGAGGCGCACGCCGGCGTGGTACTCGACGCGCTGGCGAACCGTTACGGCGTCGCCGTGGACACCGTCGAGCTGCGGGTTCCCCTGCGGGAAACGTTCGGCGGCAAGGCAAAAGGCCACGGGCGGCACGTCAAGCAGTCCGGCGGACACGGTCAATACGCCGTCTGCGACATCGAAGTGGAGCCGCTACCGGAAGGGTCGGGTTTCGAGTTCCACGACAAGGTGGTCGGTGGCTCGGTCCCGCGGCAGTTCATCCCGAGCGTGGAAAAAGGAGTGCGCGCCCAGATGGAAAAGGGTGTGCAGGCCGGTTACCCCCTGGTCGACATCCGCGTCACGTTGCGCGACGGCAAGGCGCACAGCGTCGACTCGTCGGATTTCGCCTTCCAGATGGCCGGTGCATCGGCGCTAAAGGAGGCCGCAGCGGCGACCAAAGTGACCCTGCTCGAGCCGATCGACGAGATCGCGGTGTTGATACCCGACGATCTGGTCGGCGCCGTGATGGGCGACCTGTCCGGGCGTCGCGGCCGGGTGCTGGGTACCGACACCGCCGGTAACGACCGCACGTTGGTGAGAGCCGAAGTGCCGCAGGTTGAGCTGACCCGTTACGCCACCGACTTACGCTCGCTGTCACACGGGGCGGCCTCGTTCACCCGCTCCTTCGCCCGGTACGAACCCATGCCGGAATCCGCTGCTGCCCGGGTGAAATCCGCCGATTGACGCCTGGGGTTCTACCCCTGACGCAGCCAAGCCAGCGTCGCCGACAGGTCTAGAACGTCGACGCCTATTGCCCGGCATTCCTTGACGTCTCGGTCATCGAGCCCGGACAACGCATCTGATACCAGCACGATTCGGAAGTCGCGCTCAGAGGCCTCGTAGATGGACGTACGTGGGCAGTTCGGGAAATTGCAACCAGCGAAAACCAGTGTGTCACTGCCGGTATCGCGAATATGCTGTTCGAGCTTGGTCTGGTAGAACGCGCCCCACCGCGGCTTGTAGATTATGTGTTCCCGCGGACCGACTTGTTGCAGTTCGCCACTGAGCAACAATTCATGGTCCAGCTCAACAGGATTGAGCAACAACCCCTCGGCGACCTGGGAGCCCGCGCTGCCGGGGACCGCGTAGCGCGCACCCTTTTCGATCGCCTGTTTGCGCACCAGGTCGGCGTTCGACCCGTCTGCACGGTAGAGCCGCACGACGTGCACGATCGGCAGTGCGCGGTCACGAAATTCGGTTGCCAACCTCGCCATGGCCGGGATGGCCGTCTTGGTGCCCTCGATGGGCAGCGGAGCGTCGTCGGCATAGAAGTCGCGTTGGACGTCGATCAGGACCAGTGCCGCCGAAGCGGGCCGCGGCTGCGTGTACGGATCGGTCATGCGTTCGGTGTAACACACCGATCTGCGCTTGCCAATTTGCAAGTAACTGGACGAGTTTCAGATCACGTTACGGACTCTTTTGCATCGCCGAACGGGCACGTTAATGGATTTTTGCTCAGCTATTCCCGACTTGCCTATTCCACGATCCGTTTGCTGAGCGCCGGATAGGGTACATATTAGAGTTACAGAATGTAAGCGCTTCTGGCTTGCAACATCTCGGAGGGTGGACACCGTGCGTACAGCGATTCGATATGGATGGCTTGCGGCAGCAGTTGTGGTGCTGGCCATGGCGGGATCGGGCGCTCCGAGCACGGCAGCGATCGCGCCTCCCAACCCGCTGCCTGGTGCAGTGGGCATTGCCTCGATCCAGCCGGCGAACGGCGCGGTGGTCGGTGTGGCACACCCGGTGATCGTCACATTCACCGGGCCAGTCAGTGACCGGGCGGCCGCCGAACGGGCTATCAAGATCACGGCGCCGAACCACATGACCGGGCGGTTCGATTGGGTCGACAACAACGTCGTGCAGTGGATTCCGGACGGCTACTGGCCTGCCCACAGCCATATCGGTGTTACGGTGCACGCCTTGTCAACTGGCTTCGACACCGGCGACGAGGTGGTCGGTGTCGCCAGCATCTCACAGCACACTTTTACGGTGAGCCAGAACGGCGAAGTGCTGCGCACGATGCCGGCGTCGTTGGGTAAACCGACTCGCCCGACGCCGATCGGCAACTATAGCGCGCTGTCCAAGGAGCGCACCGTCGTGATGGATTCACGGACGATCGGGATCCCGTTGAGCTCCCCAGAGGGATACAAGATCACCGCCTCGTACGCCGTCCGGGTGACCTGGAGTGGTGTCTACGTACATTCGGCGCCCTGGTCGGTGGATTCACAGGGGTATGCCAACGTCAGCCACGGCTGCATCAACCTCAGTCCGGACAATGCCGCGTGGTACTTCGACACCGTTCACGTCGGTGATCCGATCAACGTGGTCGCGTAGCCGCGTCGTCTGACGTCGGACCGGCGGTATCCGACGAACCCGGGTCGCTGTGGCGACGGTCACACTGGCTCGTGGAAGACACGGGCGAGCCGTTGAGTTTGCGCCTACAGACGGCCCCGAGGAACGGTGCCAGGACAAGGAGATCAGCATGACAGCTACAAAGGCGCGCGCGGTCCGTTTCGATCGTTACGGCGGGCGCGATGTGCTGTACATCGCCGATATCGACATGCCAGTTCCCCGTGCAGGCGAGGTGCTCGTCGAGGTTCGCGCCGCCGGGATCAATCCCGGCGAGGCGGCCATTCGCACCGGCGCAATGCGTGAGCAATTCCCCGCCACGTTTCCCTCCGGCGAAGGCAGCGACCTGGCCGGTGTTGTCGTCGAGGTCGGCGACGGGGTCAGCGATTTCGCTGTCGGAGACGAGGTGCTCGGGTTCAGCTTTCAGCGGTCCAGCCATGCCACTCACACCGCTGTCCCGGTTGATCAGCTGATCCATAAGCCGCCCCAGCTGAGCTGGGAAGCCGCCGGGTCTCTCTACGTCGTCGCTGCGACGGCATACGCCGCGGTTCGTTCGGTGGCGCCGCAGCCGGGCGAGACGGTCGCGGTCTCGGCCGCGGCCGGCGGAGTTGGCAGCCTGGTGGTGCAGTTGTTGGCGCTGCGCGATGTCCGCGTGCTGGGTATCGCGTCGGCAGGCAACGCCGAGTGGCTGCGCGCTCACGGTGTCGTCCCGGTCGAATATGGCGACGGGTTAGCCCAACGACTGCGCGATGCCGCACCGGATGGCATCGATGCGTTCATCGATCTGTTCGGACCGGACTATGTTCAGCTCGCCGTCGACCTCGGCGTGCCGCCGCAGCGCGTCGACACCATCATCTCCTTCCAGAAAGCCGCCGAGGTCGGCGCGAAGACCGAAGGTAGCGCCGAGGCGTCGACACCGGCGGTGCTGAGCGAAATCGCCGACTTGATCGTTTCTGGTGCAATCGATTTCGACGTCGCCGCGACCTATCCTCTCGACCGGGTCGCCGATGCGTACGAAGAGCTCGAGCGACGGCACACCCACGGCAAGATCGTCCTGCTGCCGTGAGTTTCGGTCAGCCGATGCCGAAAGGTGCAGACATGGCGGTTCCGCGCAGGCGCACTCACTGCGCGACACAGCACACCCACGCGGCGGTATCAGCCGCTCAGAGTGCTCGGCTCGAACGTGTCGGCAGTGGTTGGTGGTCCGCGCTAGGAGGCGGATGCCCGCCCATCGAGGCCGTGATCACCGTCGGCGGAATTCACGACAAATAACGGCTTCTTGCCAATCCGGCTGCGGTAATACGACCAGGGCGGACGCTGCTCTGCCGGAAGGCCCACCATCTGGTCGAGCAGGTTGGTGGCATGCAGCGCAACGGCGACTTGACGCTGGATACGCCCTAAGTCGCTGAAGGCCCTGAACATGTCATCGCAGCCGGCGCGAGGGATGGTGCTTTCCGAGAGCAGCTCCAGTGCATCGAGCAGGGCTGCCCGGACGTCTCCGCAGGCCCGGTGAACCTGGCGCTCGGGATTAGGCCGTGCCATGACTACCACCTCGATCTGCTTGTGTGACACGAAATTCCATGATTGTCTCCTGTCGGGAAGCCCCGACCGACCACCAGAAGTCATTACCACCGCTGAGCAAATTTCGCGCACGCCACATCACCCCCTGCATCAAATACGTGCAGGCACAACCGAAGTAGCGTCCGAGAAAGGCTCAGGCAGCAGAAGCAATGGCGCGACCGGATCGGGACGAAACGAACTTCGAATACGGATGCGGACTGTCGCACGGACTCATCTCGCCCATCACCTCCTCACGGCCAGGACACACGGGGGTGTCACCCAGTTGCGCACACATGAAGGATTCGACGCCAACGGCGGCGCACCCCTCTCGTCGGAGCTTCGGCACTGCACGGCGTATCCGGAGTTCCATCCGGAAGCCACTTGGGCTCAACCCTTGGTCCGGGAAGAGCTGTCCTGACCCGGGGCGTCTCTCGACGTTCGGGGTCAGTGGCCTATATCCATGCAGACGCCTCACCTACCGAGGTGCTTGCGCATCTATCCTGGCACCGGAAGCGGTGCAGGTCAAACATTATTGGAAAAGAATTTGCGGTCACCCGTGCGTCAGTGCAGATCAGAAGGCTAACGGCGAGGCTCCGTCACGTGTCGCCCGCCGTAGGGAACACACAACTTGCGGTCGGCGCCGCCTAGGCTCGACGGTATGTCCACCACACTGCAGGATCACCGAGTCGCAGCGGCCCTTGACCGGATGTACACCGAGACGAGGGAACAGACGCCGCGGTTGCGCGACATGCGAAGTGCGATGTCTACGGCGAGAACCGCACAGGAACGCGCCGACGCGATGAGCACGTTCTACATCCCGGTTACGCCGGAGGCCGGCCGACTGCTGTACTCGTTGGTGCGGGCGACTCGTCCCGCAACCATCGTGGAATTCGGTATGTCCTTTGGTATTTCGGCGCTTCATCTGGCCTCGGCGGTGCGCGACAACGGTAGCGGCCGAGTGGTGACCACTGAGCTCAGCGCGGACAAGATCGCCGCTGCGAAGCAGACTTTCGTCGAAACCGGTTTGGACGACCTGATCACCATCCTGGAAGGCGACGCGCTTTCTACACTTGCCGGTCTGGACGGACCGGTCGGCTTCGTGTTGCTCGACGGGTGGAAGGAGCTGTACCTCCCGGTGATCAAGCTGCTCGAACCACATCTGTCGGCGGGAGCCCTCGTCGTCGCCGACAACACGGAGATGTCAGACGCGAAGCCCTACCTCGATTACGTCCGAAACGCCGAGAACGGCTATGTGAGCGTCAATTTCGCCGCCCGCGAGAGCGACAGCATGGAAATCAGCTGTCGCGTCGGCCAGTAGCTGCCCGCTAGCGCAACGATTTCTCGAGCCACGGCGTCAGCCACTTCACGCCTTCGTCGGTCAAGTGGACGCCGTCGCTTCGCACCTGGATCCCATCTACCTTGGCGGTGTACACGCCCTCCGGGCAAAGCTTCTTGTTCAGGTCGAGTATCCGCACATCTGCACGATGTCCAATAGTCTTACCCAACAACATGTTCCACTTTTTCACCCGGTCGGGTTGATCCTCAGGATACAAGCTCCCATCCGGCTGTTCACCGCGCCGGCTGTAGGGCAGGTTGGTAACGGTCAGTGGGGCTCCGCTGGAGCTGAGGATGTCCACCGCCTGCCGCAACTCGCTGGTCAGATAGGCGTCGAACGCCGGTTCGCCGATGTGGGTCCATCTTCCCTCGTTGACTCGATCGACCGTTTCCCAGCGGCCGGCGATCAGCAGGATGGCGTCCGGCCGGTCGATGGCGATCTCTGATCTCCACCTGCCGGGCCATGCCTCACATTCGCTTTTCTGATCCAAGGTCTGGTCGAGATAGTGGTATGGGCCGCCGCGCACCAGGCTGCAGCCGATCACGGTGTGGTCGATGAACTGGAATCCCGGCGTCGACGGCAAGAAGTGCATCAACGTCCAGCCGATCGAGTCGCCGAAGACCGACACGGTGAATGGTCGCCGCGGATCTCGTTGCGCGACAGCGCGTGCAGGGATAAGTGCCTTCGGCGGAGACGGCGAAACGACCGCGACTGGCGACACGCCAGGGGGCAAGCTGCCCGCCAACAGCCCGGCGCCGGGCCTGGGACCGACCGGGACGACGAGCATCGTTACCGCGGCGGCGGTCGCGGCGGTGGCCCCGGCCAGCGGCAACAGTGGCACCCGCACCGGTCGCCACCTCCGGATGGGCCGCTCGATCAGCCACCAGGACACGGTGGACACCGCCAGTGTGGCGGCGCACCGGACGCCGAACAACGAGAGCCCGGACCAGCCGGTGCGCTCGCCGTTGAGCACCAGAAAGATCGGCCAGTGCCAGAGATAGACGCCATAGGAGATGGTGCCCAGCCACGCGAGCGGACCCCAGGCCAGCACGGCGGCGACGGGCCCGCGCTGCTCGAGCGCTACCGGCGCGATGACCAGCACCGCCGCGAGTGCCACCGCAATCAGCAGCCCGTCGCGGAACTCGCGAGCGCTGCCGGTGGCGTAGTGGGCGGCCGCCCCCAACAGTGCCAGGCCGATCACCGGCAGCACCCGAGCGGTCCATCTGCGCCACCGGGACCGGATCTGCGACCACCCGCGGTTCAGCGACGACCAATCGCTCACCAGCAGCGCCGACGCCGCGGCACCCACCAACAGCGCCTGTGCTCGGGTATCGGTGCCGAAGTAGACCCGGTCACGAGCGGCGTCCGACGCGAGCAGGATGGCGGCCGCGGCGGACGCGATGGCGCCGAGCGTGGCCAGCAGGAACACCGTCAAGCGGACCCCGCCCAGGGTGGCCCTCCCGCGCCGACGACGTGCCCGTGCAGCCAGGGCCACCGCCACCGCGACAAGCAGGAGCGGCCAGACGATGTAGTACTGCTCCTCGACACCGAGCGACCATGCGTGCTGCAACGGCGACGGCGGAGCACCCTGGGTGAAGTAGTCGGTCTTGTCGACGACAAACATCCAGTTGGCTACCCAGAAGAAGGCGGCGACGGCTTCATTGCGCAACCCGGCAACGGCTTCGAGCGAGAAGAACTGACGCCCGACAGCCACGGTCAGCACCATGAGCACCAATGCGGGTAGCAGCCGCCGGGCACGCCGAATCCAGAAGTCGCCCAGATCAATACGACCGCTTCGGCCCAGTTCGTCAAGTAGCAGCGAGGTGATCAGGAAACCGCTGAGTACGAAAAATATGTCGACACCGAGGAATCCACCCCCCATGCCGGGAATGCCGCCATGGCCGGCGAGCACCAGCGCGACTGCGACCGCACGCACACCATCCAGCGCGGGAATACCGGGACGGCGCGTTGATTTTCCATCACCGTCGCTACTTCTGGTGGTGGCGAGGCGGCCCAGCTGCGGCGGAGCAATCCATCGGGGTCGCCGATCACAGCGAACCGGCGCGGGGTAGACCCCGGCCGGTCCCATGCTCACCTTTCGCGGTGCTCCGACCGCTCGCCTGGCCGGTGCCGTAGTTGCCGCCGATACGTCGATGCCCTCCCTGCCGATTAAGCCGTCAGTTTAGGTGCGCCCACACCGCATCAGCGGAAGACACGACGCTGCAGCAGCCGAAATATGCTGCTACGCCGAGCCGTGGGCGCTTCGGCGTCGACGCCCAGTGTAGGTTCCCAAACTGCCTGGCGGGAGCGATCCTGTACCTGCGGGTTTACATAGTTTCGTGGCTAGTTCCCGAAGCGCGCCGGCCTTGATCTTGGCATTGCCCGTCACCGCCACTTCGTCCTCACAAAAGAACAGCACGTCGCGCGGCAACTGCGCCTCGTCCAGTTCGGTGACCCCAACGGTCTGCCCCGTCTCGCCTTTTTCGATCAGAACTGCTATTGCGCGGCCTTTTCGGGCGCGTAGCCCAAGGTGCTCTTGACCTCTAAAAACTCGTGGAACCCGAACTCGCTCCACTCTCGACCGTTGCCGCTGTGCTTGTAGCCGCCGAACGCCGAGTTCATGTCGAAAGCATGATTGATCGTCACCCACCCGGCCCGGATCTTGCGGGCCACCTCTCGCGCCTTGTCGTAGTCGGCCCCCGAGACATAGCCGGCCAAGCCGTAATCGGTGTCGTTGGCGATCTCCACCGCTTGATCGATGTCGTCATAGCCGAGGATGCACAGCACCGGCCCGAAGATCTCGTCGCGCGCAATCGTCATGTCATTGGTGACGTTGGCGAAGACGGTCGGCTTGACGTAGTAACCCTTGTCCAGCCCTGCTGGCCGGCCGGCGCCGCCCGCGACGACGGTTGCGCCCTCGTCGACGCCTTTCTGGATCAGACCCTGGACCTTGTCGAACTGTGCCCTCGACGCCACCGGCCCGATCGCGGTCGCATCGTCGGGGTTGCCCACCTTCACCTGCTCGGCGGTCTTACGCGCGATGGTGATGGCCTCGGCCATGCGCGAATTCGGGACCAGCATGCGCGACGGCGCGTTACAACTCTGCCCGGAATTCGGCATCATGTTAGCTACGCCGGCGCGGACGCTGTCGGCAAAGCCCGCGTCGTCGAGGACAATGTTGGGGCTCTTGCCGCCGAGCTCCTGAGTCACCCGCTTCACGGTCAGAGCGGCATTCGTGGCCACCTCGACACCGGCGCGGGTGGATCCGGTGAACGACACCATGTCGATGTCGGGGTGGCTCGCCAGAGCGACGCCGACGCCGGGGCCATCGCCGTTGACAAGGTTGTACACACCGGCCGGCACGCCCGCGGCAGCAAGAATCTCGGTGAAGATGTAGGCCGAGAACGGTGCCACCTCAGACGGTTTCAGGATCATGGTGCACCCGGTTGCCAACGCGGGGTACACCTTGACCGCGATCTGGTTGAGCGGCCAGTTCCACGGCGTGATCAGCCCGCACACGCCGATCGGCTCCTTGGCGATCAGCGTCGCCCCGTGCTGTTCCTCGAATCCGAAGTTCTTCAGCACGTCGATCGCCGTCACCAGGTGACCGAGCCCGAGTTGGACCTGCGGGCCGGCGGCCAGCGACGGCGGCGCGCCCATTTCCTCGGTGACCGCGTCGGCGAGATCGCCTGCACGCTTCTGGTATTCGGCGAGGATGGCCCCCAGCAGATCGAGGCGCTCTTCACGACTGCTTTGCGACCAGCTGGCGAAAGCGCGCCGGGCGGCCGTGACCGCCACGTCGACGTCGGCGGCCGAGCCGAGCGAGATCTTCCCAGACACCTGCTCGGTCGCCGGATTCTCGACGTCAAAAGTATTGGGCCGCAACGGGTCGACCCAACGGCCATCGATGTAGAACTTCAGGTATTCGCGCATCGCAATCATCCTTTTCTTATTGAGTGCCTTCGGCATACCAGGTGCGAAATTCGGCGTAGTTCGGCATCTCCTCGGAGTTGGCCTTCGGATCGATGCAGACGTGCACGACGGCGGTCCTGCCGCTGGCATAAGCGCGCTCGATCGCCGGCCCGATCTCCTCTTCCTTTTCGACGTATTCGCCGTGGCAGCCGAAGCCCTCGGCGATCTTGTCAAAACGGACGTCCTTGCTCCAGTGCACACCGGGCTGCGCAGACGGCTGGGTGAACGTGCGCTTGTAGACGCCGACTTCCAGACCCCATTGGTTGTCGACGCCCACCACGCTCACCAGCGGCAGCTTCAGGCGTGCCGCGGTCTCCAGCTCGGCGATGTGGAACATGAACGAGGAGTCACTGGTCAGCAGCATGACCGGCCGCTTGCCGCCGTCGGCGACCGAAGCGCCGATGGCATAGGGCAAGCCGGTGCCGAGGTGGCCGAAATTCTGGTTCCAGATGACGTCGCGCGGCTTGGCCAGCGAATAGGTCCACTGAAAGATGACCGTCGCGCCGCCGTCGCGGACCATGATGCCCTCGGGCGGGAAGGCTTTGGTCGCCTCGACCACGAAGCGCGCCGGATGGACCGGGCTGCGGCCGCTAGGCGCGGTCTCGGCCAATTCGGCAAGCTGGTCGGCATCCTGTTTGATCCAGCGCGCAAGATCGGCCGACGGCGAACGCGGGCTGTCCTTCAGCGCGTCGACCAGCTGGGGCACCACGCCGCGCAAGTCTCCCACCAGCGGTACGTCTACCGGTCGGTTCACCCCGATCGCCGTCGGATCCTGCTCGACGTAGATCCACTTGCGTTTGGCGTTGTTCTGCTCCCAGTGGCGCGATCTGCCGTAATGAACCGGCTCGCCGAGCTCGGTTCCGAGCGCTATGCACAGGTCCGATGTGACCACGGCCTCGACTGCCGCAGACGAAAAACCGTAGGGAAAAGTGCGATCCTGTAGACCGGGGATGAACGAGGTGCCACCAGATGTCTGGATCACCGGGCAGGCCATCAGCTCGGCCAGTTCCCTGACCGCCTCTCCGGTGCGCGACGTGTGAACGCCGTGGCCGACCAGCAGGATCGGGTTCTCGGCCTCGCGCACCAGCATGGCTGCCTCGGCGATCTCCCGTGCGCCCGCCCCGTGGTTGACAAGGCGATACGCCCTGGGAGGCAGGGGATCTGCGACATCCAGCTCTTCCAGAATCACATGGGACGGAAACTCGATGTAAGCCGGGCCGGGCGTTGTCGACATCGCGCGCCGAATCGCCTCCCGAACGATTTCGTCGGTCTGGTCGGCATATTCGATCGACGCACTGTACTTCACCGTTGGCGCGAAAAGCGCTTCCTGACGGACGAACTGGATACGCCCACGCCGGACGCGCCGTTCGGTAATGCGAGCCCGTTGGCCGCCGAGGAAGATGACCGGCGAGTTCTCCACCTTGGCGCACATCATAGCCCCGGCGATATTGGCCACGCCAGGACCCAGCGTCCCGATGCACAAGCCCGGCTTGCCCGTCATCCGCGAGACGGCTTCGGCCATAAAACCCGCGCTCTCTTCGTGATGAGGCGAGATCACGGCCCAGCCACGCGATTCCGCCTCGAGGAACATGTGCACGAAATTGGGGTCCGGGATACCGAACAAAGTATTCACGCCCTCGGCCTCGAACAGGTCGAGAATGCGCTTGTAAACGGGCACAGCCATGTTTGGAAACTCCTTAGGGGTAGATACCGTTGAGCGAGTCGTCTTCAGCGAGCGCCAGGTCCAGCTCGTCGAGGATCTCTGCGGTGTCGGCGCCGAGCTCTGGCGCCGGGCCCGCAACGCGACCCGGTGTCCGGGAGAACCAAGTAGGTACACCCGGGAAGCGCACCGGTCCGTGCGGGGTGTCCACGGTCTCGAACATGCCGACGGCATTGAGGTGCGGATCGTCGAACAACGCGCCGGGTGTATTGAGTGGCGCGGCCGGTATCTCGAGTTCGCGAAGCAGCGCCAGCCACTCGTGGGTCGAGCGCTGTTTCATCGTCTCGGCCACTAATCCGTAGACGGTGTCAATCTGGTGGGCACGCTGTTCCAACGTCGAATACAGCTCGCTGGCCCACGGCGGGCGCACTGCGTTCATGAAAGCGTTCCAGTGCTTGTCGTTGTAAATCAATGCGGCGATGTAGCCGTCACTGGTGCGATACGGACGACGGTTGGGCGCCACCGTACGCGGATACACCGCCGGCCCCAGGGGAGGGTCGAACAGGGCGCCGTTGGCGTGCTCGACGAGCATGAACGAGGCCATGGTTTCGAACATGGCGACCTCGACTTCCTGCCCCTCCCCGGTACGCTCGTCGGTGAAACAACGCCATGGTCGTCGCGTACAGAGCGGTCAACCCGGCGACCTTGTCGGCCATGATGGTTCCGACATAGTCGGCCTCGCCGGTCAGTTGCTGTTGTACCGCCGGCAGGCCGCATTCAGCCTGGATCGTGTCGTCATAGGCGGGCCGGTCGCGGTGGGGTCCGCGGCGCCCGTACCCGTAGCAATTGGTGTAGACGATCGCTGGGTTGATCGCGGCGACGTCTTCATAGGCGAAGCCGAGCTTGGCGATCGCTTTGGCGCGCATCGAGTGGATGAACACATCGGCGGTCTCAACAAGCGCGCGCACCGCCCGCGCTCCGGCATCGGTTTGCAGGTCCAGCACGATGCTGCGCTTGCCGCGGTTGACGTTGACGAACACCCCACTCATGCCGGGCGCGGGACCGACCGAGATGTAACGGGTGTTATCGCCCTGTGGCGGTTCGACTTTGATCACGTCAGCGCCCATATCGGCCATGATCTGCGTGCAGTACGGTCCCATCACCATTGCGGTGAGGTCGATTACCCGCACACCGGTCAGCGGTCCCGTGCCCGTCCGGCTAGCCATGAAGTACGCCTCGGTCGCTGGAACGTTGCGCGAGTTCGAAGCTGGAGCGGATGTGCTGGTCATGACCGTCAGGAACGACCGGAAAAACCAGCGGCGCCTCAATGTTTCGAATCGCATCGAGATGTTCGCCGACGTCCTCGACCGTCCAGGTTGGCCGATGCACGCCGGGGCTTTCGGCGATGACCGCTCGCGCCACCCGACCCGCCAGCGCGATGAACACCTCCCCGGTCACCGAACAGGTTTCGTGTGCGAGCCAACCCACCACGGGCGCAACGAGCTCCGGGCCCATCGGTGGGTAGGCCGAGGTGTCGATACCGGCGGCCATTCTTGTCACCGCGGCCGGCACGATCACGTTGCATATCACGCCGTCGGCCGCACCTTCGAGGGCCGCGACATTGGACAGACCGATCACGCCGGCCTTCGCGGCCGCGTAGTTGGCCACGCCCTGGTTTCCGTACAGGCCGCCGATGGAGGAAGTCAGCACGATGCGCCCGTAACCGGCCTCGCACATAACCGGGAACGCAGGCCGCACAACGTTAAATGCGCCGCGCAAGTGCACGTCGAGCACGGCGTCGAAGTCTTCGTGGCTCATCTCCTTCAGCGAGCCGCGACGAACGTTGCCGGCGTTGTGAATCAGGATGTCGAGGCGGCTGTAATGTTCGAGCGCGGTCCGGATGATCGCATCGCCGCCTTCGCGGGTGGTGACTGACTCGGTGCACGCGACGGCTTGTCCTCCGGCGGCGGTTATCTCGCCGACGACGTGGTCAGCCGGCAGGGCGTCCATTCCCTCGCCGGCGAGGCTGCCGCCGGGGTCGTTGACGACGACCTTCGCTCCGCGCGATGCCAGCAGCATGGCGTAGGAGCGGCCGAGCCCTCGGCCAGCCCCGGTGACGACCGCTACCCTGCCGTCGAATCTCAAATCAGCCATCTATGTTCTCAAGTACCAGACCGTCTAGGTCGCCATTTGCACGCCATTCCTTGAGCAAGTCGTCGAACACGTAGAAGCCCGGCATGTAGGGATCGCCGATGGCCGAGCGGATGCCCTCGCCGCCACCGCCACCCTCATTGTTGTAATAGCCAGGTGTGCACGAGACCGCGAATTCCGAGCTGTCTATTGAGGTTTCGCGGATCGTCTTGACCCAGTTGTCTTGAGCTTCCTGGCTCGGCTCGACGGTGGTCGCGCGACGCGCTATTGCTTCGGAAATGATGTAGGCGATGTGCTCGGCCTGTTGCTCGAGCATCGCCGTGGTGTTCCCTGCCACGCCGCCCTGAATGAAGCCGGTGAAGAACTGGTTGGGAAAGCCTCGGCTGGTCATCCCATGCAGTGATTTGTAGCTGTTGCGCCAGTGATCGAAGAGCGACAGGCCGTCGCGGCCCTCGATCACATCGACTGCGTACCGACGGCCGATGTCGGTGGTGATCTCGAAACCGCTGGCGAAGATGACGCAGTCGACTTCATACTCAACGCCGTTGGCGACAATCCCCTTCTCGGTTAGTCGTTCCACGCCTTTGGATTCCGACACATCAACCAGCGTGACGTTCGGGCGGTTGAACGTCGGCAGATATTCGTCGTTGCTGCAGGGCCGCTTGCACATGAACCGGTAGTACGGTTTGAGCGCTTCGGCGGTCTCCGGGTCGTCGACGAGCTCCTGGACGCGTTGCCGCAACCGCTCCATGACCTTGTAATCCTCTTCTTCGCGGAAGGTCATTATCTGCTCGATGGTCAGTGCTGTGGGATCGTCGGCAGCCGCGATCCGCGCGGTCAGGTTGCGCCCTAGTTCAGTCCAGAAATCGCACACCAGATCTGGCTCGTCGAACACCGCACCTTCCCCCAACGGTGACCAGCGGTGGAAGTTGCGCTTGCGTTGTTCTTGCCAGCCGGGCTGCAGGGAAGCCGCCCACTGCGGGTCCGTCGGCTCGTTGCCTCGCACGTCCACCGATGACGGCGTGCGCTGAAAGACATAGAGGTGCTGGGCGTCTCGGCCCAAGTGCGGAACCAGCTGCACGCCGGTCGCACCAGTACCGACAAGCGCAACACGCGTGTCATGGAGCTTGTGCAGTCCGCCGTTGGCACCCCCACCCGTGTAGTCGTAATCCCAGCGAGCGGAATGGAACATATGTCCCTTGAAGTCCTTGATGCCGGGGATTCCGGGCAGCTTCGGCCGGTTGAAGGAGCCCTGTGCCATCACCACGAACCGGGCACGAATGTCGTCACCGCGATTAGTGCTCAACCGCCAGCGCTTGATCGTCTCATCCCAGCGCACCGCGCGAACCTGGGTGGAGAAGATCGCGCCGTCGTAGAGCCCGAAATGCTTCGCGATGCGACGGCAGTGCTCGTAGATCTCGGCGCCGTCGGCGAACTTCTTCGACGGAATGTAGTTGAGTTCTTCCAGCATCGGGATGTAGCAGTAGGCGTCGTTGTCGCACTGGATTCCCGGGAAACGATTCCAGTACCAGACCCCGCCGAAGTCCCCGCCCATCTCGATGATGTGCACGTCATCGACGCCGGCCTTCTTGAGGTACGCGCCCGCCAGCAGCCCGCTGATGCCGCCGCCGAGCACCGCCAAGTCGATGTCCTCGTCGATAGGCGTGCGTGGTGTCACGGGCGTGTGGGGATCGACCTCGGCGAATTTCGCGAACTCGTCCTTGATTTCCAAGTACTGCTTCGAGCCCTCCGGACGCAGCCGCTTATCGCGCTCGAATAAGTACTTCTCTCGCAGCGCGTCGATATCGATGTCGTCCGGCGTCTGCGTCGGTCCGCATGTATCGAACATTGTCATCTATCTGAAAGCTCCTGCGGTTCGCCGGTACCCATGTACTTCGACAGTTGGTGATGGAGGTTGACAGTGCTTCGCTCTCGGTAGGGATTGGGTTTGGTACCCGGGAACGCAAGCGATTTCATGCCCTGCTGCACTGCAGCCATGTTCGAGAAATCCTGCGGCAATACCGACCGCCACCGAGGGTCACCGACCGGTGTGCGTTCCCACTCTGTCGGCGGCTCTTGACCTTTCGGGTACAGCTCGAACACCGACACCTCGAAAATGCACTTGTCGGGGTTGTAGCTGGGGTGCGGCCGCGCGCCGTAGCAGAGCGCACTGGTCAGGCCCTGCCCGATCTGAAAGTTCGGGAAGATCTGCCATGCGGTGCCCGCCTGGCCGAGGATGTCGGACGGAATCGTCGGCCAGATCACACCGCGCGCTTCGTCGTCTCGGCGCGCCGACGCCAGCCAGTGCTCGAGAACCTTGTCGGCCGGTGTCCCCTCCGGCAATTCGTCGACCAGCCGCTCGGCGGCGTTCACCAGCGTCTGGGTGGTGGTGGCGTTGGTCTCCTCCATCGTGTACACCTGCATCTCTGCGGTTGACACACGCGGATCGGCACCAATGCCGAGCCGGATCTTGGACTTGGTGGCCTCCATGTCCTCCGGAGCGTCATAGCCGATATTGCTGTGTTTGCCCTGCGCCTTGGCCCATCCCTTGAATTCGCCGAACTTGTTGAACTCCGGATGGGTTGTGTAGACGTGGTAGGTCTCGTTGAATGCCTCCAGTGCGACCTTCCAGTTGCAATCGAAGTGCAGCCACTTGCGCCACTTGTAGCGCATGTTCTCGAGTCCGAACGGGTCGAGAATCTTCGCGGCGGGAAACAGGTAGTCGGCCAGCGGCTCGCAGTCGGGGTCCATGTTGATCCATAACCAACCACCCCAGGTGTCGACCTTGACCGGTCGAAGGTGGGTGTTCTCAGGTGTCAGCGCTCCCTGCCAGTCCTGCTGTTCGCGGATGTGCGTGCACGCCCCGTCCAGGCCATAGCTCCAGCCGTGGAAACCGCAGACGAACGACTTGCGGGCGCGGCCACGGGCGTTCTTCGCCCCCTCGGGTGTGTCGATCAGGCGGCGGCCGCGGTGCATGCAGACGTTGTGGTGGGCGTTAAATTCGTTGTCTCCGGTGCGCACCACGATGATCGAGTCGTCGAGAATGTCGTAGGTCAGGTAACTGCCCACCTCGGGCAGCTCTTCGACACGGCCAACCTGCTGCCAGACCTTTCGCCATAGCCTGTCGCGCTCGGCGCGGGCGTAGCTCTCGCTGATATACGCTTCGACACCGATCGTCGCCGGTTTCGAAAGGTCTTCGGCCGCTGTGGGGTTCAAATCTTTGGCTAGATCCGTCATCAAATCCTCCTGATCGCCGCCCGGAAGGAGTCGTCTTTGAGGAAAAGCGAGGTGTTGTCGGCGTCCAAATGTGTCCACTTGAGGTCCAGGCCGCCGTCGACCAGAAGCGTTTGGCCGGTGATGTAGCTGGACAGGTCCGACAACAGGAACAGGATGGCGCCGGCGATTTCGTCGGGACGGGCGCGCCGGCCCATCGCGATGGCACGGCGATCACGCTCGCCGTCTTCATCGACGTAGGTGCGCGAGGCAGGCGTCGCGGTAATCCCCGGCGCTACCGCGTTGACCCGAATCTCGTCGAGGGCCAGTTCTACGGCCATTGTGCGGGTCATCGCCGCGACCGCTGCCTTTGCCGTGCCGTAGGCGATGTGGAACGGCGCGGTGTTCATGCCGCTGATCGAGGAGATCGAGACGATCGACCCGCGACGTTTGCGTGCTTTCAGTTCCGCGGCAATCGCCTGGCTCATGAAGAACGTGGTTTCCAGGTTTTGGGTGAACAAGTCGCGCCAGTCGCTGCGGGTCACCCGGGTCGACGGCATCCATGTCGACGGCGCGGCCCCGCCGGCCACGTTGACCAGCCCGTGCAGGTCGCCGTCGGCCCGCACCGCCAGCTCCATCGCGGCGGCCACCCCGTCGTCGGTCGCGACGTCGGCGGCCACCGGGACGATCGACAGCCCCTGCTCGATGAGCGGGCCAATATGGTCGTCGAGATTTTCCTTGCCCCGGCTGACCGCGATCACCGTCGCGCCGGCCTCGGCGACCATGCGGGTGACGGTGGTGCCGATACCGCCGCCCGCAGCGCCGGCGACCACCACCACGCGATGATCAAGACTGAGCAGGCTATCGGCCACTGTAGCTTTTGTCCGGACAAAATAGGCAGATACGCATAATTGAGAATATGATTCTCCGCAAATGGCTAGGCGTCAAGGGGTGCTGTTAAGGCCACCGCGAACTATTGTCTGGACCAGACTCGGTTGCTAACGTCACCGGCCGGAGGTCATCACCGATGTTGCTACAAGAAGGGCGCTCCGGTGCCGGAATATCACCGAGCGTCGCAAAGGGCTGGCGCCTGGAGCGGCTCACCCCGCCGAGCCGGCTGTTCGGCGCCAACGGTCTACGGGCCGGCCCCGACGGCCGGATCTACATCGCGCAGGTGACCGGTAGCCAGATCAGCGCCCTCGACATCGGGACCGGTCGGCTGGAGACCATCAGCCCCAAAGGCGGCGACATCATCGCGCCCGACGACGTAGCTTTTGACCCGCGCGGCAACCTCTACGCCACCGAGGTCATGGACGGTCGGGTCAGCGTGCGCAGCGCGGACGGCCACACCCGGGTGCTGCGCGACGATCTGCCGTCCGCCAACGGAATCACCGTTCACCAGGGTCGGCTGTTCATCGGCGAATGCCGGGAAGGCGGGCGCCTTCTCGAGCTTGACCTGAACGGCGGCCCGCCGCGGGTGCTGCTGGAAAATGTCCCGTCCCCCAACGCGATGGAGGTCGGCCCGGACGGCTTGTTGTACTTCCCGGTGATGGGCGCCAACGAAATCTGGCGCATCGACCTCGACGGCGGCGCGCCCGAAACAGTCGCCACCGGCCTCGGCGTGCCGGATTCGGTGAAGTTCGATTCGGCAGGTCGCATTGTGTCGACCCAGGTGCACAGCGGCCAGGTGTTGCGTATCGATCCGCGCACCGCCGACCAGACAGTGCTGGCCGACCTCAATCCGGGCCTGGACAACTCGACCTTCGTCGGGGACCGGCTGTTCGTCTCTAATTTCACCGGCGAGATCACCGAAATCCTCGATGGCGCCAAGACTGCGACCGCGTTGCCGGGCGGGCTGAACTGGCCGCTGGATCTGGCCGTCGGCCCCGACGGCAACCTCTACGTCGCCGACGGCAGCTATTTCTACGTCGTGGCGCCCGATCGCACCTTGCAGACCGTGGGCATGCTGTTCAGCCCGGGCTACCCGGGTTTCCTGCGCGGGCTGGCGCCGACGGGACCCGGCGAGTTCGTCGTCACCACCTCGGGCGGCCAGGTGTCGCGCTACCGGCCCGCCGTGCACGAAACCGAGGTGCTGGCAGACGGATTCGATCAGCTCTACGGGGTGGCGATGGCCGCCGACGGGGCCGTGGTGGCCGCCGAACTCGGGACGGGACGAGTGGTGTCGATCAAGTCCGGGCGGACGGACGTGATCGCTTCGGGCCTGCATGATCCGATCGGAGTGGCGATTGCCCCCGACGGCACATGTCTGGTCTCCGAAGCGGGCCCCGGTCGTGTGGTCAGACTTGCCGGGTCCGGCGTGCACACCGTGGTGGACGAGTTGCAACGGCCGCAAGGCATTCTGGTGCTCGGGCGGCAGTTGTACGTCGTCGACGCCGGCGCCAAAACGTTGATCGCGATTGATCTGGAAGACGCAAGGCGGCACACCATTGCGTCCGGCTTGCCGCTCGGCGCTCCGCCGGGCGTGGTCCCCAAGCCGCTGAAGGGCATGCCACCGTTCTCCGGGCCGCAGGGACCGTTCGCCGGCATTGCCGCCGGGCCCGACGGAACGCTCTATGTTTCGGCCGACGCGGAGGGCAGCGTGCTGGCAGTTCGGCAAGAACCCAGACAAGAACGCAGTGAAGTTAGCCATGGCTGACGACCGATCAACCGACCACCGCTACCTGCAGGTCGCACGGGCGCTGCGGAAAGAGATCGTCGACGGGGTGTACCCGGTGGGATCGCAGCTTCCTACCGAACATCAACTGTGCGAACGTTTTTCGGTCAGCCGCTACACCGTGAGGGAGGCGTTGCGGAGGCTACGCGACGACAATCTCGTGGCGTCGCGGCCGCGGGCCGGCACGCTCGTGGTGCCGCGGCCCTCCTCGGACTCCTACGTCCAAGACGTCGTCTCGATCAACGACCTGCTCGCTTTCGCGACCGGCGCGCAATTCGCCATCGAGTCCACCGGGATGGTGGTGATCGACGACGAGCTCGCGGCCCGAACCGGGCTTACCGGCGGGGAAGAATGGTTGGCCGTGCGCGGTTTCCGGCAGGTCGAGGGCGCGAAGTTTCCGGTGTGCCGAACCGAGTACTACATCAACCGGGCATTCGCGGCTGTCGGTAGATTGCTGCAACGGCATACCGGCCCGATATTCCCGCTGATCGAAGACCTCTTCGGGTTGAGCGTCGTCGAGGTTCGTCAGGAGATCGCCGCGGTGCTGATTTCGCCGGTACTCGCGCAGGAGCTCAGCGTCGAACGCGGCAGCCCTGCCCTCGAAGTACACCGCACCTACACCACGTCCGACGGCGAGGTCGCGCAAGTGACGATCAATACGCATCCCGCCGCGCGTTTCCGTCACTCGATGACGATGCGACGGGTCCGCGGCTAACCTCAACGCGTAGATCGGCGTAAATCGGCTTATATCAGGAATGTCAAGCAACGTGAGCGGAAAACTGATCGGTGGACGACGGGTCCGCTGGGACGACCAGCGGGCCGCCGACGCCTATGCACGCGGGTGGTGGGTGCGTGGCACCCTGGCGGACTCGTTAGTCGAGGCCGCGCGGCGCACACCCGAGCGGGTTGTGCTGATCGACGGCGAATGCCGGCTGGACTGCCGAAGCCTCTACGAACAGGCGTCGGCACTGGCGCAAGCGCTGCTGGCCCGCATGCCGACCGCCAGCGTGGTGTCGTTGATGCTGCCCAATTGGCATGAGGCCACGATCATTTACCTGGCGGCAACGATGGCCGGAATGGTGGTGAACCCGATCCTGCCGTCGCTGCGGGATCGCGAGCTGCTCTTCATCCTCAATGACGCGGACACCCGGATGGTTTTCGTGCCATCGGCTTTCGGACGGCACGACTACGCATCGATGTTGACGCGGGTCACGGAACAGCTAGGTTCCCCACCCGAGGTCGTCGTGGTGCGCGGCGACCCGGGGCCGTCGTCCGGTCACACAAACTTTCTGTCCTTGCTGCAGCGTCACCAACCGACAGTCAGGCTGCCAACCCTGGATCCGGATGCGGTGCGCATGCTCCTTTACACATCGGGGACCACAGGCCGACCGAAAGGCGTTCTGCATAGCCATAACTCGATGCACGCGCTGATCTGCCAGATCCGCGACTACTGGCAGGTGCAGCCTGGCGACAGATTTCTGGTGCCGTCACCGATCGCACACATCGGCGGCTCCATCTACGCGTTCGAATGTCCGCTGCTATTGGGCACGTCCGCGGTCCTGATGGAACGCTGGAACGCCGATGAAGCCGTTGAGCTCATCCGGTCGAAACACTGCACCAACGTTTCGGGAGCGACACCATTTCTGCAGCAGATACTCGCCGCCGCCGAGCGCGCCGGTACCCGGTTGCCGGAGCTGAAGCTGTTCATCTGCGGTGGCGCGTCGGTGCCACCGTCGTTGATCCGCAAAGCAAGTGAGTATCTCGACCGTGCCGTCGTGACGCGCGTGTACGGCTCGACCGAAGTTCCGGTGACGACCGTCGGCGCCCCGCTCGACCCCGACCGGGCCGCGGACACCGACGGACGCGCCGGATTCGCGCACGTCACACTTCGCGGCGACGCCGCCGGTGGCGGCGAGATCCATGCACGCGGCCCGCAGATGCTGGTCGGCTACCTGCACCCCGACGATGAAGCCGAATCGTTCGACGCCGACGGATATTTCCGCACCGGCGATCTCGCCCGCTGGGTCGATGACGACTACCTCGTGGTCACCGGGCGGGCCAAAGACGTCATCATCCGAAACGGCGAGAACATCGCGCCCAAAGAGATCGAGGACATTCTCATCGACCATCCCGGAATCGCGGAGATCGCCGTTGTCGGTCTGCCGGATCCCCGCACCGGGGAGCGTGCTTGTGCTGTCATCGTGCCGACAGATCAGCCGCGGCCCGACGTCGCAAGCCTGCGCAGTTTCCTGCGGGCACACGGGGTCGCCACATTCAAATCACCTGAACAAGTGGTTATCTGGGAGCAACTCCCGAGAAATGACGCCGGCAAGGTGCTCAAACACCAGATCCAGGCGGCCCTGACGAAGACGGGTGGATGACATGCAGGTAGCGATCGTAACCGGCGCAACGGGCGGTATCGGCTTCGGCTGCGCGACCAAGCTCGCCGACATGGGAATGGCGGTGCTGGGGACCGGCCGCAATGAAGAGCGGCTGGCCGAGTTGGCCGCGGCCATCGGTGCTTCCGACCGTATCGCAACCGTTGCGATCGATCTGACCGACGAGGACGCGCCCCGACGCATCGTCGAAACCGCGGTCGAACGTTGGGGTCGTATCGACTTCCTGATCAACAACGCCGGAGTGGGAAACCCCACGCCGCTGCACGGAACCGACGACGAGACACTGGATTACTTCCTCAATGTGATGTTGCGCGCGCCGTTCCGGCTGGCACGCGACGTCTTGCCGCACATGCAGCCCGGCTCGGCGATCATCAACATCACCTCGACGTTCGCCGTCGTAGGCGGTCTTCGCGGCGGCCCGTACTCCGCGGCCAAAGGTGGGTTAACCGCGCTGACCACCCACATCGCCTGCCAGTACGGGTCGCACGGAATACGTTGCAACGCGGTGGCTCCCGGTGTGATCCAGACAGCGATGACCGAGGAGCGATTGCAGGATCCGCGATTCCGCCGGATCAACATCGAGATGACGCCGCACCAGCGGTTGGGCACCGTCGACGACGTGGCCAGTACCGTCGCGTTCTTGTGTTCGCCCGGCGGCAGTTTCATCAATGGGCAAACCATCGTGGTCGACGGCGGATGGAGCTCCACGAAGTACCTGTCGAAGTTCGCGCTAACATCGGAGTGGACGGCCCGGTGAACCTGTTCGCGCTGCTGGAAGATCCCGGTGTATCGGAAGCGTGCGTGGTCGGAGCACCGGACGCCGAGTGGGGTGAGGTCGTGGTTGCGTTCATCGTCGGCGCCGCCAAACCCAGAGAGCTCGACACGCATCTGCTGCAGCGGATCGCCCGCTTCAAACGCCCCAAGCGCTACCTGACCGTCGACCAGCTACCGAAGAACAGCTACGGCAAGGTGCTCAAGCGCGAATTGCGGCGACAACTGAGCGTTTCACAATAGCGACTGAAAGTGGTCGCGGATGCCCGACAGCATCGCGGCGTGCGCGTTGACCGCTTGACGCTGGGTCATCGCAGCCAGCGGGCGGGGAGCCGCAATCCGTAGCCGCTCGGTGAGACGGGTGCCCGAGTCGATCGGCTCGAATGTCACGGTGCCGTTCAGCCGCACCCGGGGGAACTGCCGCGCCTCGGTGAGCACATCTCCGTGCACCGGGACCTCGACGCGGGCCCAGTAGCTTATTCGCAGTGCGACCACCCCCAACGGGATGCGGTCGCGCACCCGATAAGTCTGCACGTAACCGTCCGCGGTCTCGTCGCGCGATATGGTTTGCACCGAAATGACCAGCGGATGGACAACTTTGATGTTGTCTAGGTCCACGTAAAAGTCGCGCACCTTGTCGGGCACCGCCGGTATTTCTTCGGTCAGCGTGTGCGCGCCGTGTGCGATCCAATAGCTCACAGTCGGTTAACCTACCGCCGTATCGTCGCGTCAACGTCATGGCCGACGATGAAGTCATACTCGTGTTGCAATGATTCCCAACGAATCAACTACGGTCAAGGTTTGACATCGGAGCCCAGCACACGTTCGGTCACGGTGGAAATTCCGAGTCGATACAGCACAACGATAGGGCACCAGCCCATCGCTGCGTTGAGTAGCAAGTTGGCTCCCACAAAACCAGTAAGGATTCGCCAGCGGGCATGCTGACGACCCAGAGCCAAGGTCGCTAACACCACCATTCCCGCCATGAGAGTCACGATTCGATCGAGCGGCCAGCCCTGCGGTCGCGGCATCCCGAACGCTGCTCGCTCGATCGAGACCAATCCTTGGTTGCTCTTCATTGAATTTCGCTCCTTCCCTTAGACTTTGAGCACAGCACAGACGAATTCAAATGATGGCTCCACTATTGCCTTACAAGAACGGAAGGAATATCAGCGCGAGGTCCCGGAGGCCGGAGTAAGTACCGAGCTGGGCGTGACCGCACGCGTTGCGGCCACCAGAACCAGCGTCCGAGCAGCGCGGCGACCGACGGCGTCATCAGTGAGCGCACAATCAGGGTGTCGAACAGCAGTCCGAGGCCGATCGTGCTGCCGGCCTGGCCGATCGAGCGCAAGTCACTGGCGACCATGGACATCATGGTGAAGGCGAACACCAGGCCCGCTGCGGTGACAACCCCGCCCGTTTCGCCCATCGAGCGGATAATCCCAGTCTTCAATCCCGCGCGTATCTCCTCCTGGAACCGTGAGACCAGCAGCAGGTTGTAGTCGGATCCGACGGCCAGCAGAATGATCAACCCGAACACGGGCGCGATCCAGTTCAAGTCCAGACCGAAAATGTGTTGCCAGACCAGCACGGACAGCCCGAACGCGGCGCCCAGCGACAGCAACACTGTGCCGACGATCACCAGTGAGGCCACCAGAGCCCGGGTGATGATCAGCATCACAACGAATATCAGCGTGAGTGCGGCTGCTCCCACGATCAGCAGGTCGTACTGGGAGCCCGACTGGATGTCGCGGTATATCGCCGCCGTCCCGGCGAGGTAGAACCGGGCGTCGGTGAGAGCCGTTCCCTTGACCGCTTGATGCGCGGCATTGAGCTCAGGCTTGACCGCGGCAATGCCTGTCGGAGTTGCCGGATCCGTGTCGTGGGTGATGATGAACCGCGCGGCCTTGCCGTCCGGCGACAGGAAGAGTTTCAAACCGCGCTGAAAGTCGGGATTTTGGAACGCTTCCGGCGGCAGGTAGAAATAGTCGCCGCTCCTCGAGGCATCGAAGGCCTGGCCCATCGCGCTCGCCGTGTCGGTCATCTGGGCCATTTGTGTGACCAGACCGGAAAAGCTGCTGTGCAGGGTCAGCAGGGTCCCCCGCATGGACTTTGCGACGGCGACGATCGGCGGAATCTGCTGGAGCATCTGCGGCAATAGCGTGTCGATATTGCCCACGTCCTCAAGGACCGCGTTCATCTCGTCGCTGAACTTGTCCACGCCGTCGATGGCCTCGAACACCGACCTTGTGGCCCAGCAAACGGGAATGTCGAAGCAGTGTGGTTCCCAGTACAGGTAACCGCGCAAAGGCCTTGCGAAGTCGTCGAAGTCCGCCAAATGGTCCCTCATCTCATCCAGCGTCGACTTCATATCGTGTATGTCGCCGACCATGTGACGAGTCGTGCTGCTCATCTGGCCCATCAGCGCGTACATCCGCTCCATCGAGCCGATCATGACGCCGAGGTCGTCGCTCATCCTGAGCATGTCGGCCATCCGGTCCTTCATGAATTGAAGGTTCTGCTGTATGGGAATCGACTGAGCACTGATCTGGAACGGTATTGACGTGTGCTCAATCGGCCCGCCGAGCGGCCGCGTAATGCTTTGCACCATAGCGATTCCCGGCGAGCGAAAGACGTCTTTGGCAATCCCGTCCAGGATGATCATGTCGCCGGGATTCCGCATATCGTGATCACTCTCGATCATGAGGACGTCGGGATTCATTGTCGCGGCGCTGAAATGGCGCTCTGCGGCCGCATATCCGATGTTCGACGGCAGGTTGGGGGGTATGTAGAAGCGGTCGTTGTAGCTGACCCTCATGCTCGGCATGATGAGGATGCCGACGAGGGCGATCACCAGCGAGGCCGCAAACACCGGACCGGGCCAGCGGACGGCCGCGGTGCCGATTCGCCGCCAACCGTGGACTTTGACAACCCGTTTCGGGTCAAGCAGGCCGAATCGGCTGGCCACGGCGACGACGGCCGGCGCAGCGGTCAACGCTCCCGCGACGACTACGATCAGCCCCAAAGCGGACGGAATGCCCAGCGCCTTGAAATACGAAAGTCGCGCCAAGTAGAGACAGAAAGTAGCTCCAGCGATCGTCAGCCCCGAGCCCAAGATGACGTGAAAAGTCCCGCGGAACATCGTGTACCAGGCCGCTTCCCGATCCTGACCGGCCTGACGGGCTTCCTGATACCGACCGATGAGAAATATTGCGTAATCGGTGCCGGCCGCGATCGCCAAGGAGGACAGCATGGCGACGACGAACGTCGAAAACCCCAACAGACCGTTATTCCCGAGAAGGGCGACGAGCCCTCTGGCGGTGCCCATCTCGAAGCCGACCATGACAAGAACCAGCAGCACCGTGCTGATGCAGCGATAGGCGATGAAGAGCATGATCATGATAACCACGCCCGTCACGCCCATCATTTTGAGCATGCTTTTGTCGGCGGCTTCGTTCATGTCCGTTGTCAGCGCCGCCGGCCCGGTGACGTATGACTTGAGTCCCTTGGGCGGCACCGAATTGTCGACGATCTCCCGGACCGCTTTGACGGACTCGTTTCCCAAGGTGCTGCCCTGGTTGCCGGCCAGATTGAGTTGGGCGTACGTGGCTTTGCCGTCCCGGCTCTGGACACCCGCGGCGGTGAGCGGATCTCCCCACACGTTATGAACGTGCTGCACGTGTTTGGGGTCGGCCTGCAGCCTTTTCACCAAGCCGTCGTAATAGCCGTGCGCCTGCTCGTCGAGTTTTTGCTCGCTCTCTAAAACGATCATCGCGATGCTGTCGGAGTCCGACTCGTGGAACTTTTCGCCGATTCGCTTCGCGGCGATCATCGCGGGCGCGTCTTGGGGCGTCATTGTCACCGCGTGGTTCCGCGCGACCGACTCGATCGGCGGCACAAGCACGTTCACGGCGACAGTCACGAGCAACCATCCGATAATGATCGGAACCGCAAACTTGCGGACGAACCGCATGAATTTCGGAAGGGCGTCTTGGCCGGTGTTCATGCGGCCTTCACCAGGCAGGAGGTTTGGGCATGGTGCCCGGCCGAGGATCTTTCGTTCTTGACCTCACCGTTGACGGTGATGCGGCACCCGATGTTGTCGGTATTGCCCTGTGCCACCACGTTGGCGATGACGGCCGGCACCGTCGTCGCGATCGTGAAGATCCAGGGCAGGCTGGAGAAGTTCGCCTGTTCCGGCTGGGCGTTCTTGTCCAGGTAACTCACGCTTCCAGTTGTGTCGCTGGGCCCGTAAACCTCATATGTCACCCGCTTGAGATGGGACGGCTCTAGTGGCTCGGCGCTGCTGCCGCTTGCAGAAAAGATTTCGTCGGAGCCGAAGACACCACGAAGCTGGTCGACGGCAAGACCACCGAGGCCAGCTGCCGCCACGACAACGAGCGGTACCCACACTCGCTTGAGAAATGTGAGCATTGAATTCTCTCCATTCGCCGGTGGCCCGGTTAGAGACACGAAGCATGGTTTGACGGCGGTACGGATCGCCCGAGCAGCAGCCGCGGTTTCGCGGAAATCCGGAGGCCTCGACCTGGAGTACTCGGGTGCGAGTGACGAGCTCAGGCCAAGGACAGGAACAGCTTTTCGAGTTCTTCTTCGGTGAGTGTCGGGCCGAATTCGCCTTCGGTTCCGGCGATGCAGTGCCGCATCCCGGTGGCGACGATCTTGAAGCCGGCGCGGTCAAGCGCACGGGAGACAGCGGCTAGTTGCGTGACAACGTCCTTACAGTCACGGCCCGCTTCGATCATCGCGATGACCCCGGCGAGTTGACCTTGTGCGCGTCGTAACCGCTTGATTACCAGATCTATTGCGTCGGTATCAGCTAAAGCCATATTTGGTCCTCCTGCTTTCTACTGGAGTGGATAATCGCCGCCACGACGCATCAACGGCTCTGCGCACCGGGCATTGATGGCGGCTCGTGGTAGGGGCGTTGCAGCACGGCGAATTCGGAGATCGACGCCGCGGTCACCACGGCGTCGAGCAGCGCGACGCCGGCGTCTCGAGCAGGAAGACCCGTCAGCACCGGCCCGAAGAATCCCTTGCCGTCGACGGCGATAATGGGGCTACCGCCACTGCCGCCGAGCGCATCCTGACTGCGTCGATGCGCCGCGCCAACGACCTCATCCCACGCCGGGTCGTCGAGTGCATCGAGCAACCCCGGACCGGAACTCGTCGCCGCCAGCGCCTCCTTGACCAGGCTGTCGGCCAGGTCGGAGGATTTGTCGTGCACCAGGGCACCTAGGGCTTCGTACAGATCGCCGAATGCTCCTGGTCCGCCTTCGTCCGTCGCCGCGGCGAAGACCCGGCCCATACGACGTGACCACTCGAGTTTGGCCCGCTGCGTGGGCGCCGCGTCGTGGCCGTCGTTAAGCACCGCGAGGTTCATTTGCCGCAGCGTGACACTGCGCCCGGTGGCGGTGGCCGCATCCAGTAACCAACGCGACGTCACCCAGGCAAACGGGCATACCGGGTCGATGTAAAGGTCGATCGATGTCATCGCAGTTCCTCGGCGAGAGTACTTATCGCGGCCTGTAGTTGCCGTGTCGCTTGTTGGGCGACCGGGGACAATGCCGGATCGTGGACGACGTCCACCATCACCTGGGGGTTCATCGCCTCGATGTGCACTGTTGCCGGGTTCTCCGCATCTTCCCGGACCACGACATTGCATGGCAGCAGCAATCCGACCTGCTTGTTGGCTGACAGAGCCCGGTGCGCCAGTGGGGGGTTGCAGGCACCGAGAATCAGATACCGCTCCGTCGACTCTCCCAGCTTCTCTTTGAGAGTTGCTTGCACGTCGATCTCGGTTAACACTCCGAACCCATTGTCCTTCAATACTTCCCGAGTCTTCGAGACAACCTTGTCGAAGTCGGCTGTGTCCGTCGATGTGCTTATCGCGATGGACATGGTTTCCCTCTCCTGTTATCGGCAACCTGTCGTCCTACCGCTCGGGTCACCGTCCCCTTCTATACCCTGGCGGGTATATTCGAGAGCATATCCTATACCCGCGGGGGTATGCAATACCGGGCGAGGACGTCAGCGCGGGACAGTCGCCCCGGGCCACCACGTAATCGAGCTCAGCGCCCAGTTAGCTGGCAATCAGGGGCCTAGGTGGTGACGGTGGCACCGATCGCAGCCGTCCGCTCTGCCTCGTGGATGGAGCGTCGCACGCACCCTTAGCGGCCGCGGGCAAGCGCCTCGACGAATGCGGCGATGCGGCCGCGGGTCTCCTGCGTCATCCAACTCGCTCGAACCTTGGTATCCACTTCCGCGCCTGCATCGATCACGGCACGAGCCGGCTGGTGTAGCTGTCGCTTGGTGGCCGCGTACGCAGCCGGGGAGTACTGACCGAGTTCACGCGCGATCGCCGTCGTCTGGGGAATCAGATCGTCACTCGGCACAACCGCGTCGATCCATCCTTGAGCCAACGCGGTGTCCGCGTCGATCGTGTTGGCCCGCAGCGCTGCCCGGGCCACCGATGGCCCCATCGCAAAGCGGCATATCTCGAGCGCGGCCACCGGGAAGGGGACACCGACCGCAAGCTCGGTGAGGCCGATCGTCCCGGCGGACATGAGTCGGACGTCGGCGCACATGGCGAAGACGCAACCGCCGGCGATGGCGTGCCCGTTGATCGCGGCGACCACCGGTGCCGGGTGGTCGAAGACCGCGAGAAAGGCCTCGGACAGCGCAGTGACGAAGCGCTCCGCATACCCAGCGCCGCCGTCGACGAGCGCGCGCAGATCGACGCCGGCCGAGAAACACCGACCAGCGCCGGTGATGACGACGGGCCCCTCGACGTTGCGCATCGTGGCGATGATGACGTCGAGCAAGTCCAGGTCGATTGCATTGACCGGCGGACGGTCGAATCGGACTATCGTCACACCGTCGGCCGCTTCTGCTGCTGTCACGTATCCTCCACTCTGTGTGGGGCTTCGAGCCCGAATAACCGCGCGCTTTCCGCACGCATGTCCACTTTGCGGACCTTGCCGGTCACTGTCATCGGAAACTCGTCGACGACGTGCACGTAGCGTGGGATCTTGTAGTGCGCCACCTTTCCGGTGGCGAAAGCGCGAACCGCGTCCGCATCGAGTGATCGCCGTCCCGGCTTCATCCGGATCCACGCACAGATCTCTTCGCCGTATTCGGCGTCTGGGACGCCGACGACCTGTGCGTCGTCGACGTCGGGATGGGTGGTGAGGAATTCTTCGATCTCGCGTGGATAGATGTTCTCCCCGCCGCGGATGACCACGTCGCTGCGGCGCCCCACGATGTTGCAGTAGCCGTCGTCGCGCATCACCGCAAGATCCCCACTGTGCATCCACCCCTCGGCGTCGATCACCTCGCGGGTTTTGGCGTCGTCACGCCAGTAGCCCAGCATCACCGAATAGCCGCGGGTGCAGAACTCCCCGGGCCGGCCACGCTCGACGACGTCGCCGGTGTCGGGGTCGACGATCTTGATCTCCACGTGGGGATGCGCCCGTCCGATGGACGCGGTTCGCCGCTCCAGGTCGTCATCGATCAGCGTCTGGCAGGAGGCCGGCGACGTCTCGGTCATACCGTAGACGATCGCCACCTGGGTCATATTCATCTCGGCCACACAACGTTTCATGACCTCGACCGGGCACACCGATCCGGCCATGATGCCGGTGCGCAGCGACGTCAGGTCGGTGTTGGCGAAATCAGGATGACCGAACATGGCGATGAACATGGTCGGCACGCCGTACAGGCCCGTGCAGCGTTCGGCCTGGACCGCAGCCAGGGTGCACGCGGCATCGAACCCCGGCGCCGGAACGATGATCGTGGCCCCATGGCTGGTGCAGCCCAGGTTGCCCAACACCATCCCGAAGCAGTGATAGAACGGCACCGGGATGCACACCCGATCACCGTGGCCCAGGTTGAGCAGCTCGGTGGCGAAGAAGCCGTTGTTCAGGATGTTGCGATGCGACAATGTCGCACCCTTCGGGAAACCCGTTGTACCCGAGGTGTATTGGATGTTGGTGGGCTCGCGATGGTCCAGGCCGGCCATCCGGGAGCACAGCGCGTCCATCGACACCGGCTCGGCGCGGTCCCGCAGGTCTGTCCAATCGCGGGTACCGATGAACACGACATCCCGCAGCCCGTCCGCGTGCGGACGCATCTCCTCGACCATGGATCGGTAGTCCGAACTCTTGAATGCCGTCGCTGCGATCAGCGTTCGAACCCCCGACTGCTTCAGGGCATATCCGAGCTCGTGTGTGCGGTAGGCCGGATTGATGCTGACCAGAATGGCGCCAATCTTCGCCGTCGCGTACTGCACGATGATCCACTCGGCGCAGTTCGGCGACCAGACACCGACGCGGTCGCCCTGCTGCACGCCCAGCGACATCAAACCCCTGGCAGTCAGATCGATCTCGGCGTTGAGTTCGGCGTAGGTCCATCGCCGGTCCTGTGCGACGTCGACCAGCGCCTCGCCGTCCGGGTTGGCCGCAACCGTCCGCTCGAAGTTCTCCCCGATCGTCTCCTCGAGGATCGGTGGGCTGGTCGGCCCCGCGTCATGGGATTTCAACGCTCAGCCCACCAGGTCTTCGTATCGGTACTCCGCCGAACTCGGTGTGCCGGCAGCATGTGCGCGCTCTTCGCGGCGGCGTAGGTCCACTCGGCGAATCTTCCCCGAGATCGTCTTCGGCAGTTCGTAGAACTCAACCCGCCGCACCCTCAGATGCGGCGCCACCCGGTCGCGCACGAACTCCATGATCGTCCTCGCCGTCTCGGCATTCGCTGGCCAGTCGGCGGCCAGCGCAACGTAGGCCTTGGGGATCGCCAGCTTGGTTTCTTCAGGCTGCGGCACAACGGCGGCTTCCACGATCGCCGGATGCTCGATGAGCACGCTTTCCAACTCGAACGGCGATACCTTGTAGCCCGACGACTTGAACACGTCGTCGGTGCGGCCGATGTAGGTGATCGACCCGCCGGCGTCGCGACGCGCGATGTCGCCGGTGTGGTAGTAACCGCCGGCCATCGCGGCCGCGTTGCGTTCCGGATCCTGGAGGTAGCCGGTCATCAGGTTGACCGGCTTGGCGCCCAGGTCGAGGCAGATCTCACCCTCGTCGCCGGGCTTCCCGCTGACCGGGTCGACCAGCACCACGGGCACACCGGGCAGCGGGCGGCCCATCGAGCCGGGCTTCACCGGACGGCCCGGCAGGTTGCCGACCAATAGCGTGGTCTCGGTCTGCCCATAGCCGTCGCGAATGGTCAGCCCCCACGCGCGTTCGACCTGTGCGATGACGTCGGGATTGAGCGGCTCGCCGGCGGCCACGATCTCGCGCAGCGCCTCGGGCCTGGCGCCCAGGTCGGCTTGAATGAGCATGCGCCACAGCGTCGGTGGCGCGCAGAACGTCGTCACCCCGGCATGACGGAGGTGACTCAGCAGCGCGGCGGCGTCCAATCGCCGGTAGTTGTACACCAAGATTGTCGCCTCGGCGATCCACGGGGCGAACACGCAACTCCAGGCATGCTTGGCCCACCCTGGTGAGCTGATCGCCAAGTGCACGTCGCCCGGTCGCACCCCGATCCACGCCATCGTCGACAGATGCCCGACCGGGTAGCTGATCTGAGAGTGCGCCACCAGCTTGGGCTTGCTCGTTGTGCCGGAGGTGAAGTAGATCAGCATCGGATCGTCCACCGTGGTTCGCGCGGTGAACGGACCGGCCCCGACGACATCGGCGGCGTCGGCGTAGCGATGCCACCCGGCCGCGTCGGCGCCCACCACGACGCGACGGTAGTCGCCGCCGACCTCGTCGAACTTGGCGGTATCAACGGCGTTGGCGATCACGGCCCGCGCTCCACCGCGGACGATGCGGTCGGCAAGGTCGCTCGGTCCGAGTGCACCGGTGGCCGGCATCACCGCCGCCCCGAGCTTGGTGACGGCGAGGGTGGATTCCCAGAGCTCAACCTGGTTGCCCAGCATCAGGACGACGCGATCCCCTTTGCCGATACCGAGTTGCTCCAGCCACGCCGCCACCCGGTCGGACCGGTCGGCCATCGCGGCGAAGCTGACGCTCTGCTCGCTGCCGTCTTCCTCGACGATCCGCAGCGCGGTGTGGTCGTTGCCTCGCGCGATGACGTCGAACCAGTCTGTGGCCCAGTTGAAGGCGCCGACCAGCTGCGGCCACGAGAAGGTGGCGGCGAGCCGGTCGTCGTCGACCATGGCGAGGACTTGGTCACGCGCGGCGCGGTAACGCTCGGTGTTGCTCGCCATGGCATTCAGCATCCACCGCCTACCCGCATTGCGTGAGCGCGCCGCGGAAGAATACGATTCTCTTCATCTGCGAATTCGCGTCTCGAAGGGCGCTCGATTGACGGTTAATGAGACGTTGAGCGTGCAGACACCGCACGCCGGCGTGGTGGTGTTGCAGCTCAACCGACCCGAGCGGCTCAACGCAATCAATCACGTCATGGTCGGCGAGCTCAAGGAAACACTGGCCGCCGTATCCGCGGACACATCGGTCCACGCTGTTGTGATAACCGGAGCGGGCCGCGGGTTTTGCTCCGGCATCGACATGCGCGACTTCGGCCCGGCGATACCCGAGGCGACAGCTCCGGCCATCGACCGCCTCCGCTTCCAGGAAAGGATGGCCGCCCTGCCACGGGCGATTCGGGACATGCCGCAGCCGGTGATCGCTGCGGTCAACGGGCCCTGCGTCGGCGCGGGTTTGGCGCTGTGCCTGGCCACAGACATCAGGATGTGCTCGACTGCAGCAATATTCGGTAATGGGGCGATCCTGCTTGGCCTTTCCGGAGCCGAGATGGGGATGAGCTACTTCCTGCCGCGCATCGTCGGTGCCAGTGTGGCCGCGGACTGGATGCTGACCGGCCGGATGGTCTCCGCCGAGGAAGCCGACCGTCGTGGGCTGGTCAGCGAGCTGGTGGATCCGGCAGAGCTATTCCAGCGTGCACTCGAAACAGCTTCGCGGATAGCCGAACTCGCTCCGCTGGGCGTGCAACTGACCAAGCGCGCGGTGCAGATCAACACCGACGCCGCGGGGCTGGAATCCGCCCTTGAGCTCGAGAACCGCAACCAGGTGCTCAGCCACGCTACCGAGGAAGCGGCAGCCCGGAGGCAGACGTGGTCATCATGACCGGTAAACGTCATCAATTACGTAACGAAAGGACGACCGGTGGCCTGGGATTTCTCGACCGAACCGGAGTGGGCCGCACAGCTCACCTGGGTTGACGAGTTCGTGCGCTCAGAGTGTGAGCCAATCGATCTGATCGTCAAGGAGTCTCACGATCTCAACGACCCGGTGCGCCAGGCACTGATTCCTCCGCTGCAGCGGATCGTCAAAGAACGCGGGCTGTGGGCTACCCATCTGGGAGCGCATCTGGGCGGACCCGGACACGGCCAAGTCAAACTGGCGTTGCTCAACGAGATTCTCGGCCGGTCAGAGTGTGCACCGATCGTCTTCGGCTCGCAGGCTCCGGATTCCGGTAACAGCGAAATCCTGGCCCACTACGGCACTCCGGAACTCAAGCAGCGCTACCTGGAGCCGCTGCTGGACAACCGAATCGTGTCATGCTTCTCGATGACCGAGCCACAGGGCGGCGCCGACCCGAAAGTCTTCACCACAACCGCGGCGCAGGACGGCGATCATTGGGTCATCAACGGCGAGAAGTGGTTTTCGTCGTTCGCATCCATCGCATCGTTCTTGATCGTGATGGCCGTGACCGATCCCGATGCCCCACCCTACCAACGTCATTCGATGTTCGTGGTACCCGCTGAGACACCTGGTATCAACGTCTTGCGCGACGTCGGCCTCGGCTACCAAGCCCTCGGCGGCGGAGGACGCGAAGGTTACGTCCGGTATGAGAATGTCCGGGTCCCGGACGATCACATGCTCGGGCCGCGGGGCGGCGCGTTCGTGGTCGCCCAGACTCGACTCGGCGGTGGCCGCATTCACCACGCGATGCGCACGGTCGGCTTGGTCCGGCGGATATTCGACATGCTTTGCGAGCGTGCGGTATCCCGATATACGCAAGGCGGCATGCTGGGCGACAAGCAGCTGGTCCAACAGATGGTCGCGGACTCGTGGATGCAGATCGAAGCGTTCCGGCTGCTGACCTTGCAGACAGCATGGAAGATCGACCAGCACAACGACTACAAGGCTGTTCGTGCCGACATCTCGGCGGTCAAGGCGATGATGCAGAAGGTGTTGCATGACGTGTCGGCCCGTGCGCTGCAGCTACACGGATCGCTTGGTGTCACCCACGAGATGTCGTTCGTCCAGCACCTAGTGGAGTCCTTCGTTCTGGGCCTGGCCGACGGGCCGACCGAAGTGCACAAGGTCACCTTGGCGCGGCTGCTGCTCAAGGAGCACAAGCCTGCGCCCGACATGTTCCCATCTGAGCACTTGCTGCGGCTACGCGAGGCCGCGGAAGCCAAGTTCGCCGACAAGCTTGCCGGCGTTCCGCGTGGCTAACCGAGCAACGCGCGGGCTCGGGAGAGTAACTGCGGCAACGCCGACGCCATCGCCTCCATGTCTGGATCCGGTGATGTGCGCCGTCGATTGTGCTTGACGATCAGTGACCACGTCGCCGTCGACTTGAAGCAGGCCAGGGCTTGGAACCAATCCAGTTCCGGCACTGCGCTTCCCAGCCCTTCGCGGTAGATCGCCGCCAGCTCTGACACCGGCGGCGTCGCATCGACGTACCGGGTGGAGCGGCGATACGTCCTCGGGTCGCAATTGATCAAGAACCATCCGACGTCGACGCGCGGATCGCCGATCGACCAGATTTCCCAGTCGATGACGGCGGTGACGCGCTCATCGACAGCCAGCAGGTTGCCCAGCCGAAAGTCGCCGTGCACCATCGCGGGTGGCAGGGCCGGCGGTGTGCTGGATTCCAGGGCAGCGGCGACCGCGCGCCACCCCGGCGCCAGCGCGGGATCAACGGTTTCCAACGTGTGGCACCACCGCTGAATCTCCGCGGACGGCCCGATCACCGGCTCGGACTCCAGACCCACGGCGCCGGGCTCGATGCGGTGCAGCTGCGCCATCGTCCGTGCGGCGTTCCGAAAGCGCTCAGCCACAACGGCTTGAGGGCCACCGTCAGCTCTATCGAACAGCGGCTCGCAGGTGGTCCCGTCCACATGTGACATCACGAATAGCGGCGGCACGTCGGGTGGATCACCCAGGTCGTCGAACAGCACTTCCGGGACAGGTACCGGCGTCGCAGCGAGCGTCCGGATGGCGCGGCCTTGCCGCAACACGTCGCGGTGCGCGATCGGCCGGACCCCGGGCGGTGCCACCTTGACGACCACCGGCCGGTCGGCACACCTGCCCATATAGGTCAGGCTCGATGCACCGCCCGGCAGCAGCGCCAGCGCCGAAACGTCACGTGACGCAAGCCGCCAAGCGAGTTGAACCAGCAGCGGGTCGCTCAGCGCAACCATCCGATCTCACGCAGGAACGGCTGCGTGTGCGCGATCCGGCCGGTCATCGACTTCGGGTCACCGGTGCACAGCGTCAGCGCAGTCTGGGTGATGAGCTCGATATCCTCGGTGTCGGTCTTAGCCAGATCGAGTGTGCCGGCGCCCGGGGTGGCAACCGGGTTGGACGGCGCGGCGGCGTTGACCGCGATGCCATCGTCATAAAGTTCGGCCGCAAGGCTTTTGGTGAGCCGGTTCAGGGCAGCCTTGACCGTTCCGTAGATCCCGAATCCCGCTGCGCGGTCGAACTCGGAGAACGGCGGACCCTCGGGCAGATCGCCGCCGACCGAGGTGATGTTGAGCACCCACCCGCGGCCGCGTTCGCGCATGGCCGGGATAGCCAGTTGGGTCAGATGCATCGGCGCCAGCACATGCATTTCGATCATCAGGCCCATGCGCCGTTCCGGGAACTCGTCGAGGGGACGGAGAAAAGTTACGGCTGCGTTGTTGACGAGAATGTCTGGCGCACCGGCACGTTCGACCATCTCGGCGAAGAGTAGCTCCCGGTCTTCGGGTTTGGACAAGTCAGCTTGAATCGCGATCGCCGAGCCGCCAGCGGCGGTGATCTCCTCGAGCGTCTGCCGAAGCGATCCGTCGTATTTGGGATCGGGTTCCATGGTGCGGGCGGTGAGCCCGACCGTGGCGCCTTCGGCAGCCAACCGCACAGCGATCGCCTTCCCCAGGCCGCGGCTGGCGCCCGTGACCAGAGCGACTTTGCTGGCACAGGCTCCCGTCACTTCCGATCCGCCTCTCACTGCGTCGTCGCGTGAACGAGAACGGCTTCTCCTGGAGAGAGAATCCCGTTACCCGCTAGCTCGGAGTATAGGCACCACGGTCGGGACCGCCGGGGCGACTTGCAGACCGGCAGCCGGTCTTCAGACGGCTCTCGACGGCTGAGCTTTCTGCCAGCGTCAGGCCAGATTGTCTCAGAGAACTACTAGACCCACGTCTAACAAAATCGCAGCTCAAGCGGCCAATTGCGGCGACGATCACCCCGCTACCAGGCATAACGCCCCAGGGTCAGTTGCCTGGGAGTCTGCTGCCAACCTGAGATTTTTCCAAAGAATGTATTGACTCCCTAATTTACTCAGGAGTAGGTTCCTGTGGCATTACTCACGGGTAATGAACACACGTAGAACACGTAGAAGGGGAGTAGATCTATGCACAGCATCCACCCTCCTCGCGAAGCCGCGCCATGAAGGCTGAGGTCCGCGTGAGCGTCGGGCCGGGTTGCCTCAGGGAGCTACTGGACCTACGTCTAACAAAATTGCAGCTAAACCGGCTATTGAGGCGTCGACCGCCCTGCTACCTGGCCTTACGTTCGCTGACAGTCGGCTGGCAGTCTGCTGAAAACCTGAGATTTTTCCAAGTTTTGTATTGACTCCCTATTTTACTTGTGAGTAATATCACGCCCGGTTGCACTATTCAACACAAGTTAGATAGGACCACTGCACATGCATCATCGCTTGATACTTGCTGGTTTAGCGGCCACTGGCGGCCTGGTGACCTCGGCGTTTCTGCAGGTGGCGGTCGCCGCTGCCGACGTAAGCGCAACCGGTGCGGACGCGTTTACGATCGGTGACTTCACATTCGATCCCTTTACCGTCGGCGCCGGTGGCGCCGACGTCGAGGGCTTCGCTCCAGTCGCCCAACTCGTCGCTGCCCCACCGCTGCTGGAGCTCGGCGGCGGGGACCCGCTCGGCCTCAACATTGCTCCGCAAAACTTCGAGGTGTTCGGCCCCTCGACCGGCACCGACCTCGGGAGCATCGACACGAACGAGACGGTGACGAACCTGTTGGGTCTGGCCAACACCGAGTTCACCGTCGAAAGTGTCACCGCGGCTAGCGGTGCAGATGCCTCGGACCTTCCGACGAAGGGTTCGGTGTTTGACGCCTTCAACCTGGGCAGCGGGTTCGAGAATATCTACACCGCCATCCCAGGCACCGCCGGCGGAGCCGACACCGTCACCGACACGCTGGTGACGCCATTCGGGAACGTCAACCTGGACTCGCTGTTCGGCAACATCGACGCCGCAGCGCCCCTGCAACCGGGCGACGCCTTCACCGGTTTAGAGGCGGGCGACAGCAGCATCGGTGCCGATGCTTTCAGCATCGGCGGCTTCACCCTTGACCCCACCCTTGCGGCCGGAGGTGAGGGCTTTGATCCTCTCGCATTGCTCACCGCTTCTCCGCCGGTGTTGGACATCGGCGGGGGGTTTCTTCTCGGCAGCCCTTTGGCGCCAGAACAAAGCTTCGACGTCTTCAGCGGTACCGGCACCGACGTCGGGACGATTAGCACCGGCGAGACTGTGGCGGACCTGTTGGGCTTGACCAATACGGAGCTCACCGTCGAAAGTGTCACCGCGGCTAGCGGTGCAGATGCCTCGGACCTTCCGACGAAGGGTTCGGTGTTTGACGCGCTCAACCTGGGCAACGGATTCGAGAACGTCTACACCGCCATCCCAGGCACCGCTGGCGGATCCGACACCGTCACCGACACCCTGATGACGCCGTTCGGCAACGTCAACCTGGACTCGCTGTTCGGCAGCTTCGATGCCGTAGCGCCTATGCAAGCGGGCGACGCCTTCACCGGTTTAGAGGCGGGCGACAGCGGCATCGGTGCCGATGCTTTCAGCATCGGCGGCTTCACCTTCGACCCGACCCTTACGGCCGGAGGGGCCGAGGGCTTCATCCCTGTCGACCAACTCGCCGCTGTCCCACCGCTGTTGGAGCTCGGCGGCGGCACGGCCACCATTGCCCCCGGCCTCTCGATCCCGCTTGCGGTGCAGGACTTCAACGTCGACGACGGCACCGGATCGAGCGCCACCGAGGTCGGAACTATCACCGGTAATGAGGATGTGACCAACCTGTTGGGTTTGACCAACACGGAGTTCACCGTCGCAAGTGTCACCCCGGACGCCGACGCCAGTGCTTCGGACCTGCCGACGGTGGGATCGGTCTTTGACGCCTTCAACCTCGGCGACGGGATCGAGAACGTCTACACCGCCATCCCGGGCGTCGATGGCGCCGCCGACACCATCACCGACACGTTGGTGACGCCGTTGGGGAACATCAACCTGGACTCGCTGTTCGGCGGTATCGACGCCGCCGCGATGCTGGATCCGGGCGCCGCCTTCAACGCCGGTCTTGACGTGGCGTCTGCTGCGGTCTCCACCATCGACCCGCTGGCGTTCCTCGGCCTGTGAGGCTCGACAGGCTGAGCTGATCGGCAAGTACCAAACATCCCAGGCCCCCAGCGGCCTGGGATGTTTGGCGTTGAGGCCGCAGCGCGGTAAGCGTATGAAGATGGCATGGGTCAAGTGATTGAGGCGAGCGCGGTGGAGCGCTACTTGGCGTGTCTGGCCGCGAACGATTGGGACGGCTTGGCGGCCACCATCGCCGATGACGACCTGAGACGCGATGGCCCGTACTGCGATGTCGTCGAGGGCAAGCAACCGTATCTGAAGTTCCTGCGCGGCGTGTTCGCCTCGCTAACGGGCTACCGGTTGGATGTGCGCCGGATCTCGCACGCCTCGGATCGGCTCTGCTACGTCGAGCTGAGCGAAACCTTCGACATCGACGGCGTGCCCACCGAATACCCGGAATGCCTTGTCTTTGAGCGGAATTCAGACGGCCTGATCAACCGGGTCAGCGTGTTCATCAAGCAAGTGAATACATGATACTCAGGCATTGTCGCCGCCCATGACGGCGGCTTGGGCCTGGATCATGAAGTTGACCGCTTCGTTGCGCGTCACCGACGACAACATCTGCACAGCCGCACGCATCATGTCGCCGACCATCAGAGTCGGCCCGTTGCTGAGGTTTTCGAATGCCTCGCTGATGACCTGCTCGACGCCGGCGGCATCCGGTGGCGCCTGGTCTTCGGAGCTGAGCACCCCGCGGCTGTGTTCGAGGCGGCGCAGTGCCGGTGTGTCGGTCTTGCCGAGGATGAGACCGAGCACGTCGACACCCTTGTCGTGCAGTTCGCTCCACAGCGCCTCAGCGAACACCATGTCGAACGCCTTGGTGGCGCCGTAGGCCACCATGTTCGGGCCACCGGCGAGCCCGGCGCCCGAGCCGAAAATCACGATGCCGCCGCTGCGCCGCTCCACCATCGCCGGGGCGAAGTGATGACACAGCTGCATCGGCACCATGCAGTTGCGAAACACCATCGCTTCGGCGGTCGTTATCGGGTTGGCCAGGAACGGCTCGAAGTTGGGATCGGCTCCCGCGCAGCAGACCAGAAAGCCGATGTCGAGGTCATCGGTGGCGGCCGCGACGGCGAGCGCCGCATTGTGCTGAGCGAGATCGACTGCCAGCGTGCGGGTTTCGACACCGGTGCGGGCGGCGATCCCGGCGGCCACCTCGTCCAGCACGCCCTGGCGGCGCGCCAGCAGCACGACGTTGACCCCGCGCTCGGCGATGCCCTCGGCGAACGCCGCGCCGACACCGTCGGATGCGCCGGCCACCAACGCCCACGGACCGTACTTGGCTGCAAATGTCATGTCTGGTCACCCACTGGGCCCACAGGAGCCACCCGCACCTGGATGAATCGGCGGCGCGCGATCTGCCATCCCTTTTCGGTACGGACGAACTCGTCGTCGTAGAAACCGGCCGCGTTCACCCCGGAGTTGTTGTCGGCAAGCATGATCAGCGCGTCGACATAGGTGCGCGCCTCCGCCGTGTCACCGTCGACCGCGATCACCTGATTAGTCAACCGGTGCATGGTGTGGCCGGCCAGCGCGTGCGCCTGCTGCATGAACTGCGTCACCGCGTCGACACCCTTCCAGGAACCGACTTCGCCGTAGTCCAGCTCGCAGTCATCGGTGAAGACGGTGCGAAACAACGGCCAGTCCCGGCGGTCGATCCCGGTGGCGTAGCGCACCAGGACATCGGCGATGTCTTGGCGGTCTTCTCGTTCTGTCATACAACGTCTCCGTTCGGGTGGACCACGATTCGCGGTGGCCCGTTGGACTTTCGGGCCATATCGAGTGCGTCGGGCACCTCGTCGAGGCCGACGATCGAACCGACGCTGGGCAGCGGGTCGAGTCGCCCGGAAGCGATGGCATCCAGGGTGCCGTACCAGTCCTGCGGGTGCGGGCCGCCGCCGAACTGGATGATGACGCCCTGACGGGTGGCATCGGTGACGCTGAGCGAGTCGCCGGTGTACCAGCCGCCGGCGCAATAGATCCGCGTGCTCATGTCGACGGATTCCACGATCTTCTGGATCAGCCCTGCGGCGCCGACGCATTCGAAGACGACGAGTGAACCCCACAGCCCACGCTCGGCACGTAGCTCGCGCCACAGGTCGAACGGGGACTTTTCGGCCGGGTCGACCGCGATGTGCGCCCCGAAGCGGTCGCAAGCAAGTTGACGGCGTTCGGCCTTGTAGTCCGACACGATGATCGGCTCGATGCCCCGGCCGGCCAGCGCGACGACGGCCGACAAGCCGATCGCGCCGGCGCCGATCACCACCGGCACCTCCCCCGGCTCCATCCGCGCGGCGCGGACGTAGAACTCGCCTACCGCGAACGCGTCGGTCAGTGCGGCGGCGTCGCTCGAAACCCCGGCGTCGACGGACTTCGCGAATGCCTCCGCGACGACCACCAACTCCCCGAAGCTGCCCTGCGCCTCAGGATGCTGACCGATGATCCGCACGCCGTCGGCGCCACCGTTCACCAGACGGATCGGGATGGACGTCACCCGGGTGCCGACCGGAAACTGCTCGCTGCAACCGGTTCCGTGTCCAACGACCTCGCCGACAAACTCATGGCCGAGCACGATGTCGCGGTTCGCGTCATAGAGCGAACGGCCGGTCGGGTCATTGATTCCCATTTCCGGGTGATCCATGAAATGCACGTCCGACGCGCAGATCGCGGTGCTCAGTGTTCGCAGCAGCAGCTCCCCGGGACCCGGCGTCGGATCTGCGATTTCACGGACATCGAGCCGTCCCTCGCGTAACACCACCGCCCGCACCCGCACACTCCCTTCGTGTTTGGCTATTCTCGATTATTCGAGATAGCATCTCGATAATTTGATTTTCACAGTAGGAAGCGTCTCGAGGGGAAGTCAAGCCATTCCACCGTCGGCCCCCACCGCTCGCGTGCTCGACGTCGTCGAGCTGCTCGCCGGACCCGGCAACGAGCGGCTCAGGTTCTCCGATGTGGTGCGCAGACTCGCGCTTACCCAGGCGACCACGCACGCCATCCTGACGACGCTGTGTGCTCGCGGCTGGGCCAGCCGTGACCCGGTCGACAAGACGTTTTCTCTGGGCCCCGCCCTTGCGGCGGTGGCGGCACAGCTGGATACCGCCCGTCCACTGGCCCACACCGCTCGGACGGCCGCGCTACAGCTTGCTGACGAATTGGGTTATGCCACCTCGGTGGTCGAGCGGGTCGGCGATTCGCTGGTGATCACCGCGTTCGAGGATGCCGGCCAGCAGTCCGGCGGCGCACCCGGCGACCGGATCCGCTACGCCCCGCCGTTCGGGGTCGCGTTCGCCGCCTGGGACACCGAAGACCAACAGCACGCGTGGATCCAGCGCGGCGCCGCGACCAATTCCGCGCTGGCACGTCGCCTCGAAGAGGTGCTGACCCGTACCCGGGAACGCGGATTCGACGTGGACTGCACGACGCCGGCGCTGACCCGCGCGGCCCACGTCGTCGGGACGCTACCGAGCGACGGACTGCCGGCCCACGTGCGTGAGATCACCGATCAGCTGCTGGCCGAATTCACCACGATCGGTTTCCTATCCGATGAGTCCGACGACTATGCCCCGCGTCAAGCTCACCCGGTGGCCACCATCGCCGCGCCGGTGTTCGACCAGCACGGCGGGGTGGCGATGATTGTGGCCGTCCATCCGCTGCAGGACCTCACCCGCAAACGGATCGACTCGGTCGGACGGCGCGTGGCGGCCATGACGACCGCAATCAGCGGGAACTGATCGCGGGCATACGATCGTTACCCAAGTTGTTACACAAGCTAAATGCTTGTTAGGCCTAACTACTTGTTATACTAACTAAGTAACTCTGATCTAACCTTTAGGAGCACGCAATGCCGCGCACCGATAACGACACTTGGGACCTGGCTACCAGCGTAGGAGCGACAGCGACGATGGTTGCCGCAGCCCGGGCAATCGCCACCAAAGCCGACACACCCCTGATCAATGACCGATTCGCCGAACCGCTGGTCCGCGCCGTCGGCGTGGATTTCCTGACGAAGCTGGCCACCGGCGAGCTGGCCGCGGCCGACGTCGACGACGACGAGGCCCCCTGGAAGCTTGAGCACATGCCCATCGCGATGGGCGTCCGCACCCGCTTCTTCGACGCGTTCTTCTGTGCCGCGACGCAGGCCGGCATCCGCCAGGCCGTGATCCTGGCCTCCGGTCTTGACGCCCGCGCCTACCGGTTGGACTGGCCCGCCGGTATGACGGTGTTCGAGGTCGACCAGCCGCAGGTGATCGCCTTCAAAACCACCACGCTGGCCGACCTGGGCGCCGAGCCGACCACTGATCGGCGGACCGTCGCGATCGACCTTCGAAACGACTGGCCGGCCGCGTTAATCGAGGCTGGTTTCGACAAGAACCAGCCGACCGCGTGGATCGCCGAGGGTCTGCTCGGTTATCTGCCGCCGGAAGCGCAAGACCGCTTGCTGGACAACATCTCCGCGCTCAGCGCAGCCGGCAGCCGGCTCGCCACCGAGGCTATCCCGGACATGTCGAACGTCGACCACGAGCAGGCGCGGGAGATGATGCGCAAGGCCACCGAGAAATGGCGTGCCCATGGCTTCGACCTGGAATTCTCCGAACTCGGGTATGAGGGCGACCGCAACGACGTCGCAACCTATCTGGACACGTTGGGCTGGCGGTCGACCGGTAAGCCGATGAGTCAGCTGTTGGCCGAGAACGGCCTTCCGGCGATCCCGCAGGGCAACGACTCGGTGTCGATGGCCGACACGATCTACTACACCTCGATCAAGTGACCGCTACAGCGCCGCGTCGTAGTTTCAACGACGCCGTCACTCGGTTCTGGGGATGGGCGGCCCCGGCCTACAACCTGCCGGTTTTGCAGCAGTGGGTATACCAGCCCGCGCACGACGAAGTGATAGCGCAGCTACGCGCGCACTCCTCTGCACGCGTAGCTGACATCGCCTGCGGCACAGGGATTTTGGCCGACCGGATCGAACGGGAGCTGCATCCCGCGAAAGTCTACGGCGTGGACATGTCCGAGGGCATGCTCAACCAGGCCCGCGCCCGATCGACCGGCGTGCAGTGGTTGCGCGGTCCTGCCGAGCAGCTTCCGTTTGACGACGGCGCCCTGGACGCCGTCGTGACGACGTCGGCGTTTCACTTCTTCGACCAACCCTCGGCGCTGCGCGATTTCCACCGGGTGCTCGCACCCGGCGGAGTGGCGGCGGTCTCGACTCTCAGTGCGCGGCAACGGCTCCTGCAGGGGCCGTCGACCAGCAAGTGGAAAGTGGCCCATCACCCGTCGCCGGCCGAGATGCGGCGATTGTTCGAGGGTGCGGGGTTCACCGTCGCCGAGCAACACCGAGTTCGCCGGCCATTGTTAACCCGGGCTATCTCAGACTTGATCACGGTCGGCATCAAAGGCTGACGAAGCCATCTGCCGGCTCGTCCCAGCGGTCGAGGTTCACCACCTCGGCCAGCGGTCGCCGCCGCACCGGCCCGTGCCTGCCTTTGGGCCAGCCCAGCACGATGTGCCCGGCGACCATCCAGTCGTCGGGCACGCCGACGGCGTCCCGCAGCAGCTGCTCGCCGCCGTAGGCGCCCCAGCTGGTCAGACATGCGCCCAAGCCCTGGGCGCGAGCCGCCAGCAAGAAATTCTGCATCGCCGGGAAGATCGATCCCCCGAGCAGGAGCTCGGATGCCGTCGGAAAGCGCTTCTGCGCGAACAGCACCGAGCTGAATTCACCGGCCCGGTCGTGTAGCTCATAGGTCGCGCGGTTGGTACGGGCCCGCCGGCTCTCGTCATCGGCGGCCGGCCGATTCATCCCGTAGACGGGCTCGATCACCTCCAAGGCGCGGGCAGCCGCCTTGGCGACGACGGCCCGCTGTTCAGCTGACCGCAGCACGACGAAACGCCAGGCCTGCGCGTTGGCTCCGGACGGCGCCCACATCGCCGCTTGCAGACACCGCGTCAGCGTGGCGTCGTCCACCGGCTCGTCGGTGAACCGTCGGATCGTCCGCGCGGTCGACATCACCTCCCAGACGTCATTGGTTGCTCCCGGCATGCAGGCTCCCTTCTGGTGTCGCTCCCGGAAGAATCTAGTGCGCACACCCGAGCTGTTGAGCCTTGATTATCTGCGTAGCGCTTGGGTGCGGCCATAAGCTTGGCGTGTGTCGGTTCCGGTCACTATCAGGCTGTTGGCGGCAATTCGGCGACGGTAGCGGTGATCATCGACGGTCACTCGGCGGTCATCAGCTTGCCGGGTGCGCGAGCATTCGGTATGTCGCGGCCAACCAGGTCGGTCCGTTGCAGAATTCGTGGTCGATCCACCACACCAGCAAGCCCAACGTGGCAGAGGTATAGAACTCGGCGGCTACGTCGGCGGGCACCTCGGTGCCGGCCTGGCTGAATTGTGGCCGCAGGTGCTTTCGCAGCAGATCGCCGATCAGGCGACGCAGATAGCGCTGGACCAAGGCCCCGCCCTGATGTCCGCACAGGGCGCGGTAGACGCGTTGATTTCGGTATGCGTGCTCGAAGAGCAGCGTCGCGGGCGGGGTCACGTCGATGGGGCCGGCAGCCGGGATCTCGGCGAGTTGGCGCTCGAGCTGCGCGCGCATCTCGTCGAAGCTGGCCGTCAGCAGCGCTTCTTTGTCCTGGTAGTGCATGTAGAAGGTTGATCGGCCGACGTCGGCACGATCGAGGATGTCCTGGATGGTGGTCTTCTCGTAGCCCTTCTCGATGACGAGCGAGAGGAATGCGTCGTGGAGCAGCTTGCGGGTGCGCCTGACCCGCCGATCCGGCGCCGCGGCCCCAGAACCTCCGGGTTTCCGGACAATTCGTCCGCCAAGTTCGGTATCGGACATTTCGCCTCCATTGGTTGTTGACGGAATTATCGGCACACCACTTGTATTGAACACGATGTTCGCAAACATACTCAGTGTTTAGCAAAGATACAACCGAACGGAGAGGTCCATGAGCACACTGCCGATATATGTCTGGGCGATGGTGCTGGCCGGCTTGATCGGCACCACCGCAACCATTTGCGTCATGCTCTGGCGCGGCGCTCTTACCGCTGGCTTGGGTCGCGGTAGCGCCACCCGGGCGGCCAGCGCGTTCGCGATTCTTTGGGGCGCTTGGGTGTTGGCCAGTGTGTTGCTTGCTGACGCCGATGTGTACCGGTTCGAGCCGACGAAGCCCGTGCCGTGGCTCCCTGTCGGATTGATCGGTGCCCTCGCCGTGGCGCTGCTGTTGACCCGTATCCCTGTGGTGTCGCGCATCTTGACCCAGCCCGACGCGCTGTGGCGGTTGACGGTGCCGCAGATCTTTCGGGTGGAAGGCGTGACCTTCCTGGTTGCGATGGCGTTGGGTCAGCTGCCGGCCGTGTTCGCGCTACCTGCCGGGCTGGGCGATATAGCGATCGGGGTCGAGGCGGTGTTTGTCGCACGCAACCTTCGACGCGGCGCCGTCGGCCGCAGCGCGGTGTGGTTCAACATCCTGGGCCTCGTTGATCTCGTCGTCGCGCTCGGTATTGGTTTCGCCGCGGCGCCTGCCGCCGTTCGACTGCTGTTCGTGTCGCCGTCCACCGAGGCGATCTCGCTGCTTCCGCTTGCCCTGATCCCGGCGACCGTGATCCCGCTGGCGGCGGCGCTGCACCTGTTGTCGTTACAAAAACTGAGGGTGGCCGGGGAGAGGAAACCCGTCGCGACACCTGTTGGGAGCACGAAATGACTAAAACAATTCCCCACCTTGTCAACCGGTTCGTCATCGACACCGACGACACGTTCGACGAGGTCCGCCAACGCTATGAATCCATGGTGCCCGCAATCGATTTCGCGAAGCTTACCGATTTGATCGAGGCGGGTGACCTCTCGCGTGTGCAGCAGTACACCGCCGAACATGCGCCACATTCCTTCGTCAACTTCTGGACCTTCGACCCGACGCCGATGATGCAACTGGTCGGGCATCCGACGCGGGCCATCACCTACATGATGGGAAATAACGTCATCGTGGAGACGATGTTCCGCCACGACCCCGGTGTGATGCTGTATGCACCTCTGCGCACCGAGATTTACGAAGACAACACCGGTCGCGTCCACCTCAGCATTGATCAACCCTCAACCAGATTCGCCAGCTTCGGCGACCCGCGCATCACCGAGGTCGGTTTGCAGCTCGATGTGAAACTCGCAGCCCTGCTGCACCTGCTTGGTTTGCCGGTTCCCGCCGAACTCGAACAGATCTGACACCAGCGAAGACGCGGAACCGACCCCGTGGAACCGCTAGACGTCCGATACCAAGAACCGCGTCCGGCGGACTCACTCATCTGGCCACTTCCGACCAGTTGCGCGCTGTCGTGGAGTTCTCCGGGTTCGCGGTCGAGCACTGGAACGATCTCAGCGACCAGGCGGCCTCGACGACGCAGATGTTCCTGACACTGCCTCCCAACCCGCTCGGACTGCACGCCTTCGTCCCAGACTTCGCCGAGAAAGCCCAGAACCTCACAGTTGCCCTCACTGACGGACGACTCCGAGCTATCCAAGCCGTCGCACACGCAATCACCCACTAGCTGCGCAGAGGCCGGGATGGAGACACGCAGGGGGACAACACTTCTACCGCTGCTGCAGCCCGCGCGCAGCACAACGAACTATCATCGTGATGCCGTCATAGCTGTAATCAGCTTGCGCGCAATGGATAAGGGTCTGAGTCTGTTAACTTGCGGGGGCGCGCGTTGCGGGCGGGCTCGCCTTCAGTCCGCGCGCGGGGGACGTTGGTCGTTGGGATCGGTCGGGTCAGGGTCACCGAACCATCGCGACGGCGCGTGCTTGCCGTATTCGTCATGCCAGTCCCACCATTCGTAGGGCGGACTCTGCGGGTAGCCCTCCGGTGAGTCTTCCCAGGTCTCCTGGCGGCCGAGCGCCGTCATATCCAAAAAGCTCCAGGTGTTCCCCAACACCTCGTCGCCGCGGTTGTTGATGAAATAGGTGCGAAATACCCGGTCGCCGTCATGGATGAACACGTTGGTGCCGTGCCAATCGTCCACGCCGAAGTCGGCGTCGAAGCTGTCGGTGATCGTGTACCACGGCATCTGCCAGCCCATCCGCGCCTTGAGCCGCTCGATGCCTGGCTGCGGCGCGCGCGAGGCGAACACCAGCGTGGTGTCGCGGGCGTTCAGGTGGGCCAGGTTGCCGATGTGGTCGGCGATCATCGAGCAGCCGCGGCAGCCGTGATCGGGCCAGCCGTCTATGTCCGGCCCGACGAACGCCCGATAGACGATCAGCTGACGCCGACCCTGAAAGAGGCCGAGCAGGCTGACCTTGCCCTCGGGTCCCTCGAACTCGTACTCCTTATCCACCGCCAGCCAGGGCATCCGCCGTCGCTCAGCTGCCAGTGCGTCATGCGCGCGCATCACCTCCTTTTCCTTCACCAGGAGTTGCTGGTGTGCGGCCGCCCACTCCTGCGCCGACACGATCGGGGGTTTGTTCATGTTGATCATGGTGAGCACTGCCTTTCGGTTGCGGTTAGCTCAGGCCAGTGGCGATCACGAAGGTGACGTTATCGGTGTCTTTATTGATCGCACGCATGTCGTCTCTTTTCCTTCTGCTTGTGCGGGAATCCTGTTGCTCACCTAGGTGATTCAGCCCGGCAGCGATCGAGGCAGCCCGAACCGTGGGAGCACGTCGTTGTCGAAGCGAGTCAGGGCGCAGATCTTTTCGCCGGTGAGGGTGAGGACGAGCAGGCCGGCCCCGTGGCGGATGCCGCCGGTGGGGCTGCGAAGGTAGGCGCCAAACGCCTGCTGACCGTTGGCCCTTGTGGGCACCAAGTCGTATGCCCGGCCGGCGCCGAAGATGCTGGCGTAGAAACGGGTTACGGCGTCGCGGCCTTGGTATTCCAGCGGAATCGGCGGCATGGAGACGCTGACGTCGGCGGTCAGCAGGGTGACCAGCGCATCGACATCGCCGGACTGGTAGGCGCGGACGAACTTCGCCACCAGCTCCTGCTCGGCGGGTGAGCCGGGGGCCGGTGCCGGCCCGTCCTCGCCCGGGGCCGGCAGTCGGCGCTGCAGGCTAGCGCGCGCTCGTTTGAGCGCACTGTTGACCGATTCGACGGTCGAGTCGAGCATGTCGGCCACCTCGTTGGCGTGGTATCCGAGTACCTCGCGCAAGATGAGTACGGCGCGCTGGCGAGCCGGCAGAACCTGCAGGGCTGTCACGAAGGCCAGCGAGACGGCTTCGGTCTGTTCATAGCGCGCCTCGGGATCCAGCGGTAGCGCGGCCTCGAGAAGGGCATCGGGATATGGCTCAAGCCAGACGATTTCGCCGAGCCGAGTCGGCTCGGGCAGGTCAACCTGCATGTCCCACTCCTTGGCCGGGCGTCGGCGGGCTGATCGAAGAACGCTGAGGCACCGGTTCGTGGCTATCCGGTAGAGCCAGGTGCGCACCGAGGCCCGCTCCTCGAATCCGTCGAGGCCTTGCCACGCTGCCAGCAGGGTGTCCTGCAAGGCGTCCTCGGCGTCTTGAAGGGATCCCAGCATCCGGTAGCAGTGCACCTGCAGCTCGCGGCGGTGTGCCTCGGTCAGCTCTCGAAACGCCTCGCCGTCCCCGGCCCGCGCCCTGGCAATCAGATCGGTTGTCACCACGTGTCACCACTTTTCCCTCGCGAGTTTTTCACCTTCCAGTATCGACGCCGGCTGGGCCGCGAACTGGGCGCACATCCTGAGCCCACTTTCTCGACATTGCGGCATCTGTATTGCTGAGACAGTCGAAACCCACGAGCGAGGAGGCGATGTGATCATCGCAGGAAAGTCAGTTCTGGTGACCGGGGCCAATCGGGGCATCGGGCAGGCGCTGGTCGAGGAAGCTTTGCGCCGCGGCGCGACACGGGTGTATGCGGGCACGCGCCGGACCGCGAGCCACCCGGATCGGCGCGTCACGCCCGTTGCCCTGGACGTGACCGACGCCGCGCAGATTCGGGCGGCCGCGCAGCGCGTGGAGTCGCTGGACGTCCTGATCAACAACGCCGGCGTGGCGCTCTATGACGACCTGACCGATCCGGCCGTGCTCGAAGCGCACCTGCGGGTCAACCTGTTCGGGCCGTATGCCGTGACCCAGGCGTTCCTGCCGCTGTTGACGCGTTCGCGGGGAGCGCTCGTCAACAATCTGTCGGTCAACGCGCTGGCTCCGTTGCCGATCATCCCGGCGTATTCGGTTTCCAAGGCGGCCGCGTTCAACATGACGCAGTCGTTGCGGGTGCTGCTGGCCGAGCGGGGTGTGACGGTGCACGCCGTGTTGACCGGCCCGGTGGACACCGACATGACTCGCGGTCTGGACATCCCGAAGGCCGCTCCGGAGTCGGTGGCGCGCGCCGTCTTCGAGGGACTGGAGGAAGGGCAGGAGGACATCTTCCCCGATCCCTTGTCGCAGTCCATCGCGCAGAACTGGGGCAGCGGCGCTGCCAAGGTGCTCGAGCGCCAGTACGCGTCGCTGGCACAACCGCAGCCCGCCACGTAAAACCCCTAATGAACAACGAAAGAGCGCAACCATGAGTAACTTATCAAGCAGCACAACGATTGTCGTAGGCGCGAGCCGCGGATTGGGGCGCGGCATCGCTGTCGCGTTCGCCGACGCCGGCGCGCCGGTGGTCGCGGTGGCCCGGACCGGCCCGGCGCTTACCGAACTGGCCGGCGCCAGCCCGAACATCACGACCGAGGTTGCCGATGCGGCCGACCCGGCGGCGGCGTGGAGCCTGCTGGACCACTACGAGCCGCAGGTTCTCATCCTGGTCGCCGGCGCCAACCCGGTGATGCGTCCGCTGCAGCACCAGACCTGGGAGACGTTCTCAGTCAACTGGCATACCGACGTCAAGATCGCGTTCACCTGGCTGCGCGAGGCGCTGCTCCAGCCGCTACAACCCGGCAGCAGAGTGGTGGTGATCAGCAGCGGTGCTGCTATCAACGGATCCCCGGCCAGCGGAGGATACGCCGGGTCCAAGGCCACCCAGCGGTTCATCGCCGGGTACGCCCAGGAGGAGTCGCGCCGCGCCGGACTGGGCATCACCGTCACCGCGGTGATGCCGAGGATGACGCCGTTCGGCGACGTGGGCCGGCGCGGTGTTCGTGCCTACGCGGCCCGCAGCGGCCAGACCGACGAGGCGTACCTCGAGCAGTTGGGCGAGCTGTTGACCCCTGAGCGGGCCGGATCCGCCCTGGTGGAACTGATCCGCGCCGACCCGGCGAGCAGCGCCCCCGGATATCTGCTCACCGGCGCTGGGCTGCAGAAGTTGCCATAGAAGTCCTGGCAAAACAACGTTGAAAATTCAACTCCGAGAACACAACTGCCGCTCGGCGGCGAAACGGAGAAACATCATGTTGCTGGAAAACAAGAACGCGGTCATCTACGGGGCCGCCGGCGCGGTCGGGAGCGCGGTGGCGCGGGCCTTCGCTCGCGAAGGCGCCCGGCTGTTTCTGACCGGGCGAGACCTCGGCGCCCTCGACGCGCTCGCCAAGGAGATCACGGCTGCCGGCGGAGCAGCCGAGACCGCCGAGGTCGACGCGCTCGACGAGAAGGCCGTGACCGATCACGTCGACAACGTCGTCGACAAAGCCGCGACCGTCGATATCTCCTTCAACGCCATCGGGATTCCGCAGCAAGGCATGCAAGGCATTCCCCTGACCGAGCTGTCGGTGGACAATTTCGCAGCGCCGATAAACATCTACGCACGAGCACATTTCGTGACTGGCCGGGCAGCGGCGCGGCGCATGATCGCTCAAGGCTCCGGGGTGGTGCTGATGCACACCCCCGAGCCCGCCCGGTTAGGCATACCGTTGCTCGGGGGCATGAGTCCGGCCTGGGCGTCCATGGAAGCCCTCAATCGCGCGTTTTCCGCGGAGTGGGCGTCCCACGGTGTGCGCGCCGTCTGCCTGCGCACGACCGGCATGGAGGAAACCCCCACCATCGACGTCGTTTTCGGGCTGCACGCCCAGGCATACGACATCACCCGGGAGGAATTCTCGGCCACCATGGCCGCGCAGACGCACCGCAAACGTGCGACCACGCTGGCGGAGCTCGCCGAAGCGGCCGCGTTCGTGGCCTCGGATCGGGCCGCCGCGATGACCGGCACCGTCGTAAACCTGACCGGCGGAATCATCGTCGACTAAAGGGATGATTCCCGTGTCGCGTCCATGTCTCCGCCAGTTCACCCGCGCTCGCCGGGCCGAAACGCCGGCACCCGGCGCCTCGTGTTCTCCTGCGGCCTCATTTCGCAAGGGAGGCAACCGCTTCGGATTGCCGGATCGACGGCGGGGCCTGGCGAGCGACGACGATTTACCACGTCAGCGATCTGCTGCACCAAGCATGGCCGTCGACCTGGCCGGCTGGCCGAGTTAGGAGTCGACACCCCATTGGTCGACGAACTCGCGCAAGCAAGACAAGGGACGATCGTATTGACATGCCACCGCTGCCGGTCTGGTTCACCGGACGCGACGCCGTGACACGATTCCCCGCGGGGCGGGCCTTCGCCGAACCCGGCGACATGGTGCTCGTCCCGACGGCCGCCAATGGGCAGCCCGCTGTTGCCGAGTACCGTCGGGCCGCTGACAACGTCATGCGGGCGCATTCGATACATGTCGTCACCGGTGACGCGGCGGGGATCACCGCGATCGTCGTGTTTCTTGATCCGAGCTTGTTTTCTGCGTTTGGTCTGCCGCCAACCCGGTGATCCGAGTCCGGGATAGCTGCCGTCACTCGTCGCCGCGAAGCCTGGATCGGAGCTTCCGCCGGTCCGTCGGTGTGGACAGTTAGCTAAGACGTCGTAAGTACGTAAGTATGGGCGCGGTAGACATTTTTTGAAGGGTGGGCAATGAAGGTTCCGGGTGTAGCCGCCGTTGTCGGCGGTATAGCCGGTGGAGCAGTGGACATGTTGCAGACCGGGGTGAACGGCGTGGCAACTGCCGCCGGCGCGATGCAGATGCTGGCCGGCCCGGTGGTGAATTCGGTGAGTCAATCGACCGCGCGAGTGTTGGGGACGGGCAGTTCGTCCAACGGCAGCCCGGACGGCACCGCGGCAACCGTGCGTTGGCAAAGCGGGCGGCGGGTGCACCTGGACCTGGATCCGTTGTTGCCGTTCCCGCGTTGGCACGAGCACGCGGCGATGGTCGAAGAGCCGGTCCGCAGGGTTCCGGGTGTGGCCAGCGCGCATGTCGAGGGTTCGTTGGGCCGGCTGGTGATCGAACTCGAGGATGACGCCGACAGCGACGACGTCTTGGACGAGGTGCGCGACGTGGTTGCCGCCGTGGCCGAAGACCTAGCTGCCGCAGGACCCGAACCCGAAATCCGAACCGCGCCATTCGCCGACCCCGGTGACCCGTTGGCGATCTTGGTGCCGCTGACCGCGGCGGCCTTCAATGCGATTGCGATCGGCGCCGCCGTCACCGGCTGGGTGGTCAGGCTGCCCGCAGCACCGCGCACGACCAGAGCGGCCGCCGCCCTGCTCAACAATCAGCCCCGGATGGTGTCACTGCTCGAGTCGCGACTGGGCCGGGTGGGCACCGATCTTGCACTCAGCGCGTCGACCGCGGCGGCCAACGGGTTGACCCAAGCGGTTGGCACGCCGCTGTTAAATCTCGCCCAGCGAGTCCTGCAGATCTCCGAAGCCGAAGCGCATCGCCGCCGCTGGCGAGACCGCGAGCCGCAGCTTGCCTCACCCGACCGGCCGCAGGCCCCGGTGGTCCCGATCATCTCGTCGGCCGGCCCCAAGTCGCAGGCCCCACGGCACAATTGGGCCGCCGCAGCGGCGGGCGAGGCTTCGCACGTCGTGGTCGATGGAGCTATCGACGCCGCCATCGACACCGCCAAGGGATCGATGGCCGGGCCGATCGAGGAATATGTCGACCAAGCCGCGAACGGTTCGCTGATCGCGGCGACAACGGCGTTGGTTGCCGGCGGCGGCCCCGAGGACGCAGCCGGCGCGGTGCTGGCCGGAATTCCGAAGGCCGCGCACATGGGCCGTCAGTCCTTCGCCGCGGTGCTGGGCCGCGGGCTTGCCGAGGACGGGCAGATGATCCTCGACCCCGGCGCGCTGCGTCGGCTGGATCGGGTGAAGGTGGTCGTCATCGACGGGGCGGCGCTGCGTGGTGATCACCGCGCGGTGTTGCATTCCCGCGGAGATGTCCCGGGCTGGGACGACGACCGGGTCTACGAGGTCGCCGACGCGCTGCTGCACGGCGAAGAGGCGCCTGAGCCCGATCCCGACGAGCTGCCGGCTACCGGGGCGCGCTTGCGCTGGGTGCGCGCGCAGGGCCCGTCGGCCACCCCCGCACAGGGCCTCGAACACGCCGACCTCGTGGTAGACGGCGAAATGGTCGGCCACGTCGAAGTCGGCTGGGAGGTCGACCCGTTCGCGGTGCCGCTGCTGCAGATCGCGACCCGGACCGGCGCCCGGGTGGTGCTGCGCCACGTGGCCGGCACCCAGGATCTGGCGGCCAGCGTCGCGGCGAGTCATCCGTCCGGCACGCCGCTGCTCAAGCTCGTACGCGACCTGCGTGCGGATCGCGGACCGGTGCTGCTGATCACCGCGCTTCACCGCGACTTCGCGTCGACCGACACGTTGGCGGCGTTGGCCATCGCCGACGTCGGGGTGGCCCTCGACGATCCCCGCGCGGCCACGCCGTGGAGCGCGGACATCATCACCGGCACCGACCTGACCGCCGCGGTGCGGATCCTCTCGGCGCTGCCCGCGGCACGGCAGGCCAGTAAATCGTCGGTGAACCTGGCCAAGGGCGGCACCACGCTGGCCGGGCTGCTGCTGGTCACCGGTGATCCACGCACAAGCACCAACCCGCTTGCCGTGCGGCGTTGGCTCAATCCGGTCAACGCCGCCGCCGCCAGTGCCATGGTCTCGGGAGCCTTCGCGGCCAGCAAGGTGCTGCGTCAGCCCGATCCCACCCCGCAACCGCTGACCGCCTGGCACGCGTTGGATCCCGAGATCGTCTACTCGCGGCTGGCCGGTCGCACGCGCCCGTTGACCGTCGAGCCCCTTGCGCCGGCCTGGCGACGCGTTCTGGAGGATCTGTCCTACAGCCCACTGGTAGCGCCGCTACGGGGCCCGGCAAGACAAGCGGGGCGGCTGCTGGACGCGACACGTTACGAGCTCCGCGATCCGCTCACCCCGATCCTGGCTGTGGGGGCGGCGGCGTCGGCGATCGTCGGCAGCAATGTGGACGCGCTTCTGGTCGGGGGCGTGATGGCCGTCAACGCGCTGACCGGCGGGGCGCAACGGTTGCGGGCCGACGCGGCCGCCGCAGAGCTGTTCGCCGAACAGGACCAGTCCGCGCGCCGCGTCGTTGTGCCAACGGTGGCGACGTCACGGCGCCGGTTGGAGGCGGCTCGAACCACCGAGCGCACGATAACCGTGTCGGCAACTTCGCTGCGTCCCGGCGACGTCATCGACCTGGTGGCTCCCGACGTGGTGCCCGCCGATGCGCGTCTGTTGGTGGCCGAGGATCTCGAGGTCGACGAATCCCTGCTCACCGGTGAGTCGTTGCCAGTCGACAAGCAGGTGGACCCAGTCGCCGCCACCGATACCGAACGGGCCAGCATGCTGTTCGAGGGCAGCACGATCGTGGCAGGGCACGCCCGGGCGATCGTCGTCGCCACCGGCGTGGGCACCGCTGCGCACCGCGCGATCTCGGCGGTCCTCGATGTCGAGTCGGCGGCCGGGGTGCAGGCGCGGCTGCGGGAGCTGACCGCCAAGGTCCTTCCGATGACGCTGGCCGGTGGTGCCGCGGTGACGGGTTTGGCGATGCTGCGCCGCGCGTCGCTGCGTCAGGCGGTCGCCGACGGCGTCGCCATTGCGGTGGCCGCCGTCCCGGAGGGCCTGCCGCTGGTGGCGACCCTGTCCCAGCTCGCCGCCGCCCAGCGGCTGTCAGCGCGCGGCGTGCTGGTCCGCGCGCCCCGCACCATCGAAGCGCTGGGTCGGGTCGACACCGTGTGCTTCGACAAGACCGGTACGCTCACCGAAAACCGGCTTCGCGTGGTGCGTTCGGTGCCTGCCGCGACCAAGCCGCGAGGCCCCTTCCCCGCCGCGGACGACCCGCAGGCCGCCCACATCCTGCGGGCCGCCGGCTGGGCATCCACCCAGCCAGAAGAGGGGCGGGGTCACGCTCACGCCACCGATGAGGCAATCCTCAAAGCGGCGGATTCACTTGATGCCCATGGTGATTCGGAGTGGACCGTGCTCGCGGAGGTCCCGTTCGAGTCGAGTCGTGGCTTCGCCGCCGCGATCGGCACGCTGAGCGCGGACCCGTCCAAGCCATTGCTGATGCTCAAGGGCGCACCGGAGGTCGTCTTGCCGCGCTGCCGGTTCGCCGACCCCGAGGCCGACCGAAACCATGCCGAGTCCTTGGTGCACAGCCTTGCCGAGCAGGGCTTGCGGGTGCTGGCCGTCGCGCAGCGCGGCTGGGTTCACGACACCGAAGACGATGCCGATACCGATGCCGATGCCGTCGACGCCGCCGCACACGACCTGCAATTGCTCGGCTACGTCGGGTTAGCGGACACCGCGCGCCCCTCGGCACGCCCGCTGATCGAAGCGCTGGTGGACGTCGAACGAAAGGTCGTGCTGATCACCGGCGATCACCCGGTGACCGCGCGGGCGATCGCCCATCAGCTGGGCCTGCCGTCCGATGCGCGGGTGGTCACCGGTGCCGACCTCGCCGGCCTTGACGAGGACGCCTGCGCCAAACTCGCCGCCGACGTGCAGGTCTTCGCCCGGGTCAGCCCGGAACAGAAGGTGCAGATCGTCGCGGCGCTACAGCGAGGCGGGCGAGTGACGGCGATGGTCGGCGATGGCGCCAACGACGCCGCCGCGATCCGGATGGCCGACGTGGGCATCGGGGTGAGCGGTCGAGGTTCTTCGGCCGCCCGCGGCGCCGCCGACATGGTGTTGACCGATGATGACCTGGGTGTGCTGCTCGACGCGTTGGTCGAGGGCCGCGGCATGTGGGCCGGAGTACGCGACGCGGTGACGATTCTGGTCGGCGGCAATGTGGGCGAGGTGCTGTTCACCATCATCGGCACGGCGCTGGGCACCGGACGCGCGCCAGTGGGAACCCGCCAACTGCTGCTGGTGAACCTGCTGACCGACATGTTCCCCGCGCTCGCCGTCGCCGTCACCCCGCAGTTCGACGAACCCGAGGCCGACGAATACGACACCGAGGAGGAGGCCGACGAGGCCCGGCGTGCCTACCAGCGATCGGTGCTGACCGAGCCGACACCGTCGCTCGACGCTCCGCTGATGCGGCAGATCGTCACCCGCGGCGCCGTTACGGCGGCCGGAGCGACCGCGGCCTGGGCTATCGGGCGTTGGACTCCGGGAACCGAAAGACGCACGGCGACAATGGGGCTCACGGCACTGGTGACGACGCAGCTGGCACAGACGCTGCTGACCCGGCGGCACAGCCCGCTGGTCGTGGCGACCGCGTTGGGTAGCTCCGCGGTTCTGGTCGCCATCGTCCAGACGCCCGGCGTCAGCCACTTCTTCGGATGCACGCCGCTCGGGCCGGTCGCCTGGACCGGGGTGGCCGGTGCGACCGCAGCGGCCACCGGCCTATCCGTGCTCGCGCCCAACTGGCTGGCCAAAACCGCCGGAATCGTAGCGCCTGAGCAGGGGTGAAATTCCGGCACGAGTGACGTGCCACTCGAGTTGCATTACTAGATGGTTTTGCTCCACGTCGTTTACTCTCGAGTTATGCGGCGCGCGTCGTTTGAAGAGCTGAACTGCTCGGTTGCCCAGACCCTCGAGGTGGTCGGCGATTGGTGGTCGCTGCTGATCGTGCGTGACATCTTCTTCGGCGTCACTCGCTTCGATGACATTCAGCGGCGCCTCGGCATCGCCCGTAACACCCTTGCCGATCGGCTCAACTGGCTGTACGACCACGCCGTGGTGACCCGCGTGCCTTACGGGGATTCGGGGAACCGATTCGAATACCGGCTTACCGAGAAGGGACGCGACCTGCAGCCTGTCTTGCTGGCCATGGTGGCTTGGGGAGACAAGTGGGGTGGTACGGCCAAACACCCACCTCTGCAGCCGAGCGACCAGAATGGCGATCCCGTCGAACTGCGCGTCGTCAACACCACAACGGGCCGTCGGGTTCCCCGCGACAAGGTCCGCATGTTGTCGACCAAGGGCGCCACCGATCCGAATATGGTGCCGCCCCGAAACAACCGGTCTCGGGTTACGAACCAACGCGCGTAAGTCGCTGGCATCCTTAGCTTTTGACTTCCGGCGTTGCGCTTGCATCCAGCCTGGCCGACCGGCTACATTAAGTTGCATGATAGGACTAAATTCATCGACCGAGTGTCAACCCACCGTGCTCGTGATCGGCGCCACCGGCAGGCATGGAAACACGGGTGCCACCGTGGTCGACCGACTTATCGCTCAGGGCCGCAACGTTCGAGTGCTGACTCGCACTAACAACCAGCGTGTGGACGCACTGCGCCACAAGGGCGCCTCAGTGGTGATTGGGGACTTGCACGACCGCAGTACGTTGCCGGCCGCCGTGAACGGCGTGGCGGCGGTGTACTTCACGTACCCGATCGCCCCCGGCGTCATCCCTGCCGCCGCGAACTTGGCCTCCGTGCTGGTGGAGTTGGGCCAGCGGCCCCACGTGGTCGTCATGTCGATGGCGGTGTCCTCGCACGACCACCCCAGCGCGCTCGGGCGCGCTCAGGCTATTGCTGAAGAGATATTGATTTGGGCAGGTCTGAACCCGACAGTCCTGCGGGTCGCGGCGCTTTTTCACGAAAACGTGCTGATCCTGCACAGGGAGTCCATCCGGCAACACGGTGTCATCACCAACAGTTTCGGCACCGGACGAGCCCCATGGATCGGTGGACAAGATGCCGCCGAACTCGCTGTGCACCACCTTCTACGACCGCCGCCACCAACGCCGGTGGTGAGCTATCCGCCGGGAGGCGAGGCGCTCAGCCACGCCGAGATCGCCGAGATCATCTCGGCGCAGACCGGTCAGAAGATCGAATACCAGCCGATCTCGCACGAGCGCTGGCGCGACATGATGGCGAGTCAGGCAGACAGCGGCGGGCCAGTGAACCCCGGGATGGCTCAACATATCTCGATCATCGGCGCGGGTTTCGCCAGCGGCAAGGCGCCAGCGGTGCCGGCCGATCCGGAGGCATTGGCCAACACTCTTGGCCACCCGCCGACCACATTCGCCCAATTCGTTCGCAAACACCGCGAAGAATTCGCCGCTGCCCTCACGTAGGGAACGAAACGAGAGGTGGCCGCACAGCCGCTCGATGACTTCGACGAGACCCGCGTACCACGACTCGGCACAGTCCAATGACTCCGCACCAAAGCGCGACATCGTCATAGCAGCCCGAGCAGTTTCAGGTTGATGATGTAGTTGATGATGATCGGCGCGTTGATGTGTGGGATGTCTTTATCAGGGCCGATTTTCGCGTCGTGCACCGCGGCGCGGAACCGATCTGTGGGCGCCATGGTGCCGCGGATCGGCTTTTCGGGTCGTTGGTACTTGTGCAACAAGGGCAGCAGCGAGTGCTGGCGCTGCCGTTCGGGCAGGGCGCGCAAGCTGGTTTGGAAGCGCTGCAACCAGCCGTCGTAGTCGGGGATGCGCTGGATCGGGTAGCCGGCGTCGATAAGCCAGTCGACGTATTCGTCGAGCCCGATCCCGTCGTCATAGGGGTTCAACACGTTATAGGTCGCGAACCCGTCGAACACTTGTTGTCCGAGGGCGGCGATCGCTTCGGCGACGAAGCTGATGGGCAGCCCGTCGTAGTGGGCGCGTTGGCGGCTGCCGTCCGCGTCGAGCTGGTAGAACGAGGCGGGCGCGATCCCGGTGGCTACCAGCGACAGCATCAGCCGGGTGAACATGTCGGGCACGTTGAGCTGACCCACGTAGCGGGTGTCGGCCAGGATCAGGTCGCAGCGGAACACCGCCACGGACAGGCCGCACAAGTCGTATGCCTCGCGCAGTAGCACCTCGCCGGCCCATTTGCTGTTGGCGTAGCCGTTGGCGTAGCTGTCGTCGATCTTGCGGGTGGAGCTGATGACCCGGATGTCGGCGTCCTCGGTGAAGGCAGACGGTTGGATCTGGTCGCCCACGCGAACCGTCGACAGGTAGGTGAACGCCTTGAGCTTGGTGGTGAGCGCAACGCGGATCAGCTCAGCGGTGCCAACGGCATTGGGGCCGAACAGCTGGCTGTAGGGCAGCACGTGGTTGACCAGTGCGGCGGGGTCAACGATCAGATCGACGGTGTCGGCCAGCCGCTGCCAGGTCTGGGGATCCAAGCCGAGGTTGGGTTCGCTCATGTCGCCGGCGAGCACCTCCAGATGATCGGCGGCCAGCTGCCGATAGTCGCGTAACAGCTCCGGATCGCCGCTGTCAAAGGTGTTGTCCAGGCGGTGACGAGCCGCGGCGTCGTCTTTGGCCCGCACCAGGCAGATCAGTTTGCCGTCGACAAGCGCCAGCCGTTCGAGCCATTCCAGAGCCAGATACCGGCCGAGGAAGCCGGTGGCGCCGGTCAACAGCACGGTCCGCACCTGGTCGCTCGGAGGCGGCAGTGTCGGGGCGGCCGCGAGTGTCTGGTTGTCGATGAACTTGTCCAGCGTGAGGTCGTGGGCGTGGACTTCGGTGGCGTCTTGGCCGTGCACGGCGGCGAAGGTGGGCCGCTTGGCGCCGGGTTGCCGCTGTGCCTCGATGTAGTCGGCCAGGGCTGAGAGGTCGCTGGCCGGGCTGACGATCACCCCCACCGGCACGTCGATGTCGAAGATCTCATGTAGCAGGTTGGCGAATGTCAACGCCGACAGCGAGTCTCCGCCCAGGTCAGTGAAGTGCGCGTCGGGACGCAGATCGCCAGCCCCAGCTCCCAGCAGCGCACCCGCGGCGCGGCTGATGGTCTGCAGCACCGGCGCGCCAGCGCCGCTCCGGCGCAGCGCGCGCAGCTGGTTGGTCTGGCTTTCTGCCAGCTCGGTGTAGAGCTGTTCCAGACGCTGGCCGTAGCGTTCTTTGAGCTTGGGCCGCGCCAGCTTGCGAATGCCGGTCAGCAGGCCGTTTTCCATCGTGAACGGCGTGGTCTCGACGATGAAGGCGCGTGGGATCTCGTAAGACTGCAGGGCGGCTGCTTTCGCCACCTTCTGCAGCGAGTCGCCGATGAGCGGCTTCAGCGACTCCACGTCATGGCGGGACAACGCCTCTTCGGTGGGCACGACGACCGCCAGCAGATAGGAACGTGCGCTGTTGCCGTAGATGTGGATCTGGCGGACGAGCGGGCTGTCGCCGAACACCGCCTCCAGTTTGGAGACGGTCACGAACTCGCCTTGGGCGAGCTTGAGCACGTTGTTGCGCCGGTCCAGATACACCAGCTGATCGGCCCCGGTCTCGGCCATGATGTCTCCGGTGCGGTAGTAGCCGTCGGCGTCGAACACCTCGGCGGTGACCTGCGGCCGCTTGTAGTAGCCGGGGAACAAGTCGGCCGATTTGACCAGCAACTCCCCCCGGGGGTACGGCTGGTCGGTGTGGAAGTAGCCCAGGTCGGGGACGTCGACCAGCTTGTAGTCGATCACCGGCGGGCGTTGCACCTGGCCGTCGTAGAAGACGACGCGGGCTTCGGTCGAGCCGTAGCGTTCCACCAGGTGCATGTCGAGCAAGGACTCCACCCATGCCTTCAGCTCCGCCGCGATCGGGGCGGAGGTTGTCATCGCTGAGACGAAGCGGCCGCCGAGCAGGTTTTGCCGCTGCTCGGCCATCACCTCTGCTTGGAGGGCCGCTCGATCGATGCTGTCGGACAAGCGTCGGTCCAGCTCGCTCTGGAACTCCTCGAACAGCATTTCCCAGATCCGCGGCACGAAGTTCAATTGCGTAGGTCGTACCAGCGCGAGGTCCTCCAGGAGAGTCGAAAGATCGCTCTTGGCCGCGAAATAGGACGTGCCGCCGGCCCCGAGCGACCCATACAGGATCGACCGCCCCATCCCATGGCTCATCGGCATGAAGCAGAGCGTGATCGACGGCGCGGCGTTGTGCTGGCTCGGCGCTGATTCGGAAGTTCCGCACCAGAAGTTGGCGACCAAATGTGCCGGGTACATGGCGCCTTTGGGCGCACCGGTGCTGCCGGAGGTGTAGATCAGCAATGTCAGTGGGTCGTCCTCGCCGGAACCGAAGGTTGGTGGCCTCGGCACTGCCTTGCCGCGGTCGAGCACCTCGGCCAGCGTTTCCACGATCACCGAGCTGCCCGCGTCGGCCAACCGCGCCTTGGCCGCGTCGAACGCCTCATGCTGCTCGTCAACCTGCGGGTGGTAGTCGAACACGATCAGCCGCTTCGGCGCGTGACCGGTCAGTACCAGTTCGACGGCGTCGGCGAGATTGTCGATGCTCGCAGCGAGCACACTGGGCTCGGTCTCGGCGACAATCGGCCGAAGTTGGGTGAGCGCGGCACTGGTCTGCAGCGGAACCGACACCGCCCCGAGTTGGATCAACGCCAGGTCGATGGTCGTGTAGTCGACGCTGGTGAAGCCCAGGACGGCGACGCGATCACCGGGCCGCACCGGATGCGCCGAATCGCCTGCCAGCGCACCCCCGATCCGACCGACGCGGTCCCACACCTCGCGGTAGGTGATGGTGTCGAATCGGGACAGCAGCTGCAGGGAGGTGCGGCCCGTCTCCGCGTCGGTGACGACGTGCACCGCGCGTTGGCCAAGAGCGGGCCGGTCCGCATAGCCTTCCATGACCGTGCGGACGAGCTCCGGCATTCGCACTCCGGGCTGGTTGATCGCCGCTGTGATTGCCTCGTTCGGTCGGGCATCGGCGAACAGCTGGTCAGTGGCGTACAGATCGGCCAGGCGGCGCGCAAGCCGCTGGTCACGATAATCAGTCGACATGAGCATTCCTCTCACGCAGGAAGATGTCGCCAACGCTAGGTACCGGTCATCAATTCGTCTAATACAAGAGCATGCCGCGATCCATTCACTGACGAATCGATAGGGCTCGACCAGGGCAGGTGCGGGAGTAACAATCTTAGGTGTGTCCGAGGTAACGCTGGTTCGGTCGTTGGCCCCGAAGTTGGTACTGCTGCGTGCGGTGGCCGAGGAGGGCAATCTGACTCGAGCAGCCGCCACCATGGGCCTGCCACAGCCGACGGCGAGTCGGTGGCTGGCGGCATTGTCCGCCGAGTTGGGCACGCCGGTGGTGGTGCCCGATGGGCGCGGCATCCGACTCAGCCGTGCTGGCGCCAGCCTCGCCGCGGCGGCGGGCCGGGCGCTGTCCGAGCTGGCCTCCGGGGTTCGCCAGGCCGCCGACGAGGCCGATCCCGAGCGCGGCCAAGTGGTGTTGGCGTTCCTGGCCACGCTCGGCGAGCAGCGGGTGCCCGGGCTGTTGCGGGCGTTTAGGAAAGAGCACCCGCACGTTCGGTTCACCCTGCTACAAGGGCCCCATGAGGAGTCGCTCGACCACGTTCGCAGCGGGCGCGCCGACCTGACGTTCACCTCACCGCTGCCGGGGCAGAGCGAATTCACAGGGGCCACCCTGGAGGAGCAGCAGTTGGTGGTGACCGTGCCGACCGAGCACCGTCTGGCCGGCAGGGTGTGGGTGCGGATGGCCGAACTGGCCGGCGAGGCGTTCGTTGGGACGAAGGCGGGCTCCGGGCTGCGTGAAGAGATCGACGAACTCGCTCAGGCGGCCGGCTTCACCCCGACGCTGGCCTTCGAGAGCGAGGGGGTGGACACGCTGCGCGGCATGGTCGCCGCCGGTCTGGGCGTGGCTGTGCTGCCCGTCGCGCAGCCCGCCCCGCCGGAGGGGACCGTGGAGATTCCGTTGCGCCCCAGGGCAACCCGCCGCATCGGCCTGATCTGGGCCAGCGACCGCCCAATGACCCCGGCCGTGTTGGCCTTCCGTGATTTCGTCACCTCTCAGGCATAACGCGGGCGATCACGCCGTCGCCGACGACGGCGTAAGGGCCGGAGTAGGTGAAAGATCCGCCGGCGGCCGGCGCAAGTTCGTCCGGTCGAGGCGAATGCGCGTCGTCCTGGCTGAACGGCGCTCGCCCTGGAATACAGCCAGGCTCAGCGAACGAGGTTCGGCTGTGCTTCGAGAGCTGCTCGCGTTGCGATCCGCCCGGCATCCAGGGCGGCATCAATGTTTTTGAAGTCCAACAAACCGATCGCTGAGACGTCCGGCTCGATGATCGCCGCAACGTGAGGGAGCTCGCGCAGGTTGCCGCTGGAGGCCGCAAGGTCAATGGTGCGAAGCAATGTCTCTTGCAGCGGTGGTAGGGCGACATCCGTGCCGGTCAACAGCCGCCGGACGAACCCGGGAGGCTGAACAATTGACGGCAGCAGACCAAAGCCCTTCGACGGCACGTACTTTCGACGCAGATCGACGCATATGACTTCACCGTCTGGGTCGGCGCACATCACGTCGGCCGGGAGGTTGTTCAACAGTCCACCGTCGACGAGGATCTGCTGGCCATGTTGCACTGGCGGCATGAGACCGGGGATCGAGAGCGATGCGCGCACCGCGACCGACAGAGGCCCACGCCGGTGGATGATCTGATCGCCAGTGATCATGTCTGCAGAGACGCAGAAGAACTCCCTCGGCAGATGCTCGATCAAGGTGTTGCCGATGAATCTCTCCACTAGATAATCGACGCGTCCACCTCGCATGAGTGCTACCGCAGGGATCGTGTAGTCGCGAAGTGGGTTGCTCTGGGCAATTTCTCGTGCCGCAGCGATCGCATCCTGGGCATCCATACCCAGCGCGAAGGCCGCAGAAGCGATAGCACCGGAACTCGTTCCGCCAAACCGATCGATGACGACGCCTGCCCGGGTGAGCTCTTCGTAGACACCGAAATGCGCGAGCCCTCGAGCGCCGCCACCCGCCATCACGAGACCGAGGGATCGGCCAGCGATTCTGCGAGCTAGAGCACCGAGACCATCCTTGTTGGCGGAGTGATGCGAAACCGGCTGCAGCAGATCCCACCAACTCGGATCCGGCTTTGCCATGCACGTGACCAGGTGGATTGGCCCATGGGTAACAATGGGATCGACCGCTTCCGGCGGATGGCGTTGATCCACAAGTACCAGGAGTCGATCGCTTTGCGCGACAACATATCGTCGCCAGAGGTCGCCTGAGCCTCGGTCGGCCACCACAAAGACCCAATCGTTGCTTCGCTCCGCCCGATCAAGGGTTTCGCTGAACGCTTCTACGAGCTCGCCGTAACTATGGACTGCAGCGGTTGTGTCGACGGGCGGGGCGAAAACGGCAGCCTGACCTTGAGAGCCCAGTTCAGTCGCGATCGCGTCAACAATCGGGACCGCGGCGACATCCCCGGTCGACATTACGCCGATAACCCGGGGACGCCGAGAGATGTTGGCAGACCGCGAGTCTTGCAGCATCGTCGCCATCGTTCGCAGCATCGCCGATTGCAATTGCGGAGTGTTGGCAAGCACCTCGGTGAATGTGTCAGCGGCGATCCTCGAGACGACGCCGTCCCGAAGAGCTCGTACTCCGGCCGAGCGAACAGCGCCGGTGATCAGGCCCAGGTCCCCGATTGAGTCACCGGACGCCATCTCACGAAACACCTGTCCATCGGCACCAACAACCGCGAACCGCCCCGAGTCAACGATATAGATGGAGTCCGATCGGTCTCCCATACGAAAAAGCCACTCGTTGGCGGGAATCTGGTGCCGATCTACGGCGCTCGCGAGTCGATCGAGTTGATCGTCGTCGATGTCAGCGAATATCGGAACACTCCGGAGCGCGGTTCGCTCATCAGCCGCGCTCCGTTCGGGCCACTGCCGTTCAGCGCTCATAAGCTGCGGCTCATGGTATCCCGGCCCGCGATAGGCGTGATGCCGACCCACCGGCCGGGTTTGCGTTCGCCGTCCCCACGCTAGGCGTAGGCGATCGCTTCCTCGGTGGAAAGGGCCGCGCCCTCGGCCCACGCGGATTCAAAGTCCTTCGCGCCGACGGCATCTCGGAGTGCCGCCCGCGAGGCTTCGCAGCCGGCGTCATAGATCTTGAACCGCACGGCGCCGATACGCTGCCGGATAGCGTGTGCTGCGCCAAAGAGGCGGGCGGCTTCGCGAGGGCTGCCGGCCTCGCCGCCCAGAGCGGCGAGGCATTCAAGGATGTCGGGGATGAGCAGGTAGACCTTGATTTCGGCGCCGAGCTCGAGCGCATCGCGAGCGTCGCGCTCAGCCTGCTTTGGGTCGCCCGCCGCGATCGCCACGCGGGCGCGAATCGTCAGCGCCCACGTCGAGTACCAGCCCGTTGTGGTCGTGACGGCCTCGTCGGCCCAGTCGCGGGCGGCGGCGAGATCCCCGTCTGCCAGCGCGGCCTCAGCGTTCCAGATGCGCTGCACTGCCGCGGTCACACCCGTGTAGTCACTCGGGTCTTGATGAGCGGCCTCGCGCGCCTGGTGTGCCGCTGCACCATTCCCGGCGGCCAGGGCCGTGAACCCTAATAGCATGTGCCCGAAGGCCGCGAACCTACCGCCAAGCTCCGCGCCGCGCTCACGGGTCGCATCAGCCGCCGCTCGGGCCGCTTCCGTCTTACCCTGGCGCGCGAGTGCCAGGCTCTGAGCCCCGCCGCTGAGCACTCTCCATATCTCGTCATGAGCCGCCTCGGCCTCGGCCGCCACCGCGCCAAATCGTGTGACGGCTCCGGCCAGGTCGCCCTGCATCATCTGCGCCCAACCGAGGCAAAAGCGGCACTGGCGCGAGTTGAACCCAGCGCCTATCGCTTCGGCGAGGTCGCGTCCTTCCTCGGCGGTCGCGCGCACCCCGAGCGGGTCACCCGCGGTGCGCGCGCTCAGCGCCTGGAGGGCGAGGATCTGGCTGAGCCTCCACCGATCGTCTAAGTCCCGGGCCAGGCCGATCGCCTCGGCGAAGCATGCTCGGGCCACCTCGGCGTCATAGCTTTCGCCGGCGATGAAGCCGTAAGTGGTTAATGCCCGGGCCAGCAGGGCTGGTTCGCCGAGTTCGCGCGCGATCGCCAGCGCTTCTTCGGCCTGACCGATGCTGTCCACGCCCAGGAACGCGTCAAGCATGGCCTTGTCGGCGAGCGCCCGGGCACGCGCCCCGGCCGGCACCTCAAGGTGCTGCGCATCGAGGTCGCTCAGCGCGGCGTCGAACCAAGCCAACCCTTCCAGGATGCGGCCTCGTACCAACCACAGCGGCTGCAGCGAGGACGCCAGCGTCAATGCGAGCACAACATCAGAGTTTTCACGGCTCCATCCGAACGCGGCGCGCAGGTTGTCAATCTCGATCTCGGCCCGCTCAAGGCACCGCTCATAGTCGGTGCACGCCGGGGCGTCGAGCTCTGCCGCTAGCGCCGTGTAGTGATCGCGGTGACGCGCCCGCACGGCGTCGGCCTCGCCACACTCCTCCAGTTTTTCGGCAGCGTACTGGCGCACCGTCTCCAACATCCGGTATCGGGTTCGGCCCCCGCTGTCGTCGGCCACCAGCAACGACTTGTCCACCAGCAGGGTGAGTTGATCAAGCACCCGGTAGCGCTGCACATCACCGCCGCCGACGACCGCCTCTGCGGCGTCCAGGTCGAAGCCGCCCAAAAACACGGCCAGCCGACGAAACAAAACACGCTCGGGCTCGGTCAACAGCGCATGCGACCAATCCACCGAGGCCCACAACGTCTGTTGGCGGCGCGCCGCGGTGCGGGCACCCCCGGTCAACAGCAGGAACCGGTCATGCAGAGTGTCGAGGATTTCGCCCAGCGACAACGCCCGCACCCGCGCCGCGGCCAGTTCGATCGCCAGCGGCACACCATCGAGGCGCCGGCAGATCTCGCCCACCGCCGCGACATTGTCGTCGCCGACGGCGAAATCGGGCCGAACATGGCGAGCCCGGTCGGTGAACAGTTCAATGGCTTCGTCGGCCAGCGACAGCGACGGCACCCGCCAGCTCACCTCGCCGGCCACCCCCGTCGGCTCCTGGCTGGTCGCCAAGAGTGTCAAGCGCGACGACGCGGCCAGCAGGTCGATGATCAGCGCCGCGCTCGCATCCAGCAGATGCTCGCAGTTGTCCACCACCACCAGCATCTGACGCTCGGCGACAAACCGGGCCAGCGTGTCCATCGTGGAGCGACCCGGCTGATCGGGCAGCCCCAGTGCGCGGGTCACCGCGATCGGCACCAGCTGGGGATCGGTGATCGGCGCCAGATCCACATACCACACCCCGTCGTCGAACTCGCCGGCCAGCTGGGCCGCCGTCTGCACCGCCAGCCGGGTTTTTCCCGCCCCGCCCGCGCCGGTCAGGGTCACCAGCCGGTTTTCGGCCAGCAGCCCGCGCACCCGGGTCAGCTCGGCTTCGCGGCCCACGAAACTGGTGAGCTGCACCGGAAGACTATGCGCACCAACGCTTTTAGGGGTACGCAACGGCGGGAAATCATTCCGAAGGCCAGGATGGCACAGCTGCACCACTCGCTCCGGACGGGGCAAGTCCCGCAGCGGGTGGGTGCCCAGCTCGGTCAGCCAGGTGTTGGGCGGGAGCCGGTCGACTACCAAATCGCTTGTGGTAGCCGACAGCACCGTTTGGCCGCCGTGGGCCAGGTCGCGCAGCCGCGCGGTGCGGTTGATCGTCGGGCCGGCGTAGTTGTCCTCACCGCGCAGCTGGATCTCACCGGTATGCACCCCCATGCGCAACTGGATCGGGGCCAAAGGCGCTAACTGCAACTCCAGCGCACAGGCCACCGCATCACTCGCACGGGCGAACCCGGCCACAAAACTGTCACCCTCACCCTGTTCGACCGGGCGCGCGCCGTCGTGGGCGGCGATGACATCGGAGACAACCTGGGTGAGCCGCGCGATCGCGACGGTCATCACCTCAGGTTGGGTCTCCCACAGCCGCGTCGAGCCCTCGACGTCCGCCAAAAGCAGCGTCACCGTGCCCGTCGGCAAAAGCCCGTTCACACCAAGATCGCTCCAGTCCACCAGCGGCGCATCCGCGCGCGGATGATCTCGCTCATCCTAGCCAGCCAGCGGCCACGACGAGCCCCTAGACCCCACACCGCGGGCGGACCGGGCGTTGGCCGCCGCGGTGGCCCATGTTCAGGCCGGCGCGTTTGACGCCGCACGCGACCCAGATCGCACGGATGGCCCGCGACGGCCTGTCCAATCCCGAAATCGGCGCCCGATTGTTCATCAGCGCGCGCACCGGCCCCTCGCGACTGATGATGAGTCCAGCAACAGCCAAGAGCCGACGACTGGTGATCGACCCCGAGGTGTGTCGACGTTCACAGTGGCACAACGGATCACACGTCACAGTCGCCGTTGTTCTTCCACACTCGCAGCATGAGGGAGGAAACTCAAATGACTTCGATCGGATGTCGTAACCGGATACCCCTTGCGCGCCCACACGCAAGGGACTGGGGCACCAAGGCAACTCCGATTGTGAAACTGATGCGCATGCGATCCGGTCATGGCGTGATTTAGCCGGGCTGGACAATCAAAGCGACGCCAAACTCGACATCGGTCGACAGCGCCCGGCAACTCATGGGAGTGCTGGCGAACACCGTGTGACAGCACGCACCAGCTTCCAGATGGCCAACCGCCAATCGTCAATCGCACCATAGACTTTGGCGCCACTAGTCCGGCGCAGCAGACAAGTCCGTCGCTTCCCCACGGGCATGGCGATGCTTCATCAAACTCGGCATTGAACCGCGCAAGCCGCTCGACCGTGTCCTATCCATTGAGCCGCCGGTCCGAGTCAAGCTGACTGGCCAGTTACCTCACTAGCCAGTTGCACTGCGCGCTGGCGGATGTGGGTGCGACCCCAGGCGGCTGATGATGAGTCCAAAGTACAGGAGGAATCGAAGATGACGTCTGCCGTCGCCGAGTTGCATCGAGTCATCACTTGTGTCGATGACGACGGTGGTGAGCGGATAAGCGCTTTCGGAATGGATCGGGCAGAGATCTGCGGCGCGTTCAAGCCAGCAGGCCGCCCATATTGGCTGATATATATCAGTACCACTGTGGCCGAAGCTGGCGGCCGGTCGCATGCCCGCCTGGTCCCGCCGCACCTTCAGCTAGGAAACCGGCAGAACGCCCGTGAGTGGGTTGAACTAATCGCCCACCTTTACCAACGTTCGGCGACATCGTGAGCGCGCCGGGTAGGCAGCCCTGGGCAGCGCCAGACCACGGCCAAAGTGGCTCCTCGCGGACGCAGCCAAGCGCGGCAATCCGGCGAGACAGCCCGCCTCTCGGCCGCAGCCGGATAATCGCTGCTGGTGATGGTGTGCGGCTGTCCGTGCGTGACTATGGGTCTCGCGCACCTGACCACACTGTGGTCCTACTGCATGGCCTTTGCTTAGACCAATCGTCGTGGGATATTCAGATCGGTCAGCTGATCCGCGAGTGGGGCAATGACATTCGGATCATCAGCTACGACCATCGCGGCCATGGCAACTCCGCCGACGCGCCCATGCACACCTACCGCATCGAGCAGCTCGCCGACGATCTAGCCACGCTGCTCATAGCGCTTGGCGTTAGAGGCCCGCTCACCCTCGCAGGGCACTCCATGGGCGGCATGACTGCCCTGGCCTACCTCGCCCGGAGCGCCAGTCATCGCCCCGTCGAACCTAAATCGCTTGTCCTCGTCGCCACTGCTGCAGGCAAACTCGCCAACCGGGGCCTCGGCCGGCTCCTGGCCACCCCCGCGGCGAAGATCCTCCACCGGCTCGTGCAGCACACGCCGCATTCGATGACCGACGAGATAGTTCGGGCTCTCGCCCGCCCGCTGTGGCCTGCCCTGACGAGATGTGCCGGATACGCAGCAGGCAACGGTGCTCTCGCCGCTGTATCCGCCGCAAGCATTAACGCAACCCCATTGACGACCAAAGTCGGGTTCCTTCCCAGCCTGCGGAACTACGACCAATACCACACGCTTGGTTCTATCTCCGCCGCCACCACCGTCATCGCTGGTGGAGCCGACAAGCTCACCCCGCCCGCGCATGCCCACGATCTAGCCGCCGGCATCCCCCGGGCCATGCTCGTGCACCAGCCCGGCGCCGGACACATGCTGCTACATGACGCCCCGCGCCTCGTCACAGACACCATCAGCCGCGCCCTCACACGATCCGCCGAACCTCCTACACCACAGGATGTTCCGGCATGATCGGCCAGAGCGGCCAAACGCCCGATATCGAGATCGGCAACTAGCCAGTTGCGCTCTGCACTGGCGACCAACGGCCGGTGATCACTCGGGAATCAAAGTGTGTCGACCCTCACACCACCGCGTCGGATCACGTGTCACGGTCGTCGTTGTTGCCCCTTCTAGGTCGCATTACTAGATGGAGAGGGCTTTGCATATGACTACGGACGTCCGCAGCGAGATCACCAACCCGTCAGGTTCGAGCGACACCCGAGCGGAGCGACGGGCGCGTCGTATTGCGCAGCTCTACGCCACCGACCCACAGTTCCGGGCCGCCGAACCGATCGCGGAGGTGATCGATGCGACGCGCCGGCCGGGGCTTCGGCTGCCCGCGATCCTGCAGACGTTCGTCGAAGGCTACGCGGACCGGCCGGCACTGGGACAACGCGCGCGCGAGCTGGTGCTCGACCCGACGACGGGCCGCACCACGACGCGGCTGCTGCCCAGCTTCGAGACCATCAGCTATGGCGAGCTGTGGTCGCGGGTGCGCGCTCTGGCCGCCGCGTGGCGCCGAGATGAGACCTCTCCGGTCAATCCCGGCGACTTTGTGGCAACCGTTGGTTTTGCCAGCCCCGACTATTTGACCGTCGACACGGTGTGTGCCTACCTGGGTTTGGTGTCGGTACCCCTGCAGCACAATGCCCCGGTATCGCAGCTACGTCCGATCATCGCCGAGGTCGAGCCGCGGGTGCTCGCCGTCGGCGCGGCCTATCTGGACGTCGCCATCGAATCCGTGCTCGACAGCGCATCGCTGCGCCACGTCGTCGTGTTCGACTACGACCCGCGGATCGATGAGCACCGGGAGAATCTCGAGGGTGCCCGCAAGCGTCTAGATGACGCCCGCGTGCCGGTCGTCGTGAGCACGCTGGACGAGCTGATCCAGCGCGGTCGGCAGCTCCCGCCCGAACCCTTCTACACCGGCGGCAGCGACGAGCGGCTGGCGATGATCCTCTACACGTCCGGCAGTACCGGGACACCCAAGGGCGCGATGTTCACCGAACGGACGCTGGGCAGGCTGTTCACGGCACCGATGTTTGCGACTGAAACCCCGGTGTTCAACGTGAACTTTATGCCGCTGAGCCACATCGCCGGGCGGCTGCCGTTGGTCGCGTCCTTCTTGACCGGCGGCACCAGCTATTTCGTTGCCGAGTCCGATCTGTCGACGATGTTCGACGACTGGGCGCTGGTGCGACCCACTTGTTGCTGGTGCCCAGGGTTGTCGAAATGCTCTTTCAGCACTACCGGTCCGCGGTCGACCGATTCAGCTTGGAGGGTGTCGACGTCCGTGACGCCGAGGCGCAAGCCACGGTCGAACTGCGGAACCATGTTCTCGGCGGCCGGGTGCTCCAGACGTTTGTTAGTACCGCCCCGCTGGCCGCCGAGCTGGGGGCATTTCTGGATTCGTGCCTCGACCTACACGTAGGCGACCTGTATGGCCTGACCGAGGTCGCCCCGGTACTCAGGGACGGCATCATCGCCCGCCCGTCGGTGATCGACTACAAACTCATCGACGTCCCCGAGTTGGGCTACTTCACCACCGACAAGCCGTATCCGCGCGGCGAGCTACTGGTCAAATCGGAGAACAGCACACCGGGTTATTACAAACGGCCCGAGGTCACCGCCGAGGCGTTCGACCAAGACGGCTACTACCGCACCGGCGATGTGATGGCCGAGATCGGACCCGATCAGCTCGTCTACGTCGATCGGCGCAAAAACGTCCTCAAGCTCGCAAACGGTGAGTTCGTGGCCGTAGCGAACTTGGAAGCCGTGTTCGGCGCGGCGCCGCTGGTGCGACAGATCTTCGTCTACGGCAACAGCGAACGCTCCTTCCTGCTGGCGGTGATCGTCCCGACTGCCGAAGCGCTTTCGCAGTTTGGTGGCGACGCCGCCGCCCTGAAGGCCGCGCTGCGAGAGTCGCTGCAGGAGACCGCTAAATACGCTGAGCTGCAGTCCTATGAGGTGCCCGCCGACTTCTTGATCGAGACCGAACCGTTCAGGGCGGCCAACGGCTTGCTTTCCGGGGTCGGTAAGAATCTGCAGCCCAAACTCAAGGATGCCTACGGTGCGCGGCTGGAGCAGCTCTACGCCGAGCTGGCCGCCGCGCAGCTGGACGAGCTCCGCGCGCTGCGCCAGGCGGCCGCAGAGCAGCCGGTGCTCGACACCGTGATCGGGGCCGCACGCGTGGTGTTGGGCTCGCCGGGCGACGATGTGGATGCCAACGTTCATTTCACCGACCTGGGCGGGGATTCGCTGTCGGCGCTGACGTTTTCCAATTTGCTTGCCGAGTTGCTCGGGGTCGAGGTGTCGGTCGGGGTGATTGTCAGTCCGACGAGCGACCTGAGTCAGATCGCTGACTACATCGAGGCCGAGCGCCGGTCCGGGTCTACCCGACCGACCTTCGCCAGGATCCATGGGAAGGGCGAAACCACGGTTTATGCAAGCGATCTGACGCTGGAGAAGTTCATCGACGCAAAGACGCTGGCTGCGGCCAAGGTGCTGCCACGCGTCACGGGTGAGCCGCACACCGTTCTGCTCACCGGCACCAATGGTTACCTCGGCCGCTTCGTGACACTTGAGTGGCTGCAACAGCTCTCCCGTACGGGCGGCAAACTCATTACCATCGTTCGCGGCAGCGACGCCGACGCGGCGCGCGCCCGGCTCGAGAAGGTCTTTGACAGCGGAGACCCCGACCTGCTGCGCCGCTTCCGCGCGCTGGCCGCCGAACACCTGGAAGTCATCACCGGCGACATCGGCGAGCCCAACCTAGGCCTCGACCCCACAACATGGGAGCGGCTGGCCCGCACGACAGACTTGATCGCGCACGTAGGCGCGTTGGTCAATCACGTGCTGCCCTACGACCAACTGTTCGGGCCCAATGTTGTTGGTACTGCCGAGGTGATCAAGCTGGCGATCTCCTCGCGGATCAAACCGGTCACCTTCATGTCGACGGTGGCGGTCGCTATGCAGATCGCGCCCGAGAAGTTTTCCGAGGACGGCGACATCCGCGCCATGAGCCCGGCTCGCACGGTCGACGACTCGTACGCCAACGGCTACGGGAACAGCAAATGGGCCGGGGAAGTCCTGCTGCGTGAGGCATTCGACCTATGTGGCCTGCCGGTGGCGGTGTTCCGCTCCGACATGATCCTGGCCCACAGCCGATATGTCGGGCAGGTCAATGTGGTCGACAATTTCACCCGGCTGCTCTTCAGTCTGCTGGCAACGGGCATCGCGCCCGGGTCCTTCTATCAGACCGACGCCGCGGGAAATCTGGCCAGGGCGCATTACGCGGGGCTGCCCGCCGACTTCGTCGCCGAAGCCGTCACCGCCCTGGGAAAGCAGGTCACCAGTGGGTTCCGCTCATTCGATGTGGAGAACCCGCATGACGACGGCGTCTCTCTAGACACTTTCGTCGACTGGCTCGTCGACGCCGGCCACGAGATCCAGCGGATCGGCGACTACAACGAGTGGCTTACTCGGTTTGAAACCACACTGAAGGCGCTACCGGAGAAGCAACGGCAGCAGTCGGTGCTGCCGTTACTCGGCGCCTACCGCGAACCCGAAAAGGCGCTGCGCGGCGCCCCCACCCCCACCGACGGGTTCCACACCGCAGTACGGGCGGCCAAAATTGGCGCAGACAAGGACATTCCACACTTGCCGGCCACACTGATCGACAAGTACGTCACCGACCTGCAGCACCTGGGCCTGCTATGACAGGCCCAGACCGCGGGATGACACTCGGGGCGTTGCCGGGTAGGCGTTAGAGGCCTCACGACCTCGAAAAAAGCGGCAAATTCACGTTTTGGCCATCTAACAGCGGGCACTCGCAGCAAGATCGATTCATGGCGATCGCAAGCGCGGCGCAGCCGGGCGCAGCGGGTCGCCATGCGACAGGTGTTGCATGGCGATCGCAAGCGCGGCGCAGCCGGGCGCAGCGGGTCGCCATGCGACAGGTGTTGCGAGATTGCTGAGAGCACAGAAGGAAGTTCGATGAGCCAGACCAGCCTGACCCCGACGGCCACCCAAGCACCTAATTTGGCGATGCTGTTCCTGCAGCGCGTCGAGGCATCGGCAGACAAGGAAGCCTTCCGATACCCCGAGAATGGGGGCTGGACCTCGGTCACCTGGAAGGAGACGGCCGAGCGGGTGGACGCCCTGGCAGCCGGCCTGCTGGCGCTGGGTGTCGCGGCTGAGGATCGGATTGGTATCGCATCGACCACCCGGTTCGAGTGGATCCTGGCCGACCTGGCGATCATGTGCGCCGGCGCGGCAACCACCACCGTCTACCCGAGTACCAACGCCGAGGACACCGCCTACATCCTCGCCGACTCCGAGTCGCGGATCGTCTTCGCCGAAGACGACAAGCAGGTCGGGAAGCTCACCGAGAGTCGCGGCGACTTGCCCAAACTCGCCAAGGTGGTGGTGTTCGACGGAGCCGGTGACGGCGACTGGGTGATCACCCTGGACGATCTCGCCGAGCAAGGCACGAAGTACCTGGCCGACCACCCGTCCTGCGTTCGCACCGTCGCCGAGGAGATCCCCGGCGACCGGCTGGCAACGCTGATTTACACCTCCGGGACCACCGGCAAGCCCAAAGGGGTGCGGCTGCGTCACGAGGCCTGGGTGTACACCGGCGAGGCGATCTCCGACATGGATCTGCTCGGCGAGGACGACCTGCAGCTGCTGTGGCTGCCGCTCGCGCACGCGTTCGGCAAGGTCCTGATCTCCACTCAACTGGCGTGCGGGTTCGCCAGCGCAATCGACGGCCGGGTCGACAAGATCGTCGAAAACACCGGGGTGGTCAAACCGACGTTCATGGGTGCCGCGCCGCGCATCTTCGAGAAGGCCTTCTCCCGCGTCGTCACCACGCAGCAGTCCCAAGGCGGGATCAAAGCACGCCTGTTCGACACTGCCTTCGCGGTAGGCCGCAAGGTCGCCGAGCGCCGCCGCAACGGCCAATCCGTCCCGCTCTTTTTGCAGCTGCCGCACGGGCTGTTCGACAGGTTGGTGTTCGCCAAGGTGCGGGAGGTGTTCGGGGGGCGAATCCGGTTCTTCGTGTCCGGGTCGGCGCCGCTCAACCGCGACATCGCCGAATGGTTCGATGCCGCGGGCCTGCTGATCCTGGAGGGCTACGGGCTGACCGAGTCCTCCGGCGCGGGCTTCATCAACCGCCCCAACAACTACAAGCTCGGCACCGTAGGTCTGCCGTTCGAGGGCACCGAGGTGCGGATCAGCGACGCCGGGGAGGTCCAGTTCCGCAGTAAATGTGTGATGGCCGGCTACCACCACCTGGAGAAGGCCACCGCCGAGGCGCTCAGCGCCGACGGCTGGCTGTCCACCGGAGACCAGGGCAGCATCGATGACGACGGGTTCCTCAAGATCACCGGGCGGATCAAGGAGCTGTTCAAGACCTCCGGCGGCAAATACGTCGCGCCGCCGGCGATCGAGGCGAAATTCGCGACGTTGTGCCCGTACGCCAGTCAGTTCATGGTGTTCGGGGAGGGACGCAACTTCGCCGTTGCCTTGGTCACCCTCGATGCCGACGCGATCAGCGGCTGGGCCAAGGACCATGGCCTGGCCAACACGTCGTACGCGGAGCTGACCAAGGCGCCCGAGGTGCACAAGATGGTCGAGGAGCACGTCAAGAAGCTCAACGCCAACCTCAATCGGTGGGAGACCATCAAAAAATGGGCCCTGCTTGACCACGAGCTCTCCGTCGAGCGCGGCGAACTCACACCGTCGTTGAAAGTCAAGCGTGGCGTGGTCGCCGAGCAGAACAAGGAAACCTTGAATGACTTCTATTCCTGAACCCGTTGCCGAGCAACCCGCTCAGCCGCCCGATGCGGTCAACGCGGCCCCGCCGGCACATCTGCTGCGTGTGCTGGAGTGGCGCACCGGCCTCGAGTATCTCGCCGCCCTGCGCGCTGCGCGACGCATCGCCGACTGGCCCCGAGGTGACGGCCATCCTGTTCTGGTGCTTCCCGGATTCCTGGCCGGCCCCGGCTCGACACAGCTGCTGCGTGATGTGCTGCGCCGCTTGGACTATCGGGTCTATGACTGGGGTTTGGGCTACAACATGGGGTACCGCGCCAGCATGACGGAGACGCTGCCGGCACGCCTACACCACATCCGCCAACGGGCCGACGGGCGCCGCGTGAGCCTCATCGGCTGGAGCGCCGGCGGAATCTATGCCCGTGAACTGGCGCGCGCCTTCCCCGACGATGTCCGGTCGGTGATCACTTTGGGATCTCCCTTCCGCGGCAACCATCGGGCCAGCACCGCGTGGAAAGTGTGGCAGCTCGTCAACCGCGGCGCCGACGCCACCGAGGCGGTCTCCAAACAGGCGCTGCTACACCGCGCCCGACCGCTCTCCGTCCCGACAACCTGCATTTACAGCAAAACCGATGGCATCGTGGCCTGGCAGTGCTGCACCAGCGTGCCTGCTCCGGAGACCGAAAACGTCGAGGTGCACAGCAGCCACCTCGGATACGGCCACAACGTGGAAACGCTGTCGGTGATCGCCGATCGTCTCGCCCAACCGGAAGACTGTTGGCGGCCGTTCCAGCGCTAGCAGGCCGGATGCTTACCAGGCTGCTTCCTGGGCCACGTATGGGTTGCTCATCGATGTCGGCCCGACGCGGCGTTCGAGGATTCGCCACCCGTTCTCGGTGCGGCGCAGCCGGTCCGTCATGGCGGAGTAGATCCAGAGCTGCGGCATATCGGCCGGGCCCGTGACTACTTGGCCCGAGACAATCCGTGGCGAAGCCGTTTGTTCTGTCTGGCGGACGAGAAGATTGTGGTACCGCACGATCACCCCGTCGTCATCGTCCGGGTCGACGACAAGGCTGAGGGCTTGCCGGCTGACTCCGGGCACCAAGTAAGGAGACTGCTCCTGAAAGAATCGCCGAGTCTCGACCTTGCCGCGACTAATGCCATGTGTGTGGTGCGTCACGCTGTCCGGCAGAAACGCCTCGACCATCACGTCGATATCCCAGGCGTCGAACAGCCGGTTGACGCGATGAATGAAATCGATCGCGCTCACCCGGTCTGCGGGGTCCACCGCGTTATCGAGCGCTATTGCGGGCAACTTCTGCACAAACATCTACAAACCTCCGGAGCGGTCGCAGTCCTCAACTTCGGGTCCAAGACCTGTTGGTTAACCTTTTATTCATGTCTCGTTCATTAACTGGGTGGCGCTAGTTTGCCCTGTTGTCGTCGGTGTTGGCGCGTCCATTACGCGAAGCCCGGCGCGTGTCGCTCGAGCCCGGCAGATGTCGGCGTGGAAAATTATGCTGCTACAAACCGTTAACGGCGTACGAAAAACCTTCCCGGTTAACCTGATTGACTGCCTGTCGATTGCTCGGGTCATCTGGGCTGCGACATGATCGGTGTATGGCCGATATCGATTTTTCGCTGCTGGATGTGCCACGGTCTGCACCTGTTGACGACCCTGAGGCGTACTTACGCGCGGCGATAGCCTGGCACTTCGGCGAAGACACCGGCTCCGATTTCTGGCTGCGCGCGGCGCGCACGCTGAACTTCAACCCGCTGACCGATGTCAACACGTTTGCCGATTTGCGGCTGTTCCCCAACCTGCTGAACGAGTTGCGGAACGTGCCCATCGAAGAGCTGATCCCGCATGGCTACGGCTCGCCGCCGCCGATTCCGCAGATTTTCGAGTCCGGTGGCACCACAGGTGCGCCCAAAAGAACTGTGCAGCTGCCAGATTGGATCGAGCAAGTCATCGAATGGCAGACCGAGGACTTCGACACCGGT
>CAVVUH010000016.1:0-98051 GCA_963751315.1 uncultured Actinomycetota bacterium | reverse complement strand
GAGTGCGGGGCTGGCCACGACCGCCAGTAGCAGCGGATTCGAGACCATGTAGACCAGGACTTCTTCGATGTGCAGCGGAAAGTCGAACAGCTCCCAGCTGAAGAAGTACTGAAAAGCCTCCACCGGATTTTGCACCAGGTATGTGCCGAACTGTTGAGCGTCCTCAAAGAGTTCGAGCGCTCGAACGAGCCAAAATATCGGCATGCCCGCGTTCGAATAGGAGTCGTAGGTGGCTCCGTTGACCGTGCCGGCGGCGGGGTCCCAGGTGACCCCGAAGTTCTGCAGGAAATCCGCAACCCAGTTATCGAAGAAGTAATCGAGTGTCGGGTCGTGGGCAACGATGGTGTTTCCTATACCAAACTGGTTCAAGAACTGCTCGATCTGTGGCGGGAACCCCAGCGGGTTGTCGCCGGAGAGTTGATCGACGGAGAGAGCAGGCTGAGCTGCCGCCTCAGATTTCACGATTGGCGGTGCCGACGTGGTTTCCGGGGTCGACGCCAGCGCCGCGCTCGACACCGCTTGATAAGTGCCCATCGTGGTAGCGGCCTGAACCCACATCCGCACATAGTCGGCCTCGTTGAGTGCGATCGGAATCGTATTGATCCCAAAGAAATTCGTCGCCGTCAACACCCCGTGAATCACGTGGTTGGCGGCCAACTCGGGCAGCGTCGGCATGGCCGCCAGTGCGGCGGTGTAGGCCGCGGCCGTGGTCTCATGCTGCGTAGCCGCGGCGGCACTGTTGGCGCTGGCCTGCGTCAACCAGGCCAAGTACGGGACGAACGCGGCCACAAACGACTCCGCGCTCGGCCCCTGCCATGCGCCCGCTTGCACCTGCGCCAACACCGCGCTGAGTTCCTCGGCCACCGACGTGTATTCGGCGCTCAGCGAGTTCCACGCCCCAGCTGCCGCCAGTAACGAGCCGGGCCCGGGGCCACTGCTCAACAACGTCGAATGCACCTCCGGCGGTGCGGCCATCCAGACAGGCGCCGTCATCGTCAGCCGCCCAAAATGTGATACGACGACGCCGCCGCAGCATCACGTGCCGCATAGCCGGCGCCCGAATCGCCCACCCCGACACCGGCGCGACCAAGTTCTTCCGCGCCTTGGGCCACCGCCGCTGAATGTTCGCCGCCGCGAACGCTGAACCCGGCCGCGTTCTGCAACGACACCGGATCCGCGGCAGGAGGCGCCACAACCGTGATCAGCGGGGCCGCGCCGGCACTGGCAGCGGCCAGACGCGCGGTCAACGCTTCGATCGCTGCACTGGCACCGGCGAGACCTTCGGGAACGACACGCAACGTCATGACAGCAACTCCTCGGTCATGGGCCGAATGGCCGAGATGAATATGATTTTCATTAAGACTAATACCACACGGCCGCGGGATTAGAAACTCGACGGCCGTGTCTTGCCGCGCGAGGCCGGCCAGCCGCTCTAACGAGGCGATGCCAGCAAGCGATAACCGGGCTCGGCGAAGCGCTCGGCGGCCTTACACATCGCATCGGTCATCAGGCGGCGCTCGGAGGCATCCCTGTCAAAGTTCCGAGGTGATGGGTCCTTGGAGTAGAACCGGGATTCCACGATCATGCGTTCAATTGCCACAGCGTCGATCTCGAGCCCGAAATGCGGGGCTGCGCGCTGCCAAACCGCCCCGGGCAAGTCGGCATAGTCGATCGACAGACGCCCCGCGGGATCGGTCGCCGCCGCCTCCAGCATGGCGCCGAGTGCGCGAGCCGCAAACTCGACGCGCGCTCTCGCCGGAACCGACGCCGGATCGAGGCCGAAAAGCCCCGCGGACCGAGACGGCGTAACCCCGAGCCCAAGCCAGCCCGGCGGCGTGGCCAGGAGCGAGGCCAGGACGTGCGCCGGCTCGCGCTGGACCCAGACCCAAGGCGTCTCGGGGAAGGCGGCCGCCAGGACCGCCCGGCGGCGGATATTCCAGCTGGTGCATTTGAGGACCAAGTGCCGTTCGTCCCCGTGCCGGCATCGGCCCAGGGCACGCACTAAAAGCCGCACCAACCGGACCAGCGTGGCCTCGCTGACCCGACCGGGGTTGAGCCCGAGAAGCGCGTTCAACGGCGAGGGCTCGGCGAGGACGACGGCGCCGGGAAGTGTGCCCAGCAGCCGGGACACGAGCGTAGACCCGCAGCGCGACAGGTGAAAGATCATGCCCGCGGGCGCGAGCGACGGCTCGTTGTCGAGAGCGACGAGGGCTTCGAGTCCGGTCCTGACAAGCGGCCGGGCCCGTGGGCCGGACGCCCAGCGGGCAACGGTCTGGTCGAAAAACGGTTCGATGAAGCGTTCTTTGGAAAGATCGGCCCAGTCGACCACCGGGGCCGCACCGGAAAGGTCGAATCTGATTGGCGTCCAACGTGCGAGTTCGGCGAGTTCCATCAGTCGTCCGGTAGCCGGACGAGGAATCCATTCACGATCAGGGTTCGGACCAGTTCCGTCTGCTGCGTCGCAGACAGCCCCGGCAGGTCGCAAACCCGAAATGGCTGAGTACTTTTCGAGAGAAACTGCAGTGCGTCTTTGTGGTCGGGAGCGGCTTTTATCACTAATTGCGCAAAGTGCAGCGCGACGCCGCCGGAAATGTCTGTCACCCGCGAATAGAGCGGTTGGTACTTCATCACTCGGGCGTGGCCATCGATCCCGACGGCGTTCGAGATCGCCTGTCCGACTGGCGGGGATTGACCACGCTTGACGAGGTCATCTCCCAGCGAACCGAGACCTTCGTCGATGACACTCGGCTGTTCGAGGGCTTCGGCGATGTCGCGCATGAGGATGCCCAGACTGGCCCGTACGTCCGGGTCGTCGAGGTACCGCGGCGGCAGCTGGGTGTGGACGCGGTCATCCGAGTAGCTCAGCGATTGAAGCGCTCGGGTGGCCAGCATGAGCAGCGTGGGTGCGTGGAGGCCGACGGTCAAGTGGACCGATAACTCCGAAGTTGCTTCTGCCGCATGAACTCGTCCACGCGGCAGGTAAAGCACGTCGCCGACCTCCATGCGCACGTCGGTGGGCGACGGGAGCGCGGCCGTAGCAACCGGCTCCTGGCGACACATCTGGTGCGGTGCTACATCAGCGCCGTCGTAGAGGTGCCAGATCTTGGATCCCCGAATCTGCAGGATCAACACGTCGTGCTCGTCGTAATGGGTGGCAAAGCCTTGGGATTCGGGCGGCGTGATGTAGGCGTTGGCCTGCGCCGCGAAGTTCAGCTCGACCTCGATGGAGTGCAGTAGCGAGGCAATCGCGCGCACATATCGCTGAACACTCTCCAAGACGACCGTGTAGCCATTGGCGAAGTCTTTGCCGACTCCGGCAGCATCGAAACCGCCACCGGCAAGCCGGTAGACGTATTGATCCTTTTTGTCGTTCCCCCGGACCAGGCTCACCAATGACAAATCCGGCCGAAACAACCCCACCAGCTCATCAACGGAGGCTGAGCTGTTCAGCAGGCTGTCGAAGTATTCCGGGCAGTTCCGGCTCAGGTGGTAGTGAGTCGTCCCCCATATCTCGTTGATGAAGGTCTTGACCGTCAGCGGTTGAAGCAACCAGGCCAATGACAACTCGATGTCAACGCCCAAGCCCGCCGCCTCCCGGACTGCTTTCTTGCCTGCTTTGCCCGCAAAGCCTATTTGATCAGTCGTCGGGCAGCCGGACAAGAAATCCGCTCACGATCAGCGTTCGGGCCAAATCCGTCTGCTGCCCCGCACTCAGCCCTGGCAGCTCACCGACCCGAAACGGCCCGGTACTACTGGAGACGAACCGCAGCGCGGCTTCGTGGTCAGCGCCGGCGTTTATCGACAAGCTGGCGAACTGAAGGACAACGCCGACGTCAACAGCCATCACCCGCGAATAGAGCGGTTGGTACTTCGCCACCCGTGTTTGCCCGTCGATTGCGTTGGCGCTTGCGATCTGTCCGACCGGTGGGCATCGGCCGCGCCGAACCAAGGTGTCCGCCAGCAATCCGAGCCCGCCAGCCATCGCGCCCGGATCCTCAACTGTCCCAACAGCTTCCTTCATCAGGTCGCGCACCGTCGCATCCAGGTCGGCATCGTCTAGATGCCGCGCCGGCAGACGGGCGTTCAACCGGTCATCGCGGAAGCTCTGCGAGTACAGCGCACCGATGGCAAGCATCAGCACGGTCGGTGCGTGGATTCCGACGGTCAGGTGGACGGATTGCTCTGAAGCTGTCTCGGCGGCGTGAACGCGGCCGCGCGGCACGTAAAGCACGTCGCCGGCTTCCAGGTGCACGTCGGTTGGCACCGGGAGACCTTCAACAGCAACCGCCTTTTCGTTGTCCCGCTGGATCTCACGTGGCCGGCGGTCGGCTCCGACGTACAAATGCCAGATCTTGCAGCCCTGGACCTGCAGGATCAACACATCGTGGTCGTCGTAGTGGGGCGCGAGCCCCATCTGCCCTGGCGGAGTGATGTAGGTGTTGACCTGTACCGGGAAGTTCAACTCGACCTCGATCGAGCGGGCCAACGTCCCGACCGCGCGCACATATTGCTCAACGGCGTCAAAGACGATGGTGTAGCCGTCGGCGAAGTCGCTACGGATACCGACGAGATCGAGGCTGCCGTCAACGAGCCGGTAGTTGTCGGATCCCTTTTTGTCCCGTCCCCTTACCAGCCGTACTGCCGATGGCTCGCGGCGAAACAACTCCAGCAGCTCGTCAACCGTCGACGGCCCGGGCAGGAGAGCATCGAAGAAGCCCGGACGGCCTCGCTTTACGTGGTGGTGGTCTACGTCCCATATCTCGTCAAGAAAGGTCTCGACCGACAGCGGCGCAAGCAACCCGGCGAGCGAGAACTCGGCGCTAACGCCCGATAAGCGTTGCTGCATCAGCCGTGCTTTCCGCCTTCTGCCGCCGTCGTCGGCCTGGTCTGAATTCCAGGTTGTCACCGCGCCCCTTCCCGGGACTCAGATGACTATGATTTTCATTAATAACTACCACACGATTGTGGACTCGGAAACTTGCGGCTGTGCCGATGTCCCTGCTGTCACTTCACTACCTAGGCGCCTGACCGAAAAGCGTTGCGGTCTCACGTCTACTCTTGCCGTTCTCCGCCCTCGGCCTCGGGATCCCAGGTATTCGGCAGCATCGGCATATTCGGTCCCCCTCCGAACTCATCACCGGAAAGTGTCGCCAACCCCGCCGCCTGCGTACTGCCCTTCGACTGCGTGCCGGCAAACCCCAACGGCCCTGCTCCTTGATCCGACGCCACCGTCTCCCCAGCTGGCGGCGCACTCCAGTCCGGGTCAACCTGGACATTCATATCCATGAACTCGTCGCCGTACCCGCGCATAGCCACCCGCCGGCGTCGGCGGCGGGGCACCCCGGCGGCCGCCCCGGCCGCAGCGATCTCGGGTGCCTTCGCGGACCCACGCGACGTCGGCTCCTGAGTCTTGGCGCCGAGACTCATCCCCTCACCGACCCCAATGCCGGGCGGCCCGACGGCATAGGGGGGCAGAAAGCCCGCACCTCCCGCAGCAGCGGGCGGCGGTGCGGCACCGGCGACAGAGCTTGCCGTGGACGCGGGAGAAGGGCTTGGGGACGTGCCGGGCGCAGTGCCGCCCGCACCTATCGCAACGGGGCTGCTCGTCACCGCTGGCAAACTGTGCGTCTGGGGCGCCGGTGCGTCCGCCACGGCGGGGGCGGCCACTTCGGGCTGGATCCCGGCCAGCCCGGCCAGGCCCGCCAAGCCTCCCGCAGCTCCGACGGGCACGACGAGAGGAAGCGCCAAAGTTTCGGGGAAGGCGTTAACGAATTCAATCGCGTGGCCGAATTCGTCCGATGCGACTCCGACAACGTCGTACTCCAGCTGTAGTAGCCCTTGCGCCGGGTTCTGTCCGATGAGTTGGATGTCCCTCGTCAAGGTCTGAGTGACCTCAGTGATTCGATTGAAATACCAACTCAACTGGTACGGATTGCCGGAGTCATTGTCGACGATAGGCAGGATCCCCTGGTCGGCGATGCCCCCGCCACCATAGATGCCATCGGCGGGGCGGGCGCTCACGATTTGCGGCGCTGGATCGGTCTGCGGCGCCGCAGCCACCGCGGCGGCGGAGACCGTTTGATAGGTGGCCATCGTGGTGGCCGCCTGGATCCACATCCGCGCATAGTCGGCCTCGTTGAGCGCAATCGGGATCGTGTTGATACCAAAGAAATTGGTCGCCATCAACACCCCGTGGATCACGTGGTTGGCGGCCAGCTCCGGCAAGGTCGGCATCGCGGCCAAGGCCGCGGTGTAGGCGGTGGCCGCGGTCTCCTGCTGGACAGCATCCGACGCGCTTTTGGCGCTGGCCTGCACCAGCCACGCCAAATAGGGCAGATGCGCAGCCACGTACTGGTCGGCACTGGGGCCTTGCCACGCGCCGGCCTGCACCTCCGCCAAGACCGCGCTGAGCTCCTCAGCGACTGACGCGTATGCCGTGCTCAACGAGTTCCACGCGCCGGCCGCAGCCAGCAGCGAACCCGGTCCCGGGCCGCTGCTCAATAACGCTGAATGCACCTCCGGCGGCGAGGCAAACCAGACCGGCGCGGTCATCGGCCGAGCCCGCGAACCAACGGTATAACCACGTCGGGCATTGAATACGACGCTGTGTCGTAGGCGCAAGACCCCGACCGGGTAGGGGGTATCAGCTGCTAGCCGGTTAGTGAGCGGTGGTGATTGATGGTGCGCGCTAGTGAGTGGCGGTCCGTCTGGTTGTCGGTGTCGGCTGCCAGGATGTGGTGCGTGAGCAAGGGGCGGGGGCTGCGGCGGATCGCTGATCCGGTGGTGGCTGGTGCGCCTGCGGGTGTGCGGATCCGGACCCGGATACAGCCCACGGCCGCTGAAGCCGAGACGCTGGCCGCGGTCGGGGAGTCATTGGGTTCGGTGTATCGGCGCGAGCTGGCCGGGCGGGTCCGGTTGGGCCGCCTGGACCGCAAGGCTCATGCGCGGTGGCGTGCTCAGCGTAAGCAGGCCCTCACGGCGGTGTCGTCATCGCGGTGGGCCGGGGCGATCACCCGGGCGGTGGAGGATCAATACCAGCTGGGTATGCGGGGCTTGGTGGCCCATGTCGCGGATCTGCGTGCCGCGGCCCAGGTGCTTGAGGCTCGGTGCGTATTGCGTCCCGGCGAGCTTGCGCCGGTCGCCGACTGCGACACCCTCGGCCGGCCGCGTCGCCGGCCTCGTGGGTATCGCAACGCCGCGGAGCGGTTCGCTAAGACTCGACGTCTGGCGGTATTGCGGAGCCGGTTGGCGGCTGCTGAAAAGGCAGTGACTGCGGGTTGTCCGTCGGTCACGGTGGGTGGGAAACGATTGTGGCGCAGCCGCAATCACCTCGACGCCACTGCCATCACCGAACAGCAGTGGCGCAACGAGTGGGATGCGGCGCGGCTGTTTTTGACCGCCGACGGGGAGTCAGGCAAGGTCGGCGGTAACGAGACCATCCGCGTCGACGAGGCGGGCCGGTTGCGGATCAAGGTGCCCGGCGCCCTGGCCGACGAGCTCCGCACCCATCTGGTGATCACCGCGCCGGTGCAGTTCAGCCACCGCGGCGCCGAATGGTGGGCGCGAGTGGCAGCCCGGCAGGCGGTGCGCTACGACATCAGCTACGACCCCGGCCGCCGGCGCTGGTATTTGGACGCCTCGTGGGCCACCAGCCCCGCGCCGGCGCCCGAGCTCGACGACGTGCGGGTCGGCCGCGTGTTGGGTGTGGACCTCAACGCCGATCATCTGGCCGCTTGGGTGCTCGACTCGTCCGGCAATCCGATCGGTGAACCCGTCACCATTGCCGTCGATACGGCAGGGCTAAGAGCACCACGGCGCGACGGGCGGGTCCGTGCGGCCATCAGCACGCTGCTCGATCTGGTCCACCAACAGAACTGCTCGGCGATCGTGGTGGAGAACCTCGACTTCGCCGACGCGCGCGCTACCGGCCGGGAAACCCTGGGCCGCGGCGCCCGCGGGAAACGGTTGCGCCGCACCGTCGCCGCGATACCCACCGCCAAGTTCAGGACTCGGTTGACCGGCATGGCGGCCCGCCGTGGCATCGCGATCATCGGGGTGGATCCGGCTTACACCAGCCGATGGGGCGCCCAGCACTGGCGCAAACCCCTCCAACAACAGACTTCCGACCCGGTCACTCGGCACCACGCCGCCGCGGCCGCGATCGGCAGACGTGGCCTGGGCTTAGCGATCAGGCGACGGCCGGCAGGGCCCCGCACCCGACAGCGGACGCGTGTGGGCACACCACCGGCCAGGCCTGACCATCAGCCCAGCACCACACCACGACGGTGCCGTAGTTCTGGCTCACCGCCACGCCCACAACGACGACGAGGCGTGCCGGTCCACCAGACAACACCCACCGCCAGCGGCCAACACCGTTCGGGCCGCACAGGACTCACTCCTGCTCACTAACCAGGAACGGTATTCGCAGGTCGAAGACCTCGCGTTAAGTATCAGACGCGCAGCACCATCGGCAGCGCCATTGCCGAGTCGAGCGCCAACGCGCAGAACACCACCGCCAGGTAGTTGTTCGACTGCAAGAACAGCCGCAGCGGCTTGACCGGCTCGCCGCGGCGCACACCCGCGTAGAGCTGATGGGCCATCGCCAGGAACCACGCCCCGGCCACCGCCGCCACCGCGGTGTACAGCCATCCGGCTGCCAGCGCCAGCGCGAGCGTCGCGGCCACCGTCAGCCAGGTGTAAATCAGGATCTGCTTGGTGACCTGGCGTTCGGTCGCGACGGCCGGCAGCATCGGCACGCCAGCGGCTTTGTAGTCCTCCTTGTACCGCATGGCCAATGCCCATGTATGCGGCGGCGTCCAGAAGAAGATGATCGCGAACATCACCAGCGCCGGCCAACCGATGGTGCCGGTGACGGCCGACCAGGCGATCATCACCGGCATACAACCGGCAGCCCCGCCCCAGACCACGTTCTGCGAGGTGCGGCGCTTGAGCAACAGGGTGTAGACGAACACGTAGAACGCGATGGTGGCCACCGCCAGCAACCCCGACAGCAGGTTCGTGGTCCACCACAACCAGAAGAACGAAGCGACACTCAACACCAGCCCGAACACCAGGGCGTTCCGGGTGGGCACGGCAGCGCGCGCCAGCGGCCGTCGGGCGGTCCGCTTCATCATCTTGTCGATGTCGGCATCGGCCACACAGTTGAGCGTGTTGGCGCCCCCGGCGGCCAGTATCCCGCCGATCAGGGTATTGAGGATCAGCAGCGGGTTCACCGTGCCGCGGTCGGCCAGCAACATCGCCGGGATCGCGGTGACCAGCAACAGCTCAATGACCCGCGGCTTGGTCAGCGCCAAATAAGCCAACAAAGTCGTGCTGACTCGACTCGGCGCAACGCGCTCGCGAATGCTCACGCAATAACTCCTTGGATCGCAGCAGCGCGCAGCTTCTACTACAGAGGATGGTAGACCGCTTGCACGCACCGCTCGCAGTGCAGGGTCGACTCACAACAATTTGCCCGGAGTTCATGTGCTTCTGGACCTGCATCGACGTGGGTTCCCGCACTAGGGTGGGGATCAATTACTTTGTCGACCCGAGGACCACGTTTGTGACCACACTCGAAGACATCTCGACCCTCACCCAACCCCACCATCCCGATGACTGGGCCGACATCGACTCGGCCGCAGTGGACACCGTCCGGGTGCTGGCCGCCGACGCGGTCCAGAAAGTCGGCAACGGGCATCCCGGGACGGCGATGAGCCTGGCCCCGCTGGCCTACACGCTGTTTCAGCGGGCCATGCGGCACGACCCGAACGACACCACCTGGCTCGGCCGCGACCGGTTCGTGCTGTCGGCCGGGCACAGCAGCCTGACTCTCTATATCCAGCTCTACCTGGGCGGTTTCGGTCTGGAGCTCTCCGATATCGAATCGCTGCGCACCTGGGGATCCAAGACGCCCGGACACCCGGAATTCCGGCACACCAGGGGCGTGGAGATGACCACCGGCCCGCTTGGCCAGGGTCTCGCGTCGGCGGTGGGGATGGCGATGGCGTCGCGCTACGAGCGGGGCCTGTTCGATCCGGACGCCGCGCCCGGGACCAGCCCGTTCGACCACTACATCTTCGTGATCGCCTCCGACGGCGATATCGAAGAAGGGGTTACCTCCGAGGCGTCGTCGCTGGCCGCGGTCCAGGAACTGGGCAACCTGATCGTGTTCTACGACCACAACCAGATCTCCATCGAGGACGACACCAACATCGCGCTCTGCGAGGACACCGCGGCCCGGTATGAGGCCTACGGCTGGCACGTGCAGCGGGTCGAGGGCGGCGAGAACGTGGTCGGCATCGAGGAGGCCATCGCGAACGCCAAGGTCGTCACCGACCGGCCGTCGTTCATCGCGTTGCGGACCATCATCGGCTACCCGGCACCGAACGCGATGAACACCGGCAAGGCGCACGGCTCGGCTCTCGGCGACGACGAGGTGGCGGCCGTCAAGAAGATCCTGGGATTCGATCCCGACAAGACCTTCGAGGTCCGTGAGGACGTCATCACGCACACCCGCGGGTTGGTGGCTCGCGGCAAAGAAGCCCACGAACGCTGGCAGCCGGAGTTCGAGGCGTGGGCGCAGCGCGAACCCGAGCGCAAGGCGCTGCTGGACCGGTTGCTCGCCCAGCAGTTGCCCGACGGCTGGGACGCCGATGTGCCGCACTGGGAACCGGGATCCAAGGCATTGGCCACCCGCGCTGCGTCCGGAGCGGTGCTGTCCGCGGTGGGACCGAAGCTGCCCGAGTTGTGGGGCGGTTCGGCCGACTTGGCTGGCAGCAACGACACCACCATGAAGGGCATGGATTCCTTTGGCCCGCCGTCGATTTCGACCAAGGACTACACCGCCCACTGGTATGGCCGCACCCTGCATTTCGGTATCCGCGAGCACGCGATGGGGGCGATCTTGTCCGGCATCGTGCTGCACGGCCCGACCCGCGCCTACGGCGGCACGTTCCTGCAATTCTCCGACTACATGCGCCCGTCGGTGCGACTGGCGTCGCTGATGGATATCGACACCATCTACGTGTGGACGCACGATTCGATCGGCCTCGGCGAAGACGGCCCGACTCACCAGCCGATCGAGCACCTTTCGGCGCTGCGCGCGATCCCGCACCTGTCCGTGGTGCGTCCCGCGGACGCCAACGAAACCGCGTACGCCTGGCGCACGGTCTTGGCGCGCGGCAACGGCAGCGGTCCGGTGGGCCTCATCCTGACCCGTCAAGGCCTGCCGGTGCTGGAGGGGACCAACATCGAGGGTGTGGCCAAGGGCGGATACATCCTGGGCGATGACGGCGGCCAAGAACCAGACGTCGTTTTGATCGCCACCGGCTCCGAGGTCCAGCTAGCCGTCGAGGCACAAAAGTTGTTGGCCGACAAGAACATTGTCGCGCGAGTCGTGTCGATGCCGTGCGTCGAATGGTTCGAGTCGCAACCGTACGAATACCGTGACAGCGTGCTACCGCCGTCGGTGTCGGCACGCGTCGCCGTCGAGGCCGGCATCGCACAGTGTTGGCACAAGCTGGTCGGCGATACCGGCGAGATCGTATCGATCGAGCACTACGGGGCATCCGCCGACGCCAAGACTTTGTTCCATGAGTACGGGTTCACCCCGGAAGCCGTAGTCGACGCCGCAGAACGAACACTGGATAACTAAAAGAAGGAAATTCGATGACTCAGAATCCCAACCTCGCCGCGCTCAGCGCCGCGGGCGTATCCGTGTGGCTGGACGACCTGTCCCGACAGCGCTTGCAGTCCGGCAACCTACAAGAACTCATCGACACCAAGAGCGTCGTCGGTGTCACCACCAACCCGTCGATCTTCCAGAAGGCGCTGGCCGAGGGCGATGCCTATGCCGGCCAAGTGGCCGAGCTGGCCGAACGCGGTGCCGACGTGGACGCCACGATCCGCACGATCACCACCGACGATGTCCGCAACGGCTGCGACGTGCTGAGGCCGCAGTGGGAGGCCTCCGACGGGGTCGACGGCCGGGTGTCGATCGAGGTCGACCCGCGGCTGGCGCACGAGACCGACAAGACGATCAAGCAGGCCATCGAGTTGTGGAAGATCGTCGACCGGCCGAACCTGTTCATCAAGATCCCGGCCACCAAGGCCGGGCTGCCCGCCATCGCCGCGACCCTGGCGGAAGGGATCTCGGTCAATGTCACGCTGATCTTCTCGGTTGAGCGTCACCGCGAGGTGATGGACGCCTACCTCGATGGGCTGCAAGCGGCCAAGGCGGCCGGACACGACCTGTCCAAGATCCACTCAGTGGCATCGTTTTTCGTCTCACGGGTGGACACCGAGATCGACAAGCGCTTGGAAAAGATCGGCTCGGCTGACGCGCTGGCGTTGCGCGGACAAGCCGGAGTGGCCAACGCCCGGCTGGCGTATGCGGCCTACCAGGAAGTGTTCGTTGGTGGCGACCGCTTCGCGCAGCTCGAGGCCGACGGGGCACGGGTACAGCGGCCGCTGTGGGCGTCGACCGGCGTCAAGAACCCCGACTATTCCGACACGCTCTACGTCACCGAGCTGGTCGCTCCCCACACCGTGAACACCATGCCGGAGCCGACAATTGACGCGGTCGCCGACCACGGTGTCGTCACCGGCGACACGGTCACCGGCACCGCCTCGGCCGCCCAGGAAGTTTTCGACAAGTTGGCAGCGGTCGGGATCGACCTGACCGACGTATTCCTCGTGCTGGAGAACGAAGGCGTGGACAAGTTCGAGGTTTCCTGGAACGAGCTCCTGAAGGAGACCGAGGCGCAGCTGGATAGCGCCGCCAAATGAGTCCGGCCCGCAGCGCGGCCGGTGCCGCACGGTGGCAAAACCCGCTGCGAGACAAGCGCGATAAGCGGCTGCCGCGAATCGCCGGGCCGTGCGCGGTGGTGATCTTCGGCGTGACCGGTGACCTGGCCCGTAAGAAGGTTGTCCCGGCTATCTATGACCTGGCCAACCGTGGCTTGCTGCCACCCAACTTTGCCCTGGTCGGGTTCGCCCGCCGAGACTGGAACCACGACGACTTCACCAAGGAGATCTACGACTCCGTCAACGAGCATTCGCGCACGCCGTTCCGCCAGGCGATCTGGGACAGGCTGGCCGAGGGATGCCGGTTCGTCAAAGGCACCTTCGACGACGACGCCGCATTCGCGCGGCTGGCCGAGACCCTGGACAAGCTCGACGCGGAACGCGGCACCAGCGGCAATCACGCGTTCTACCTGGCAATCCCGCCCAACAGCTTTCCCGCAGTCTGCGAGCAGTTGAGCAAAGCCGGGTTGGCCCGTCCCCAGGACGACTGCTGGAGGCGGGTGGTCATCGAAAAGCCGTTCGGCCACGACCTCGACAGTGCACGCGAGCTCAACCACGTGGTCAACAGTGTGTTCCCCGAGGAATCGGTGTTCCGCATCGACCACTACCTGGGCAAGGAAACGGTGCAGAACATCATGGCGCTGCGGTTCGCCAATCAGTTGTTCGACCCGATCTGGAACGCCCACTACGTCGACCACGTGCAGATCACCATGGCCGAGGACATCGGACTTGGCGGGCGCGCAGGCTATTACGACGGGATCGGCGCTGCCCGCGACGTGATCCAGAACCACCTGATGCAACTGATGGCGTTGACCGCCATGGAAGAGCCGGTGAGTTTTCATCCGTCGGAACTGCAGTCCGAGAAGATCAAGGTGCTCTCCGCAACGCAACTCGCAGAGCCACTCGACGAGACCACGTCTCGCGGCCAGTACAGCGCCGGTTGGCAGGGCGGAGAGCATGTGGTTGGTCTGCTCGACGAAGAGGGCTTTTCCAAAGACTCCACCACCGAGACGTTCGCCGCGATCACACTGGAAGTCGATACCCGTCGCTGGGCCGGCGTGCCGTTTTACCTTCGGACCGGAAAACGACTGGGCCGCAGGGTGACCGAGATCGCCCTGGTGTTCAAACGGGCACCGCATCTGCCGTTCGACGCAACGATGACCGATGAGCTGGGGGCCAACGCGCTGGTGATCCGGGTGCAGCCGGACGAAGGGATTACGTTGCGATTCGGTTCGAAGGTGCCGGACAGCGCCATGGAAGTACGCGACGTCAACATGGACTTCTCCTACGGCTCAGCGTTCGCCGAGGAATCACCCGAGGCCTACGAACGGTTGATCCTGGACGTGCTGCTCGGCGAGCCGTCGCTCTTTCCGGTCAATGACGAAGTCGAACTGGCTTGGGAGATACTGGATCCGGTGCTCGACAACTGGGCCGAAGACGGCAAGCCCGAACCGTACGAGGCGGGCACCTGGGGTCCGGCATCGTCGTTCGAGATGCTCCGCCGGACCGGCCGGGAATGGCGGCGGCCGTGATCCGCGCCGGCGACGATGCAGAGTGTAGCGATGCTGAGGAGCGGCGCAAATGATCGTCGATTTGCCGGAAACCAGTACCAACGAAATCAACAAGAAGCTCGACGAGCTGCGCGAGAAGGTCGGCGCAGTGACGATGGGCCGGGTACTGACGTTGGTTATCGCGCCGGACAGCGAGACGATCCTCGAAGAATCCATCGAAGCGGCCAACGCGGCCAGCCACGAGCACCCCAGCCGGGTAATCGTGGTGATGACCGGCGACGCGGATGCCGCCGACGCGCGTTTGGACGCGCAACTGCGGGCCGGTGGTGACAGCGGCGCCACCGAGGTGGTGGTGCTCCGACTCTCGGGCCCACTTGCCGGACACAGCAGCAGCGTCGTCGTCCCCTTCCTGCTGCCCGATATCCCGGTGGTGGCGTGGTGGCCGGATGTCGCCCCGGCCGTGCCGGCGCAGGATCCGTTGGGCCAACTGGCACTTCGGCGTATCACCGACGCAACCAACGGGGCTGACCCATTGGCTTGCATCAAAAGCAGGCTGCCCGGATACACCCCTGGTGACACCGACCTGGCCTGGAGCCGCATTACCTACTGGCGGGCGCTGCTCACGTCGGCGATCGACCTGCCACCGCACGAACCGATCACGTCGGCGTTGGTGTCCGGGCTCAAGACCGAACCCGCGCTCGACGTCCTCGCGGGCTGGCTGGCGACCCGAATCGACGGGCCGGTGCGGCGCGCCGTCGGCGAGCTCAAGGTCGAACTGGAGCGCAACAGCGAGACGGTGACGCTGAGCAGACCGCAGGAAGGCGTGACGGCGACGTTGAGCCGGACGGCTAAGCCGGACGCCCTTGTTCCGTTGCAGCGCAGGGAAACCCGCGAGTGCCTCGCCGAGGATCTGCGCCGGTTGGACGCGGACGCGATCTACTTTTCAGCGCTGGAAGGCATCGACCGAGTGGAGTACGTTTGAGCCGCGCCGGCGACGATACAGAGCGCAGCGATGAGGAGGAGCGGCGCACATGAACACAGCCGGCGACGATGCAGTGGGGGCACCCCCAGCCGCGCAGCAGCGAGGGGGACGCGGCGATGAGGAGGAGCGGCGCAAATGAGCACGACCGTCGAGACCTTCGCCGACAGCGACGGGCTGGTCGCTGCGGCCGGCGAGCGCCTGATCGGCGTCATCGACGCGGCCGCGGCCGCTCGCGGGCGGGCACTGATCGTGCTGACCGGCGGCGGAAACGGCAACCGGCTGTTGAGTTATCTCGGCGCCCAGGGGCAGCGCATCGACTGGGCCAAGGTGCATCTGTTCTGGGGCGACGAGCGCTACGTGGCCGAAGACGACGACGAACGCAACGACAAGCAGGCCGGCGATGCGCTGCTGAATCACATCGACATTCCGGCGCGCAACGTGCACGCGATGCCGGCGCTTGACGGCGAATTCGGCAGTGATCTTGCGGCCGCCGCATTGTCCTACGAGCAACTCCTGGCCGCGAACGCCGAACCGGGCGATCCCGCACCGAATTTCGACGTCCACCTGCTCGGCATGGGACCCGAAGGCCACATCAATTCGCTGTTCCCGGACACTCCAGCCGTGCGCGAAACCACCCGGCTGGTGGTCGGTGTGGAGGATTCGCCCAAGCCCCCGTCGCAACGAATTACGTTGACACTGCCGGCAATCCAGCGGTCTCGCGAGGTGTGGATACTGGTGTCCGGCGCGGAGAAAGCCGAGGCGGTGGCCGCCGCGATCGGCGGCGCCGACCCAGTGTCGGTGCCGGCCGCCGGTGCGGTCGGCCGGGAAGACACGGTGTGGTTCCTCGACACCCAGGCGGCAGCCAAACTTTCCGGCTAACGGCGTCGCTCGGCCAGCCGATCGGCGTAGCCGAGCGCGTAGTCCTGCAGCCGCCGAATGATGTCGGGTGGCGCGGCGCCCGTCGTCACAACGGGGCGCCAATGGACGCAGTGTCTGGCTTGCATACCCGATCAGATGCCGATTCGAGTCCGGGGGTTCCCGACCGGGCAGTAATAATGAGCGCATGGCAGACAAAAGCGCCGGCAGCCGCCCGCCGAGACAGCGGATCAAGACGCTCACCCAGGCGGCAATGAACGCCGACGTCACCGTGGGGCAACTGGAAGACGTGCTCGGCGGCCTGGGCGATACCCTGTCGGACCTGAACAATTCGCTCTCCCGCTTGAACGATGCGGTGGACCGCCTGGACGCCGGCTTGGACCACTTCGAGGCCACGCTAGTCAGGATTGACGACCTGATGGGCCGGCTGGTCACGCTCGTCGCGCCGGTCGAGGCCATCGTCGAGCGAATCGATTACATGGTGGGAGTCGGCGAGACGGTGATGTCGCCGCTGTCAGTGGCCGACCACGCAGTGCGAAACCTGTTCAATTCCCTACGAAATCGGACGGCGCGCTAAACGGTGCCGGACGCCTGCTCGGCTTCAGCGGCGCCTTATGCCGAAGGAACCGGCCTGCCGTGGGACGTCCCGGTCTCGGATGCGGTCGCTGCGATCGCGGCGGCCCGGGCCAGACACGGCGACACCTTCGCCGTGCAGAGCGGTCAGGATCACTACCTGTTCACGTTCTCTCCGACCGGCGTCGAATCGTTCTACGGACTGCCCGAGGAGAAGGCCAGCAAAGGCGTCGCCGACTACCTGATGCTGCGCCGCAAACTTCCCGACGAGATCTTCGACGGACGGCGCATCCTGCCCAACACCCTGTTCCGCCGCGACGACGTCGCGGGCTACTTGGCCAACCTGGATTGGGCGCTGCGGGATACCACCATCGAGTTGGGCTCGTCGGGTTCGCTGGACGTCTTCGACCTGACCCGCCGACTCGGCCACCGGATGGGGCTCGCGTCCTGGGCGGGGCCCGGATGTGCCGAAGGCGAGGCGTTTGATCGTCTCGTGCGGGCCTTCGACATCCTCGACGGCGCCGACGCATTCGTGCATCCCGATGCGATGGCCGCCGTCGCCGCCTCGAACAAGCGAGCCGAGCGTGCGGCCCTCGACGAGATTGTCGATATCGTCGGGGCCGCCGCGCGCCGCTGGGACACCGGCGGTACAGACGATCAGGGTCTGTTCGGCAGGATCGTGGACGCGTGGTGTTCGGAGGCGCAGGACAACCGATTTCGCGGGATCGCGCTCGATGTCGCGCTGATACACATCGCCTCGATGTCCAATCTGGCCGCCGCGCTCGGGTGGGCGTTGATCGACCTGCTCGAGCACCCGGCACATCTGGCGCGGGTAGTCGCCGGCGATGCCGACCTGGCGCAGCGCTGTGCGCTGGAGTCCACCCGTCTGGCGCAGCGCTCGATCATGTCCCGCACCGTGCTGTCCCCGGTCTGTTTGGACACCGGCGAGGTCAGCTACCAGGTGCCGCCGGGGTGGACCATCGCCACGTTGCTGCCCCTGCTCAACACATCCGTTGCACCGGGGCTGGACAACTGGGACCCGGACCGATGGACGCGGCACCGGCTGACCGACGAGAAGGCACTCCCCTCACCCATGTTGGTGACGGCGTTCGGCCATGGACGGCACTCGTGTCCGGCGCAGCCGTTCTCGCTCTCGGCCATGACGGCGGCGATGACGCACTTGTTCGGCCGCTATCAGATGACGCCGGGTTGGACGACGCATCCGCGGCCCGTCCCGGCCCAGATCGGTGGCGTGGCAAGGGCGGACGGACCGTGCCGGCTCGACTACGTTTGCGGCTAAGGCCCCACCGGCCACACGAGCCAGCTCCGGGGGCTGGGGTCGTTGGCCAGCACGGAGCGATCGGCGTCGGTGGCATCTGAACGCGACTCACCTGTCAACGATGTCGAGGGCTCAGACACCTCCAACTCGCGCTGACTCCGGCTGTTCAGCGGCGGCCAGTGGCCGGGGCGAGGCGGGCCATCCCGCGCACGATCCACGGTGTGCGCCTGGCCATCACCTCCACGGCGCGGTCCGAGCGGCGCATCGCAATGCGAGCGCCGGGGGTGGGCATTGACACGAGGTCCGGGGAACCGATCAAGAGCCCGCATATCCGCCCAGTCTTGAGACGGCTTTAGCGGCTTTGCAAGCCCGGCGAAGCTAACTAACTTTCACTTCTTCACGAAGGCTGGCCTCTTGCCAATCGGACCCACCGCATATGCCGGCGTGGTGGGAGCAGGCGCCCCTCCTATGCTCGGCGTGGGTGTCGGTGCCATCGCAGCACCTGCCTCTTGCGTTATTCGGGTTCGCGTCGGGATCTTCGACGCAGTCACCGCTCTTGGCCCGATACGTGCCTGGCGGGCAATCGTCGTAGGGAAGCGGCTTGGCCCTGGCTTCCGTCTCAAGCCCGCAGCCGGATCGCTCGCGCTCGCGCCTCGGCGGCCAGAGCTTCGGCCTCGGCGGCTTCTGCTCGCGCCCGCGCCTCGGCGGTCAGAGCTTCGGCCTCGGCGGCTTCTGCTCGCACCCGCGCCTCGGCGGCCAGAGCTTCGGCCTCGGCGGCTTCTGCCCGCACCCGCGCCCGCGCCCGCGCCTCGGCGGTCAGAGCTTCGGCTTCGGCGGCTTCTGCCCGCACCCGCGCCTCGGCGGCCAGAGCTTCGGCCTCGGCGGCTTCTGCCCGCACCCGCGCGTCGGCGGCCAGAGCTTCGGCCTCGGCGGCTTCTGCCCGCACCCGCGCCTCGGCGGCCAGAGCTTCGGCCTCGGCGGCTTCTGCCCGCACCCGCGCGTCGGCGGCCAGAGCTTCGGCCTCGGCGGCTTCTGCCCGCACCCGCACCCGCGCCCGCGCCTCGGCGGCCAGAGCTTCGGCCTCGGCGGCTTCTCCTCGCGCCCACGCCTCGGCGGTCAGAGCTTCGGCTTCGGCGGTCAGAGCTTCGGCCTCGGCGGCCAGAGCTTTGGCTTCGGCGGCTTCTGCTCGCGCCCGCGCCTCGGCGGTCAAAGCTTCGGCCTCGGCGGCCAGAGCTTTGGCTTCGGCGGCCAGAGCTTCGGCCTCGGCGGCTTCTGCTCGCACCCGCGCCTCGGCGGCCAGAGCTTCGGCCTCGGCGGCTTCTGCTCGCACCCGCGCCTCGGCGGCCAGAGCTTCGGCTTCGGCGGCCAGAGCTTCGGCTTCGGCGGCTTCTATCCGCGCCCGCGCCCGCGCCTCGGCGGTCAGAGCTTCGGCTTCGGCGGTCAGAGTTTCGGCTTCGGCGGTCAGAGCTTTGGCTTCGGCGGCTTCTGCCCGCACCCGCACCTCGGCTTCCAACTCCAGTCGCGACAGCTTCCGCTCGGCCTGTGCCCTCGCTTGGTCGGCGCGCGATTGGCGGTTCCGCTTCTGCGGGCCGGCACCAACCTGCGCCTGTTGCTCAGGCTCTCTCTTCCGGCCCTTGTAGAAACCCATCACGACAAAAGCCACGCCGGCCAGCACCAGCAGCGGCAAGAACAGGGATGGGTGCGTGGCCACCCCCCATAGGCCGAGGATCGCCAGCGGCACCGCGGACGCCACCGCGACCCACGGATCCCGATCCAGCCAACTAATAACCATTCTCGGAGACCACCACGTCCACCGCATGATCTCGACTCCTTCGCGGAGGTAACGGCATAGCGTCGCCCGACTCGACGGCAGCGTATGCGGCCGCGGGCTTGATCACCCTGTGATTGGCGAAAAATGCAGTCAGACTTCAAAGCCTCGGGGTCTTGGTTAGCCTGGTGAGCTTCCCGTTAGCTCGCGGCGCTCATCCAGCAGCGCGTCCACCGGCCCAATGGAGGGCACCGTCCCGCCTAGCTCGCGCCACGCCCGGCGAACCGGTGCCAGCAACCGCAGCTCGGCGTCGATGGTCTCAATGTCACGCATCAGGCGGGGGAGTGACGTGGGGGGTGGGTGTGGTGGTTGGCTTGCTGATGTCCTTTCCATACGCCTGGGTAATTCCATTTAGTGATTTCCCAGCCAGCTCCGGGGGCTGGGGTCGTTCGGCCGGGCTATTGCGTGCCCTGAGCCACGCCGGGCTGCCCCACGGCCGGTTCGGGTTCGGCGGCGAACACTACGGCAAGGGGTTCGAGCTCGGGGAAGACGACGAGCTGTGCGTGCTGGTGAACCACGACAGAGATCTGATGAGAGCTGTCGCCGATGGGCATGCGGTGCGAAAATAAGGGATGGCGAATAAGCGCACGCCCCCACGCCCCCAGGGTGCGCAAACCAACGCGGAGGACTGGGCGCGATTCTTCGAGCTATTTGGCCACGCCAAGATTCGGCGCGGGGTTCGGCTCCTCTCGAAGCTGCCGTCCGCGCCGCGGTGCGAAGCCTGTGGCAACCCGTTCGCGGGCGTCGGCGGCTGGCTGATGCGACGGATGGACAAGAGCCCGTCGCGCAAGAATCCGCGGTGGTGCAAGGTGTGCTTCGAGGCGGCGCCCCAGGGTGGCATGACCCTGACCATCGGGGTGCTCTTCGCCGATGTCCGCAACTCAACCGCCCTCGCCGAGACGCTGCCACCGGACGAGATGGCCGAACGCCTCAATCGCTTCTACTCCGAGCTCACGCAGGTGATCGTCCAGCACGGGATCGTCGACAAGCTCATCGGTGACGAAGTGATGGGCCTCTACTTTCCGCCCCTCACACGCAACGGCCGGTACGTCGATGCGATGGTGAGTGACGCTCTCGCCATTCTGCGCACGCAGGGTCGCGGCTCGCCCAAGGGCCCGCGGCTCGAGGTGGGCATCGGCTTGGACGTCGGCCCGGCGTACGTCGGGATCGTCGGCGAGGGCGAGATCCGCGACTTCACCGCAATTGGCGACGTCGTGAACACCGCGTCGCGGCTCCAAGGCGTTGCGGCGGGGGGCGAGATCGTCATGCCCGAGACTGTCGCGCGCATCGCTGCCGTCGATGGGGGCGAGGTCGTCACGCTCGACCTCAAGGGCAAAGCCGAACCCGTAACGGCGCGCCGGATCACCGTCGCGAGCTAGCAGCGTCACGCTCACGCCATTCATCGCCGAGACGGGGTTGACATGTTCGCCCGGCCTGTCCGTACCGCGGGTCTATCTGATCCGCGACGGGCGACGTTGAGCCGAGCCCGTCATAAGCCCGGTATCTCTATCTAGTGATCACTCAGGCACCTAATCGGACTAGGCCGATCTGGTTCGGGGGCGATCCGGGATCATAAATGATAATGATAACCATGCCCATGCTGACCTGGGAAACCGTCGACCCCAAAGCGATCTACCCGTTCGAGCGCTACCGTGCGGTCAGCGGCAGCCATGAATACCGCATCTTCTACGGCCCCGAGGCAGCAAGCGAAGTCAAGCCGTGGATTCTGGTGAATGTGGTGATCCAGGAGATCGGTGGCGTGCCCGCGCACGTCTTCCACGGCACCTACAGCACCGATGACGACGCGAAGAAAGCCGCCGAGCAATGGGAAGGCCCGTCACCGCAGTGACTTCGGCCCGGTTTTATCGTGGCGGTGTAGGCAACCAGGGGATGCGGCGAAAGAGGTGAGCACGATGTTAGGTGAGGGCGATGTGTTCCGCTGTTCGAATGAGGACTGCGGCTGCGAGGTAACCACCGTGGCCCGGCCGGTGCCGGGCCGAGCTTCTCGAAGACCATTTGCGTGGGCCCTTGTTCCCGGACCTCGAAAGTCTGCGGAAAACCAGCGGAAGTTCAGTTAGCCAATGGCTGCTTTGCGCGCTGAGTAGTACGAACGCATCGTGGCGTTCGAATCCACTGTTCCCTCTAGCGCGTCGACGAATCCGGCCAAAGCACTACCGGGTATCACCGCCAGGTTCATGTCATCACTGATCTCCGTGAAGGTGCGCATCCCTACGCATCCCAGGGACATGCCTGGCCGGTTGCTGTGTAGTGCTCGCGGGAGGGCAGCACAGCCCGGACGGCCCGTTATGTCCATTTGGGCGCCTGTCCAGGCGGCACGCCCAGCGGCCTCGGCGTAGAGCATGGCCTGGGCCACGTTCACCCAGATCACCACCAGTTCCGGGTCCAGCGGGAATTCCCACAAGGGGCCGTAGACGATGCCCACGCTGTTCGGACCTACGTGGGGGATCTTGGCCGCCTCGTCCACGCTCAGGTAACGTGCGTCGCACATCGACTGCACCAGCCCGCCGAGCTGCTCGCTCACAGTCGCTGGGAGGTCGAAGCCCATCACCATCGATCCGATCGGGCAGTTGTAGTGCTGCTCAGCGGAGGCGTAGAAGGTGCCTAGCTCGGCCCGCCGCCAGAACGTGCAGGCCGATGGAACGTGTTTGCTGACCTGCACGATGTCTTTCGGCGGCCGGTCAACGAAAGCGAGCGCGATCGGCGGGTTGCGAAGTGCCAGCAGGGCTGTAAGCCGCTCTGCGGTCGCGGCACGGTCCATTAAGTAGTCCCTACCCTTGATCGCGATGCTGACACTCCTTAATGATAATGATTTTCAATAAGCTTGCAAGGCGGGTAGCACCGCATGGGTAGCTTCACCTAGTAATTACCTAGCCAGCTCGTGAATGTGGGGTCGTTCGCCAGCACGGATGCAGCGTCGCTTGATGGGTGGCTTGATATCGCCCGCGGTATCAACCTGAGCAAGGCACTAATCCTTCAGCTCCTTCAGCGAGCGACTCAAGGGGCTGATGAGACCTTCGAGGTCTAGCCACTGTTGCGTAGCGCGCTAGCCAGCCCGTTCATTGTCAGCAGAATCCCGCGCTGGACGAGCTCGTCGTCGTCGCCGGAGCGGTAGCGCCGAAGTAGCTCGACCTGCAAGTGGTTCAGCGGTTCCAGATACGGGAAGCGGTTGAACACCGACCGTGCCAGCGCCGGGTTGTCGGCCAGCAGGTTGTCTTGACCGGTGATGAGCTTGTGCGCATTGATGGTGCGGGTGTGCTCCTTGGTGATCTTGTCGAACACTCGGCGGCGCAACGCTTTATCGTCGACCAGCTCGGCGTAGCGAGCCGCCAGGCCTAGATCGGATTTGGCCAGCACTTGGGCCAGATTCGACAGCACGGTGCGAAAGAACGGCCACCGTTGATACAGCTCATGCAACACCTCGATGCGTCCACCGTCAGCCAGCCAGCCGTCGACGGCCGAACCGGTGCCGTACCAGCCCGGCAGCATGACCCGCGACTGACTCCACGCCAGCACCCACGGGATCGCCCGCAGGTCCGCGATCGACTGGGTGGGCTTACGCGACGTCGGCCGGCTGCCGATGTTCAGCGACCCGATTTCGCTGACCGGGGTGGACGCCAGGAAATACTCAACGAAACCCGGTGTGTCGTGCACTAATTCGGCATAGGCGCGCTGCGCCCGGCCAGCCAGGTCGTCGAGGATGTCATAAGCCGGACCCGCGGCGTCACCGAGACCTTCGACGTCGAGCAGGGTGGACTCCAGCGTGGCGGCCACCAACGTCTCCAGGTTGCGACGGGCCATCAGCGGTTCGGCGTACTTGGCGGCGATGACCTCGCCCTGCTCGGTGAGCCGCAGCGATCCGTTCACCGCTCCGGGCGGCTGGGCCAGGATCGCCTCGTAGCTGGGTCCCCCACCGCGGCCGACGGTGCCGCCGCGACCGTGGAAGAGCCGCAACCGAATTCCGGTCTTGCGGGCCGACTCGACCAAGTCCAGTTCGGCGCGGTACAGCGCCCAGTTCGCGGCCAGATACCCACCGTCTTTGTTGGAATCGGAGTAGCCGAGCATCACCTCTTGGTTCTCGTCGCGGGCGTGCACGATCGCCCGGTACAGCGGCAGTTCTAACGCCGCTTCCAGGATCGCTGCACCGCCGCGCAGGTCGTCGATGGTCTCGAACAGCGGCACGATGCCGACCGGGCAGTACGGCTCCGGTCCGGAAACATCCAGCAGGCCAACCTCTTTCAGCAGGATCGCCGCCTCCAACATGTCGGACACCGATCGGCACATCGAGATGATGTAGTTGGGTATCGCGCGCGGTCCGTAGATTTCGATCGCGCGAGCGGCGGCTTCGATGACGCCGAGTTCGCTGCGGGCCAAATCCGAGAGTTGGGCGCGCTCGCTGAGCAGCGGCCGGCGGGTGCCGAGCTCGTCGATGAGCACGGTGACCCGTTCATCTTCGGGCAGCGACGCGTAGTCCGGGTGCACGCCGGCCCAGGCCAGCAGCTCGCTGACCACCTCTTCGTGCACGTCGGAGTTCTGTCGCATATCCAACGCGGACAAATGAAATCCGAAGACATCCAAGGCCTCTCGCAGCTGGGCAAGCCGGTCGTCGGCTAGCAGCGCGCTGCCATTCGCACGCAACGAGGCATCGACGGTGTCCAGGTCGGCCCGCAGCTCGGCCGGGCCGGCGTACGGCTCCAAGCCCAGGTCGAGCCGGTTTTCCGGCTCGCGGTCCAGGATTTCGGCCGTGGTCGCGCTGAGGCGGGCACGGATCACGCGTATGGCGCGCCGGTAGGGCTCGTCAGCGCGGGCCGCCTCTTGGCACGAGTCGGCCAGCGCGGCCAGCTCCGGTGTGACCGTGATCAGCCGCGACGACATCGACAGCTCCTGCTCCAGCGCGGTCAATTCGGAGAGATAGTGCGCGAGCGCGGTATAGGCCGCGCTGGCGGTGGCCAACCGGACCACGTCGGCGGTCACATTGGGATTGCCGTCGCGGTCGCCGCCGATCCAGGAGCCGGGCCGCAGGATCGGCTCGGGCAGCAGATCCGCGTCGGGCCAGCGGCTGCGCAGCGCTTCGCGGACCTCGGCGTTGACCTTCGGGATCACCTCGAAGAACGCGGCCGGGTAATAGCGCAGCCCGACGTCGATCTCGTCGGTGATCTGCAGCCGCGACAACCGGACCAGCGCGGTCTGCCACAGGGTCAGGATCTGGCGGCGTAGCTCGGGCAGGATGACGTCGGTGTCGGCGTGACCTTCGGCACGCAACCGCATCAGCTCGGTGATCCGGTGCTGGGCGGCGAACACCGTGCGGCGGCGGGTTTCGGTCGGGTGTGCGGTGATGACCGGAGCGACCAGCGCGTCGGTCAGCGCCTCGGCGACGGTGGCCGCGTCCAAGTCGGCGGCGTCGAGCTTGTCGTAGGTGGCGGCCAGGCTGCTGTCTTGGGGCGGATCTCCGGCGGCCACGTGAATCGCCCGGCGCCGCTCCCGGTGGATGTCTTCGGCCAGGTTGGCCAGCAATGCGAAGTGGCTGAACGCCCGGATGACGGGAATCGCTTGGTGGATGTCGATGCCCTCGAACATGTGGGCCACCTCGGCCCGTTCGATTTCGGAGCGACGCACCCGAAATGACGCCACCCGGGCCCGCTCGACCAGCGCGAAGACCTCGTCGCCGTTCTGCTCGCGCACCGTGTCGCCCAGGATCGTGCCGAGCAGCCGGATGTCCTCGCGCATCGGCTCGGTTGCCGCACGGCCCGTCCGGGTGCGTTGGACGGCGCCGATCGGCTCCAGCCCGGTGTCGGAAACGCCAACCATCAATCCAGTATCGGGGCGCGGAGGCTAGCCCGCGCTGCGAGCAGAGCGGCTCAGGCGTTGTATTTGATGCGCAGCGCCATACCGATGATGGCCACCAGCCAGATGCCGACGACGAACAATGTCAGTCGGTCGAGGTTTTTCTCCACCACCGTCGACCCGGACAGGCTGGACTGCACGCCGCCGCCGAACAGCGTCGACAAGCCGCCGCCCTTGGCGCGGTGCAACAGCACCAGCAGGACCACCAGGACGCTGGTCACCACCAGGGTGATCTGCAGGGCCAATTCCATGGGTGGCAGCTTACCGGCCGGTGAGTGGTGGCCTCAGACCGGCGTTAGCTCAACGTGTCGTCGTAGTACAGGTCGCCGTTGTCGTAGTCGATGTAGACCGGGTCATTCTCGAATGCCTGGTAGCCGCTATCGATCGAGCTTCCCGAGACCTCGTCGGCGCCTCGTTCGGTAGCTGGTCTCCTCCGGCGTTCTCCACCTGGTAGGAGTACAGCAACGTGTTGCCGTCGTAGACATTGACATAGTCTCCGTCCGGGACTCCGTTGGCGTTGGACTCTATGGATGACGGGATGGTTCCGTAGACACCCCCGGAGTCGAGGTCGTCGGAGACCAGACCGGTACCGACAGGCGTTCTGTGTGGGATCAGTAATCGGACTACTGGTCGTTACGGTTTCGGTCAGGTCACTTGTCGGGGTCGAGCCGGTGCTCGGCAGAGTATCGTAGGCCGTTCCCGGGTTGCCGTCACTGGCAATCAAGTAGCCGTCGGGTTCGTCGACGGTCACACCGTCATAGCCATCCGCCTGGAACGGGCTTTCGCCCGCCCCACCACTGGTATTGTCCCCGATGCCCAGGATGCCGCCGGTTGAATCGTTACTGGCGAGAAAGTTCTGGAAGGCGTCGTTTGTAAAGAAGCTCGTGGGGTCGCTCGGGTCCCAGGAGTAAACCTCGACCTCGACCGGGGCAGTGCTGTCGAGTGTGCTGCCGCTACCCAGGTCGTAATCGACCGGCACGTTGTCGTAGGTCAGGTAGATGTAGTCCACCCCGCCGCTGTAGCCGCTCTCGCCGAAGCTGGTGGGTAACCCGAGGGCGAGCAGCTCCGCGAACTCGTTGGAGCCCGAGTCAAGATCCGATATCGGGACGACAAGGCCGCTGGATCCGGTGTCGACGAGCAGCGGCTGGTCCGTGCTGCCGTCAATCGAGGCATTCACGGTCGGCTCGGTGGTCTCTTGCATGGTTAGCGGAATGTCGGCGGTCTCGGTTGGAGTGACATCAGACGCCGGAAGGGCGGCCGCGGGCTCCGCGGTCGACGGAAGCGCTAAATCGATCGAATTCAGGCTGCTGGTGAGACTGTCGGTCCAACTGGTCAGATCGGTGGCGGCCGCGGGATCGAAGCCGGCGATGGCATCGCTCAGCGAGGTCACGAGCGGCTGGATGATCGGGTCGAGAAGGTCCTCGAAGTCGGCCTTGGCCGGGGCCGCCGAGCCGGTCGCCATCGCAGCCGCTGCCACGAACGCACCGACAGCGCCACCCATGACCACTCCACACCGGCGCACCCTGGCGTTGCGGAAGTACTTATTATTATTACCTTTGGCGCTATCGCGACCAGCCATTCGGTTGCCTCCCCCGTGGGCGTGGGTAGAGCTGGGTAACCACCAAAACTTAGCGACCCTGTGTTTCTCTGAGGTTTCGTTAAGCTAAACGCCAATACCCCAATCGTCAACTCGAAACGCCCCAACAGCCCCGTCGGCCCCATTGGTTACGGAAGTGGGCCTCCGGCGGCGATCGCAGACAGCGTCGCGAACTGCTCGCCGTCCAGCGACGCGCCGCCGACCAGAGCGCCGTCCACGTCCTCCTGCGCGACGATGTCACCGATGTTCTTGGCGTTCACCGAGCCGCCGTAGAGCACTCGAACGGTGTCGGCGATGTGCGCTGAGGCCAGCGTGCCCAGCTCCTTGCGGATAGCCGCGCACACCTCCTGAGCGTCGGCGGCGCTGGCCACCCGCCCGGTGCCGATCGCCCACACCGGCTCGTAGGCGATGACGACCTTGGCGATCTGCTCGGCGGACAGCCCGGCCACCGATCCACGCAACTGTTCCTGACAGTGGGCGACATGCTCACCGGCTTCCCGGACCTCCAGGTGCTCGCCGATGCAGATGATCGGGGTCAGCTCGTACTTGAGCGCGGCGGCGGCCTTGGCGGCCACCAGCGCGTCGTCCTCACCGTGGTAGGTGCGCCGCTCGGAGTGACCGACGACGACGTAGCTGCAGCCCAGCTTGGCCAGGAAGGCCCCGCTGATCTCGCCGGTGTAGGCGCCCGAGTCGTGCTGCGACAGGTCCTGGGCGCCGTAGGTCAGCCGCAGCTTGTCCCCGTCGACCAGGGTCTGCACGCTGCGCAGATCGGTGAACGGCGGAATCACCGAGACGTCGACCCGGTCGTAGTACTTGTCCGGCAGCGAGAAAGCGATCTTCTGGACCAGCGCGATTGCCTCGAAGTGGTTGAGGTTCATCTTCCAGTTGCCGGCTATCAGCGGCTTGCGGCTCATCGGCGTCCTTAGCTTTAGGTAGCACTACCCAGTATTTTTAAGCCGGGCAGCTCTTTGCCCTCAAGGTATTCCAATGACGCCCCGCCGCCAGTGGAGATGTGCGAGAAGCTGTCCTCTGCGAGGCCCAGGGCGCGCACCGCCGCAGCGGAGTCGCCCCCACCGACCACACTGAACGCGCCCTTGCGGGTCGCGCCGGCGATCACTTCGGCGACGCCCTTGGTGCCGGCGGCGAACGCCGGGAACTCGAAAACACCCATCGGGCCGTTCCAGAAGATCGTCTCGGCGTTGGACAGCAGCCTGGTGAAGCGGATCACCGACCCCGGCCCGATGTCCAACCCCATCTTGCCGTCCGGGATCGCGTCGGCGGCGACGACCTGTGGTGGCGAATCGGCGGCGAACTTGTCGGCCACCACGATGTCGACCGGCAGGCGCAGTACGTCGGCGTAGGTGTCGAGCAATCGGCGGCAGGTGTCGATCATCTCGGTTTGCAGCAGCGATGTGCCCACCGAAAGACCTGCTGCGGCAAGGAATGTGAAGCACATGCCACCGCCGATGACGATGCTGTCGGCCTTGGTGGCCAGCTGCTCGATGACACCGAGCTTGTCCGACACCTTCGAACCCCCGAGCACCACGGCGTAGGGCCGCCGCGTCGAACTGGTCAGCCGCTCGAGCACGCTGACCTCGTCGGCGACCAGCTTGCCGGCGTAGTGCGGCAGCAGCGTGGCGATCTCGTAGACCGAGGCTTGCTTGCGGTGCAGCACTCCAAACCCGTCGGACACGAAAGCGCCTGTTGGCCCGACCAGTTCGGCAAGCTCTTTCGCCAGCGCCAGCCGCTCCCCGTCGACCTTGCTGGTTTCCCGGGGATCGAAGCGGATGTTCTCCAGCAGCAGCACATCCCCGTCGGTCAGACGCGCAGCGCGTGCTCGCGCGTCACGGCCGACGACGTCGTCGGCCAACTGCACATCCTGTCCCAGCGCCTCACCAAGTGCCGCGGCAACCGGGGCCAACGACAGCTTCAGGTCGGGTTCGCCCGTGGGTCGTCCCAAATGCGCGGTCACCACCACCTTGGCGCCGCCGTCGACCAGCGCCTTCAGCGTCGGCGCCGAGGCGGTGATACGGCCCGGATCGGTGATCACGCCGTTGTCGAGCGGCACGTTCAGGTCGGAGCGAACCAGCACACCACGACCTGAAACTCCCTGTGCAAGAAGGTCTTTCAGGCTAGGAATGCTCACGGCTACAGCGACTTGCCGACCAGCGCGACGAGGTCGACGAGGCGGTTGGAGTAGCCCCATTCGTTGTCGTACCAGGACACCACCTTGGCCTGGTTGTCGATCACCTTGGTCAGTCCCGAGTCGAAGATCGAGCTGTGCGGGTCGGTGACGATGTCGCTGGAGACGATCGGGACGTCGTAGTACTTGAGGATGCCCTTGAGCTTGCCCTCCGCGGCGGCCTTGAACGCCGCGTTGATCTCCTCGGCGCTGGCCGGTTTGGACAGATCGGCGGTCAGGTCGGTGACCGAGCCGGTGGGGATCGGCACCCGCAGTGCGTATCCGTCGAGCTTGCCTTTCAGTTCGGGCAGCACCACACCGATGGCTTTGGCGGCGCCGGTGGATGTCGGGACGATGTTGAGACCGGCGGCCCGCGCACGGCGTAAATCCTTGTGCGGTCCGTCCTGCAGGTTCTGGTCCTGGGTGTACGCGTGGATGGTTGTCATCAGACCTTTGACGATGCCGAACTCGTCGTGCAGCACTTTGGCAAGCGGCGCAAGGCAGTTCGTCGTACACGACGCATTCGAGATGATGTTCTGGCTGCCGTCGTATTTGTCGTCGTTGACGCCCAGCACGATGGTGAGGTCGGGGTCGGTGGCCGGTGCGGAGATGATCACCTTCTTGGCGCCGGCGTCCAGGTGGCCCTTGGCCTTGGCCGCGTCGGTGAAGATGCCGGTGGATTCGACGACGACGTCGGCACCGAGGTCGCCCCACGGCAGCGCGGCGGGACCTTCCTTGACCTCGAGTGCTTTGATCTTGGTGTTGCCGACCACGATGGTGTCGTCACCTTCCAGGCTGACGTCGTAGGGCAGCCGGCCCAGGATCGAGTCGAATTTCAGCAGATGCGCCAGCGTCGCGTTGTCGGTGAGGTCGTTGACCGCCACCAACTCGATGTCGGTGCCGGCGCCCTCGGCCTGCTGCGCCAGCAGGGCCCGGTAGAAGTTGCGTCCGATTCGACCGAAGCCGTTGATGCCTACCCGGACCGTCACTTGTCTCTCCTTGTTCGCTGACGAATTGCTCGCCGCCAGCCTAGTAGCTGCGGGAATGCGCCGCGAATCGCGGGCGGTCACGCCGATTGGGTTGCTGACTCACCTGCCCAGCCGGCGCAACGCCGACTGGGCGGCGTGATAGCCGCACAGCCCGTGGATACCGGCGCCGGGCGGCGTGGATTGCGAGCACAGGTAGACGCCGGGCACGCCGGTGAAGTAGGGATCGATCGCCACCCGGGGCCGGAACACGACCTGCAGCCGGTCGTTGGCGCCGCCGATGATGTCGCCGCCGATGTAATTGGGGTTGTAGGCCTGCAACTCGGCGGTGCTCTTGCTGACGGTGGCGACGATGCGCTCGCGGAAGCCGGGCGCAAACCGCTCGATCTGGTCGGTGATGGTGGCGGTGGCGTCGCCCGGGTAGCCGAACGGCACATGGGCGTAGGTCCAGATCGGGTTGATGTTGCCGGACGAACGCGATGGGTCGGCCAGGTATTGCTGCCCGACGAGCGTGAAGGGCCGCTCCGACATCCGCCCTTGTGCCCGCTCGCGTTCGGTGAAAGCGATCTCGGCGAACGTCCCGCCGAGGTGGACCATGCCGGCACGGGCGCACTCGGGGTTGGTCCACGGAATATGGCCCTCGATCGCGAAGTCGACCTTGAAAGCCGATGAGCCCTCGCGGTAGCGCCGATAGGACCGCTTGATCCGGCCGGGCATGGAATCGCCGTAGATCTGCACAGCCGCGGCCGGGGTCAGGTCGAGCATCACGACGTCGGCGTCGGGGATGTCGTGGCGGCTGGTGACGGTGACGCCGGTTGTGATGGCACCGCCATGATCGCGCAGCGCGGCGGCCAGGGCGGCGGTGATCGACCCCGATCCGCCCTCGGCGACCGGCCAGCCAAAGCGATGCCCGCTGGCCAGAAACATCAGTCCCATCGCTGCGGTCAATGGCTGATCCAGCCGAGTGAACATGTGCGCGGCCGCACCGCCGAATAGGGCGCGCGCCTGCTCGGTGCGAAACCACCGCACCGCCACGGTGGCCGGCAATACGGCGCGCGGCCCAAAGGCCGCGAGACGGCTCAGATGGCGCGGAACGTGCAGTACCGGGCGCATCACATCCCGACCCAGCTCATCGAAACCGGCGACGAGATCGCCCACCGCCAAACGCCACCGGCGTCCGTCGGAGCCGAGGCCCGCCGTGGTCTTTTCAATCGATTGATACAGCACCCCGGCGGTGCCGTCGTCCAATGGGTGCGCGCAGTCGATCTCCGGCCATTTCCAGCTCACCCCATAGCGGCCCAGGTCGATCTCCTGCCAGAACCGTGAACCCACTCCCAGCGGATGAGCGGCCGAGCAGTAATCGTGGATGACACCGGGTACCGTCAGCTCACCCGAACGCGCTCCTCCCCCGACAGATTCCGCGGCTTCCAGCAGTTGAACGTCGAAACCGTTGCGCGCCAGATGTATTGCCGCGGCCAAACCGTTGGGTCCGGCACCGACGACGACTGCGTTCGTCATCGGGAAGCGTCGGCGCCGTGCGTTGTGAGATGGACCGGGAACTCGTCGTCGGGCTCCGGCCATGGCTGGCGGGCCAGCATGTCCGCAACGGTGACGTAGCCTTCCTCGATCAGGCCGGTCTTGGCGTCGACAATGCGATACCACTGCCGCTGCGTCTGGATCGGCTGGCCTTCGAGGATGATCACCCGAAGATCACCCTCGTCGAAGTTGCAGCGCCGCTGCACCGCCTCCAGTAACTGCTCGTTGTGCAGGTGGCCTTCGCCGAAATTCCAGCCGATCAGCGGCCCAGCGACGGTTTCGCCCTCACGAAACGTGTAGTCCGCCTCGTTCGCTTCTTCCCCGAGCGCACGGGGTACTAGCCCGTTGAGCGCCCGGCCATGGACGTGCATGGACCGGAACGCCCGAACCTTGTCGCTCATGATTTCGGCGGTCGCCGAGTCGTAGAGCTTGGCCAGTTGGTTGGCGGTCAGCGCCGAGCTTTTGATGACGTCGGCATCCAGCTTTTCCTCAGCACCCGAGCGGAAGCACCAAACACTGGACGCCCAGTTGCCCGCATAGTAGCGCAATGCGGGCAAGAATGAAATCTGTTGTGGGAAAACATTTCCCACTATCGGGACCACGACGAGCGCTGCCATCAGGAAGGCAAGCAACAGCGGCGAATTGAGATCGTAGATGGTGATGCTGCCGTAGTGCCCGAACAGGTAGAACAGCGAGAAGATGAAGAACACGTTCCACTCCAACGGAACGCCCATCGGGAGGTTGGAAATGATGTTGAGATGGAAGATCACCATGAACCCGATCAGCCACCACCGCCACGGATGACTGTCGGCGAAGAACACCAGCAGCGCAGGCACAATGAATTCGGCCGTGGTCCCGCCGACGTGGGCCATGAACTTGGGTATCCAGGTGGGGCGCAAGTCGTTGACAGGGTCGCGGTAGAGCATGCGCTTCAACCAGTTGAAAGCCCTGCCTCTCAGCAGCGGGTTGTTGCTGATCATCGCCGCGACCACGTAGGGAAAATGGTGGTTGAGCTTTGATGTTGCCGCTCCCCACCACAGCCCCAGCAGGATGATCTTGAAGGCGGCGATCTGGTCGGTGAACGGGAACAAGAACACCAACAGTTTCAGCCAGTAGTGCTCGCCGCGGGCGGCCAGGAAGATGGTCTTGTCGCGCAGACCAAGCAGTGCCAGAGCGACGATCGTCGGCACCACCACAGTGGGATCGATCAGACCGACGTCACCAGTGCCGGTGACCGACCCGCCATGGCCGGGTGACAGTAGCGCCCAGATGCCCGAGGCCAGCACCAGGGCGTAGAGGCCGACATCGACGATGGTGCGGGTATCGCCTCTGGTGAACGGAACCTCGTTGGGCCACGGTGGCAGACGAATCGTCTTGGGCCGCAACCAATAAAGAAACCCGCCGATCGGCGGCCAGAATCTCGCGGTGAGCGGGCCGGATCCACAGCCCAATCCCAAGACCTCGAACAGCAGGGTGAAGATGACGAACTTCTGATACACGATCGGCTGCGTCCACCACGCCCCGATGTGACCGAGCCCGCCCAGCCCCGGTGTCAGCGAGATGACCGCGGCAGCGCCCGCCGCGTACGCGGCCATCTTGATCACGTACAGCAGATAGATCGCGGACGGGGTACCCAAGCCATGCTCCACCCAATGCCGGGTGACCACTTGCAGTCTCGAAGCCGCCGGCAGCGTGGGCCAGGTGTCGGGATCGACGTCTGGAAGCTCCGGTGTGATGAATCCCATGATCGCCTCGCTGCACGTGTGAAACCAATTCGCGATGCCAATGTAACGGCATCGCGAGGCCACCGTATCGATCTTGCAAACTGCCCGAAACACCAAGCTTTTTTCCACACACTGCTTGACGAGCGACTTTGCCCCGCACATTGAATACTCAAGGAACAGCAAATCATGGCCGGCTGGGGTTCGCCGTCAGCCCGCGGATATCCAGGCAAAGGAGGATCCTGTGTCCGACAACACCCCAGACGATATCTTCAAACTCGTCAAGGACGCGAACATTGAGTACGTCGACGTCCGTTTCTGTGACCTGCCAGGCACCATGCAGCACTTCACAATTCCGATTTACGTCTTCGACGAGAAGGTCTTTGAAGAAGGTTTGGCCTTCGACGGTTCCTCGATTCGCGGGTTCCAATCGATCCACGAGTCCGACATGCTGCTGCTGCCCGATCCGGAAACCGCGACCCTCGACCCATTCCGCGCCGCCAGAACGTTGAACGTGAACTTCTCCGTGCACGACCCGTTCACCCTCGAGCTGTACTCACGCGACCCGCGCAACGTCGCCCGCAAGGCCGAGAACTACCTGATCAGCACCGGCATTGCGGACGTCGCCTACTTCGGCCCAGAAGCCGAGTTCTACATCTTCGACTCGGTGAAGTTCGACTCGAACATCAACAGCTCGTTCTACAAGGTGGACGCGACATCGGGGTGGTGGAACACCGGAGAAGAGACCCAGCCCGACGGCAGCCCCAACCTCGGCTACAAGGTCCGCCCCAAGGGTGGCTACTTCCCGGTAGCCCCCACCGACCACTACGTGGACCTGCGGGACGCGATGCTGACCAACCTGACCAATGCGGGATTCGTTCTGGAGAAGGGTCACCATGAAGTCGGCAGCGGCGGCCAGGCCGAAATCAACTACAAATTCAACACGCTTGCTGCACGCAGCCGACGACCATCAAATGTACAAATACATCGTCAAGCAAACCGCATGGCAGGCCGGCAAGACGGTGACGTTCATGCCGAAGCCGCTCTTCGGCGACAACGGCTCCGGTATGCACTGCCACCAGTCGTTGTGGAAAGACGGCGTCCCGCTGATGTACGACGAGGAGGGGTACGCCGGCCTGTCCGACACCGCCCGCCACTACATCGGCGGTTTGCTATACCACGCGCCATCGTTGCTGGCCTTCACCAACCCCACGGTCAACTCCTACAAGCGGCTAGTCCCCGGTTTCGAGGCGCCGATCAACCTGGTGTACAGCCAGCGCAACCGGTCGGCGTGCGTGCGCATCCCGATCACCGGCAACAACCCGAAGGCCAAGCGGTTGGAGTTCCGCTGCCCCGACTCGTCGGGCAACCCGTACCTGGCGTTCTCGGCCATGCTGATGGCCGGGCTGGACGGCATCAAGAACCAGATCGAGCCGCCTCCACCCGTCGACAAGGACCTCTACGAGCTGCCGCCGGAAGAGGCCGCGGAAATCGTTCAAGCTCCGACGTCGCTGTCCGCGGTGATCGACCGTCTGGAAGAAGACAGCGAATATCTCACCGAGGGAGGCGTGTTCACGCCCGATCTGATCGAGACGTGGATCAACTACAAGCGCGATTACGAGATTGCGCCGTTCAACCTCCGGGTGACCCCGTACGAGTTCGCGCTCTATTACGACGTATAGGCCAGCAACCTGCTCTGACCTGCGGCGCCGCCAGCCGCTCCGCGACCACCGCGCCGATTGCCGTGCGGGTGGACTCGTCGGCATCGGGCCACAGATGCCCGTAGGTGTCGAGCGTGGTGCGGGCAGTCGCGTGGCGCATGCGGGCTTGCACCGTCTTGATGTCGGCGCCCGAGGCGATCAGCAGCGAGGCCAGATAATGCCTTAAATCGTGGAAGGTGAAGCCCTCGGGCAGCCGGTCGATGTCCTCGCGAACGTCACGGATCGCACGCTCGATAATCCACGGCCCGCACTGGTCGGTGCCCGGCCCGTTGGTGACCATCATCTCCGACGGGTATTTCTGCACCGACGCCGACAGCAGCAGCGCCAAGTCCCGCGGAATCGGGATGGCCTGATCACTGCCAGGTGTCTTGAGTGGCTTGTCGGGCCACTGCTGTTTCGGGTGAACAACACCGCGGATGAAGTCGACATCGGAAACTCGCAGCGCGGCCACTTCGGCGACCCGCAGCCTGGCGAATGCGCCCAACAGCACAGCGACCTTCAGGTGATCCGGTACCGCGTCATGGATAGCCCAAACCTGTTCGGTCGTCGCCACATACACCTTGGCCTTGCCCATCGGCGGCGACGTCCGGCGAGAGCATGGATTGCGGCCGAGCACGCCGTCATGCACCGCGTCGGACATGATCTGCGACAGGCGCGAATGCAACGCATAGACGTAGGACGCTTCCATGTCGTCAGCCTGTAGCTTCGCCGTCCATGCCTTCACCTGAGACGGCCGCACCGCCGACAGCGGCATACCACCGAACTCCGCGACGATCTGCCGGATATGGGTACGCGCCTGGCGCACAGTGGATTCGCGATTGATCTTGTAACCCTCGATCCACAGGTTGCACCACTGCTCAACGGTGAGCTGGGCGTCGCGCGGCGCGACGTGAGTACCCGAAACAATCGCCGCGGTCTGAGAATCAAGCCAACGTGTCGCATCGACCTTACGCGCGAACCCTTTCGCATGCTCCCGGCTGCGTTCGTCGACATACCTTGCACGCCAACGCTTTCCGATACCGTCGTTGGCGCTGGGCACTGTCTGCGCGTTGCCGTCAGCATCCCAAACCGTTTTAGTCCAGCGGTCTTCGACACCGCTGCGCCGGCTACGCCTCTGTGGTGTCATATTCTGTCGCCGCCTCCTGCGCCGCGCGCTGGTAAATCGCCGCGAGGGCCTCGTCTACCTTGGCCTGCCTATTGAGTTCGGGGCCTGACATCGTGCGAATCTTGGCCACGGTGCCCAGGTGATCCAGTAACGCCGCAGCGTGCGCCAGTGCGTTGCTCTTATGCACCCACATGAGCGTCGCTCGCGTCTGTTCTAAAGGCATGCCGCGAAGTCGGACCTTCTCGTCGAAGTCCGCGAAGTTGAAGTGTGTTTCCAGCTCGCGGTAGGCGCGGTGTAGTCGCTCGCGAACCTGAGTGATCTCGCCGACTAGCCGGGCCGCCTCGTCGGCCAGCACGGTCATGGCGTGGCTCGACTCGTCCTCCATGCCTTCGCGGCCGAGCAGCGCGTCGAGCGAGATACCGAACAGGTCGGCGATGCCGATTCGAGCGCGACTCGAGACGCTAAGTGGCCCTGCGCGCCAGCGTCTTTCGGCCCTTCCAACGCTCGGCGCGCGGGAGAAGTGGCGCCGGGGCGGGCGGTCTGTGGCATGCGGAGCCGCCCGTCCCGGTTCTCCACCAGGAGATGAGGTGAGCCATGGCCGCCCTAAGCCACCGTTCCCAAGGCGTTGGCTCTGTGCCCTTTCAACAACGCCTTGGGTCGGCGCCCGAAAAGGAAGTCCTCGGCGTCGTCAAGCCAGCGGGTTCGGATAACCCAAAGAGCGGGGTGGATTTAGCGCCGGCCATGCTGGCCTCAGCCTGCTTAGCCGCGGCGAGCATGCGTTCACTGAGATCCAGGCATTGCCGCTCGCCCACGTCCCCGCCGAGGGAATATCCAAGCTGGCGTACCTGAATGGCGAATTGGCTTAGGTCATCACAGAGCTGTTTCATGGCACCTTCCTCCCGGTTGGCCGGGGGTAGTCGGCCCGAGACAATTGCGATTCGCTAACCGATAGTTTCAGGAGACACCGGGGCGGACATAGGTAAAGCACTACTCGCTTTGTGCTTGAAACACACCTGATTCCCGCCGGCCGCGGTGCGCTAAGCGTTCGTCGAGCAGTTTGTCGACCTGACGGCTCGACGGCTCGCCGCCGTGTTTGGCCGCGCTGTGGCGTGCCTAGCGTAGTTGAGCACATGCATAACAAGCCGCACATGCGGGTAACCGCAACCAGTGGGTCGGGGGACGAGGCGGCCAGGGGGCCGCTCCCCATATATCCGCGGGCCCCCTGGCCTCCTTGCCGGCTACCCACAGATGCCAGTTCGGTAAACAACCGTTTACCACGAAGGCATAACTTCCCGCCGCCCAAGCTCAACGGAGCGGCCGATGCCACACCGACTCAGTGCCCTTCTCAGACAAGACGGGTACTGGACTACTCGCGTCAGTTGGCACCTGCTTCGCGGCACCATCGAACGGTAGCCATTGGCCCCGACTCCAAGGAGTCATTCAAACGGTTTAACGGAGAAGAATGGGCAATGTTTAACAGCACCGACGAAGTCTGGCCGATATGGCCCATCCTCGGTGCAGCAATCGGCCTCATCAGCCACGCCGTGGCGGTACAGTCAGCAGTTCCACGGCATTTGACCTCCTGAAACACGTTGGCAAGCAATATCATCCACATCGAAGGAGGAGCAATGGCGAAGCGGCAGCGCGACGAATCGGGGTGGGCCGTGGTTACCGGCGCCAGTTCCGGGCTGGGTGCGATCTTCGCCGACCAGCTGGCCCAGCGGGGTCATTCATTGGTGCTGACTGGGCGGGACCATGCTCGGCTCAGTGCGGTGGCGCAGCAGGTTGGCCAGACCGCCCCGGATGTTGATGTTGAACTGGTCGTCGGTGACCTTGGCACCGACGACGGTATCGATGCCCTGGTAACCCATCTGGACGCGCGGGTCATCGACGTGCTGGTCAACAACGCCGGGTTCGGCACCTACGGTCCGTTCTCAGAGCTAGATGCCGGGCGCGAGCACCAACTGCTCGCGGTCAACGTCGACGCGCTGGTGCGTCTGACCCATGCGGTGCTTCCCGGGATGCTGGCCCGCGGTCGTGGCGGCATTCTGAATGTCGCCTCCACCATCGCGTTTCAGCCTGGCCCCTATCAAGCCACCTACGGCGCGTCGAAGGCATTCGTGCTGTCGCTGAGCCAAGCCTTGTGGGCAGAAACCCGCGGCTCGGGTGTCTCCGTGACGGCGTTGTGCCCAGGGGCGACCCGCACCGGTTTCGTCGATGCGCTGGAATCGGATGTCTCGCACACCGCGATCTATCGGCGCCTCGCTGCGCCTGAACCCGTTGTGGCCGCCGGGCTGCGCGCTCTGGACCGGGGCCGTGCCGTCGTCGTCAGCGGGTGGCGTAATCGGGTGATGTCTATGGGCGCACGACTGTCACCAGGTTGGCTCTCGGCGCTCGTCGCCAAGCGGATGCTGCGGCCCGCGAAGGTGGCGTGAGCGGGAAACTAGACATGAACGGGAAGACGTTCCCTGGTCGTCGGCTCGGGGACGGGGTTCGAGGACCGTGGCAGTGTCGAGTTGCGCGGCGTGCCCGGCACCCGCCGGCCGGATCGGCCGAGGCAGAACTGGCGTCAACCCCCACCCCCGGCCCGCGGACCGCGATGCGCAGGTCCGACCGCGCCGTGGCGGTAATGGCCAGGCGGACACCGTGGATCCTGCGCGGCATGGCCCGCTTCACCCCGACAGTTCGGAGCTGAACAGCTACCGGAGTTAGCGCGCTCGGAGTTGCCTCCGGGATGGATTCTGAACCCCAACCTTCGCCCGCCGCTATGCGCGGCCCTCGCCACAGTTCCGCCAGTTTGTCGTCCTTGTAGTCGCGTGGACGCTGGCGGGCGTCGCCCGCTCGACAGTTCGTCGACCTGACGACTCGACGGCTCGCCACCGTGCTCGCGGATCGACCAACGCACCGCGGCTAGCAGCCGCAGCTCGAAGTCGACGGTGTCAAGGTCGCGCATAAGCCGTCAGCGTGCCGCCGGGTCGACGTCGCGTAATTCATTGATGGTGAGCCATTGCACGTCAGCATGTTGCGCGTCGCGTTTGGACCGTGGCAACGCATCAGGGTGAACTCACAGCGAGGCGTCTAGTAATTACCTTTTGTAGCAGGGTCACAACTCAATGGTGGAGCACCGCGACAACCACCTGCCCGACCGTGACGCAGACCTCCACGACCGTAGCCAGCACGAGCGCCCAGGTCGCTTTCGTCATCCTGTCGTTTGCCCGCTGATCCGAGAGGATCTGCTGCTCGATGACCCACGCATCCATCCGGTTTCGAGGGCTGATGTTGAAAGGCTGCGGGCCGTCGGCAAATGCCTGCCAAAAAGCATTCAGTCGTTTTACGTCCTCTGGCGTGGGAACTCTCAGCAGCTCGTCGCTATCCGTCATGCCGCCGCAGAGTACGCGGCGAAAGCCCTACCAAACCAGTACACCTCGAGGACCTAATGGTTCGGCCCGCCACGGGGAGAGGGTGTGGGGGGCCGGGTAACTATTCAGATGGGTGCTAGGTCGACTTGGTTCCCGTACAGCTAGTTACGGCCCGGCAGCAGTCGGCCCGCCACCCAATCTGATCACGGGCCTTATCGGGCACTTTCTAGGCCAGCGTGCCCGTCAGCCGCACGTACCGCGGGCAGTACACCTCGATAGCCGCGTCGATGTATGCGATTTCATCGGTGCGGGTCATCGTCGAGTTATTCCGCAGCCCCTGCTCGAGGGCCTCCTCAGCGTCGTGCCCGGCCGCAAGATACGCGCACGTATCGTGGCCGCCTGCGACGGCTGTACGCACGTCTGCGATGCGTATGCCGGCGTAGAGCCACGAATCCGGCTGGGCCGGTGTCTTATTGCTCACACCCTGAAATCAACCCACATAGCTACAGCGTTGTGGCTGGTCGTGAAGCTAACAATAGCTGATGAGCTGAGCAGGTTTACGGATGCAGAGCAATGGCTCATTGTCGCATTCGTCACGTTGTTGGTCGTCGTGCTCACTTGCTGGGTCGGCCTGGCGGTTGTCCTCGTGACGCGTACCGTCCTCAGTGCTGCGGGCTTCGTCACGCGAAAGATACGCGGACTTGCTGGACGCGCAGACAGCTGGCTCCGGTCAGGGAGGATCCATCAACGCAAGTTGGTTGATGGTGGCCTCGTCGAGAACGCCACCACCTAGGCAGCGGCTATCACAGTAGACGCGCTGCTTAAGCGCAGGGAGATCGACGGCCCCGCCACAGTCCGCGGGTAAACGAAGTCCGGCCCGCCCCGAGTAGTGGTGGGGCGGCCCGAGTAACTATTCAGACGTGGACTAGATAGATCCGGTTCCCCATCGCTCGACCCGGCGAGGGCCTCGGCTACTCGGTGAGGTCAACCACCGCGGCTCTAGCTGCGTTCGTCTTCACCGACTCAATGCCCTCTCAAGTGGACGTCGAAACAAGAACAAGTGGACGTCGAAACAAGAACGGGTGTGGGCTACTCGCGAGTATTGCAACTGCCTGCGGCACCATCGAACGGTAGCCATTGGCCCCCTCCAACGGGTCATTCAAACGGCTTAACGGAGAAGAATGGGCAATGTTTAACAGCACCGACGAAGTCTGGCCGCCATGACCGCATGCGAGTTGCTGGACTTACTCATCGCCGAACTCGACCAGCTCCGCGCCGACAACCGCAGGCTCAACTTCGAACTCGCCGCCGCACGCAGCCAGCGTGACAGCTGTTCAAGTGCCAGTCCGCTTGTAGGCGTCACGGGCCGCCCCGAGTAGTGGTGGGGCGGCCCGAGTAACTATTCAGACGTGGACTAGATAGATCCGGTTCCCCATCGCTCGATCTGGCGAGGGCCTCGGCTACTCGGTGAGGTCGACCACCGCGGCGCTCGCTGCGTTCGTCTTTACCGACTCAGTGCCCTTCTCAGGCAAGAGGGGTACTGGACTACTCGCGTCAGTTGCACTGCTTCGCGGCACCATCGAACGGTAGCCATTGGCCCCCTCCAAGGGGTCATTCAAACGGTTTAAGGGAGAAGAATGGGAAATGTTTAACAGCACCGAGGAAGTCTGGCCGCCCATGACCGCATACATGACCACCACCGACGACCGCGAAACCGAACTGCTAGCCGACGCGCTGGCGCAGACCTACTCCGACGCGGTATTGGCGCAAGTGGGCGACCATCTTCCGCTTACCGACGAGGTTTTCAAGGTTGCCTGGTACCGCGTGGCCGAGCGGGCGAAAGAACTAGGAAAGGCGCCGAAACAGCCGCGACGAGAACAGCAGCGGCCCCGGCGACAAAGGCGCCGGCCAGATTACGTCGTTTCATCGGTGAGCCTTTCACTTCGCTGAGAGCGTCCCAGACAGGTGTGACACGGGCGGCCAACACCTGTGCGCCCCCGTCCGCAGTGCGTCCGCAGCAGGATTTACGGAAACCAACAGCGCCAACGCAACTCGACGCTGTGACCTGCAAGTTCCTAGCGCTGCCAACGCAGCTAACGTCTACAAACGCGCGGGTAGTAGTTCGCGCTCTACTACGACGTATAAAGCAGTTCGTCAAACTTCAGCGTCTTCTGGCGCCCATAGCGGGCGGCGCGTCGGCGGCCTGTGCAGCGCACGCGCCGCCGCCAGTGTCGCCGCGCCACTGTTGATCGCGGTCAGCGGCGGAGGCTGGCCCTTGCGCAGCGTCGCGATCAGCTCGCGGTAAGGGCCGATGAGGTAGACGGTGTCGCCGGCTTTCAGTCGGGCGTCGCGGCGGGGGCGCAAGCTGACCGGCCCTTCCGGTCGAGTGATCGCGATGACGCGCGTATGGGTCGACATATCCACCAATCGCAGTCCATCTAGCTCGCTGCCCGCCGTCACCAGCATTCCGCCGACCATGAAGGAGCGCTGCCCGACCCAAAACGTCCCCAGCACCTGCAGGCCCATCGCGGCGCCGATGAACCAGGGGGCCGCCAGATCGACGATCGACCGCACGTTCTCAAAACCGAATTGCCGGTTCACCGCGGCGGCCAGCGCGCGGCCTTGAACGCGCATGACAATCGGCACCTCAGTATCCGATCCCAAGACTTCCAGCAGTACGATCCCGGTCCCGATGTTCTGCATGTCGTGCTGGGTCAGCACCGCCACTCCGCGGGCGCGATCGACGCGGGCGGATTCCAGCGTCTGGCGCATCGTTGAGTCACCGAAAATCACCGGCACGTCGAGTTCTGCTGCGACCGAAAGGAAGCGGTTGTTCTCGTCCCGCTCGATGACGACGACGTCGCATCCGGCAGCGGTCAGATCACTCACGACGCGGATGCCGGTTGAACCCAATCCGACAACGATGACGTGGTCGCGCATATGGCGTGCCCGTCGGACTCCGGCGGTATGGACGAAGCGGCGCGACAACAGCATGTCCGCAATGAACGCGACAAGGATGGCGGTAACGATCGCGCCGCCGAACATCAACCCGACAGCGAACAGTCGCAGGAAAGGGGATTGTTGGCCGAAGCTGAAATCGCCATAGCCCACGGTCGAAATTGTCTCGGAGGCGAAGTACAGGGCGTCGAGCCACGACATCCGCGGTCTCTCGTAGGTGAAGCGCAGCACGGCTGTCGAGCCGAGCGTGACGAACAGCGCGAATGCCAACGAGGGAACAAGCAACGGGTTGACGTCGTTGCGCAGGGCCCGCACGGCATCGATTGCGCGTCGCACCCGGGATTGGTGAGAGCGCGTCGCGGTCGGCGGAGGCACGGTGATCCCGCGGGCTTCCAATTCGTCTTCCACACCGATCATCGAGGTCCAGTCGCCGCCGTAGACCTGCAGATCCCGTCCCGGACATGGCACCACCTCGCCGGGGGTAGGTGAGTTCTTGCCGTGCACCACCGCCACGGGTGCCAGGTCGTTGTAAATCTGGCGCAGAGTCCCGTCGCGCGGCGCCTCGGCTCCCCAGACAACGAAGCCGATACCGGCTGTCTCGAACTGGTGCGCGTTACGCGACAGAACTGCCTCGACGATGGATGGTGCCGCGAGGTCGGCGACGTCCAAGATGGCGCCGGGGCCGCTAACGGCGGCCACCGCGCCGCGCAGCACGTCATTGGACAGACGTGCCACCACGCGGACATTTTGGCTGTATTCCCTTGCCAGTAACGCGATTTCAAGATTTACCGCATCATCGGGCCCAGCGCAGACGACGGCGCGCGCGCGATGTACCCCGGCGCCCAGGAGATCGGCGGCAGTGGTGATCTGGATTATCCGCGCGCCGGCGCCCCTGAGCTCCTCGGCAATCGTCTTCGCCAGCGGGTCATCACCGCAGACGATGATTTCGCGGTGCATGATCTCGCGCTGTTGACGAGAACGAGGTTGTGGTTTCGTAAGCTTGCTGACAAGGTCAGTCGCGACATTCGGCCGTTGCTTTGTGTCTTGCGGCATAGTGTTTACTACGCCTCAACTATTGCGTCTGCATGACCTGCTTGAGTCGTACGTGTTGCACCCCAACAGGACGCGACTTCGACCAGCCCGGGAGCCGGACCCGTTGCCGGTCGTAGCGGGCGACTCCGCTTGCAGGACAACGATGTTCCCCGCACCAGCTACCCGTGCAAGTCAAGCAGGCCACGTTTACCCGGCAGCGGTACGCGCCACCGGCGCGCAGGTCAGAACAAGCTGGGCAAAATATCGACCAGGAAATTACCTCCGGTCGCGGTCGCATCGCCGGTGCCCCCAGCCAGTATTACGGCGATATCGTAACTGCCGGAGGCGATATCGCTGGAGCCGGCCGTCGCTTCACTGAGGCTGCCGAAGTTGCCGGCGAAGTCGAGGTCGCCGAGAAGACTGTCGCTCGTGCCGCCCGCGCTGGCCGAGCCGTCGCCGATATCGGTGGCAACGTCGCCGTTGCCGAACTGGGCCAGGGCGGTGCCGGAGTTACCGGTAAGGGCCAAAGCGTTATCGAAGGAACCATTCTCAGCCGACGCCACGCCGTTCAGGCCGCTGGCTTGGGCCACGTCGAAGGAGCCGTCTCCGGCCGTGGCGGTGCCGCCGGTAGCGCTTAACCCGGAGCCGGCCGAGGCGACGTCGAAGTTGCCGTCGATCGCGCTGGCGTGGCTGTCAGTGCCGGAGGCGCGCTCGCCATGTCGAAAAAGCCGCCGGTGGCGGTCGCGCTGCTGTCATTGCCCGACGGCGATCGCAAACTCGCCTGAACCCGAGGTGGCCGATGCGCTGCCCTCGTGCAACAACGGCACCCCGTCGATGGAGATAGCAATGCTCGTTGGGTCGGCCGCTGGGAAATCCTTTTGCAACACCGAGGCGTCGATCGCGCCGTAAATGTTGGGATCGGGCGTCGGGTCGGCCGCCGCGATCCCCGGCATGGAGGCCAACGCGGCCCCGATGCCCAGGCCCACTCCCAGAATGCCGATCCGACCAATAGCGATGCTGTTCACCATGATTCGTCCTCCCATGGCCACCGCCCCCAACCGGTGGCAATTTTCTTACTGCCGGCTATTAGCATTTTCTAACGTAATTCTCAGGAAGAGGCCGCCGCTAGAGTTCCGGACGCCCCCATCAAAAATGACCGCTTGTCGAACGGCTCACGACTGCCTAGAAATCGCCCTGGCCTGTGCATTCTCGAGCGTTTAGGGCTCGCGGTTGCTCTCAAAAAGTTTGCGAATTCAAAGATAATTTTCGCTCAGTGTTCTTTCAGGCGGCACCGTCTGTTGCGGCCACCAAATGGACGCCGTGATTCAGTGTCAGGCGTCTTCCAGCAGATCCGGGGTCACCGCCGATTCGGTGTCCGGAATACCTTCGACTTTCGCCTTGCGGTCGGCCATCGAAAGCAATCGCCGAATACGCCCGGCCACAGCGTCTTTCGTCATCGGGGGATCGGCCAGCCGACCGAGCTCTTCCAGGGACGCCTGCCGGTGCTCGATGCGCAACTTGCCGGCCGCGGCAAGATGATCGGGCACTCCCTCACCAAGGATCTCCAGCGCACGCTCGACGCGGGCGGCCGCTGCCACCGCGGCCCGAGCCGAGCGCCGCAGATTGGCATCGTCGAAATTCGCCAGCCGGTTAGCCGTTGCCCGGACTTCGCGGCGCATCCGCCGCTCCTCCCAGACCAACCGGGTGTCCTGGGCGCCCATCCGGGTCAGCAACGCCCCGATCGCCTCACCGTCACGCACCACCACCCGGTCGGCGCCGCGGACCTCCCGCGCTTTGGCGCTGATCCCGAGCCGGCGGGCCGCCCCTACCAGGGCCAGTGCCGCCTCGGGACCGGGACAGCTGACCTCCAGCGCCGACGAGCGACCCGGCTCGGTCAACGAACCGTGCGCTAAGAAGGCTCCGCGCCAAGCCGCTTCGGCGTCGGCGATGCTGCCGCCGACCACCTGAGCGGGCAGCCCCCGCACCGGGCGCCCGCGCAAGTCGAGCAGGCCGGTCTGGCGCGCCAGCGCCTCACCGTCGTTGGCGACCCGCAACACGTAGCGCGTCGTCTTGCGGATTCCGCTGGCCGACAACACATGCACGATGGCGTTGTAGCCGTACAGATCGAAGATGTCCTTGCGCAGCCGTCGCGCGATGCTGCCCAAATCCACCTCGGCTTCGACGACCACGCGGCCACCCACGATGTGCAGCCCGCCGGCGAATCGCAGCAGCGAGGTCACTTCGGCGCGCCTCGCGCTCACCGCACTCACCGTCAGGCGGCTCAACTCGTCTTTGACTTCGGCCGTCATCGCCACGCGTCGTCACCCCTCGGTCCGTTACGACCCGGTCCATCTGCGCCGGTCTGTTGACGTTCCTTTTCCACCGGCATCGCGTCAGTCGCCTTCGCTGAAGGTGGCAACGGACCGATGTCGCGCACGCCCACCCCATCCAGCGCCGCGGCCAACTTGCCTGGGTCATGTAAAGGTGTACCAGACCTGGCCACATCTGCGAATTGAACCTGCGCATGAAGCTGCGCGGCGGTGCGTCGAAGCTGCTCGCGCTCCCGCTCACTCGGCACCCGCTCGGCGTCGATGATCACGTCGTGGACGGTGAAGTCCGGCGCGTGCTGGGCAAGTACGTGCAGGTGACGCTCTGCCGAGAAGCCGGCCGTCTCCCCCGGCTCGGCCACCAGGTTGAGCACCAGCGCCCGGCGGGCCGTGGTCGCCTGCAGCGCCGCAGCAAGCCCGGGCACCAGCACGTGCGGGATCACGCTGGTGAACCATGATCCGGGCCCCAGTACCACCAAATCGGCGGACATGATCGCGTCGACGGCCTGCCGGGTGGCCGGCGGGTTGCCGGGCAGCAGTCGGACACGGCGAACCTTTCCCGGCGTGGTGGCAATGGCCACCTGCCCGCGGATCACGCGGAACATCCGCGGATCTGCTTCCAAGCCGGAGACGTCGGCCTCGATTTGCAGCGCGATCGGGCACATCGGTAGCACCCGGCCCCGCACACCGAGCATGCGGCCGAGTTCGTCGAGCGCCGCGACCGGGTCGGCCAACACTTCGTTGAGGCCGGCGAGCAACAAGTTGCCGATAGGATGTCCCGCCAGCGCGCCGCTACCGCCGAACCTGTGCTGCAGAATAGTCGCCCAGAGCCGGCCAGGCGGACTGTCGGATGCCAACGCCGCCAACGCCATTCGCAGATCGCCCGGAGGCACCACGTCGAGTTCGCTGCGCAGCCGGCCAGACGAGCCACCGTCATCTGCGACCGTGACAACGGCGGTGACGTGAGGCGTCAGTCGCCGGGCTGCCGACAGCGTCGCATACAAACCGTGTCCGCCGCCCAAGGCGACGATGCGTGGACTCATTCGCGACCCAGATCCCGGTGCAGTACCCGCACCGACAACTGCTTGTCCGGCTCCAGCAGCCGCACCAACGCTTCGGCGATGGCGACACTACGGTGCTTGCCGCCGGTACAGCCGATCGCGACGGTCATGTAGCGCTTCCCCTCCCTGCGATACCCGTCGACAATCAGGGTCAGCAACCGATGGTAAGTCTCCAAGAACTCCGCCGCGCCGGTCTGGCTCAGCACGTAGTCACGGACCGCCGGATGTTGGCCGGTGTGCGGACGCAGTTCGTCGATCCAGTGCGGATTGGGCAGAAATCGCACGTCCATCACCATGTCGGCGTCCATCGGCAGACCGTACTTGAAGCCGAAGGACTCCACGGTGACGCTGGTGTTCGCGACGGTCTCGCCACCGAAGGCCCGTTCGATGCTTTCCCGCAGTTCGCGCACCGACAGTGTCGAGGTGTCGATGATCAGGTCGGCCGTGGCGCGAACCGGGGCCAGCATGTCGCGCTCAGCGGCGATGCCTTCGGCCAATGTCTGCTCTCCCTGTAGCGGGTGGCTGCGGCGATTCTGCTCGTAGCGGCGCACCAGCATGTCATCAGAGGCCTCCATGAATAACACACGCGGGGTGATGTCGCGGGTGGCCAGGTCGTTGCGCACCCAGTCCAGGTCACCAGTGAACCCGCGGGAGCGTACGTCCATCACCACGGCCAGCTGCGTGATCCGGGATCCCGCGGCCAGCCCGAAGTCGACCATCCGGGTGATCAGCTGAGGGGGCAGATTGTCGGCCACGTACCAGCCGAGGTCCTCGAGCACCTTGGCCGCGGTGCCGCGTCCGGCGCCGGACAAACCGGTGACCAACACCACGTCGATGCCGGATTCCGTTGCGCCACCGTGGTTATCGGCCCCATTCGCCGCGCCCTCCGCGGGCGCGGTGTTGTCCACCGGCCCGGCCTGATTCGCCCCGTCCATTCCCCTACCCGTCATCCCGATGCCCGTTCGGCGACCCTGTCCGCGGCCGCCGCATTCGATCCGGCGCCGCCTCGCAGCGCGTCGAGCACCGCGGTCGCCGTCGCCACCCCGATGCCCGGGACAGATGTGATCTCGTCGACCGTGGCCTCCCTGAGGCGGGCCAGCGACCCGAAATGGGTCACCAGCGCCTTGCGGCGATGCTCGCCTAAGCCGGGCACCGCATCCAGCGCTGACGCGGTCATCCGCTTGGACCGCTTGCTGCGGTGGTAGTTAATGGCAAAGCGGTGCGCCTCGTCGCGCACTCGCTGCAGCAGATACAGGCCCTCGCTGTTGCGCGGCAAGATGATCGGGTCGGGCTCCGACGGCACCCAGACCTCCTCCAACCGCTTGGCCAGGCCGATCACCGCGACGTCGGTGATTTCCAATTCGTCGAGGACGGCGCTGGCGGCGTTGACCTGCGGAGCCCCGCCGTCGACGACGTACAGGTTGGGTGGGTAGGCGAACTTACGCGACTTTCCTTCCGGTGATAAGACTTTAGGATCCTGCTGGTCTTGCAGGTGGCGGGTGAACCGGCGCCGCGTCACCTCGGCGATCGACGCGACGTCGTCGGAACGACCGTGGCCCGCGGCTTCCCGGATGGCGAAATGGCGGTAATCGGACTTGCGCGGCAGCCCGTCCTCGAACACCACCAGCGAGCCCACCACGTCGGTGCCCTGGACGTGGCTGATGTCCACACATTCGATCCGAAGTGGCGCGTCGGCCAGACCCAGCGCCTCCTGAATATTCTGCAGCGCAGCAGATCTGGCGGTGAAATCCCCGGCCCGCTTGAGTTTGTGCTGCTGCAGCGCCTCTTTGGCGTTTCGGTGCACGGTCTCGGCCAGTGCCCGCTTGTCGCCGCGGCGAGGTACCCGCAATGTCACCCGCGAACCGCGCAGCTCCGACAGCCAGGTCGTCAGCTCGTCGGCGTTGGGCGGCAGGCAGGGCACCAGGACTTCTCGCGGCACCGGGTTGGCGGATTCGTCTGCGGCGCCGTCGAGTTCGGCCTGATCGGCGTAAAACTGAGTCAAGAACTGCTCGACCAGCTGCGCTTCACCGGAATCACCAGGGTCACCGGGCTTTTCGACGATCCAGCCACGCTGGCCGCGAACCCGGCCGCCCCGGACATGGAAGACTTGGACGGCCGCTTCCAGCTCGTCGTCGGCGAACGCCACCACATCGGCATCGGTGCCGTCGCCGAGCACCACGGCCTGCTTCTCCAAGGCCCGCTTCAAAGCCGAGAGGTCGTCACGCAGCCGAGCCGCACGTTCGAAATCGAGTTGGTCGGCCGCGGCATTCATCTGCTGTTCCAGGTTGCGGGCGTAGCGGTCGGTTTTGCCGGACAGGAAGTCACAGAAGTCCAGCACGATCTGGCGATGCTGCTCTGCGCTGACTCTCCCGATGCACGGCGCCGAGCACTTATCGATATAGCCAAGCAGGCACGGTCGGTTAATTTGATTGTGCCGCTTGAATACTCCGGCTGAGCATGTGCGCGCGGGGAAGACGCGGGTGAGCAGGTCCAGGGTCTCCCGGATAGCCCAGGCATGGGAGTAGGGCCCGAAATAACGCACGCCTTTGCGGCGCGGACCGCGATAGACCATCAACCGCGGGAATTCCTCGTTGAGGGTGACCGCCAACACCGGGTAGGACTTGTCATCGCGGTAGCGGACGTTGAACCGCGGGTCGAACTCCTTGATCCAGTTGTATTCCAGCTGCAGCGCCTCGACCTCGGTATTGACCACCGTCCACTCGACCTTGGCGGCGGTGGTCACCATCTGACGGGTGCGCGGGTGCAGGCTCGCAACGTCGGCGAAGTAGGACGTCAGCCGGCTGCGCAGGCTCTTGGCCTTGCCGACATAGATCACCCGTCCGTGCTGGTCCCGGAATCGGTATACGCCGGGCTCGACCGGGATGGACCCGGGCGCGGGGCGGTACGTCGCGGGATCAGGCACGTGTTTAAGGCTAGTCTCGTGGGCCGACCAGACGTAAAAGCACCTTTTCGCACCCGTATTAGGGCCTTTTACGTCTGCTCGCGCGAGTCCAGGTCGGGTCGGTATCGCGCCAGCAGCGTCCGCACGGTGTCCATGGCGTCCACCGCGCGGTCCTTGTCGACGGCCTGGATCGCCATCAACGGGATGTACTCGTCGTCGGGTAGGTCGATCCGCGCCCAGCGTGCCCCGGCGGGAAACGACACACCGACCACGTCCGACCATGGCACCAATCGGTCGCCGAGCAGGTTGCGCACCGACAGTCCGGCAGCCCCGACGCGTAGCCGCGGCCGGGCGAACAGCAGTACGAGCCCGGCAATCACGAGGCCCAGCCCCGCCATCGCCACTTGATCGGCAGTTTGGAAGATCACGCCGCTGGACTTGATCTTGAGTAGCAGGCCCACCACGACGTGGGCCGCAGCGATCACGAACGCGGCCGCATAGGCGAAATACGGCGTGAGATAGGGACGAACTTGCACATCCCAGCTGTCCCGCTCCGGTTTGACGATCACGGCTTTCCGCGCAGATCGCGCAGGGTCAGTGCGGTGCTCAGCGCCGCAGCCGTCGCTTGGGCGCCATTGTCTTCAGCGGACTCCGGCAGCCCCGCGCGGTCGAGGGCCTGCTGTTCGTCGTTGGTGGTCAGCACGCCGTTCGCGACCGGCGTGGATTCGTCCAGCGAGACCCGCGTCAATCCCTGGGTCACCGCGTCGCATACGTAGTCGAAATGCGGTGTCTGCCCGCGGATCACCACTCCCAACGCGACGACGGCGTCGTGGTCACGGGCCACGGCCTGCGCAACCACCGGAATCTCGATGGCGCCGCGAACCCGCAGCACCGTCGGATTTTCGACGCCCCATTCGTCGGCGATTCTGCAGGCGCCGGCCAGCAACGCGTCGCATATCTGCTTGTGCCAAGTGCTGGCCACGATCGCGAGGCTGATGGCAGAGGCGTCCAGTGGGGCGATGTCGGGTACGCCGGCACCGCTCATACGCGCCGCTCCTCAGCATCGCTCATAGTGCTCCCCCGAATTCGCCATGTAGATGGATGGATTCGTCGTAGTCATCGAGCCCGACCAGGTCGTGGCCCATCCGGTCGCGTTTGGTCATCAGGTATCGAATGTTCTCCGCGTTGACCCGTACCGGCAGTGGCACCCGCTCGATGATGTGCAGTCCGTAGCCGTCCAATCCGACTCGTTTGGCGGGATTGTTGGTCAGCAGCCGCATCGAACGAACGCCGAGATCGACCAGGATTTGGGCGCCAGTGCCGTAATCCCGAGCGTCGGCTGGCAATCCGAGCTTCAGGTTGGCGTCGACGGTGTCGTCGCCCGCGTCCTGCAGCTGATAGGCCTGCAGCTTGTGCATCAAACCGATGCCGCGGCCCTCGTGGCCGCGCATGTAGAGCACAATGCCGCGGCCTTCCCGCGCGACCATGGCCATCGCGGCGTCCAGCTGCGGACCGCAGTCGCACCGGCGTGACCCGAACACGTCCCCGGTCAGGCACTCCGAGTGCACCCGCACCAGCACGTCGTCGCCCTCGTAGTTCGGCCCGGCGATCTCACCACGTACCAGGGCCACGTGCTCGACATCCTCGTAAATGCTGGTGTAGCCGACAGCGCGGAATTCGCCGTGGCGGGTCGGGATCCTGGCCTCGGCGATCCGCTCGATGTGCTTCTCGTGCTTGCGGCGGTACTCGATCAAGTCGGCGATGGCGATCAGCGCCAGACCGTGTTCGTCGGCGAAGACCCGTAATTCGTCGGTCTGCGCCATCGCGCCCTCGTCCTTCTGGCTGACGATTTCGCAGATCGCTCCCGCGGGCGATAGTCCCGCCATCCGGGCCAGGTCGACGGCGGCTTCGGTGTGGCCGGGGCGCCGCAACACGCCACCTTCCTTGGCGCGCAACGGAACCACGTGCCCGGGTCGGGTGAAATCATCGGCAACACTGCCCGGATCGGACAGCAGCCGCATGGTGGTAGCCCGGTCGGACGCCGAAATCCCGGTTCCTACACCATTTTTCGCGTCGACGGTGACGGTGTAGGCGGTGCCATGCTTGTCCTGGTTGACCGCGTACATCGGCAGCAGGCCCAGCCGGTCGCAGACCGCACCGTCCAGCGGCACGCACAGGTATCCCGAGGTGTAGCGCACCATGAACGCCACCAGTTCGGGGGTGGCCTTCTCGGCGGCGAAGATGAGGTCTCCCTCGTTTTCCCGGTCCTCGTCGTCGATGACGACGACAGCCTTGCCGGCCGCGATGTCGGCGATCGCCCGCTCGACGGAGTCCAACCTCGTCATCGCTGCCACCTCGTCAAAAGAATCCACCTGAAGCGCTCAGGCGTTGCATCCAGTATGAACCACCACGTCGCCACCCTTATTGCCGCGGCTCACTGACCGGGAACGTTCAGCAGTCGCTCGCGTATGTTGCGACGACGGGCATATCCGCAAAAGATCTCCAGAGGCTTCTCGTAGCTGACTCATAGGAACGCTATCTAGCGTTCGTTATGTCGGGGGGCGATTGTCCACTGAATACGCAGGTAGACAGGTGAAGGACCATGAAACTGAAGCAGTTGATGGCAGGAGTCACCATCGCCGGCGCCCTTGGAGCGGCGGCGATGGGTATGGGTGCCGGCCCGGCCAGCGCCGCTCCTGGAGCACCACCAGCCAACCACGGCGGGCAGCCAGCAGGGAATTTCCATGCCCAGGGCGGCCCCGCGCCCGGTGGACCGGGCGGCCCCGCACCCCGTGGACCAGCTGACCCCGGTGGACCTGGACCCGGACCCGGTGGACCCGGACCGGGTGGTCACGGCCCCGGCGGACCAGGCCCCGGCGAGCCCGGCCCCGGCGGACCGGGTGGTCACGGCCCCGGCGGACCAGGCGGGCCTGGTGGCCCCGGCCCCGGGATGCACGGACCGGGTGGACCCGGCGGACCTGGCGGGCCCGGCGGCCCCGGCCCCGGGATGCACGGCCCCGGCGGACCTGGCGGGCCCGGCGGCCCATGGCATGGCGACGACCAGCGCGGCTACTTCCACGGCGCCCCGTGGGGCGACGGACCCGCACCCTGGGGCGCTGGTGCACCACCGCGGCCGGACTGGAACCGACCGCTCCCACCGCCCGGGGGGCAGTGGGGGTATGGGCCCATCAACTACTGGGGCTACCAGGAAAACCCGATGTGGAATCCCCAGTTCAACCAGTGGGGCTTCGACTTCTTCGGAGTCTGGATCCCGCTGTAACGAGTCACCTCACACGACGCCCGCTTCGCCAATCGGCGAGGCGGGCGTTGTGCTTATCCGCCTGACGGCGCACCCAGCAGCCGCTCAACATACTTCGCGAGTACCCCTAAATGACACCTGTAGGCCAACCGAGAACTGGCTGCGGAGACGCCAGCGGCAGCGCACCCTTGTAGCCTTCAATATGTGTGACTGGCCGCGCGACTGCGTCGCGGGTCCGGCTGCGTCGCAGTCTGACTGGCATTTCCGGATTCCACCGGAGGGCTCCGCCGATACGTCGCGGGACGTTCCACCGCCGCATACGCGCGTCCGGCGCCCGCCTGATTTCCAAGCCGCTTCCGCGCCAGCATGAAGGTCAAGATCTCACGGCTGATGAAGGCTATGAGGGCTCGTCGTCTGCGGGGGAGTCGTCGTCTTTGGCCAGGTGGCGCAGGACTCGTTCGTTGAGGGCGGCGAGCATGTCGAGCTCAGCCGGGGTGAGCAGGTTGATGAAGTTCCGGCGGACGTCCTCCACGTGCCCGGGCGCCGCCTTCTCGATGGCGGCGCGGCCAGCCGGCAGCAGGCAGACCATGGTGCTGCGGGCGTCGTCGGGGTTGGGCTCGCGGCAGATCAGCCCGTCCTTCTGCATGCGCCGCACCTGGTGGGAGACACGGCTCTTCTCCCAGCCCAGTGTGTTGCACAGGTCGCGGGCCGCCATGCGGTCCCCGTCGTGACCCGAGAGCACCGCCAGGATCTCGTAGTCGGCCCCGGACAGGCCCGATTCCTGCAGGCCCCGGTTCAGGTGCACGTCGAGCTGATGATGCGCGTGCTGGAAGGCCCGCCAGGCGCGGTCTTCACGAGGGTTCAGCCAGTTCGGTTCCATCAGCCTCCATGCTACCCGATTGGTTGACGCATCAACAAACAACGCTTAAGGTGGAGCTGTCAACCTTTTCGATCATTAATTCAAGACGGGACACCTCATGAGCAGCATCAGCATCATCGGCACCGGGAACATGGCCCGCGCCATCGGCGCGCTCGCGGTAGCGGGCGGCAACACCGTTGAAATCATGGGCCGCGATCAGTCCAAGGCCGCTGACCTGGCCAAGGCTCTCGGCGGCAGCGCCACGACGGGAGAGTTCGGCGCCGTCCCGGCCGGGGACATCGTCATCGTGGCCCTGTTGTACGCCAATGTCGTTCCGGTCGTCGCCCAGTACGGAGACGCCCTCGCGGGCAAGGTCATCGTCGACATCAGCAACCCCTTCAATTCCGCGGCCGACGGGCTAGCCATCCCCGATGGCACCTCGATCGCGCAGGAAGTTGCCAAGGTCGCCCCGGCCAGCGCCAGCGTGGTGAAGGCATTCAACACCATCTTCGGTGTTGTCCTGGCCCAGGGCCGGCCGCTCGACGTCCTCATCGCCGGCGACGACGCGCGCGCCAAGGCGGGCGTGGCGGAGTTCATCGAGAGCCTCGAGCTGCGCCCGCTAGACGTCGGCGGCTTGAACATGGCGCACTGGCTGGAAGGAACGGGCCTGGTCGTGATGGGCCTCGCCAGCCACGGAGTGGGGAACTACGACTTCGCCCTCGGCGCCACCGTTCCCGGCTGAGCCGCACCGCCGCCGGTCCAAGCCGTGAACGAACAGGGGCGCTTGCGCCCTGACAATGGTTGATGGATCACCGAAAGGACTCGCTAATGCCAGATATCAATGTTGGCGGACGATGGTCTGCCCGGAGAGGATTCTCGCGATGAAGCTTGGTTTCGCAATTCCCATAGTCGGGTCCGCTGTCAGCAGCGCCGCTGGTCTGAGCGCGTTCTGCCGCGGACTCGAGGACCTTGGCTATGACACGCTGTGGGTCGGCGATCGCCTGGTCACGCCGGTTGATATGCATAGCACCTATCCGGGCAAAGAGCAGCCGTACCCGCCGCAGATGACCCGTTACCTCGATCCGGTGCTGCTGTGGACCGTCGCCGCGACGGCGACCAGCCGGGTGCGGCTGAACGCCAGCACGCTCAGCACGTTCTACTACGAGCCGCCGCACCTGGCCCGGCTGCTGACCACGCTCGACGTGCTCAGCGACGGCCGCCTTGACGTTGGCGTGGGAATCGGGTGGATGAAGGACGAACACGACATCGCCCGCGGCGCGGACTGGCACCGGCGGGGGCAGATGCTCGATGACCTGCTGGCGTTCCTGCACGAGTGGTGGACGACCACCCCGGTGTCCTGGGACAGCGAGTTCTTCTCCCTGCCGCCGGTCCATGCCGACCTGCGCCCGGTGCAGGCTGGCGGTCCGCCCATCTGGATCGGCGGTGCCAGCGAGGCCGCGATGCGCCGGGTCGGCCGCAGCGGCACCGGCTGGCTCGGGGTCGAGGGGCTGCAGGACGAGGTCACCGACCACTTGTGGTCGATTGCGCGCGGTGCGGCGCAGGACGCCGGCCGCGATCCTGACGCGCTGAAGACGGCCATGCGGATCAACCACGAACCGGGCACGTCCGTTGACTCGCTTGCCGGCAAGCTCGAGCGCTTCGCCGGGTCCGGTATTGATGAGGCGTTCGTGGATGCCTTCGCAGCGTTCCCCAGCCTTGACCAGATGCTTGACTTCGCCAGCCAGGTAATCGCGCGCACCGGTCGGTTGTGACCAATCGTGGGAAAGCTTGATGGCAAGGTAGCGGTGATCACGGGTGGATCAAGTGGTATGGCGCTGGCCGGTGCCAAGTTGTTCGTTGAAGAAGGAGCTCACGTTTTCATCTCGGGTCGGCGGCAGGAAGCTCTGGATGAAGCCGTCAAGCTGATCGGCCGAAACGTGACCGGCGTGCAGGCTGATTCGGCCAACCTGGACGATGTGGACCGTTTGTTCGACGCGGTCAGGCGGGAAAAGGGCGCCGTCGATGTGTTGTGGACAAGTGCCGGGACGGGCGAGGAGCGGAAGCTCGGCGAGATCACCGAGCAGCACTTCGATGCCACTTTCGGGCTAAACGCGCGCGGCACGCTCTTCACGGTGCAGAAGGCATTGCCACTGTTCAACGACGGTGGCTCGATCTTCATGACCGGGTCAATCGCTTCGGTCAAGGGCTTTCCTTTCTGGAGTGTGTACGCGGCGAGCAAGGCTGTACTGCAGGCCTACGCCCGCGTGTGGTTGTCCGAGTTGAAGAACAGGAGGATCCGGGTCAACGTGCTGACCCCGGGCCAGGTCGCCACGCCGATACAGGAGCAGTTGTTCGACGAGGAGACGAAGGCGCAGTTTGAGGCATTGATCCCACGGGGAAAGATGGGCAGCCCTGAGGAGATTGCGACGGTCGCACTGTTCCTCGCCTCGGACGACTCAAGCTATGTCAATGGTGTGGAGTTGATTGTCGACGGCGGCACCACGGCAATCTGACTACGCACCACGCTTGAGCGGAGGAATGGATAAGTCGCTGTCCGGAATTGCGGTCTGTTTTCGCAGCTAGAATCCTATTTTGCCGCTAGGAGCCGCTCGACGTATTTCGCGATAACGTCGACTTCGAGGTTCACCGGCGTCCCGGGCGGGGCCTGACCTAGCGTGGTCAGCTCGCGGGTGGTTGGGATCAGCGATACCTCAAACCAGTCGTCGCCCAGTCCGGAGACGGTCAGCGAAATACCGTCGACGGTGATAGAGCCCTTTTCGACCACGTAGCGGGCCAGCCCGGCGGGTAGCCCGATCCGGACCACCTCCCAGTGCTCGGCGGACGTGCGGGCCTGGATCTGCCCGGTGCCGTCCACGTGTCCCTGCACGATGTGCCCGCCAAGCCTGCTGTTCAAGGCCGCGGCGCGCTCGAGGTTGACCGGGCTGCCAGCGGCCAGCCGGCCCAAGCTCGATCGGCTGAGCGTCTCGCCCATCACGTCGGCGGTGAACTGGCCCTCCGGCAGCACCTCCACCACCGTCAGGCACACGCCGTTGACGGCGATCGAGTCGCCGTGACCGGCATCGGCCGTAACGACAGGACCACGGATGGTAAAGCGCGCGGAATCGCCCAGGTCGTCCTTACCGACGACCTCACCCAATTCCTCGACGATTCCGGTGAACACCGCCTCAGGCTAATGAGTCGGACGGTCCGCGCGCTATGTGGCCGTCACTGCCGTCACCTCGGGCTTCGGCGGTGGGTGAATGACACCCTCTACGATGCACCTATGCCGACGCGTCGCCCAATCCTCGCCGTCCTCGCCGCCCTCAGTATCGCCGCAGCTCTGGTCGGCGGCTGCTCGTCATCCAAGCAGTCCGCCGCGCCCCTTCCGGATGCGGCCACGCTGCTCAGCAAGTCCAACCTGACCACCAGAAACGTCAAAAGCGTGCACTTGGTGCTGTCGGTAACCGGCAAGATCAAGGGACTACCGGTCAAGACGCTGACCGGCGACCTGACCACGTCGCCTGACACCGCCGCCAAGGGCGAAGCCGACCTCACGGTCTTGGGCTCGAGCGTCGATGCTCAGTTCGTGGTCGATAACGGAACCCTCTACGCGGCGCTGACCCCGGGCCATTGGGAAAGCTTCGGTCCGGCGTCCGCGATCTACGACCCGTCCGAGATCCTCAACCCGAACACCGGCCTGGCCAACGTGTTAACCAACATCAACAACCCCAAGTCCGAGTCGCGCGAAACCATCAACGGCCAGAGCACGGTCAAGATCACCGGAACGGCCTCGGCGGATGCGGTGAATGGGCTGGCATCCCAACTCAAGGCCACTCAGCCGCTGCCTGCGACGGTCTGGATCCAAGAAACCGGTGATCACCAACTGGTGCAGGCCAACCTGGACCAAAGCCCGGGCAACTCGATCCAGATGACGCTGTCGAACTGGAACGCGCCGGTGCAGGTCACCGCGCCGCCGGTAGCCGGATGACGGCGCCGCACGCCGGCCGCGGAGTCGCAATCGGCGCGGGCAGCCTAGCCGTACTGCTTGGTGCCCTCGACACCTATGTCGTGGTCACCATCATGCGCGACATCATCAACACCGTCGGCATCCCGATCAATCACCTGCAACGCATCACGCCGATCGTCACCTGGTACCTGCTCGGCTACATCGCCGCGATGCCGCTGCTGGGCCGCGCCTCGGACCGATTCGGCCGCAAACGGCTGCTTCAGGCCAGCCTGGCCGCGTTCATCGTCGGCTCGGTGGTGACCGCGCTTTCCACCGACCTGCAGGTGCTGGTGGTCGGCCGCACCATTCAAGGCGTGGCCAGCGGTGCACTGCTGCCAGTGACGCTGGCCCTCGGTGCCGATCTGTGGTCTCAGCGCAACCGCGCCGGGATACTCGGCGGCATCGGTGCCGCGCAGGAGCTGGGCAGCGTGCTCGGCCCGCTCTACGGAATCTTCATCGTCTGGCTGACGAGTCGCTGGCAGGACGTGTTCTGGATCAATGTGCCGCTGGCGCTGGCCGCGATGGTGATGATCCAATTCAGCCTGCCGTCGCGGGATCGCAGCGCCGAGCCCGAAAAGATCGACGTGGTCGGTGGACTGCTGCTGGCGATCACGTTGGGGCTGGCGGTGATCGGGCTGTATAACCCGTCCCCTAACGGTCAGGAGGTGCTGCCCAGCTACGGAAAGCCGCTGCTGATCGCGGCGGTGGCTGTTGCGGTGATCTTCGCGGTGTGGGAGCGGTTTGCGCGTACCAAGCTGATCGAGCCCACCGGGGTGCACTTCGGGCCGTTCCTGTCCGCGCTCGGCGCCTCGCTGTGCGCCGGTGCGGCGCTGATGGTGACGCTGGTCGACGTCGAGCTGTTCGCGCAGGGCGTGCTCGGCAAGGAGCAAGACCAGGCCGCCATTATGCTGCTGCGTTTCCTGATCGCGCTGCCGATCGGTGCGCTACTGGGCGGCTGGATCGCGACAAAGGTCGGCGACCGGGCCATGGCCTTCGTCGGGCTGTCGATCGCCGCCGGCGGCTACTGGCTGATCTCGAAGTGGTCTATCGACCTACTGAGCCAGCGCCACAACATCTTTGGTCTGTTTTCACTGCCCGCCTTGGACACCGACCTGGCGGTCGCCGGCCTGGGGCTGGGGCTGGTGATCGGACCGCTGACGTCCGCCAGCTTGCGAGTAGTGCCGTCGGCGCAGCACGGCATCGCCTCGGCAGCGGTGGTGGTCGCTCGGATGACAGGCATGCTGATCGGGGTGGCCGCGCTGAGTGCGTGGGGCTTTTATCAACTGCCCCACATCGTTTCGAAGCTGTCGGCGCGAGTGCCGGCCAACGCCAGCCTGGCGGAACGGATCTTGGCGCAGGGAACCCTCTACCGGCAGGCGTTTGCCGAGATGTACGGGGGGATCTTCACGGTCACCGCCATCGTCTGCGCGGTGGGTGCAGTGTTGGGGCTGCTGATCAGCAGCCGCCGCACCCATGCCGAAGAGCCCGAACTGCGCGAGGAGCAGCCCGTCGCGCCTCGGGTCTAGGTATTCGGCCCAAAGTAGGAGCACAATCTTGGTGTGGCACCGGGCGATGGGCCCTCCTCGCGGCCGGCCGGCAGTTCTGCCGGTGGCGTCCTGATCGCGGTCTACGGCGTGGCTGCGTACCTGATGTTCGTGGTCGTCTTCCTTTATCTGATCGCATTTGTCGCCGACGCTGATTTCCTGGTCGGCGGTGTGCACATCGTCGGCAAGAGCGTCGATCGCGGCGGCATCGGCGACGGCAGCCTCACCGTCGCTGCGGTGGTCATCGACGTGGCGTTGCTCGGGCTGTTCGCGGTCCAGCACAGCGTCATGGCCAGAACAGCCTTCAAAGATTGGTTGACCCGCGTCTTGCCGCCCAGCGCCGAGCGGTCGACGTATGTCCTTGCTTCCAACATTTGTCTGGTCGTTCTCGTCGCTGCGTGGCATCCGATCACCGACGACGTTTGGCGGGTCAGCGCCCAGCCCTGGCGGACGCTGCTGACCGCTGTCGCTCTGGCGGGCTGGGCGATCGCCCTGCTGAGCACCTTCCTCATCGATCATTTCGATCTGTTCGGGCTGCGTCAGGTGTTCGGGCGACTGCGGGGGGGACAGCCTGTCGAGCACGAGTTCACGACACCGCTTTTCTACCGGGTGGTCCGGCACCCGCTCTACCTGGGGTTCCTGTTCGCATTCTGGGCCACGCCGAGAATGACCGTGGGGCACTTGCTTTTTGCGGTCGCGACGACCGGATACATCTTGCTCGCGGTCCGCTTGGAGGAGCGTGACCTCATCCGCGCGTTTGGTCAGCAGTACCGGGACTATCGTCGCCGGGTGCCGTTGCTGATTCCCGGCTTGGGCGGTCGCCCCTGATGGATCCGGTCGCAGGCTCGCGGGGCACCAGGCTCAGCAGCAGATCCGGGCCGACCCGTTCGACACCGTCGTAGCGCCAGCGCAGCGCGCGGGCGATGCTCGGCACCCCCACATCGTCGACCGCAGTGATCGGTCCGCCCAGTAGGATCGGTGCAACGTAGGCCAGGATTCGGTCGATCACCCCCGCCCGCAGAAACGCCCCGGCAAGTGTGGGCCCGCCCTCGAGTAGGACGTCGGTGCGATCGGACAGCGCCTTGAGCACCTCGGCTGGATCGCGGGTGCGGATCACCATCGTGCGCGAGTCGTCGTTGAGAACGTTTGCTTCCGAAGGGATTTCGCGCTTGCCCACAACCACACGCAGCGGCTGGCGGTCCGCTAGGCCGCCGTCGGCCAACCGGGCGGTCAATGTCGGGTCGTCGGCGAGCACCGTCCCAGTCCCAACCACGATGGCGTCGGTGGCCGCCCGGCGGCGGTGCAGGTCAGCCCGCGCGGCCTCGCTGGTGATCCACTGGCTCGAGCCATCGGCGGCAGCGCTGCGCCCGTCGATGCTGGTGGCGTACTTCCACGTCACGTGCGGCAAGCCGGTGCGTTGCCTGTGTAGCCATTCGCGCAGCGGTCCGGCCGTGACCAGGGCCGCTTCCACGTCGCTGACGACGTGCACGCCTGCGGCTGCCAGCCGTGCGGCACCGCCGGCCGCCTTTGGGTTCGGATCGGTGACCGCGTACACCACCGACGCGACGCCCGCCTCGAGCAGCGCATCCACGCATGGCGGGGTCTTGCCGTGGTGGTTGCAGGGCTCCAGGGTGACAACCGCGGTGCCGCCCTGGGCCAGGCGTCCTGCCCGGCGCAGCGCCACCACCTCGGCATGTGCGCTGCCCGCCGGTTCGGTACCGCCGGCGCCGGCAACCCGGCCCTCGCGGTCCAGGATGACCGCACCGACCGGCGGGTTGGGGTAAGTGCTGCCCTTGACCAGGTCGGCATGCTCGATCGCGAGTCGCATGGCGGCGTCGTAGCTGATGGCCGCCGCCGCAGTGCTCATCAGCGCCACTCCTCAATCCCGGCTACGCCGGCATCATCGTCGTCGGCGCGGCTCATCAGCGCCACTCCTCAATCCCGGCTACGCCGGCATCATCGTCGTCGGCGCGGCTCATCAGCGCCACTCCTCAATCCCGGCTACGCCGGCATCATCGTCGTCGGCGCGGCTCATCAGCGCCACTCCTCAATCCCGGCTACGCCGGCATCATCGTCGTCAGCGCGGCTCATCAGCGCAGGTGCGGTGACGCGGCACCGGCCCGTCGCCGTAGTGCCTCGACCGCCACCGCCGGGTCCTCGGCACCATAAACGGCGGATCCGGCAACGAAGCAGTCGACACCGGCCTCGGCGGCCTGCTCAATGTTCTCGGCGTTGATGCCGCCGTCGATCTCAACGAGGATCGTCAATTCGCCGGAGTCGACCAACCTTCGTACCGTGCGCACCTTGCTCAGCACCTCGGGAATGAAGTCCTGGCCCCCGAAACCGGGCTCAACCGACATGACCAGAAAGGTGTCGAAGTCCTTGAGGATATCCAGGTAGGGCTCCAACGGGGTGCCGGGCTTGATGCTCAGTCCCGCCTTGGCGCCGGCGGCGCGGATGTCGCGGGCCACGCCGACGGGGTTGTCGGTCGCCTCGGCGTGGAAGGTGACGTTGTAGGCGCCGGCTTCGGCGTACGGCGGTGCCCACCGGTCGGGGTCATCGATCATCAGGTGGCAGTCCATCGGAATGTCACTGGCGGCCAACAGACTTTCCACCACTGGTAGCCCGATCGTCAGGTTCGGCACGAAATGTGCGTCCATGACGTCGACATGCAACCAGTCGGCGCCTTCGACGACGGCGGCCTCGTCGGCAAGCCGGGCGAAATCAGCGGCCAGTATCGACGGCGCGATCAGCGGCCGATCGGTCTTGCCTGACATGGGCTCAGCCTAGTCTGGCGACGATGCGCGCCGTGGCAAGGCGCGGGGGCGAGCTGGTCAATCCAGCTTCGTCAGCGCTGCGGCGAACATGGCGTCGGTGCCGTGCCGGTGTGGCCACAGCTGAACATAGGGGCCCTCCCCCAGATCTGCGACGGGCTCGAACAGCGGCCGGGTGTCCAGCGCGGACACCGGATGGCGGCGCAGCGCGTCAGCGACCACGCCGACCGTCTCGGCCAGATGCGGCGAGCAGGTGGCATACAGGACGACACCGCCGGGCCGGGTCAGCTCGATCGCGGCTCCCAACAGCTCGCGTTGCAGCCGGGTCAGCGCCGGAATGTCGGCGGGTTGACGACGCCAGCGCGATTCGGGCCTGCGGCGCAACGCGCCCAGCCCGGTGCAGGGCACGTCAACCAACACCCGGTCGAAACCCGGTTCGAGACCGCTGCGGCGTCCGTCGGCGCGCACCACCTCGACCGGCAGGCCGCGGGTGTTCTCCGCAACCAGGTCGGCGCGGTGTTCTGCCAGTTCCACCGCCGTGACCTGGGCCCCCGACCCGGCGCCCAGCGCGGCCAGCAGTGCGGTCTTGCCACCCGGCCCGGCGCACAGGTCCAGCCACCGTCCGGCGTCGTCGGCAACCGGCGCCAGCGTCAGCGCGCGGGCGACCAATTGGCTGCCCTCGTCCTGAACCAAGGCTTGGCCGTCGCGCACCGCGGGCAACTGCCCGGGGTCGCCGCCGGGCAGGTACACCGCATAGGGCGAATACCGGCCAACGGTGCCGTCCACGGCACCGGCCAACTCCTCGGCGGTCAGTACTCCCGGGCGCACGGCCAGGTGCACCTGGGGTCGCTCGTCGTCGCTGGCCAGAGCCGCGTCGAGCTCACCGGCGGCCGCACCCAGCGCGTCGACGAAGGCCTGCGCGATCCAGCGCGGGTGGGCATGGACGAAGGCGGCGTGGCCGACCGGATCGGCTACCCCGTCGGGCGCGAGCTCGTCGACCCAGGATTTCTCGTCGCGACCGCTGATCGTGCGCAGCACACCGTTGACGAAACCGGCTCGCGCCGTGTCGAATTCGATTCCGGCCTGCTCGACGGTGGTGGAAACCGCGGCGTGCGCGTCGACCCGGGTGCGCAGCAGTTGATACGTCCCGAGCCGCAGCAGATCGAGCAACACCGGGTCGATGGCGTCCGGTGGCCGACCGGCCGCTGCGCCGACGATCGCGTCAAGCAGGCCGCGAACGCGGCAGCTGCCGTAGGTCAGCTCGGTGGCGAAGGCAGCGTCGCGGCCACTGATCTTCCGTTCCCGCAACAGAACTGGCAGCAGCAGGTTGGGGTAGGCGTCGCGCTCGCTCACGGCCCGCAGGACATCGAAGGCCGCCTGTCGCGCCGGATCCAGCGGGCGGCGCCGCGGTGGCCTAGCCGGCCGCTGTGTCGACCGCGCCGGCGGTCGGCCGCGTCGCGGCTTGTCTTGGGGTGGGGTCATGACGCTCGCGCCGTCGAGTCCAGGCGGGCCCCCCGCGCCCAGTCGACGGCGTTCATCAACTTCTTGCCCGACGCCTGGACTTGACCCAGCCGCACCGGCTCCGAGCCGGTGCCGATCCGCACGCTGCGGCGGTCGACATGAATATCGCCGGGCGACAACGGCTTTAGAAGGTTCGGCGCATCGTCGTCGACGTGCACCGGCCCGAGCTTGACCCGCAAGTCACCGATCAGGGTCCAAGCGCCCGGATTCGGCGTGACGGCGCGGATACGTCGCTCGACGACTTGGGCCGGAAGGTCCCAGCGCACCCGAGCCCCGTCGACGGTGACCTTCGGCGCGATGCTGACCCCGTCGGCCGGTTGCGGCATCGGCGTCAGCGCCCCGTCCGCGATACCGTCCAGGGTGGTTGACAGTAGCGCTGCACCCGAAATCGCCAGCCGGTCAAGGAGATCGCCGGCGGTGTCGGTCGGCCGGACCGCCTCGGTGACTACCCCGTAGACCGGCCCGGAGTCCAGACCCGCCTCGATCTGGAACGTGGTGGCTCCGGTGACGGTGTCCCCCGCGGCAATCGCGGCCTGCACCGGGGCCGCCCCCCGCCAGGCGGGCAGCAGCGAGTAGTGCAGGTTGACCCAGCCATGTGCCGGTACCGCGAGCAACTCGTCGCGCAGCAGCGCACCGTAGGCCACCACCGGGCAACAATCGGGCGCCAGCTGTGACAGCTCGGCGACGAACTCAGCGGTGTTGGGCCGCTGCGGTCGCAGCACCGGGATACCCTGCTCCAGCGCGAGACGAGCCACCGGCGACGGCTCCGGTTTGCCGCGACGCCCGGAGGCGGCATCTGGCCGGGTGAGCACCGCGATTACCTCGTGGCGCGGCGAGTCGATGAGACTGCGCAGCGCGGGCAGCGCGGGTTCGGGGGTGCCGGCGAAGACGAGGCGCACCGGACCAGTCTAGGAACTTGGCATCTCGCCGGATTCCAGGCGCGATAGGTCTCCGAGACCTAAGCCTCGACGTCCTCCAGGTAGGCCGCGGGCTCGCCGCCGGCGGCAGTAAACGCAGTGAGAGCACATACCAGACCCCGGCGATCAGCCGGTGACATCGCTTCGACGATGCGGGCGATCTCGGTGCGGCGGTGCGCGGTGACCTGTCGCACGACTTGCTGGCCTCGCGACGTGAGCGCGGCCAGCAGCTCGCGTCGTGAAGTCGGATGCATCTGCCGGTCGATCAGTCCAGCGCCGACGAGCCGGTCGACCATGCGGCCGGTCGCCGATGGTTGCACCCCCAGCCGGCCCGCCAGCGTGGCGAGGTTCATCGGACCCTCGTTGGACAAGATGACCAGGGTTCGAAACTGCGCAGTCGTGATGGTCTCGTCGACCTGTGCGATCGAGCGCGCCGAGATGGCCACCAACAACCGGGACGCAGTCAGCAACGCGTCGGTGATCAAGTCGACCGAATCTTCTTGTACCGCAGCATTTTCGGTGGGCATCGATACCCCCTGTCCGGTCCGCTCGATGTTGCGCTTGTGCCGCAGAGAATGCAGCCTGGGAACATTCTAGCAGTTATCTACTATATTGCTGAGCAATTATTTTCTAGTGCTACTGTCGTATTACGGCGTCATTGAGCGGAGCGTGCATCCGCCTCCGCGCCGCCGACGACGACGAGGTCGCAGGTAGCACACATCCCCTATGTCTTCATCAGGAGGTCGTATGACCATCGACACCTCAACCGACAGTGCTCAGCCGCTGGCGACGACGCCGCGAGCGATGTGGGCGCTGGGCGATTACGCGCTGATGGCCGAGGAGGTGATGGCCCCGCTCGGCCCGGTGCTGGTCGCCGCAGCAGACATTGGTCCCGACGATCTGGTGCTCGACGTTGCCGCAGGATCCGGAAACGTCTCGATCCCGGCCGCCAAGACGGGTGCCACCGTCATTTCCAGCGACCTCACGCCGGAGCTGCTGGCCCGCGCCCAGATTAGGGCCGCCGCGCAAGGCGTGACGCTGCAGTGGCGGGAAGCCAACGCGGAATCGCTGCCGTTCGGCGACGGCGAGTTCGACGCCGTCGTTTCGGCGATCGGGGTGATGTTCGCGCCGCATCATCAATCGGCGGCCGACGAGATGGTCCGGGTGTGCCGATCCGGGGGCACCATCGGCGTGATCAGCTGGACAACCGAAGGGTTCTTCGGTCGGATGCTCAACACCCTCAGGCCATATCAGCCAACTGTGCGACCGGGTCTACCACCAGCGTCGTTGTGGGGACGCGAGGACTATGCGGCTGGTCTGTTCGGCGACCGGGTCGGGGATGTCAGCGCTCGGCGGGGAATGCTAACGGTCGACCGCTTCGACAGCGCCTACGCTCTGCACAACTACTTCAAAAACCATTACGGCCCGACGATCAACGCTTACCGCGCGATCGGCAACAATCATGTGCTGGCCGCCACGCTCGACGCCCAACTCGTCGAACTCGCCGAGCAACACCTCCGGGACGGCGTGATGGGGTGGGAGTACCTGCTCGTCACCGCCAAAAAGCGGTGAGCGCCCACGCTCCTAGATTCCGGCATCGGACGGCCGCTATCCACCTACGTTGATCGTCGTCTTTTCGTCGATGGTGGCTGTCGCGGGTAGCACCTTGTCGATCTGGTCTGCGAGGCAGTCGATATTGAGCTGCAGCAGGTAGACGGCGTCGTTGGCCTCGATGACGACGGTTTTCTGCGCGACCGCCTTCGTCTGGCCATTTTCCACCCAGGTGCCGCCCGACTCGTAGGCGGGAAAACCGCCCAGGCTGTCGTCAGAGCCGTCGCCCTTGGGCTGGAACCCGGGCAGGTTTTTCAGTTCGCCAGGCGCGAGGTCGAGAATTTTCTGCTGGTCTACATCGCCGACGAGCTTGGACACCGTCGCCACGATGCTGGGTGTGTAATTAGCAGCCTCGGGGCCGTTGTCGATGATGGCCCAGTAGGCCGTGGCCGGGGTGTCGGGTCCGGCGTCGGCCCAGCCGTCGGGGATTGGCAGGTTGATGGTCGGCGCGCCGGGATCGCCGCGGTGGACGGGAGCGTCGGCGATGCCGCTCTGTTGGATATAGCTGGCGATTGTCGGGTTAGGACCCGGAACGGTGGTGCGCGGCGCCACTTTTGATTGCGGTTTGCTGGTGGTTGTCGTGGTTGTCGTGGTTGACGTGGTTGACGTCTTGCTCGCCGCACTGTTGCTGCTGGAGGGGGAACCACACCCGACCACACCGATGCCTAAAGCCGTAATGGCGATCGCCACACCGTTGATCGCTGCTATCCGGTTCATTGAAATAGTTCCTGTCGATCAAGCTGCATGGCTGGACCAAATTGTCAGCGAACATAGCCCGAGCCGCGCACGCTCGTAACTTCCGCCGTCGGCGCCAATGTACGCGTTTGTGCTGATGTTTTGCGGTGGGTGGGGCCGCATGCTGGCTAGCATGAGCGAGATCGATCCCCGCGCGGACCTACCGCTGGTGGACTGGAGCGAGCTGGGCGTGAGCGGGCTTTTACCGACCGGCACCGTGACGTTGCTGCTGGCTGACGTCGAGGGCTCCACCCGACTCTGGGAAACCCAGCCAGACGAGATGACGGCGGCCATCGCACGGCTGAATCAACATCGTGTCTGACGATCATCGCCGCCCACGACGGGGTACGCCCGGTCGAGCAGGGTGAGGGCGACAGCTTTGTGGCGGCGTTCGCCCGCGCCTCCGATGCGGTGGCCGCGGCGTTGGAGTTGCAGCGCGCCCCGCTGGCGCCGATCCGGTTGCGGATCGGCGTGCACACCGGCGAGGTGCAGCTACGCGACGAGGGTAACTACGCCGGTCCGACGATCAACCGCACGGCGCGGCTGCGCGATCTGGCCCACGGCGGTCAGACCGTGCTGTCGGGAGCGACCGAACCGCTGGTGGTCGACCGGCTACCCGAGGGCGCCTGGCTGACCGATCTGGGCACCCATGGGCTGCGTGATCTGCCCCGCCCGGAGCGGGTGGTGCAGCTGTGCCATCCCGACCTGGTCAACGAATTCCCGCCGCTGCGGGTATCCACCTCCGTTGTCTCCCAGCGTCTTCCGGCGCAGCTGACCAGTTTCGTGGGCCGCGACGCGCAGCTGACTCAGCTGCGCCAGCTGCTGGCGCAGAACCGGGTGGTGACGTTGACCGGCGCGGGCGGGGTGGGGAAAACCCGGCTGGCCATCCAGGTCGCCGCCGCAATGGCGCCCGAGTCCGGCGACGGGATGTGGTATGTGGATCTGGCGCCGATCACCGACCCCGAGCTGGTGCCCCTAACGGTGGCGCGGGCACTCGGGCTGCCCGACCAGCCAGGGCGCTCCACCATGGACAGCCTGCTGCGGTTTGTTCGCGACCGTCAGATGCTGGTGGTGCTGGACAACTGCGAGCATCTGCTGGATGCCAGCGCCGAGCTGGTCGTCGCGCTGCTCAGTGCGGCGCCGCGGCTGACATTGCTCGCAACCAGCCGTGAGGCGATCGGGGTGGCCGGTGAGGTGAGCTGGCGGGTGCCGTCGCTGTCGCTTCGCGATGAGGCCATCGAATTGTTCGCCGATCGGGCCCGCCGTGCCCGGCCCGACTTCGCCGTCAGCGACGACAACGCCACAATCGTGGCCGAAATCTGCACCCGCCTCGACGGTTTGCCGCTGGCGATCGAGCTCGCAGCAGCACGGGTGCGCGCCCTTTCGCTGGCCGAGATCCTCGACAGCCTGCATGACCGGTTCCGGCTGTTGACCGGCGGGGCGCGCACCGCAGTACGCCGCCAACAGACCCTGCGCGCCTCGGTGGACTGGTCACACGCGCTGCTGACCGAACCCGAACGGGTCTTGTTCCGCGGGCTGGCCGCATTCCTGGGGGGCTTCGACTTCGACGCCGCCCAAACGGTCGCCAGCGGTGGTGAGGTCGAGCGCTTCCAAGTGCTGGATCTGCTCACCCTGCTGGTCGACAAATCGCTGGTGGTCGCCGACGACACCGGGGGCCGGACTCGCTATCGGCTGCTGGAGACGCTGCGCCAATATGCCCTGGAAAAGCTCGGCGAATCCGGCGAGGCCGACGCCGTGCGGGCGCGCCACCGCGACCACTACACGGCGATGGCCGCCGTGCTTGACGCGCCGGCAGGCAGTGATTATGAGCACCGCCTCGAGCAGGCCGACATCGAGATCGACAACCTGCGCGTCGCGTTCGCCTGGAGCCGCGAAAACTCCGCTATCGAGCTCGCGTTGACGCTCGCCTCGTCGCTGCAGCCGCTGTGGCAAGCGCGAGGCCGCATCCGGGAAGGGCGGGCCTGGTTCGACACCGCCCTCGCCGACCTCGACGCGCAGCACCCCGAGGTGGCGGCCGCGGTGCGCGCCCGGGCGCTCGGCGACAAGGCGGTGCTTGATACTTGGGCCGGCGCCGCCGCGAGTACGGATCAGGCCGAACAGGCCCTGGCGATCGCGCGAGACGTCGATGACCCGGCCCTGCTGGCCCGGACATTGACCGCCTGCGGCTTCATCGCCGGCGCGGGCTATAACGCCGAGGTGGCCCGGGCATGCTTCGCCGAGGCGATCGGCCTGGCCCGTGCCGTGGACGATCGCTGGCGGCTGAGCCGGATCCTCGCCCTGCAGGCGCAGGGCGCCGAGATCGCGGGTGACCTGCTCGGGATGCGCGCAGCTGGCGAGGAGGGACGCGACCTCGCCGACGCAATCGGCGACCGGTTCAACTCGCGTGCATGTCGCTTTTACCTCGGGACGTCGCAGACGGCGCGGGGCGATCTGGCCGGAGCCGTTGCACAGTTGGGCGAGGTGGCGGCCGAAGCCGAGGAGGCTCACGACGAGATCTACCGGGTGACCACCCTCGGAGGTCAGAGCCTGGCACTGGCATACCAGGGTGAGGCGGCCGCGGCCCGAGCGGTGGCCGAGGCGGCCCTTAAGGGCGCCGCGGAGCTTGGCGGGAGGTTCGCGGTAGTCACGCACGCAGTGGTGGGATTCGCGGCCCTGGCCGCCGGGGATGGCGCGGCGGTGCACGAGGCGCGCGAGGCCGCCCGACAGGACATGACTGTTGTGAGTGGTGGCACGGCGGCAGTGCAGCGCATCTGGAATGCCGAGGCCGCGCTGGCAGACCGGGATCTCGCCGCCGCCCGCCGCTGGGCCGACGAGGCGGTCGCGACCACGACCGGCTTGTGGCTGGCGTGGGCGCTGTCCGCGCGCGCCCGGGTGGCGATCGCGGCGGGTGAGCCGGCGCAGGCCGAGCGCGACGCCCACGACGCGCTGACGTGCGCCGCCGGAATGAAGGCGTACCTGTTCGTCCCGGACATCCTCGAACGCCTCGCCGCTCTGGCCGGCCAGGACGACAGTCGCCGCGAAGCCGCCCGCCTCTTCGCCGCGGCACACGCCATCCGGCAACGCATGGGCGCGGTCCGCTTCAAGATCGACGACGCCGACTACCAAGCCTCGGTGGCGGCGCTGCGTGATGCCTTGGGCGACACCGACTTCGACTGCGCGTGGGCCGAGGGCGCTGCCCTGTCCACCGGGGAGGCGATCGCCTACGCCCAACGCGGCCGCGGCCAACGCAAACGGCCCGCCAGCGGTTGGGGTTCACTCACCCCGACCGAGCGCGACGTCGTGCGACTGGTCAGCGAAGGGCTGGCCAACAACGACATCGCCGCAAGGCTTTTCGTCTCACCCCGCACCGTGCAAACCCACCTCACCCACGTCTACACCAAACTCGGGCTGACCTCCCGAGTGCAGCTAGTCCAAGAAGCAGCCCGCCACGCCTGAGCGCCGCCGCGACAAGAGTTTCCGGGGGCTCGTCGCTAGCGTTGCGCGACAGGTGAATTGTGGCTCCAAGACCCGACACGGGTCGAGGTCCGCGGATGAACACGGGCATCGATCGGCTCAGCGGCGACGACGGTGAACGGTGTGGCCAGGGGGAAGTCGTCGTTAAGCGATTCGATCCGGGCGGCGCGGACGATGGTGGCCAGAGCAAGGGTGGCTTCCAGCATGGCGAAGTGGTCGCCGATACATGAGCGAGGTCCGCCGCCGAACGGCAGGTACTGCCAGCGGCTGCGGCCCTGCGAGCGCTCCGGCAGGAACCGATCCGGGTCAAATGTCAGCGGGTCGTCCCACAGTTCCGGGTTTCGGTGCATGGCGTAGAAGCTGACCACCGCCATGGTGCCGGCTTCCAGCCGGTAGCCGTCGACGGCCAAATCCTTTTTGAGCAGCCGCGGCGTTCCGGCACCGGGCGGGCATAGCCGCAGGGCCTCGTGCAGCACTCGCACGGTGTGGCCGAGCCGGGGCACATCGTCGGGTGTCAGCGGCCGGTCGCCGAGTGCGCTGACCTCATCGAACACTCGGTCTTGAATGGCTGGGTGGTGGCCGAGCGCCCACAGTGAGTACGTCAGAGTGGTGGATGTGGTGTCGTGGCCGGCGAGGATGAACAGCACCAGCTCGTGGCAGATGTCGTCGTCCGAGAGTGGTTGGCCCGTCTGCGGATCGGCTGCGGTGATCAATGCACGCACCAGTGGTGCGTCTCGGGCGGGGTCGTCTCGTACCGCGGCGAGGATCTCGGCGGCCAGCCGATGCAGAGTCGCATTGGCCCTGCGGGCCCGCCGCTGGCCGGGGGTGGGCACCCATTGCGGCAGATTCACCGGCCGAGTCCCACGGTCGGCGACCCATGAGAGCGCGGTGCGCAGCGCCGGCCCGACGGTATCGGCCCGGGCGTCGAGGTCCAGGCCGAGCACGGAGCGGCCGAGCGCCCGCAGGGTGAGCACGCGGCATTGGGTGTCCAGGTCTACTGTCGCGCCGTCGCACCAACCGTCGACCACCGTCTGCGCCGCCGCGGCCATGTGGCCGGAATAGCGCGGGACATGCTGTTTGGTGAACATCGGCTGCAGGGTGCGGCGCCGCGGCAGCCATTGGTGGTGCGGCAGGACCAGCAGGTTGCCGCCCATCAGCCGACGCATCTGGATCGCGGTCGTCGCCCCTCCTCGGTCGGCGATCTCGTCGGTGCGGCCCAGCACGTCCCGGGCGCCCTGCGGCGACGCGACCAACACCGCCGTCGGGAAAAGCCATTTGGGCCCGAGCACCATACGGGTGATGGGGCCGCCGGCATCGAGGAGCTCCTGGAACCCATCGATTAGCGACCGCACGGCCCTGAGCTGGTGCCGGTAGGGCAGCGGATTCTTCGGCGCCAGCGGCAGCTTGGCGACGTCGGTCGATTCAGGCGCTTCAAGCATGGCAGCTCACCTTCCTGAAAAACCAACTGTGTCAGCGCCCAGCCCTGGGGACACGAGTAGTGCACTACCTGAATCCGTTAGGTCCAGCGGTCTGACTCGACTATCAGGCGCCAGCAGGCTGGAGAACATCGGCCTCAGCGCGTAGATCTGCGCCCGCAGGGGTCGTAGATTCCGTTGGCCGCAAATCTGCGCGTTTGCGCTGATGTTTTGGGGTCGTGCTGGCCACATGCTGGCTAGCATGAGCGAGATCGATCGACGTGTGGATGCGCCGCTGGTGGACTGGAGCGAGCTGGGCGTGAGCGGTCTGTTGCCGACCGGCACCGTGACGTTGCTGCTGGCTGACGTCGAGGGCTCCACCCGGCTCTGGGAAACCCAGCCCGAGGAGATGACGGCCGCGATCGCGCGGCTCAACAGCGTCGTGTCGGAGATCATCGCCGAGCGTGACGGCGTGCGGCCCGTCGAACAGGGCGAGGGTGACAGCTTCGTGGCGGCCTTTGCCCGGGCTTCAGATGCGGTGGCCGCGGCGTTAGAGATGCAACGCGCTCCCCTGGCGCCGATCCGGCTGCGGATCGGCGTGCATACCGGCGAGATCCAGCTGCGCGATGAAGGCAACTACGCCGGCTCGACCATCAACCGCACCGCGCGGCTGCGCGATCTCGGCCATGGCGGCCAGACGCTGCTGTCGGGCACCACCGAAGACCTGGTAGCCGACCGACTTCCAGCCGACACCTGGCTGACCGATCTGGGCACCCATCCGTTGCGTGATCTCCCCCGCCCGGAGCGAGTCGTGCAACTGTGCCACCCCGACCTGGTCAATGAATTCCCGCCGCTGCGGGCCTCCAAGGCCGTTGCCTCTCAACGCCTTCCGGCGCAACTCACGAGCTTCGTTGGGCGCCAAGCGGAATTGACCCAGGTGCGCGAGCTGCTGGCCGAGAACCGATTGGTCACCCTCACCGGTGCCGGCGGGGTCGGCAAAACCCGGCTGGCAATCCAGTTTGCCGGCCAGCTTTCCGTCGAGTTCGGCGACGGGGTCTGGTATGTGGATCTGGCGCCAATCACCGACCCCGAACTGGTGCCGGTCACCGCAGCCCGCGCATTCGGTTTGCCCGAGCAGCCCGGCCGCTCAACGATGGGCACCCTGACTCAATTTATCGCCGACCGTCAGATGCTGGTGATCCTGGATAACTGCGAGCATCTCCTCGATGCCAGCGCAGCTTTCGCGGTGGCCGTGCTGGAAGCATGTCCGGGGTTGACGCTGTTGGCGACCAGCCGCGAGCCGATCGGGGTGGCCGGCGAGGTGAGTTGGCGGCTGCCGTCACTGTCACTAGCCGATGAAGCCATCGAATTGTTCACCGATCGTGCCCGTCATGCCCGGCACGATTTCGCCGTCACCGACGACAACGTCGCGGCGGTGGGCGAGATTTGTGCGCGCCTCGACGGTTTACCGCTGGCGATCGAGTTGGCCGCGGCGCGGGTGCGGGCCCTGTCGCTGACCGAAATCCTCGATACCTTGCATGATCGCTTCCGGCTGCTGACCGGCGGGGCGCGCACCGCGGTACGCCGTCAGCAGACATTGCGTGCCTCCGTGGACTGGTCACACAACCTGCTGAGCGAGCCCGAACGGGTACTGTTTCGCCGGCTGGCCGCATTCCTGGGCGGATTCGACCTCGACGCTGCACAAGCGATCGCCGGCGGGGGCGACATGCCGCGATACCAGGTGGTAGACCTGCTCACTCTGCTCGTGGACAAGTCGTTGGTGATCGCCAACGAGACCGCCGGCCGAACGCGATACCGGCTGCTGGAGACGGTGCGCCACTACGCGCTGGAAAAGCTCGGCGAATCAGGGGAAGCCGATGACGTGCGCACGCGTCACCGCGACCACTACACATCGATGGCGGCGCTGCTCGACGGGCCGTCAGGCGCCGACTACGGGCAGCGCGTCGAGCAGACCGAAACCGAGATCGACAACATGCGCGCCGCATTCGCCTGGAGCCGCGAAAATGGTGACGCTGAGCGCGCGTTGACGTTGGCATCGTCCCTGGCGCCGCTGTGGCAACCAAGACCCGCCGAAGGGATTGCCTGGTTCAACGCGGTGCTTGGCGACGGCGGCAACCGCCTCGACATCGCTCCCGCCGTGCGCGCGAGAGCGCTCGCCGACAGGGTCCTGCTGGTCACCATGATCGGATGGGATGCAGAGAGCAAGGATCACGCTGACGAGGCCCTCGCAATTGCGCGCAAGCTCGATAACCCGGCCCTGCTGGCGCGTGCGCTGGCCGCCTGCAGCTTGATCAACCTCGACTCTGAGGCGGCGCGCGAGTACCGCGCCGAGGCGATCGGCCTAGCCCGGGGCCTGGGTGACACGTTGAGGCTCAGCCACATCCTCAGCGTCGAGGCGATCGTGGCCGTGATGAAGGGCGAAGCCGCTGCGGCGCGTGCGGTCGCCCAGGAGGGATGCGAGCTTGCCGAGGCAATCGGATTCCGCGCGGCCGCTATCCGGTGCCACTTTTCTCTCGCGCAAGCGCAACTCGCCAGCGGGGATTTCGCTGGAGCGGTCACACACTTCACGGCGGTCACCGCCCAGGCCGAAGCGGGTCACTACGTCAACTTTGCCAAGTACGGCCTTGCCGGCCAGGCTATGGCACTCGCGTGGCAGGGCGACATCGGTGCAGCCCGGGCGGCGGCGGGCGATGCCGTCGAGGGCATCGATGAGCTCGGCAGCTTAAACGCAGGCATGGGGTACACGGCGTTGGCATTGGCAGCGCTGGCGGCCGGCGATGCCGCGACCGCACTGAACGCAACCAGTGCGGCTTGCCGACACAAAGAGAATGTTCCGCCCGAGGTAGCTGTTGCGTGGCTCGCAGTCCATGCGCTGGCCGTACTGGCAAGCGGAGATCCCGTCGCAGCGCGCGACCAAGCCGACGAGGCGGTCGCAACCGCCGCGGGCTGGTACTCGATGTGGGCGTTGACCACGCGCGCCCGCGTCGCCGTCGCGCAGGGCCAACCAGAACAAGGTGAACGCGACGCCCATGCCGCCCTAGCGTGCGCCGCCCAGCTCGAGGCTTACCTTGGCAGTGCCGAAAACCTGGAATGCCTTGCTGGTCTGGCGGGGGACGCTGGCGATCTCCGCGAAGCCGCGCGGCTATTCGGCGCGGCGCACGGCATCCGGCAACGGATAGGCGAAGTGCGACTCAAGGTTTGGGACGCAGGCTATGACGCGTCGGTTGCGGGTGTGCGAAGTGCCATGGACGACAACGACTTCGACTCCGACTGGGCCGAGGGGGCTGCACTGTCCACCGAAGAGGCGATCGCCTACGCGCAGCGTGGCCGCGGCCAACGCAAACGCCCTCCCACTGGCTGGGCCTCGCTCACCCCGACCGAACGTCGAGTGGTGCAACTGGTCAGCGAAGGGCTGGCCAACACCGACATCGCCACAAGGCTTTTCGTGTCACCGCGCACCGTGCAAACCCACCTCACCCACGTCTACACCAAGCTCGGCCTGACCTCGCGTGTGCAGCTTGTTCAGGAAGCGGCTCGCCACGCGTGACACGGCTCAGCAGGATTAGCCCGCCTTCTCCGTAAGTTCGCGGCGATCGAAGCTGTTGTGCGACACCCGCCACGACGCGTATCCGTCGGCCGCGACGTGCAGCGTGATGTGTGGGTCGCAGCCGCATTCCTCGACGTGATGTGGCGCCAGATCGTCGATAGGGACGATGTGGATTTCACGGGGTCCGATCCAGCCGGTCCACCAACGCTTGCCGGGACAATCACAGCCGAGCTCGGTGCAGTGAACGGCTTGGATGATCATTGCGGCTGGGGCCGTGGCCAAGCGTCGATGAACCGGTCCATGACGGCGTCCCATTGCATGGCCCGGATCTCGTCGTCGGCGGCGCGGGCTTGCTCGAGGTGCTCGCGCACGAACATCAAGCAGCGCCCGATTCGGGTGGTATCCGTGATTGTTGTTGCCATCGCTGACCTCTCTCGACACGGGAAAGAAAGACCGGTTGGCGTCATTGGCGCTCGGCCAGCAATCGCATCGTCGCATAGAAAACGTGGACGCGCTCACCGACACACGGCGCGTAGCCGAATAACGCGAGCGGCTGACGCCTAGCCGATGTGCAGCGGGTCGATCTGCACCCGGACCGGCTCGTCGGTTTGCCGGGCACTGGTCACGGCTACGCCGCGCCGCAGGCCCGCTGCCAGCGCCAGGCCCTGCTCGCGGCGTACCCGCACCAGCATCCGGATCACCGGCACGTCGGCGGGAGTCCCCGGCGGTCGGCGTGCGCCGGGCGGTAGCTCCACCGGGCCGAGCAGCTCGGCGCTGTCGGGCAGCTGGACTTCGTTGAGCAGCGCAGCCACCGCCTCGGCGCCGCCGTCGAGCGCCGCCATGTGCACACTCGGCGGCAGGGCGACCTCGGTGCGGGCCGCCAGCTCCGCCTCCGCGTGACCGACCGGATCCCAGCGGATCAGCGATTGCACTGTGGGAACCGATGATTCGGCGACCGCCGCAACCACTCCGCCGTCGTCGCGGGCCCGGACCAACGCCGAAGCGGCCATCCAGCGCCGCAGGGTGTCTTCTGTCGCGCGCAGATCCTGACGGCCCAGCAGCGCCCAGCTGTCCAGCAGCAGCGCCGCCCCATACCCGCCGGATGCGCGTGGTTCCGCGCCCGGTGTGGCGACCACCAGCGCCGGCCGACCTGCGACCTCGGACACCACCGCTTCGCCCGCCGAGGTGATCACCGTCGTACCGGGAAACGCGCGGCCGAGCTCTTCGGCGGTGCGCCGCGCCCCCACCACCACGGCGCGCACCGCATCCGAGCCGCAGCGGGCACAGCGCACCGCGGCATCGGAACGGCCACACCACCGGCACACCGGGCCCGTCCCGTCGCGGTCGTCCAAGGACAGCGGGCCGGTGCACTGCCGGCAGCGGGCAATCGCGCGGCAGCGCCCGCAGGCCAGCGACGGGACATAACCCCGCCGCGGCACCTGCACCAGCACCGGCGCCCCGGCCTCCAACGCCGAACGGGCGACGCGCAGCGCGACCGACGGCAGCCGCGCCGAGCGGGCCGCCGGATCCCGCTCCTCGGCGTATCCCCCGTCATCGAGCGCGATCACCCGCGGGCTGCGGGCGCGCACCAGCGGCCGTGCGGCGACGATGTCGTGCGCCCATCCGCTTTGCACCAGCGCGTGGGCTTCGGCGGTGCGGGCGTAACCGCCGATCAGCGCCGCGCAGCGCATCTGATGGGCGCGCAGCATCGCCACCTCCCGGGCGTGCGGATACGGCGCCCGCGGCTCGGCCAGCGTGTCGTCGCCGTCGTCCCACACCATGACCAGCCCCAGATCGCTGACCGGCGCGAACACCGCGCTGCGGGTGCCGATCACCAGCCGTGCGCTGCCGCGCAGCGCGGCCAGCCAGCGCCGGTAGCGCGCGGCCGGCCCCAACCCTGCCGACAACGCCACCACCGCGGATTCGTCGAGCCGCGTCGTCGCGGCGCGCCACACCGCATCCACGTCCCGCTGATCCGGGACGATCACCAACACCCCGCGCCCGGTCCGCACGGTCAGGGCGGCGGCCTCAGCGAATCGGTCCGCCCACAGCTCGCCGGCCAGCGCCTGCCACACCGCGCGGGCAGCACGCGACTCGGTCAGCGCGGTCAGGAACTGTCCGCCGCGGCCGTAGACCTCCCAGCCCGCCCGGTCGATGTCAGCGACGACGGGAAGCCTTGGCGGCGTAGAGTTTTCGCGCTCCACCTTGGCGTGTCGGGGCGGTACCGCCAGCCGCAGCACGTCGGCGCGGGTGCCGGCATAGCGCGCCGCCACCGCATCGACCAGCCGACGGATCTCCGGGGTGAGCACCGCCTCGGCGGACACCACACGGTCAAGCCAGGCCAGCTTGCCGACGTGATCGGTGTCGGTGCGGCGCTCCAGGATGAACCCGTCGACCAGCCTGCCGTGGAATCGGAGCCGCACCCGCACGCCGGGCTGGGCGTCGTCGGATTGCTCGGCGTCCACCAGGTAGTCGAATTCGCGATCCAGATGCGGCACCGACAACATCGGCAGCACCCGCGCGATCGGTTCGAATGCGGCGGCCTGCCGGGTCCGCGTGCTCACCCCGCAGGTGTAGCAGAGGTCACCGACGAGCCGCCCAGGCCGGCCGCATCCACCCGGCCGAAGAAGAAGCCGGCGGTGATCAAGATCTGCGCCGCCGCGTAGGCCCACCAGATCGGCACCGCCAGCGCCTCGTTGCCGAACACGAACCGACCGATGCCGATCATCGCGTCCGAGGCCGCGAAGCACACCGCCCCGACCGCGGTCCAGATCGTGGGCAGCCGGGCCAGCAGCGCCGCACACACCATCGCGGCCAGCACGACGATGTAGACCGTGACGGGAATGGTCAACCCGTCGCGTCCCAGATGCGGCCAGAACCACACCAGCAGCGCCGCGCATGCCAAGCACATCGCGGCAACAGCAATCAGGCGCGGACGCGACCGACCCGACGACCTCGCCAGTGGGACCAGCGCACCCAGAAAGCACAGGTGAGCCAGCAGAAATGCGGCCAGCCCGAGCACGAAAGACGCCGTCCACCACGGGATCGCCAACAACGCGTCGCCCGCGGCCGAGAACACCAACGCCGGCATCAGCCAGCGCCGCTCGCGGACATTCGGATGCGCAGCCGCGGCGAACGCCAGCAGCAGTGCCATCGATGCCTTGAACGCAGGCTGGGCCGTCCACTGTCCGGTCAGCTCCGCGCCCGGCGGCAAACGCAAGGCAGTCACGGTCAGAAACACCCCGTAAGCGACACCGGCCCAACCGGCGGCCACCCAGGCACCGACCACGATGCGGGATGCGTACGGTGTCTGCATGCCTAGCTTGGACCCTAAATTGGAAGAAGCCGGATCCACCATCGATCCCATTCTGCAGAAGGTACTGGATGCGGTGCCGTTCCAGATGTCATTCGATGACGGTGTCGATGTGGCGCGGCAGCGGCTGCGGGATCTGCCGCGGCGCCAATTCCACCCCGAACTGCGCGTGCAGAACCGCAGCATCGACGGGCCGGCCGGCCCGATCAACATCCGGATCTACTGGCCGCCAACCGATCACGGCACGCCGCCGGTACTGCTGTTTTTCCACGGCGGCGGCTTTGTCGTCGGCGACCTCGACACCCACGACGGAACCTGCCGCCAGCACGCGGTGGGCGCCTCCGCGGTGGTGGTGTCCGTCGAGTACCGGTTGGCGCCCGAGCACCCCTACCCCGCTGCCGTCGACGATGCCTGGGCCGCAACGCAATGGGTCGCCGAACACGGTAGCGAGATCGGTGCTGACGCCGACAGGCTTGCGGTGGCCGGTGACTCGGCGGGTGGCACCATCTCCGCGGTGATCGCGCAACGGGCCCGCGACTGTGCCGACAGTGCCGACGGAGTCGGCGTCAAGCTCCTGTTCCAGCTGTTGTGGTATCCCTCCACCATGTGGGATCCGTCGCTGCCGTCGTTCACCGAGAACGCCGACGCAGCCGTCCTCGACCGCGCCGCCATTGCCGCGTTCTCCCGTTGGTACGCAGGCGAAGTCGACCTGTCCGATCCCCCGCCCGGGATGGCGCCGGGGCGGGCCGAGAACCTGGCCGGCCTACCGGCTGCCTACATCGCCGTCGCGGGGCACGACCCGCTGCGCGACGACGGCATCCGCTACGGCGAGCTGCTGGCAGCCGCCGGTGTTCCTGTCGAGGTGGACAACGCCGAGACGCTCGTGCACGGTTACGTCGGCTACGCCGGGGTGGTGCCGGCCGCCACCGCCGCGCTTGACCGCGGGCTGGCCGCACTGCGCGCCGCCCTGCATTAGTACGGTAGGTCCATGACCGAGCCGACCATTGCCCGACCACAGATCGACCCGACACTCAAGACGGTGCTCGACGCGTTTCCGCTGACGTTCACCGCTGCCGACGGCGTCGAGGTAGCGCGGGCAAGACTACGCCGGTTGCAGGCGCCCCCGGGAATGCTGCCGGATCTGCGGATCGAGAATCGCACCGTCGGGCATGGCGACGTCGCCGACATCCCCGTCCGCATCTACTGGCCGCCGGTCGCGGAGCACAGCGACTTACCGGTCGTCGTCTTCTACCACGGCGGCGGCTGGGCGATCGGCGACCTGGAAACCCACGATCCGGTCGCCCGCGCGCACGCGGTCGGCGCGGAGGCCATCGTGGTGTCTGTCGACTATCGGCTCGCCCCCGAACACCCGTTCCCGGCCGGCGTCGACGACTGCTGGGCCGCGCTGCAATGGGTCGGCGAGCACGCCGCCGAGCTAGGCGGCGACCCTAACCGGATTGCCGTCGCCGGTGATTCGGCCGGCGGCAACCTCGCCGCGGTGATGACGCATCTGTCCCGCGACCATGCTGATCAGGGCGGACCCAAGCTGGCATTCCAGCTGCTGTGGTATCCGGCAGTCACCGCTGACCAGTCGCTGCCGTCCTTCATCGAGAACGCCGACGCGCCGATTCTGGACCGCGACGTCATCGACGCCTTCCTCGCGTGGTACCTGCCGGACACCGACATCAGCGACCCGACCACGCTGCCGGTCACCGTGGCTCCGGCCAACGCCGCCGATTTTTCCGGCCTGCCGCCCGCCTACATCGGCACCGCCGAACACGATCCGCTGCGCGACGACGGGGCCCGCTACGCCGAGCTGCTCAGCGCCGCGGGTGTACCCGTCGAACTGAACACCGCGCCCACGATGGTGCACGGCTACGTCAGCTTCGCGTTGGTCATTCCACCGGCCGCGGAGGCGACCAACCGCGGACTCGCGGCCCTGAAGGCGGCCCTGCATTAGTCGGTATACGCGCTGGGTGCGCGGTACCGTTCGGTAAGCAATCGGGGGCGACTCGGCATGCCTTCGGGCGGTCGGGCGGATCTAGCTGGGAGGGAGGCAACGGTGACCGGCGATGTTCCCGACTACCACAGCCTCATCGTCGGCGCCGGGTTCTCGGGCATCGGGGCCGCCATCAAGCTCGATCAAGCAGGATTCGGTGACTACCTAATCGTCGAAGCCGGCGACGGCGTCGGCGGCACCTGGCACTGGAACACCTACCCCGGTATCGCGGTGGACATTCCGACGTTTTCCTACCAGTTCTCGTTCGAGCAGCGGCCGGACTGGTCGCGGACCTACGCGCCGGGCAAAGAACTGAAGGCGTATGCCGAATACTGCGCCGACAAGTACGGGATCCGGCCGAAGATCCGGTTCAACACCAAGGTTCTCGCCGTGGAGTTCGACGACGAGCGGGCGCTGTGGCGAGTGCAAACCGATCCCGGCGGCGAGATCACCGCCCGATTCCTGGTGAACGCGAGCGGTGTGCTCACCGTGCCCAAGCTGCCCGACATCGACGGCGTCAACTCCTTCGGCGGCACCATCATCCACACCGCCCGCTGGGATCACAGCCAAGACCTGACCGGCAAGCGGGTGGCCGTCATCGGCACCGGCGCTTCGGCCGTGCAGCTGATCCCAGAGATCGCGCCGATTGTCCAAGAGCTCGCGGTGTTTCAGCGCACACCGATCTGGTGTTTCCCGAAGTTCGACGTGCCGCTACCTAGACTGGCCCGCTGGTTGTTGCGCCTACCGGGCGGCAGAAGCGTGCACCGGTTGATCAGCCAGGCCTACGTCGAGGTGACCTTCCCCATCCCCGCGCAGTACTTCACGGTGTACCCGCTGGCCAGGTGGATGGAGTCGGTCGGGCGCGCCTATCTGCGCTGGCAGGTCCGGGATCCAGCGGTGCGCGCGCAACTCACCCCGCACTACGCCATCGGCTGCAAACGGCCCGGCTTCCACAACACCTACCTGTCGACGTTCAACCGCGACAACGTGCGGCTGGTGACCGAGCCGATCGACAAGGTCACGCCGTCGGCGGTGGCCACCACCGACGGCACCAGCCACGAGATCGACGTGCTGGTGCTGGCGACCGGCTTCAAGGTGTTGGACTCCGAGAGCATGCCGACCTTCGCGGTCACCGGCAGCGGCGGCCTGTCGCTGACCAAATTCTGGGACGAAAACCGGCTGCAGGCCTATCAGGGCGTCAGCGTCCCGCAGTTTCCCAACCTGTTCAGTGTGATGGGCCCATACGGCTACGTCGGGTCGTCGTACTTCGCGCTGATCGAGGCGCAGACGCACCACATCGTGCGCTGCCTGACGCGGGCCCGTCAGCGCAACGCCGCCCGCGTGGAGGTCACCGAGGAAGCCAACGCCCGCTACTTCGCCGAGGTCATGGGCCGCCGGCACCGCCAGGTGTTCTGGCAGGACAGTTGCCGGCAGGCCAACAGCTACTACTTCGACAAGAACGGCGACGTGGCGCTGCGTCCCGCGACCACGTTTGAGGTGTACTGGCGCAGCCGGCGTTTCGATCTCGACGACTACCGGTTCACTGGTTAGGGATCTCATCGGCAGCCACGAGTGGCTGCGCGTTTGACACCCGGCCCGCCCGCTGCAGTGCTCGCAGATGACGGCGGTACGCCGAGCGACCGACCGCAGTAAAGCCGAACCACCACCGGCCGTCATACGGATGGACGTTAATGTAGTGCGCCGCAACAAGTTCAGCGGTCTGTCGGCGGAGTTTGTCGTCGCTTAACCGTAACGTCTTGGCGAGGAATCCGGCCTCGATCGAGTCGACGGCGGCCAGCATCGCGCACACCGTGATCCGCTGCCTGGGCTCGATCACCGGGTCCAGTGCCGCCGGTTGATCGGGCACTTTCCGCATCGGGCAAGCGTCGACGCCGTACGGATCGATGCGCCAGGGCAGCATTATGGCGGCCATCGCCGGCACGATAAACACCACGAACGGCAGCAGGTAGGACATCGCAGTCCCGCGGTGCGCGATCACGCCCACCCAGGTCCCGCGATGCAAGAACGCTGCGACCAGCGCTCCGGCAATCGCCAACACGACCACCATGCCGAACAGGCTCAACAGGCTCGCGAGAACAAAAGCACGACACGAAAAGAGGCGAATCCGGCGCGGGCGGATGAGCCGAGCCCGCCTGGCTTGCCACCACGTCGCCGCCACCGACGCGGCCGGAAGAGCGGCCGCGCCGACCAGCGAAAGCAGCGGCGACCTCGACCCGCAGAGCAGGGCGAAGACGCCGGCCCACGCCACGTAGAAAACCACCGGCGGCTCAAATTTGGCGCTCAGCGTCCGCCTGGCCGTATCCACATCGGCCAACGTGCCGGTGTGGTCCGCGACGGGCATGCCTGTCAACTTATCGCGGGCCAACGGGGCCAGCAGACACGAATATCCCCAAAACCACCGCGGCCCGGTCCGCCTTTGCGTCTCCGCGCAAATGCCGAGTCGGGCTAGATGGCGCGTTTGAGGTCGTCGACCTTGTCGAGGCGCTCCCAGGGCAGGTCGACGTCGGTGCGTCCGAAGTGCCCGTAGGCCGCCGTCTGGGCGTAGATGGGCCGCAGCAGGTCCAGGTCGCGGATGATCGCACCGGGCCGCAGGTCGAACACCTCGGGGATGACCTTTTCGATCTTGACCGGGTCCACCGCCTCGGTCCCGAACGTCTCGACGAACAGGCCCACCGGGGCAGCCTTGCCGATGGCGTAGGCCACCTGCACCTCGACCCGCTCCGCCAGGCCGGCAGCGACGACGTTCTTAGCCACCCAGCGCACCGCGTACGCCGCGGAACGGTCCACCTTGGACGGATCCTTGCCGGAGAAGGCGCCGCCGCCGTGACGGGCCCAGCCGCCGTAGGTGTCGACGATGATCTTGCGGCCGGTCAAGCCCGCGTCGCCCATCGGGCCGCCGACGACGAACTTGCCGGTGGGGTTGACCAGTACCCGGGTCGACGAGGAGTCCAGGGTCTCGTGAGCCAGCTCGTCGAGCACGGTGTTGAGCACGTGCTGCCGGATGTCGGGATCCAGCGTCTTCTGCAGGTCGATACCGTCGGCGTGCTGGGTTGAGACGACGACGGTGTCCAGCCGCACCGGAACGTTGTCCTCATAGGCGATGGTGACCTGCGTCTTGCCGTCCGGGCGCAGATACGGCAGCACGCCGCTCTTGCGGACCTCGGTCAGCCGCCGCGACAGCCGGTGCGCCAGCGCGATGGGCAGCGGCATCAGTTCCGGGGTGTCGTTGATCGCGTAGCCGAACATCAGGCCCTGGTCGCCGGCCCCCTGCGAGTCCAGCGGGTCCGCCGCACCCTCGACGCGTGTTTCGTGGGCGGTGTCGACGCCCTGAGCGATGTCGGGTGACTGTGCGCCGATGCCAATGTTCACCCCGCACGACGCGCCGTCGAAGCCCTTGTCCGACGAGTCGTAGCCGATGTCCAGGATCCGCGCGCGGACGGTGTTGGCGATGTCGGCGAAGGCCGTTTTCGCCGACGTCGTCACCTCGCCCACCACGTGCACCTGCCCTGTGGTGACCAACGTCTCAACCGCGACACGTGAGCGAGGATCCTCCGCCAGCAGCGCGTCGAGGACCGAGTCGCTGATCGCGTCACAGATCTTGTCGGGATGCCCCTCGGTCACCGATTCGCTGGTGAACAACCGACCCTTTTCGCTCACACCCTCGTCCTTCCAAGTCAGCGTGAAAAACGTTAGTTAGACAAATTATATCGTCGGCCACACGTCCCACCGGCCAGCCCCCAGGTGTCACGGGCGCTAGCTGGCGTCCCCGTCGCCCCCGTCCAGGAACGTGACGATTGCATCCACAATACGACTGGCCATCAACGTCTTCGAGCCGTGCTGCAGCGCTGACTCGGTACCGTCGGCTGCCAGCAACCAGCCGTCGTTGCTGTCCACCTCGAAGGCCTTGCCCTCACCGACGGCGTTGACCACCAGCAGGTCGCAGCCCTTGCGACGCAGCTTGGCCCGAGCATGGAACAGCACGTCACCGTTGGCGTCGCCGGTCTCGGCGGCGAAGCCGACGATGGCGCGCATGTTGGGCAGCTGCCCGGCGGCCCGGGCCTGCACCGCCGTGGCCAGCACATCGTCGTTGCGGACCAGCTCGATAGTCGGCGGTTCCTGTGCGCCCTTCTTGATTTTCGCGGTCGCCACGTGAGCCGGCCGGAAGTCCGCGACGGCGGCCGCCATCACCAGCACATGAGAATCCGGTGCGTGCTTCGACACCGCGTCGGCGAGCTGTGGGGCCGAGCTGATCCGCACCACCTCGACACCGGCCGGGTCGATGAGCCCGGCGGTGTGCCCGGCGATCAGCGTGACCTCGGCGCCCCGCTGAGCGGCGACCCGGGCCACCGCGTAGCCCTGCTTGCCCGAGCTGCGGTTGCCGATGAAACGGACCGGGTCGATCGGCTCGCGGGTGCCACCCGCGGTCACCAGCACCTTGACCCCGGCCAGGTCGTAAGGCATGGCGTCGTGCCGTTCCAGCAGCAGCTGGGCGAAGGTGACGATCTCTTCGGCCTCGGGCAGCCGGCCGGCGCCGCTGTCCGCACCGGTCAGCCGCCCGGATGCCGGTTCCAGCACCACAGCGCCGCGGCGTCGCAACGTGGCGACGTTGTCGACGGTGGCCGGGTGTTGCCACATCTCGGTGTGCATCGCCGGTGCGAACAGCACCGGACATCGGGCCGTGAGCAGCGTCGCGGTCAGCAGATCGTCAGCGCGACCGTGTACCGCCCGGGCCAGCAGGTCGGCGGTGGCAGGAGCGACGACGACGAGATCGGCGCCCTGGCCGATGGCGACGTGCGGCACCTGCGGAACGTCTTCGAAGACACCGGTCTGTACCGGCTCACCGGAGAGTGCCTCGAAGGTGGCAGCGCCGACGAAGCGCAACGCGGATTCGGTGGGGATGACGCGGACCTGATGGCCCGCCTCGGTCAGCTGGCGAACGACGGTGCAGGCCTTGTAGGCGGCGATACCCCCGGAGACGCCGACGATGATCCGCTTGCCGTCCATCCGCTTGTCACCCGAGAGGCTCATCGCAAACCGGCCGCGATCCGGCTACTCGCCTTCGGTGTGCTCGAGCAGGTCGGCGTGGATCTCGCGCATGGCGATCGACAGCGGCTTCTCCTGAAGCCCCGGCTCGACCAGTGGGCCGACGTATTCGAGGATGCCTTCACCGAGCTGGTTGTAGTAATCGTTGATCTGCCGAGCGCGCTTCGCCGCATAGATCACCAGGGCGTACTTGCTGGAAACGCGCTCGAGCAACTCGTCGATGGGCGGGTTGGTGATGCCCAACGGCGTGTCATAGGCGCCTATCCCACCCGATGCCGGATCGAACTGATCGGGGACGGCGGCTAATGACGCGTCAGTCTGCGAGGTACTCACTTAAGACTTTCTCCTTGGTGGCGTTGAACGTAGGAAGCAATGTGCGACTAATGGTGAATCGAGTCTGATAGCAGATCACGCCGTACCCGGCGCTTGTTTCACCAGCAAGGATACCAATTCTGCGCACGCAGACTCCAATTGACTGTTTACCACCACCTCGTCGAAGTCGTCCTGAGCCGCCAGTTCGGTGCGGGCGGTGGCGAGCCGGCGTGCGATCACCTCGGGTGTCTCGGTCCCCCGGCCGACCAGTCGGGCCTCCAAGGCCTCCCAGCTCGGCGGAGCCAGGAACACGCTAATCGCCTCCGGCATGGCCTGTTTGATCGCGCGGGCGCCGGCCAGATCGACCTCGATGAGCACGGGATGCCCGGCGGCGGTGGCGTCGCGGATCGGCCGGGCCGGGGTGCCGGACCGGTGCAGGCCGCTATGGATCTCGGCCCACTCCAGCAGCGCGCCTTCATCGATCAGCTGCTGGAAGCGGGCCGGGGTGACGAAGTAATAGTCGACGCCGTCGACTTCACCCGGGCGCGGCGCTCGAGTGGTCGCCGAAACGCTGAAGTGCAGCTCGGCAATCCGCTCCCGCAGGCAGCGAACCAACGTCGACTTTCCTACCGCGGATGGACCGGACAGCACCACCACGCGTCCTGCGGCTTGACCTGCAGCCTTAGCCCCAAGACGTTCGTCGTGGTCACCGTCCGGTCCCCCGTCGGCGCTCACCGACTCTCCTGGAGAGTGCCTAGGAGAAGTCGAACTTTTCCAGCAGTGCCTTGCGCTGACGATCGCCGAGGCCACGCAGGCGGCGCGTCGGGGCGATTTCAAGCTCGGTCATGATTTCCTGCGCCTTGACCTTGCCAACCTTCGGCAACGCCTCCAGCAGCGCAGAAACCTTCATCTTGCCCAAGACCTCGTTGGTCTCGGCATCCTTCAGCACCTGCTTGAGGTTGGTGCCGCCGCGCTTCAGCCGATCCTTGAGCTCGGCTCGCGCTCGACGTGCGGCGGCAGCCTTCTCCAACGCGGCCGCGCGCTGCTCGTCGGTCAACTGGGGAAGAGCCACGATTCCTCCGTCTCAATCACTCATGACAGCTATCGATCTTTGTTTGTCTCAGCCGGTGTAGTCCAGCCAGCGGAGACGACCGTACCCACGCTGCCAGACGAAATCTAACCCGCCCCCCTGGTTGAAGCCACAAAGTTCCAGCTTGCGGGGTCGATCAGGCCGCCTCAAGCCGAAGTCATGCCGAGCGCGGTCACTCCCGCGGTAGCACGGCTTCGAAGCGAAGAAATGGCGTCTACCAGCAACTTTAGGGACTCATTACGACCGGGCGGCCAGCCTGGCACCGGTCGCCTTTCCCGTCACCACAGCCTCCGAAGACACAAACTCCGCTGATTGCACATGTCGCGGCGTGTCGCGCGTGTCGCCCGACACGCCTTGCACTGGTCGGCGGACGCGTTCGGCAACGTTTCGGGATTGTTAACGGCTCGGCGAACGCCGATTTCCGCCCGTTCCAGCTCAACGCACGCGAGAACTACACTGCGTAGTTTCTGGACGTCCACACTGCCGCTCGATACGCATTCGGCATCGCGACCCGGCTCGGATCACCTCTCCGCATCGTGCGGCTGGGTATTCGAGGCGCGCTCATAGGCGCGCGCAGGCACACTGCCGCCGCCGGACGCATCCCAACCGCCAGCGCCATAAAAGGCGGCGTTAGCCGGCGAGGTAGGCGACGGCGTCGCGCATCTTTTCGGCCGCCGCATGCAGCTCCGCCAGGTCGGGACCCGCCCGCAACACCTCGCGCGACACCGCGGGCAGCAGCTGGCCGGGAGAGGCTCCGAATAGCGCGCCAAGCGCTTCAGGTCGCCCGCCCTGCGCCCCGATACCGGGCACCAGCACTGGTCCGCCGAGCGCGCCGACGTCGGGCGGCTGAAAGACCGTCGCTCCGACGACTACGCCGACCGAGCCGGGCTCTCCCGGATTTATCGTCTGATTGGTCCGGTTGATGACAGCTGCCTGGTCGACGATCTGCTGGGCCACCGTGCGGTCATCGAAGCGGGCATGCTGCACGGTCGCGCCCTCCGGGTTGGAGGTTGCTGCCAGCACGAACACCCCTCGGTCGTGAGCGGCCGCGGTCTCCAGCAGCGGCCGTAGCGAGCCGAAACCCAAATAAGGCGAGGCTGTTACGGCGTCGGCGGCCAGCGGCGAGTCGCCCGCCCAGGCGACCGCGTAGGCCGCCATCGTCGATCCGATGTCGCCTCGCTTGGCATCGGCCAGCACCAGCACACCGGCATCGCGCAGCGCAGCGATGGTCCGCTCCAACACCGCGTATCCGGCGGCGCCGTAGGCCTCGAAAAACGCGACCTGGGGTTTGACCACGGCGAAGTCGGCGTAGGCCTGCGCACAGATGTCGCAGAATGCCGACAGGCCCTCGGGGCTGACCGGAAGATCCCATGCCCGCAGCAGTTCGGGATGCGGGTCGATGCCCAGACACAGCGGCCCCCGCCGCGATACCGCCTCGGCCAGCCGGGCACCGAACCCGGGCATCGTCAGTGCCCACCGTTGTTCAGCGCGCTGTGCAGTTCCTGCAGCGAACGCACCCCGATGACGTCGCGGATCCCGGCTTCGATGCCCTGAACGGCCGCCGAGGCGCCCTGCACCGTCGTCACGCAGGGGATGTTCATCTCTACTGCCGCCGAACGGATCTCGTAGCCGTCGATGCGTGGCCCCGAGTTGCCGTAAGGCGTGTTGATCACCATGTCGACCTCACCGGCGCGGATGGCGTCGACGGCAGACCCCGCCGGCCGGCCCGGCTGCGCCGGTTCGAAATGCTTACGAACCTCATCGCACGGAATCCCGTTGCGGCGCAACATTTCCGCGGTTCCCGCGGTGGCGAGCACCCGGAAGCCCAGGTCGGCCAACCGCTTGACCGGGAACACCAGTGACCGCTTGTCCCGGTTGGCCACCGACACGAACACGGTCCCTTCGGCGGGCAGCGATCCGTAGGCGGCGGTCTGGCTTTTGGCGAAGGCACTGCCGAAGTCGCGGTCGATCCCCATCACCTCGCCGGTCGATTTCATCTCGGGGCCCAGCAGCGAGTCGATGCTCGAGCCGTCGGCGCGGCGGAACCGGTGGAACGGCAGCACGGCCTCCTTGACGGCGATCGGGGCGTTCGGCGCCGCACTGCCACCGTCACCGGAGGCCGCCAGCATCCCTTCGTCACGCAGTTGAGAAATCTTGGCGCCCAACATAATGCGAGCACAGGCCTTGGCCAGTGGTATCGCGGTGGCCTTCGAGACGAACGGCACCGTGCGGCTGGCACGCGGATTGGCCTCCAGCACGTAGAGCACGTCGTCCTTCAACGCGTACTGCACGTTGAGCAGGCCCACCACCCCGATGCCGTGCGCAATCGCCTCGGTTGCGCGACGCACCTTCTCGATGTCGCTGCGGCCCAGGGTCACCGGAGGCAGCGCACACGCCGAGTCGCCGGAGTGGATGCCGGCCTCTTCGATGTGCTCCATGATCCCGCCGATGTAGACCTCGTCGCCGTCGCAGAGCGCGTCGACGTCGATCTCGATCGCATCCTCCAGAAAGCGGTCGACCAGCACCGGATGTTCGGGTGAAAGTTCGGTGGCGCGGGCGATGTAACCCTGCAGCGTCTCGTCGTCGTAGACGATTTCCATGCCCCGACCGCCCAGCACGTACGACGGCCGCACCAGCACCGGATAGCCGATCTCGGCGGCGATCCGGCGCGCCTGCGCGAATGTTGTCGCCATGCCGTATCGCGGGGCCGGCAGCCCGGCCGCCGACAACAGGTCGCCGAACGCGCCGCGGTCCTCGGCCAGATCGATGGCCTCCGGCGGAGTGCCGACAATCGGGACTCCCGCGTCGGCGAGCCGCTGCGCCAGCCCCAACGGCGTCTGGCCGCCGAGCTGCACGATGACGCCAACCACCCCCGGCCCAGCCCCGTTTTCGCCTTTGGCGGATAGCTCTTCGGCGTGGAACACCTCCAGGACGTCCTCGAAGGTCAGCGGCTCGAAATACAGCCGGTCGGCGGTGTCGTAATCGGTGGACACCGTTTCCGGGTTGCAGTTGACCATCACAGTCTCAAAACCGGCCTGCGACAGCGTCGTTGCGGCATGCACGCAGCTGTAGTCGAATTCGATGCCCTGGCCGATCCGGTTAGGTCCCGAGCCGAGGATCAGCACCTTGGGCCGCTCGGTCTGCGGCGCGACCTCGGTCTCGGCGGACGGGTCGAGCTCGTAGCTGCTGTAGTGATACGGCGTCTTGGCTTCGAACTCCGCAGCGCAGGTGTCCACGGTCTTGAACACCGGGTGGATGCCGAGCCGCGCCCGCAACGACCGCACACCATCCTCGCCGGCCAGTTCCGGTCGCAGCGCGGCGATCTGGCGGTCCGACAAGCCGCTGTGCTTACACCGCCGCAGCTGCTCCGCGTCGAGCACCGCGGCGTCGGCCACCTCACGGCTCAACGTCACGAGCTCGGCGATCTGCGCGACGAACCACGGGTCGACGCCGGAGGCCTCGCCAACCTTCTCCACCGAAGCACCCAGTCGCAATGCCAGTTCGATGTCGTAGAGCCGTCCCTCGGTGGGTGTGCGCAGCCGCTCCAGCACCTCGTCGACGTCCCCGTCGGGATCCGGCTTAGTCCAAAACCCGGCCCGACTGGTCTCCAGCGACCTCATCACCTTGCCGAGCGCCTCGACGAAGTTGCGGCCCAACGACATTGCCTCGCCGACCGATTTCATCGTGGTGGTCAGCGTCGGGTCGGCGCCGGGGAATTTCTCGAACGCGAATCGCGGTGCCTTGACCACCACGTAGTCCAGCGTGGGCTCGAAGCAGGCCGGCGTTTCCTTGGTGATGTCATTGAGGATCTCGTCGAGGGTGTAGCCGACGGCCAGCTTGGCGGCGATCTTGGCGATCGGGAAGCCGGTGGCCTTGGACGCCAGCGCGCTCGACCGCGACACCCGTGGGTTCATCTCGATGACGATCAGCCGACCGTCACTCGGGTCGACCGCAAATTGGATGTTGCAGCCACCGGTGTCGACGCCGACCTCACGCAGGATCGCGATGCCCAAATCCCGCATCCGCTGGTATTCCCGGTCGGTCAGCGTCATCGCCGGCGCCACGGTCACCGAGTCGCCGGTATGCACGCCCATCGGGTCGACATTCTCGATCGAGCACACCACGACCACGTTATCCTTGCCGTCGCGCATCAGCTCGAGCTCGAATTCCTTCCAGCCGTAGATCGATTCCTCGATCAGCACATTGGCGCTCGGCGAGGCGGCCAAGCCCGCGCCGGCCATCCGATCGACTTCTTCGGCGCTGTGCGCCAGCCCCGAGCCCAGGCCACCCATGGTGAACGACGGCCGAACCACGACCGGAAGGCCGAGCTCAGCGACGGTCTCGCGAACCTCGTCCATCGTGAAACACACACGGCTCCGGGCCGATTCGCCGCCGACCTTGGCGACGATGTCCTTGAACCGCTGGCGGTCCTCCCCGCGCTGGATGGCGTCGAAGTCGGCACCGATGAGCTCGACACCGTAACGTTCCAGCACCCCGCTCTCGTACAGCGCGACCGCGGTGTTGAGTGCGGTCTGCCCGCCCAGGGTGGCCAGCAGCGCATCGATCTTGTTGCCCCGCTCGGCCTGCTGGGCGATGACCCGTTCGACGAAGCCGGGGGTGATCGGTTCGACGTAGGTGTGATCGGCGTATTCGGGGTCGGTCATGATGGTGGCGGGATTCGAGTTGACCAGGCTGACCTGTAGTCCTTCGGCACGCAGCACCCGGCACGCCTGGGTGCCCGAATAGTCGAATTCGCAGGCCTGCCCGATAACGATCGGCCCGGAGCCGATCACCAGGACATGGCGCAGGTCGGTGCGACGCGGCACTAGCGGCCCTCCCCTGCCATCAGGTCGACGAACTGGTCGAACAGGTATTCCGCGTCGTGCGGCCCCGCCGCGGCCTCCGGGTGGTACTGCACCGAAAATGCTTTCCCTTCAGCAAGTTTGACCCCTTCGACGACGCCGTCGTTGGCGCAGGTGTGACTGACCACCGCTAGACCGAACGGGGTGTCAAAGCGCTGGCCGGCCTCTCCCTCCAGCGCGAAGCCGTGATTCTGCGCGGTCACCGCAACCCGACCGGTGGCGTGATCCATCACCGGAATGTTGATACCGCGGTGACCGAACACCATCTTGTAGGTGGACAGGCCCAGCGCGCGGCCCAGGATCTGGTTGCCGAAACAGATTCCGAATAACGGGATTCCGGCGCCCAGCACCTCACGAGTCACGTCGACGATGTGGTCGGCGGTGGCCGGATCCCCTGGGCCGTTGGACAAGAACACGCCGTCCGGTTTGAGCTCGGCGATCTGCTCGAACGTCACCGACGACGGCAGCACTATGCTGCGGACTCCGCGTCGGGCGAAGTTGCGCGGGGTATTGGTCTTGATCCCGAGATCGATTGCGGCCACGCTGAACCGGTGCGGCCCTTGGGGTTCGACGACATATTCGCCCGCGGTGCTGACCTGGCCGGCCAGATCGGCGCCCAGCATCGGCTGTTGGTCGCGCACCCGTGCCACCAGCTCTGGCGCGTCGGCCAGCGCGGCACCGGAGAACACGCCCGCTTTCATCGAGCCGCGGCTGCGCAGGTGGCGCACCACCGCGCGGGTGTCGATGCCGGCGATTCCGACGATGCGCTGACGGACCAATTCGTCCTCTAGCGTTCCGGTGGCCCGCCAGTTCGAGGCTCGTGGCGAGGGATCGCGCACCGCGTAGCCCGCGACCCAGATCTTGTCGCCGCGGCTTTCGGCGTCCTCGCCGTTCCAGCCGGTATTGCCGATCTGCGGGGCGGTGGCCACCACGATCTGGCGGTGATAGCTGGGATCGGTCAAGGTCTCCTGATAGCCGGACATCCCGGTGGAAAAGACCGCTTCGCCAAGCGTCTCGCCGACCGCGCCGAACGCGGTTCCGGTGAACGTCCGGGCGTCTTCGAGGACCAACACCGCTGTGCCCTTGGGGTGTTTTGCCGCGCTCATTAGCGCCACTTCTCCTCATCGCTTCGTCCCCCTCGCCGCTGCGCGGCTGGGGGTGCCCCCACTGCATCGTCGTTGGCGCGGCTCATCGGGTGTTCTCCTGCAGCCAGCGGGCGTACTCGCTGCGATCGTTACCGCGAAACCCGAGGTCGATCTCGGTGCCCGACGGCAGCCGCCAACGGATGGCCAGGATCCCCTCGGCCGCGGCCGCTTGCCCGTCGCGGTCCCGCGCCGCCCGGCGCGAATTCAAGCCGGGCGGAACCACTTTGCCGACGATGCCGCGCTCGGTGCGGATGGCCGTGATCGACTCCTGCGGAATCCAGATCGGGCTGGCCCCACTGCGCTGCACCATGATTCCCTCCGGGTAGCGGGTCAGCACGGCCTTGCTGCGGTAGCCCAGATCGCCGACCGCGACCCGATCGTGCCAGTCGGGCGCAAGCGTGCAGCCGACATACACGCCGCGAGTGGGGGCGACGATCGGTGACCCGAACGTTTCCGGCACCGGCGGCAGCGTGCCGATCATCTCGGCCTGCCGCAGAGCGCGCCCTCGCCAGCCGCGCATCATCGCCTGAATCACAAAAGCGATCGCGACCACCACCACCCCAGCGAAGATCAGCGATGCGACCAGTGTTCCGGAATTCATGCCGGACTTTTCCCGTCGCGGGCGGTGATCTTGCCGCGCAGCAGCGTTGTGGTCACGGTCGCGGGCAGCGTCATCGCTTCGTACGGGGTGTTGGCCGAACGGCTGGCCAGTTCCGGACCGGCGACCGTCCAGGTGGCGTCGGGGTCCACCACGGTCAGGTTGGCCGGTTCGCCGATCTCCAGGGGCCGACCGTGGTCGGGCAGTCCGGCGATGCGAGCCGGGTTCTCGCTCATCACGCGCGCCACGTCACGCCAGGTCAGCAGACCGGGAACGACCATGGCCTGCACCACCGCCGACAGCGCGGTCTGTAGTCCCAGCATCCCGGGCAGCGCCGCCGCGAACTCGACGCATTTCTCGTGCTCGGCATGCGGGGCGTGATCAGTGGCCACACAGTCGATTACTCCGTCGGCCAACGCTTGACGCAGCGCCACCGCGTCGGCGGCTTCCCGCAGTGGCGGGTTGACCCGGTTCACGCCGTCGTAGCTGGCCAGTCGGCTGTCGTCGAGCAGAAGATGATGCGGCGTGACCTCGGCGGTGATCGAAATACCTTGATCCTTAGCCCATTTCAGGATCTCCACGGTGCCCGCGGTGGACGCGTGGCAGATGTGAACCCGGGCGCCGGCGTCACGGGCCAGCAAGGCGTCGCGGGCGACGATCGACTCTTCGGCGGCCCTCGGCCAGCCCGACAACCCCAGCTTGGCGGCGTTCGGCCCTTCGTGCGCGACGGCCCCGACGGTCAGCCTGGGCTCCTCGGCGTGTTGGGCGATCAGGACACCCAAGCCGGTCGCGTATTCCAGCGCACGACGCATCACCAGCGGGTCGTACACGCATTTACCGTCGTCGGAGAACATCCGCACCTGCGCGGCGCCGGCCGCCATCATGCCCATTTCGGTGAGCTGGGTTCCGGCAAGCCCGACGGTGACGGCGCCGACCGGGTGCACGTCGACCAGGCCGACCTGCTGGCCGCGGTGCCAGACATGGTCGGTGACCACCGGGCTGTCGGCGACCGGGTTGGTGTTGGCCATCGCGAACACCGCGGTAAAGCCGCCGAGAGCCGCAGCGGCCGAACCGGTTTCGATGTCCTCGGCGTATTCGCGGCCGGGCTCACGCAGATGGGTGTGCAGATCGACAAAACCGGGCAGCAGGATCTGCCCGGTGGCGTCGATGACATCTGCATCGTCCGGAATCGGAAGCTCGGCACCGAGGGCGCTGATCTGACCGTCGTCGACTAACACGTCGACCCGGTCGCCCTCACCGTACGGGCGCACCCCGCGGAGCAGCACGCTCATGCCATAACCTCTTTGTCGGTTGACTCTGTCCCTACCAGCAGATGGAACAGCACCGCCATCCGCACGTGAACTCCATTGGAAACCTGTTGCAGCACAGCTGATTGCGTGGAGTCAGCCACCGACGAGGAAATCTCCATGCCGCGCAGCATCGGGCCGGGATGCAGGACCACCGCGTGGCCGGGAAGCATCGCCTGGCGCCGTTCGGACAGCCCGTAGCGCACCGAGTACTCACGCGCGGACGGGAAGAAGCCGCCGTTCATCCGCTCGGCCTGCACCCGCAACATCAGCATCGCGTCGGCGGCGGGAAGCTCGGCGTCGAGATCGTAGGAGACGGTGACTGGCCAGTCGGAAATCCCCACCGGCAGCAGGGTCGGCGGCGCTACCAGCACCACTTCGGCACCCAGGGTGGCCAGCAGCATGACGTTGGAGCGGGCGACCCGGCTGTGCAGGATGTCGCCGACGATGACGACGCGCCGGCCGTCGATGTCGCCGAGCCGCTGCCGGATGGTCAGCGCGTCCAGCAACGCCTGGGTCGGGTGCTCGTGGGTGCCGTCGCCGGCATTGATCACCGACGGGCCGCCGTCGGCGCTGGCGGTCCAGTCGGCGAGCCGCTGCGCCGCACCCGAGGCCGGGTGCCGGATGATCAGCGCGTCGGCGCCGGCCGCCCGCAGTGTCAGCGCGGTGTCGCGCAGCGATTCGCCTTTGCCCACCGAGGATCCGGCCGCGCTGACGTTGATCACGTCGGCGCTCATCCACTTGCCTGCCACCTCGAACGACACCCGGGTACGGGTGGAGTTCTCGTAGAACATGGTGATGACGGTGCGGCCCCGCAGCGTCGGCAGCTTTCTGACCTCGCGCCCCATCAGGGCCTGCGCGAACCGGTCGGCGTCATCGAGGATGGCGGTGGCCTCGGCGCGGCTGAGGTCTCCGGCGGCCAGCAGGTGCCTGCTCATGAGGCATCCCCCCGGGAGATGACCACGCCGTCACGGCCGTCGTGCTCGGCCAGCAGCACGTGCACGCTCTCGGTGCGCGAGGTGGGCACATTCTTGCCGACATAGTCGGCACGCAGCGGCAGCTCACGGTGGCCGCGGTCGACCAGCACGGCCAACTGCACGACTCGCGGTCGGCCCTGGTCGCGCAGCGCGTCCAGAGCCGAGCGCACCGAGCGTCCGGAGTAGAGCACGTCGTCGACGAGGATCACCAGGGCGTCGTCGATGCCACCGGCCGGAATCGAGGTGGCCTCCAGTGGCCGGGGTGGCTTTTGCATCAGGTCATCGCGATACAGGGTGATGTCCAAAGCACCCCAGGCGACGTTGGAGGGCGAGCCACCGCTGTATTCGCCGATGTTGGTGGCCAGGCGCTTGGCCAGGATCACACCGCGGGTCGGGATGCCCAGCAGCACTACGCGTGGAGCATCGGCACCGTCCAGCGCGGTCTTTTCGATGATCTGATGTGCAATGCGGGAAATGGTGCGGCCGACGTCGGCCGCCGACATCAGTTCGCGGCCGGTGGCGGCGTCACCCGCGGCACCCATGCGAGATCTTGACCTCCTTCTCCGCCTCTCTGGACGGATCGTTAAAGGATGTCGACTGCCGGGCAGCGTAGCATTCCGCGCCCGTCCGGTGACGATGCGGGCCGCGTGGCGGCCCGCTGAGAAGCGCGGCAATCGGGCTAAGCTGGCGAAAATGACAGGCGCAAGTTCCGCTTCAGAATCCCCTCGTTTCCCGGTTCTCGATTTCGACGCCCTTTACCGCGGCGAAAGCCCGGCCGAAGGCTTTCCCGCTGTGGCCACACCACCGTGGGACACCAAGGCGCCCAAAGAGAACGTCATCGCGTGGCAGGAGGGCGGCTGGGTGCACGGTGACGTCCTAGACATTGGCTGCGGGCTCGGCGACAACGCCATCTATCTGGCCAAGAGCGGACACAATGTGACCGGGCTCGACATCTCGCCGACCGCGCTGATCACCGCCGAACGGCGGGCCAAAGACGCCGGGGTCAACGTGACATTCGCGGTGACCGACTCCACCAAGCTCGAGGGCTACACGGAAGCGTTCGACACCGTCGTCGATAGCGGCATGTTCCACTGCCTGGACGATGACGGCAAGCGCAGCTATGCGGCCGCGGCGCATCGGGCGACCAAGCCGGGCGCGACGCTGCTGCTCAGCTGTTTCTCCGACGCCAACCCGTCGGACGAGGAATGGCCCCGGCCGGCGGTGTCCGAGCAGACCTTGCGCGACGTGCTCGACGGCGCGGGCTGGGATATCGGATCACTGGAGCCCGCTACGTGGCGCCGCGAGATCGACGGCAACCAAGTCGAGATGGCGTTCTGGTACGTCAGGGCGCTACGGCGTTAGCGTTCTCGGCAGCCGGTCGCCACAAGCTGCCGAGCAGGGTGTTGGTAGCTGGTAGAGGGGTTTGAATAGCCGAATATTGCTCAACGGCGACGGGGGTTCGTCGTCGAAGCGGCCATCCAGCGGGTCAACGCCAT
>CAVVUH010000015.1:0-74809 GCA_963751315.1 uncultured Actinomycetota bacterium | reverse complement strand
CGGTGCCGCCGCCGATCTGCTCGACGAGGCCTGGTGGTTTCCGGCCATCCAATGGCCCGATGGTCGAATGCAATTCATGCTCAATGAGCGAATGATGCCGTCGCAGTTCATCGTCAACGGCGAGGGGAAGCGATTCATCAACGAGGCGGCGCCCTACATGGACTTCGGCCACGCCATGATCGACGGCCAGAAATCCGGTGTCACCCACATCCCCTGCTGGCTTATCACCGACCATCGGTCGTGGAATCGCTACGTCGTCGCCGGACATCTTCCGCTGCCGAAGATCCCGGGCGCGCCCGTACCCACCGGGCGAAAGATCCCGGCTGCCTGGCTGCAGTCGGGTGTGGTCAAAGCGGCGAAGAGCTGGGAAGAACTCGCAGCCAAGATCGGGGTGCCGGCCGGCCAACTCCGCGACACCGCCGCGCGCTTCAACGAACTGGCCCACAGCGGCCGCGACGACGATTTCAACAGAGGTGACAGCGTTTACGACAATTACTACGGAGACCCCACCCTGCCTAATCCGAACCTGTATCCGCTTGGCAAACCGCCCTACTACGCCTTTCAAGTCGTTCTCGGCGACCTCGGCACATCCGGTGGTCTGCGCACGGATGAGTACGCCCGCGTGCTACGCAGCGACGACACGGTCGTGCCCGGCCTGTACGCCGTGGGCAACACATCGGCGGCGGTGATGGGACGCAGCTACGCCGGCGCCGGCGCGACCATCGGTCCGGCAATGACTTTCGGCTACGTCGCGGCCAAGCACCTTGTCAACACGAGCTCAACTCACTCGATTGTTCCGGGAGGTACCAGTTGAAAATCTCATTGTTCTACGAATTCGCCCTACCCCGCCCATGGCAGCCGGACGACGAGCACGAGCTGCTGAAGGACTGCCTCGACGAGGTCGAAGCGGCCGACAAGGCCGGTTTCTCCACGGTGTGGCTGACCGAGCACCACTTCCTTGAGGAATACTGTCACTCGACCGCTCCGGAGATGTTTCTGGCCGCAGCCAGCCAGCGGACCAAAAACATCCGGCTGGGATTCGGCATCATGCACCTCCCGCCGGCTGTCAACCATCCCGCCCGGGTCGCCGAACGTATCGCCACCCTCGATCTGATTTCCGACGGACGAGTCGAGTTCGGCACCGGCGAATCCTCCTCGATCGGTGAGTTGGGAGGCTTCGGTATCGACCCCGCCGACAAGCGTGCCCAATGGGAAGAGGCGCTGGAGGTGGCGATCCGCTGCATGATCGAAGAACCCTTCACCGGGTTCAAGGGTGAGCACATCGAGATGCCGGCTCGCAACGTCATCCCCAAGCCGTTACAGAAGCCGCACCCGCCGGTGTGGGTCGCCTGCACCAGGCCAGCATCGGTGCAGATGGCCGCCCAGAAATGCATCGGGGCGCTGAGTTTCGCTTACACCGGCCCTGGTCCGCTCACCCAGCGGGTGAACGGCTACTACAAGGAACTCGAGGAAAGCGGCGTCCCGATCACCCCGCAAATCAACCCGAACATCCTTGCCATCGGAGGTGACCTGTCAATGATGGTCGCCCGCACCGACGAGCAGGCACTCGAGCGCCTCGGATTGGGTGGCGGATTCTTCTCGTTCGGGATCATGCACTACTACATGACCGGCATCCACACGCCCGGGCGGACCGGAGTCTGGAAGCGGTATCTCGAAGAGGTCGACAAGGATCCGACGCTGGCCTACGGTCCCGGTCGCGGAGCCATCGGCTCGCCGGCCACCGTTCGGGAGTTCCTGCGCGGTTACGAGGAGAGTGGCGTCGACGAGATCATCTTGCTGCTCAACCCGCGCAGCCACGAAGGCACTATGGAATCCATCGAGCTGATGGGTAAAGAAGTGCTGCCCGAATTCATCGAGCGCGATGCAAAGGCGGTGGCCGACAAGGCCAAGCGGTTAGCGCCGGTCATCGAGAAGATCGAGGCGCGTCGTCCGGAGTCGACCGCCCCGCACTTTGACCAGGGCTACTCGTTCGGCGGCCTGCCCACCGGCCGCGGAGGAAAGTTCACCGCGAGCGAGATCCCCGAGGCCATGGCCGAAATCAACGAAGGTCGCGTCCAGGCTGCGCAGCGTCTCAAAGAGCAGAAAGAGCAGCAGTCGTGAAACCGGAAGTTGTCTGACACTTGGGACAGATCGACGAGCTGTGGCGTTACGACGGTCGCCGTGCCGTCGTGACCGGGTGTGCGTCGGGGATCGGGGCCCACGTCGTCAGGCAGCTCACCGAGCTCGGGGCCGACGTCGTCGGGTTGGATAAGCATGCGCCCAATACCGACATCGCCGAATTCCACGCTCTTGACCTGACCGATCCGTCATCCATCGACCGCGCTGTCGCGTCGATTGGCCGGGACGTCGATGCGTTGTTCAACATCGCCGGCGTCTCCTCCGGCATCGGCGATCCGTTGCTCGTCGTCACGATCAACTTCCTCGGCTTACGCCAGGTCACCGAGGCGTTATTGGAGCAGATGCCGGCCGGATCGTCCATCGTGAGTGTGTCCTCGCTCGCGGCGGCCGCCTACCGGGAGCATCAGCAGGTCGTCGGCGGGCTGCTGAACACCCGCACGATGCCCGAGGGAATTCAGTGGTGTCACCGCCATCCGGACGCGTTGGCCGACGGCGGCTACCGGTTATCCAAAGAAGCGATCATCCTTTACACCATGAGAAATACCGCTGCGCTCGGTGCTCGAGGTATTCGCATCAACTGCACTGGACCGGGCGTTACCGAGACCCCGATTCTCGACCAGCTCCGCACCGCCTACGGCCAGCAATACCTTGATGACATCCCCCAACCATTGGGCCGGGTCGCCGACCCGGCCGAACAGGCCGCTGTCCTGGTGTTCCTGAATAGCCAAGCCGCCAGCTATATCTCGGGCCAAGTGCTCTGGGTCGACGGCGGCAATATCGGCGCCGCAGTCGCGCGTGAGCTCGAGGAAGGGCAAGCACTGTGGCCAGTCTGACCGACTTCCGCCGAGTCGCCGGCGATGTCCGCAACTGGGGAAGGTGGGGACACGCCGACGAGCTCGGGACGCTGAACTTCATCACCGCGGACAAGGTCGCCCAAGCGGCCAGTCTGGTCAAGCACGGCAAGGTGTTTCCGTTGGGCGTGGACTTCGGCTCGTCGGGTCCGCAGGGGGCATTCAAGTTTCGGCACAACCCGATCCATGTGATGACGGTGGACGGTGGCGATGTGAACACGCTGGCTCGCTACGGGGCGGACTGGGCCACCAACCCCGGTGCGCGAGAGCTTGGGAAATACTTCCAGGACAATCCATTTCGTTTCAACGACGACATGATCATCATGCCGCTGCAGGCGGCCACCCAGTGGGACGCGCTCTCCCACGTCTATTACGACGACCAGCTCTACAACGGCTTCCCGGCAGACTCGGTGACCAGTCTCGGCGCATTCCACTGCGGAATCGACAAGGTCGACGGCAAGGGCATCATCTCGCGTGGCGTGTTGCTAGATCTCGTTCGTCATCGCGGTGCGCAGACTTTTCTTGAACTCGGCAACCCGATCACCGCGGCCGAGCTTGACGACGTCGCTCGGTCGCAGGGCGTGACGGTTGGCCGCGGCGACATCGTGTTGATCAGAACCGGCTGGTGGGCAAGGTTTCTGGAGACCGGCAACGGGGGTGAACTCGGCTCGGGATTGGACTGGCGGTGTGCATCCTGGCTGCATGATCACAAGATCGCTGCTGTGGCGGCCGATAACCTGATGGTCGAAGACCCGGTGTCCGGCGTCGAGGGAACGTTTTTGCCCATGCACATGCTGTGCTTGCGGGACATGGGGCTGATGCTCGGCGAGTACTGGGATCTCACCGCGCTGGCGGCGGACTGTGCGGCTGATGGTGTGTACGAGTTTCAGCTCATCGCGCCACCGTTGAGAATCGTTGGCGCGGTGGGCTCTCCGGTGAATCCCATCGCGGTCAAGTGAGGAGGGCACGGTCGATGTTGACGGAAGGCCCGAAAGGCCAGGGGCCGCTGGTTGTCGGCCTCGGCGGCACCCTGAGGTCGAACTCATCGACCGAACGAGCGTTGCGCCAGTGCCTGGCCGGCATCGGTCATGCACTGCGGACCTGGCCGACTCCTCTCGGCGTCGCGATCAACTCGGCCGATCAAATCTGGGACGAGGCGGGCGAACTGATCGACGTGACTGTCGCCAATCAACTGGACCTATTGGCGACGCAGTTGTTGACGTTCGCGCGGTCGGGCCCGGGCCAGGTCGCCAGGTAGCGGACGAACCATGCGATTTGTACTGGTGCACGGCGGGTTTCACGCCGCGTGGTGCTGGAGCCGCACGATCCCCGAACTCCAGCGGCTCGGCCATAGAGCGGTCGCGGTCGACCTGCCCGGTCACGGCGACCGGTTGAACGAGGAGTCGACCCTCGACAACCGCAGAGAGGCCATCGTCTCGGTACTGCAGCCCGGTGATGTGCTGGTCGGGCATTCGGGCGGCGGGTTCGATGCGACGCTGGCCGCTGACGCCGCGACAGATCTGGTCAGCCACATTGTCTACCTGGCCGCCGCACTGCCTCGCGAAGGCCGTAGCTTCCCGGAGGCCATGACGATGCGCAACGCCGAAGACGGCGAGTTCGACGGCGACGCCGGAAAGATGCTGAGCTATCTGCATTTCAGCGAGGACGGCGCGATGACCTTCGCCTACTTGCAAGGCGCGTGGGAGTACTTTTGGCATGACTGCGACGAGCCGACCGCCCGCTGGGCGTTCGAGCGGCTTGGCCCGGAACGCTTCGGCGAAACTACGGTGGCGCCGGTGTCTATCCCGCGGTTCTGGCAGGCCGATCTGCCCCGCAGCTTCATTCGCTGCCTGCAGGACCGCTCGATGCCCCGTTGGCTGGCAGATGTGGTGGCCCAGCGACTCGGCGTCGAGCAGTTGACCATCGACACGTCGCACTGTCCGTTCCTGAGTCGGCCGCAGCAGCTGGCCGAACTACTGGTCCATGCGACGACCACCAAACCCGTCGGCCCGCTCGATCCGAACTGAGGTGCCCGCCATGGAGTTTCGACGCAAAACTGTCGTGGTCGACGGGCTGATCACCAGCTACCTGGAGGCCGGCGACGGCGATCCGGTAGTCCTGCTGCACGGTGGTGAGTTCGGCGTGAGCGCCGAACTCGGCTGGGAGAGAACCATAGCCGCGCTCGCCGCCCGGTATCGAGTACTGGCGCCAGACATGTTGGGCTTCGGGCAATCAGCCAAAGTCATCGATTTCAACGACGGGCGTGGCATGCGGATCCGCCATGTCGCCCGCTTCTGCAGCGAGCTGTCCATCGCCTCGGCGCATTTCATCGGCAATTCGATGGGCGCCATCATGCTGCTCGTCGACGCCACATCGGAGTCGCCGGCCTTGCCGATGCGCAGCATGGTCGCTATCTGTGGCGGCGGCGAAATCCAGCGCAACCACTACATGGAGGCGCTCTACGATTACGACGCGACAGTGCCGGCCATGCGCAGTATCGTCGAGGCGCTGTTTCACGATCCGTCCTATCCGGCCGACGAGGATTATGTGCGGCGCCGGTACGAATCCAGCACCGCACCCGGTGCGTGGGAGGCGGTCGCGGCGGCGCGTTTTCACCGGCCCGGCGCTGAGCCGCCACCGACCCCGTCGAGCAGACGGGCCTACGAGCGTGTCTTAGTGCCGACGCTTGTGGTCGGGGGCGGGTGCGACAAGCTCCTTCCGCTCGGCTGGGCGAAAGAGATCGCCGACCAGATTCCGCAGGGGCGGTCGGCTGTGGTCGAGGCGGCCGGCCACTGCCCACAGATTGAGCAGCCGTCGATCGTCAACGCGTTGCTGCTGGAGTTTCTGGTGAGATGCCGACGGAGCTGCCTGAGCCGCGTGCTTCAGCGCCGGCGGATGGCGATCACCCGGTTGGCGGCGGCGGCCACCAGGTAGACCACCGCCACGACGAGGATCAATGTCAGAGCGGCGCCCCAAACCCGCAGGAAGCCGGCGTGTTCGGGATTGTTGAGTTCGGTGTAGATCAACAGCGGCAGCGATGCCATGTTGCCGTTGAAGATGTCGACGTTGATGGAGCGGCTGTAGCCAACCAGCACCAGCACCGGCGCGGTTTCCCCCATAACACGCGCGACCGACAGCAAGACGCCGGAGATGATGCCCGGCATCGCGATCGGGACGACGATCCGCATGATGGTTTTCCATTTCGGAATACCCAAGGCGTAGCTGGCTTCTCGCAGATCGTCGGGCACCAACTTGAGCATCTCCTCGCATGACCGCACCACGACCGGCAACATCAGCAAGACCAACGCGAGCGACACCGCGAAGGCGCTCTGCTGGAATCCCAGGGTGGCGATCCACAGGCTGAAGATGAACAGCGCCGCCACGATCGAGGGCAGCCCGGCCAGCACGTCAACCATGAAGCTGGTGAACCGCGCCAGCCGACGGGAACGGTATTCCGCCAAGTACACCGCGGTCATGAATCCCAGTGGTATGGCCAGGATAGCCGCCACCCCAGCCTGCACCAGGGTCCCATAGATGGCGTGATAAACCCCGCCGGACAACTGCTCCGGTAGCACTCCGCGCAGTGAGTGGCTCCACCATCCGGGCTGCGTGATGGCGTACCAGCCTCGTTGGATGACAACCCACAGCAGCCACACCAGCGGCACCAACGCGCTGACAAAGGAAACGACGAAAAGCACCGTCGCGATGTTGTTTTTGATCCGCCGCCCGATACTTACCGGCTGAACCGCCGCACCTTTGACGGGCAGGTTGAGGGTGGAGACGCTCATTGCTTGACCGCCCGGCCAACGATTGCGCGGGCGATTGCGTTGACGATGAACGTGAGGACGAACAGCACGAATCCAGCCGAGATGTAGGCACCTGTCGGCAGTGGCTCACTGAATTCGTTCGCCGCAGAGGCAATTTTGGAGGCGAACGTGTAGCCACCGTCGAAAAGCGACCAATTCCCGGCACGGGCTGACGCGCGCAAGATGATCAACACGGCCACGGTTTCGCCCAGAGCGCGGCCCAATCCGAGCATCGATGCAGCGACGGCACCGCTACGACCGAACGGCAGCACGGTCATCCGCACCACCTCCCACTTTGTCGCACCCAGTGCTTGCGCCGCTTCGATGTGAGTATTCGGGGTCTGCCGGAACACTTCTCGCGATACCGAGGTGATGATGGGCAGGATCATCACGGCAAGGACGACGCCGGCGGTGAAGATATTGCCGCCGCCGGCCAATGAAACGTTGCCACCCTTGAACAGAAATAACCATCCCAGGTCACGGTTGAGAAATGCTTCCATCGGCTCGAGTTGCGGTGCCAGCACGAAAATCCCCCACAACCCGAAGACGATCGACGGCACCGCGGCGAGCAGGTCGACTAACGCGCCGAAAGGGCGTGACAGTCTTGCCGGCGCATATTGCGTGAGGAACACGGCGATCCCGATCGAAACCGGTACCGCTAAGGCCAGGGCGCATAGTGAGCTCAGCACCGTCACCATGAAGAGGTCACGGATACCAAACGCCAGGTTGTTGCTGTGGGTGGTATCGAATTGCGCGCTGGTGAAGAAATGCGCGTGGTTGGCGCGCAGTGATGGGATGGCATGGACCAGCAGGAAGATCGCGATCAGAGCGATCGCGAGCATGATCGTCGAGCCGGCGAGGGCGGCGACCGACTCGAACAGTCGGTCGCCCCGCCGTGCCTTATCTGCGTCGCTAGCCGTCAGCGCAGGCGTCGTCGCGGTTGACACGATGGCCCTGGATCACGCGATGGCGTTGACCGCGGCCGACAACCTCGACCTGAATGCGTCGGGAATGGGGATATATCCGTTGTCCGCCAACCCATTCTGACCGGGACCGATGGTGGCTTGAAGGAACGCCTTCACTGCCGTGCCGACCTGGCTGTCGGGATACTTGGAGCAGACAATCTCGTAAGTCGCCAGCACGATCGGATAGGCGCCCGGCTGGGTCGGCTTGTAGAACGACACCGTGTCGAGCATCAGGTCGTTGCCCTGTCCTTTGATCTTTGCCGCCGCGATCGTCTTGCCCACCGAGTCGGCGCTGATCGACACCGGGTCGGGACCCGCCGACGTGACGATTTTGGCCACGTTCAGGTTCTGCGCCTGGGCGAACGACCATTCGTTGTAGGTGATTGATCCCGGGGTGTTCTTGATGGCCGCGGAGGTGCCATCGTTGCCCTTGGCGCCTTCACCGACACCGCCGTTGAACGACTTTCCGGCGCCGTTGCCCCATGCACCGTTCGATGCGGCATCGAGGTATTGCTGGAAGTTTTCCGTCGTTCCCGACTGGTCACTGCGGAAGACGACGTGTATCGGCGTTGTGGGCAGCGCGGTGCCGGCGTTGAGCGCCGTGATGGCCGGGTCGTTCCATGTCTTGATGGTCCCGTTGAAGATTTTCGCCGCCGTCGGCCCGTCCAGATTCAATGAGGTCACGCCGTTGACGTTGTAGGTCACCGCGATCGGGCCGAACACGGTGGGCAGGTCCCAGGCCGGCGAACCGCACCGCTGCTGGGCTTTGCTGTGTTCGTCGTCGCTCAGCGCTACATCCGACCCGCCGAAATCGGTTTGATTGCCGACGAATTCATTGATTCCAGCACCCGAGCCATTGGCTGTGTAGTTCAAGGTTTGACCCGAACACGCCTGTTCGAAGGCGTTGACGAATCGGGCCATCGCATTCGCCTGCGCTGTGGATCCACTGGCTTTCAGCGTCTGCTTCCCGCCACAACTAACATTGGCCGCTGACGAACCAGCCGAACCAGACGTCGCGCCGCCTTCATTCGTAGCGTTGTTATTTCCACACGCGGACAGCATCAGCGCACCGGTGGCCAGCACACTCAGCGCCGCGCCAAATCGGTTGAGTTTCAAATCGGTTCCTTTGAACGTCGGTGATGACTACTTTCACTGCGTCACCAGCTCGGGCCGGACCACGAGATCCTGCCGAGATACGGGAGCGTGGCTGCTCGAGGCCAACACCGGGAGAATTCGACGCCAACAAATCGCCTCACCGAGGCGAACGTAGCACATGGTGAAGCGGTCGGCGACCCATGGCTAAATCAATCGCTTGACTTAACCGATGCCGCGCCGATTAACTCTTCGACATGGTCAACGAACTGACCGGCAAGGTCGCGATCGTCACCGGCGGCGCTTCGGGCATCGGTGCCGGCATCGTCGAGAAGTTTCTGGCGGAAGGCGCGCGGGTGGTGATCGCCGACGTCGAGCGCGATCGCGGCGAAGATCTCGCCCGCACCCTGGGCGCCGACGCGGCGTTTCGGTTGACCGACGTCTCCGACCCCGATCAGGTCGGCACGCTGGTCGCAGGCGCCGTCGAGACCTTCGGTGGGTTGGACGTGATGGTGAACAACGCCGGCGTCTCCAGCAGGATGCACCGCAGCTTCCTTGACGACGATCTCGCCGACTTCCAGCGGGTCATGTCGGTCAACCTGTTGGGCGTGATGGCCGGCACCCGCGACGCGGCCCGGCAGATGGCGACCAGCGGCGGCGGGTCGATCATCAACATGTCGTCGATCGGCGGCATCCAGGCCGGCGGCGGCGTGATGACTTACCGCGCATCCAAGGCGGCGGTCATCATGTTCACCAAGTCCGCCGCGATCGAGTTGGCGCACTACGAGGTTCGGGTCAACGCGATCGCGCCCGGCAACATACCGACACCGCTGCTGGCCACGACGACGTCCGAGAAGTCCGCCGAAGAGCTCGCGCGCTTCGAGCATGCGATCCGCGAGCAGATGCGAGCCGACCGGCCGCTGAAGCGGGAGGGCACAACCGGGGACATCGCGGAGGCCGCGCTGTACTTGGCCGGCGATCGGTCCAGGTATGTCACCGGGACCGTGTTGCCCGTCGACGGCGGCACCGTCGCCGGAAAGGTGATTCGGCGTCGCAGCGAGGCGAAAAATTAAATCAATCGCTTGACTTAATCGACGTCGCAGCGTTGACTGGCCAGGTGACCACCGCTAGGGCTGCGCGCAGCGACCGGGCCAGCACCACCCAGGAGGCGATCCTGACCGCGGCCGAGCGGCTATTCGCTGAGCATGGCGTCTTCGCAGTCTCTAATCGGCAGGTCAGCGAGGCTGCCGGTCAGGGCAACAATGCCGCGGTCGGCTACCACTTCGGCACCAAAACCGATTTGGTGCGGGCCATTGAGCAGCGGCATCGGGTGGCCATCGAGCAGCTGCGCGAAAGCATGGTCGCCGAGACGCTGCAATCGGGGGCCGGCGACGATATGCGGAGCTGGGTGGCGTGTCTGGTACGTCCACTGACCGACCACCTCGCAGCGCTCGGCAACCCGACCTGGTATGCGCGCTTCGCCGCGCAAGTGATGACCGATCCGGCCTACTACAACATCGTGGTGAAAGATGCGCTCACATCTGAATCACTGGTCCAGGTGATCGACGGCATCAACCGGTGCCTTCCCGAGTTGCCAATCGAGGTTCGGGTGGAACGCAATCTGATGGCCCGGAACCTACTGATGCACACCTGTGCCGAGCGTGAGAGGGCAATGGCCGCAGGCGCATCCGTGCCGGGTTCGTCGTGGCAGGCCGCCGGTTCCGGTCTGATCGACGCGGTGGTGGGACTCTGGCTGGCGCCGGTCACCCCGCACGATTAGAGGAAGCTGGCTGTAGAAAGCTATGAAAGTGACTGTGGACCAAGACAAATGCGCTTCGTCAGGCAACTGCGTGATGCACGCTCCCGAACTTTTCGACCAGCGCGACGATGACGGAGTCGTCGTTCTGCTGAACGAGAACCCGCCCGCCGAACAGGCTGACAACGCCCGCAAGGCCGCCGCGGGTTGCCCCGCACTGGCCATCGACATCGAGGAGTGAGAAGTGTCCGACACCCTCACCGGCACCGCAACCGAGGCGGTTCCTGACGCCCCGGAATATCCGATGGGAAGGGCAGCCGGCTGCCCGTTCGCCCCGCCGCCGGAGGTGATGGAACTCGGAGCGGCGCGGCCGCTGTCCAGAGTCAGGATCTGGGACGGCAGCACACCATGGCTCATCACCGGATACGACGAAGTGCGGACGCTGTTCTCTGACTCCCGCGTCAGCGTCGATGACCGGCGGCCCGGCTTTCCGCACTGGAACGAGGGCATGTTGTCGACGGTGCACAAGCGCCCCAGGTCGGTCTTCACCTCTGACGCCGAAGAGCACACGCGGTTTCGGCGAATGCTGTCGAAGCCGTTCACCTTCAAGCGGGTCGAAGGCCTGCGGCCGGTGATCCAGCGGGTCACCGACGAGCACATCGACGCAATGCTGGCCGGACCGCAGCCGGGCGACATCGTCACGGCGCTGGCGCTGCCGGTGCCGTCCCTGGTGATCAGCCAGTTGCTGGGCGTCCCGTATGAGGACGCCGAGATGTTTCAGCACCACGCCAATATCGGGCTTGCGCGCTACGCGACCGGTGAGGACACCGTCAAAGGTGCGATGAGTCTGCACAAATATCTTGCCCAGCTGGTCGAGTCGAAGATGGAGGCTCCACTGGAAGATTCGGCAGATGCGGTGTCGGACTTGGCCGAAAGGGTCAAGGCGGGAGAGCTCAGCGTCAAGGAGGCCGCGCAGCTGGGTACCGGGCTGCTGATCGCCGGGCACGAAACCACGGCCAACATGATCGGCCTCGGCGTGCTGGCCTTGCTGCAATACCCGGAGCAGGCGGCCGTGCTGCGTGACACCGACGACCCGAAAGTCGTCGCCAACGCGGTCGAGGAGCTATTGCGCTACCTGTCCATCATTCAGAACGGGCAGCGCCGCGTCGCCGCTGAGGATATCGAAATCGACGGCGAGGTGATCCGCGCCGGTGAAGGGATCATCATCGACTTGGCGCCGGCGAACTGGGATGCCAACGCATTTGCCGAACCCGAGCGGCTGTACCTTCATCGCTCGGGCGCCGGCCAGCACGTCGCATTCGGCTACGGCAGGCACCAATGCGTCGGTCAGCAGCTGGCCCGGGCCGAACTGCAGATCGTCTTTCACACGCTGCTTCGCCGCATCCCTACACTGGCGCTGGCCGTGCCGATCGAAGACATTCCGTTCAAGCACGACCGGCTCGCATACGGCGTCTATGAACTACCGGTGACCTGGTGAATCCGTTCACCAAGCGATCCGAAATGACTACTGTTGAAAACGTGTGGATCCGATTGGAGTGTCAATGATGTCGACTCAAACAAGCGCCGTCTCGCTCTACCCGCCCGGAGGATTTGGCGCACCCAAGGATCGGCACGGCCACGCCAACGGCACGAACGTGGGCCTGCCGGAAGGAACCGTGGTTTTCTCTGCGGATAACCACATTTCGCTGGCCGACGATATTTTCTATCAGCGTTTTCCAGAGGCCCTCAAGGACAAGGCGCCGCGAATCTGGTACGAGGACGGCGCCTACCAAGTCGGGCGTAAAGGACAGTCGTTCTTGCCCGGCGACTTCAGCGCGGTGTTGATGCAGTACGACGACCTGCCCGGGGCCGCCAGTACCAACATCGAGGCCCGGATTCAGGAGCTGCGCGAGGACGGTGTGGAGAAGGAACTGGCGTTCCCCAATGCCATCCTGGCGCTGTTCCACTACCCGGACAAGGAACTTCGCGAGCTCGCGTTCCGCATCTACAACGAGTACATCGCCGAGTTGCAGGAGCGTTCCAACGGCCATTTCTACGGCGCGGGCCTGATCAACTGGTGGGATCCACAAGGCACTCGCCGGACGCTTGCGGAGCTGAAATCGTTGGGGCTCAAGACCTTCCTGCTGCCACTCAACCCGGGCAAGGACGACGAAGGCAATCCGATCGACTACGCCAGCACCGGGATGAAGCCGGTATGGGACGAGATCGAAGACGCCGGCCTCCCGGTGGCCCACCACATCGGCGAGACCCCGCCGAAGAGCCCGTGTCAGTTCAACAGCGTCGTCGTCGGCATGATGATCAATATCGACGGATTCCGCGAACAGTTCGCCAAGTACATCTTCTCCGGGATTCTCGACGATCACCCAAGGCTGCGGATCGGCTGGTTCGAGGGTGGAATCGCATGGGTGCCATGGGCTTTGCAGGACGCCGAGCATCTGGTGGCGTCGTATCAGCACATGTTCAATCGGCCGCTGGAGCATGACGTTCGCTACTACTGGGACAACCACATGAGCGCATCGTTCATGGTCGACCCGCTCGGACTGAAGTTGATCGACCAGATCGGCGTCGACAAGGTGATGTGGTCTAGCGATTATCCGCACAACGAAAGCACCTTTGGCTATTCCGAGAAGTCGTTGGCCGCGGTTGTCGAGTCGGTCGGCGCTGAGGCAGCGGCGCGGATCGTGAGCGGCAATATCACCGAATTCCTGGGTGTTTAAGGCTGCTAGATGACTTCGATCACTTCGTTCCTGGCCGCACCAACGTCTGCGCTCGACATCCCGGACACACCCGATCTCGATCGGATGCGGCGCGAGACCGGCGCGCGGCTGCGCTCGGCGATGGCCGACCGCGGCGTGGATGCCTTGATCCTGCTCGGAAACAACAGCGTCGTCTACGCCACCGGGGTGAGCTGGCCGTTGGGTGACGCAGGATTGTCTTATGTCGAGCGTCCGGTCGCGGTGGTGCTCGCCGACGACCCGTATCCGCACCTGTTTCTGCCGTTCCGTGAGGGGGCCGCGTCGGAATCGGGGCTGCCGGCCGACCACCTGCACGGCCCGGTTTATCTCGAGTTCGACGAAGGTGTGGAGAGCTTCGCGCGGGTGGTCGAGGACCTGATTCCGGTCGGGGCGGTGCTCGCCGTGGACGAACTCACCGGCGCGATGCGGCGCGCGCAGTCGCGACTTTTCCCGTCCGGGCGGCCCGCTGACGCCGCGCAGATTGTCGGCGCCGCCAAGCTCATCAAGACTCCCGACGAGTTGTCCTGCATGCGTACCGCGTGCCGGATCACCGACGAAGCGATGGTCGACGTGCAGGCCGCGCTGGCACCCGGGATTCGCCAGATCGACCTGTCGGCCGGCTTCATGCGCCGCGCCTTCGAGCTGGGCGCGATGGCCAGCATGCTGGAACCGATCTGGCAGGTGATGCCGCAATCCAAGGCAGCCGGGGTCTGGACCACCCATGGTGATTTGGCATTGCCGCTGTTGACAACTGAGCGCGAGCTGGTCGCCGGTGACGTGCTGTGGACCGATGTCAGTATCACTTACGCGGGCTATTGCTCTGATTTCGGCCGCACCTGGGTGGTCGGCGCTGAACCGACACCCCGCCAGCAAGCGCAATTCGCCAAGTGGCGGGAAATCATGGACGCGGTGCTCGACGTGACCCGCGCGGGTGCCACCGCCGCCGAGTTGGGCAGAACGGCCACCAATGCCAACGGCGGTACCCGACCATGGTTGCCGCACTTCTATCTGGGACACGGCATCGGTGTCAACGCCGCCGAAACGCCCATGATCGGAACCGATCTCGGTGACGAGTTCGATGAGAACTTCGTCTTCGAGCCGGGGATGGTGTTGGTCCTGGAACCGGTGGTGTGGGAGGACGGCACCGGCGGCTATCGCAGCGAAGAGATCATCGTCATCACCGAGGAAGGCTGGATCCCCTTGACCGACTACCCCTATCACCCCTATGGCCAGCGCTGACGACGATGCAGAGCAGAGCAGCGATGTGGGGGCACCACCCGCTTGCGGGGGAGAGGAGTAGCGCCGATGGCTAGCGCTGACGACGATGCAGAGCGAAGCGATGAGAAGGAGTAGCGCCGATGGCTAGCGCTGACGACGATGCAGAGCGAAGCGATGAGAAGGAGTAGCGCCGATGGCGACTGAGGTTCTGCCGGACGACCGCGCGCTGCGCGCAGGTCGTCGGGAGCGGGCACTGGCCCAGATGGAAAAGCACGACCTCGACGTGCTGGTGCTGGGTCGGCAGGCCAACGTGCGCTACGTCTCTGGTGCGCCGCAGCTCTGGGTGGCAGGCACCCGCCCATTCGGACCCACCTGCGTGCTCGTCCGTCGGACCGGGGCGATCCATCTGCTCAGCACCTGGGACGAGGGAGTTCCGGACGACATCCCGCACGAGAATCTTTACGGCATTACCTGGAATCCGATGAACACGATTTCGGTGCTCAAGCGTATCGAGTGCGCAGCGACTGCCAAACGTGTTGGCACCGATGCGCTTTCACCGGGGTTTGCGCAGCTGCTGCCGGTGGCTTTCCCTAACGCCGAGCTGGTCGACGGTGAGCTGGCCATGCGGGCCGCCCGGCGGATCAAGACCGCCGAGGAGGTGAGCGCGCTTCGCGAGGCCATCCGGGTTGCCGAAGTCGGGTTGGCCGCGGCAGTCGCCGAGCTGCGACCGGGGGTCGGCGAGAAGACGCTGGCCGGCGTCCTGCTAGAGGCCATGGCGGCGGGCGGGGTGAGCACCCCGTCGACCCAAGATGCTGCCTGGGTGACCTCACGGGATCACCCGTGGCGACGCGCGAGTGAGGACGGGCGGGTTGAGCCCGGCGACTTAGTGGCGTTCTCCGCGGGCGTGCTGGACAACGGGTATACCGGCGAGGTCGGACGCACCTGGCCTGTCGGCGAACCCAGCGGTGCTGCCGATCTGTATCGGCGATGGGATACCCTGTGGCACAGGCTGTATGACGCATGCCGACCGGGCGCGCCGGGTACCGACCTGCTGGCCGCCTACCAGGCTGCGGGGGAGCAGCTGCCGCCGATGCCGATTGCCCGAGGCCTGGGCCTGGGATTCGACCCCCCGGTCGTTTCGCAGCACTTGCCGGCGACAGCTGCCGGGGAACGCCTGGAGGCGGGGATGGTGCTCGCTGTTACCGGCTATGTCTGGCAAGAAGGTGTTGGCGCGGTGTTTGGGCGCGAGGCGGTGTTGATCACGACCGATGGCCCTGAAATCCTGACATCGAGCCCGTCGGCCAACGTCGCTGTCGGCGCTTGAAAATGGCGGAGAACGGGCGGCCGTCGCCTGAGGCCGGCCCGCTGCACGGCTACACCATCGTCGAACTCTCTAGCGGCATCGCCGGGGCCTACTGCACCAAGCTGTTGGCCGATGGCGGTGCGGGGGTGATCAAAGTCGAGTCACCACAAGGTGATCCGCTGCGCAGCTGGTCGGCGTCCGGGGCGCACATCGAACCCGCCAGTGACGGCGCCTTGTTCGGTTTCCTGGCGTGTTCCAAGCATAGTGTCGTCGCCGATCCGGGCATCGACGGCGACGTCAGGTTCGTCAGCGATCTATTGGCCTCCGCCGACGCGGTGGTGTGGTCGCGTGGTTCGACGGTGGCCGAGTGCGACGCATTCATGCCCGCCGCGCTGCGTCGTTCTCATCCGCACCTGATCGTCACGTCCATTACCCCGTTCGGGCTCGAAGGCCCGTGGCGGGATCGTCCGGCGACCGAATTCACCCTGCAGGCGTGGTCGGGCGGAATCGTCGGGCTTGGTCGCGGATCGCCCGACCGCGCGCCGACATTCGTCGGTGGGCAGGTCGGTGAGTATCTCGCCGGCGCTTATGCCAGCGCGGCGACATTGGCATCGCGGTTACGGCAGATTGAGTGTGGTGCGGGTGAGCTCATCGATCTGTCCATGCTCGAAGCGCAGATATTGGGGCTCACCTATTACCCGGTCACCTATTTCCAGATGCTCGGGCGGCCGTGGCGCGATGCCCGCAAGGTCACCGTCCCAGGGATCGCCCGGGCCAGGGACGGGCTGGTGGACGTGGGATGTGGAACCGCTCAGCAATGGTTCGACCTGTGCGCGATGATCGGACGCCAGGACTGGATCGACGAGGACCTACCGGTATCGATCACCGAGCAGGCCAACGAAAAGGCCGAGGAGATCTATGCGTGGTTTGCCGGCCAGACCGTTGACGAGATCCTCGACGTCGCCACCGGCTTCCGGATTCCCAACGCACCGGTGGCGAACGGCGCCAACATCGCCGAGTTCGACCACTTCCGGCAGCGACGGTCATTCGTCGCCAACCCCCGCGACGGGTTCCGTCAGCCCGACCATCCCTATCGGATGCGACCAGCGCTACTTCGACGGCCGCAACCCGCCCCGCGCCTCGGTGAGCACACCGCGCAGCACCGCCGGGCCGGTCGGCCGCCGCGGAAGCCGTTGACGCTGCCGGACACTGTGGATCGGCTGCCGTTCGAGGGCCTACGTGTGCTGGACATGACGACCTTCTGGGCCGGTCCGAGCTGCACGCATTTTCTCGCCATGCTCGGGGCCGAGGTAATCCATGTCGAGTCCACTCGCAAACCGGACGGCACTCGCCTGATCGCCGGAATACCGGTTACCGAGGACCGATGGTGGGAAAAGTCGCCGATCTTTTCGGCTCTCAACACGAATAAAAAAGGATTGACCCTCGACCTGCAGACCTCAGTGGGGCGGGACGTGTTGCGCCGCTTCATGGCAACCTCTGATGTCGTCGTGGAGAACTTCACGCCTCGGGTGCTGGACCAGATCGGCCTGGACTTCGCGGCAGTCCAGGCGCTCTCGCCCGACGTGATCCTGCTGCGGATGCCCGGGTTCGGACTGGACGGGCCGTGGCGAGACAACCCGGCATTCGCCTACGTCATCGAGGCCGCGTCGGGGGTGAGCTGGCTGACCGGCTATCCGGACCGAAACCCCTACGAGCCGTACTCGGTTGGCGACCCGAACGCCGGCGTGCATGCGGTCAACGCGCTGCTGCTGGCGCTCGAGCACCGGCGCCGCACCGGGCAAGGAGCTTTGATCCAGGCCGCGATGATCGATGCCGCACTCAACATTGCCGCCGAGCAGGTCATCGAATACTCCGCGTACGGGGCGTTGCTACAACGGGCAGGTAATCGAGGGCCGACCTCGGCGCCCCAAAATCTTTACCGCACAGCCGATGTCGACGAATTCGGTCGTCTGGACAGCTGGGTCGCGGTCGCCGTGGCGGACGATGAGCAGTGGGCGGGGTTGTGTGAGGCGCTGGGCCGGCCGCCGTGGGCAATGGATTCCGGGCTGTTCGATGCAGCTGGCCGGCGAGAACAGCACGACCTGATCGACGAGCATCTCGGCGCGTGGTGTCAGGATCGCGGCGGCGACGAGATCGTCCGGCGCCTATGGGATGCCGGCGTCCCGGTGGCCAAAGTACTGCAGCCGCATCGCCAGACCGACATTCCGCAACTCCAGTTCCGCGGCTTCTTCGAGGACGTCGGCCACCCGGTCAACGCCCGAGTCGCCCACAGCACAGTGCCGGTGCGGTTTTCCGCCGGACCCGATCGATTCCATCTGCAGCCCGCACCTCTGCTGGGCCAGCATAACCACGAGCTGCTCGCGGAAATCGGGCTGAGCGAACCCGAGATCGCCGAGTTGGAAGCCGAGGGTGTCATCGGCCGGGCCCCCGGCGACGCGAGAATGGCTGCCGGGCGGTGACAATCAGGCCGTCGGACATCCTGCTCAACGACCGGGTCGCGGTGGTGGCCGCCGGCGGCTGGTACCACCACCCCGAAATGGGCGGCTACAAGTTCGGGCCCGGCTAGCTAGTGGCTCTGGCCTTTTAGTGGGTCCAGCCGTCGGCGGCCTGATCGTCGAACGTGTGGTCAATACGCTCGAACCTGCGGCGGACTGACGCACGAGCCGCCGCGTGGGGCAGCACGTACAAGCGGTTGGCCGCAATCGCATCTGCGGTGAGACGGGCCACCTCATCGACGCTGAGGGTGTCCTCCTGGGAAGGAGCGGGCCCTGGCCCATCCGTCACGACCGCCGTTGACGCCAGGCCGTAATCAGCGCCGCGGATTCGTTCCGAATTGGAGACAAGTTTGGTTTCGACGACCATCGGGCAGAGCACCGACACACCGATGCCCTGTTCTTTGACCTCGCGGGCCAGCGTCTCGGCCAGGCTGACGACGCCGTATTTGGCGACGCTGTAGGCTCCGAGGCCGACGTTGGGTACCAGGCCGGCAAACGATGCGGTGAAGGCGATATGGCCGCCCGCACCTTGCTCGAGCAGCCTCGGCAAGAACGCCTCGACGGCATGGATGGAGCCCCACAGATCAATGTCGATCACCCAGCGCCAGTCGTCGTGGGTCATCTCCGCGATCGGACCTGCGACCACAATGCCCGCATTGCTGAAGACAATGTCGACCTGGCCGAGAAGACGAAATGACTCGTCCGCCAGGTGAACCATCTCATCGAGTTGCCGGACGTCGCACATCACGGGGTGCGCGTCAAACCCCTGACCATGCAAGTGTGCCACCGCCTGTTCCAGCGCGGGTTTATCGACGTCGGCGAGCACGACACGTGCTCCGCGGCGAGCGAACTCGGTGGCAGCAGCGAACCCGATACCATTCGCACCGCCGGTGATAACGGCAGCTTTTCCTTTGAACCGACCTTCGAAACCGTCCATGCCGCCCGACGTTAACCGATGGTCTCGACTGCTCGGCGACGACCCCTCGCCGGCTACTTCAGGCAGCTACCGGCGTCGATGGGAAGCGTGACACCCGTGACGTAGCGCGCCTCGTCGGATGCGAAGAACAGCACCGCATTGCTGATGTCGGCCGGCTCTACCCACGGAATCGGCAGGATGTGGAACATCTGACAGATGGGCGCCATGTCGTCCGGACCGGGATTCTCCAGATCGGGGCGGAACATCTTGAAGGTGCCTTCGTTGTGCAGCATGGGTGTCTTCACGTGCGTTGGGTGCACCGAGTTGACGCGAATCATGTGCTGTCCCAACTCAACTGCGAAGGCACGCATCAGCCCGACGACGCCGTGCTTGGCTGCCACGTAATGACCGGTATGCGGGTAGGCCTTGAGCCCGCCGACCGAGCTGGTCAGGATGACCGAACCGCCGTGGCCGCTGGCGAGAAGGTGCGGCACACCGGCTTTCACGGTCTTCCACACTCCTGCCAGGTTGATGTCGATCATCTCTGTCCAGTCTTCTTCGCTGGTTTTGTCCAGAGTGTCGCCGCCATTGCCGATACCCGCGTTGGCCACGATGATGTCCAGCCGGCCTAGTTGCTCCACGCCGCTGTCCACCGCGGCTTTCAGTGCCGCGTAGTCACGCACATCGACTTCGGCGGTGAAGATCCTGCGGTTGTGGCCCTTGACGAGGTCGGCGGTCTCGGCCAGGTCCTCCGGCGTCGACGCCGGGATCGCGGTGTCCGTCACGCCCTCGCGGATCGGCTTGCAGATATCGACCGCAATGATGTCGGCGCCCTCCTGCGCCAACCGCACCGCGTGCGAGCGGCCCTGCCCACGGGCCGCGCCGGTGATGAACGCGACCTTGCCTTCGACTCGACCCGCCATCGTTACCTCATCTCCTGATTTGTGTTGGCTCAACCGAGAACCGCCGGCATTGCCTCCCAACCACGCACGGTGGATGTCGGAGACAACTCGGCGCAGCGGCTCAACGCATAAAAGTCGTGCTGCTCGTTGTAATACAGCGGTGCTTCTTCACGCAGCCCTCGAAACGCCAAGTAGGGATCGGCATTGATCTGCACGTCGTGCGGGTCGTAATAGACCCCGTCCGGGGCAGTGACTGTCACAGGGCTTCGCCTCTCGCCGCAACCGCATTGTTGGTAGCTCTAAGCATCTGCGGCAACTCTGTCATCAGGCCCCTGCAGGTGTCAACGTGGAATCCGTTTTCGCTACTTACCATTCTTATCTGACAAGAATCATATTCTCAATCCGTCGCGTGATGTGCGATATGCGAACGTTCTTGCCGGGTCAAGAGTCGAGGCGATCTGCGGCCTCCCGAAAGCGCAGCGGCGCCTCTTGCGCATAGGACGCGACCAGTGAGCCGTCCTCGGCGAGAACGTCGCCGCGGCCAAAGCAGCGGCCGTGCGCCAGCACCGGACTCTGCTGGCGAAGCAATAGCCAGTCATCGGTGCGGAATGGCCGGTGAAACCAGATGGTGTAGGAGGTGAACACCGTGCCGTTACCGCGTTGGTGGAAGCCTTCTAGGGGACGTAGCGCCGTTACGCTCGCCGTCCCGGGTGCGTAGCTCTAGACAACCGAGCAGATCGGTCCAGAGATCGGGCACCCGGCTAGTTAAATTCTCGTCGACGGATAATGCGCTTCTCGCGCTAGTCGCCGACGAATCCGCGCGAGCAGAAGTCCCACACTTCGTCGGCGGTGATGGGATGCACGGTGGCATCGTCGGAGCCGCCGCTGGACTGCGCGATAAACATGACCGTCTGCATGGCCATCGCGGCCATCCGCCGTGGATTGATACCGGCACGCAGCTCCCCGGCGGCGCTGGCGGCTTCCATCAGCTCGGTGAGCAAAGCAAGAAGTGGTGCGTGAGCCACCTTGACCTCGGCCGGATGCGAAACCAGCAACCTTGGCGCGAAGTCGGTGAACAGCGGCCTTTTCGCCGTCGGGTCGGGTCGGGAAGCTTCGTACAGCAACTCGACGGCGACCTGCAACCGTTCGATCGGGTCGGAGTGGTTCGCTGTGGCGGCGCGGATCTGGTCGGCCGACCGGCTCAACGCGTCTTCGAACAGGGCGAGCAGCAGTTCATGCTTGCCATCGAACTGCAGGTAGAAGCTCCGCAACGACTGCCGGGAGCGGTCGACAACTTCTTGCACGGTAAAGTCCGTGCTCCCCTTCTCGATGATGATGGCCTGGGCTGCGTCGAGGAAGCGTTGGACGCGCTGCGCTGCCCGCAGTTTCGCCGTCTTGATCGACCGCTCGACAGCTCGCTGCTTCCAGGCAGGCTCTTCGCTTGGGCTGGTCACCGCAGGCTCAGGTGATTGCCGCGAGGAGAGAACATGATTGGACTCTACCGGAGAACGCCGTGTCATTGTGGGCTAAACCCCCTCGCGGGACGACGTGTCTGAGATTGTAACTTTCTCGCCACGAGAATACTATTCTCTTGGCGCTCTCCATGGAAGCAGAACGCAAAAGGCAGCGGGGTGGCGGAACCGATTGGTGCTAGCCAGCTGATGTGGCGGCTCACTCTCAGCCGCTCAGAGTTGCGCCAGTCGCGGCGCAAATCGCTTGGCGCGCAGCGTCGCTCCAGCCTCCCGGGTCAGTTCGCGGGAACTACCGAGCATTCCATCCAAGACCAACGAACGCTTCACATGGCGGTGCAGCTCATGCTCTTCGGTGAAGCCGATACCGCCCAGGACCTGCTGGCAATGACGCGCGGCGATCGACGCCGCCTGGCCGGCGGCGGCCTTGCCGAGCAGAAAGCCGAAGTCGTCGCGCTCGGCGGCGGCGGCAACGAGGGCGGCCTCCGCGCCTTCGACGGCGACCAGAGTCTCGGCCAGTCGATGCCGAATTGCCTGGAACGAGGCGACGGGCCTGCCGAATTGGATACGGTCCAATGCATGCTGGCGGGCCAGTGCCAGCATGGTGCGGCTGGTGCCCACCAGCCACCAGCCCAGCGCCTGCCGCCCGGCGGCGAGAGGTACCGGATCTCCCTGGGGCACGCGGTGTATCGGCAGGTCGCCGCCCAGCACTGAGCTGGCCTGGTCGGTGCGTTCCCAGATGACCCAGCAGCCGCCCGCGAACGGCAGCGGCACGGTACCCCCACCGTCGCGTCCGGAGGCGCGTAGCACGACGTCGTTCAGCACGGGCGCGTGGGCGCCCGTCTCACCGAGTAGCCGGAACACCAAAGGAATTGCGACTTCCGGCATTTCGTCGAGCATCTCGAGCCAACCCAAGTCGGCCAACGCCTCATCGAGTTCGCGACCCGACGCCGCCGTCATGGTCTTCCGCAATGCGTCTTCCAGCAGGTGCAAGGATTCGGTATCCACGCTCACTCCTTGCCCAAGTCCAACAGCCGGCGAGCGATGATATTGCGCTGAATTTCGGCACTGCCGCCATAGATGGTCGCCGCGCGTGAATAGAGATACTCGGACCGCCACGGCGTGTCGTCCAGCTCGAGTGCGCCGGGCAGCAGGTCGCGCACGGTGTCGTACAGCCGCTGCTCGGCGGTGGCCAGCAAGACCTTGTCGATAGAGGTCTGCGGCCCGAGTGGCTCTCCGTCGGCCAACCGGTGCTGGGTGGCACGAGACCGGCAGCGCAACGTGTGTAGCGCCAAATAGGTCGATCCCACGTCGGAGTCTGCGCTGGCATCGTCGGGATCGACCGCTTCGGTGATGAGTTCATCGAATCGCGCGTAGAGGTAGGCGATCCGCTGCCAAAAGCAGGTTGAGCGCTCATAGGGCAGCAGGTCCATCGCAAGCCGCCAGCCGTCTCCCGGCCGGCCGAGCATGCGTGCTGCCGGCACCACCACGTCGTCGAAGTAGACCTCGCAAAATTCGTCGACTCCGTGCATCGTGCGCAGCGGTCGAATGGTGATGCCGGGCGTATCCAGGTCGACGAAGAACGCGGTGATTCCCTCGTGGCCGGGTGCGGTGCGGGTGAGTAGGACGCACCGCGTCGAGTACTGCGCGTAGCTGGTCCAGACCTTCTGCCCGTTGACGATCCAGTTGGCGCCGTCCGGGGCGGCACGGGTGGACAGCGACGCCAGGTCGCTGCCGGAGCCCGGTTCGGAAAAACCCTGACACCACTGCTCGCGACCACTGAGCAGCCGCGGCACCATCTCGGCTGCGAGTTCTGCAGGCGCGTAGTCGATCATGGTGGGTGCCAGCACCTCGACCATCGAGTAGGGGCCCGGCTCGGCAAGGCGCCGGCCGACCACCTCCTCACCGACGATCGCGCGAAGCATCGCGGGCCCGCCCAATCCGCCGACGTGCACGGGCCAGCCGTACCGCATCCAGCCGGCGTCGTAGAGCGCGGAATGCACTCGGGCGAGCTGCTTGACGTGGCCTTCCAGCGAGTGGTCCGGACCCGGGGTCAGGTCGTGTTCGTCGAGCCAGGCCCGCAGTTCCGCCCGGAATTCCCCGACATTCATGCAGGATTCGAGGAGGGTCGCCCGATCGCGTGCGGGCGACCCGAGTCGTGTGCGCCGCTACGCCGAATGAACGTCATGGCGCGGGTTTTCAACCGCCATCCGTCGGCCGTGCGTACGTAGGTGTCGTTGTAATAGCCGATCCGCATGTCATGGGTGGCGTGGTCGATGAAGCACAGTGGTTGTGTTCCAGTGGCGGTGTCGCCGTTCAGCTCGATCACCGGAGTGGCCGTCATGAACAAGCCCTTCGGCGCGGCGTCCACCAGCACCGGAAACCGGTCCAGGGAATAGGTTTCGCCGAAAGCGCTGTAGGTCCCGTCGGGCGTGAAGACGTTGACCAGCCCATCGATGTCTTCCTGCGTGATGGTCACCGCGTAGCGCGCCAGTAGCTGCTGGATTTCGACGAGGTCTTCAGTTCGTGTTGGCGGTGTTGTTGACAAAGATTTGACCCCCTTTCATCACGAAGCTCACTTTCTGAGTAACGCCGATGTCAGACAACGGGTCTCCGGGTACGGCGATGATATCGGCCAGCAGGCCCTCCGCGAGGCGGCCGCGATCGGTGGCGTTGATCAAGTCGGCGGCCGTGGTCGTCGCCGCCCGCAGTACCGCCAACGGCGGCAGGCCCCAGTCGACCAGGGTGACTAGCTCATCGGCATTCTTGCCGTGCGGAATAGCCGGGGCATCAGTACCGACGGCGATCTTCACGCCGGCTTCGTGGGCGGCCAGGATCGAGGTCCGCGACTTCGGGAACATCTCGGCGGCCTTGGCCTGCAGCTCGGGCGGGGCGTGCGAGACGTCCATTCCCTCCGCCAGACGTCGAGTGCTCACCAGGAAGGTGCCGTGCTCGACCATCATGGCGATCGCCTCGTCGTCAATCAGAAACCCGTGCTCGATGCAGTCAATGCCCGCTTCGACGGCATGCTTGACCGCCTCGGCCCCGTGCGTATGCGCGGCGACGCGCAGCCCGCGCCGGTGCGCCTCGTCGACGATCGCCCGCAGCTCCTCATCCGAATAGTGTTGTGCGCCCGGTGGACCCGTCATCGACATCACTCCGCCCGAGCAGCAGACCTTGATCAGCTCGGCGCCGTGCTTGATCTGATAGCGCACCGCCTTACGGATCTCGTCGACTCCGTTGGCGATGCCCTCTTCGACCGTCAAGTCCAACACGTGCGGGGCGAACGCGGCGAACATGGTCGGATCCAGATGCCCGCCGGTCGGAGTGATCGCATGCCCGGCGGGCACCACTCGCGGGCCGTCGATCCAGCCGGCGTCGATGGCCTTGCCGAGTGCGACATCCAGCAGATAGCCGCCGGTCTTGACGAACAGGCCGAGGTTGCGCACCGTGGTGAAGCCTGCGCGCAGCGTCCGGCGGGCATTGCCTACTGCGCGCAACATTCGGGTCGGTGGGTCATCCTGGACCTGGGACAGCCCGGGTTTCTCCCCGCGCCCGCCCATCAAGAGGTTGACCTCCATGTCCATCAACCCGGGCAGCACGATCGAGTCCCCGAGGTCGATCAGGTCACCCTCGGGTTCGCCGCCGACACCGACGATCCGGTCACCGTCGATCCGCAGGATTCCCGGTCGTACGATCTCGCCCGCGTCGACGTCGAGCAGCCCAGCGGCCTTGAGCGTCAGCACCTCTTAAATCACCGGCTCCCGGATCAGCTCGACCCAGGCCGCACCGCTGTCGGGCACGCGCGGTTGCTTCCACGCTTCGATCGGAAACGACACCATGATCAGCGACTGCATCAGGTGCATGAGCGTCTGTGCATCCTCGGGCAGATCATCCAGCGGGTACTTGTCGCAGTAGTCGATCACGTCGTTGAGGCGGGGGAACGCCACGTCGTAGAAAGCCTGCATCTCGGCCATCGACGAGGCCAGCCGCTTGGCGTACCGCTCGGGTTCAGTGGCCAGATCCCACTCCAGATACGGCTCCAGGTCTGCGAATTCGGCGGGCAGCTTAATTGGCGTGGCCATTGTGGCTGTACTCCTTTACGTAGTCACCGGTCACTTTGTGCAGATGCCGGAGCAGGATTTCCTGATCGCACAGCAGAAAGTCTTTGACGACCCTGGTGCCGATCATCGTCTGGGTCGCTTCGAGGGTGTTGGAATCCTGCAGCGCATACTCCTTGAACGTCACCGCGGCCAACTCGTGGGCAAGGCGTTCCCGCGCGTTTCTCGGCGGAACGAAATACAGCGTGCACTCGAAGATGTGCTTGTCGACGGCGGTCGGCCAGTAGTGGTAGGTCAGGAACCAGCCGGGCTCCCAGATCAGCAGCATGAAGTTCGGGAAGAAGTGCCACGAGTCAATTCCCCACTGCGGTATCCGCTTTGGGTTGACGCCCGGAGGCAGCTCAGCAAGCTTCTCGATGACCTCCGGCTTGTCCCAGGGACCGAACAGCCCGCTGCGCAGCACCTGGTCCATCGGCTTGACCATCGACATGTCCGCGGGCGGCGCCTGTCCACCCCAGGTGGAGATCATCCCGTGCGGGCTGGCCAGCTCGTAGTGCAGCGCCTCGAAGCCGTACTTCATGATCTTGGCGGCTTCTTCTTTGGTGTACTGCCCCTGGTGCAGCACCGGCGCGTGGTAGAACTCGGCGAACGCGTCGATGAACAGCTTCCAGTTGCTACCGACCTCCGCGCGGTAGGAGTAGTACTCCGTCATCTCGCCGAACGGGTAGCCCTCGATGCCTTTGGCCAGGGGGCCCAGGTAGTCGGCGAGCGGCTTGGCGTTCTGGTCGAGGTTGATGAAGATGAAACCCTCCCACACCTCGCAGCGGACGCCGACCAGGCCGTACTGGCTCTTGTCGACGTCGAAGAACTCGTCCTCCTGCTGGATGAAGGTCAGATCGCCGTCGAGGCTGTAGCGCCAGGCGTGGTACTTACAAGTGAACTGCCGGCAGGTGCCCGAGGTCTCCTCGTGTGGAAAATCGTTCCACACCAACTTGTTTCCGCGGTGCCGGCAGACGTTGTGGTAGGCCTTGATGGACCCGTCCTTGGTCTTGACGATGATCACCGACATGCCGGGGCCCGCCGACGGTAGCTCTTTGGTGAAGTAGCTGCCGGTGCGCGGCAGCCGCTCCACCCGACCGACGTTGAGCCACGTCCGCTTGAAGATCGCGTCGCGCTCGGCCTCGAAGAACGCCGGATCGATCGAGTCGGTGTAATCGACCGGTGCGGTGCCCAGTTCTGGGTAGTTTTCTGTCCAGCTGCCGGCAGCCGGCTTGGCGAAATGTGGCAATGTTCTACCTTTCTGTCCGGGCTGTCTGGTCGTGCTCGACCTCGACGCCAAAAGTGTTCAGGGCCATCGCAAGTGCGATATAGCCACCGGTCGTGAAGATCAAATCCATCCGCTGGTGCTCGTCGAGCCGCTCACCGAGAGCGGTCCACGTCTGGTCCGAGAGGTTGGTCTTCTCATCGAGCTCATCGACGGCGGCCAGTACCGCGCGATCGAACTCGTCGCTCGGATTGCCCGATCGCACCGCCTCGATGTCGGCGTCGGACAGCCCCACGTCCTTGCCGATGCCCACATGGTGTGACCACTCGTAGGCGCAGCCGCGCCGGTGTGCGACCCGCAGGATGATTTGCTCGCGGATGCGCGGCGGCAGCGTCGACCCGTAGAGCAGGTAACTGCTGAAGCGGAGATACGCGCGGGTCAGCTTCGGATGGCGTACCAGGGTCGACAGCACGTTGCCGGCGTCGCGAGGATTGCGCCGCTCCTCCGGCAGCATGCCGGAGACCGCATGCCGGGCAGCGTCGTCCCACTGGTCCGCCGGCAACGGGGACAGACGCATACGGCCTCCTCAGTTACGAGAATCATATTCTCATATTTGACCAATAGGTTTCCACGAACTCGCGGATTGGTCAATGTTTCGCATTCGACCAGCGGAAACGCCATCCTCAGGTGCGGGCCGCGCTAGTGCGCCGACCGGACCCCGGTCGCCGCCGGAGTACGTTGAAGATGTTGATTCTCGCGATCAGAGAAGATAATTTTCATACTTGAGAGAACGGGCCGCCGAACGACCCCGACGAGAGGAACGGCCAGTGAACAAAGACGACATGATTCTGATCAGCGTCGACGACCACACCGTCGAGCCACCGGACATGTTCAAGAACCACCTGGCGAAGAAGTACGCCGACGACGCGCCGCGGCTGGTGCACAACGCCGACGGCTCCGACTGCTGGCAGTTCCGCGACACCGTGATCCCCAACGTCGCGCTCAACGCGGTAGCCGGACGCCCGAAAGAGGAGTACGGACTGGAACCGCAGGGCTTGGACGAGATCCGGCCGGGCTGTTACAACGTTGACGAGCGGATCAAGGACATGAACGCCGGGGGCATTCTGGCCTCGATCTGTTTCCCGTCGTTCCCGGGGTTCGCCGGGCGCCTGTTCGCCACCGAGGATCCAGAGTTCTCGGTGGCGTTGGTGCAGGGCTACAACGACTGGCACATCGACGAGTGGTGTGGTGCCTACCCGGCACGGTTCATTCCGATGGCGATACCGGTGATCTGGGATGCTGAGGAGTGCGCCAAAGAGGTGCGACGGGTGGCCAAGAGGGGCGTGCATGCACTGACCTTCACCGAAAACCCGGCGGCGATGGGCTACCCGAGCTTCCACAACGAATACTGGAATCCGCTGTGGAAGGCGTTGTGTGACACCAACACCGTGATGAATGTGCACATCGGGTCCTCGGGCCGGCTGGCGATCACGGCACCCGATGCGCCGATGGACGTGATGATCACCCTGCAGCCGATGAACATCGTGCAGGCCGCGGCGGACCTGCTGTGGTCCAAGCCGATCAAGGAGTACCCGGACCTGAAGGTTGCCCTCTCCGAGGGCGGCACCGGCTGGATCCCTTACTTCCTGGAGCGGGCGGACCGGACCTACGAGATGCACTCGACCTGGACGCACCAGGACTTCAAGGGCAAGTTGCCCAGCGAGGTCTTCCGCGAGCACTTCCTGACGTGCTTCATCAGCGACAAGGTCGGGGTCGCGCTGCGCAACATGATCGGCATCGACAACATCTGCTGGGAAGCCGACTACCCGCACAGCGACTCGATGTGGCCGGGCGCCCCCGAGGAACTGTGGGACGTGTTGTCGCTGAACAACGTGCCGGACGACGAGATCAAGAAGATGGCCTACCAGAACGCCATGCGCTGGTACTCCTTCGACCCGTTCAGCCACATCACGGAGGCGCAGGCGACAGTCGGTGCGTTGCGCAAGGCCGCTGAGGGCCATGACGTTTCGATCCGGGCCCTCAGCCACCACAAAGACGCCAGGTCGGGTTCGTCGTTCGCGGAATTTGCGGCCAGTGCGAAGAATCTGACCGGCAACAAGGACTGACGCGCCACCGGAATGCACGCGCGCCCGTGGCGATCGGAAGCGCGGCGAAGCCGGGCGCAGCGGGCCGACACCGAAAGCTGGTGCCTGAACTGATCGAAGGAGATTGAGCAGTGCCCGGCGGTGGGATGAACTTCGAGCTGACCGACGACCAGCAGCTGATCCGCAAGTCGGTCGCGGAGCTGGCGTCGAAGTTCGACGACCACTACTGGATGGAAAAAGACCAGGCGCACGAGTTTCCGCACGAGTTCTATCAAGCGATCGCCGGCGGCGGCTGGCTGGGGATGACGATCCCGGAGGAGTACGGGGGTCATGGCCTCGGTATCACCGAAGCCACGCTGCTCGCCGAAGAAGTGGCCAGATCGGGCGGCGGGATGAACGCCGCCAGCTCCATTCACCTGTCGATCTTCGGCATGCACCCGGTGGTGGTGCACGGCTCCGACGAGCTCAAGGCGCGCACGTTGCCGCGGGTTGCGACCGGCGAACTGCACGTGTGCTTCGGAGTCACCGAACCCGGTGCGGGCCTGGACACCTCACGCATCACGACGTTCGCCAAGCGCGACGGAGACCACTATGTCGTCAACGGCCGAAAAGTATGGATCTCCAAAGCGCTCGAGTCGCAGAAGATCCTGCTTCTCACTCGTACGCAGCACTACGACGACGTCACCAAGAAGACCGACGGGATGACGTTGTTCCTTACCGACCTGGACCGTAGCCGGGTGGAAGTCCGGCCGATCCGCAAGATGGGCCGCAACGCGGTCAGCTCCAACGAGTTGTTCATCGACGATTTGCATGTTCCGGTCGAAGATCGAGTTGGCGAGGAGGGCAAGGGCTTTCAATACATCCTCGACGGCCTCAACCCGGAACGAATGCTGATCGCCGCCGAGGCGTTGGGCATCGGCCGGGTTGCGCTGGAGAAGGCGGTGAAGTACGCCAACGAACGGCATGTCTTCGACCGGCCGATCGGGATGAATCAGGGTATTCAGTTCCCGCTGGCCGACTCGCTTGCCCGACTTGACGCCGCCGAGTTGATGCTGCGCAAAGCCACCTGGCTCTACGACAACGGCAAACCGTGCGGACGCGAGGCCAACACCGCGAAATACCTGTGCGCCGACGCCGGTTTCGCCGCCGCCGACCGGGCGCTGCAAACGCACGGCGGCATGGGCTATTCCGAGGAGTACCACGTGTCACGGTACTTCCGGGAAGCCAGGCTGATGAAGATCGCGCCGGTCAGCCAGGAGATGATCCTGAACTTCCTTGGCTCGCACGTGCTCAAATTGCCGAAGAGCTACTGATGACCAACACGGGGCCGCTGACGGGAATCACCGTGGTGGCCTTGGAGCAGGCGGTCTCCGCTCCGATGTGCACACGGGTGCTGGCCGACTTCGGTGCACGCGTCATCAAGGTGGAAAACCCCAACGGGGGAGACTTTGCCCGGCATTACGACGATGTCGTCAACGGGCTTGCCGCGCACTTTGTTTGGGCTAACCGGGGCAAGGAGTCGGTGACGCTCAACCTGAAAACTGAAGCCGGACTCGATATTCTGCGTCGGCTTCTCGACCGTGCCGATGTGTTGGTTTCCAACCTCGCCCCGGGATCGACCGCCCGGCTGGGCATCGCGGCGGCGGACCTGGCCGAACGCCACCCGGACGTCATCGCTGTCGAAATCGACGGGTACGGCCCTGGTGGGCCGCTCTCCCACAAGAGGGCCTACGACCTGCTTGCTCAGGCGGAATCCGGCGCATGCGCCGTGACCGGCCATCCCGGCGCACCGGCCAAGCCCGGCCCACCGATGGCAGACATCAGCACCGGATTGTATTCGGCGCTATCGATATTGGCTCTGCTGTATTCGCGTGACGTCGGGTCAGCCCCTGGCCAGCACGGAAACGCAGTCGCGGTCAGCTTGTTCGACACCATGACCGATCTGATGGGTTACCCGCTCACCTACACCCAGCATTCCGGTGTCGACCAGCAGCCGTTGGGAATGAGCTCGCCCGCGGTGGCGCCGTATGGCGCCTACCACACCGCGGACGGCCAGACCGTCGTGCTTGGTACGACAAATGACGCTGAATGGCAACGACTTTCGCGTCAAATCCTGGAGCGTGACGACCTTGCCGACGATCCGAGGTTCGCGAATAACGCCGGTCGCTGCAATCACCGGGACATTCTGAACGACGCGATTGGTGCCTGGTGCGCGGTGCACGACTTGGCCCATGTTCAGAAGACGGCGGATGCCGCGGGGATCGGGAATGCGCGGTACAACTTGCCGAGCGACGTCCTGGTGCACCCGCAGCTGACGGCCCGGGACCGATGGCGGCAGGTCGACACGCCGGCCGGCCCGATTCCGGCCTTGCTGCCGCCGCCGGTGATCTCCGGCTACCAGCCCGCCATGGGCGCGGTGCCCGGTCTCGGGCAGCACACCGACTCGGTGCTCGCCGAGCTCGGCGTCGCGCCCGACGACATTGCCGCGCTGCGAGCGCAAGGCGCCATCGGGCCGGCGTACCGCTGATGGTCGGGGAATCCGCGCTGCTGTCCAGTGACCGCAACGGTGTGCGGACGCTGACACTGAACCGACCGCATCGCAAGAACGCGATCAACCGCGACTTGTGGATCGCGTTGGCCGAGGCGCTCACGGCTGCCGGCAAAGACAGCGGGGTACGTGCGGTGGTGATCACCGGCGCCGGCGGCGCGTTTTGTTCCGGTGCCGACATCTCGACGCCCGACGACAGTCATCCAGTGCACAAGTTGCAACGGCTGACCGACGTGGCGCTGGCGCTGCATGAGCTGCCGAAGCCGACAATCGCCAAAGTGACCGGTGTGGCCGTCGGCGCCGGATGGAACCTGGCGCTAGGCTGCGACCTTGTCGCGGCCACACCGGAATCAACGTTCTCGCAGATCTTCGCCAAGCGTGGATTGTCGGTGGATCTCGGCGGCTCCTGGTTACTGCCGAAAATCGTTGGCCTGCAACAGGCCAAGCGACTGGTGCTGCTGGCCGAGACCATCGACGCCGGCGAGGCTCAGGCGTTGAACCTGCTGACCTGGGTGGTGCCCGCGACGGAGATCGACCATTTCGTCAGCGACATCGCCGGCCGGCTGGCGGCCGGCCCTACGATCGCTCTGGCACAAAGCAAGGCGTTGCTAAATGAGGGCGGCTCCCGGACCCTGCGCGATGCGCTCGCGGGCGAAGCCCGCGCGCAGGTCGTCAATTTCGGCACAGCCGATTCGCTGGAGGCCTATGCCGCATTCGCCGACCGGCGAGAGCCGTCGTTTACTGGTCGATGGGCGTTATCGAGATCGGAGCAGAAAGATGCGTGAAACAGTCATCGTCGAAGCGGTGCGGACACCGGTCGGCAAGCGCAACGGCGGCCTGTCGAGCATGCACGCCGCCGACCTGTCGGCTCTGGTGCTCAACGAGTTGCTGCAGCGCACCGGAATCGGCCCGGAGATCATTGACGACGTCGTGTGGGGCTGCGTGTCGCAGGTCGGGGATCAATCCAGCAATATCGGTCGCTACGCGGTGCTGGCCGCCGGCTGGCCCGAGAGCATCCCGGGCACGACGATCAACCGCGCGTGTGGTTCCAGCCAGCAGGCCCTCGACTTCGCGGCGCAGGCGGTGATGTCCGGCCAGCAGGATGTCGTGGTGGCCGGCGGTGTTGAGGTGATGAGCCGGGTGCCCCTCGGTGCAGCCAGGGCCACCGGAATGCCTTACGGGCCCAAAGTCCTTGCCCGCTATGGTGATTTCTCCTTCAACCAAGGGCTCTCGGCCGAGATGATTGCCAAGAAGTGGGGGTTTTCCCGCGCCAGGCTCGACGAATACTCTGCGCTGTCCCACGAACGGGCTGCCGCGGCTCAGGACCACGGTGCGTTTGACGAGCAGATCGTCCCGGTCTTCGTCGACGACACCGCTGTCACTGCCGACGAGGGTGTGCGGCGGGGGACCACCGTGGAGAAACTGGCCGGCCTCAAGCCCGCGTTCCTCGACGACGGGGTCATTCACGCCGGTAACTCCTCGCAGATTTCCGATGGCGCGGCGGCGTTGTTGGTGACGACGTCGGAAACCGCGCTCGAGCTCGGGTTGACCCCGCTGGTGCGGTACCGGGCTGGGGCGGTAACCGGGGCTGACCCGGTGCTGATGCTCACCGGTCCCATTCCTGCCACCGAGAAGGTGCTGACCAAGGCCGGTGTCTCGCTGGCCGATGTCGGTGTGTTCGAGGTCAACGAGGCGTTCGCACCGGTGCCGCTTGCCTGGCTCGCCGAAACCGGCGCCGACCCGGACCGGGTCAATCCGCTGGGCGGAGCCATCGCTCTTGGTCACCCGCTCGGCGCGTCGGGCGCGGTCTTGATGACCCGGATGGCGCATCACATGCGGGACAACGGGATTCGCTACGGATTGCAGACCATGTGCGAAGGCGGCGGCACGGCCAACGCCACACTTGTGGAACTGGTTGCCTGACAGGGGAATTCATGCGCAGAGACCTGTTCACCGAAGACCACGAGGCATTCCGGGAGCTGGCGCGCGACTTCATCGAGAAAGAGGTAGTGCCCGCCTATCCAGAGTGGGAGAAGGCCGGGCGGATGCCGCGCGACGTCTTCAAGCGTATGGGTGCTCTCGGGATGCTCGGGATGGCGATTCCCAAGGATTACGGCGGCGCCGGCATGCCCGACTACCGCTACAACGTCGTGCTGCAGGAGGAGGCGGCGCGGGCACTGGTGACGCTGTCGACGGTCCGCACCCAACTCGAGGTGATCCTGCCGTACTTCCTGCACTACGCGAACGAAGAACAGCGCAAGCGCTGGTTCCCCGGTCTGGCGGCCGGCACGCTACTGACAGCGGTCGCGATGACCGAGCCCGGCACTGGCTCCGACCTTGCCGGTATCCGCACCACGGCCGTTCTCGACGGCGACCACTACATCGTCAACGGCGCCAAGACATTCATCACCGGCGGCATTCAAGCCGACCTCGTGATCGTCGTCGCCCGTACGTCCACCGACCCCGAGAACCGGCGCAAGGGCCTGACGCTGCTCGTCGTCGAGGACGGGATGGAGGGTTTCACCCGTGGCCGCGAACTGGAGAAGATGGGCTGCAAGGTCCAGGACACCGCCGAACTGTCGTTCGTCGACGTCCGTGTCCCCGTCGAGAACGTTCTCGGCGACGAGGGTGAGGCGTTCGGCTACCTGGGCCACAACCTGCCGCAGGAACGTCTGACGGTGGCGGTCGGATCGGTGGCGCAGGCGCGCTCGGCGATCGCCGCGGCGATTGACTACACCAAGGACCGCAAGGCTTTCGGGACCCCGGTGGCCTCGTTCCAGAACACCAAGTTCGAGTTGGCTGCGTGCTCGACGGAGGTGGAGGCCGGCCAGGCGATGCTGGACCGTGCGGTGGCGCTACACGTCGAGGGGGAGCTGTCGGCTCCCGACGCCGCGCGCGTCAAGCTCTTTTGCACCGAGATGCAGGCCCGCGTCATCGACCGCTGCCTGCAGCTCTTCGGCGGTTACGGCTACATGATGGAGTATCCGATCGCCCGGCTGTACACCGATGCGCGGGTGGCGCGCATCTACGCCGGAACCAGCGAAGTGATGAAGGTGATCATCGCCAAGTCGCTTGGTTTGTGACCCTGACCTGCAGCGCAGCACCGCTGAGAGGTCAATTCGTCCGCAGTGCGTCCGCAGCAGTTCCGATCCGGGTGCGGATCGCCGCCCCGACAGCTGCCCTGGTGGACTCGTCAGCATCCGGCCACAGGTGCCCGTAGGTGTCCAGCGTGGTCGACGCGCTGGCGTGCCGCAGCCGCGCCTGGACCGTCTTGATGTCTGCCCCGGAGGCGATCAATAGCGACGCCAGGTAGTGGCGCAGGTCGTGAAAGGTGAAGCCCGCCGGCAGGCCGTCGACCTTCGCGCGGGCGCGGACGACCGCGCGCTCGATCGAACGTGGTGGACACGACCCTCCGGCACCGTCGGTCACCATCCACTCGGACGGGTAACGCTGCACCGATGCGGCCAGTAGCAGCGTCAGCTCGCGAGGGATCGGGATCGGCGCCTCGCTCCCGGCGGTCTTCAGCGCCGCTCCGCCGTACTGCTGGTGTGGATGGACAACGCCACGGGTGAAATCGACGTCGTCGACACGCAGACCGCACGCCTCGCTGATCCTCAGTCCGGCGAACGCGCCGAGCAGAACTGCAGCCTGCAGGTGCTCCGGCATGACGTCGTGCAGCGTCCATACCTGCTCCGTGGATGCGACGTAGGGCTTCTGCTTGCCGCGCGGCGGTGAAGTCCTCCGGCTGCAAGGGTTACGTCCGAGCAGTCCGTCATGCACGGCATCGGAAAGGATCTGGGAGAGCCTTGCGTGCAGCGTGTAGGGGTAGTGGTCGGATGCGCCGTCGGCGCGAATCTGCGCCACCCAGGTCTTGATCGCCGACGGTCTCAGCGCCGTCAGCGGCATCTCCCCGAACGCTGCCTTAATCGCCTCGACGTGGAAGCCCACAGTGCGCACCGACGAAGCCCGGTTGACCGCGTAGCCGGCCAGCCACTGATCGCACCAGTCCGACACCGTCAGGGCCGCGTCGCGTGGTGCGACGTGGGTTCCGGTGACCAGTGCGCTGGTCTGACCGTCCAGCCAGCGCTGGGCGTCGAGCTTTCGGCTGAAGGCTTTGGCGTGTTCGCAGCCGCGGTCGTCGACATACCGCGCCCTCCACCGCGACCCCTTGCCATCGTTGGTGCTGGGCAAGCCTCCGGACTTACGCCAGGGCACTACTTTTGGGTCGCCGGAGTGGACGGCATTCCATTGGCGGCTAATGTCGCCGGGCTATCCGGCACCCCTTTGTACTCCTCGATGGGACTACGGAAAGACTCCATTACCCCTTTGACGAGAGGCACCACAGAAGCCGGCATCTGGGTCAACCCTTCGGCACCATTGAGGATGGTCAGGTTGGCACCACCCAGATTGAGACCGTCGGCGATAGCCGCGCGGCCAAGAGACGATCTCGAAGCCCGCCGACTATGGCCGTGAATCATTTCCTGATGACTCCGCCGTGATGTTTCGTTCGATCCACTGGGTGAGCGCATCCTCGAGCGCGGCCGCGACGCCCACACCGGCGATGTTGGCGGCCTGCTCGAACCGGTCGATGAAGTCCGCCGGGACTGAGGCGTTTACCTTGGCGCGTTTCGGTTTCGGCTTCGTCGGCTGGGCGAGGACAACCGGCGTGTGTCGCGCGGCAGTCACGTCCATGGTTTCACGCAGTGCGGGTATCTCGTCGAGCAAGCTGGCGAGATCATCGCGCTCGATACGCAGCACCTCGGCCGCCCCGGTCGTCGTTACGGTCGCACAACGCAGTTTGCCACGGCAGAGCACAGCTTCGCCGATCACCTCGCCCGGCCCCAACACGGCGATGCGGTCCTGGCCGACGTACACTCCTACCTCCCCGCTGAGCAGGATGTAGCAGGCGTCCGACGGAGTCTGCTCATGAATCAGCGGCCACGGCACGGACGTCGAAGTGTGATGTGCTGCTCGGACGAGACGCTCCAGCTCATCATCCGAAAACTTGTCGAATGCGATGAACTCGCGTAGCCGACGGGCGTCGTCCCGATGTGTTCCATCCAACTTCATAGTGGGCTCCCGATGTGCGATGTGCGTCCAGGTGAGCATGGCTGCCTCCTTGCGTTTCCTGCGATGCTCTTGCGAAGCTACGGCTGTCGCTTAAGGGCTCGCACGAGTAGTCGACTACTTGTTTTTCCGTGCTGCGCCTACGCCAGGCGGCGCTGCCGAGCTGCGGGGACAGCCAGTCCGACCAGCGCAGTTCGAGTCATGATTCTGCTGGACACCAACGTGCTCTCCGCGCTGATGAAGCACACGCCCGATCCGGTTGTCGTGAGGTGGCTCGACGAGCAACCCGCCGAAAGTCAGAGCAACGCTCGAATCGGTCTTCGGGCTGCTTGGCTAAACCAGCGGCGAGAACCGGGTCAAGTTTGGCAAGCTCCGGGCGACGGTCCGCCAATACCGGCGGTGGCACATTGAGGTGGCGGTTGCTGACGACCGCAGGGTTAGAGTTCGGGAACAGTTGAGAACCGGCCGGCAGGTGAAATGCGGTGGCCGCCAACGAGTACTGATCAGCGCGGTCGTTCAATGAACGCGGCGAGCGTCCACCATCGTGTACCGTATTTCGACCTCGGTTACTACTCCTCGGTGCGGGCAACAGGAGTGGTTAAACACTGAAGACCGTTCCTGAAGAACCTGCCGAAAGACCTGCTGTGGAGCCACAACCTGCTGTGCCAGAACCTGCTGCGGAGCCACTTACGTTGAAGGATTACTACAACTACACCGCCCGGCAGGTTAATCGTGAACAAGCTCTTGTCCATAACAGGCTGTCGTGGATGCTGACCTTCGAGGGGTTCCTCTTCGCGGCCCTTGCGATAACGGCGAATGTAAGCAACGACGCGGAGACGCGAAGTAATCTCAAATACACGATCCCGGTCATCGGGTTCGTAGTCGCCTTGCTCACGGCGGTAGGTGTCTCCGCCGCTTACATTTCGATCCACCAACTCAAGCGTTCTTGGGCGAACAAGAACGGGAGTGAGCACTTCCCGCGAGCCTACGGAGACTGTCTGACGAGTGCTCTCGGACGTACGACTGGTTACGGGATACCGCTCGCCATGATGCTGACATGGGTTGTGCTTTTTTTCCTATAGCCACGTAAAGGCGACCCTGTTCACCGGCTAAGGGAATTCACCTGCGTTCTTGCAGGATTCCTTCGATGTTCCGTTCCGCAAGCGCGGTGATGGACATGAACGGGTTGCAGCCCAGGTAGCCGGGAAGCAGTGACGCGTCGTTGACATAGAGCTTGTCGTACCCTTTGACCCTGCCGTAGGCGTCCGTCGCTTTGCCGCGAAGAACCCCACCCATCGGGTGAACTGTGTTGGGCGCAAAGACCTTTCCTTCAAATAGGTCGTCGCGATAGTCCACGCCGTTGGCGTGTGTCACTTTGTCGAAAACCACCTGCGCTTTCTCGCGCAAGTGATCCGTGTAGCCCTGCGGCCAGCTGATGGCGATCGAGTTCGAAGCCCGGTTATAGGCAATGTCGGCACGGTCGCCGGTCCGCACCATCACGTAGTAGCCCAACGCGAACGTCTCGATCGGAAGCGGGATCGAGAACATACTGGCATAGACCGGGTTATCCGGATCATTTCGGCCGTCGAGATTGATCAGGCCCATCAAGGATTGCTGAGTACCCGCGGGGTCGCTGGGCTGGAGTGCATGGGCGACCATGATGTCTCCGTTGTTTCCGTATCCGCGGCCGATCTCTTCGCTCAAGTTGGGTAGCGCCCCGGTCTCACGGGCGCGCAGCAGGATCTCGGTCGTACCGAGTACGCCGGCGTTGAGATGCAGCTCGTCACAGCCGAGTTCGGCGCGCCCGACTTCTTTGCCGAACCTGTCGATTTCGCGGGTGGATACCGCGTACTCACCCGAGCGCTCGCGCCGGATACCCGTCACTTCCGTGAGGGGCTTCAGGGTGACCTTTCCGGTCGCCAAGGCGGCGGCAATATACGTCTGATCAACACTGCCGAACCTGCCGTAATTGTTGCCGTACTGCTGTTCGAAGTCGAAAGCTGAACGTGGAACCTCGCCTGCCTCTTCTTTTTTCATGTAGTCGAACGAGTATGCGCTGCCGTTGTAGTCAACGCGGTTGCCGGCGGCCGCCGCGTACTTGCGACCCACTCTGGCGTATTGGAACCATGGTGTCCGCTCGAACCAGTCCATGTCGCGATTGCTGATTCGCAGCATTGCCTTCGCACGTTCGATATAAGTCCCCAGGAAAACAGCCGGGTCAATGTCCGGGAAGGCCGCACGGACCTGAGCCGGGGTCGGAATTGCGGCAATGCCCGCGTTGATCATCGACCCGCCGCCGACGGCACTTCCGCGGAACACCGTATGCGCGCCATGCACAACCTTTTCGCAGATCCCGGCCTGGACCGGCTGCGGTTGTGGCGTGTGCTTCGCCACCTGCTCCACCGAAACGCCTCGATAAGACGTCACCAGGCTCGGCGGAACCGACGTGAACCAGCCGGCGCGGTTGTCGGCGGGCAGCATTCGCGAGAAGCGCTTGCCGTCTGCGTCGGGGGTGTCCCAGAGCCTGCCCCTTTCCAGAATCACGGTCTGGATCCCGGCTTCGGCAAGCCGCAGCGCCGAAACTCCGCCGCCATAGCCGCTACCAACAACGATGGCCCTGTAGTGGAGTCGTGGAGCAGTTGAGTTGCGGCCTCTTCCGAGTTCAATGGCCCCGCCAATACCGGCAGCGCCCGCTGCAATCCCGACTGTGGCTCGAAGGAAACGTCTCCGCGAGAAAGCCATTCAGCGCACCTCCGCTACCTCGTCTAACCCAGCCCGAAACCGAAGCGGCCGTCGCCCGTCAACACCCACATTTCGGGCCAATTGTTGACTTCATGTAACCATCATCTAAACGCCAGCATAAGTTTGCTAGTATTGCCTACTCTAAGTCGGCATGCCAGGGTATCGACTCCGAATTCGCCTGTCTGAATGTTTCTGGACGGCAGTGCCATTCTTATCCCACGCTCGCGTAGCGATCTGTCGACCGGAGGCGTCGGCTGTGAGCTGGAAGGACCCCAAGAGGTACCTATGGCTACTCGGAGCGGTCGTCCCGGCGCTTGTCGCCGCATCATGGCTCGTGGTGTGGGCTACTGGTCTCGGCGCGTTCTGGTGGGTAGGCCCCATCCTGGCGTTCGGGGTGATTCCCGTTCTCGACCACATGATCGGGCCCGACGCGGATAACCCTCCCGACAGTGCCCTCGCATGGCTGGAAAACGACCGCATGTACCGCTGGGCCACGTACCTCTACCTGCCCAATCAGTACGGATCGGTGCTGCTCGCCTGCTGGCTCTGGAGTGGCGGTGGCTGGCTCACAATGGGGTTCGCCGACAAGCTCGGACTAATGGCGACGGTCGGCCTCATCGGCGGCCTTGCCATCAACGCCGCACATGAATTGGGACACACGCGGGAACCATCCGAGAGGCGCCTGAGTAAAGTCGCGCTTGCGCAGACTTGCTACGGGCATTTCTTTGTCGAGCACATCCGCGGACACCATGTCCGGGTGGCTACCGCTGAGGACCCCGCCAGTGCGCGACTGCGCGAGAGTTTGTACGCCTTCATTCCACGGTCGGTAACCGGCGGTGTGCGCTCTGCCTGGAGCCTTGAAGCCGCACGGTTGGCCAGGATCGGGAAATCTCGCTGGACGCTCCGCAATGACGTGATCAATGCGTGGCTGATCAGCCTCACGTTGTTCGCCGTGCTGGCAGCCTGGTTCGGCGCCGTTGTTCTGCCGTGGCTGGCCGGGCAGGCAATTATCGGCTTTTGCCTGCTGGAAACGATCAATTACGTGGAGCATTACGGGCTGCGGCGACAGAAGCTGCCCAACGGGCGCTACGAACGGGTGCGGCCCTCGCATAGCTGGAACAGCAACACGGTGATCGCCAACGTCTTCCTGTTCCATCTGCAGCGCCATTCCGATCATCACGCCAATCCGCTGCGCCGTTACCAGGTGCTGCGCCATGTCGACGAGGCGCCTCAACTCCCGAGTGGGTATAGCGCCATGTTGCTGGTGGCGTTGTTTCCGCCGTTGTGGCGTCGGGTGATGGACCCGCGTGTACTCGACTTTTATCGCGGCGACATCCAATTGGCAGCACTGAAGCCCCGCCAGCCATCCTCCGGCCCTGCACTAGGCTTCGCAGCCGGGTAGTGCTGGTCGTCGACTTCTGGCATCCGGAGCTGGTGTGGTAGACCGGCCGGGCCTGCAGGGCGGTCTGGTTGGGCTCCGAGATCATTGGCGGCGCGTTGGCCGCGGTGGTCAGGTCATCGGTTTTGCCGAGATCTGCGCCGTACTGTGCGAGCGCTTCGGCACCAGGTTCGCACTGTGGGATGCCGGTGCGATAACTGCGTGACATCGGACGGTATCGGCGGCCGGGTCCGCGCCGTCGCGCCGCCACGCCGGATCGTCCGCAGATCGTCCGCAGCAGAATTTCGGGGCGCCCAACAGTCTGACCAGGGGGTTTATCGAATAGTCAACACAGTTTTCGGGTACCAACGCCCAGGATGATGTTGAAGGTGATCATCGCCAAGTCGCTTGGTCTGTGACGGCACCGACGGGCGTGGCGAAAATCGTCAGTTGCGACCCTTGTCACAGTCGCCGAACCAACCTACTGTGTGTTCACTAGGTTGGTTGGACGAAGGAGTCCGGTGCCCAATACAGGGCCGTACGGTTCCCTGCGGGCCAAGGGCGAAGACCGTAAGCAACGGATCCTGGCCGTTGCGCAGCGGCTGCTGACCCGTAACGGGTGGCGCAACACGACCCTTGCCCAGATCGCCGGCGAAGCCGGCGTCAGCCCCGCCGGCCTGCTGCATCACTTCGAATCCAAGGAACAGCTGCTGCACGCGGTGCTTGATGTCCGCGACGCGGACGATGACGCGCATGCGGACCGGGCGGGCGACCTGATCTCGGAAATCGCCGCGGTCGCCGATCGGTTTCACCGATCACCGGAGCTTGTGGGCACGTTCACTGTGCTGCTGGCGGAGAACATCGACCCCGACGCCCCGCTGCACGATCGCTTGTTCGGCAGATATCAGGACGCGATCGACATCATCACTGAGCTCATCCGGCGCGGTCAGCGGGCCGGCCAATTTCGGATAGATATGGATGTCACGGTCAAGGCGGTGCAAATCCTCGCCTTCATCACGGGAATGGAGACCACATGGTTGCTCAATCCTTCGATACCACTGACGGAGGTCTTCAAGGAGTACTCGGAGTCGTTGGCTCGGGACATGGCGCCGCCGAACCCGGCGTGAGATACCGGCTGGATGTGGTCGCCGCGGACGTCGCCGACGTGGTGAAGTTCGCCGGCGGTTGGCTCTTCGACCGGGCGATGGCCGGATGGGATGTCACCGTGCTGGTCGCCGACCATCCTGACGAGCGACCGCTGCGGATCCTCGGCGTCGAGATCGTCGACCTCGAGTACGCACTCGCGACGGCGGGGGACCGGCCGGCTCCCCAGACGCTGGCGGCCGCAGCGGACCTTTTCGGCTGCGATTCCCGCGTCCGGCAGGGTGTCGTGCAGGCGCTCGACCAGGGCGCCACCGAAGTCACCTTGTGGGGTGAGAAGTGGCCGGCCGAGCTCGACGACAGCGTCGGCCTGGTCGAGCACCGGCTGAGCGCCGCAGCCCAGGCGTTCAAAGCTCAGGCCCTGGCGGCCGCGGCGATGCCGCAGGCCTCGGTTGGGCTGGTCGAGACGTTCCGCAGCCGGGTGATGGCCTTGCCGTCGGTCGAGGCTGATCTCGTTCCGGCCAGCTAACTCGCGGTCGGCGCGCTCGAACCCTTGCGCGTTCATGCTGCGTTGACGTCGCGGCATGCTCTGTGGAAATCTAATACTCAAAGCTGAGAGGGACGTTCTCACAGCGGAGATTGCCGAACGGAGGAGCGGATGGTGAACGAATTCACCGAAATGGATTTCTTCCGCGCCAGCGAGCTCATCGCGGACCCATACCCCTACTACGAGGCGCTGCGGCAACAGTGCCCGGTCACTAGGGAGCAGCACCACGACGTCACCATGGTGACGGGCTGGGAGGAAGCCTGCGCGGTCCTCAACGACGCCGAAACGTGGTCCTCGTGCGTCTCGGTGACCGGCCCGTTTCCCGGCTTTCCGGTATCCTTGGATGGTCTGGGGGGAAGTGACATCACCGAACTGATCGAGCAACACCGTGACGAGCTTCCGTTCAGCGACCAGCTGCCCACGCTTGATCCACCCACCCACACCAACCACCGCTCCTTGCTGATGCGGCTGATCACCCCGAAGCGCCTCAAGGAGAACGAGGACGCCATGTGGGTGCTTGCCGACCAAGTGCTCGACGGATTCCTGGCGCCCGGCGAAGGCGAATGGATCAAGGGCTTCGCGGGTCCGTTCACGCTGCTGGTCATCGCCGATCTACTGGGCGTACCTATGGAAGATCGCGACAAGTTCGTCAAAGGCATCCGTGAGCACTCGGGGGGCGGCGTCGGAGGCACGGGCAAGGAATCACTGGCTCACAGTCCGCTGGAATTCCTCTACGGCCTCTTCTCCGATTATGTCCGGGACCGTCGTCGTGAGCCGCGCGACGACGTGCTGACCGGACTGGCGACTGCCACCTATCCCGACGGCTCGACTCCCGATGTCGAGGATGTCGCCCGCGTCGCGAGCAACGTGTTCTCGGCGGGTCAGGAAACCACCGTGCGCCTGCTGGGCGCCGCGTTGCAGACGATGGGCGAGCGCCCGGACATCCAGGCGCAGTTGCGCAAGGACCGCAGCCTGATACCCAACTTCATCGAAGAGGCGCTGCGCATCGAAAGCCCGGTCAAGGGTGACTTCCGAATGAACCGGGTGCCCGTCAATGTCGGTGGAGTCGACTTACCTGCGGGCACCACGGTGATGGTTGTGCAGGCCGCCGCCAACCGCGATCCGCGCCGGTTCGAAGACCCCACCACCTTCGATCCGGCGAGAAAGAATGCCCGCCAGCACATCTCGTTCGGGCGAGGCATCCACAGCTGCCCTGGTGCGCCTCTGGCCCGCGCCGAAACACGGGTGGCCATTGAGCGGCTGCTGGACCGCACATCGGACATCCGGATCAACGAGCGAGTTCACGGACCGGCGAATGACCGTCGTTACCAATACGTTCCGACCTACATCCTGCGCGGCCTGACCGAGCTGCACTTGGAGGTCACACCGGCATGAAAGTCTGGGTCGACGATCAGCGCTGTCGCGGTCATGGCGTGTGCGTCACGCTCTGTCCGGATGTATTCGACTTGACGGAAGATGGTTACTCGGAAGCGATAGGGTCCGATGTCCCAACGGAATTCGAGGCGGCCACCCGGGAGGCCATCGACTGCTGCCCCGAACAGGCCATCGCTGAGCGATGACTAGAAGCGCACTCGGATAAGGAGATTCGCCGCACTATGCCAAAGGGATACGTCATCCTCGCCGAGGCCATCAAGGATCCGGAGGGCATGAAGGCCTATAGCCAAGCCGCCGGAGCAGCGATGGGCGGGGTCAACGTCCTCGCAGTGGATACCGCGCCCAAAGTCGTCGAAGGCACCTGGCACGGCAACCAGACTGTCGTGCTGGAATTCGAAACAGTTGACGCGGCCCGCGCGTGGTACGAGTCGGAGGCCTATCAGAAGGCGGCGAAGCTGCGCCAAGCCGCCGCCGACTCTAACGTCGTGATCCTATCCGGATTCGGCTGAGCCGCAGCAGCTTTCCTAGAAGCAGCCAGACGCTGTCATGCCTGTGGCTGGTGGCTCGCGGCCTTCTCGCTGACCGCGATCACCGCGGTACCGTGCGCGGGTTCGATCTCGACTTCCAGGACCGTCGCAACACGGCCGAACGACCAATAAAACCCGACGACCTGCAGAACCTCGACGATCTCGCGATTGCTCAGGATCTTGCGCACCGCGGCGAAGGTGTTGTCGTCGACGGATGGGCTGCGCACGACCGCCGCGACGAACTTCGTGATCGCCTGATCGTCGGCTGAGAGCAGCGACGAATCAAAGTCCTGTTGGTGGATTGCTTCGCGGATCCGTGGGTCCACACCCATGGCCTCCGAAATCGGCACGTGCTGAACGAACTCATACTCGGCGCTGGCGACGGCCGCCGTCGTCAGGATGACCAGCTCACGCGACCGGGGCGGCAATTCGAGTCCGGTGTACTGCGCCTCCCCCTGGCGGATGAATGACTCGATGGTGGACTCCGAATACGACATCATGTCGAAGTTCAGATGCTCGGGGACCTGCGCAAGAAAGTCCTGCAACTCCTGGGGAAACGTCTTTCGGTCGGGGTACGGAAGTCGGGCCACGCTTCTTCTTCTCTGGTCTCGGGCGGGTGTTGTGGGGTCGAAATACGGTGGCGGCCCTGTCGCGGCCGATGGGTTAACGCGTCTGCGCAATGACGGGGGTGGTGAGGGTGCCGTGTGTCAGGTACTCATCCAGATTGCGCAGGGTCAGCGCGGTCATCGCCGCGCGCGCCTGTGCCGTCGCGGTGCCCACGTGCGGCAGCACGACGACGTTGTCCATCTCGCGGAGTTGTTGCGGCACATCCGGTTCGTGGGCGACCACGTCGAGGCCCGCACCGGCGAGCCGTCCCTGGGCCAACAGCTCCACCAGAGCCTGCTCGTCGACGACGCTGCCTCGGGCGATGTTTATCAGATAACCGTCGGGGCCAAGGGCTTCCAACACGTCGCGGCTCACCAGGGGCGGCGCGTCCTTCCCGCCGGTGGTCGCCACCACCAGCACCTCGACGGATTTCGCCAGGTCCACCGCTGACGGCGCGTACCGGTAGCCCGAACCGGGCAGTTCGTGGCGGTTGTGATAGGCGATGACACCGTTGAATGCGGTGAGTCGGTGGGCTATCGCTGAACCGATGTGGCCCAGACCCAGGATCCCCACCCGCGATCCGGTCACTGCCTGAGTCAATGGGTATGGCCCGTCAACAGACCAGCGGCCGGCGCGCGCGTAGCGCTCCGCGGCGCCGAAGCCGCGAACTGTCATGAGCATCAACCCGACTGCGGTATCGGCCACGCTGTCGCTCACCGCGTCGGCTGTGTTGCTGACGCCGATCCCCAGCCGACGCGCGGCGTCGATGTCAATCGTGTCGTAGCCGTCCATGTAATGGATGATCGCGCCGAGGTTGGGCAATGCGCCCATCAGTTCGGCGTCGACCGGGGCTTGGCCGGCATCGACAATCGCTTTGACCGAAGCACCATGCTCGGTGAGGAAATCCTCGCGCCCCGCATTGATCGGCAGCACCAGAGCGTCGTATTTCGCGGTCAGCGCCTCGGCGAGCGGGGGCGGAACTTCACCTACCTGTAGAACAGTCGTGCCCATCACAAACTCCCTTCGTCTTGTGGGAAGTGATCACCTCATCGTTGCGACGGCGCCTCTTGCGGTCATTAGCTGTTCCGACAACGCGGGTACGCCAAAAATGTGCCGACGAACACAGGGCGCCCAAACGCCTTCACGGGACGCGCTAGCGCGTCGTGCGCAGTCTGCGCGGTCGCGCGTGTTCGGTGCCGGGGCGGGGAAGGTGGCGACACCAGACGGTCCACGTGAGCATGAAGGGGTGATCTGATGACCCATTGCATTCACGTGTGCCTACCGAGGCCGAACGGACCGGGAACTGCGAGTGTTCGAATTGACCAGGCGATAACGCCTTCGAGCTTCGGATGAGATCCGGCAGTAGCGGGCAGTCCTGACCAGGTGGTGGCACCGACCGGCCGAACTACGTTCTGTTTAGCGTGCACGTCCGACGGCCGTCAGACGACGAGATGCAGGAGATGCACGGTCCTCGACCGCAACTGAGCCAGTGCCTGGTATCGACGACCACGCGCGTCATCGTCATCGAGCGGCGGTCGGAGCAGTCGGTGGGTGAGGTTTAGAGAACGGTTCTGGGATCTGCGGGCGTTTCCAGCCGTGCGTGAAGCCGCCCCTCATCGGTCTCATAGGTGAGGAAGCCGCGTTCGCCTTCCTCGCGGACGGGAGGCAGCCCAAGGTTGAACAGCGTCTCGTTGGGGCTGTCATACCAAGTGCCGAGCTTGAGGATCTGGTGGGTTTCCTCGGCTGTGGCGATCGGGCGACCGAGCTCTTCGGCGATGTGCACCATTTTGTTGATCATCTGGACGGTCGTGTATCGCTCGCCCCGGACCGGTCCCCACAGGTTCTCCTCGATGCCGAGCCGAATGTGCTGGCCCAGCACGATGCACATTGTGGAGATGGGGTACACCAGCCGGAACATGGATTGATAGGTGAATACGGATCCATGCGGGATGCGACGGACGAGCTCCATCAAATCGAACGGGTTGGATCCGCACGTGCCGCCGCCGACCATGCTGAAAAACCCGTTCATTGGGCCCATGTAAAGCCCTTCGCGGATCAGCCGTTCCACGATCTCGAGTGAATGAACATGCCCCAACGCGAAATATGCATTAATGCCGTTCTTGCGCAATCGCCTCAGGTGTTCGATGTAGAACTCCGGTGTCGCGTCGGCCACCATCTGGGCGTACTGCCACATGACGCGGGGGTCTTCCATGTGAGTGCCCTCAACATCATCGGCAGTGAGCAACGAGGTGATGTCAAACAGCGACGAGCCGATCGCCACTGTCACCTGATCGGGTTTCGGGTCGATCTCGGCCAGCATGTGCCGGGTGTCATAGCTTTGCCATCTGGCGACGTCGTCGCCCTCGGGACGGAACGAGATCGAGCCGCCGAGTTGCAGCACCATGTCGGGCACCGCTTCGCGCAGCCGCCCGATCTGATCTGCGTATTGGTCGAAGTTTTTCGAGATCTTGCCGGTCTCGGGGTCACGGACATGGATGTGCAGGATTCGGGCACCCGCCTCGAAGCAGTCGATGGCCTTTTGCACTTGTTCATCCCAGGTCACTGGGATGTCCTCGGGGAAGTCGGACGGGATCAACGACGGCCCGTACGGCGCGGCGGTGATGATTAGGGGTGGCTGGTTCTCCGGAAGCAGTGATCGATCGGTGAAATACATTGTGACTCCTCAGTTCTCCCTCAAGGCTGCGTCCAGAAAGCCCACAGTCGGTGGTACGCCGCGGATTCTCACGCTACGCTGGCCCTTATCCGCCGCAAGATGAACAATCGGCATCTGCGGTGTGCAGGGAGGGGCTACGCGCTGAGTCCGAGGCGCCCACGTAGGCCAGATTGGGGATTACATTCAAACTGCGCAAGGTGGCCGGGGCTGTAGTGGCGCCACGCACACCCACTGTGCCCGAACGGGTTCGCTCTCCGACACTGATGGCGGGCGCATTTGCGGAAGGACCGCACCGATGAGCAGCACCTCTTCAACCCCGACCGTCGAAGCGCTGCGGGAACGCGGTGTCTGGAGCCCGGCGATGGACAACTTCGCCCAATGGGACCCCGACTGGACCGAGCGATGCGCCCGCATGACCAACAACCCATGGACCACCGGCGTGCTGCCGGTGAAGTGGATCGAACTAATCTGTATCGCCCTCAACGCCGCATGCACCTATCGCAACGAATCCGGCATGCGTTATCACATCCGGGCGGCACTGGACGCCGGCGCGACTGGTGAGGAAATCCGCGAAACCCTCAAGGGCGTCAGTGTTCTGGGCATCCACTCGATAGCCGTCACGTTGCCGATCCTGTTCGAGGAAGCCGAGAAGTCGAGCACGCGACCGGCACCTCGCCCACCCTCGAGCGCCGGAACCCCCGTCATCGACCGGATCAAGGCCGAGGGACTGTTCAACCCAGCCTGGGAGGCGATCTACCAGCTCGACCCGCAATGGCTCGAGCAGTTCATGGCCATGGGCGCCGACCTCTACAGTGGTGTCCTGCCGCCCAAACTTGTGGAACTCATCGCTATCGCGGCCGACGCCTCCTGCACCCACCTGTACACGCCGGGCATCCGCCGCCACGTTGCAGCCGCACTCGCACACGGCGCCACCATCGAAGAGATCATGGAAGTCCTCAAGCTGTGCGGGGCGCAAGGGGTCGACGCCTGCGAACTCGGCGCACCCATCCTCACCGAGGAACTGGCAAACCATCAAAAGAATACTGAAACGTCGTGATCGGTGCAGCGACTCAGCGCGGCCAGATTCTTGGCTTGTCTTGAGCGGCTTCGTGAGGTGGTGCAGGCGGCAGAGGCATTTGAGGTTCGAGGCGTGCGTGGACCCGTCAACCGTTATTCGACGATGGAGATGGCCTGCCGCGGGCATTGCCGCACGGCGTCGCGGACCTGCTCTTCGTTTTCCGGCGTGACGTCCTCTTGCAGCACGGTCAGCGTGTCGTCATCCTCGAGCCGGAACACCTCCGGGATGATGCCCATGCACACCCCGTTGCTTTCGCACAGCCCCCAGTCGACTTCGATCTTCTTGGTCATTCAAGCCCTCTCACCGCAATACCTTGACCGGTACGTTCAGCCAGCCCGCGACATTCTGCATGGTGACCCGATTGCAACCGTCCCAATCCACCTCGTAACGGGGCATGAAGTCGAGCAGCTTCTCCAATGCGATCCTGCTTTCCATCCGAGCCAACGCTGCGCCCAGGCAACTGTGAATTCCATACCCCAGCCCGAGGTGCTGTGCCTGGGTCTGGTCGCGCTCGATGTCGAACGTGTCGGCATCGGTGAAGGCATCGGGATCGCGGTTCGCCGCGGCCTTCATCAAGAACACCGGCTTGCCGGCGGGAATCGTGCCACCGCTGGTGTGTGCCTCTTTCAAGGTCCAGCGGACGTTGTATTGCACCGGACCCTCGTAGCGCAACAACTCTTCGACCGCGCCGGGGATCTTGCTGCGGTCTTCTTTCAGCTTCTCCCACTGGTCTGGGTTCCGGGCGAAGAGCACGGCCGCGCTGCCGATCAACTTGGTGACGGTCTCGGCGCCGGCCCCGCCCAGAAGCGTGGCAAAACCGCATATCTCAATATCGTCGAGCTTGCGAGTCTGACCATCCTCGCCGGGGATTTCGGCGGCGATCAGCTTGCTGAGCATGTCGTCCCGCGGGTTTTTGCGCCGTTCCTGCACCAGCCCGAAGTAATACATCGCGGTGTCGATGTTGGCCTGCATGCCGGCTTCGCTGATTTCGATTTGTCCCGGCTCCCGGGACAGGCTGGTGTCGATCCAGTGCCGCAGCTGCTGGCGGTATTCCTCCGGCACGCCGGCCATCGCGGTGATGACCTCGACGGGGAACGGCCCGGAGAAGTCTTGCACGACGTCGAACTTGCCGGGATCGGCCGCGCTCAGGTATTTGTCGACGACCTCAACGACTGTGTCGTGCTGCGATTGAACGGCCCGCGGCGTGAAGGCCTTGTTGAGCAGGCTGCGCATGTGGCGATGCTCCGGCGGGTCCATGAAAATGATCGACCTCTGCTCGGGACTTATGCCCTTGCGCACCATCGCCAGGTCGCAACCACGGCTCGAGGAGTAGGTCTCGAAGTCCTTGAGCGCGCGGGCCACGTCTTCATGGCGGGTCAGCGCGTAGAAGTCCTCTTTCTCGTCGTAATACAGCGGAGCGTCCTCACGCATTCGTCGATAGATATCGAACGGATTGGTGAAGTACTCCTCGGAGAACGGATCGAAGACGACCTTCGGCTTGGTCATTGCACGCTCCTCAGCGCCCAGTAAGCGCCTTACATCTTTACGACGGAATGCTTGACTGTAACGCTAACGGTAGACGCTTCGTGGCGGGTGGAAAAGACCTCATCTCACCCCGGCATCGCCGCGCCGATGGCGTCGTCGAGCACACCCAGGTCACTGCCGAGTTCAGCGGCGATACTCCTGACCACGCCAACGTCTTTGCCGACGAATTCGCCGGCCGTGTCGATGAAGGACGCGACGGATCCGCCCGCGGCGACGATGTCCAGCACGCGACTCGCAGCGCTGCCGTGCGGAAGGGCGTTGAGCAGCGTCGATTCCGGCACACCGAGCCGGGCACCTAGCTCGACAGAGCCAGACAGCAACCCGATGTGCGCCGCGAACAGTGCGTTGTTGACCAGCTTCACCTTCTGCCCCGCCCCCAGCGGGCCGACGTGCAAGACCGGATCGCCGTAGCAGCTCAACACCGGGCGTACTCGCGCCACCGCATCCTCGGCGCCACCGACGAACAGCGTGAGGGCACCGGCCGCGGCGTTGTGCGGGCCTCCGCTGACCGGTGCGTCGACGACATCGACGTGGTGCGGTGCCGCACGCACGGCGATGGTCTCGACCGTGCGGGGACTTCCCGTGGTGTGTACCACCAGGGCCGAGCCCGGCGGCATCGTTGCGAGCAGGCCGTCGTCCAGACAGATCTGCCGCACCTGTTCATCGGTGAAGACGCAGACCACTACTGCGTCCGCGTGCGCTGTCGCCTCAGCTATGTCGGCGACCGCGTTGGCGCCCAGTTGGGCTATGGCAGCGCGCTTCTCGACAGAGCGGCCGAGCGCCGTGACGTCGTGACCGGCTTCGACGAGACGGTTCACCATGGGGAGTCCCATCCGTCCCGCGCCGATGAATCCGATTCTCACCGTGGGTGTTCCATCAGCGTCAGGGTGGCGTCGGCCGCGTCGAGCACAGCACCACCGGGAACGGCGGCGGCATCGGCGAGGTCGGCGACCAAGCGCGCGTCCTTCTGCAGCAGTGTTCCGGCAAGGCCGGCAAGGCGGGCCAAGCCGCCGGTGTCACCCCCGAGAGCGTTGAGCGCGAAGCTGTTCCCGCTGCCGCGCGAGATGACGTCGGTGAGCCGGTCCGGCGACACCCCGAGCGCCTCTCCGAGCGCCAAGGCGGTGGCCGCCGTTCCCAGGTTGGCGGTGAACAGCAGGTTGTTCAACAGCTTCGTAGTTTGTCCGGAGCCCAGATCACCCAGGTGCACGATCGGGTTGGCGTAGGTCTCGAACACCGGGCGGCAGCGCTCGACCACGTCGGCATCACCGCCGACCATCACCAGCAGGCGACGTTCGGCCACCGCCGGAGAGCCACCGCTCACCGGTGCGTCGATAACCGAGACACTTTGTGCGCTAGCCTTCTTCGCCAACTCATGGCAGGTCTTGGGGTGGACGGTGCTATGGATGGCGATCACGCCGCCCGGCTTGAGCCCGGCCAGCACGCCGTTCTCTCCGCCGGTGACCTCCTCGACGTCGGCGTCGCCGACCACGCAGAGGCAAACGAGATCACAACTGGCCGCGAGTTCCGCCGGTGACCCGGCGACCTTGGCGGGGGTGTCGGCGAACGGCTCGAGTGAGGCCGGTCGGCGGGCCCACAGCGTCGTCGGGAAGCCGGCTTCGACGATGCGCCCCGCCATCGGGCCGCCCTGACTGCCCAGCCCTATGAATCCGACATGCATCAACCGGCCTCCAAGTCGGGACTTTCACGCGCGACGACGCATTCCTCCGCAAACGCCAGAACCGTCGCGTGGTAATCCGCGGCGGTGTGGCCGAGGCTGATGTTGTGTCCGGCGTCGCGTTGGTGATGGACAACGAACTGCGGCGCGCCGGAGAACATGTCCTCGATCTCAGCCATCGCCGAAGTGTCGGTCTGCCAAACTTTCTCGTGCTCGGCGATGCTGAAGTGCACCGGAACGCACACGGCAGGAGCCAGCGCGGGGAAGTCTTGTCGGGCCCAGTTCGACACCATGAGATCCTCGTAGGCCGGAGCCCCCGGATACACCGTCGCCCCACCGAGCACCTCGGGCGGATACAGTTCCGTTGGGTGCCATAACAGTTCACGCAGACCTGACGGGCGGCGTTCCCGGGTTGCCGTCTTCAGCATCTCGCGGGCCACCGGGTGGTAATGCCGCCCGGTGCCCGCTAATTCGATGCCCAGCAGATCGCCACCGCGTGTATCTGCTGCCATCCGCATCGTCAATTCGCATCCGCCGGAATGGCCCATCAGGAACATGCCGGCGCAGCGCGGCCGCTCACCGAGGATGCGATCGACTGCCGCATAAGCAAGTTGGACCCGCTGTTCAGGGCGAGCCACCGCTTCCGGGTAGGGAGCCGAGCTGCCGTAGCCGGGCCGGTCGAGCGCCACCACGGTGAACCCGTGCGCCGTGCCCGCCCGCAGGAACGACGATTCAGGGTGGCCCGGACAGTCGAAATAGATCGCCGTGGTGCCGCCGCCGTGAATGGCCACGATGACGGCCTTCGGGTCTTCAGCCTCGGCGACCAGTGCCGACATCGGCACGCCGTCGACGATGACGACCCGCGGATGGGGCGCGCCGGTGCGGCTCATGTGTCGGCCCGCAGCAGCAGTACGCCGCTGGGCGTCAGGCCGCCGCTGCTGACCACGCCGACTCGAGCATCGGCGACCTGCCGCTGACCGGCTTCACCGCGCAGCTGGGTGACGGCTTCGTGCAGCAGGCCCATGCCATGCGTTCGGCCGTGCGAAAGCTGACCGCCATGCGTGTTGAGCGGCAGCTGGCCGTCGCGGGCGATGTTCTTACCGCCGTCCAGGAATTCCTTGGCCTCACCGATTCGGCAGAAGCCAAGCGCTTCGATCCAGGACAGGCAGTTCATGGTGAACCCGTCGTAGAGCTCGGCGACGTCGACATCTTCGGGTCGCAGCGAGGTGCGCGACCACAGATGCGCGGATTGGCCGAGGACCTGGGGCTCGTGGGTCAATGTGCTTTGGTCCCAGTCGATCCGCTCGATGATCTGTGTGCCTACCGCCTCGACCAACACCGGCGGCTTGGCCATGTCGCGGGCGACGTCGACGGCCGAGACGATGACGGCGATCGCGCCGTCGCAGGGCACATCGCAGTCGTAGAGCCCAAATGGTGTGGTGATGGGGCGTGCATTCAGATAGTCATCCATCGTCATCGGAGAACGGTAGACAGCCGAGGGGTTGAGTTCGGCATTGGCGCGTTGGTTCAACGCGATCCAGCCCAGCGTCTCCTTCGTCGTCCCGTAGCGATGGAAGTGGCGTTGCGCGTTCTGCGCCAACGTGTGCGCCGCCGAAGTGGCGCCGAACGGCATCAGCCAGCCGGCGCTGCGGCCCATGGACGGAACGATCTTGCCCTGCTTCATCAGCTCGTTGAACGTGGCTTCCCACAGCGTCCGGAAGCACAGCACGTGACGGGCCAGGCCGCCGGCGATCGCCAGCATCGCCGCGATGACCGAGCCGCCCGGGCCGAAGGTTTCGATCCCGCCGTTGTGCCACGTCGGCCGGATGCCCAGAGCGGCCTCCAGCGCGGTGACTCCGCCCTCGCCGAACCCGCCGAGGTTGCCCCCACCGGGGTAGGTCGACAGGCCGTCGATGTCGTCGAGCGTCAGGCCGGCGTCGGCGATCGCCGCCTCGCACGCGGTCACCGTCAGCGACAGCGGCGGCGCCATCAGCCGCCGCCCGATCTCAGACATACCGATCCCGGTCAGCGCTACCTTATCCTCGAACTTCTCCGGCGTGAGCATCGGTCGGACATATTCACCGAAACGCTCCGGCGCGATTTCGTCGATTGGCAGCGCAGCGAGCCGGGTTTGTTCGGTGGGCCGGAACAACGGCAGCCACACGTCGTCGACCTGCTCGAAGACGACCTCAACCTGCTGACCGAGCTGAAGCCGCTCGGGGTCGCACTCGACGATATTGGTGGTCAGCCGGACCCGCGGATCCTCTTCGATCGCGACCTGGGCGACGACGTACGGCGCGGGCAAGCCGGGCAAGCTGAACCGATGATTGACGGTGAATCCGGCCAGCGTTGCCCGACCCGATACCGCCCGCACCCCCAGATTGTGCGAGCGGCAGTACCGGCAAATCGGCGCCGGCGGATGAATGAGCGAACCGCAGTCGGTACATTCTTGCAGCCGCAGCGTACCGTCAGCGCCTGAGCTCCAGAAGAATTCATTCTCGTCGGTGACCAAGGGCAGCGGGCGTCCGGTGTTCTGCGTCAACGCGTAAAACCCCATTCCGCTTCATTGGCCTCGGTTTTGAGGTGCTCGGCGGGATCCTCGGCACCGCCCGACCTCGGATGCGGCTCGGCGTCGCGGTGCTCGCCCCACTCGGTGATCGCATGCACCGGGCAACCCAGTAGCGCCCGCAGCACGGCGTCGTGGTCACCTTCGGCGACTTCGCCGTTGCCTTCCAGCGACGCGTATCCCCAGTCGTCGAGCGAGAAGTAGTCCGGCGCGTGCTTGGCACACACGCCGAAACCGTCACACACGGTGCGGTCGAGACGGATTCTCATGTCAGGCTCATCGCCTCCACCTCGTAGGGGCGATCGGCTTTGAAAGCGACGAGTTGGCATGTCTGGCAACCATTGTCGAGATGACTCTGTACTCGGTCGGGGAAGTTATCCAGCAGGCTGGCGGCGATATTGGTCGCGGCGTCCAACGTCGCGCATGCGCCGCGTCCGCGAAGCACCACTGACCACCGGCGCAACCTTGCCAGATCCTCGTCGGTGGCGACACCGTCGCGCAGTGCCGTGGCGACGGCGGCCATCGCCGCGGTCCCGTTGAAACAGGAACCGCATTGCCCGGCGTTTTCACGGTCGAAGTACGCCAGCACGGACGCGGCGACGGCGACCGGGCAGTCGTCGGTGATCACTGCTATCGCACCATTGCCCAGGCCACTACCAAGGCCGCGCAGGGTCTCATGGTCCAACGTGGCGTCCAGCACTGAGCGATTGAGCAAGCCGGCGAAATAGCCCCCCAACAGCGCACCTCTTACCTGCTCAGGCGAAATACCGTGCAAGGTAAGCAGTTCGGCGAACGGCAAACCGAGCGGGATCTCGTAGAGGCCGGGCGGTCGGCCGGCGCCGGTGAGGGTTACCAAGAAGGTGCCGGGAGACAGCGCGGTGCCCAGTGAGCGAAACGCCGCTGAGCCGTGGCGTTGCAGGTAAGGCAGATTGGCCAGGGTCTCGACATTGCTCACCAGCGTGGGGAGCTCGCCGACACCACTCTGAAATGGTCGTGGTGGCTTGTCCGTCGGTTTCACCGGACCGCCGTTGATCGCGCGGATGGCAGCGGTCTCCTCGCCCGCGATGTAACCTGGATCGACGTTCCACACCTCAACCGTGATGCCGCCCAACGCGTCCGGTTCTACCTCGGTCAACGCGGTTTTTACACTGCGCGCAGACTCCGGGTCGGACACGTAGACGTAGGTGCGGTTCGCGGACACCAGCGCAGCGGCAAGCCGCAGTCCGTCGAGGATCAGGTGCGGCCGGTGCCGCAGCAACCAGCGATCTTTGATCGAAGCGGGTTCGCCCTCTTCGCCGTTCGCGACGACGACGGTGTCACCGGCAGCGGGCATGTTGTCGCGCACCGCGCGCACCTTGACCGCGAGCGGAAACCCGGCACCGCCACGTCCGAGGAGCCCTGCGGATTCGACCTCACCGAGTAGTTCGTCAGCTCCGACGAGAGGCTGATATCCGTCAAGTCCCCGGTACGCAGCGATGTCTTCTCGGGCCTGGTCGCCTTGGTCGCCCAGCAGCCTGGGCCTGAAACCAGGCGACGAGGCGATTGTGATCGCAGGCGCAGCGCTGGTCTCCATCAGCTGCCCCTCAACGTCGCAGTTAGGCTTGCGCACATGCGGACTGCAGTCGTGCGCGTCAACGTCGACCCGGAGAATGCGCTAGCGCCTGCACAACTAGCGGAGGGCATGGCGGTGCTCCTCGGGCTTGTTGGCCAGGTGGGCGGCGACGTCATCCTCAAAGATCTCGGGGCCATGCCTGCCGGTCGCCGCGAGGTAGAGCTGTTGATCGCCTGCAATGACGTCGACGTGGCCAAGCAAGTAGCGATTGACCTGTGCACGAAAGCTTTTGCCGCCACACCGGTGCCCGGCGTGGTCACCTTTGTCAGCAGGGGAACCGATGACGACGCGCACGGTGTGTTGTCCGGGTTCGGACTCACCGGCGAAATTGTCCGGACGCCCGGCGATGACGGCTTCGATATCGTCCACGTGACGCTGCGTGAAGCCGACCTTGAGCGCATTCCGGAAAGCCGGATCCATACGGCGCTGGAGGCGTCGCTGAACTGCGAGGTCCACATTCGCACTATCTAGTGCATTGTGAGACATCACGATCCCAGGAATTCCAGGATCGCGGGGGCCGCCTGCACCCAGGTATCAAACATGTTGAAGTGCTGCACTCGTCCCGCCGCGCGGTCTTCGGACGCGCGCTCCCAGGCATCCTCCGGCCAGGGCGGGTCGATCAGCTTCGATCCCTTGATCAGACAGCTGACTTCCAGCGACGTCCGCTTCGGGTGATCCATGTCGTTCTCGCCACCACGAATGATCAACGTGGGGACTTCGATTCGATCGAACATCTCGTCCTCGACACCCGGAATCGTCTGCCCCGGCTTGGAAACGAACGCGTTGAGCCAGCGCAGCATGACCTTGAGGAACTCGTCGGAGTCGAAGTCGAGGAACCGCTGTTTGTTGGCCGGGTTTTCCTCGATGCGCTCGCGCCATTCCTGCACCTTCACCACGCCGTCCATTCCGGTACCGCGCACCGCCAGAATGCTTGGGACGATGTAGAAGGAACCGAGGACGAACGTGCCGTAGATCCCGCCGACGATGTTCCACACCACGAGCTTCTCCACGAGTTCTGGGTAAAGCATCGTGGTCAGCATGGAATCCCTCGCCCCACCGGAGCCGCCGGCGAGGATGCAGCGCTTGACGCCGAGCGTGCCCAGCAGGTCGTGCAGGGTCTCGGCGCGCATGTGCGATTCGCTTTGCCCGTAGAACTGCACGTCGGAGGCACCGCAATTGGGCCGGTCCCACAGCAACACCCGATAACCCCCGGCAGCCAATGCCTCAGCCAGGGGACGTAGACCGGGAATTTCCTTGCTGAACCGGCCTCCCGGTGTCAGGGCTATGAGATCGCCTGACTCGCCGAGGATTTCGTAGACGACGTTGCCACCGTTCACCTCGATAGAAGACACAGATTCTCCTGTAGGTCAGGCCATCACCAGGACGTCATTGCCGATGATTCGCACCGGGTAGGTGCGGATGCTCCATTCCGGTTTGACCGTGGTCGTGCCGGTCGCCAGCTCGAAACCCCATTGGTGCCAAGGGCAATAGATGTATTCCTTGTCCCGCACCATAACCGAATCGCCGGGTGCGGTCTCGTCCACAATGGTGTGTCCGCGGGTACGCCCCGAGCACAGCGGACCACCTTGGTGCGGGCAGTAATTCGCGATGGCATAGAAGGTGCCGTTGACGTTATAGACGCCGACACCGTGACGTCCGATCGGGACCAGCTTGTGCTGGCCCGACGGGATCTCGTCAACCGTGGCAACGACATGCTCGCGGCCCTGGGCGAGACGGGACTGGGGCCGCTTGGTGTCTTCCGGCAATTCAGAGCACCCGGACTTGACCCTCGAGGACGGGAACCGTCTCCGGAAGGTGATAGGTCGCGATGCCGTTTTTGTACATCACCGCGTCCCGGGCGTATTTGGGAAGGTGCTTGACCAACCAGCGCGGGTCATCGAAGGTCCAGTGCGGGTAGTCCGAGGAAAAGAGCAGGATCTTTTCGCACTCCATCCACTCCAGCGCGCGGGTCAACTCGATCTTGTCCTCGGGGTAGTCCAGCGGCTGGGTGGTGAACTTGATGTGTTCCTTCACGTACTCCGACGGCTTGCGCTTGATGTCCACCCAGGATTTACGGGCATCGTAGATCGCGTCCATGCGCCACATCAGCGGCAGGATCCAGCTGAATGCGTGCTCGACGAAGACGATCCGAAGCGTCGGGAACCGATCGAAGACACCGTCGAAAATCAGGCTCATCACCTGGTTCGCGGCCAGCAGCGAGTAAGTGACCATGAAGTCGTGGTTGTAGCTGGGGTATCCCACCGGCGGGGCCGGCAGCTCGTCGAACTGGCTGCGCGACAGGTGGCAGCTCACGGTGATGTCGTGCTTGGTGGCTGCGGCCCAGATTGGATCGTATTTCGGGTGACCCCATGACGGCCGCGGCTCGGCCTTGATCAGGATCTGCGCCATGTAGGGGTGCCCGGCCCACTTCTCGATCTCGCGCGCTGACTCTTCGGGCTCCTCGATGGCGGCACAAATCGAACCGCGCCACCGCTCGTGCCAGTTGTTGTGGCTGTCGAGCCAGTGATTGGCCTGCCAGTCGTTCAACGCGGCTGCCATCGCGTGCTGCGCTCCGGGTAGACGGGCCGGGTAGGCGCCCGGTTCCAGAATCGCGATGTCGGAGCCGGCCTCCATGATCAGCTGGCGAAACGCCATGTCCGGGTCGCTGCAGGCGAACTCGCCGTCGGGGGGAAAGGCGTCGGTGCGCATGGCGTAGGCGTGCGCATAGTCGGGGGCGTCATAGTAGATCTGCTCGCCCACATTGCGGGCGCCGAAGTACTTGCTGCGCCACGGCTCGGGGATGTACTGGACGAGCTCACCGCGCCTGGGCGCTGGGTGTACATCCGAGTCGACGCACCGGACGGCAATGCGCTCGGCAGCGGGAACGCGTTCTTGTGAGTGGGTCAGCGTCATGTCGATTTCCTCGCTCTCCCTTGCTTCTTCTATTCTGCGACTAGCCGGTCGCACAGTCGACCGAGTCGACCGAAATGTCGATCCCGTACAGGTCGGCCGCGTTGCGCCAGCACAGCTTCTCCCGTTGCTCGGTGGATAGCGCCTTGGGCAATTTGTGGATGTCGCCGCACTGCCAGTGCGGGTAGCTCGAGCCGAACATCACCATGTCTTCCTTGCCGGTGAACCCGAACCACTCGCCGGCGAAGTCCGTGTCGCCTGGGCCGTCGAGGCTGCCCTGGACGAAGTACACGTGTCCTGGCAGGTAGTCGCTGGGGATCCGGGGGGCCCATGGGGTTTGCTCGAGGTGTGGCCGGCCGAAGGTGTCCATCCGCCACATGAAAGGTGTGATGAAATCCGCGGCGCCGTCGCCCCAGACGAACTTGAGTCCGGGAAAGCGTTCGAACACCCCCTCGGCGATCATGTTCATCTGGTGGTACAGGTAGTTCAGCGCCATGAAGCTGACGTACTGCTCGTAGGTGCGGGTGTTGCCGGACGGGGTCGGCGGATTGGCGATGCCCGAGCCGACCTCGATGTGCGCGGCAACAGGTAGGCCCGCGTCGACCGCCGCTTCCCACAGCGGCCAGAACTGCGGCTTGCCGTAGAGCTCCCGGGACTGCAGCGGGACGCCGATCTGGACCACGCGGGGGTGTGCGCGCCACTTCTCGATTTCTCTCAGTGCGCCGGCGATGTCGTCGGGGTTCACCCGGATCGTGCCGCGGAACCGGTCGCCGAATTGGCTGGACTCCAGCCACTTCGACACCATCATCTCGTTGTGGGCGGCGTGCAGGGCGCTGCCCAGATGCCGGTCCGGCATGATGCCGCGCGCCATCGGGTGCAGGACCGCCACGTCGACTCCGCGCACCGAAAACAGTTCGTTGGCAACCAATTCCGGGTCCGAACCCGGGTACTGGCGGTCCGGCCCCTCGGTGTTGGGCGCGTACTCGCCGCCCGGCGCCCCGTACCAATCCATCTCGTAGTCGGGGAAACCACGACTCTTGAACGGTTCGCGCAAAACCGAGCGCAGCTCTTTATTGGACGAGAAGAAGATGTGAACGCTCGCATCGATGACGGGCGTCCGGCTTCCGTCGGGGTGCTCTATCACCTAAACCACCCTTCGCGGCGCCGACGATTGGGTCGGGCCTGCTGGCAATACGCTAGGTAATCTAACATTCTGTTCATCGCCAATCAATGGGGTTTCCGGTAAGCATTTCGATTAATCATCGCACCTGGTAGTGGGCACAATTGCGGGTAGCGCGCGTAAGCGGTGTTCTTGTATACCGATAATATCATTCTCCCGGTTCGGGGCTCCCCGCGCCCACTGGGCCCACGACGACACCCGCAGCTCGTTCGATCGGTTTGATCGCCGAGGTGAAATCCGAATCGGCGCCCTCGTCATGCATGGCGGTCTCCCAGAGTCGCCCGACCGCTTCGGCGACCTCGACCGGCACACCGAGCGCTTTCGCTTCGTCGAGGTACAGCCGTACGTCTTTGACCATCAACCCGGTGGCAAAGCCGTAGTCGAAGGTACGCGGGAGGATCGCACGCGGGAACTTGTCGCGGCTCGCACTCGTCGCGCCAGAGCCCGCATTGAGCGCGTCGATCATCACGCCGGGGTCCAGACCGGACTTGACGCCCATCACGACCACTTCTGATGTCGCGACGAGGACGGTGGCCGCCAGGATGTTGTTGGCCAGCTTCATCGTCTGCGCGGAGCCGGGCGCCTCACCGATGTAGAGCGGCCTGCCGATCGTTTCGAAAGCCGGCCTGAGTAGGTCGAACTCCGTGCGGGGGCCCGAGACCATCAAGGCAAGTGTCCCGTTTTCGGCTCCGCTCACGCCGCCGCTGACCGGGCTGTCGACCGTGGCGATATTGCGTGCGGCGAGAAGACCATGAATCTGGACCGCCGTTTGGCTACCGACGGTTGAGAGGTCGACGTAGCGCTTGACTCTGCTGCCCTCGATCACGCCACCGGCACCGGCCGCTACGGCAAGTGCGACTTGAGGCGACGGCAGGCTGGCCATCACGGTCTCCGCCAGGTCGGCGACCTCTTTGGGTGACGACGCCGGCTGCACCCCGACTGCGACGGCCCTGTCCAGCGCTTCCGCGCGAGTGTCGAAGGCGACGACGCGGTGATTCGCCTGAATGAGGCGCCGTGCCACCGGAAAGCCTATGTGGCCCAAGCCAATAAATCCGATCTCCACTTCGACCGCCTCGCTCTCGCTGACCTTCCCGCCTGCGGCGCTGGTGAAAGTTCCTGGCGAGATTGTCACTGTGCTATTAAGAGAATAGTATTCTCACAGCACGTTAACTGATCTAAGGAGCTGGCCGGATGCTGTTGGAATTCGACGCCGATCAGCGGCTTTGGCAGGAAACGGTGCGTGATGCCGTTGACAAGCAATGCCCACCGGCGCTGGTCCGAGGCGTCGCCGAAGATGGCGTGGACCCGACCCCGGTCTGGAAGGCCTATGTGGAGCACGGCTGGACCGAGATGAGCGACCCGGGGACCGCCGTCGAGCTTGCCATTGTGCTGGAAGAGCTGGGCCGCGCCACCGATCCGACTCCGTTTCTGGCAACGATGAGCCAGTTCGCACCGTTGGCGGCGGATCGGTTCGACCCGCAGGCCTCCGGAACCGCAGTTTACACCGGGGTGACAGCGCACCGGGATGCCGAAGGGTGGGTGTTGGACGGCACGGCCAAGCACGTGCTGGATGGGGATCGTGCCGAGTGGTTGGCGGTGGTGACCGATGCCGCGGTCTTCGTCGTCAGCGCCGCCGAGGTGGGTGGGCGGGTGTCGATGCGACGCAGCTCCGTGTTCGACCCGGTGTTGCATGTCGCCGATGTGACATTCAGTGGCCTCCCAGTGCCCGACACCGCCCGGGTTCATGTCGATACCGAGCGCGCGCATCATGTCGCCCTGATGGGCATGGCCATGACGATGGTCGGTGCCTGTCAACGCATTCTGGATCTAGTGCTGGACCACGTGCGCAGCCGTCACCAATTCGGGGTGCCGATCGGCTCGTTCCAGGCGGTTCAGCACAAGGCCGCCGACATGCATGTCGCGGTGGAGCGGGCGCGGGCACTGGCCTATTACTCAGCGTTGACAATTGCTGAGGACGACCCGCGTCGGCGGCTGGCCGCCGCAATGGCGAAAGCGGCCGCGGGCGAGTGCCAGTCGCTGGTCTTTCGCCATGGCCTGCAACTGTTCGGCGCAATGGGCTTCACCTGGGAGAACGACCTGCAATTCGCGTTGAAGCGGGCCAAGGCCGGCGAGCTCCTGCTCGGCGGGGCCGCCGAGCACCGGGCGATGATCACCGAGGAGTACCGTGCAGCTCACCTTTGATCCCGATGTCGAGGCATTCCGCGCGGAGTTCGTCGCCTTCCTCGACGAGCACATGCCGGCTGCCGCCGCTGAGGCGTTGGAGCGGCCGAAGTCGGTGTCGCACATGCCGGCCTGGGCACGCCGTTGGCAGCGGCTGCTGTTCGACAACGGCTGGCTGCTACCTACACAGCCGCCGGAGTTCGGCGGTCGCAACGCAACCGTCTTGCAGCAGTATGTCTATTTGGAGGAGCTGTGCCAGCGGCGGATCTACCACAGTTTCAATCCGCAGGGCGTGAATATTATTGCGGCGTCGCTGATTTCGTTCGGGTCTGACGAGCAGAAACAGCGTTGGGCAGTGCCGATCCTGCGCGCCGAAATCACCGCGTCATTGGGGATGAGTGAACCGAGCGCCGGGTCGGATCTGGCGTCGCTACGCACAAAAGCGGCTCGTGACGGTGATGATTTTATCGTGAATGGCCAGAAGGTGTGGACGTCAGGCGCGCATGATGCGGACGTGTTGCTGACCTTTGTGCGCACCGATCCAGATGCCCCCAAGCACAAGGGGATCAGCGTGTTGCTGATCCCCACCGATACTCCCGGCGTAGTGCGCCGGCCATTTCCGTCCATCTGCGGGCAGGATGATCTGGACTTCAACGAGGTGTTTTTCACCGACGTGCGCGTGCCGGCCGAAAATCTGGTCGGCCCGCTCAACCAGGGCTGGCGGGTGGCCAACGGATCGCTGGGGCACGAACGCACGATGATGTGGCTGGGGTTCGCCGATCGGCTGGACAATGTCCTCGCCGATTTCCATCCCACCAACGCACTCGAACGTGACCAGTACGCCACCACGCTGATGGACTATCAGGCACTGCGCCTGCTCGGGTCGGTGGCCCTGGCCCGTGCCGCTCGTGGCGAGGAGAATGTCCCTGCGCTGTCGGTGCTCAAGTTGCTCGGTTCAGAAGCCGAACGGCAAGCGTGTGAAAACGCTTTAACAGCAGCCGGATCCGAGGGCTTGGTACACCCCGCGTTGACCGGTGCCTACGCACCGATGAACCTCGACCACTACTTCGGCAGCTGGTTCGAGCGTTACGCCCGCAGCTTCTCGGGCACGATCGCCGGCGGCACCTCCGAGATCCAGCGCAACATCATCGCGCAACGGGTGCTTGGATTGCCGACCGGCTGACTAGTGGCGCGAGCAGACGTAAAGGCCCCCAACACGCCGATGTGAAAGGGGCTTTTGCGTCTGCTCGCCGAACCAGCCCGCTCAGTCGATGACCGCGGCTTCCTTGCGTTCGGTGATGGGCCTGGCCAGCTCCTGCTCGTCGCAAATCCGTTGCAGCTTCTGCAGGGTTTCGTCGAGACCGGCGCCGAGGCGGCGGCCGGGGGAGAAGGTGGCCGGCAGGTGTCGCATGCCCTGGATGACGCCGATGGTCTCGTAGTGGACGGTGCCCTCAGGGTCGCAGTCGTAGTCCGGTATCCGGTCAAGCACCGCGGTGAGCATGGACTTGAACACGGTGCGGGCCACATTCGAGCCGATGCAGCGATGCACGCCGAGGCCGAAGCTGAAGTGGCGGTTGCCTTTACGATCCATGATGATTTTGTTGGGCTCGGTGAACACCGACGGATCACGATTGGCCATCGCCCAGGAAATCCACAACCGCTCGCCCTCTTTGAACTGTGTTCCTTCGATCTCGACGTCGTCGGAGAAGGTCCGTCCGTCGCCGGGGGCCGGGGTGAAGTACCGCAGGAATTCCTCGGTGGCTGAGTCAAGCAGGGTGTCCCGCTCGCGGCTGAGCCGCTCGCGCTGATCGGGGTGCTGGGAGAGCCATTCCATCGAGTGGGCGGTCAACGCCGTGGTGGTGTCGAATCCGCCGCCGATGACCAGTCCGAGGTTGCCCATGATTTCCAGGTCGGGAGCGGGCTCCCCATCAATCCGCATCTGGATGAGCGCGTTCACGATTCCCGGCCGCGGGTTCTCCCGGATCTCGATCATGTTGTTCAGCAGATCCAAGCCCATCTGCCGATGCATGGCGACAATGCGGTCGATGTCCGGGGAGTGCTCCGGGGTGTAGACCGAGGCATGGACCGGCTCGCTGTAGATCGCCCAATTCTTCAGTGGGATACCCAGCATCGCCAGCGTCAGCACTGCCGGCACGATGTTGGCGAGATCGTCAACGAAGTCGATGCGGCCTTCCTCGATCTTCTCGTCGAGGCACGCGCGGGTCACGTCGTCGATGAAAGGCACCCAGCGCTTGACCGCGGCCGGTGACAGGTATGGGTTGAGCTCGTTGCGATAGATGCGATGCTCAGGATCGTCCATCTCCAGGATGCCGCCTCGCACACCGCTTGCGCGTTTGGCTTTCGGGATCGAAATACCTTGGTAGCCGCGACGTTCGCCGTTGATGTCGTGATCGTTGGAGACGGCCGGGCAACGGGCGAGCTCGAACACCGCCTGGCTGCCGCCGGCGACCCAATGGCCCTCGTAGGTGTCGGTCCAAGCCACCGGGCACTTGGCGTGGATGTCCTCGGTGATTTGCTGGAACTGGGTTCGATATTCCGGAGTGTGCCTGTCGAAGTGATACCGGTTCTTCTTCCGATCGCTGTCGCTCACGATGTCGTCGATGCTCACGATGTGGACTCCGTAATCGTGATGGCTTGTTCCGGGCAGGACTGAGCGGCTTCCCGGACCACGTCTTCCTGGTCAGGCGGAACGTCTTCCGAGACTGCCGACGAATGACCTTCGATGTCGTCAAGCACAAAAGAATCCGGCGCGATCATCGAGCACAGCGTGTGCCCTTGGCAGCGATCCGAATCAACCCGAACTTTCACAACTTTCCCCTACGTGCGGTAGTCGTACCACTTGAGGTATCCGCCCGCGTCGACGCGAAGCTGCATACCTGTCCAACAGATTGTCCTCTCAGGTGTTTCGGCCGCCGTTGACGCCGAGTATCTGACCGGTGATGTAGCCGGCTTCCTCGGAGATCAGGAAGGCGCAGGCCGCGGCGATGTCCTCCGGCTTACCCATCCGACGCACCGGCGTCGCCGCGATCGTCTTCTCGATGTCGCCGAGGTGGCCGTTTTCCTCGGCGCTCCGCAACATCGGGGTGTCGATGAAACCCGGCGGCACCGCGTTGACCGTGATGCCGCTCGGCCCGTACTCGAGCGCCAGCGATTTGGTGAGCCCGTTGACCGCGGATTTGGCCGCCACGTAGTGAGCCATGTACGGAGCGCCGGAGTGGGTGCTCGACGAGGAGATGTTGACGATGCGACCCCAGCCGGCCTCCAGCATGTCGGGCAGCACCGCTTGAATCATGTGGAAGACCCCGTTGAGGTTGACGTCGATCAGCCGCTGCCATTCCTCGAACGCGATGTGGTTGAACCGTTTGAACCCGTCCAGTCCGGCGGCGTTGACCAGAACGGTGATCGGGCCCAGTTGCTCGCGGACCGCCGCGAGCGCAGCATCCACTTGCGAACGGTCGGTGACGTCGGCGGTGAAGGCGAATTGCGTCTCGGACGGCTTGAGGTCGACGGTCGCGACTTGGTAGCCGTCCCTACGGAGCCGCTCAGCGACAGCCAGGCCGATTCCGGAACCGCCTCCAGTGACGACGGCCGTTGTCACGCGGCGACCCCGTCAAAGACCGTCTCAGGCACAAAGAATCTCCCTTCCAATTATGAGAACCCTACTCTCACGTTACACAGGCTCGCAAGGCGACCGAGAAACCCCATTCTTCCTGCGGAGACACTGTGAATTCGGGGCGGCTGAATGCTCTCCGAGCATGGCAGTCTCGTTTCTTGCGTTTGGTTGAATTCTCGTTCGCGGAATGTAAGATTCGCCCGGGATGAGAATGAAATTATCCACATGTCAAGGAGCCGTTGCGGTGTCTGTTCAGGGAGTCGCCTGATGAGACCGCTGGAGGGCATCCGCGTTCTCGAGGTCGCCATGTACGGATTCGTCCCGTCGGCGGGTGCGGTGCTGGCCGAGTGGGGCGCAGACGTCATCAAGGTCGAGCACGCGGTGACCGGTGATCCGCAGCGCGGCCTGCGGCAGACCGGCTTGTTGCGCGTCGAGGGCGACCCCAACCCGAACATCGAGCACGCCAACCGGTGCAAGCGCAGCCTCGGCCTGGATATGTCGGTGCCCGAAGGCAAGGAAGTGCTCTACGAGCTGGCCCGCCGCTCGGATGTCTTCTTGACCAGCTTCCTGCCTGGACACCGGAAGAAGTTCGGCATCGACGTCGACGACATCCGGGCGGTCAACCCCAACATCATCTATGCCCGGGGCAGCGCCTTGGGCCCACGGGGCGCCGAGTCGGAAAAAGGCGGGTACGACATGACGGCGTTCTGGTGTCGGGCCGGAACCGCCGCCACCATCACCCCGCCCGGGATGGAGGGCATGATCGCGCCGCCCGGACCCGCCTACGGCGACACCATCTCCGGCACCAACCTCGCCGGCGGGATCGCGGCGGCGTTGCTCAAACGCGAGCGGACCGGTGAACCGTCGGTCGTGGACGTCTCGCTGCTGGGCAGCGGCCTGTGGTCGATGGGGCACACCGTGGCGTTGACGGTGCATCTAGACCAGCGCATGGAGGCGTTCCCGCCCGGCGTGCACGGCTCGCCGATCAACCCGCTGGTGGGGCTCTACGCGACATCCGACGGTCGCTATATCTCCTTTGTGATGATGCAAGCCAGCAAGTTCTGGGCCGACGTGTGCCGCCACATCGACCAACCGGAACTGGCAGACGACCCGCGGTTCGACACCGATGAAAACATCGCCACCAACACCGCGGAGGCGGTGCAGATCCTGACCAAGGCGATCGCCACCCGCAGTCTCGCGGAATGGAGTGAACGCTTCGCAACGCTGGCCGGACCGTGGGCGCCCGTGCAGGACACCTTGCAGGCAGCCAACGACGCTCAGATCCGGGCAAACGAATATCTGGTGCAGGCGGGCGAACTCGAGCTGGTCGCCAACCCGGTGCAATTCGACGTGGCCGCACCCGAATCCGGGCCGGCTCCCGGGTTCGCCGAGCAGACCGACGAAATCTTGATGGAGCTCGGATTGGACTGGGACCGCATCATCGAGCTCAAAACTATCGGTGCCGTCACTTAATTCGGAGGTCCCTCGGTTGTACATTTTCACTCCCGCCGGACTCGCCATGAGTCATAATCGCCGGACGCTTCAAGAAGTGGGGTGTGTTCGGCCCGCGTTGGTCGGGTGTGCCAACTCACGCGGACGATACAGAGGAACTGGCGTGGGGATGGTAGGCACCGATGGCGACTAAGGGGGCGGAGCGCTGGTCCTCGGGGATCAGTTTGCCGAGCGGCCTCTCGGGGGCGATGCAGGGCGTCGGAGGGCTGTTTGCGATGGGGGCGGACGCGATCAGGTTTGTGTTCCGCAGGCCATTTCAGTGGCGAGAGTTTTTGGAGCAGTCCTGGTTCGTCGCGCGGGTTTCGTTAGCTCCGACGTTGTTGGTGGCCATACCGTTCACGGTTCTGGTCAGCTTCATTCTCAACATTTTGCTGCGCGAGTTGGGCGCTGCGGATCTCAGTGGTGCGGGTGCTGCGTTCGGCGCGGTCACCCAGGTCGGCCCGCTGGTGACGGTGTTGATTGTGGCCGGCGCCGGTGCGACGGCGATGTGCGCGGACCTCGGCTCGCGCACCATCCGCGAAGAGATCGACGCGATGGAGGTGCTGGGCATCAACCCCGTCCAGCGGTTGGTGACGCCCCGGATGCTCGCGGCCGGTCTGGTCGCCCTGTTGCTCAACAGCCTTGTCGTCATCATTGGGATCATCGGCGGCTATGTGTTCTCGGTGTTCGTTCAACACGTCAACCCGGGTGCGTTCGCTGCGGGGATCACGTTGCTGACCGGAGTGCCCGAGGTGATCATCTCGTGCGTCAAGGCGGCGCTGTTCGGCCTGATCGCCGGCCTGGTGGCGTGTTACCGCGGACTGACAGTCTCCGGCGGGGGAGCCAAGGCAGTGGGCAACGCCGTCAACGAAACCGTGGTGTATGCGTTCATGGCGCTGTTCGTCGTGAACGTCGTGGTTACCGCGGTCGGCATCCGATTCACGACCAAGTGATGGGACAGATGCCGTGACGACGAAAGACGCTGCGAGCCACCTACCCCCGGACTTTCGGGGTGCTCGGCCAGTGGCGCAGACCGGTCACCACTCTGGGCTCGATCGGCGACCACACCGTGTTCTACGGTAGGGCGCTTGCCGGCATACCTTTTGCGACGATCCACTACCGCCGCGAAGTGATACGTCTAGTCGCCGAAATCAGCATGGGCGCAGGAACATTGGCGATGATCGGTGGAACGGTCGCGATCGTCGGATTCCTGACGCTGGCTGCGGGCGGCACGCTCGCCGTTCAAGGGTATAGCTCGCTCGGCAATATCGGTATCGAAGCGCTGACCGGATTCCTGGCGGCATTCATCAACGTCCGCATCGCGGCGCCGGTAGTCGCCGGGATCGGCTTGGCAGCCACTTTCGGTGCCGGCGTGACTGCGCAATTGGGCGCGATGCGGATCAGCGAAGAAATCGATGCGCTGGAAGCCATGGCGATTCGGCCGATCTCCTACCTGGTCAGCACCAGGATCGTGGCGGGGCATCCTTGCGATCACCCCGCTTTACAGCATCGCCGTCATTCTGTCGTTCCTCGCCAGCCAATTCACCACTGTCGCCCTGTTCGGCCAATCAGGTGGCCTTTACAACCATTACTTCGACACATTCCTGAACCCGATCGACTTGTTGTGGTCGTTCCTGCAGGCCGTCCTGATGGCGCTCGCCGTCCTCCTGCTGCATACCTACTACGGGTATTTCGCATCAGGTGGACCGGAGGGTGTCGGGGTCGCGACGGGTAATGCGGTCCGCACGTCGCTCATCGTCGTGGTATCGGTAACGCTGCTGGTTTCGCTTTCGATTTACGGCTCGAACGGAAACTTCAACCTCTCGGGATAGGGACAGGACAGGAAAAAGCTCGATGCAACACACTGGGATACGCGCACTGACGGGTCTGGCGACCGTAGTTGTGCTCGCCGCGATCGTCGCCGTCGCGGTGGGCTTGTTCCAGGGCAGCTTCACCGAAAGCGTGCCGGTTACCGTGCTTTCGCCGCGGGCGGGCTTGGTGATGAACGTGGACGCAAAGGTGAAGATGCGCGGCGTGCAAGTAGGCAAGGTCGATTCGATCGAGCCACGCGCGAACGGCCAAGCGGTTCTGCACTTGGCGATGTATCCCTCGGATATGCACCTGATCCCGGCCAATGTGCTCGTCGATATCACGGCGCCAACGGTTTTCGGCGCCAAGTTCGTCGAGCTGGTACCGCCGGCGGAACCGTCTGCACAGTCCCTGCACGCCGGCCAGGTGCTCGATAGCCAACACGTCACGGTCGAGATCAACACGGTGTTCCAGCACCTGACCGCGGTACTGGGCACGCTCGACCCCGCGAAGCTCAACGAGACACTTGGCGCTGTCTCGCAGGCACTCAGCGGTCGGGGCGAAAAGATCGGCCAAGCGTTCAGCTGACCTGGATTCGTTTCTGGCAAAGTTCGATCCGAGTCTTTCCGCGCTGAGCCACGACATCGCGGTCTCGGCGCCGGTGTTCAACGCTTACGCCGACGCGGCGCCGGACCTGGTGAAAACCGTGAATAACGCGGTGAAGATCAGCAAGTCGATTGTCGACGAGCAACACAACCTCGACGCACTGCTGGTTAGCGCGATCGGTTTGGCCGACGTCGGCAATGACGTCCTGTCCGCCAACCGGCAGGGTTTGACGGATGTCGTCCACCTGCTGCGGCCGACCACCGATCTGACCAACGAGTACAACAAAGCGCTGTGGTGCGGTTTCGCGGGTCTCGCAGAGTTGGCGAAGAATCCGCCGTTGTCGGAACCGAGCATCAACATTATTGCGAGTATTACCTGGGGCGCCGAACGTTATCGGTATCCGACTAACTTGCCCAAGGTCGCGGCGACGGGCGGTCCACAGTGTTTGGACCTTCCGAAGCGTCCGTTCAACACCAATGCGAAGGTTGTCGTCACAGATATCGGTGCCAACCCAGTGCAGTACGGGAACCAGCAGTTGCTGCTCAACTTCGATGGCCTCAAACAGCTGTTGTATGGGCCGATTGACGGCCCGCCACGCAATCCTGCTCAGGTCGGACAACAGGGATGAGGGGCTCACTGCGCGCGACGCTGATCAAGTTCGGTGTCTTCGCCGTCGTGATGGCGGTGCTTACCGCATTTCTGTTCTTCATCTTCGGCCAGTACCGGACCGGTGCGACAGCCGGATATTCGGCGGTCTTCAACGATGCGTCACGACTGAAGACCGGAGATTCGGTGCGCGTCGCCGGCATCCGGGTGGGCACCGTCAACGGAATCTCGCTGCAGCCGGACAAAAAGGTAGTGATCAAATTCGATGCCGACCGTAGCGTCGTGCTCACCGACGGCACCAAGGCGGCGGTTCGGTATCTCAACCTGGTTGGTGACCGTTATCTGGACCTCGTCGACGGCCCGGGCTCGACCAGGCGGCTAGCGGCCGGGGCCCAGATTCCGATCGACCGCACCGCGCCGGCGCTTGATCTCGACCTGCTGCTCGGCGGACTGAAACCCGTTGTTCAGGGCTTGAATGCGCACGATGTCAACGCGCTCTCGTCAGCGTTGTTGCAGGTATTCCAAGGCGAGGGCGGCACTTTGCAGTCGCTGTTCTCCAAAGCGACGTCGTTCTCGAATGCATTGGGCGACAACGACCAAACGATCCAGCAACTGATTCAAAACCTGAACACCGTCGTGGCCACCCTCGACAAGGACGGCGGCAACTTCTCTACCGCAATCGATCGGCTCCAGCGGCTGGTCACCGGATTGTCTGACGACCGAAACACCATCGCCCCCGCCATCGACGCGTTGAGTAAGGGAACCGCCTCGTTGGCCGATCTGCTGACCAACGCCAGGCCACCGCTGTCCGGAACCATCGAGCAGCTCAGTCGGCTGGCCCCGATACTCGATGACAACAAGGACCGCCTCGACGCCGCGATACAGAAGGCGCCAAAGAACTACCGCAAGCTGGTCCGACTCGGCGTATTCGGTGCCACCATCCCGTACTTCCTCTGCAATTTCACACTTCGTGGCACAGACCTGCAGGGCAAGACGGTGGTGGCCCCCTGGTTCAGGTCCGAAGCAAAGAGGTGTCAAGAACCGGAACCGGAGGGGCACTGATGCTGAAATACCGCGGAACTGGGCTGATCAAAGCCGGATTCATCGGCGCCGTCCTGGTCGCGATGCTCATCCTGGTAGGCTTGTCGCCCGATCGGATCGTGTCGTTGGCGACCGACGTCCGATATCAGGCGTTGTTTTCCGAAGCCGGCGGCCTTGCCACCGGCAACGCTGTGACAGTGTCGGGAATCAAAGTCGGCACGGTGTCCGACGTGTCGTTGCGCAACGGCGATGCGCTGGTGACATTCACGATGAAGGGCAATGTTCCACTGGGAACGGATACCAGTGCGCACATCCGCACCGGCACATTGCTGGGCGAACGGGTGCTGACCTTGGAGTCGGCGGGTACGGGAATGATGCATCCGCTGGATGTCATCCCGATGTCGCGCACCGGTTCGCCGTACTCGCTGACCGACGCGGTCAGCGACTTCACGTCGTACGCCGGCGATACAAACACCGCGACCTTGAACCAGTCCCTCGACACGCTATCGGCGACGCTCAACCAGATCGCCCCACAGTTGGGGCCCACTTTTGATGCCGTCAGCCGGTTGTCGCAAAGCCTCAACAATCGCAACACGAGCCTGGCCGAGCTACTCAAGAGTGCCAGCACTGTGACCGGAATCCTGTCCGAGCGCAGTCAACAGGTCAACAAGCTCATCCTCAACTCCGACGATCTGCTTCAGGTCTTGGTGACGCGTCGACAAGAGATCGTCTCGCTGTTGGCCAACACCTCGACGGTGTCCAAACAGCTGTCCGGCTTGGTGCACGACAACGAAAGCAAGTTGGCGCCCACGCTGGAGAAGTTGAATTCGGTGACCGCCATGCTGGAAAAGAACCGCGACAACATCAACAAGGCACTGCCCGGCCTCGCGAAATTTGAGATCACGGTGGGCGAGGCGATCTCCAGCATGTACGCCTACTCAGCGTTCGCCCCGAACGCCGCTCTTCCGGAACTCTTCGGGCCGTTCATGGATTACCTCTGGGGGTTCCGCACCTTCGACACCGGACGTGGTCCGGGATTCCCGTCAACCGTACCGCGGTCGTTGGTGCCGCAGCTGTATAACGGTATTCCACCCTGCCCTGGCTGTACGTTGGGCGGACGGATCGGAGGGGGGCAATGATCTCCCGGACTGCCTCGGATCCCGCGTAACAGAATCACGACCATTGCGGCGGTCGTCCTGGCCGCGCTGATCGTCGCCGGCACCGGACTGATTGTGCGCGACGTGTTCTTCGGTCCGCGGACAATTACCGCGTACTTCACCACCGCCACCGCGATTTACCCGAGCGACGAGGTTCGAGTCTCTGGTGTCAAGGTCGGCACGATCAAGTCCATCGACCCGGCGGGCACGCAGGCCAAGATGGTCCTCAAGGTCGACCGCGGTGTGCCGATCCCGGCGGACGCGAAAGCGGTCATCGTCACCCAGAATTTGGTGGCCGCCCGCTACGTCCAACTGACTCCCGCCTACCGCGGTAGCGGCCCGGTCATGGCCGATGGGGCGGTGATCCCGGTGCAACGCACGGCCGTGCCTATCGAGTGGGACGAGGTCAAATCCCAATTGATGCGGTTGGCAACAGATTTGGGCCCCAATGCCAAGGTCTCGACGCCGTCGATCGCGCGGTTCGTCGACAGCGCCGCCAATGCACTACAGGGCAATGGCGACAAGTTGCGGCAAACACTCGCTCAACTGTCAGGGGTAGGCGCGCATCCTCGCCAACGGCAGCGGCAACATCGTCGACATCATCAAGAATCTGCAGACCTTTGTCACCGCACTGCGCGACAGCAACGTCCAAATGGTGCAATTCAACGACCGGCTGGCCACCCTCACCAGCGTGGTGAATGACAGCAAATCCGAGCTGGACGCGGCGCTGACCGATCTGTCGAGCGCAGTAGGTGAGGTGCAGCGATTCATCGCCGAAACCCGCGACCAGACCAGCGAACAGGTTGCCCGATTGGGCGATGCCCTTCAGCCCATCGTCGATCAGCACATGGCTTTGGAGAACGTTTTGCATGGCGCGCCGAACGCGATCGGCAACTTCTTCAATGATTACAACGCCGACACCGGAACCATCGTGGGCGGGTTCGGGCTGATGAACGAGGCCAATCCTACGTGGGCCGGCATGCTTTTTCCGCTTCCCGTGCCCGGCTGCACGCAAATGCAGACCGTGGAGAGTGTTACCGCCGTCGAATCGGGCAAGTTGTGCGCGCTTTTCCTGGGCCCCGGTCTGCGGACGCTCAATTACAACAACGTGCCGTTCCCCATCGACCCGTTCATTCAGAAGTCGGTGGACCCGGCCAACGTTGTTTACAGCGAACCGCGCCTCGCGCCTGGCGGTGAAGGGCCCAAGCCGGGACCGCCCGAGATCCCGCCCGCGATATCGGCATACACCGGCCTGAATGGTGATTCGGTTGTGCCCGGCCCGGCACCGTCGGTGCCGCTACCCCGGATACCGGGCGCGGCGATGCCGCTGCCGCCACCGCCGTCGAGACCGGAGCCCCCGCCACCCCTCCTGCTGCCGGCGGAAGGGACACAGCCATGACCGGACGGCTGCCGCTCCGCCGGGCACTTGCCATCGGTTCCTGCGTGGTGGTCACCGTCTCCGGGTGCGCCTTCCACGGCCTCAACTCGCTACCGTTGCCCGGCGCGGTGGGGCGCGGACCGGGCGCCGACATCTACCACGTCGAGCTCGCGAATGTCCTTACGATGGAGTCAAATTCGCCGGTGATGATCGACGACGTCGTGGTCGGCAGTGTGGGCCCGATGACGGTGAAAGACTGGCACGCCGACGTCCAGATCTCGGTGAAGCGCAATGTCGTCATCCCGGCTAACGTGGTGGCCAGTGTCGGCCAGACCAGTCTGCTGGGATCCATGCATGTGGAGCTCAATCCGCCGCTTGGTCAACCCGCTACCGGACGGCTGCGCCCGGGCGCCACCATCCCGCTGAGCCGATCGTCGACCTATCCCTCGACCGAGCAAACCCTGTCGTCGCTGTCGCTGGTCGTCAATGGCGGCGGGCTGGGCCAGTTCGGGGAGATCATCCACAATTTCAGCGCCGCCCTGTCCGGGCGCGAGGGCGCTGTTCGGGATCTGCTCAACCGGCTCGACACCTTCGTGGGGACACTCGACCAGCAGCGGGACAACATCGTCACGTCCA
>CAVVUH010000014.1:0-163258 GCA_963751315.1 uncultured Actinomycetota bacterium | reverse complement strand
GAACGACAGTGGCACCCCTGACGGCCGCAACGAGCAGATCCCCCTAGCCACCTTCAGCCACGCTTGGGAAACCAGCGACGACCTGGTGATCGTCACCCAAGAAACCGGCAGCTGACGATCAGGGCAGCTGCCCTTTGACCACGGGTAGACCCGGGTCGCTGGCCACGTCCAGCGGGGACGGCGACGCACCTGCCGCCACCAAATGCGCGGCGAAGGAGGCGATCATTGCGCCGTTGTCAGTGCACAGCCGCAGTCCGGGGATCCGCAGCGCCAAGCCGGCCTGCGCGCAGCGCTGCGCGGCCAGCTCGCGCAACCGCGAGTTCGCGGCCACTCCCCCGGCGATGAGCAGGGTGGACACCCCGAGCCCGGTGGCCGCGCGCACCGCCTTCATGGTCAGCACGTCGGCCACCGCCTCCTGGAACCCCGCGGCGATGTCGGCGCTCGCCGCCTCCGGATGGCTCTCCACATACCGCGCAACCGCGGTCTTGAGCCCGGAGAAGCTGAACGCGTGCGGGTCATCGGCCGGTCCGGTCATGCCGCGGGGAAACGCAATCGCGTCCCGGTCGCCGGTACGCGCCAGATCGTCGAGCACCTTGCCGCCCGGATAGCCCAAACCCAACAGCCGAGCCACCTTGTCGTAGGCCTCCCCGGCCGCGTCGTCGACGGTGCTGCCCAGTTCGACGATCGGCTCGCCGAGCGAACGCACATGCAACAGGTGGGTATGCCCACCAGACACCAGCAGCGCCACGCATTCCGGCAGTGGCCCGTGCTCGTAGACGTCGGCGGCCAAGTGCCCGCCCAAGTGGTTCACGGCGTAGAACGGCACCTCCCAGGCAGCCGAATAGGCCTTGGCCGCAGCCACTCCCACCAGCAGAGCACCCGCCAGCCCCGGCCCGATGGTGGCCGCGACGATGTCCGGTTTTTGCACGCCCGCGGTGGCCAGCGCGCGGCGCATGGCCGGGCCGAGCGCCTCCAAGTGTGCCCGCGAAGCGATCTCCGGAACCACGCCGCCGAACCGGACGTGCTCGTCGACGCTGGACGCCACCTCGTCGGCCAACAACGTCACGTTGCCGTCGGCGTCGAGCCGGGCGATACCGACTCCGGTTTCGTCGCAGGAGGTTTCGATGGCCAGGACTACGGTCATAAGCGCCGCTCCTCCACATCGCTTCGTCCCCCTCGCCGCTGCGCGGCTGGGGGTACCCCCACTGCATCGTCGCTGGCGCGCCTCGCCCCCGATGTCATAAAGCCTCCCGCCGCATGGTGTACGCGTCGGCGCCGCTGACCCGGTAATACCGCCGGCGCAGGCCCACTTCGGCGAATCCCACGCTGCGGTACAGCGCGATTGCCGGCGCATTGTCGGTGCGCACCTCAAGGTGGACGACGGCGCCCGCGGTTAAGTTCAGCAGTTCGTCCAGCAGCCTGCGGCCGACGCCGCGGCCTTGGTAAGCGGGGTCGACGCCGATGGTGTGCACTTCGTATTCGAACGGCGGGGTGCGGCCCAACCGCGAGATGCCGCCATAGCCGACCAGCGTGTCGGCGGTGCGGGCGGCCACATAGTGATTGTGCTCGGCGGCGAGTTCGCGGACGAACGCGGCCTTCGGCCATGGATCGTCGCCGGGAAACAGCATGGCCTCCAACTCAGCGCAGCGGTCCGCGTCGGCCACCGTCAATGCCCCGATCGTGACGGGCTCGCTACAGGCGGTCATCGGGAAGCCTCACGCTCGGCCAGCGTCTTGGCGTCGGGTCGTCGCAGATACAACGGCACCAGCGCCGCGGGGCGCGCCGACCAGTCGGCCACCGCGGCTACCAGTCCGGCCGGTGTCGGGTACGACGGTTCGCAGATCGGCAGCCCGAACAGCGCCGCATGCTCGGGCGAGCCGGCAACCGCCTGCGCGACACCCAGATTGACGTCGGCCGGGGCGCTGACGGCCGGACCGTCGATCCGGACGCCGTCGCGATAGCGCGCCGAGTAGACCTCGCGCCGGCGGGCGTCGGTCACCACCAGTGTCTCCCCGGTGGTCTGCCCACCGATGGCATCGAGGCTGCAGACCCCGTACACCGGGATGCCGAGTGCGTGCCCGTAGGCGGCAGCGGTCGCCATACCGACCCGCAGGCCGGTGAACGGACCAGGGCCGCACCCCACCACGACGGCGTCGAGGTCGGCCATCGTCAGATCTGCTTCAGCTAAGGCGGCCAACACATTCGGGGTGATCCGTTCGGCGTGCGCCCGGGCGTCGACGCTGACCCGCTCGGCCACCACTTCGCCTTCGGCAACGACACCCGCCGTCACGGCGGGAGTCGCGGTATCGATGGCCAGCACGACGCGGCTGCGGCCGCTCATGTGCGCCGCTCTCCCCCGCAAGCGGGAGGTGCCCCCACTTCATCGCTACGTCCCCCTCGCCGCTGCGCGGCTGGGGGTGCCCCCACTGCATCGTCGCCGGCGCGGCAGCTCCACTGCCACGTCGCGGTCCGCACGTCGGAGTTGCTGATGCGCTCGAGGCGCACATCCAGGTGCCGATCGGACAGCCGTTCGGCGAGGCCCTCGCCCCACTCCACCACGACGACGGCATCGTCGAGTTCGGTGTCGAGATCTAATGATTCGAGCTCGTCGAGCAGATCGGCGCCGGTGTGCTCCAGCAATCGGTAGAAGTCGACATGGATCATCGCCGGAGCGCCGGCCCGTCGTGCGGGATGCACCCGCGCGAGCACGAACGTCGGCGACGTGACCGGCCCGTCGACATCCATCGCCGCGGCAATCCCCTTGGCCAGCACCGTTTTTCCAGCACCGAGCGGCCCCGAGAGTACCACGACGTCACCGGCCCGCAGCCGGCCACCGAGACGTGAACCCAGCGCGACGGTGTCTTCGACACCCGGCAGCGTCGCCATGCCGGACTGAGTCTCAGTCACGGCGCAGGATCCGATCGCGCCACCGGTGGCTCAGCGCTGCGAATCTGCTCGGGGTAGCCCGCTTGACCAATCGCACCAACCCGTCATTGATCGGTTCCGGCTTGGACAGCAACACCAGATGGCCTGACTTGGCGACGATGACCAGCTCGGAATCCGGCAGTACGTCGGCCATTTTCGTCGAGTACTCGTCGGGGGTGACCAAGTCGTGGTCGCCGCAGACGACCAGTGTCGGGATGGTCGCCAACGTCGGCAGCGCCGCCGTCTCGTCGTGTACTTCCAACGCATGCAGGAATTCCATCAGGGTCGGGATCGGGGTATCGAGCATCATCCTCTCGGAGAACGCCACGACGCTGGGACTGACGTTCAGGTCGGCATACGACGCTGCCCGCAGGATCGGCCCGATCACCGAGCGGCCGACGTTGCGGCCGCGTTGAACCAGCTTGGGCGCCGACCGTGCCGCTCGCCGAACGGCCTCTAGCGCAGGGTTATTCAGAATCTCACCCAGCGGGGACTTCGCCACCCCTTCGGCCGCAGACGAAATCAACGCGGCCCCGACAATGCGGTTGCCGTAGTGGTGAGGGTACTGCCGGGCGTGCGACAACACCGTCATCCCGCCCATCGAATGGCCGACCACCACGACCGGGCCGCGTGGCGCGATCACCTGCAGCACGGTCTCCAAGTCCATGCCCAGCTGTGCAATTGTGTAGGTCTCCGGTGGAGCGTCGCCGGAGCGGCCGTGGCCGCGCTGGTCGTAGAAGATCATCCGGACCTGTGGACCCCACTCGTCGGACAGCCGCATGCGCTGAAAGTGGAAGGCGCCCATTCGAAGACAGAACCCGTGCGCGAACACCACGGTCAGTGGCGCGTCGGCGGGCCCGACCTCGCGCACCGCCAGCGGCACGCCATCGGGCGTCGTCACCAGATAGCTGCGGTCACCGTCGAGCGTCTCGAAATTCTCGTTGGCATAGGGGTCTTCGAATGCCGCACGCCGCGTAATCGAGCGCGCCGCCGTAACGCCCGCGATGGTGCCAACCGCGCCTAGGCCCGCGGCACCTGCCAGCCATCGCGCCAACCCCACCCTGCCCCCGTGGGAGCCGTCATGATTCGTACCGCTCAACGATTTCCGGCCTCGCGGTAGGTTCTGGTGATACGTCCCCGCGGGCTGGTCACCACTTCGTAATGGATGGTGCCCAGCAGATCGGCCCAGTTCTGCGCGGTGGGTTCGCCGCCGGCGCCGGGACCGAAGAGGATCGCCTCGTCGCCTTCGGTGACATCGACGTGTCCGGGACCGAGGTCGACCATGAACTGGTCCATGCAGATCCGCCCGACGCCGGGGCGCCGCCTGCCGTTGATCAGCACGTCCAGCCGACCACCCAACGCCCGGAACACACCGTCCGCGTAGCCGATCGGCATCAGCGCGACGGTGGTGTCACGCTCGGCGATCCAGGTGTGCCCATACGACACGCCCTCGCCGGCGCGAATCGACTTCACCAGTGCAACAGTGCATTTCACCGTCATCGCGGGCATCAGACCCATGTCGCCCAGGCTGGGCACGGGGCTCAGACCGTACACCGCGATCCCGGGCCGGACCATGTCGAAGGCCAGGTCTGGACGCGACATCGTCGACGACGAATTCGACAGGTGCGCCACCTCGAAGTGCACTCCCTGGTCTCGCGTCTGCGCGACGATGTCGGTAAACCGTTGAGCCTGAACATTATTGATCGGGTTGTCGGGTTCGTCGGCGAAAACCATGTGCGACATCAGCCCCCGTAGCCGAACGGCATCCTCGGCGACAGCTTGGCGCAACGCGGTCAGCATGGACGGGTAGTGCCCCAGCGGCACACCGTTGCGGTTCAGCCCGGTATCCACCTTGACGGTCACGGTGGCCGTGCGACCGGTGCGACGGGCCGCATCCAGCAGCTCCTCGAGCTGACGCTCCGAGGACACCGCGATCTCCACGTCGGCCAGCAGCGCGGGACCGAAGTCGATGCCGGGCGGATGCAGCCAGGCCAGCACCGGGGCGGTGATGCCGTCGGCGCGCAGCGCCAGCGCCTCGTCGACGGTGGCGACACCCAGTTCGGCGGCGCCGGCGGCCAGCGCGGTCCGGGAGACCTGAGTGGCGCCGTGGCCATAGCCGTCGGCCTTGACGACCGCCATCACCTGCACAGCACCGGCGTGCTCGCGCAGCACCCGCACGTTGTGCTCAATGGCGCCCAGGTCCACCACGGCCTCGGCGAGCACGCCCGGCGTCAGGGATGTCGGGGTAACGGCCACGGCCGCTATTGTCCCAGAACGGGCTCCCGCAGCCGTATTCCGGCAGGTCAGTGCGCGAAGTGCTGGGCTTTGTAGTGGCCGCTGGGCTTGAGCTTGTCCAGGGAGGCCAGCGCGGTGTGGGCGTCGTCGTGCAGCGCGCGGGCCAGGTCGGCGGAGAGTCCCTCGCGCACCACGACCCGCAGCACGGAGACGTCGGTGGCGTTGTCGGGCATGGTGTAGGCGGGCACCTGCCAGCCGAAGGTCCGTAGCTCGTGCGAGAGGTCGAACTCGGTGTAGCCCAGGCCGCGGGCCAGCCGGAAGGCGACGACGGGGATCGCCGAACCGTCCGAGATCACCTCACAGTGGTCGGCTTCGTGCAGCTGCTCGCCCAGCCATCGGGCGGTCTGCGACAAACTCTGCATGACCTGGGTGTAGCCCTCACGGCCCAGCCGCAAGAAGTTGTAATACTGACCGATCACCTGGTTGCCCGCGCGGGAGAAGTTCAGCGTGAACGTCGGCATGTCCCCGCCCAGGTAGTTGACCCGGAAGACCAGATCATCGGGCAGGTAGTCCTTGCTACGCCACACCACGAACCCGATGCCGGGGTACGTCAGCCCGTATTTGTGGCCGCTGACGTTGATCGACACCACCCGGGGCAGCCGGAAGTCCCACTTCAGTTCCGGGTGCAGGAACGGCACCACGAAGCCCCCGCTGGCCGCGTCGACGTGCACCGGAACGTCCACACCCCCATCGGCGGCCAGTTTGTCCAGCGCCGCGCAGATCTCCGCGACCGGTTCGAGTTCGCCGGTGTAGGTGGTGCCCACGATCGCCACCACGCCGATGGTGTTCTCGTCGACGGCGTCGATGACCTGCTCCGGAGTGATGACGTAGCGGCCCTCCTCCATCGGCAGATAGCGGGGCTCGACATCGAAGTAGCGGCAGAACTTCTCCCAGACCACCTGGACGTTGGAGCCCATCACCAGATTGGGGGTCCGGCCCTCCCAGCCTTTACCCACCTTTTCGCGCCAGCGCCATTTGAGCGCCAGACCACCGAGCATGACGGCCTCGCTGGAGCCGATGGTGGACGCCCCGCAGGCGCTGGACGGGTCGTCGTCACGCAGGTGATCGGCGTGGAACAGGTCGGCCACCATGCATACGCAGCGCTGCTCGATCGCCGCGGTCAACGGATATTCGTCCTTGTCGATCATGTTCTTGTCGAACGTCTCGGCCATCAGCCTGTCCGCCTGGGGGTCCATCCAGGTGGTGACGAAGGTGGCCAGGTTCAGCCGCGAGCTGCCGTCGAGCATCAGCTCGTCGTGGATGAAGCGGTAGGCGGCGTCGGGATCCATCGACTCCTCGGGCAGCCGCAATGCCGGCACCGGGGTGGTGAACATGCGGCCGGTGTAGGCGGGCGCGATCGAGTGTGCGGGGACGGACGGGCGACTGACGGTCACGACGGATCCTTTCGGTTGGTGGCTCAGGGCTAAAGGGTGGCCAGGGCGGTTCGGATATGCGGGACGATGCGTGACGCCGACGTCGGCGCGTCACCCGGGCCGGGGTCGGCGGCCGACAGCGCGGCCGCCCGGGCGTGCACGAAGGCTGCCGGCGGCTGCGGCGTCGGCTGCCGGCAGCCCCGCGGCCAGCAGGGCGCCGATCATGCCGGACAGCACGTCGCCGGACCCGGCGGTGGCCGCCCAGGACTGCCCGGCCGGGTTGAGGTAGACACCGCCCGCCGGGTTCGGCGATGACGGTGACGTTGCCCTTCAACAGCACGGTGACCCCGAGCGCGTCGGCGAGCTTGCGGGTGGCACCGACGCGGTCGTCGCCGGGCGGGCCGCCGGCCAGTCGGGCGAATTCACCGGCGTGCGGCGTGAGCAAAGTCGGGGCGCGACGCGAGCTGACCATGTCGGGGTGAGCGGCCAGGATGGTCAGACCGTCGGCGTCGATCAGCACCGGCAGGTCGGTGTTCAGCGCGAACCACAGCGCGCCGGCCCCGATTTCGTCGGTGCCCAGGCCCGGCCCGACGACCCAGGCCTGCACCCGCCCGGCGGCCGCAGGGGTAGGCGACGCGATCACCTCGGGCCAATGCGCGAGCACTTCGCTGTGCGCGCTGCCGGTGTAGCGAACCATCCCGGAGGTGGCCGCCACGGCGGCGCCGGTACACAACACCGCGGCGCCGGGGTACGTCGACGAGCCGGCCATCACGCCGGTGACGCCCTGGGTGTACTTGTCATCGTGCGGCCCGGGCACCGGCCAGCGCGCCGCCACGTCGACGGCTTCGAAACCCAGCACGTCGGTGCTGGGCAGGTCCAGGCCGATGTCGACCAGCGTCACCCGGCCGCAGTCCGCCAGCGCATGCACGAGTTTGAGCCCGCCGAAGGTGACCGTGAGCGCGGCGTGCACGGCAGGGCCGGTGATCGCGCCGGTCGCCACGTCGATGCCGCTGGGAATGTCGACGGCGACTACCGGAATCGCCTTGGCGTCGACAGCTTCGAAGACTTTGGCCGCGTCCGGCCGCAGCGGCCCCGAACCGGAAATACCGACGACGCCGTCGATCACCAGATCGGTCGACTCGGCAACGCCGTTGACGATCCGGCCACCGGCTTTCCGGAATGCCGCCAACCCCTTCTGGTGGGTGCGTTCCGGTTTCAGCAGGATCGCGTCGGCGGCCGCGCCGCGGCGACGCAGGAAGGTCGCCGCCCACAGCGCGTCACCGCCGTTGTCGCCGGAGCCGACGACCGCGCACACGCGGCGGCCGGCAACCCCGCCGGTGCGGGCGATCAACTCGGCGATGATCGCGGTGGCCAATCCGTATGCCGCACGCGCCATCAGCGCGCCGTCGGGCAGGCTGGCCAGCAGCGGCGCTTCGGCCTCGCGGATCGCCTCAGCCGAGTAGTAGTGCCGCATTCGCCTGCATGCCCTCCGCTCCGCTTGGTTCGATTCGACCGGCTCCTCCGCATCGCGCTGCGCGCTCTGCATCGTCGCCGGTCGGTCCGTCCTGCCCGCGCGCTGCCAACATTACGTGCCCCGAAACCGGCGTACAGTCGATTAAACAAGCTAAGTATCGAGCTAACGCAACGTATGGGAGGGGCGGATATGACACGGACCGACAACGACACCTGGGACTTGACCACCAGCGTGGGCGCCACCGCGACCGGCGTCGCCGTAGGGCGCGCATTGGCGAGCCGGGCGGCCAACCCACTGATCAACGACCCGTTCGCCGAGCCGCTGGTCCGTGCGGTGGGCGTGGACTTCTTCACCCGGTTGGCCAGCGGCGAATTAAATCCGGCCGAGGTCGACGACAACGGCGAGTGGGGCATGCAGCGGATGCGGGACATGATGGCCGTGCGCACTCGTTTCTTCGACGACTTCTTCATCGAGGCGACCAATCGGGGAATCCGCCAGGCGGTGATCCTGGCCTCGGGGTTGGATGCTCGTGCCTACCGGTTGCACTGGCCGGCCGGGACCACCGTCTACGAGATCGACCAACCCGCGGTCATCGAGTTCAAGACCACGACGCTGGCCGATCTGGGCGCCAGCCCCACCGCCGATCGCCGCTCGGTGGCTATTGATCTGCGCCACGACTGGCCGACCGCGCTGCGCGGCGCCGGCCTGGACCCGACCCAACCCACCGCGTGGAGCGCGGAGGGCTTGATGCCGTTCTTGCCGCCGGATGCCCAGGATGCGTTGCTGGACAACATCACCATGCTGAGCGCGGCGGGCAGTCAATTGGCCACCGAGAGCGTGCCGGACTCCAGCCAAGCGGTGCCGCTGATGGCAGATCGGATGCGGCAGGCCACCGAACGCTGGCGCGACCACGGATTCGACGTGGAGATGACCGACCTGTGGTATGGCGGTGACCGCAACGATGTGGTCGACTATCTGGGCGGCCACGGCTGGAACGTCGCGGCCATCAGCGTTGCCGATTTGTTTGCCGCTCAAGGCCTTCCGGTCCAGACGCACAACGAAGAAGAAGCGGCGATGTTCTCCGGGCTCGGCTACCTGACCGCTACCCGGACTTAGGCGCAGCGCCGTTCGGTCGAAAGAGCTTGGCCGGGTTGATCAGTGGCCCATTGCGGGCCCGGGCCATCGGATAGAACAACAGGCCGATGAAGATCGCCGAGAAGTGCCCGATCGCAGTGAAAGTCAGATGGATGACCGAGCGGGACGGTGAAGATGGCGATCAGCACAGCAAGGTAACCCCATCTCCACGGCTGTTGCGATACGGTAGGCCAGCACGGCCATCACCCCGACCATGAAGTAGCTGACCCCGACGTCACGGGCGTAGACCAGCCGTTCCGGCGCCAGGTGGTGCTGGATCGTCAGATACAGCCAGCCCTCGCTGATATACGTTGCACCGATGTGTGCTGTCAATCCGAGGGTGAGCCAACGGATTTGGCCGAGCCACTGCTCTGCCGGGGCAACAAACAACGTGAACAGCAGCAAGTACGGAGTCCACCAGCGCCCATCGATCCAGAGCAGGCTGTAAAACAGCACATGAAGCGGATCGGTTGCCAGGTAGTGAAGGTTGGTGGAGCTGGTGGATCAGCACGTGGTGTAGGTCCCGCCGGCTCAATAGGCGCTGCATGATCGTGGTGACCAGCAGCACGATCAGCCACGCATATGTCAACGGCGCGCTGCGGACGAATCGCCACGCCGCGGCCAGCCAGCCTTTCAGCCGCGCTTGGATGGAGGGATCTGCCACGGCGTTTACCTTGGCACGGTTACGCGCCGATCGGTTCGGATCGACCCTTGATCGGGTACGACGCCCCGCGTATCGTTAGCCTCAATTACGAAACCAAGCGTATCGTAATTCAGGCCCGAAAGGATCTCCGTTGAAGCGCAGCCGCTACGCCGGCCAGCCTTTCACCACTCCCACCGCCGACATTGCCGCAGCGCTTGAGCAAGTCAGCATCCCGACCCTGCTGCTGTCGCTGGTGCACATCACCGGCGATCCCCGTTTCGTCCGGGACTTCAAACCCGCGGGGATCTTCCTCAACGAGGTCCAGGGATTCATGTCCGAAGAGGACAAAGCCCGCGCTCGGGCCGAAGCGCTACCGGTGATCACCGACTACCGCGACCGCGGCTGCCCCGAGCTGGCGCCGCTGCCGCCAGAGCTCGTCAAGGAAATGATGGACTGGGCGGTTTGTGAGAGCGTGCCGGACGACTATCTGCCGCTGCTCGCCGAAGAGATGGATCTCGACGGCGTCGACCCGCGCCGCCCGGCGCCGTTGGACCCCGACCGCGCGGCGGAATTTCCCGTGGTAGTTATCGGATGCGGCGAATCAGGAATTCTGGCCGGGATTCGTTTGAAGCAGGCCAACATTCCGTTCACCATCGTGGAGAAGAACAGCGGCCCGGGTGGAACCTGGTGGGAGAACAGCTATCCTGGGGCGCGCGTCGACGTGGCCAACCATTTCTATTGCTACAGCTTCGAGCCCAGCAACGACTGGACGCACTTTTTCGCCGAGCAGCCCGAGCTGCAGAACTACTTCACCACGGTGATGGACAAGCACGGTCTCGACGACCATGTGCGCTGGCAGACCGAGGTGATCGCCGCCGAGTGGGACCACGAGGACGGCATGTGGACGCTCACCGTGCGCGAGCCCGACGAGGGACTCACCACGATGCGGGCGCGGGCGGTCATCACCGCGGTCGGCCAGCTAAACCGGCCCCATAGACCGGAATTCGAGGGTGCGGCAACCTTCCGCGGGCCGTCGTTTCACTCCGCAGAGTGGGATCACTCGGTCGATGTGACCGGTAAGCGTGTCGCGCTGATCGGCGCCGGCGCCAGTGGTTTTCAGATCGCCCCCGCCATTGCCGACGACGTCGAGCACCTCACCGTTTTTCAGCGCACCGCCCAGTGGATGTTTCCCAACGCGATGTACCACGAATCGGTCGGCGACGGCGTGCGTTGGGCGATGGACCACCTGCCGTATTACGGCCGCTGGTACCGATTCCTGGTGCTCTGGCCCGGCTCCGACAAAGGCCTCGATGCCGCGCGGGTCGACCCGGCCTACCCCGACCAGGACTACGCGGTCAGCGAGATCAACGCCATCGCCCGGTTGATGTTCACCGATTGGATCACCAATCAGGTTGACGGAGACCAGGATCTGCTGGCCAAGGTGTTACCCGACTATCCGGCCACCGGGAAGCGGACCCTGCAAGACAACGGCACCTGGCTGCGCACGCTGCGCCGCGACGACGTCGACTTGGTGCGCACCGCCGATCGAGCGGATCACGCCCGATGGCGTCGTCACCGCCGACGGCGCCGCCTACGACGTCGATGTGATCGTGTACGCCACCGGGTTTCGGCACACCGACGTGCTGTGGCCGATGACCATCACCGGCCGCGACGGTGTCGACTTGCACCAGGCCTGTGGGGCAAGCGACCGTACGCATATCTGGGAATCACCGTCCCGGGCTTTCCGAACTTCTTCGTCGTCTACGGGCCGGGCGCTCATCTCGCCCACGGCGGCAGCCTGATCTTCAACTCCGAACTGCAGATGCGCTACATCAACAGTTGCCTGGCGCAACTGGTCGAAGCGGATATCCACTCGGTCGAACCGACCGCCGAAGCGGCCGCCGACGTGGCATCAACGCACCCAGGCCGAAATCAAACAGATGGTGTGGTCACACCCCGCGGTCAAACACTCGTACTTCAAAAACGCCGACGGCGAGATCCATACCGTCAGCCCTTGGCGGCTCAACGAATACTGGGCGGCGACCCGCGACCCCGACTGGTCGCAGTTCGTCGTAATCACTCGACGGTGACGAGCTCGGCCTAGACTTTGCCGCGAATGGGCGGCATCCGGGGCAAAGGAGAGCACCCATGCTCAAAGCCGGCTTGGCAGAAAAGCTCGTGAACACCCGCTATTCGCCGACGGCGGCGGCGCGAGCAAGTTATCTCACCGCCGTCGCCACCGGGATGGATTCGTTCTGGCTGCCCGACCACCTCAACCGCTCTTCCCGCGCGCGGTGATGACACCGAAGTACGTGGGGGCTGCACGGCTGATACCCGATGTCGACGCGTTTCTCGAACCGTGGACAGTGCTCGGAAACTTTGCCGCGCGAAATCGACTGGGACGCCTGCGCCTTGGCGTCGGCGTTACCGATGCCGGTCGTCGCAATCCCGCCGTCACCGCACAGGCGGCCGCGACCCTGCACCTGCTCACCCGGGGCCGGGCAATTTTCGGAATCGGCACCGGCGAGCGCGAAGGCAACGAGCCCTACGGCGTGGACTGGTCCAAACCGGTGGCGCGGTTCGAAGAAGCCATGGCGACCATCCGGGCGCTGTGGAACTCCGGCGGTGAACTCGTCACTCGCGACTCACCGTTCTTCCCGCTGCACAACGCGACATTCGCCCTGCCGCCGTACCGCGGCAAATGGCCGGAAATCTGGATCGCCGCCCATGGGCCGCGCATGCTGCAGGCCACCGGCCGCTACGCGGACGCGTGGTTTCCCGCGGCGACAATCCGGCCGAAGAACTACGCAGCCGGGCTGGAAAAGGTCCGGTCCGCCGCCTCCGACGCCGGGCGAGATCCCCTGTCCATCAACGCCGCTAACTGGCTGTTCGTGGTCACCGGCGCAGCCGCGCGCAGGTCGACGAAGCGCTGGAATCGACCGCGATGAAGGCGTTCGCACTCAACGTGCCTGCCGAGGAGTGGGCCCGCCACGGGGTCAGTCATCCGTTCGGTGACGACTTCACCGGCGCGCAAGACCTCATCCCGCAAACCCTCGACGAACAGACCGTGCTGTCCGCCGCCGCACACGTGCCACCGTCGTTACTCAAAGAATGCGCTCTCACCGGCACCCCGACGAGGTGATCGAGCAGGCCGCCGAATGGCGCGACTGCGGCATGGATTACGCGGTGGTCTGCCAACATCAGCGCCGTGCAGCCGAGTCTGCGCCGCGGTCTTGCCGCGAACGTTCCCTTTATCAGAATCCTTCGGCAACTCCGCCGACTATGACACCTCGGCAGATCGACGGCCGGTTTCGCTGAATGCCCTATTGAGCCATTCGCTGATCGTGGCTGCCAGCGTCTCCCGATTCTCGCGTTTGGCGATCTCGTGCCCGTCGTCGCTGAAAAGCAGGTAACGCACGTCGCGACCGGCCTCGCGCAGCGCGTCGACGATCTGCTCCGATTCGCTGACCGGCACGTTGGTGTCGTGGACTCCGTGCACCACCAGCAACGGTGCGGTCAACGCATCGACGCGCCGCAGCGGGGACAGCCGTTCGAGCAGCTCGCGGTCGCTGACCGGGTGGCCGTATTTGGTATAGGCCCCGTCGGCAATCCACTGCTCGGTGTTGCGATAGAAGGTGGTGAAGTCACTCATCCCGCAAATGGTGATACCGGCCGCGAACAACGCCGAGTGGAACGTCATTGCCGCCATCGTCAGATAGCCGCCGTACGACCAGCCCGCGCAGGCAATGCGCTGTGGGTCGGCCAATTCGTTGTCGATGAGGAAACGCACACAGTCGGCGACGTCGTCGATGGCTGCGAACCGGTTTTCCTTGTCGTCGGCGTGGCCGAACTTCCGGCCGAACCCGCCCGAGCCGCGGACATTCGGCGTCAACACGGTGATCCCGTCGTTGACCAGCTGGGGAAAGATCTCGCTGTAATCCGGCCGGGCCTGGCCTTCGGGGCCGCCGTGCAGATAGATCACCGCTCCCTTAGTCGCGGTATCGGTAGGCCGGTACAACCATGCGTTCAGCCTCAGCCCGTCACGCGCCGTAATCGTCTCCGGGCCGGTGCCGACGGAGGAGGCCGGAAGGATCGGGCCGCTGCTGGGTTCGCGGTCGACTCGCTCCCATTCCCGTGTGCGCGGATCGACCAGCTCGACGGTTCGCGGCAACGACGGTCCCTCGACGGTCATGGCTACCATCGAGCCTCCCGCGCTGATGGACAGCTCGCTTACGACCATGCCCGGCAACCGGATCGGTTCGTCCAGCGTGTAGTCGGTGTATTGCAGGATCTGTAACTCGCTGCGGCCCTGCACGTTCCATAGCAATGCGACGGTCGACAGGTCGTCGCTGACTGCGAACTCGTCGAGGTCGCAGTCCGGGCGCTCGGCGACCACGAAGTAGCTGACGCCGTCCTGGGTAGCGGTCACCTCCAGCAGCCGAGCGTGCTCGCAACCATTCTCGCTGCGGATCAATGCTCGGACGTATCCGCGGCCGAAGCGGTCACCCCGCGTGACCGGGCGGCTGCGGTTGGCCCGGTACGTCTTGGCCGGGCGGTACAGCTTGGTCTGATCGCCATCGGGCCCGTACCGGAGACGGCGCGGATGGTGATCGTCGAGGATGACCCCGTCGGCGGTCGTCGACCCCGGATCGGATGGCAGCAAAGCGATTTCGGTTTGGCCGTGCAGCATGATCAGTTCGTGGTAGCCGCGCGGTCCGACCCGGATCAGCGATGCCCCGGCCCACGCATCGACGAGCCGGCCGCCGGAGCGGGAGTCCAGGACGGTGTAGTCCCCGTCGGCCGGATCGATCAGGCAGGACCGGCCGATTCCGTCCTCACCGGTCAGGATGGCCGCGACCCGGACGCCGTCCCACGCGATCAGCTCGGCGGTCCCGGCTTCCTCGCGATCGATGCGCCGGGCCATTCGGTCGTCCGGATCTGTTGTGACGACCCAGATCTGTGTGCGGGTGCCCCCATCGGGCGCGACCTCGCAGGCCAGCCACTGACCGTCGGCGGAATGGATGACGCGAGAGACCGGACCCTCCACCGGCAGCTCGACGTCGCGGAACGAGCTGGCCCGCCAGCCGCGCAGAAACCGTTGCACCGCACGCGGATAGCCGCCGTCGTCGACGATGTGGGCGAACGCGGTGGCGTCCGGGGACAGCGATGCGCCATAAAGGGCACGCACCTGCTGTCCCATCGGATCAGCCCTCCATACGCTGCAGCCACATCTCGAGCACCCCCAGCTGCCAGAGTGTGTTCGCGTCCAGCCGGGTCCGTGTCTCGTTCGGTGCGGCCAGCAGGGTCTTGACGCACTCGGCGCGATACAGTCCGCGGCTGCGGGCAGCATCGTTTGTCACCGCGTCACGTACCATGTCGAGCAGCTCGCCGTGCAGATGGCGGATGCTCGGCACCGGGAAGTGGCCCTTGGTCCGGTCGATTATTTCCGACGGCAGCAGCGCTCGCGAGGCATCCTTCAGTACGCCTTTGCCGTTCGAGGCCAGCTTGAGGTCAGGCGGGCAGGTGGCCGCCAGCTCGACGAAGTCGTGGTCGAGGAACGGCACCCGCGCCTCCAGACCCCACGCCATTGTCATCGAGTCGACGCGTTTGACCGGATCGTCGACCAGCATGACCTGAGTGTCCAGGCGCAGCGCGGCGTCCACCGCGGAGTCGGCGCCCGCCGCCGCCTGATGCTCGGTTGCGAACTCGCGACTCACGTCAACGTCAATCCCGTACTCGGGGGCGAAGATTGACAGCACATCGTCATGGTCGCGGTCGAAGAACACCTTGGCGTAGGCCTCGGTGGTCTGTTCGCGGGCGATGTTGGCCAGCGGCGGGTACCAAAAGTAGCCCGCCAGGATCTCGTCGGCACCCTGCCCGGACTGCACCACCTTCACGGATTTACTGACTTCTTCTGACAGCAGGTAGAAAGCCACGCAGTCGTGGCTGACCATCGGTTCGTTCATCGCGGCAATGGTTTTCGGCACCGCAGGGACGAGCAGCGAGGAGTCGATGTGGATCTTGTGGTGGTCGGTGTCGAAGGTCTTGGCGACCAGGTCGGAATAGAAGTACTCGTCCCCGGACTCGCCGTCGGCGGGGTCGAAGCCGATGCTGAACGTGGCCAGCCCATGCTGACCCTGCTCGGCCAGCAGCGCCACCACAACCGAGGAGTCGATGCCACCGGACAGCAGCACTCCGACCGGCACGTCGGCGACCATCCGTCGTTTCACGCCGGCACGCAACGCGTCCATCAGGGCCGCCTGCCAGTCGCCGGCCGACCACGACGCCTTGTCCGGATCCCGACGAAAGTCGGGGTTCCAGTAGACGGTGTCGGTGTGCGAACCGTCGGGCTGGATCACCCGCACCGTTGCCGGCGGCAGCTTTTGCACGCCGCGGTAAACGGTGCGCGGCGCCGGAACCACGGAATGGAATGTCATGTAGTGGTGCAGCGCCTGGCGATCCAGTTCGGTGTCCACGCCGCCGGATTTGAGCAGCGCACGCACCGTGGAGGCGAACCGTAGTCGGCCCGGCGAGGATGCCAGATACAGCGGCTTGATGCCCAGCCGGTCTCGTGCCAGTGTCACCACCCCGGTGTCACGGTCGGCGATGGCGAACGCGAACATGCCCTTGAAGCGGTCGACGCAACGCACCCCCCATTTGTGAAATGCCTTGATCACCACTTCGCTGTCAGCCGTCGAGAAGAAGCGGTAGCCGTCGGCCTGAAGCTCCTTGCGCAGCTCCTGGTAGTTGTAGATGCAGCCGTTGAACACCAGCGTTAGGCCGAGATCACTGTCGACCATCGGCTGGGCGCCGTGAGCGGACAGGTCGATGATCGACAGCCGCCGATGCCCGAACGCTACCGGCCCGTGCGCGACCACGCCGTCGGAGTCCGGTCCCCGCGACGTCATCGCGCCGGTCATCCGGCCTACGGCGTCGACATCGGCCGACTGCCCGTCGAAGCGGATCTCACCACAGATACCGCACATGCCTCCTGCTTCCGTCTATGTGGAGTCTGGCTTACTAACCTTCGCCGATGCTTCCGGCGGTGAGAATCCAGGTGTTCTTACTGCCCCCGCCATACGACGAGTTGACGATCCGCGACCCGCGGCTGGCAACGCGCGTCAACGCCGCAGGTGAGACGTGCGCCGATACCGACCCGCCGGTACCGGCCCGAAGATGGACGAACGCACGGAGGTCGACATGATGCGGGTATATCCCCTCACCGTCGAACGTCGGATGGGTCGACAGGGCGACCAACTCCTGGGCGACGAAGCGCTCCGGTTGGGTGACCAGCTCACGCCGGCGCGCCTCCAGCGCCGCATCGGAGGCGTCCGGCCCGATGAGAACGCCGCTGCCGCCTAGCCCGTCGATGGGTTTCACCACCAAATCGCCTAAGTTGGCCAGTACGAAGTCGCGCTGCGCGCGCTCGCCGCAAATCCACGTCGGCACTTGGGCCAGCATAGGCTTTTCGCCGAGGTAGTACTGGATCATGGCCGGGACGTAGGCGTAGATCGCCTTGTCGTCGGCAACTCCGTTGGCGAGCGCGTTGGCGACGGTGAGATTGCCGTCGGTGATCGCGCCGAGCATCCCGGGTCGAAGCGGAGTGCCGTCGTATCCGGTGGAGGTCAGCAGCATGTCCTCGTCCATCCGCGCATAGACGACGTCGACGCGTTGGACGTCAGAACCGATGTGACGCAACAGCTTTCCGTCGCGCACCGATAGGTCCGACGGCTGCACCAGCGCGACACCCATTTCGTCGGCCAGGAAGGTGTGCTCGAACCAAGCGGAGTCTTCCCAGCCGCCGGACAGCAGCACCACCGCGGGGTCGTCGGGGGCATGCGGCGGCGCCGCTGCGCGCAGCGTCTCAAGCAGCATCTGCGCTGCCCGGTCGACGTCCTCGATCGCGGCGGGCGGTTGCAGCTCGGGGAGGTGCTTGGTCAGTAGCCGGTGGTTGACGATCGCATACCCGGTGCCCGACGGCACCCGCAGGTTGTCTTCGAGCACCATCCAATGGCCGGCGCGGTCGCACACCAGGTCGGTGCCGCTGACGTGTGCGCGCACCGTATTGCCGGCGAGGCGCCCCGTCGAGCGGAAGCCGGGTGCCCGGTCGAGGGCCTGCACACCGATGATGCCGTCACCGACGATCGCCTGCTCGGAATAGATGTCGCGGAGGAACGCGTCCAGCGCCCGGGCCCGCTGCCCTAGGCCCACGGACAGCTGCGCCCACTCGTCGGGGGCCACCATGCGCGGCACCAGGTCGACCGGGAACAGCTGGGCGCGGCTCTGGCCGGCGACGCGGAAGGTGATGTCGTCGGCGCGCTGCTCCTGCTCTATACCTCCTTCCCGAAACCGCAGCTGCGCCACCCCGAGGCGGGCGATGGTGTCCAGGACCGTCCGATAGCGCTGCCGCGGGTGACCGTCGGCATCGACGGCTTCGTCGTAGCTGACGTCGGCGTTGCCACGGGCGACCCGAACCACCGGGTCGCTGCCGGGTTTGTAGCCGAATAGCAGGGTCGAGTCGCCGCCGACGGCCGTTGCTGTGCTCGGCCAGCGGCCGGCGGTCTCGTCGATCAGCTGATCGACCACGTCGGTGAGGCGCCCGCGGCGGCGCAGCGCCCGCCGTTGCCGGGCCGACGACGTGCCCGCGATCAGTATCTGGCGGGTCAACTCGCTGACGACGTCCCAGTCACCGCTGTTTTCAAGTTGCGGGCGCAGCAAATCAACCAACTCGGTGACCACTTCCGCCGCCGGACGGCCGGCCGGAGCAGTGACGTCGACGAGGTCGTCCTCCAACCCCGACCGGGCGGCCCGCCACAGCGCGGCCCGGCCCAGTGCCGGGGACAGGATCGTCGCAGGGGTGCCGGCCCGCGCGGCGTCGACCTCGCGCTCGACCAGCGCCCGGAACAGCCCGGCGATCAGCACGATGGTGTCGACCGACGGGCAGCTGTCGCACAACCGCAGCTCCAACGTCGGCGCCGAGTTTGACGGTCGGACGTCGAAGTAGACCATCCCGGCGTCGGTGATGACGCCGCTGGCCACCAGGTCCTTGACCAGCGCGTCGTATTCTTCGGCCGATTGCACCGGGGCGGCCAGGCCGGTCGTCGGCCAGCGCTGCCAGACCAGCGTGCGCATACTCGAATAGCCGGTGTCTGAGCCGTCGGATGCGAACGGCGAGCTGGCCGACAGTGCGAGCAAGGTGGGCAGATACGCGGCCACCCGGTGGGCGACCGCGACCGCCTCGTCGCGGTTGTCGACGCCGACATGCACCTGGGTGCCGCAGATCAGCTGCTCGCGCGCCAGCAGTTGGTAGTCGGCAAGCATTTGCCGGTAGCGCGCGGTCTTGGTGACCTGCATTTCGGCCGGCACCGACAGAGGCATGGCCCCCGCCGCGACCACGCCTATGCCCAATTCGGCGGCGGTGTCGACCAAGACCCGGCGGTGGTCGACAAGTTCACCGCGCAACCCGTCCAGCGAATCGACCACGCGCGGTGTTCGTCTCGACGACGCAGCGCTGCAGCTCGGCGACGTAGTGGTCGGACAGCTCGGCCAGCAGTTCGGGGGCGCGTGCCGTCAGTCGCCTCGTCTTGAGATCGACAAGGTGAAACTCCTCTTCGACACCCAACGTTCGCGGCGGCACGCGTCGCATTCGCCAACGGTATGGGCCACCAGTTACCGTCGCGTTAAGCATTGACAGAGGTCATCGCCGTGCCGCCTACTCGACGGTGACCGACTTGGCCAGATTCCGCGGCTTGTCGACGTCGTAGCCACGCGCCTGCGCCACTGAGGCAGCGAACACCTGCAGCGGAATGGTCGACAGCAGCGGCTGGAAAAGTGTTGACACCGAAGGGATTTCGATCAGGTGGTCGGCGTAGGGGCGCACGGTGTCGTCGCCCTCCTCGGCGATGACGATGGTGACCGCGCCGCGGGTCTGGATCTCGCGGATGTTGGACAGCAGCTTGGCGTGCAGCATGGCCGAGCTCTTGGGTGATGGCATCACGACGATGACCGGCAGGTCGTCTTCGATCAGCGCGATCGGGCCATGCTTGAGCTCACCGGCGGCGAAGCCCTCGGCGTGCATGTAGGCCAGTTCCTTGAGTTTCAACGCGCCTTCCAGCGCGACCGGGTAGCCGACGTGGCGACCGAGGAACAGGATGGTCGACGCCTGGGCGAACCGATAAGCCAGCGCGGCGACCGGCTTGATCTCGGAGATCACCCGGGCCACCAGGTCCGGCATGGATTCCAGCTCGCGGTACTCGCGTTCGACCTCGTCGGGGTATTTGGTGCCGCGGGCCTGCGCCAGCGCCAGGCCGACCAGATAGTTGGCCGCGATCTGCGCCAAGAAGGTCTTTGTCGACGCGACCCCGATCTCCGGTCCGGCGCGGGTGTAGAGCACCGCGTCGCATTCGCGCGGGATCTGGGAGCCGTTGGTGTTGCAGATCGCCAGGACCTTGGCCTTCTGCGCCTTGGCGTGCCGGACCGCCTCCAAGGTGTCGGCGGTCTCACCCGACTGCGAGATGGCCACCACCAGCGTGCTGCGGTCCAGCACCGGGTCGCGGTAGCGGAACTCGCTGGCCAGCTCAACTTCGACGGGCAGCCGGGTCCAGTGCTCGATCGCATACTTGGCCAGCAGCCCGGAGTGATACGCGGTACCGCAGGCGACCACGAAAACCTTGTCGATCTCGCGCAGCTCCTGATCGGAGAGCCGCTGCTCGTCGAGCACAATCCGGCCGTCGACGAAATGCCCGAGCAGCGTGTCGGCCACCGCGGTGGGCTGCTCGGCGATCTCCTTGAGCATGAAGTACTCGTAGCCGCCCTTCTCGGCGGCGGCGAGGTCCCAGTCGATGTGAAACTTGCGCGCATTGCCGGCATCGTCGTTGCCGTCGAAGTCGGTGATCCGGTAGCCGTCCGCGGTGATCACCACGGCCTGGTCCTGGTCCAGTTCGACCGCGTCGCGGGTGTGCCCGATGAACGCGGCCACGTCGGAGCCGACGAACATCTCGCCGTCGCCGATGCCGACGACCAGCGGTGTCGAGCGGCGCGCGGCGACGATGGTGCCCGGCTCGTCGGCGTTCGCGAACACCAGGGTGAAGTGGCCTTCGAGGCGGCGCAGCACGGCCAACACGGAACCGACGAAGTCGCCTGCGGTCTCACCATGCTGATACGCCCGCGCCACCAGGTGTACGGCGACCTCGGTGTCGGTGTCGCTGGCGAACTCCACGCCGGCCGCCTCCAGCTCGTGGCGCAGGATGGTGAAGTTCTCGATGATGCCGTTGTGGACGACGGCGATCTTGCCCGCCGCGTCACGATGCGGGTGCGCGTTGCGGTCGGTGGGACGTCCGTGAGTGGCCCAGCGGGTGTGACCGAGGCCAGTGGTACCGGCTAATGCGGCGGGCTCGGTGTCCGCGAGCGCGCTCTCCAGGTTGGACAACCGTCCAGCACGCCGACGTACGGTCAATTTGCCGACGCCGTCGACCAGCGCAATGCCCGCCGAGTCATAACCGCGGTATTCCATCCGCCGCAGTGCGTCGACGACGACGTCGCGGGCAGGACTGATGCCCGACATATCCGACGATTCCGCACATAGCCCATCAGGGTAGTGCAGCCGCCCCGGCTGGGACGGCTGCACTCGCCTGACCTGCGGTTGCGGCTCGCAGCCGCGTACGCAGGTCTATCTGATCTTGGTTTTGATGGCTCGGGGGCCGACGCTATCTCAGCGTCGACTCCCTGCCAGGGCTCGGGGCCGGCTTACCAGCCGCGGCCGGGACCACCCGGGCCCCAGCCGGGACCACCGCCCGGACCCCAACCACCAGGGCCATCGGGGTGCCATTCACCCTGGCCGTGCCAGTGGTCCCTGTCACGTGGCTCGCCGTCATAGTAGAAATCGTCGTGGCAGCGACCCCAATCGTAGTTGTTACCCCAGCCCGGGTCCCAGAACTGGCCGGGGCACCAGTGATAGTCGGGCATCGGCCCGGGATAAGCCTCAGCAACGCTCGCCGCACCCAGACCAGCAAGTCCCAGACCTGTGGTGAGGGCAGTCGCGGCTGCGATTCGTTTGATGTTTTTCACCTTGTCTTAGTACCACGCAAACCGGGGCGACCAAACATCTCGCTCACGGATTTTCTTATGAATTCCTATGAATCAGCTTGGTATTGACTGGGTCCCAGTACCTGCAGAAAGTCGAGTTGACGCCGACGTAAGCGGCCTATCAGCGCGTTGCCGCAGGAACCCACGCCGCCGGGCGATATGCGGCCGAGATCCGCCTGGTCGACACTGGACGCGTGACAAACATGGCGAGGTGGCGCCGTCGACAGGAGGAGACAGCAGTGACCGAAGACGGGTTTCACCCCAACTTGCAGCAAAGCGATCGAGTGGCTCGCAATCGAGTGCACCATGTCAAGTCGTCTGAGATCGACGCCGACACCGCGCAGAGCGAGGGCATGCAGCGCTTCGCCGCGATCAGTGGACGCACGGTCGGCTCGGAAAAGCTCTGGATGGGCGAGACGCACGTCCACCCGCAGACGGTGTCGGCCAACCATCACCACGGAGAATCCGAAACGGCGATCTTTGTCCGCGGCGGCCACCCCGACTTCGTGTTTTTTGACGGCGAACAAGAGGTGCGCATTGCCACCAATCCCGGCGACTACGTCTTCATACCGCCGTACTTGCCTCATCGGGAAGAAAACCCGAGCCCCGACGAGCCGGCCACGGTCGTGATCGCTCGGAGCACCCAGGAGGCGATCGTCGTCAATCTGCCAGAGCTCTACGCGCTGTAGCTCAAAGCGGTGCAGCCGCCCCAACTGGGACGGCTGCACTCGGGTGACGTGGAAAGTGGATTGACTCAGGGGTGCCAAGGGCCGGGGCCGTGCCAGTGGCCCTGGTCGTGCGGTTCGCCGTCAAAGTAGGAATCGTCGTGGCAGCGACCCCCGTCCCAGTTGTTGCCCCAGTGCGGGTCCCAGAACTGGCCGGGGCACCAGTGGTAGTCGGGTAACGGCCCGGGAACGGCCTCGGCAACGCTCGCCGCACCCAGACCTGCAAGTCCCAGACCTGTGGTGAGGGCAGTCGCGGCTGCGATTCGTTTGATGTTTTTCACGACCTTGTAGTACCACGCAGGGGCCGCCGACTAAACGCATCCAGCTGCGCGTGTTTTCTTGCGAATTTCTGTGAATCAGCTTGCCATAGGCTGGTTTACAGCTGTCAGTAAGCCGTGGCGCTGCGACTGTCAGGGCGCCCGTCGCTGCAGGGTGTCCGGGGCAGCGCCGCAGTAGGCTACCGTCATCGGGTGGCCAGCGCTCGCAAGCTTGTTGCGGCCCTCACCCGGCCCGGGCCGCATCGCGTCCTGCGCGGCGACCTGGCCTTTGCCGGCTTGCCAGGCGTGGTCTACACACCCGAAGCGGGACTGAACCTGCCCGGTGTGGCCTTCGGCCATGACTGGCTCACCGGCGTCGACCGCTATTCGCGCTTGCTGGAGCACCTGGCCTCGTGGGGCATCGTCGTGGCGGCCCCCGACACCGAGCGAGGACTGGCGCCCTCGGTACTGAACCTGGCCTTCGATCTGGGCACCGCGCTCGACATCGCCGCGGGAGTGCGCCTTGGCCCGGGCAAGATCAGCGTGCATCCCGACAAACTCGGCGTGATCGGCCACGGCTTCGGCGGCTCGGCCGCGGTGTTTGCGGCGGCCGGGATGAAGGCCAAGCCCAAGGCGGTGGCGGCGATTTTTCCGACCGTCACCAGCCCGCCGGCCGAAAAACCGGCCGCGACGCTGAACGTGCCCGGTGTGGTGTTCAGCGCAGCCGGCGACGCCAAGAAATTGCGCTCCAACGCCCTTGACCTGTGGCGAGCCTGGGACATGGCGACGCTGCGGGTGGTCAACAAAGCCCAGCCCGGCGGGCTCGCCGAGGGCCGTCGGCTGACGACGGCGTTCGGCCTGGGCGGTCCCGATCGCAAGACGCAGAAGGCGGTTCGCGCGTTGCTGACCGGCTATCTGCTGTATGCACTCGGCGGTGACAAGACGTATCGCGAGTTCGCTGATCCGGATGTCCAGCTTCCCAAGACTGTCGCCGTGGAGCAGGCGGCGACGCCGGTGACCCCCGAAGAGAAGTTCGTCGCGCTACTGAAGGGCTGAGCGAACCAACCAACCGGTTGGGTGTTATAAAGTGGCAATGAGGACCGGACTTACGCTGAGCTATTCCGGCGGCTTCAAGGAAGCCGTGGAGCAGGTCGTCGAGCTGGAGAAGGTCGGCGCCGATATCGTGCTGGTCGCCGAGGGGTATTCGTACGACGCGGTCAGCCAGCTCGGCTATCTGGCGGCCAAGACCAGCACGATCGAGCTCGGGTCGGGCGTGTTCCCGATCTACACCCGCACTCCGTCGCTGCTGGCCATGACGGCCGCCGGCTTGGACTATGTCTCCGATGGCCGATTCCAGCTGGGCGTCGGCACCTCCGGGCCCCAAGTCGTCGAAGGATTCCACGGTGTCGCATTCGACGCCCCGCTGGGCCGCACCCGCGAAGTGGTGGAGATCTGCCGGCAGGTGTGGCGCCGGGAACGCGTCAACTACCACGGCAAGCATTACCAGGTCCCGCTGCCGGCCGAGCGCGGCACCGGATTGGGCAAAGCGCTGCAGCTGATCAACCATCCTGTGCGCGAACGGATTCCGGTATCGATCGCGGCACTGGGCCCCAAGAACGTCGAGCTGACGGCTGAAATCGCCGAGGGCTGGCAACCGATTTTCTTCTATCCGGAAAAGGCGCAATCGGTTTGGGGTGAGGCACTGGACGCCGGACGAGCCAGACGTGATCCCACGTTGGGCCCCCTGGACGTGATGGTGGGCACATCGCTGGCCATTGGAGACGATGTCGAAGACCGGCTGGAGTGGCTCAAACCGCAGCTGGCCCTCTACATCGGCGGTATGGGCGCCAAGGGCCGCAACTTCTACCACAACCTGGCGACCCGCTACGGGTTCGGCGAGGTCGCGGACCGGATTCAGGAGCTCTACCTCAGCGGCCGCAAGAACGAGGCGATCGCCGCTGTGCCCGATGAACTGGCGCGGGCGATCTCGCTGATCGGTCCGCGCGGATTCGTCGCCGAACGGGTGGCGGCCTTCGCGGAAGCCGGCGTGACAACACTATTGGCTACCCCGGTGAGCACCGACCGGGATGAATCGGTGCGCTATGTCGAGGCGTTGCGCGAACTACTGCCCAGCTGATCCATCACTGCCCCGCCTGGGGCAGTTCGTCGGCGGCGACCTCACAAGGCGTTGACCCGTCGGGTTGCGGTGCGGGCGCCGCTTGCGGCGCCGCGTCCGGCGGCTGCGGCGTGACCTGTTGGGCTACCGGCTCCTCGACCGAATCGGCTGCCGCTGGCGGGCTTTCGGCGGGCAAATCGTCGGCGGCGTCTTCGTTGGTGCTGACCGGCTCGTCGTCCGCAATGTCGGCGTCACCCAGATCATCGCTGTCGTCGTCGGTGTTATCGTCGTCCGCCGCGTCGGCGCCATCGCCGAGTGGGTCGTCGTCGTCCAAGGGATCGTCCAACAGCGGATCTCCGGACCCGGATGGATCGGAGAAACCGTCAGCCAACGAACCGACCAGACCGCCGATACCGTCGACGATCTTGCTGACGAGGCCGCCGAGACCGCCGCCGAGACCGCCAAGGCTGCCCAGATTGCCTGCGCCGCTGGATAAGCCGGCGGTGTCGCCCAGCGGGCCGGCCAGGCCCGGAGGCACCGAAGACCAATCGTCGAGAGCGCCCGGCGGCTGGGTCGGCGGCTGGGGCGTCGGCAGTGGCGCCGGGGCCGACGCCGCAGCGGGCACAGTGGGCACCACGTCGGCCGACGTTGGCGTCTCCGGAACGGTCGCCTTGGCCGGGCTTCGACCGGGCGGCTCATCGAATACCGGTTGCCAACGTGGACCCAGTTCACCGGGAATCTCGAAATAGACGTCCCGCGTCGAGCTCAGCGCGTCGATGGCCGCGTCGTACGACGCCTCCGCCGACGCCGCGGCCGCGCGCACGGCTGTCAGCCAGTCAACCCGAATATCGTTATCCACGTAGGGATTAACGTGTTGCCGAACCAGCTCTTCGGCCGCCGAGTCGCCCACCCCAGCCGTCACCGACTGTGCGGCCGCCAGCCAACTGGACCGCTCCCCTACCCTGCGATCATCGATGGCGACGGCGGTCGCGGCCTTGCCGTCGACCACCTGCCACAAGCTGTCACGCAGCGCTGCATAACCTTCGGCCGCGGCGCGGACATGCGCGACCACCTCCGCTGCGGTGTCGCAGTGGCGCTGCAGAAATTGCGTCGCGGAGTCGGCTCCAGACCCCGTCCAGGCCGCCGCGATCTCGGTGAGCTGTCCACGCTGCAGCCATAGCGCTTCGTCGATCGTGTTGACCGCCGCACGAATCGCAGCGCTGTCGTCGTCCAAGACCCGGAGGTCAAGCCCGGTTTCGGTGTCATACCAATCCTGGACCTGTGAACCCTGCGCGGTCAGGTCAGCATGCTGATAACCAAGCACATGACATGCCTGCACGTAGGTCTGCGTGTGCTCTACAGCGGGCCGGCCCTCGGCTAGCCGCCCCGCCACGTCAAAACGTTGGGCCATAATTCAGCCGATCCGCCCCGCGGCGCTCAGGTCGGCCTCGGCGTAGCGGTCGGCGCAGGCGCGCAGCGCCGTAGCAATCTCCATGGTCGCTCGTGCCCAATGCGCAAGCTCATCGGCCAACCGATTCAACGCTAACCGCAGCGCGTCGCCGTGACCGACATAAGCCCGCCCGGCAGTTGCCCCGTCGAAAGCCAACCTCGCAAAGTGAGTGCGCACCGCGCCGTCAATGAGTTGCGCGGCATCGTCGAACCGGTTCGCGACGGTCCGCACCGCCGCGGCGTCGACGAATGCATTTCGTTGTCCCATACCGGCTTCGACGCATCGGGCCGTCCGGGGGTTCCGCGAAGGCGACGATGCGGGCCCGCGCCTGTGGGGGTCCCCCCGCTTGCGGGGGAGAGCCGAGCAATCAGGCTGTCAGTGCTGGGCGCGGACCGTTTCGGCGACGTGGGTGGCGAGCCGGTGGGCGGTGCGCTCGTCGTCCGCCTCCACCATGACGCGAATCATCTGTTCGGTTCCCGAGGGCCGCAACAGGATTCGCCCGGTATCACCGAGCTCGTCCTCGGCCTGCTGAACCGCCATGCGAACCGAGGGCGCGGCGACGGCGGCTGCCTTGTCCGCGACCCCGACGTTGATCAGCACCTGCGGCAAAGTGTGCATCGCCGAGGCCAGGCCCGTCAGCGACGAGCCGGTCTGCGCCATCCGCGACATCAACCGCAGGCCGATCAGGATGCCGTCGCCGGTGGTCGCCAACCCGGGCAGCACGATGTGGCCGGACTGCTCGCCGCCAAGCCTGTAGTCACCGGATCGCAGCTCTTCCAAGACATAGCGGTCGCCGACACTGGTGGTGCGAACGGTCACACCCGCCGCGCGCATGGCCAGGTGTAGTCCGAGGTTGCTCATCACGGTCGCGACCAGGGTGTTGTCGACCAGTTCGCCGGCCTCTTTCATCGCCAGAGCCAGGATCACCATGATCGCGTCGCCGTCGACGACCTGGCCGGTGGCATCGATCGCCAGGCAGCGGTCGGCGTCTCCGTCGTGCGCCAGGCCGAGGTCGGCGCCGTGGGCGAGGACCGCCGATCGCACCGCATCCAGGTGGGTCGACCCGCAGCGGTCGTTGATGTTGAGCCCGTTGGGTTCGGCGTGGATCGCGATGACCTGCGCCCCGGCCGCCCGATAAGCGCGCGGTGCTGCCACCGAGGCCGCGCCGTGGGCGCAGTCGACGACGACGGTCAGCCCATCGAGCCCGACGGTGCCGGACTTGCCGACGTGGCGCAGGTAGCGGTCCAACGCGTCTTCGGCGTCGATCACCCTTCCGATTCCGGACCCGGCGGGCCGTAGGCCCGGCCCGGCCGCGACCAGATCCTCGATCTGGTCCTCGGTGGCGTCGTCGAGCTTGTGACCGCCCGGCCCGAAGATCTTGATGCCGTTGTCGGGCATCGGGTTGTGCGACGCCGAGATCATCACCCCGAAGTCGGCGTCGTAGGCGCTGGTCAGATATGCCACCGCCGGTGTCGGCAGCACCCCGGCCCGCAGCGCGTCCACGCCTTCACTGGTCAGACCGGCGATCACCGCCGCTTCCAGCATCTCGCCGCTGGCACGTGGATCGCGACCGATCACCGCAACACGTCGCCGCGCACTGTTGGCGCTGGTCAGCCGCCGAGCAGCCGCTGCGCCCAGGGCCAGCGCGAGCTCGGCGGTGAGCTCTCGATTGGCGACTCCGCGGACGCCGTCGGTGCCGAATAGTCGACCCATGCGGACAAACCTCTCACAATTGTTAGCCGCGCACACGCGTGACAAGAGGATTACCCGTAGTGCCACCCAACTGGTACGCGGCCGTGATCGCCGCCGGGATCAGCGCTTGCTGTACTGCGGCGCCTTGCGGGCCTTCTTCAGGCCGTACTTCTTGCGCTCGACGGCGCGCGGGTCGCGGGTGAGGAAGCCGGCCTTCTTCAGGGCGGGCCGATCCTCGGGCGTGATCAGGATCAATGCCCGCGCGATCGCCAGCCGCAGCGCACCGGCCTGGCCGGACGGGCCGCCGCCATCGAGGTGGGCGAAGATGTCGAAGGCTTCCAGCCGGTCGACGATGACCAGCGGCGCCTTGATGAGCTGCTGGTGCACCTTGTTGGGGAAGTAGGCCTCCAGGCTGCGGCCGTCGAGCTCGAATTTGCCACTGCCGGGCACCAGGCGCACCCGTACCACGGCCTCCTTGCGGCGCCCGACCGCTTGGATCGGACGGTCAATGACGAAGGAGTCCGTGCGCGTCGCGGGCGCCGCCGCAGCTGCCGGGGCCTCGGGAGTCTCGGCGGTCACGGCTTCGGTCTCAGTTCCTGCGGTTTCTGTCATTGGGCCACCTGCTTGATCTCGAACTGAACCGGCTGCTGGGCGGTGTGCGGGTGCTGAGGCCCGGCGTAGACGTGCAGCTTGCGCTTGATCTGGCGGCTGAGCTTGTTCTTCGGCAGCATGCCGAGGATCGCCTTTTCGACCACACGGTCGGGGTGCTTCTGCATCAGATCGCCGATCGTGCGGCTATGCAGCCCGCCGGGATAACCCGAGTGGCGGTAAGCCAGCTTGTTGTGCAGTTTGTCGCCGCTGATGGCGACCTTGTCGGCATTGACGACGATGACGAAGTCGCCACCGTCAACATTGGGGGTGAATGTCGGCTTGTGCTTGCCGCGCAGCAGGTTGGCTGCCGCGACGGCAAGGCGGCCGAGCACCACGTCCGTGGCGTCGATGACGTACCACGACCGCGTGGTGTCACCCGCCTTCGGCGTGTATGTAGGCACAGCGCTTACCTTTTCTCTCGGGTTGGATCCCGGTGTGACCCGGGTGCCGGTCAGGCGTCCGCGGCAAGGGATTGATCTCGGCGACCGACGTTGACCCGAGTCCCCGGCGTACCGCACGCCAACGGTGCAGCTTACCGGCGGTCATCCATGCAGGTCAAAACGCCGCTTTGGCCACACCGAAATGCCCGGCCGGCGGTGGTCACCCGACGAAAACCCGACACCCCTCCAGTGAAATGGCTCACCATCACCGCAGATCGGGCAGCCTTTCCATCGCTCAGGCGTTGCCCAGCAAGGCCACTAAAAAGCACGGTGACCCTAAATCTTGGGAGGCCAACATGCTGCAGACCACCACCGGGCAACGCGATCGCTCAATCGCCGAGACGCTGTGGAACTGGCGCGGTGAGGCGCTCTGGGTCCTCGTCGGCATCGTCTTGCTGGTCGTGTTCGTGGACCCGCCGATCCTGTTGGCTCTCGCTACTGTCGCCGTGGCTGCGGCCTGGTGGGCCTACCGCCAGGCGCGGCATCGCGCGGAGAAAAACGTGAGAAGCGACGCCGAGTTGGCCACCGTGACGCATCTACGCCCGACATTGGCCGGTCAGCGTGAAAAGACTTCAGCGCACGCGCCATGGCTGGGTCCCAGCGCCGCGTAGCCCTATCGACGGTCCGCGCGAGCCACGTTGAATTGCCGGTCTCGGCCCAGCGCCAGCGAATGGACTGAACCGACCCACCACCGGGCTGGTTGGGCGGCCTGACTTCCACCAGGATTCGGTTGAACTGCGCGGTCCCGCGGGCTCTCCCCTCCGTCGGGACCGCGCAGAGTCCTCATGCGCGTGTCGCCGCTACCGTGCCCATACGCCGGCGGCCCTGTGATCGGCAGCCGCGACATCCTCGGCGCCGTCACGCACCGCGTTTCCCAGGTCGACCAGAATCTCGTTGAGGGCAATGGCCGCCTGATGCCACTTCAGCTGCTCGACCCCATAAGCGGTGGCGGCTTCGCGGGTCCACAGTTCCTGCAGCGGCCCAACGTGAGACTTCAACTCCTGCAGTGCTGCGTTGAAGCGGGCGGAAGTGGTGTGGATCTCCTGGCGGACCGAGCATTCGATCTCTTCGAAGTTGTAGAACAGCCGCGGGTCCATTGCTGGCGGCCTCACAAATTCCCGCCGGCGCTGCCGATGTGGTGCGCATGGTTGTCGGCCGCCTCCCGCAGTGCGGCTTCGTTGTAACGAATGGTCTCCGCGATGCTGTGGAGCGCGTGGTGAAGTTTCATCGACTCCGCATTCCACCGATGCACCACGTCCTTGAAGCGCGCTGCCGCGGCGCCACCCCATACCGACGACGGCACACTGCTCATACGGCCGATAAATGCCTGCAGCGTCGTTCGGATCTCCTCATTACGGGTGTCGATCGCCGCTGCAACCGAGCGCATCAGATCAAAATCGGTGCTGAGCGTGTTGCCCCCTGCGGATGTATTCACCTTTTCCCCTTTGCCCAACGGTCGCAGACCTAACCGCGCCAACGACATGTAGGACGCCTCCGCATCTGTTCCGGTTCCCGCCATTCGGCAGGCGTATAACTCAGCTCAATGCCCGAGCCGACCGCACCGCCAGATCGCATACCTGCCGCATCGCATCGTCGTGTCCGTGGCGGCTTTGACATCCGATGCTGATCCGGACGGCCTTGTCGATTAGCACGGTCCATCGGATGTCGTGGCCAGACCGGACCTCCCGATAGGTCACCGCAGCGCGGCCGGCGCTATTGCCGGCCGGGTTGAAGTCAACGAATACGCCGGTTGGCTCGGCGTCAATCGCATGCTTCAGCGACTCGGCGGTGGCGCTCAGAGTTGCAATGGCGACCCGCGATTGCGTCACGTGCAGCGCCACCTCGGGATCCGACGGCGACGTGACCTGCACGCGCGCCGAACCGGGCCCGGCTACGATCCGCTGCGTCGGCCATTCCGCCGGAACCTCAAGCGCGACGCGACCTTCCACCAGAAACGTTGTCGGAACGTCACTGCCCGCCGGTGCGCCGCGACGGGCCGAGACGAGCGCCCCGAGCACTCCGATGATCAGCAGTACAACCAGCACCAGCCGCCAGTGACGAGGATAACCCCGATCCGCAACTTCGGTGTAGCGCGACTCAGAAGGACTGCCTTCACGCTGAAAGATCTCTGCGGCATAACTTTTGAACAGGGCGTCATCGACTTGCACCGCGGTTATCCCGCCGGTCGCGCGCATGCCTTCAGCGATCATCGCCCCCAGCGCGCCAGCCCCGGTTACCGTGCTGGGGGTGTCAATCACGACGACGGCGGTCGGGTCCGACGTCATCTCGCGGATGGAACGCACGACCGCCTCAGCGACACACTGCGGTTCTCCGCGGCGGGTTTCGGCGATCACCGCCGCACCGGTGATCACCACGAAGCAGTCAGCGATCTCTACAACCACGGTCAGGTGCTGGGATTCGAGCGGGGATGCCTGGGTCAGCAACCATGATCGCGGTCGCATCACAACCTCGCCGGCGAGGACCCGCGCCGCCGTGCTGACAACATCGACGCGCCTCGGCGCCCACCACGACGGGTGGAAGACGATCGTACGTTCAGGGCTCCCGCAGTCCAGCGACCCCAGCACCGTCCGCCACAGCGAGTCGATAGGGACCGGACGTAGGTCGACGAGGGTTACCGGATCGTCGATGCTGTCGAACGCAATCCTTACCATCTCGTTGTCAGCGACTGCGCCGCCATCGCAACATAATTGGCGGATCACGTTTGGACCGACCTCGACTACCTGCGCGATCACGGTGGCGGGCTCCAGGCGACCTGCACCAACTGAGAGTTGCCTTGACGAGTGATCAGCGTGCCACGGCCAGGCGGCATGGGCGACTGGCGCACCGACCCAATCAATGGGCCCTCGTCCGGGCTTCCGCTCATGATCAATGCCATACAGCCGGCATCTCGCAACCCGGCGAGAAGGGGCTCGAACAGGGCGCGAGCGGCGCTACCGCTGCGCCGGGCCACCACCAAGTGCAGCCCCAGGTCTTTAGCTTGCGGCAGAAATTCCAACAGCGGTATCAGCGGATTGCTCCGATCGGAGGCAACCAGGTCGTAATCGTCGATCACGACGTATATCTCGGGCCCCGACCACCAGGACCGGGTGCGCAGTTGCGCGGACGTAACGTTCGAAGGCGGCACCCTTCCGCGCACCCGTTCGACAAGACGCGGTACGACCGCGTCGACCGCATCCGCCGAGACGAAGTATCCGCCAAGATGTTCGGACTCGGGCTCGACGACGCCGAAAAGCGAGCGTCGGAAATCGACGATGAACAATTGGGACTGGGCCGCAGTCGTGGTCCGCAAGAGCTCACGGCAAATGGTGCGCAATGCGCCTGTCTTTCCGCATTCGCTGTCCCCGAGAATCAGAAGGTGCAGCTGCTGAGCGAAATCGATTGCCAGTGGCCGTAGTTCACCGTCCTCGAGACCGATGAAGATGTCGGCTTCTCGCCCTTCGACCGCTCGTTCAACTATGCTGTGATGATCGACGAGTGTGGGCAGTAGGGGTATCGGTGGCGCGCTCGATCCGCTGTGACGGCGCCGCAACATCTCCCCGATTCGCGCACCGGCCTCGACCAGGCCAGAGCTCGAGCCGGCGCCGTCCAGCCTGGGCAGGGCGAGCACCATGTGCAGCCCGTCGTGGGAAAGCCCTCGACCCGGCTTTCCATCGGGGACTTGCTGAGCCCGCCGACGGTCCAGTTCGGAATCCGTGGGATCGCCCAGCCGCAACTCGATTCGGGTCCCAATCTGATCCTTGAGCGCGGGACGAATATCAGCCCATCGCGATGCTGACATCACGATATGCACACCGAATGAGAGTCCCTGAACAGCAAGGCTTGTGATCGATGCCTCGATCGTTTCGAATTCACGACGTAGGGTTGCCCACCCGTCGATGATCAGGAATACATCACCGAAGCGGTCGCATATTGGATCTTGCCTCGTCTTCAGCACGCGATAATGCGCCATCGATTCGATCCCGTGGTCGCGGAAGACGGTCTCGCGAGACCGGATGATTGCTTCAAGCTGGGCGATCATGCGCTGAGCCAACTGCGGGTCTGTTCTCCCGGCGACCGAACCGACATGCGGCCAGTCACGCAGCGATGCCAACACCCCACCACCGAAGTCGAGACAGTAGAACTGCACCGAGCCCGGCTCGTGGGTGACCGCCAGCGCAGCGATCAGCGTACGCAAAGCTGTCGACTTGCCGGACTGAGGTGCTCCGACTACAGCGACATTGCCGGCAGCGCTTGACAAGTCGACAATGAGCGGCGTTCGCCGTTGCTGGAACGGGCGATCGACGATACCGATGGAAACGGTCAACGGCTGCATGGGTTCGCCGGTGGATTCGGCCTCGCGCAGCACCGTATCCAGTGCCGGCGCCGCTGCGAGCGGCGGTAGCCACACCTCATGCGCACGAGGCCCATGCCCGGACAGCCGATCCACGGCCGTCTGAAGGAGGGTGCTCCGATCAACGACATCCATGCCGGTCCTACCGGTAAGCGTGACCGGCCCTGTCGGCCCGGCGGTGAACAATCGGACAAACGTCGGTACCTTGCCGCCATCGGGCAAACCGGAATCCTCCGCAGCCTCTGGGGTTTTCGCATTCCAAAGGCCGGAAACATACGCGGTTTGGAAGCGAATCAAGTCATCCGTGCCGACTCGTAGATAGGCTGAGCCCGGCGTGCTGGGCAATTCATAAGCATCGGATGTTCCCAAGACAAGTCGCGATTCGTTGGCCGACCATGTTTTCAGGCACACGCGATACGACAGATGCGATTCCAGCCCACGAAGTCTGCCCTCGTCCAGACGTTGACTGGCCAGCAACAGATGCATACCCAGCGATCGTCCCAGTCGGCCGATTGCTACGAAGACGTCAGCGAAATCCGGATGATGGCTGAGCAGTTCGGAGAATTCGTCCACGATGATGAACAGCACCGGCAGCGGTGCTAATCGGCTCCCTGCACGCCGCGCCCGGTCATAAGCGACAATCCCGTCGAGGTTGCCTGCCAAGCGAAGCGCTTCCTGTCGGCGGTTCATTTCACCGGTTAGGGCATCGCGCATTCGAGCGACCAGTGCCGCCTTGTCGGACAAGTTGGTGATGACGGCCGCGACGTGCGGCGCCGGTTCCAAGCCGGCGAATGTCGCACCACCCTTGAAGTCAATAAGGGCCAGGTTGAGCTCTTCGGGTGAATGACGGGCCATCATCCCGAGTGCGACCGTGCGCAAGAACTCCGACTTGCCCGACCCGGTCGCCCCGATGCAAAGGCCGTGCGGCCCCATACCTTTTTCGGCGGCTTCCTTGATATCGAGCTCGAGTGGTACGCCGGTTGGTGTCGTGCCGATTGGAACACGAAGCCGATCGCGGCGACTTCTGCTGTTCCAAAGATCAGTCGGGGTGTACGACACAAGATCGCCAATCCCGAGGAGATCGAGCCAGCCCAAGCCGACGCCGGGTGCGGCCGCGGACGCATCCGGCCCAACCCGGTACCCGGCCAGTCTTTGCGCACACGCCAGCGCAGCGGTATAACTCATCTGATCCGGGTGTGCGTACGCTTCGTCGTCGCCCGACGGCGCGGTTGCCACCTGGTTCTCGCTCACACACAGCCGCAGCACCCCAGCTGTTGCCGCGCCGTCATCGCAGGTGTCGACCGTCAGCAAAGTCACGCCGCCGGTGGCGCTTTCGATCACGCCTCCGGTATCGAGGTCGTGGTCGACAACGACTATCACGTGGGCCGGCGCGCGGTCGGGCATCAAACCGGCGAGCGCCTTCTCGGCCGCAGCCAGCGACGAGTACGCCATCCGGGCAGAGCCGAGGCGGTCGTCGGCGTGCGGATGTTGATTGTGCGGCAACCATTTCAACCAGTCCCAGTCGCCTCGGTTGCGGTCACTGATTACGGCGACAATCAAGACCAGGCTTGGACTGTGCATCACGGCGAGCTGACAAATCATCGCGCGCAACAGCGCACGCGCGTGCATCGTGTCCCCGCCGACCGCCACGGCCTTTAATCCGCGTAGGGCGACCGCGATCGGCGCACCCGTGACTGTCGAGTGCGTTTGGAGGAATCGGCGCAGCGCCGTCCTGGTTACTGGATCCAGCCGCTGAACCGGCCCGGTCGGCGGGGGCACCAAACGGGTGGCAAGACGCCGTGTTCCGACACCGATTCGAACGTCGCAGAAGTCTGAGTCCGCCGGTCGCCGTTCCCACATCCGGCAGCTGCCCACCAGCGTCCACAGCGCGTCAGGATCAGGATGGCACCACACCAGCGAATAGCACTGTGCCGCCGCGGTCTTGACGACGGTGCCGCGTAAGTCGGAGAGGTAGCCCAGATACTCGGCGCGGTCAGCGTTGATCTCACCACGCTGTCGATCCGCTCCGGACACCACCGTCGCCACTGCTGACAACAGCATCATCAACGGAAACGTCATGAACACCGGATTGCGCGCCACGCCCGACCGTGAAACAAAGACCACCGCCATCATCCCGACAGTCACGATGGCCATGACGACCGGCAGAAGACGGGTCATCACGTTCGTCCGTACCGGTCGCGTCACTTCCGGCGGAGCCGCGACAACGGTGTCGGCCGTCTCGAACAGCGGAGGGTGCAGCCGCGTCGCCGAGATGAACTCCACTGTCGCAGAGCTATCGCGCTGCCCCATCCAGCCCTCCCGCATCATCACTGCGCCAAATGCGATTGGCACCGTACGTGCGAGCGCAATCAGCTGCAAGTCAGCTGTGGATCAACGCATACGCGGTCTTGCGCCGCCGGTTAGCGTCCGGGTCAGCATCCGCATTGGCGAACGGAGGTCGCGGTGCACCAAGCATTGGGAGAACGCCAAAGCGGCGAACGCCGACTGCCCGACGAAGGGTTGCGGCGGGTGTCGGTTCATGCCGACTCGTCCCACGTCGACTTGGTGTTATCGGCCGCAGTGCCTATTGGATCGCTGGTACCACCCATTGTGGACATCCTGGCGGCTAAGTGCGGTCACCGCGCTCAGCAGGTGGCTATTCGGCATCAGCTTTCCCTTCCGGGAGATATCGCACTCGACGCATCGAAGACGCTCTCCCAGTTAGGAATCCGGGATGGGACGACATTGATCTTGACCAGCTCGTCGACCGTCTTAACGCCGCCGCGTTTCGATGACGTAGCAGAGGCGGTATCAGCGGCGCTCGCTGCCGCGGTGCGACCTTGGACCCGGCAAGCGGCCCGGCTCATCAGCGTATTGGCAGCCAGTTGGCTGACCTGCACGGGCTCAGCGGTCTTGATTCGAGCGGCCTTTGCCACCAACGATGCCCGCCGCAGCAGCTGTGCCGGCGTTGCGGCGATGGCCGGTTTCATCGCTCTGCCAGTGGCGGCAGTCGCCTATCGCGTGTTTCGTGATAAGACTGCCGGACTCACGCTGGGTCTGGCGGCTAGCGGGTTCGCAGCACTCGCCGGGTTGCTGGCCGTTCCTGGCGACTTGGGCGCACCAAATGCGCTGCTTGCGATGGCCGCTGCGGCGACATCGGCGACGGCCATGCGCGTGATAGGTTGCTGCACAACCGTGTTCACGGCTTTGACATGTTTCGCGGCGGTCGAAGCGGTTGCTGCGGTGGTGGGCGCGGTGACCGCCGCGCCGCTACAGACGATCGGGGCGGCATCCGCAGCGATATCGCTGGTCTTGGTAGAAGCTTCTGCACCGATGTCGATGATGCTGGCGGGGTTGTCCTCACAAGTGAGTTCCGAGCCCGACCCCGCAAGGGGCGAGCCTGCGTCCGCTCCACATCGCCTGAGCGCCAGAGCGATCCGCGCCAACAACTGGCTGACCAGCCTGGTCGTCGCATTCTCCGCTGCGGCGGCGCTGGGAGCCGTCGGCGCGGCGGCCGGATCGTACTTCGGCGGTGGCCAACGCTTGCTCGGCATTGCATTCGCCACTATCACCGGAGGTGTGCTGCTGTTGCGGGCGCGCTCACACCGAGACCTAGCGAGATCCGTGCCGCTGGTGGCGGCTGGAACAGCCACACTCAGCGCCACACTTGTCATCGCAGCTGTCGCCTATCCGCTGAGCACGCCATACATCGTTGCCGCGTCGACGATGCTGGCCGCCGGCGCGCTATGTCTCGGTTTCATCACCCAAACGATGACGTTCTCTCCCTTTGGGCGACGAAGTGTAGAACTGCTGGAGTATCTCGCCTTGGCCGTCGTCGTGCCGCTGGCGTGCTGGATCTGCGGGATTTATGGCGCTGCGCGTGGCATGAACTTGCCATGACCACAGCGAAGTCCAAAGGGCTCCGCTGTGCGACGGCGGCGCTGATTGCCTTGTTGCCCCAATGTGCGGCCCCGACCGCGCGTGCGGTCTCGCCACCACCGATCGACAGCAGCCGGCTACCCGAACCGGCGCCACCCACGCCGCCGCAGCCCACCGTGCAGCGCGAGATGTGCGCAGTGCCATCGATAACTCCCGATGCGGACCGGACCAACGCCTCCGGCCAACTCTCCGGACTTGACCTGCAACAGGTTTGGAAACTGACACGTGGTTCGGGTCAACGGGTCGCTGTCATCGACACCGGGGTTTCGCCGCACTCACGGCTGCCTCATACCGCGGCCGGCGGTGATTATGTATTCACCGGCGACGGCACCCAAGATTGCGATGGACACGGGACCGCGGTTGCCGGGATCATCTCCGCCGCAATGGATCCGCATCATAGGGATGGATTCAGCGGGGTCGCCCCGGGTGTCAGTTTGATCAGCATCCGCCAGTCAAGCACCAAGTTCGGCGGGGTGGCGGATCCGTCCCACTCTGGATTCGGTGATGTCGGCACCATGGCACAAGCCGTTCGTACCGCGGCGGATCTTGGCGCTTCGGTGATCAATATCTCCTCGGTCGCCTGCATCCGCACCGGGTCGACGCTCGACGACCGCGCACTTGGCGCCGCGCTCTCCTACGCGGTTGACGTCAAGAACGTCGTCGTGGTGGTTGCCGCCGGCAACACCGGCACTGGGCAATGTCCCGCTCAGCCGCCCCAAGCGACCTGGGACACGGTCACGGTTGTGGTCAGTCCGGCCTGGTATGACGACTACGTGCTCACGGTGGGCTCGGTGAACCCGCGCGGCGAACCGTCGTCGTTCACCCTTGCCGGACCTTGGGTGGATGTCGCTGCCCCCGGCGAGGCGGTGATATCGCTGAGCTCGTCGGGCGACGGATTAGTGAATACCTTTGATGAGCAGAATAATTCGCGTCCGCTTTCGGGCACCAGCTACGCCGCTCCAGTGGTCAGCGGGTTGGCGGCACTGATCCGATCCCGGTTCCCGAAGCTGACGGCTCACCAGGTCATGCAACGCATCGAGGCCACCGCGCATCATCCGCCCGGCGGGTGGGATCCTCTGGTGGGCGCGGGCGTTGTCGACCTCCTTGCCGCGGTCAGCACCGACCCACCGGCAATCCCGGCTCCTCTGCCACAACGCACACCGGTGCCGATTGCGCCGCCTCCGCTTCCTGCGCCGGCGGACCACGGTTCCCGAAACACGGCTTTCATGGGCGCAGCGATCTGCGGTGGCGTGTTGGCGGTAATGCTGACTATCGGCGCACTGACGGCCCGGTTACGGCGAGCCGGGGGTCGACCGGACTGACTTAATCCCGACGGCGAGAGTGTCCTGGGCGACGGAGGCGTTCGCCCGACTCAATTCCGGACCCGCGGGCAGTTTGGCTAATACCGGCCACGGCGCCGGGATCGCCGTATCGGGCAGACCGAGGTCGTGTGCGGCATCGTCATCGTGTATGGCAAATCGCACACCGGTATCAGTTATCAGGTATCGGGTGCCGGCGCGCGGGTTATCCCCCGACAGGCCAGTAGCGCGCACATACGCACTGCGCCCGGGCGCAAGATAAACGGCGTCGACCGCTGGGCCCTTTCCGTCGGCCTGCGATAGCTTCACCGCCTCTTGGCCCGCCGGAATAGGCAGAGCGCCGGCTAAAAACGAGATCTCGACCCCGCCCGACGCAGCGTGCCTCCAGCTGGCGCACAGCTCCGCACCTCCGGCATCCAGCGGCGACGGCGCCCGGTCGGGAAAGGTGGCCACTGGCAAGTCCGTCACCGTCGGAGTCGCGCGGATGATGTCGGGCGCGACCGAGATGGCGGTGCGGGTGCCTCGCGAGTCGGTGAATCGCAGCAGATCTGCGGCGACCTGGCCGATGCGCTGAATCCCGTGGCTGAGTACGACGTAGTACTCGTCGCCGTCGACGCGGGTCATGCGGAGCACGCTGCCGACCGGAAATCCCGGCAGTGCGGCCGGTCCGCGGCCGCCGGCGTCAGGAATCCGCGGCGCCGCGATGGGCGGTGCCTCTGGGACGGCATTCAACAGCATCGGTGACACCGTCAATGGGATCTGACCGTCCAGCCTCAGTGCGCGCACAACCGCAGGTTCGTCGAGATTCACGACGGCTCGGCGACCGGCGTAGAGCAGGTAGGTCGACCCGCCGGAAACCGGCCTGACCAGCACGGATTGTTCGCTTGCCAAGGGGTGTGACCGTGGTCCCTCCGCTCGGCCGATGACGACCGTCGTGCTCGGTGCGGCGCGATCGCCGCTGTCACAAACCGCCCACCGCAATTCATCCTCGGCGAGGGGCATTCCCAGGAATTGCGGAGCACCGGGGATGCCGAGCAGGGGTCCCCTTTTGCTATGGCTCAATTCCGACTCAGGTATTGGCTGAGGGTCAGCGTTCGTTTTCACGATCAGCCTGGCCGAGGCCAGATTCAGCACCGGATGCAGGGCTTCACCCATCCGGACGTAGAGCGCCCCCGACTCTTTGCCCATCACGATCGGCGCGTTCGCCACCGCCGGTTGTGGGCGTACCACGGCCACGAGCGCACATCCGGCCAGCGCGATGACCGTCAGGACCGAGCCGGCCAGTAGCGACTGCATCGAGGCGCGGATCGGTTCGTTCACCCCGCGGATGTCCCCGCCCAGCAGCGCGCATTCGATACGACGTCGCAGGAATCGATACCCGCTGAGGTGCAGTCGTGTAGTCGGTTGCCGTGCCATCAGTCCCTCAAGTCACCCGGGGCCAGTCCACTTCACGATATTCCGTGGTCATGTGGCGTGTCGCCGTCGATCCACAGTGCGGGCCTGACAACCGCCGATGTGCCCTTCGGCCCGATTCTCGTTAAAATCGCCTGGTGAGCATTCACCACTTGAGCCGTTCGGTGCCCCCGCTGGCCAGCACGGGTCGCTGGTCAGGCAGCTGGCGCTGGACGGGCCTGGGCGCCGCCGCGCTGCTGGCCGCCGGCGTTCTGCTGGTCGCCCCCAGCGCCGTTTTACGCACCGTCCCGTCAGCCGGCGCCGACAACTGCCCGGACGTCGCGCTGACCTTCGCCCGCGGCACCGACGAGCCGGCCGGTCTGGGACGCGTTGGGCAGTCCCTCGCCGACGACCTGCGCCAGAACACCGGCAAGAACGTCGACGCCTACCCGGTCAACTACAAGGCCAGCCTGCTGCAGCTGCACGGCGGTGACGGTGCCAACGACGCCATCAAGCACATCAAAGACGTGGCAGACAAGTGCCCGAACACCCCCCAGGTGCTCGGCGGATACTCGCAGGGCGCGTCGGTGGTCGACATCGTCACCGGGGTTCCCATCGGCGGCATCGGCTGGGGCAGTTCGCTGCCGCCCCAGTACGCGAACAACATCGTCGCGGTGACCACCTTCGGTAATCCGGCCGACCGCAGCGGCGGCCCGATCTCGGCGCAGAGCCAGCTGTTCGCCGCCAAGGCCATCGATTTCTGCAACCCCGAAGACCCGATCTGTCACGCGGGCCCCGGCAACCAGTGGAGCGGGCACACCGAGGGCTACGTGCCCGTCTACACCAGCCAGGCGGCCAGCTTCGTTCAGACCAGGCTGTTGGCGGTGCTAGCCCCCACCGCGCCCCAAGGGCCCATGGGCGTGCCGCCTGGCCCTGGGCAAGGGCTTGGGCCACTGCCTGGGCCTGGGCCTGCGCCCGGTCCCGACGGCCAACCGCCGGCGAACGTCGTGGTCGATCAGCCCACGGTATTCCGCTGACGGGTCACCCGCCGCGCTGATCTACAGCCGTCCAACTACTATCGGGCCATGAAGCTGCGCTCGATAAACCCACCGCCACAGTCGGTTTTGGGCAGGTTCGCCGCCGCAGGATTGCTCGCCTCTGCGATGCTGCTTGCGCCCGCGACAACCCCGACCTTGATCTCGACGGCATCGGCCGCCTGCTCGGACGTCGAGGTGGTGTTCGCCCGCGGGCGACAGGAATCGCCTGGCGCCGGCGTCGTCGGCAACGCCTTCGTCAGCGCGCTGCGGTCGAGAGTCAATCGGAACGTCAGTCTCTACGCGGTGCGCTACCCCGCCGACACCGAGGTCGACGTCGGCGCCAACGACATGAGCGCTCACGTCCAGTCCACGATCAACGGCTGCCCGAACACCCGGGTGGTGTTGGGCGGCTACTCGCTGGGCGCGGCGGTCACCGACGTGGTGATGGCGGCCCCCGGCCCGATGTTCGGCTTCACCAATCCGCTGCCGCCGGGCGCCGATCAGCACATCGCGGCGGTCGCGCTGTTCGGCAACGGCAGCCAGTGGGTCGGGCCGATCACCAACTTCAATCCGATCTATACCGACCGGACCATCGACATGTGCCACGGCACCGACCCGATCTGTAACCCGGCCGACCCGCACACCTGGAACCAAAACTGGCCGCAACACTCTGGCAGCCTGTATATCCAGGACGGCATGGTCAATCAGGCCGCCGACTTCGTCGCGGGCAAGCTGCAGTAATCGTTCTCAGCTGCCGGGAGGCCGCGAGAGATGTAAGCCAACCCTGCAGATTGTTTCAGGGACTCCATTAGCTTTGCTCGCTAATATCCGCTCATGAAGTTTGCTCCGATTCGACGCTCGGCCGCAGCTTTTGTGGCAGGTCAAGTGCCGCAAAACGGGTAGCCGGCTTCGCCGGTGCCGCGTTGCTCGCCGCGGGGCTGCTGATCGCCCCGGCACTGGCGCCCTTCCCGGCAGCGGGACCGATTCCGACGGCGTCGGCGGCATGCCCGGATGCCGAAGTGGATTTCGCCCGCGGCCGTGAAGAAGCCCCCGGGGTCGGCGAGGTCGGCCAGGCGTTCATCAACTCGCTGCAGTCGAAGGTGCCGCACATGTCGATCGGCGAATACGGGGTGAACTATCCAGCCGACGTCAGCGTCACCAAGGGCTCCAACGACATGAGCGCCCACGTTCAACAGATGGCGGCGAGTTGCCCGAACACCAAACTGGTGCTCGGCGGCTACTCTCTGGGCGCTGCGGCCGCCGATGTCGTGGTCGCAATGAACAAACCGGGATTCGGCTACACCGACGTTCTGCCGCCGAACCTGGACCAGCACGTCGCGGCGGTCGCGTTGTTCGGTAATGGCACTCGGGCTGTGCTCGGTCCGGTGCCCGACTTCAGCCCCGCCTTTGCCGGAAAGACCATCGACCTGTGCGCCGCCGGCGACCCGATCTGCACCGGAGGAGTGCGCGATCTGCATTGGTCGAGCCATCTGCAGCCGTCGTACATCAGCTCCGGGCTGGTGGACCAGGCCGCCAGTTTCGTCGCCGGCAAGCTGTAGCCGGGGTTAGTCCCGGGTACGTAGTTCGCGGGTGACCAGCGTCCGCGCCTGCAGTTCGGCGTCCGGCGGGTAGTCCACGGCGATCAGCGTCAAGCCCCGAGCCGGTGCGGCGGCGAAGTCGCTGGACCGCCGCGTTGAGGTGAGTAGCCCGTGGCACCACGTCGCGGTGCGCCGGTGTTCGCCGACGGCCAGCAGCGCCCCGACCAGCGACCGCACCATCGACCAGCAGAACGCATCGGCGCTGACGTGCGCGGTGATCAGATCGCCCTCGCGGGACCAGTCCAGCCGTTGCAGGTCGCGAATCGTGGTAGCGCCCTCGCGGTGACGACAAAACGCTGCAAAATCATGCAGCCCCAACAGGTTTCGCGATGCCACCATCATCGCGTCCACGTCCAGCGGGCGCGGCCAGGCGGTGATATAGCGGGCCTCGTGCGGCTCCACCCCGTAGGCAGCGGTCGTGAGCCGATAGATGTAGTGGCGCCGCAGCGCCGAAAATCGTGCGTCGAAACCCGCAGCCGCGCGGATGATCCGGCGGATCCGAACGTCGGCAGGCAGCAGCCGGCCCAAACGCCGGACCAGCGGCAGGAATTCCGGTTCATTTTGTCGGGGCGAACGAGGATAGGCATTGGGCAGCGCATCGAGCGGAACGTCGATATGGGCGACCTGACCGATGGCATGCACGCCGGTGTCGGTGCGCCCGGCCGCCCGCAACCGCACCGGGGTCCGAAACACCGTCGAAAGCGCTTCCTCGAGAATGCCTGCAACCGTGCGCTGACCTGACTGCGTCGCCCATCCGGCGAAATCCGTGCCGTCATAGGCGATATCGAGCCGAAGACGAACGCACCCGCCATCGGCGTCGATGGCGGGCACGTCGTTCAACGGCAAGTTACTAGGACTTGTCAGCGTCCTCGGCTTTCGTCTCAGCGGCTTCCGGCTCAGTGGCCTCCGCCTCGGCTTCCGGCTCAGGCGTCGTGGCCTCGGCCTCGGCGGCAACTTCGGCGGTCTCGGCCTCGGCCGCCGACTCCTCCGCCTCCGTCTCTACTGCGGCCGCCTCCGGCTCGGCCTCGGCCGCCTCGGGTGCTGCCTTCGCAGCGGCCTTCGAAGCGCCGACCCGACGCGCACGTTCGGCTTCCGAGGTGACCGTCTTCTCCTGCACCAGCTCGATCACCGCCATCGGGGCGTTATCGCCCTTGCGTGCCTCGACCTTGATGATGCGGGTGTAGCCGCCGTTGCGGTCGGCGAAGAACGGCCCGATCTCGGCGAACAGGTTGTGCACCACATCCTTGTCGCGGATCTTCTTGAGCACCTCACGCCGGTTGTGCAGCGTGCCCTTCTTGGCGTGGGTGATCAGTTTCTCCGCGTAGGGCCGCAATGCCCGAGCCTTGGTCTCGGTGGTCTTGATCCGGCCGTGCTCGAACAGCGCCGTCGCCAGGTTGGCCAGAATCGCCTTCTGGTGCGAAGACGACCCGCCGAGGCGAGGACCCTTGGTGGGCTTGGGCATTGCTGACGCTCCTGTCTAGATTCTCAATCCAACTGTCCAGCTCCTCAGCCGGCCGCCGACGGCCCGCATCGTCACCGGACGGCTTTAGAGCTGTTCGGTTTCCGCGTAGTCCTGGTCGTCGTAAGCACCCTCGCTCGACCAGGTGCCGGTGGCAACGTCGTAGCCGGCAACCTCCGACGGGTCGAAGCTGGCCGGGCTGTCCTTCAGCGACAGACCCAGCTGGTGCAGCTTGACCTTCACCTCATCGATCGACTTCTGCCCGAAGTTGCGGATGTCGAGCAGGTCGGACTCGGTGCGCGAGACCAGCTCGCCGACGGTGTGCACACCCTCGCGCTTGAGGCAGTTGTACGAGCGCACGGTCAGATCCAGGTCGTCGATCGGCAGCGCGAACGACGCGATGTGATCCGCCTCGGCCGGCGACGGCCCGATCTCGATGCCCTCGGCCTCGACGTTGAGTTCACGTGCCAGACCGAACAATTCGACCAGCGTCTTACCGGCCGACGCCAACGCGTCACGTGGGCCGATCGAGCTCTTGGTCTCGACGTCGAGGATCAGCTTGTCGAAGTCGGTGCGCTGCTCGACACGGGTGGCGTCGACCTTGTAGGTCACCTTGAGCACCGGCGAGTAGATGGAATCGACTGGGATACGGCCGATTTCGGCGCCCGAGGCCTTGTTCTGCACGGCCGGGACGTAGCCGCGGCCACGCTCGACGACCAGCTCGATCTCGAGCTTGCCCTTGTCGTTCAGCGTCGCAATGTGCATCTCGGGGTTGTGCACGGTCACACCGGCAGGCGGCACGATGTCGCCGGCGGTGACCTCGCCCGGGCCCTGCTTGCGCAGATACATCGTCACCGGCTCGTCTTCTTCTGAGGAGACCACCAGGCTCTTGAGGTTCAAGATGATGTCGGTGACGTCTTCCTTGACGCCTGGCACGGTGGTGAACTCGTGCAGCACACCGTCGATACGGATACTGGTGACGGCCGCGCCGGGAATCGACGACAGCAACGTGCGGCGCAGCGAATTACCAAGCGTGTAGCCAAATCCCGGCTCCAGCGGCTCGATGACGAACTGCGAACGATTGTCGTTGATGACCTCTTCGGACAGGGTGGGTCGCTGTGAGATCAGCATGGTTCTTCTTCTCCTTCTCGGCACCCACTATTTGATGCCGCTAAGACCTGCACTGGGTTCAGTGCAGGGGGTCTTACTTCGAGTAGTACTCGACGATCAGCTGCTCGGTGAGCGGCACGTCGATCTGGGCACGCTCGGGCAGTTGGTGGACCAGGATGCGCTGACGCTCGCCGACCACCTGCAACCAGCTGGGGATCGGACGATCACCGGCAGTCTCCCGTGCGATCTGGAACGGCACCGTGTTGAGCGACGAGTCCCGCACATCGATGATGTCGTACTGCGACACTCGGTAGCTGGGGACGTTGACGTGCACGCCGTTGACCGTGAAGTGGCCGTGGCTGACCAGCTGGCGGGCCATCCGGCGAGTGCGAGCTATCCCGGCGCGGTAGACCACGTTGTCCAGCCGGCTTTCCAGGATCTGCAGCAACTCGTCACCGGTCTTGCCGGGACGGCCCGCCGCCTCTGCGTAGTAGCGGCGGAACTGCTTTTCCATGACGCCGTAGGTGAAGCGGGCCTTCTGCTTCTCCTGCAGCTGCCCCAGGTATTCGCTCTCCTTGATCCGCGCCCGGCCGTGCTGGCCGGGCGGGTAGGGGCGCTTCTCGAACGCCTGGTCACCGCCGATGAGGTCGGTGCGCAGCCGGCGTGATTTCCGGGTAATGGGTCCGGTGTAACGAGCCATTGTCTGTCTCTTCCTCCTGGGCCGACTAGACTCTCCGCCGCTTGGGCGGACGGCAGCCGTTGTGCGGCTGGGGGGTGACGTCAGAGATCGCGCCGACCTCCAGGCCTGCGGCCTGCAGCGATCGGATCGCGGTCTCCCGGCCCGAGCCCGGGCCCTTCACGAACACGTCGACCTTCTTCACGCCGTGCTCCTGCGCTTTGCGGGCGGCGTTCTCGGCGGCCAGCTGGGCGGCGAACGGCGTCGACTTCCGGGAACCCTTGAAGCCGACGTTGCCCGACGACGCCCAGGCGATGACGTTGCCCTGCAGGTCGGTGATCGTCACGATGGTGTTGTTGAACGTGCTCTTGATGTGCGCGGCGCCGTGCGGGACGTTCTTCTTTTCCCGCCGCCGGGTCTTCTGACCCTTCTTGGGCGCGGCAGCGGCTGCCTTCTTGGCTGGGGGCATGACTTACCTGGCCTTCTTCTTGCCTGCGATGGTGCGCTTGGGGCCCTTGCGGGTGCGCGCATTGGTCTTAGTGCGCTGACCGCGCACCGGCATGCCGCGGCGGTGCCGTAGGCCCTGGTAGCAGCCGATCTCGATCTTGCGGCGGATGTCGGCCTGCACCTCGCGGCGCAGGTCACCCTCGATCTTCAGATTGGCTTCGATGTAGTCGCGCAAGTGGGTCACCTGGTCGTCGGTGAGGTCCTTGGTGCGCAGGTCTTTGTCGATCCCGGTGGCGGCCAAAATCTCGTTCGACCGGGTACGGCCAACGCCGTAGATGTAGGTCAGCGCGACCTCCATGCGCTTGTCGCGCGGGAGGTCAACGCCCACAACTCGAGCCATGGGTGGCATTCCTTCTCTTCGCGGAGGTCTGATCCCAGTCCGTTCCCGGCTGACTGCTCCGGGGTCCGGCCTCCGTTCCGGACGTGGATGAACGGCCTATCCGTTCACTGGTGCTGGGAGGTCTGCATTCAGTTGTGTGCGTGTGTGCGCGGGTGGGCTGGGTACATGGCGTCGACCCGCTGCGCCCGGCTACGCCGCGCTTGCAATCGCCGCTAGCCCTGACGCTGCTTGTGGCGCGGATCAGAGCAGATCACCATGACCCGCCCGTGCCGACGGATCACCCTGCATTTGTCGCAGATCGGCTTGACGCTCGGGTTCACCTTCACGGCTGTTTCGATCCTGTTCTGTCTACTCGTCGGTTGTTTCGTTCGGGCTTTACTTGTAGCGGTACACGATGCGGCCCCGGGACAGGTCGTAGGGAGACAACTCCACCACCACCCGGTCCTCGGGCAGGATGCGGATGTAGTGCTGCCGCATCTTGCCGCTGATGTGGGCAAGCACCTTGTGGCCGTTCTCCAGCTCAATGCGGAACATCGCATTGGGCAGGGGCTCGACCACGCGGCCCTCGACCTCTATGGCGCCGTCCTTCTTGGCCATAACTTTTCTGCAAATCCTCGTCTTTGGTTTCGTTGCTTCTACGCCCGGATCGGCGCAGCATTGGCTGGCGTTACAACGTGAGCCGGTGACAGGAAATTCCTAGGACTGGGCACGCAAGAAACCAGCGCGATGACGCACCGTTAGTCCACGATACCCGCTCATTCCGGCTGGCCAAAATCGCCGTGGGCGGAATCGGACCCTGCCAACCTGGCCCCGCGGACGGTCCCTGACAAGCGCATACTTAACGCCGATGACCAATACCCCAAACGCTGATCCCCAGACCCGCAAACCGGTGATCTTGACCGTCGACGATGATCCCGCGGTATCCCGGGCCGTCGCCAGGGACCTGCGTCGCCACTACGGCGAGGCCCACCGGATCGTACGGGCGGAGTCGGGCGCGGATGCGCTGGAAACCCTCAAGCAGCTCAAACTGCGTGGTGAGACGGTCGCAACGCTCGTCGCCGACTACCGGATGCCGCAGATGACCGGTATCGAATTCCTCGAGCACGCGATGGACCTGTACCCGTCGGCGCGACGGGTGCTGCTCACCGCTTATGCCGACACCCACGCCGCGATCGACGCTATCAACGTCGTCGACCTCGACCACTACCTGCTCAAGCCGTGGGATCCGCCCGAGGAAAAGCTCTACCCCGTGATCGACGCCCTGCTGGACGCCTGGAGGCGGACGCCGGCTCACGCCATCCCGCACACCAAGGTGATCGGGCACCGCTGGTCGGCGCGATCCTGGCAGGTTCGCGACTTCCTGGCCCGCAACGGGCTCCACTACAACTGGTTCATGGCTGACGACCCCGAGGGCGAACAGCTGTTGCGGGCCGCCGGCGAGGACGGTCTGCGGCTACCGGTCGTCGTCACCGAAGGCGGCGACACCCTGATCGAACCCAGCGACGCCGAACTAGCCGACACGTTGGGCCTCACCACCACGCCGTCGCAGGAGTTCTACGACCTGATCGTGGTGGGCGGCGGACCTGCGGGCCTGGCCGCCGCCGTCTACGGCGCCTCCGAGGGGTTGCGCACGGTGCTGATCGAACGGACCGCGACCGGCGGCCAGGCCGGCCAGAGCTCGCGGATCGAGAACTACCTGGGCTTCCCGGACGGGGTGTCCGGCGGCCAGTTGGCCGATCGGGCGCGCAGGCAGGCGGAGAAGTTCGGCGCCGAACTGATCACCGCCCGCGCGGCCACCGCCTTGGAGGTCAACGGGTCCAAGCGCACCATCCGCTTCGCCGACGGCGGCTCCATCGACGCGCACGCGGTCATCCTGGCCACCGGCGTCGCCTACCGTCAGCTGGCGGCCACCGGCTGCGACGAGCTGACCGGCCGCGGCATCTATTACGGGGCCGGGGTTTCCGTCGCGTCGGACTGCAAGGACGAAGAGGTCTACGTGGTCGGCGGGGCCAATTCGGCCGGCCAGGCCGCGATGTATCTGTCCCGCCAGGCGAAATCGGTGACCGTCGTCGTGCGTGGCCCGTCGTTGGAGGCGTCGATGTCGTATTACCTGATCCAGCAGATCGAGCAGAACCCCAAGATCACCGTGCGCACCTGTACCGAAGTTCATTGCGCCACCGGAGACGATCACCTGGAGAAGCTGACCCTGGTCGACAATCGGACCGGCGGTACCGAGGATGTCACCTGCGGCCGAATGTTCATCTTCATCGGAGCCGCACCGCGCACCGACTGGCTGGACGGCGTGGTCGCGCGCGACGACCGCGGCTTCATCCTCACCGGGCCGGACCTGCGCAACGTCTGCGGATGGACGCTGGACCGTCCGCCACACCACCTGGAAACAAGCGTGCCGGGCGTGTTCGTGGCCGGCGATGTGCGCGCCGACTCCGCCAAACGGGTCGCGGCCGCGGTGGGAGAAGGATCGATGGCCGTGATGTTGGTTCACCGTTACTTGGCGGAGTCATGACCGCACCCCCATGTGACGCCGACGAGCTGCGCACCCTGTTCTTGTTCGAGGCGCTCTCCGACGAGCAGCTCGAGACGCTGTGCGTCAACGGGCATATTGAGGAAGTCCAGCCGGGACCGATCATCGTTGAGGGTGAGCCGGCGACCTGTTTCTACGTTCTGATCGAGGGCGAGCTGGCGATGTCGAAGCTCTCCGGCGGCCAGGCCATCGAGACGGTCCGGACATCACAGCGCGGCGTCTATTGCGGTGCCTGGCGGGCGTTCACCGGCGGGAAGCAAAAGCTCTACGACGCGTCGGTGCACGTGATCAAGCCGTCGCGGTTCTTCGTCATGGACGCCCCGGTGTTCGCCACGTTCATGAAGGACCAATTTCCGATGGCGGTTCACCTGCTCGACGGGATTGCGGTGGGCACCGACCGGACCCGCAGGATCATCGACAACCGCGAGAAGCTGCTCGCGCTGGGCCGGTTGTCGGCCGGGCTGACCCATCAGCTGAACAATCCCGCTGCGGCCATCGCACGGGCCGCCGACGAGCTGCGCGGCCGGATCGCCCGCATGCGCGGGAAACTGGTGATGCTCGCCGACGGCACCGTCAGCGCTGAAACGCTGAACGCATTGGTGCGACTGCAGGAGGCGGTCGCCGAGCAGGTCGCCAAATCGGCGTCGCAGCACCTGACCGCGCTCGAATCCGCCGACCGCGAGGACGCCGTCGGCGAGTGGCTGGAGGACCACGACATCGACGGCGGGTGGGACATCGCACCGACACTCGTCGAAGGCGGCGTCGACACCGATTGGCTGGAGCGGATTGCCGCAACCGCCGAGGAATTGGATGCTTCGGCCTCGTTGGAGGAGGCGGTCCGCTGGATCAGCTACACCATCGAAAGCGAGCTTCTGATGAACCAGATTTCGGAAGCGAGCAAACGGATTTCGGCACTGGTCGCCGACGCCAAGCAATATTCCCGGATGGACCGGGCCCTGTTCGACGTGGCCAATGTGCACGAACTGCTGCGCAGCACGCTGGTGATGTTCGCCGACCGATTGGGCAAAGACAGCGGCAAGCACACCGGCGTGATCACACTGGTCAAGGAATTCGACCAATCGCTTCCCGAAATCCCTTGCTTTCCAGGCGATCTCAACCAGGTCTGGACCAACATCATCGACAACGCGCTGGCGGCGATGCGCGAGAAGGGCGGCACACTGACCGTCCGCACCGGCAGGGAAGGCGAGAAGCTGGCCCGCATCGAGATCTGCGACACCGGGCCCGGCATCCCCGATGGGGCGCGCGAGCACATCTTCGAGCCCTTCTTCACCACAAAACCGGTCGGCGAGGGCACCGGCCTCGGGCTGGATCTGGCGTGGAACATCGTCGTGAAGAAACATCGCGGGGATTTGCGCGTCGAGTCTGTGCCTGGCAATACCCGCTTCATCGTGTTGCTGCCTCTGGAAAAACCGCGCGTCGAGGATTTGGCGGATCCCGACCTGGATGCAGAACTGGCGGAATAGCGGCATCACGGCACAGGTTGGAGACACCATGACTGATGCAGCGAGTAAACCCAATCTTGGACGGTTCGGATCGTTCGGCCGCGGCGTCACCCCGCAGCAGGCCAGAGAAATCGAGACCCTCGGCTATGGCGCCGTCTGGGTAGGCGGCTCACCACCGGCCGAGCTGGAATGGGTGGAGCCCATCCTCGAAGCGACGACCACGCTGCAGGTCGCCACCGGGATCGTCAACATCTGGTCAGCAGCGGCCAAGCCGGTCGCCGAGTCTTTTCACCGCATCGATAAGGGCTACCCCGGCCGCTTCCTGCTCGGTATCGGCGTGGGGCATCCCGAAGCGATCACCGAATACCGCAAGCCCTACGACGCGCTGGTCGAGTATCTCGACCAACTCGACGACTACGGCGTGCCCGCCAACCGTCGGGTGGTTGCCGCGCTGGGTCCGCGGGTACTGCAGCTGTCGGCGCAACGCAGCGCCGGAGCGCATCCCTACCTGACCACGCCGGAGCACACCGCGCACGCCCGAGAACTCATCGGCCGGTCGGCCTTCTTGGCACCCGAGCACAAGGTGGTGGTGACCACCGATGCGGAAAAGGCTCGCTCGATTGGCCGTAAGGCACTCGACATTTATTTCAACCTGGCCAATTACCGCAATAGCTGGAAACGGCTGGGGTTTTCCGAGGACGAAGTCAATCGGCCCGGCAGTGACCGCCTCGTCGATGCCGTAGTCGCCTACGGTACAACCGACGCGATCGCCGCGCGCCTGAACCAACACCTCGACGCGGGCGCCGACCACGTGGCCGTCCAGGTGCTGACGAAGGATGAGAACCTGGTTTCGGCGCTGGCCGAACTGGCGGGGCCGCTTGGACTGAATCAGTCTTGAGGAGGGGGACCTAGATGACCGAGGCAGTATCACTGAAACCTGACCTGGGCCGGTACGGCGTATGGCTGGGTTTCCGCTCAATCAAACCCGAGCTGGCCGCGCAGATCGAATCGCTCGGTTATGGCGCCGCCTGGATCGGTGGATCGCCGGATGCGGAACTGGACTGGGTGGATCCGGCTCTGGCGCAGACTAATTCGCTGCAACTGGCGACCGGCATCGTCAATATCTGGTCCGCGCCGGCGCCGGCTGTCGCCCAGTCGTATAAACGCATCGAAAGCGCCCATCCGGGAAGGTTTTTGCTGGGCATCGGGGTAGGCCACCGCGAGCACACCGAGGAGTACGTCAAGCCTTACGACGCGCTGGTCGGCTACCTCGACGAACTCGACTCCGACATGGTGCCGACCAGTCGTCGAGTTCTTGCGGCGCTGGGCCCCAAGGTGCTGAAACTGGCCGCCGAGCGCAGCGCGGGCGCGCATCCGTATCTGACCACGCCGCAACACACGGCCAAAGCGCGCGAAGAGATGGGCAACTCGGTGTTCTTGGCGCCGGAGCACAAGGTGGTGCTGACCACCGACGCCGACGAGGCGCGCCGGATCGGCCGCGAGGCCGTCGAGCTCTACCTGGGCCTGAGCAACTACGTGAACAACTGGCTCCGGCTGGGGTTCAGCGAAGACGACGTGCGCAAGCCCGGCAGCGACCGGCTGGTCGACGCGGTGGTGGCCCACGGCAGCCCCGAAGCCATCGTGCAGCGGCTCAACGAGCACCTGGAGGCCGGCGCCGATCACGTGGCGATCCAAGTGCTGGGCGGCTGGACCGACGAGACACTGCTGCCCGCACTGAGCGAACTGGCCGGGCCACTGGGGCTGACGCCCACGAGCTGATCACGCCGCTTAGCTAAGGTTCAACCATGCGGCTGCTGGTTACCGGCGGCGCCGGTTTCATCGGTGCCAACTTCGTGCATGCCACTGTGCGCGAGCACCCGGAAGATGCGGTGACGGTGCTGGACGCCATGACCTATGCCGGCAGCCTCGAATCGCTGACTCCCGTGGAGGGTGACATCAGGTTGGTGCAGGGTGATATCACCGACGCCAAGCTGGTTTCCCAACTGGCCGCCGAGTGTGATGCGGTGGTGCATTTCGCGGCCGAAACCCATGTCGACAACGCGTTGGCCGACCCGGCGCCGTTCCTGCGGGCCAACGTGATCGGGACGTTCACCGTGTTAGAGGCGGTACGTCGGCACGGGGTGCGGCTGCATCACGTGTCCACCGACGAGGTCTACGGCGACCTGGCGCTCGACGATGCGCAGCGGTTCACCGAGTCCACGCCCTACAACCCGTCGAGTCCGTACTCGTCGACCAAGGCCGCCTCCGACATGCTGGTGCGGGCCTGGGTGCGCTCCTATGGCGTGCGGGCGACGATTTCGAACTGCTCGAACAACTATGGGCCCTATCAGCATGTGGAGAAGTTCATTCCGCGCCAGATCACCAATGTGTTGACCGGGCGGCGGCCCAAGCTGTACGGCAAAGGGGCCAATGTCCGGGATTGGATCCATGTCGAGGACCACAACGATGCGGTCCGATGCATCCTTGAGGGCGGTCAAGTCGGCCGAACCTATTTGATCGGCGCCGAGGGCGAGCGTGACAACCTGTCGGTGTTGCAGACGCTACTGGAGCTGATGGGCCGCGATCGCGACGACTTCGACTATGTCGTCGACCGGGCCGGCCACGACCTGCGGTATGCGATTGATCCAACCCCGCTGTGCACCGAATTAGGCTGGGCGCCCAAGCACACCGATTTCACCGAGGGGCTACGCGCCACCATCGACTGGTATCGGGACAACGAATCCTGGTGGGGCCCGCTGAAAGCGGCCGTCGAAGCCCGCTACGCCCAGTCGGGTCAATAACATGCAGATCCGCCAACTCGACATCGCCGGCGCGTGGGAGATCACCCCGCAGCTGTATGCCGACGCGCGTGGACTGTTCTTCGAATGGCTCACCGATCGAGGGTTCACCAGCTTCGCCGGTCACCGGCTCGATGTCCGGCAGGCCAACTGTTCGGTATCGGCGGCCGGTGTGCTGCGCGGCCTGCACTTCGCCCAGCTGCCACCCAGCCAGGCGAAATATGTGACCTGCCTTTCCGGGTCGGTGTTCGACGTCGTCGTCGACATCCGGGTGGGGTCGCCGACTTTTGGACACTGGGACTCGGTGCTGCTCGACGACCGCGACCACCGGTCGGTGTACCTCTCCGAAGGTCTGGCGCATGGCTTCGTTGCGCTACAAGACAATTCGACGGTGATGTACCTGTGCTCAGCCGAATACAACCCGCAACGCGAACACACCATCGCCGCCACCGACCCAGCCCTGGCCATCGACTGGCCAACCGAGCACAACTTGGTGTTATCCGACCGCGACGCCGCCGCACCCACTTTGGACGAGGTCCGCGCCGCGGGTCTGCTGCCGAGTTGGGACGAGACCCGTACCTTTATTCGCGGTTTGTCTGGAGACGAATCGGAATGACGAAGCCGGGCGCTCTCCTGGTCGCAGTGATCGTTTGGGCAGCAACGCTGATCGCATGCTCCAGTAAGAGTGCCGAGCCGACCTCTCAGCCCGTCCGGAGTTCGGCGTCGACGACGTCGACCGTGCAAACGACACCTGCAGGCGGCACCTCACAATCAGAGCTAACGCTGAACGGCCACACCCACGCGATTTCCGGGCCAGTCAACTGCATCGCCCAAGCAGCCAACCCGAGTGCGACACCACCGTTGGGCAACTTCGCAATCAGCGCTAGTGACGCCACCGCCTCGTTCGCCATGTCGTGGTTGTCGAACGCCGCATCGCCGCTCATGGCCCTGACTTTCAGCTACAAGCTTGATAGCGGCGAGTACGGCATGCCCTACAACGCCCAGCCACCCAATGTGGAAGCGACGGCATAGGGCAACAGCTACACGGCCAAAGGGACGCCCCCGTCGGTATCGCTGCGCTCACGTCACATGCGCTGGGCACTGCCAAGATCGATGCTGCCTATTTCTGCCTCCACGTCATGGCCATCGCCCAAATCCGCCACGATACCCCCGGCAGGGCCTACTACCTGCGGAAACGATCCGAAGGCAAAAATCACAACGTAGCCATGCGCTGCTTGAAACGCCGCCTGTCCGACATCGTCGACCGACGGCTGATCGGCGACGCAGTCAAACAAAAGGCGGGCCCGGGAGGACACTCGGGGGCGGCTCTATCGTCTCGCGCGGCCAGCTGACACCCCGCACACCGGCTCTTCAGACAAGTCACTTCCCGAGCCCGCCCCCAAACCCTACAACCCGGCAAAAACCAACTACTTGACACAGAGAGGCGCCAGTATCGCGCGCCAGCATCGACTGCAGTTCAGAGCATGTTTTCGGATCAAGATCAGAGCGGCGTGCACTCAATATGCACAACAGGTCCGTACGGCGAAGTACACAGTGCACCAGGCGGAGCCACGCGGAGACAAGCGGAGTTTGCTGTCGACGTGGTGCTCAGGTGAGCGTTGGGGGCAGCCAGATGCCGGCGACCTGGTAGCGGTTGCGGGTCGTGGCACCCGGTTTCGGGTAGCGCGTCAGCGCCGAGTTCCATTCGTCGCGGATAACCATGTTGACCACCGCGACGAGGTGGTGGCAGCGCAGCCGGGCGATCAGCCGTAGTGGCCCGGATTAAGGGCTTTCACCAACACCTGTTGCGGCACACGGCGTCGAGCCGGTGGCTGGCCGCGGGCGGCTCTGAGCAGGGGTTGATGACGCGGCACGGCTGGCGCGACAGGTCGATGCTGGACCGCTACACCAGGGCCACGGCCAGCGAGCGGTCCATGGATGAGGCCCGGGCGTTGAACCTGGGGGATTTGTAGCCGTGGCGTGAATCGAGAACATCCGAGTGGTCGCGGACACCACGCCGATGCTGGCCACCATCATCGCCGTGGCAGCCAGATGCCGGCGCCCTGGTAGCGGTTGCGGGTTGTGGCACCCGGTTTCGGGTAGCGCGGCAACGCCGAGGTCTAGGCTCTCCCCGCTTGGCTCACCGGGAGCCCATCCAGCGCATCGAGGAACGCCAACGTCTCCCGCGCCAACGGATCGGCCATGCCGATAACGGTAAAACCAGGGCGCAAGCCGATACGGCCTGCGTGTTTGCCCGCCCCCGGACGATTGTTTGCTGCGTGGCATACCCCGAATCGCCGCCAGCGCGCCCATGTCTCGTGATTGGTCAGTGAGATGTCCAAAAGGTGAAGTGCATGCAAATAACAGGAAACACCCAACCAAAACACAGCCTCTCGCAAGTTCGCGCGATCACCATAAGAATCACGCTGAGTAAACAGGCGTAGCGAGGCGGTCGCGACATCGTTGCGGCAACGATCCATCGCGCACCCGCCCAGGCTGTGACCAAAAAGACCAGGTCACGGACGGCTCTAATTCCGACGGACCACTCTCATCCGAGTGGGGTGGCAAATGTCAACTCAAATGTCAACTCTGTCCCGCGTAGTTCTCGATAGTGCGGTCGATCCCGCGGACCGAGCGGGCGCGTTTGATCGAGGCCCCGGCATGCCGTCAAAAGCCGGCGAGGTGTTTGCCGGGTACAGCAGCGTATCGATCGGGTCCGCGTCAAGGCGGGCTAACGGTGGCGCGCGAAGGATGGGGATAGTTGGCGTGGCTGTGGCTGTCCTGGCGGCCGTGGCTTTGGGTGCCGACCCCGATGCGACCGCCGGTCCGGCACCGGGATGCCCTCAAGGGCGTGCACCGGGGCCGGGTCCGGGCTGCGGTCAGCGTGCGTTCCCGGCAGATATCGCTGCGGGCGGCCTCGGGGACAGCAACGGTAACTTGGTGGCGCTGGACCAGGGCCTGGATATCCGTGGCCCGATGGACGCTGGCCTCAGTCGACAGAACATGGTGAACCAGTTCTGGGCGGATAACCCGGCGCTGGGTCCAGACGGGGCGGCGCAAGTCGTCCGAATCGCTATCCGCGACCTGTGTCCGTCGCACCGCTAGGGTCCTGACGGGCAGAATACGAAATGATTGAGAAAGTCCTGGTCAGTGCCTCTATGGCTCTCATTGCCGTAGGGCTGGCGGCACCGGCCAGCGCTAACCCTGTACTGATGGACTGGCCGACGAATCAGTCAGTTCAGCACTTCTTGGCTGCCGTGCGGGCGTCAGGCATCACCGGAACGGACCCGGCGATGTTGGGAGACGGTTACAACGTGTGCTGGGAGCTCTGGAATCGGCGCATCCCGGTTAATCGGGTGGCTGCGGGTATGCAGAAGGACTATCCGACACTGACCACCGACCAGGTGGATCATTTCGTTATTGCTGCGTATAAGAACCTGTGCCCGGTGCCTGGTGCGTATGACTGGTGGGCTTATAGCACCAGCTAATCACCGCAATAAGCAGGCCGGGAAGCCGTGGAAGGTGATGCGTCACTGGCTCTGGCGACAGTGGCTGAAAATCCTGAACGTAAAAAAGTGTTTGGGTTCAGCACACGGAGCGGGGGATCTGAGGTCTTAGAGAGACTGTCGGGATTCCCGACAACAGAGCGGCTGAGAGCGCCGCGACGGCCCAGCGACACCCTTTGGGCCGGTGAACGAATTGGCCTGGTGGCAGCTGACGATGCCAGCGAACTGGCAAGGGAAATAACAGAAGTCGCGGTATTCCCCGGCGGAGACATGCGACCCGGCCGGGCGCAATGGTCACTCGGCTCTGACCCGGCCCGCTCGACCCTCGCGAATCCTTTGAATTGCAGCGGCCGCGCCGCGCCGGGTCAGCCCGACGACCTTTCCGATCTGGGCGCGTACCTTCGGTGGCTGGTCCTCGGCGGGCGGCGACCCGATGTTGCGGGCGCTGCACCAGGCCAATGCGCCGTTGCTGGTCATGGACGCCGACCCCGACGAGGGCTTCATCCGCGGCAAGATGAAGGGTGGCCCGCTGCCCCGTGGCCGAGGCCTGCTGATGGCCGAGGACACCGGCGTGTTCGTCCAGGTGGTAGCGACCGAGGTGCGCAAGTAGTTCGCAAGCGCTGCGCTGGGGGTGACCGGAGGTGACCGGGTCAGCCCCAGTGCGGTGGCAATGACTTGAGCGCGAAGGTTTTTCGACGGGAACGGGATCTCCGGGGTGTAGCCCTGTGGCAGTTCGAAATCGGGGATCTGCTTGATAGCAGTGAAGAAAGTTCTCACACTGCAGGTCATCGGGACGGTTTCTTCGCGAAAAGTGATCAGTGCCAGTGACCGTTCGGGACTTCACTCCACCGCCACGAGAGGAACGGTCGTCGCGGTCATTCTGCTGACAGAAGCCTTGCGCAGGTCCGCTGCCTGGTGTTGCGCCTGGCACCCGTTGGTGCTGGTAAATGGCGGTCGGGCTGATCGGGTCCGTGGCGGCGGACGGGAGCCGCCACGGCGTGATGGTCAGTGTTGGCCGCCGGTGAGCAGGGCGATGAGGGGGTGGGCTGCTTTGGCCAGGTGGTCGAGGAGTGCGCGGCCTTTGTCAGCGGTGGCGAGCGAGGGTTGGCTGATGACTCCGGTGTCGGTGTAGGCGTGCATGCCCACGGTGGTCAGGTAGCGGCGATCGGAGTGGGTGTGGTCGCTGGCGTGCCATCCGGGTCGTAGGTAGTCGGGGTAGGTGGCCAACAGGATGGACGTCTCAAGTTCACCGGCGTGCATTTCGTCGTGGCTGCTGCTGTTGATGCCGGCCGCGGCGCGGGCTTCGGTCCAGTCCTCACGGCTGGGATAGAGCCCCATGCCAAGCGGCCCGGCGGTGTTGGCTTGCTGGACGATGTTGGTCAGCACCGCGTTGCCGCCGTGGGCATTGACGATGATCAACCCGGCGGCGCCTTGCTCTGTCAGCGAGTCGGCGATGTCGGTGATGATCGCGGCGAGCGTGGTTGCCGTGATGCTGAGAGTGCCGGCGAATGCGGCGTGTTCGTGGGAGCAGCTGATGGTGATGGGTGGCAGTTGGCGTAGCTGGTGGCACTGGCTGATGGCTGCGGCGATGGCGCTGGCGCTGGCGATCAGGGTATCGGTGGTCAACGGCAGGTAGGGGCCGTGCTGTTCGCAGGAGCCGATCGGCAACACGGCAACGGGCAAGCCGGCGTCGGGGTCGGTGGTTGTGGTGGCGGGCAAAACGGTGTGCAGAGCGCCGGTCTTAGCCGGTGGAAGTGGTTGGTTCACGGGCGGTCTCCTTGTAATGCGGTATCGATGCGGGATCGGAGGGTCACCAGGGGCAGGGTTTTGTTGGTGCGGGCGCGGCTGCGCAAGACTTCGCGGCAGTGCCGCAGCTCGCGGCGGGTTCGATGCGAGGGTGCGGCGCGGTAGAGCGTGAGCACGGCGCCCAGCTACTCGTTGGCGCGGTGATAGTCGCCGAGCTCGATCAAGACGTGCAGGAGTCGCGCGTGGGCGGCGGCGTGATCGCGCTGTTGGCCTGCGGGCCAGTTGCCGATGGTGTCCTCTGGCAGGCTCAGCCCACGCTCGGGCTGCCCGAAATAAAGGGTAGCCGGTGGCGATCTCGGAGGCGACATAGGCGCGGGTGGCGTAGATGGCGTAATCATCAGCCACCGGCTCAACGTCGGCCAGGTCGAGGCATGGGCGGCGTAGCGCTTCACCCTGCCCCTTGACAAACCAGCCCCCCATATCAGAACGGCGGCGGCTCATCGTTCGCGATGATCCGCGACTCTTCGCGCCGTCGTTCCTCGGCGTTGCGTGTCCGCTGGTTTCGTCGGCGTTCGGTGGCGATGTAGCTGCCCCGGTTTTGGGCGCGGGTACGTTGTCGCTTGGGCATCATCAGGGTGCGCTCGACGCATCGCAGCCGGGTAGGGACCGGGTCTAGCGCGCCTGTCGGCGCACAGAGGTTGGGGAACAGCAGCGCACTGCCGGGGGTGGTGATGTAGGTCTGCCCGGACGGCGACCTCCAGATCACGCTGCCGTCGGGCAGTTGTTGATCACACCAGCCCCAGAATGTCTTGATCAAATGATGCAGCCGACAAAGGCATTTGAGGTTGGAGGCATGCGTCGGCCCGCCGTCGGCGTACGGGACGGCGTGGTCGATATCGCAGTCGATTGCCGGTCGATCACAGCCGGGGAACCGGCACGTCAAATCCCGGCAGCGGACAAAGTCCGCCAGAGCCTGCGAGGGCGTGTAGCCGGCTTCGGGCGCCACATCGGTCGGATGTACCAGCGGGGCCAGCTTGGCCGACTTCGCCAGATCGGCGACGAGTTCGGCGGGGATGAGCGCATCGGCGCCGATCATCGAACCCGGCGCCGGCGCACTGCCATCTAGGCTGGCGACCACATGAATCACCACCGGACTGGGGACCGGCGTCATGCCGGCCGGGCAGTCGGGCCGTGCGCAGCGACAGGCAAGCCGATCGGCACCCACGGCTAACGCTCCCATGCCATCGGCGCGGCGCTGGTTGCGCGTGCGCGGATCATCGGCACACACGGTGGCGGCCAACGCATCCAGCCGCTGATCTACCGCCTGGGCGTCGGTGGAAAAAAGCCGGCCGAACACTTCGGTCAACCCATCACTGTTGTCGAAGATCGACAGCTCCCGATCGGCCTGGTGTTCCCGGCGGCGGCGCACCGCGTCACGGTCGGCGCGCGCCACGATCCGATCCACCTGGGCGCCCAGCCGACCCTGCGTCAACGCCGGCCACCGCGGCGCCTTGACGGCCAGCTCTGCATCGACGGCGGCCATCACCTCGGGGTCTGTGATCAAATCGGTGCGATACACGATGGTCTGAAACATCCGATAGTCGATGTCACCGGCGACCAGCAGCGCACCTACCCGCGGCAGCCGCAACCGCATCGCCCGCGCATAATCCAAATAGCTGGCTGCACGCGCTTGCGTAATGCCCAACGCCGCGGCCACCTCCGCGGTGATCGCGTCCTGGCTGTCGGTGCACCAGGTCTCCCGCTCGCCGAACCGACGCAGCCACAACAGGTCCAGCTCGCCGATCGCAGCCAGCCGCTGTCCGGCCGCTTGGCTCTCCGCCCGCGATGCCGCACGCAACCGCGCCACCACTGGCGAGGCTTGTTCGAACATACATTCGACTATGCCACAGGGGTCCGACGAGATATGGCGGGCGCATCCCTCAACCCCGCGCGAGCAATTCGGCACACACCACCTTGCCCAGGAACCCGCCGGCCCCGGTCACCAACATCAGCGCGCTGCCCTCGCGAGCTGGTAAACGGCGTCGGCGATCTCTTCGGGGCAATCCTCCTGGACGAAGTGCTTGCCCGCCAGCAGCACCGCGTCATCGAGCCCGGCCGCAAGTTGCGCTTGTACGCCGTAGCGGCGCCACGTCAGCATGCGGTCGCGCACCCCCCACACGACCTGCGCGGGATACGGCCTGCTGCGCAACGCGGGTAGATAGTGGCGTTGTTTGTCGGCGGTCGCCTCGAAGCCGCGCATGATCTGCAAGAAAGCGCGACCGCCGTCATCACCGAGCAACAACGGTACATAACAAGCGATTTCGGCGGTCGGCACCCGTCGAGTCACACCCAGAGCACGCATCAATCCCACGAACATACCCGGCAGCCTTACGCAACTCAGCCATGCCTCACCCACGATTGGATGCGCGAAGGGCTCCATCACCCATGGCCGGTGAAAGGACTCGACGGCAATTGTCGTGTTGAGGATCGTCAGGGACCGAACACGGTGTGGATCGGCGGCGGCGACCTCGAGGCCGATCGGACCACCGATATCGTGCACCACCAAGTGGAAGCGGTCCAGCTCCAACGCGTCGATCGCGGATCCAAGCCAGCGGCCCAGACCGGTCCAGGAGTAGTCGGCGTCCGCGGGCCGCTCGGCAAGACCCAGCCCGGGAAGATCGACAGCGATGCCGCGCAGTCCCCGAGTCGCCAGCGCGGGCACCACTTTGCGGTAGAGATAGGCCGAGGCGGGCACCCCGTGCACGCACACCACGGCCTCGCCATCGCGGGGGCCCTCGTCGAGCACGAATGAACCGATGCCGCCGGCGGTGAACACCTGCCCCGATGCGCGATGCCGCCCCAGCAGCCGCGACGTCACGGCCGTTACACAGTCGCCAGCCGGAGGAGTTCGTCCACCGACCACTGATCGTCGGCGTGCTCGCCGTACTTGCGTGCAACGACGGCGCCGTCGGGGGCGATGAGGAAATCGGCGGGCATGCCCAGGTGGTTCTCGGTGGGTCCCAGGCCGCCGGCGAGCGATCGCGCTGATCGCGTCTGCCGAATGCCTCGGCCGACGGCACGGGCCACGTTTCGGTTCAGCATCCCGCGTATCGAGTTGTGCACGCCGAACTCGTCGTAAAGCTTGCGATTGGGATCGGCCACCACGGCGAACGGCAGGTCGGCCACGTAGCGACGAAGCCGGTCGGCAGACGAATGGAAAACCACGACCTCGGCGACGCCGGCCTTGCTGATTTCGTCGTGCCGAGCAGCCACCTCGTGCATGTGCAAGCTGCAGATCGGGCAGCCGGCGAACCGTCGAAATTGAAGGTGGACGAGTCCATCGGCGGCTGGCAGCGCAACATCGCCGCCCTCGATCGTTGTCAGCGTCCGCGCCTTGACCTTGTCACCCGTGTTCAGCACGGCAGCCTCCGTTATTGAGTTGAGCAACTCCATACCCTGAATCTGGAGTATTGAGTAGACTCACTTCAAATGTCAAGCACCCCCGTGGCCGGCGTTCGCCGCCCCGGACGCCCCGCGCAGTTCGATCGCGACAGCGCGCTCGCCGCGCTGCTCTGGCTGCTGTGGAGCAAGGGCTATGACGCGGCCACCCAGGAAGAGATGCTCGCCGCGACCGGGCTGTCGTCGTCGACGCTGTACCGAACTTTTGGGACCAAAGCCGACATCCTGGAGGCGGCGTTGGCGCAATATCTGGCATATCTCGACGAAATGTTCGCCCCGCTGGAGCATGGGCGCCGGGGGGTGGCTGACGTGCACGCGTTTTTCGACCACCTCCAAGCGCAGTTCGAGGGCCCGATGTGCAACGCCGGATGTCTGGTGTGGAACACCATGCAGAATCCGATCAACGGCGACCCGCGCATCAAGACCCTCACCGAGCGGCACATGCAGCGGCTGCGCCGAGGCCTGACCGGCGCGCTGCAGCGCGCCGCTGACGCCGGGGAACTGCCGCCGTCGGCACCGACATATCTTGCCGACGCCCTGCGCGCCGGGGTGCTGGGCGTACAGGCGCGCGGACGGGCCGGCGACGCCGCCGACGCGATCACGCTACTCGACGGGCTGCGGGGATTGCTGGGTGACTGTGGGCATTAAGGCGCAGGCGGTGCTGGCAAACTCGCTCCGCGAAGTCGGTTGCGAGGTAGCCCGCAATCGGCATTACGACGGAGCCAATATGCAACGCCAGCGTTTGCTCAGCGTGGCGGCCGTGATTGCGGGCGCTGTCACGGCGGGCTTCGGCATCATGCAGTTGATCTTCAGTCAGAGCTTCGGGTACCTCGGATTTGTCAACCTTGGCACCGCCGCGCTCTTCGCCGTCATCCCGTTGTTGTACCGATTTGGCGAGCTCATCGCGCCGCTAGCGTTCATCACGGTGGCCTACGCCGCGATGACCTTCCTGTGCTGGCACTTAGGCACTGGCACCGGTGTGCAGTTCTACTTTCTGATCGCAGCCGTAGCAGCGGTCATGGTGCTTGGCATCGAGCGCATCGGTCTGGCCATCACAGCGGCTGCCATCGGTATAAGTCTGGTCATCGCACTCGAATTCACCGTCCCGAGCAACACCGGCGCAGAACCCGCGTGGTTCATCACCGTGGGATTCATCATCAACGCCATCTCGGCCGGCGTATTGGCAGTCGCGATCGTCTGGTACGGGCTACGCCAGATCGCCAGCGCCGAGGAGGCGATGGAACATGAGTACGCGCGATCCGAAGCGCTGCTGGCCAACATCCTGCCGGCCAGCATCGCCGAACGCCTCAAAGACCGCTCCGGCTCGGTCATCGCCGACAAGTACGACGACGCGTCCATCCTTTTCGCAGACATCGCCGGCTACACCGAGCGGGCCAGCGACACCGCACCGGAAGAGTTGGTCGCCTTCCTCGATACCCTCTACACCAGCCTGGACGCGCTGGTAACCCGGCACGGTTTGGAGAAGATCAAAACCAGCGGCGACGCATACATCGTGGTCAGCGGCGTCCCACAGCTTCGTCCGGACCATCTCGAAGCGTTGGCCGACCTCGCCCTCGACATCGCCGAAGCCGTTGCCGGACTGACCGATTCGCGCGGGCGCGCCGTGCCGCTGCGGATCGGTCTGGCGAGCGGACCAGTGGTAGCCGGCGTGGTCGGATCACAGCGCTTCTTCTACGACGTGTGGGGCGACGCCGTCAACGTCGCGTCCCGGATGGAATCGACGGCTGATGTAGGACGCATTCAAGTGCCACAGCCGGTTTACCAGCGACTCAGCAATCGATTCGTGTTCGAGGAACGCGGTGATGTCGACGTCAAAGGGAAAGGCGTCATGCACACCTGGTACTTGGTCGGCCGAAACGGTCAGCACCAGCCGGGCACCGCGGGTCAACAACGGGCCGTCGCCGGGAAGGGCGTTTAGGGCTTGAATCCCAGATCGTGCAAGGCGTCTATGCAGCCGCTCATCCAGTCGGCCGGATTGGGCGGTTGGGGCCCTCCCTTTATGTCGAGTCGGCAGACCATGCCGGTGTCATAGCCGCCCTGTTGCATCTCGTTCTTGAGAAATGTGCCATTCTTTGGAATCGAGTAAAAATCGTGCTCGCTGTTATAGCCGTCCTGATACGACGGGCTGTGTGCGACGGGGGCCAGAGCGCAGTGGCCAGCAGTGCACCCCGGTCCCGCGCTGGCCAGTGACGCCGAGCTAGTCGCAGCCGTGGCGATACTTGCCGCGACGAGAGTCGCACGGAAGATCATGCGCCCAACTCCCTTGTTTGACACTTCGGTGCACAGAGTATGCACCGGCGTCAACGCGTAGCCACAATTCCCCAGGGAGAATCGGGTTTCACCCGCGAGCGCGCCGACCTATGACCAGGTAAGCCGCCCACAGGCCGACGATCAGCAGCTCAGCGACCAGGTCGACTACCGCGTGCGGCGACGGCTGCCATCCTCGCTCGGAAAACCCGAAAAGCCCCACGGTGCGTGACAACACGAACGCGACCACTGAGCCGTCGGCCAGCATAGCTCCGGCCCACCGAAGCCACGCCGGCCCGCCGACCAGGATCAGCACCGCGACGGCGAGCGAGACGCTGGCCTGCAGCAGGAAGGCAGTGCCGATCATAGGAATGTGCCGGTAGCCATGGATATAGAGATAGGCATGGCTGATTCCGCTAACGGCCAGCGCCGCTGCGATACCGATTCTGGTGATAACCCCGGCGAATGTCATTGCAGTGTCCGCTCTTTCAATGCAAGATCGCTCTGGCCTCGGGTGTAACTGACCTCGCGGACGCCGAGCGCGTCGTGCAATCTACCGGCCGGCAGGGTGACCGGCTTGGGCGCCGGGCCATCACCCGGGTGTGGCAGCGGATAGGCGGTCGTGGTTGCGCTGTAGAACGTCACGTTGCCTTCGGTCTTGGAAAACACTTGGTGGACATGGCCGTTGAGGCAGGTCACCGATGAGAAGCGGCGTAAATGGCTCAGCGCCTGGGCGGCATCCTCGGTGCCCCAGCCCCAATCCGGATACATGGCGAACAGCGGGATGTGACTGAACACGATGATCGGCGTGTCACTGGGCAGCGGCGCGACATCTTTGGCAATAAAGTCCAGCTGCTCGGTGCCCAGGTGCCCAAGTTTCTTCAAATTGAGCGTGTTCACCAGCGCGATAACATGCACGCCGGCGATGTCGAAGCTGTACCAGCCGTCGCCGCGGGTTCCGGCGCCGAACACGCTTCGATATTTCTGGCCCGCGTCGTCGACGGAGTCGTGCTCGCCGGGCACGGTGAAGACGTGCGGCGTCCGGAGGCCGGTCAGCATCTGCTTGACCTGATCGAACTGCTCGGGGGTGGACAGGTGGGTGAGGTCACCGGTGTGAATGACAAAGTCGGGTACGTAGCCAAGGCTGTTGATCCGATCGATCGCCTGGTCGAACGAGCCGGCGACATTCGGATTGGCCCTGCCGGAGAAGCCGATGTGGCTGTCGCTGACTTGCGCGAATCGCAGGGTGGGCCGACCTTGAACCCGCGCGGCTTCGGCGGTGCCGGCAACGTGGGAGATGACTTCACCGCCGACCACCGCCAGGCCGACGGCCGCGCCGAACCATGCGCTGTGCCGGATGAGCTGGCGGCGGCTCATCGTGTGCGGGGCGTCGGTCATTGCGTCACAACCACGGTGGCGTGCATGAACGGGTGGATCGAGCAGATGTAGTCGAACTTGCCCGCGGTCGGGAAAGTGTGGGAGTACGTGGCCTGCGAGCCCATTCCGGGTGAGTGAAACGACCCATCACTCGCAGCGACCGTGTGGGGTTCGTCATCGTGGTTGGTCCAGGTGACCATACTTCCCACGCGAACCGTCAGCGTCGCGGGCACGAAGGCAAAGTTGTCGATGCTCACCGCATCTCCAGTCACCGGCGCGGCCGGTGCGGTCACCGAAGCCGAGGTGCCCGCCGGAGCGTTCGGCATCGACGGCATTCCGCTCATGCCGGGCATTCCCGGCGTGGCCCCGCTGACCGTGGCCAGGGTCGCCGACGGAGAAGTCCCCGATGGCGGCGATGAGCATCCGGCCAGCACCACTACCGCCAGCGCAGCGGCCAGCAGAACCACACGTTCGGGCACAGCGATGCACCTCCATCGTTGGGGAGAAATTCCGTCGCCAACAGATAGGGCGGTGGGTTACACGTCGTCAGGCCGGCTCGTTCGGGCGCGGCGGGGCGAACACCTCGATTACGCCGCCTTGTTCGCGAACCATCAACGTGGGCAACGGCTTCGGCGCGATCGGCAATTGATGGGTCAGCACCTGGCCGGCGGGCGAAAACGAGGTCGAATGGCACGGGCAACGCAGCCGGTCATCGGGCGCGTCGAACCACAGCCGGCAGCCTTGATGCGTGCACACCCCCGAGACGGCTTCGGGCTTGCCGTCGACGCGGCGAACGAATCCGACGACCGAGCCGAGATCGAACGGGTGCATGACCCCCTCGGGCACGTCTGCGCTGGCCGCAACACGCAGCCAGCGCCCGGTGTTCGGGGTGAGTTCGCCCGACCCGCTGTTGTTGTCGCCGTCGGCGACCTGCCCGCTATCGATCACCGCACGATCGATCGACACCGCCGCCACCGCGGCGGCCGCGGCGGCCGACGTACCGACGATGACGTGTCGGCGGGTCGCGCCGAATTTGGGCGCCGGCGGCGAAGCGCCATCCAGCTGTGCGGCAAGACGGTGGCGTAGATCAGTGAGGAATTCCTGCCGCGGGGCATCACTGCCCAGCCGCGCCGCCTGTAGGTCGATGGCTGTCCGGATTTGCGCGGCTTCGAAGTCGTCGGGGCGGAACGGCTTTGGACGACGACCCCGCAACAGGTCGTCGACGTACCTGCGCAGCCCACGCGCGTTCATGATTCGCCCTTCTCGTTGACCTGTGCGGCCAGTCGCAATGCCCGATGCTGGAGCACCTTGGCGTTGGCGATGCTGACCCCGAGTTCAGCTGCCGACTCCTTGATCGAACGGCCTTGCAGGAAACGCAGCTCCAAGATCCGCCGATAACTATCCGGCAGCCGTTCGAGAACCTCGGCCACCCGCTGGGGAGCGGTGCTGATCGCCTCCTCGCGCTCGGGCGGCTGTTCGATGTCGTCGATCGAGGTGATCTCGCGTCCCAGTGTCTCGCGCCAGTGCGCGGCCAGCACCGTTCGCGCGGTGGCCCGTAGGTAACCGCGAATCTCACCGACGCTCGCTGTCAACCGCAGGGGTCGTAGCGCGGCCAGAAAGACTTCGGCGGTGAGGTCCTCGGCGTCGGCGCGGTTGCCCACCCGGGCGAAGATGGTGCGATATACCCAGGTGGCGTTGTCCTGATAGACCGCCTCCCAGTTCGGGTAGCCGCCGTCGGGCACCACGCGCAAGGGACGCGGGTCGACGGGTTCGCCGTGTGCCGTCACATATCGCCTGCCTGTAGTGAGCGTGGCTCCGCTGAGAATAGTCCCTTGTCACAGGGTCCATAGCGGCTCGGGTTACACGCGGCGGGTCAGGCCTTGATCGCTTCGACGAAGTAGCCGCGCGGCACGCCGGGCACGTCGGCGGGAACGACTGGATGCCCCCATCGATTCCATCGGTTTCCCGGCTCGGCGGCATCGGTGACCGTGGCGGTCCAGCCCCGGTCCTCGACGAGGGCAGCCGGGGTATCGCTGCCGAACGTCCACGGCGCCCCGAGCGTTTCCATGAACTCCAAGGTCGGCTGCAAGAACGGTGCCTCCAACAACGTCTTGCCGACGACGTCGTATAACAGCCGAGAACCCGGGGCCGACAGCGCGTCGACGCGCGCGAATAACCTGTCGACATCCGATGCGTCGAGGTACTGCAGCAGCCCCTCGATCAACCACACCGTTCTTGATGACGGCGTAAATGCCTGTGACTGAACGACTTTCGGCCAGTCGCCAGCCAAGTCGACGCCGACAGGCACGCGTCGGCAGCGGGGACGCTCGTCGCCAAGTCGTTCGTCCTTGATCTCGATCACGTGGGGCTGGTCAACTTCGTAAACAGTGGTGTCGCTATGCCATGGCAATCGAAAGGCGCGCGCGTCCATGCCCGCGGCGAGGATGACCACCTGTGCCACACCGTCGGCCTGGGCGCGCAGCAGCGCCTCGTCGAAGAACCTGGTGCGAACGACGATCGGCGCCGACGGTTGCTCGGTCTTCGCCGCGGCCTCCACAAGCAACTCTCGGCCCTCTTCGCCGGCCAGCCGTTGGGCGAACGGATCGGTGAAAAGCGCGTCATCACGGGCGGATTCCTCGGCGCGCATCGCCGCGACCAGCAATCCCGTGGCCGCTATCGCTTGTTTGGTGTTGTCCATACCCCGATCATGCCGATGCCGACGCCGGCAGTCTTGGATATTTGTGCCGCTCGACCGGGACATGACTGGGCAACACAATCCGCCGTTGGCGGTACTGCGTCGGCGTCATCCCGGTGAACGAACGGAATTCTCGAACAAAATGCGCCTGGTCGAAGTAGCCGACGTCGGCCGCAACGCGAGCACCGCCCACCGCGCCCGCGCTGAGTAGCCCCAGCGCCATCTGGAAGCGACGGACACGCGCATATGCCTTGGGAGACAAGCCCACCTCGGCGCGAAACACCGCAATCAACTGTTTGGTGGACATGCCTACCAGAACGCGGGCGGAACGCTCAATCTCGTCTTGCCGTCAGCGGCGTAGAAGTCCAGCCGCTGTCGATGTCCGACGTCGAAAATGATCGTCACCGCGCCACGCGGTAGCGCTCGGCTCCGGTAGTCGGACCCGCGGCGGCGCCAGTGTCCGATGAATTCGACGTAATCGGCTAGTGGGGACATCGGTTGATACAAGCGGGGGCCGGCCATCGGCTCCCGCTCCACCGCTGAGTCCGGTCCCATCCGCACGACGATAGCGCAGCGCCCGAGGTGCGCCGCCGCGATGATCCGGATTAATGCTGGCCTGGGAGCGCTGGCAGATCATCTCGAATGCCTTGCAGATCGCCTTGGATGGCTTGCAGATCAGAGAGGGCATTCTGGAATGCGTGCTGCGTCTCGTCCGCGCCTGCAATCTCGTACTGAGGGCAGTACGAGACGACAGCGCCAGCCGCGACGTTGGAGCTTTGACTGGCATCCCATATCGACGATCGCTGCACGAAGCGGACGGCCTCTGCGAAGTTGGGTTGGTGCGCTAGGAAATCACAGACTGCGTGCGCCTGGGTCGTCACGTATTCGTGGCTGGGAACTGGCACGCCATCCCGCTTCAAGACGTCGATGAACGCCCTGTCGGTGATGTCAAGCGGCGGAGCGGGCGCTTGGGGCGCAGCCAGGTTGGGTAGCGCACCCGACGGCGGGACTACGGTCGGCTCCGCCGAATTGGGTCGAGCACCCGACGGCGGGACTTCGGTCGGCTCCGCCGCTGGGTGTGGGTTGTGGACCGCGAACATCACCACCAACACGGCGGCTGCGGCTACCAGAGATAGCGGCAACGCCGCGAGTCGGCCGAAACGGCGCAATACACCCTTAGGTCCGCTAGGCGTGCTGTCGTCGGTTTTGCCGAACTGCGACCAGGTGTCGGTGACAACCTCGGTCTGAGACGCCTTGGTTTCGGACGCCTCCGGACGATGTCCTAAGCGCTCGTCAAGAAGTTCGTCGATCTGACGAGTGGACAGCTGGCCGCCGTGCTCGCGGATTGAACGGCGCACAGCAGCCAGCCTCCGTAGCTCGGAGTCGATCGTCTCGCGATCGCGCATAGATTGCAGTCTTGCGGTGTCAGAGCGTTGTCACAAGTGGCAGCACTGCAAGAGCACTCACTTGTCCTTGAACCGCCTAATCGCGATCCACTGATTCGCTACTAACGCCACGCCTGCGATGAATAGGGCCATCGAAACCACAGCAGTGGCCACCAGACCCAGCAGTCCGTGCAGCGGCACGTTCACGAATAACGATAGGACGAGCAGGGCCACGCCGAGGCCGAAGAGGTAATGGGCGCGAGTCATCCGTCAATCCTCACATGCCTGAGCACCGCCCGTGTGCCAGGCGTTCGTCGAGCAACTGACCCCTACGAGATCACGGACACCAGGGCGGGACTGGGCAGAAATTGAGGCCCGGTGGCGGCGGAGGCGGCGGCGGTGGCGGCGCATCTCCCTCGAAAATGTTCTGGGCGACATTGCCCTGCCCAAACCCGACGCGCCAGTAGGTGTGGCAGACGTTGGTGTCCCAGACGACCGGGTTCACCCGAAGATTGCCGGTCTGCACCGGAGGATCCCCTGGGCACCAGTGACATGGGCCTGCCGGGTGGTCCTCGGGGCAGCCGGGCCAGGGTTGTGGCGCCGGACTAGGATGGGCCTCGGCGGTGCCTGCACCCACCACCCCCGCGACGCCGCCCCACAACAGCACGGTCGTTGCCAGCCCCACGATGAGTCGCTTCATGAACCGGGGATTGTCCTCTCCGGCAGCTTGGTGCGTATCCGGAGAATTCCCTAATTTCGACGTCCGTCGGCGACCCGACTGGGGCCGCTTGCCACCACGTTGGGCCATTTACCAGGATGTCCTAGTAACCAACCCACACTTCCGTCTTTTCGCGTCTCCGAGGGCATCCATGACCGCACAGATCAGCCATTTCATCGACGGCCAGCACGGGTATCTGCGCGAGTACGGTCTGGAGAAGATCGTGCGCGATCTACGGGTGCACCGCATCCTGGAGGGAACCAACGAAATCATGCGGGTGGTCATCGGCCGAGCCGAGGCCGCACGGGTCCGCGCCAGCGCGTGAGAAGGCGCAGAAGGGTTGGCCGAATGTCCACGGTCGCGTTTTTGGGGTTGGGCCACATGGGCGGTCCGATGTCGAAGAACCTGGTCGCCGCCGGTCACACCGTGCAGGGCTTCGACCCGGTGCCCGCGGCCGCCGCGGCCGCCGCCGACAGCGGTGTCGTGGTGTCAAACAGCGGTCCCGCGGCGGTGGCCGGCGCCGAGGTCGTCATCACGATGCTGCCGCACGGCGATGCGGTGAAGCGCTGCTACGCCGAAATTCTGCCGGCGGCAAGCCACGGCGCGCTGTTCATCGACAGCTCAACCATTTCCGTCGATGACGCGCGTGAAGTCCACGCATCGGCGGCCTCACACGGCGTGGCCCAGCTCGACGCGCCAGTTTCGGGCGGAGTCAAAGGTGCGGTCGCCGGCACCTTGGCATTCATGGTCGGCGGCGACTCGGAGGTAGTGCATCGCGCGCATCCGATTTTGGAGCCTATGGCGGGCAAGATCATTCACTGCGGAACCCCCGGTGCCGGCCAGGCTGCCAAAGTGTGCAACAACATGGTGCTGGCCGTGCAGCAGATCGCGATCGGCGAGGCGTTCGTGCTGGCCGAAAAGCTTGGGCTGTCGGCACAGTCGCTGTTCGACGTCATCATCGGCGCGACCGGAAACTGCTGGGCAGTGCACACCAACTGCCCGGTGCCGGGCCCGGTCCCGACCTCGCCGGCCAACCACGACTTCACACCGGGCTTCGCGACCGCGCTGATGAACAAGGACCTGGGCCTGGCGATGGACGCGGTCAACTCAACCGGTTCGGCGGCGCCGCTGGGCAGTCACGCCGCCGAGATCTACGCCAAGTTCGCAGCAGCCAACGCCGCCTTGGACTTCAGCGCCGTCATCGAGATGCTCCGGGCCTAGGCGGGATTGCCCGCCTCCTCCTCATCGCGCTGCGCGTCCCCACGCCGCTGCGCGGCTGGGGGTGCCCCCACTGCATCGTCGCCGGGCTAGGCAGGATTGCCCGCCTCCTCCTCATCGCGCTGTGCGTCCCCCACGCCGCTGCGCGGCTGGGGGTGCCCCCACTGCATCGTCGCCGGGCTAGGCAGGATTGCCCGCCTCCTCCTCATCGCGCTGCGCGCGCTGCATCGTCGCCGGGCTAGGCAGCACGCTGCCGCCGGATGGACCAGCGTCGGTGTGCCTGCCGGCAGTCGGCCGACAGCAGTGGGCCAGGCCCGTCGTACCGGGCACGAATCTCTGCGGCACCAACCAACGGCAGGTCGGCGGCGTAGGGGGTGACGACCACTGCGGGCAACTCGGCTGCGAGCGCCGCCCGCAGCCCACGCCCCGAGCCCGCGACTGCCAGTGCGGCCCGCGGCGTTATTCCCAGCTCCCACAACGCCAGGCGGTAGAGCTCGGCATCAGAAGCCGGCCCGGCGTCCATGTCCGGTAAGTCGTCGACCGTCACGATCGTCTCGACGAGTCCGTCACCGATCAGTTGTCGCACCAGCGTTTCGACACACTCGCGGGGCCGAGTGCTCACAACGCCCACCCAGATACCTGCGCAAAACAAGCTCATCACCAAGTCGACGAGACCGGCTCGGGGCGTGGTATCACCGTCGCGGTCGATATCGGCCAGCGCGGAATCGGCGTCGAAAACCACCGCGCGCAGGACATCGGCGTCCGCCGAAGGTTCCCGATCCCACCAAAAGGTCCGGGCTGGACGAGTCTGACCCATGGCTCGCACGCCCACAGGTTCCCCCATGCCCCGCGTCGCCAACCTCCCCCATTAGGGGGATTGGCATGGCCAACTTCGCCGCCGGTCTTGATTCGCCGCACAGATGCGGGCCTTAGGGTGTTGCCATGCCGGTGCGTCTTGTCCTGGTCGATGATCACGAGATGGTCATCGAGGGGCTCAAGGCGATGCTGGCGGCGTTCAAGGACCGGGTGCAGGTGGTCGGGCAGGCGGTGGGCGCCGACCGGGCGGTCGGCGTCGTCGACGAGCTGCAACCCGACATCGTGCTGTGCGATGTGCGCATGCAGGGCTTCAGCGGATTAGACCTGTGCAAGGTGTTGCGAGAGCACGAGCCGGACCGCAAAGTCGTGATGTTGTCGGTTTACGACGACGAGCAGTACCTGTTCCAGGCGTTGCGGGTGGGCGCGAGCGGCTATCTGCTGAAAAGCATCAACAGCGACGAACTGGTGCGCCAGTTGGAGTTAGTGCACAGCGGGGAAACCGTGATCGACCCGGGGATGGCAGCCCGGGCGGCGGACACCGCCGCACGCATGCAGCGTGACGAATTCTGGCCGGGCGCCCGGCAGGGGTTGACCCAACGCGAGAGCGAAATCCTGTCCTACATGGTCAACGGGTTGTCCAACCGCGGCATCGCCAACAAACTCGTCATCGGCGAGGAAACGGTCAAGAGTCACCTGCGATCGATCTACCGCAAGCTCGGGGTCAGCGACCGGACCGGCGCGGTGGCCACTGCGCTGCGGGAAGGTATTTACCAGTGACCGCGCCGCGACCGGCGGCACCGGACAATGGCGCCCGCGGCTCGCATGCGGTACGCGATCTCGTTGACAGCGACCGCGAGTTGGCGCTGCTGCGCGAACTCATCCAGGCCGCCTCCAGCGGGCCCGGTGTGGAACCGCTGGCCGCCGCCGCAGCGCGGATGATCACCGCGGCTACCGGAACCGACGTCTGCTTCGTGCATGTGCTCGACGACACCGACCGCTCGCTGACCCTGGCCGGCGCGACACCGCCTTTCGACGGCCAGGTGGGAAAGATTCGGCTGCCGCTGGGGTCCGGCATTTCCGGCTGGGTGGCCAGGCACCGTAAACCCGTCGTCATCATCCACGACAAGGAAGCCGATCCACGCTACTTGCCGATCGAATCGCTGCGCGGACGCGATTTCACCTCGATGGTGTCCGTGCCGATGGAAACCGACCCGGGCGGACTGGTCGGCGTGCTCAACGTGCACACGGTCGCACGCCGCGAGTTCACCGACGGTGACGTTGAACTGTTGCGGGTCATCGGCCGGCTGATCGCCGGGGCCATGCACCAGGCCCGGTTGCACCGGCAGCTGGTGGCCAGGGAGCGGGCACACGAGCTGTTCGTCGAGCAGGTCATCGAGGCCCAAGAGATCGAACGGCGCCGGCTCGCCGGTGATATTCATGACGGTATTTCGCAGCGCCTCATCACGTTGTCCTACCGGCTCGACGCCGCCGCACGAGCCGTCAGCGACCATCCGGCGGAAGCCTCCGAACAACTCGATGCGGCCAGAGAACTCGCCGGGTTGACGTTGCAGGAAGCACGGGCGGCGATCGGCGGGCTGCGCCCACCGGTTCTCGACGATCTTGGCTTGGCCGGCGGGCTGGCCAGCCTGGCCCGGTCGATACCGCATCTGGACATGGAGCTCGAGCTGGCCGATGTCCGGCTGCCCGAGCACATTGAGATCGCGCTCTACCGCATCGCGCAGGAGGGCCTGCAGAACATCGTCAAACATGCCAATGCATCGGTGGCTCGGCTGGGCTTTCGAGTGGACGGCGACATCGCGCGGCTGGAAATCGTCGACAACGGAATCGGTTTCGACACTTTCGAGAATCCGCTTGGTGGCGACGAGATGGGCGGCTACGGTGTGCTGTCGATGGCCGAGCGCGCCGAGTTGGTGGGCGGAACGTTGAACATCCGGTCGCGGCCCGGCGCCGGTACAGCGGTCACCGCGACGATTCCGGTGCCCTCGACCATCGAATAGGGCGCGCGGCGACCATGCGGGCCGGATGGCCCGAGGCGGCGGACAGCCGGGCAATGAAGTGAGCGCTCAGAAGTCCCCGGCATTGTGCCGCAGGGTTTCGATCGACGACACCAGCGCCTGCGATTTGCTTTCCGACATCCCGATATCGCAGAACACCTGCTCGTTGAGCGTGACCGTGGCGTCCTCGACGGTCGAGCGGCCCAGGTCGGTGATCCGCACCAGCGTGGTCCGCCCGTCGGTAGGGTGCGGGACGCGTTGCACCAGGCCGTTGGCTTCCAGCCGGCGGATGGCATGGGTGACGCTGGTGACGTGGACCTGCAGCCGGTCGGACGCCTTGGTGATCGGCAACGCGCCGCTGCGGCTGAACGCCAGCAGACGCAGCAGTTCGAACCGGGAAAAGCTCAGATCGTAAGGGCGCAAGGCAGTTTCGACGCGTGCGAGCAGTATCTGGTGAGCCCGCATCACCGACGTGACCGCGACCATCCCCTCCGCGACTTCACCCCATCCGGCGCGTTCCCAATTGGCCCGCGCGACAGCGATCGGATCCCGGTTGTCGGAGTTTGAGGCGGTCACGTCCCTTTTCTTACCGCACTTTCGGTGACGACCGGAGCGGCTCGGCGAGGATGCGGGCTACGGGCAGGTGACGTCTATTTCGAAGGGCTGGCTGACGAGACCCGCCGTGACGTTGGTTTTATCCACACCGGTAGCGGTGCCGGTGAATTTGTAATCGTCGCCATTTTGGGTGGCATTCGCGCTGGCGCCGGGGCTGCCCTGCTGGTAGGCGAGGGCGACGTTGTCGACGGCCACCTACGCGCTCAAACCCCGTACCATCACCGCGACCGAAGACCGCGCATGAGGTATCGGGAAGCGCACGTTTTATAACGACTTTTCCACCGCGGACAGCACGGCCAGCGTCGACGGAAGGTCGCCGACAGTAATCCGTGCACCGCCATCGGAGTAGTAGCGGACCTGCACCCCGGCCTCGGCGAACACATCGCGCCACGGCCCACCCCGACCCCTCGGCGGCAGGTAGACGAAGTTGGCGTGTGAGTCCGTGCTGTAGATCCCCATCGCCATCAGCCGCAGGCGCAGATGGTTGCGCTGGGCGGTTATCCGACGAATGCGGTGCGCAAGCTGGGCTTCGGCGTCGTAGGAGGCCGCCACCGCCGCCGCACTGACATTGCTCATGCCGAACGGCAATTGCATGGTCCACAGCGTGCTCGCGAGCTCAGGAGCGGCGAACCCATAGCCGATCCGCAGCCCGGCGAGGCCGTACGCTTTGGAAAAGGTCCGCAGCACAACGACATTCGGAAAGCGCCGGATCAGGTCCGGCGCGTCGATTCGGTGCCTGGCGGCAACGAACTCGATATAGGCCTCGTCGAGCAGCACAACCGCGTCGGTCGGGATCTGCCTAAGGAACCATTCGACAGCCGACACGGGCTCCAACGTTCCGGTCGGATTATGCGGTCGGCATAACACCACCACACTCGCGTCGGTAGCTGCTTCAGCCATTGCCGCCAGGTCGTGATGGCCGTACTCGTTGAGCGGGATAGCCACCGGAGTCAGACGGGCCATTTGTGCGAAAATCGGGTAACCATCGAAAGTGGGCTGGCTCAGCACAATCCGCTCACCGGGTCGGGTGACCGCATGAAGAACCTGCATCGCCACACCCGACGCCCCCGAGCCGAGCACGACCTGCTCGCCACCAACTCCGACTCTGTCCGCGATCAACCGCCGCAGCTGCCCGGGTAGAAACTCCGGATAGCGGTTGGCCGCATCGATCGAGTGCACCAGCGCCGAGCGGACCGCCGGCAGCGGCGGAAACGGGCTCTCGTTGAGCGACAACGCGAGTGGATCAACCGCCTGCGGCAGGGTAGAGAGCACCTCGGCGGTCATCGAGCTTCCGTACGCCAGCTCAGTCATCAGTCTCGGCCGCCCCAGCGGATTGCTGCCGCACCGGCGAAGTCGCCTGCGTGTGCGAAAGCTGCCATCATGACCGTGTCGCCGGCCTTGACCTGACCGTCGGATATCGCATGATCAAAGTTGATCGGGATGCCGGCGCCGAATAGGTTGCCGCACTCATCAAAGGTGTCGCGGTGACGTTCCTCGGGAATCTCGAGCGCTTCACGCCAGTTGCGCAGGAACACTCGGTTGGGCTGATTGGTGACCAGCAGGTCGAGGTCCTTGGACGACAGTCCGATTCGATCACAGACGGCGAGCGCCACTTCGGGGACCTGCCGATTGCCGCGAGCGAGCACCTTGCTGATCTTGGTCTCGGTGAACCCGATGGAGGCCTCACCCGTCCGGGCCTGCCACCACTTGCGTGGTGGGTCGATGGCGAGCGTCATGTCGCCGGCGTATTCGCCGTAGGTGCGGCACTCGATGTCGAGTATGGGCGACTCGTCCGACACAGTGACTAGTCCAACCGCGGCCCCGTCACCGGGCACGGACGATTGCGCCTTCCGGCGCACCCCGGGCTGGTCGAAGACCTGCCCGGCCGCGTTCTGCGCGATCGCGATCAGGGCGGTGCGCCCCTCACCCGATGCCAGCAATCGACGGGCCACGTTGAGCGCCAACACAAATGCCGCACATCCGCCGTTGTGCAAATCCAGTACCCACGACGGGCGCATGCCCAACCGGTGAGCGATTCCGCCGCCGCCGCCATAGAACGGCATGTCCGGCACCTGGGTGTGGGTGATCAAAATGTCGACGTTTTCGATGACGTCGCGTCCATGCCGCTCGATCAGTCCCTGTGCCGCGCGTTCGACCATGTCGATCGCGGTCTCGTCGGGCCCGACGTGATGACGGAACGAGGGCGCACGGAACATGACATTGTCACGTAACTCGTCGGATTCGGCGAACTGCGCGTAGTAGTCGGCGCCGATCGGCTCGCCGGGCAGATAGCTGGCGACGTCGATGAGGCTGACTGCTGGCTGACTCACGATCATTCTCATCTCATCCAGGCCGGCGTGACCGGCAGACCGTTGCGGTGGCGGTATTCGGCGATGGTCTTGAGGTTGTTCAGCTCCAGCCCGTGGCCTGCACCGAACAAGTCCCAGAAGTCGCCGACCCAGCCGGTGCGCTCGGGCGGCCCGGCGTCGGGGTACGGGTTCTTGTCGTAGAATGGATGACGGCAATTGGTCCACAGCACAACAGAACCGGGCTTGTCCAACACCACCTGCGCGTCGAGGACCCGCATCAGGTAGATCATCCACAGATGCTTGCCCTGGTCCCACGCGCAGTGGTAGTCGACCGTACGCGCCTCGGCGTTGGCGACCGTGCGGGTATAGATCTCGGTCTCCGGAAGCAGCTTGTCATAGGCCAGCCAGAGCCCCGGTTCCTCAGTAGGGGTGAAGCCACGCAGGGTGTAGGTCCACTCCTCGAGGCTTCGGGTGTCCGACAGGTACTCGAAGAGTTCGTCCGGCGGGCAGTCGACGTAGTCGTTGACCGTGCAGTACTGGCCGAAGACCTCTTCGTGCGGGTACACCGACCGCATTTGCGAGAAAAACGTTCCGGCGGCCTGCTCCAGCGGCGTCGTCTCGATGCGCACCACCCCGTCGATCGGGACGGTAGTGCCGGTATGGGTGACGATATCGTCAAGCGCTGGCAGCGACATTTATGTGGTCCTCCCGTGTGTGTGGAATCTGTTGATTGACAGACTTGTTGGCTAATGGCACGTCGAGAAAGGGTGCAAAGGGCGGGATTTCGTCAGCGGCGCACTCGACGCTGACCACCGACGGGCCGTCGACGGCGAGTGAGCCGCGCACCGCCGCGGCCAATCCTTCGGCGTCGCTGACGTCGACCGAAGTCAGTCCCGGGAACATCGCGGCCAGACCGGCCCCGAGCCGGCTGGGAGCGAATCGGTTGTAGCTGTAAAGGTCGTCGTAGTAGAGCTGCTCACGGGTCACGCACATGGCATGGGCGTTGTTGTTGAGCAACACGAAAGTCACTGGAAGCCGGTAATGCAGCGCAGTGTGCACCTCCATGCCATGCATGAAGAACGCGCCGTCCCCGGCGATCACCACCACCCGCCGGCCCGGCGCCTGAGCTTTCGCGCGGCCGAACGCCATCCCGATGCCGGCTCCGAAGCTGTAGCCCATGCCGCCCATGCCCAGCGCGACCGCGAACCGGCCCTGTCGCCGCACCGGCAGGTAGTGAATGGCCGCCGCGCCGGTGTTGCCGGCATCAACGACGATGTCCACTTCGTCGGGCAATGTGTGATCGAGCTCGGTCATGGCGTCGTGGTAGCGCACACCCGGGCCGTCGAAAGCCGGCGGGGTCAGCTCCGTGTGCGCCACCACATCGGGCACCCGAACCCCGGTGGGCCGCCCCGCGCCGGAAAGCGCAAGGGTCAGCATCCGCAAGGACGCATGCAGATCGTCGGTGTGCACGTGGGTGCAGGCGAGATACGGCGGCGCCGACCCGATGGAAATCGTTCGCACCGTCGCCAGTGCATCGTCGAGACCGGCGCGCGCGGTCACCGATAGCCGGGTACCGACCACCAGGCACAGCCCACTGCCGGCCACCGCATCGGCCACACCGGGGTGACCCATCACGCCGGTCACCCCCAGGGCCGACGACGAACCAAAGCCCGGTGTTCCGGCGGAATCTTTGGCGTCCGGCACACATGCCACCCGGGCGCGCAGCACCGCGCGCAGCGCCGACAGCTCGGCTCGCGCATCATCGCGAGCCACCTGTTCGCCGGCGATGATCGTGACCGGTCCGGTCACTCGCCGCAAAGCGCGCACGATCGGGTGCGGGTCACCGATGGATCGTGGCCGCTCGACTTCTGCATGGCGTCCACCATTGCGGCCGTTGATGTGCAGGTCTGACTGTTGAACGTCCTTGGGCAGCAACAACACTGCCGGGCCGCCCGCTTTTGCCGCGGCAACGGCGGCCGGTAACGCCGACACGATGTCGGCGGGCGTCATGATCCGTCGGCAAAACACCGACGCTTGCGAAAACAATGCCTCGGCGTTCAGTGAACCGTTGCGGCCGCTGGTGTCCTGAAAGCTGCCGCGACCATCCATGGTTGTCGCCGGTTGGCCCACCAAAGCCAACACCGGTACCCGGCTGGTGAATGATTCACCCAGGCCGGGAAGCAGATTCAGCGCTCCCCCACCGGACGTTGCCGCCACCACACCCAAGCCCGCGCCGCTGCGGCTGTATCCATCAGCCATCGTGGCGGCGGAGAACTCGTGCTTGGCCAGCACGGCGGTGATATCGGACCGGAAATAGGCGGCGTCGTAGAGATCCTCGATGTTGGCCCCGTCGACCCCGAATATGTACTCGACTCCGATTCCCGCGAGATGCCCGACAATGTGGTCGACCACTCGGTGATTCCCCGGCATACCAGGTACACGACTCGCGGGCGGCTTGGGTTCACACGCACTCGCGATGAACCACACAGCGACGTCAACCGTGTTAGGGGCGGGACCCGTGACTAAAGGAGCTATCTCGCCTGTGTTCAATGAGCGCCAGAGCAGAACTGACGTCGTCGTCATTGGAGCCGGGCCCTCCGGTCTCGCTGTCGCACGCGAGCTCGAGCATCGCCACCGGATTTCGGTTCTTGTCGTCGAGAAGGCAGCAGCACCTGCGGTTTCGTGGCGGAATCGCTATGACAACTTCCGCCTGAACACGAACGGGTTCTTGTCACATCTTCCGGGGCAACGGATTCCTCTGACGGCCGGCCGTTGGCCAACCAAGGAGGACATGGTCCGCTACTTCGACCGTTACGTGCAGCTTCAGAACATCACGCTTGCGCTCGGATGTGAGGTCAACCACATCGAGCGCGCGGCCGGTGACTGGCTGGTAGACACTTCGTCGGGGCGAATCCGGACATCTGCCGTCGTGCTGGCCACCGGCAAGTACCACACGCCCGCGGTCCCGCCCTGGCCTGGCCTCGATCATTTCAGCGGCGAGCTAGTGCATTCCGGCGACTTTCGCAACGCTTGGCCCTATCAAGGCCGCGACGTTCTTGTTGTCGGCGCAGGCAATTCGGCCGCCGACATCGCGGTCCAGCTGGCCGACAACGGCGCCCGCAAGATCTGGCTGGCGGTGCGCACACCACCACATCTGGTGCGGCGTGCCATGGGGCCGATTCCGTCGGACGTCTTTCTCGAACTGTTCGCGCGGGTGCCTGCGCGCATGGTCGACCCGCTGATCGCGCGGCTCAACCGTCTGCTGTTCGGTGACCTTTCGGTCTACGGATTCGGCCGGCCGCCGCTCGGACTGAAAGCGACCGTGGAACAGCGAGGCCGGATCCCGACCCTGGCCGATGAGCTTGTCGACGCCGTCCGCGCCGGCCGCGTCGAGGTGGTAGCCGCGGTGGCTGCGGTTGAGTCCGGCCGGGTGATCCTCGATGACGGCACAGCGATCAGGCCTGAGGTGATCGTCGCCGCAACAGGATTCAGCACCGATCTAGACGGTCTGGTCGGACACCTCGGTGTGCTTGACGAGCACGGCGACCCGCATGGCGGTTTTGCCTCGCACCTCGGCGACGGGATGTTCGCGATCGGCTACGGTATTCCGCCCAGCGGTCCGCTGCGGGCGATCCGGCTGGCCGCAACGCCGTTGGCCCGTCAGGTCGCGGCATACCTGGCGGCGAGGTCGTTCGGCACGGCACCATCGCTGACCATCGCCGGTTGACCGGTCACTAGCCGAACATCAAGGGGAATCGAATGGCTTTGCACTCCGAAAAAAGGCTTTTCTATCGCGGTACGGACGAATACGAAGCAGCCCGCCGCGCAACGGTGTGGAATAGCCTTCTCCCGGACCGATTTCCCGATGTGATCATGCAGGCGTGTGAGACCAAAGACGTCGTCGCGGCGCTCCGCTTCGCTCGGGCTCAGGGCTATCACGTCGGCGTCCGTTCGGGCGGACACAGCTGGAACGCCAGCCATCTGCGCGACGGTGGCATGCTGCTCGACGTCAGCCGCCTCGATCACTGCAGTGTCGACACCGATCGGATGATCGCTCACGTGGGACCCGGCAAAATCGCCAGCGTCTTTGCCACCGAGCTCGACGCACAAGGCCTTTTCTTCCCCGCCGGCCACTGCGAAGGCATTCGGCTCGGCGGGTATCTGCTGCAGGGCGGATACGGCTGGAACAGCAAGGTCGTCGGGCCGGCGTGTGAGAGCGTGCTTGGACTCGAGGTCGTCACCGCCGAAGGCGAAAAGATCTACTGCGATCCCGAGAATCGCCCCGACCTGTACTGGGCCGCTCGCGGCTCCGGACCGGGTTTCTTCGGCGTAGTCACCTCGTTCACATTGCGGCTCCACCCACGCCCGGCCGTCTTGGGCACGTGTTTGTACATGTACCCGATCGACGTCGCCGACGAGGTGTTCAGCTGGGGGCGCTCAATCAGCAGCGAGATCGACGACCGGGTTGAACTGCAAATCCTGACCTCGCGCGGCGCTCCCGAAACAGGGTCCGACGTGCCCAGCATCACTGTTGCCTCGCCGGTCTTCGCCGACTCAGCAGAAGAGGCCGCGAAAGCGCTTGCGGCTCTGGGCACCTGCCCGGTCATCGACCATGCGACCGTCAGCCTGCCCTATATGCCGACCACATTGGCCAATTGGTATGCGGCGGTGATGACGAAATACCCCGAAGGACATCGGTACATCGTCGACAACATGTTCACGTCGGCCTCAGCCGCAGAGCTGCTGCCGGGAATCCGCAAGATCATCGAGACCATGCCACCGCACCCGTCGCACTTCGTTTTCGCAGGGTGGAAGCCGTCCGCGGACCGCACGGACATGGTCTACGGGCTGGAGGACGAAATCTACCTGGCGCTCTACACCGCCTGGCACGATCCGGCTGACGATGAACGCTATTCCGACTGGGCCCAGTCGAATATGGCGGCGATGTCGCATCTCGCGACCGGCATCTCGCTCGCCGACGAGAATCTGGCCCGACGTCCGGCAAAGTTCATCACCGATCCGAACATGGCGCGCCTGGATAAGGTGCGCGCTGCCTACGACCCCGATCGACTGTTCCACAGTTGGATGGCCCGCGGGTAGCGGGTAGTCCGCCGAGTCGAATCTTATTGCCCGACTGTAATTTACAGAATTTATAGCGAGCGCTCGAGCAGTACGTGGCCGTTGTCGGCGGAAACCACTTGCACCGCTGCAATCTGGCCGACCGGTGTCGAGATGCTGCCGGCGGGCGTCGCGGTATGGCCGGGGTCGGCTACCCAGGTTGCCAGCTGGGTGTGGGTGCCATCGCGGTTCACGACCACCATCGCCAGCTTGTCGTGGTGGGCGTACACCGGCGCCAGGCAGACGCACCGCAGGTCGATGACGGTGCCCCAGTTTTGGCTGCTGAGCGACACCGTGGAGGCCAGCGCCTTCGTTCCAATCTGGGCCATCGGCAGTGCCGACACGCTCGCCTGCGGCGGCGCAGACGTCGGAGAATGGTTCGCAACGCCGACGAACACACCGATCGCCAGCAGAGCGGCAGCGGCGGCCGAAGCTGACCACGTCATCACGCGCGAGCGGTGCCGCCGCCGGCGGACTGCGAACAGCAACGACGGCAGCAGGTTCGGAGCCATCGCCGGGGGCTCGTCGTGTTGGTCGTTGATCGCGGCCACCGTGTCGGTGTCAAGCTTCGACAGTAGGGCCGGCATACCGCTGAGCTCGGCGACGGCCTGGGTGCACAAAGGACACCCGCTCAGGTGCGCCTCGAACTCACGTCGGTCGGCTGGTGACAGCGATCCGAGCACATAGGCGGCATCCCAGGTCGCGTACTCGTGGCTGTCGCTCGCGGGCAAGTCGCTATCGCCCGGCGAACCGAAGCCCTGGATCAGCCTCATCGTCTTCCCCCATGTGCCCTCATGATCAAGTATTCGGAGCCGACGACCGCCCGGATCGCTCGAAGCACCCGAGTGGTGCCAAGCCAAACGGTGGTCGCGATTACGCGTCCGGGACCCACGGCCGCCGGGATGATTCGTCGTGCCGTCATCGGGTCACCCCCATCTCTTGCAGAGTGAGTCGCAACGCTCGCACGGCATAGTGTAGCCGCGATTTCACGGTGCCTTCGGCGATGTCGAGATCAGCCGCGATCTGGGCGGTGCTCCAGCCCCGGTAGTAAGACCGCTCGACAACGGCACGATGTTCAGGCGACATCTGGGCCATCGCGTCCGCGATCAGCAGCCGGTCCAGTGCCGAGTCCACTTCGTCGGGAGCCGACTGCTCGGGTGCGCCTGCTTCGTCTATCGAGCCAACAACGTTGCGGAACTTTGGGCTGCGTCGTTCGTCGATGATCATGTTGCGGGCAACGGTGAACAGCCAAGCACGCGCTGGACGTTCGGTGTCGCCGATAACCTCTGGATGCTGCCATGCCCGCAACAGCGTCTCCTGGACCACGTCTTCGGCACGGCTCGCGTCGCCGGTCAACCGCATCGCATAACGCCACAAAGCGCCCGCGTGCTCGTCGTAGAGCGCCTTCATCAAAGCCTCTTCGGCGTTTGCTGCGCTGGTGACTCGGCTCACTCGATTACCTCCTGATAGAGATACGAGTTGGCCACCCTTCCAGTTCATCGCGGCAGCACTCCGGGGTCTGGCAGTCAGTCCGGTATCCAGTTGCCGTGGAATCCGTGCGGTACCCGGCGGGGCAGGCGGATGCGAGCCACCGGGTCACCCTCGAAGTCCGAAGCATCGATAATGACCAGGTCACTGCCGTCGGTCACCGGGTCGTAGACGTAAGTCAGGTACCAGCCGGCGAGCTCATCGGACGCCCCGACGGCCGGTGCGAACACCGCCTCGCCCGGCGCACTCGGCGCTCCATGGCTGCCGCGGCCTCCGAACAGGTGTTCGGACGCGGTATCACGCTGCAGGTCATAGCGGACCAGCGCGCCGCTACCGACGGCCACGGAGTAACGAGCGGCCGCGCCGGCCAGCCGGTCGTCGACGCGCGGGAACTCCACACCGCGGTCGTCGAGTTGGCTCTCCTCCACCATCCCGGTGTCCAGGTTGATCTGCCAGCGCCACAACTCGGCATCGGTCCCGAACTCGCTGCTGTCGCGCCACATCTCCGGGTAGCGGAGGACTTCCAGCACAACTGAGTTCCCATTGTCATAGGAGTTGGCGATGTGGAAGACGAAGCACGGATCGATGTCGAACCAGCGCATCGGACCATAGGGATCGTCGCGGCGCAGCACCCCCAGGCGAGCACCGTACTGGTCCTGCCACCGGTACGGTAAATCCCGCTCGTTTTGTTGCGTGAGCGCAAGGCTCAGGTCGAACAGCAGCGGCAGGTCCATGAACACCACATGGTCTGCGGTCAGCGCGAAGTCGTGCATCAACGTCAGCGCGGGGACGTCGATAGGACGATTGATTGTCAACTGGCCGTCGGCGTCCGCGCGGTGGTAGATCACATGGGGTTCGAAGATGTTGCCACTCCCGAAGAAATGCATTTCGCCGGTAGCCGGGCAGATCTTCGGGTGCGCGGTCATCGAGTCCATCAACTTGCCGCCGAAGTCGTAGGCGCCCAATGTTTCCAGGTCGTTGCTGATTTCATAGGGCAGCGAGAATTCCATCAGCGCAAGGGTTTTGCCGGCGTGGCGGACGACATGGGTATTGGCGATACTGGAGTGCAAATTTCGGGTGCCGTCGTCGTTGTAGTTCGGGGCGGGACGCTCGAAGCTTTCGGTGCGCACCCAGCGGTTGCGGTACCACGCGGCGCGGCCGTTCTCCAACCGAACTCCGTGGACCATTCCGTCACCGACGCACCAGTGGCCCGCGCCTGAGCGCGGGTTTGGGCCGTTGCGCAGGTACCAGCCGTTGAGTTCGGCGGGGATGCTGCCTTGCACCGGTAGATCGAAGGCGGTCAGTTCGTCGTGGACGGGAGCGTAGTTGCCGGTGCGAAAGACCGGGAAGACGGTCTGGGCGTCCACCACCGCCGCCGGAATCAGCGACGGTGGGCCCTCGGAGCGATCTGACGCGGCGGCGGACCGCTGGTCCGCCCTCGCCAGCAGCGACGTCATCAGGTCAGGGCACGGCGGCGCGGCGGCCGACGCGTCGGCGAAGTCGGGCGCAACAACGTGGTCGTAGTCGAGCAGCGACAGCAGCGGTGAGACGGCGGTCAGCTCGGTGACGGCCCGGCGACACGGGGCGCAGCCGACCAGGTGCGTCTCGAATTCGAGCCGGTCGGCATCGGTTAGTGCGCCCAACACATACGCCGCGTCCCACATCGCGTAGTCGTGCTCGCCGTCGAGCATGTCGGGGGTGTCGGGTTCACCGTCGCGGGGGAACTTTGAGTCTCGAGACTCCGTCATCGCGTCACCCCCATTTCCAACAGTGCTTCGCGCAGGCCTCGCAGCGCGTAATGCAGCCGCGACTTCACCGTGCCCTCCGCAATCCCGAGCTCGGCGGCGATCTGCGCCGTGGTCCAGCCCAGGTAGTACGAGCGCCCGACCACCTCGCGGTGCTCGGCGGACAGCTGCGCCATCGCATCGCCGATCAACGCCCGGTTCAGCACCCCAGTCTGCTCATCAGGACCCGCCGGTTCCGGCGGGCCAGAGCCGTCCAACGACATCATCTCGTTGCGGAACCGGGCGCTGCGCCGGTCGTCGATGACCATGTTCCTGGCGACGGTAAAAAGCCAACCGCGTGGAGACTGCCCGTTGTTGAGGACGTGCGGACGCTGCCATGCCCGCAGCAAGGTCTCCTGCACCACGTCCTCGGCATGGGCAGAATCACCGGTCAACCGCCACGCATAGCGCCACAAAGCAGCGGCGTGTTGGTCCCACAGCTGCTGCATGGCGTTCGCATCCGCGCCGGTGCCCGGTACGTCCATCACCAGCCTCTCGGTGAGGACACGGTTCAGGTGTCCGTTTGGTTCACTCGGTTCTCAGTGCGTCCCGGCCGGCCGCTGAGGCTACGAAGCTAGCCGAGGGTCAGGATCCGTGGCCCGTCATCGGTGGCCGCGACGGTGTGCTCCCAGTGTGCAGCACGCGAACCGTCGGCGGTAGTGACTGTCCACTGGTCCTCGAGCACGACCGTCTTGCCGGTTCCCAACGTCAGCATCGGCTCGATGGCCAGCACCGATCCGTGGGCCAGCAGCGGACCGCGTCCAGGAGCGCCCTCGTTGGGCAGAAACGGATCCATGTGCATCTGCCTGCCGATGCCGTGTCCGCCGTAGCCCTCGACAATGCCGAACGCCCGCCCGTAGCGGGCCTCGGCCGCGTGCGTGGCGGTTTCGATGGCGTGCGATACGTCGGTCAAGCGGTTTCCGGGAACCATGGCAGCGATTCCGGCCTCCATCGACTCCCTGGTCGCCTGCGACAGCACTTCGTCGGCGGGGATGAGCCGGCCGACGCCGAAGGTGATCGCGGCGTCTCCGTGCCAGCCGTCCAGGATTGCGCCACAGTCGACGGACACCAAATCACCGGAGGCGAGTGTCTCGCCGCCAGACGGGATGCCATGCACGACGCGGTCGTTGACCGATGCGCAGATGGACGCCGGGTAGCCGTGGTAGCCGAGGAACGACGGCGTCGCACCCGCCTCGCGGATCACCGATTCGGCGATCTCGTCGAGATGGTGCGTCGACGCCCCGGGAACTGCAGCCTCACGCACTGCCGCCAGCGCGGCGGCGACTACGGCGCCCGCAGCTGCCATCGCGTCGAGTTCGTCTGCGCTGCGCTGCGGCACGACCTTGCGACTGCGCAGCCCCCCAAGGGCGATCACAGTTACTTTCCCAGGGCTCGCAGCGCGCGGGCGAAAACTTCGTCGACGGTGCCGACCGCGTCGACGGTTTTCAGCTCGTTACGGTAGTACTCCAGCAACGGCGCGGTTTCGTCGCGGTAGACGTTCATCCGATTGAGGATGACCTCGTCGCTATCGTCGGCGCGGCCGCGGGCCCTGAGCCGCTCGAGCAACTCGTCTTCGGGCACGCGAAACTCCACTACCGCATCCAGCTGAGTCCCTCGTCGCTCGAGCATGTCGTGCAGCGCTTGGGCCTGCGGCACCGAGCGTGGGTATCCGTCCAGAATGAACCCGTCGCCGGTATCTGGCTCGGTCAGACGGTCGTCGACGAGTTCGTTGGTCAGTTCAGTGGGCACCAGATCACCGGCGTCCAGGTAGCGCTTGGCCTCCAGACCCAGCTTGGTGCCGGTGCTGATGTTGTGCCTGAAGAGCGCGCCAGTGGACAGGTGCGGTATCTGGAGTTTCTCCGCCAACTTCTCGGCCTGCGTGCCTTTACCCGCTCCGGGGGCGCCGAGCAACACAACTCTCATTTGAGGAACCCTTCGTAGTTGCGCTGCATGAGCTGACTCTCAATCTGTTTGACCGTATCCAAGCCGACGCCGATCGCGATCAGCACCGCGGTGCCGCCGAACGGTAGGTTCTGCACCGTTCCCGTGCTGCCGATCTTGAGGAACAGATTAGGCAGCACCGCGATGACGCCGAGGTAAATCGAACCCGGCAGGGTGATCCTGCCGAGCACATAACGCAGGTAGTCGGCGGTCGGCTTGCCCGGGCGGATGCCGGGGATAAATCCACCGAACTTCTTCATCTCGTCGGCACGTTCGTCGGGGTTGAACGTGATCGAGACGTAGAAATACGTGAAGAAGATGATCAGACCGAAATAGATGCCGATGTACACCGGGCTGGCCGGGTTCGACAGGTAGTTGGCGACGAATTTGTCCCACCAGCTGTTGCCCAGGCCGCCGGTGCCGCTGCGGATCAGCTGGGTGATCAGATGCGGAATGTAGATCAGCGACGAGGCGAAAATGACCGGGATAACACCGGCCTGGTTGACCTTCAGCGGCAGATACGTCGAGGTGCCGCCGTACATGCGCCGGCCCACCATACGCTTGGCGTACTGCACCGGGATGCGGCGCTGGCCCTGCTCGACGAACACCACGCCGATGACGATGATCAGCGCTGCCACACAGACCAAGGCGAACGTCACCCCGCCGCGGCTGTCCAGGATGCTTTTGCCTTCGCCAGGAATACGGGCGGCGATGCCGGCGAAGATCAGCAGCGACATGCCGTTGCCGATGCCGCGCTCGGTGATCAGTTCGCCCATCCACATCACCAGTGCTGCGCCCGCGGTCATCACCAGCACGATGACGACCAAGGTGAAGATGCCCTGGTTGGCGATGATGTCCAGGCTGCAGCCCTGCAGCAGACCGCCGTTGGCGGCCAGCGCCACGATGCTGGTGGCTTGCAGGATGGCCAGCGCGATCGCCAGATAACGGGTGTACTGCGTCATCTTGACCTGGCCGGATTGGCCTTCTTTGCGCAGTTCCTCGAACCTCGGGATGACCACGGTGAGCAGCTGCACGATGATGCTCGCGGTGATGTAGGGCATCACCCCGACCGCGAACACGGTCAGCTGCAGTAGCGCACCGCCGGAAAACAGATTGATCAGCGAGTAGATCTGGGCCGCTTCCCCGCCGCTGACCTGCGCGATGCACTTCTGCACATTCGGGTAGTTCACGCCGGGCGACGGCACGGTCGCACCCACCCGGTAAAGCACGACAATGCCCAGCGTGAACAGGATCTTCCGCCTCAGGTCGACTGTTCGCAGCGATGAGATGAAAGCCGAAAGCACTCTTCCTCCTGTGCAGCCGGTCTCTGGTCGCGGCATGCCAACGGGGCTGGTCTGACCAGCGTCGGATGGTCCTGCGTCACGCGCCGAGCAATGGCAGGCCAGGAGCTGTCCAGGCGCGTGTCAGACAGTCTACGAGACTAACAGCGCCGGTACCGCTTCCCCGCAAAAGGGTGGCACCCGACGCATTCACGGGCGTGCCCGCACACAGCAACGAGGCGTAGAGTTTCACTGGCTCTTTACCTTGGCTAAATATCAAGTGGGCGGCGGGTTCGGTCGAAGGGTTTTGCATGACATGTTTGGGCGCAAATGAGTAGGGCACGGTCCGAGGGCGACACCTGGGATTTGGCTTCCAGCTCCGAGCTGAAGGAGGGGTGAACATGGCGCGTAGCGACAGCGATACCTGGGACCTGGCATCCAGCGTGGGCGCTACCGCGACCATGGTTGCCGCCGCCCGGGCGCTGGCCACCGAGGACGCCAACCCGATCATCAACGACCCGTACGCCGCCGCGTTGGTGCGGGCGGTAGGGATCGATTTCTTCACCCGCGTCATCGACGGCGAGGTCAATCCGACCGAGTTCGGCGAGACCGGCAATGTGGAATTGCAAACAGAAACGGACTCGCTGGCGGTACGCACGCGATTTTTCGATGAATTCTTCCTCGGCGCGACCGCGGCGGGGATCGGTCAGGCCGTGATTCTGGCCGCTGGTCTGGATGCCCGGGCGTACCGGCTGGCGTGGCCGCCGGGCACCGTCGTTTATGAAGTCGACCAGCCCAAGGTCGTCGAGTTCAAAACCGACACCATGGCGCGGCTGGGCGCCGAACCGACGACCGAACGGCGCACGGTCAGCATCGACTTGCGCGAAGACTGGCCGACCGCATTGCGCGAAAGCGGTTTCGACGACACCAAACCGGCGGCCTGGAGCGCCGAGGGGCTGTTGATGTACCTGCCGCCGGAAGCGCAGGATCGGCTCTTCGACCACATCACCGCGTTGAGCGCCCCCGGCAGTCAACTGGCCACCGAATACCACCCGGATGCCGGTCCGACGATGGCCGAACGCGGCCGGGCGATGAACGATCGGTGGGCCAATCTGGGCTGCGACCTCGATTTGTCGGGGTTGTTCTACGAGGGCGAGCGGAACAATGTCGCGGAGTATCTCGGCGACCGCGGTTGGCAGGTGGTCGCCCGGGCACGACGGGAGCTCTTCAGCGACTACGGTCGGCCCTTTCCCACCGACGAGGCACTGGCCGCGTTCCGCAACATCGTCTCCGTCATCGCAACCGCAACTGGCTCGCAAAAAAAGGGAGGGTAACCATGGCCGTAAGCGACACCCGACGACATGACGGCGACAGCTGGGATCTGGCATCCAGTGTGGGCGCCACCGCCACCGCGGTAGCCGCCCGGCGCGCGATGGCGTCGAAGGGCCCGAATCCCCTGCTCGACGATCCCTTCGCCGAACCACTGGTCAACGCGGTCGGGGTCGACGCCTTCATCAGGATGATGAACGGCGAAATCGAGCTGGCCGAAGACGATCCCGCGTTCACCCCGCGGCGGCTGGCCGAGGGCATGGCGGTCCGGACCCGATTCTTCGACAGCTTCTTCGCCGACGCCACCGCGGCGGGTCTGCGTCAGGCCGTCATTCTGGCCGCCGGGCTGGACACTCGCGCCTACCGGCTGCCATGGCCGCCCGGGACCACGGTGTACGAAATCGACCAGCCCCGGGTTATCGAATTCAAGACCCGCACGCTGGCCGATTTGGGTGCGGCTCCGTCCGCCGATCGTAGGGCGGTGGCCATCGACCTGCGCGATGACTGGCCGCAAGCGTTGCGGGACAACGGATTTGATACTCAGCGGCCGACGGCCTGGATCGCCGAGGGGTTGTTGGGCTACCTTCCGCCGGAAGCACAAGATCGGTTGTTCGACAACATCACCACGCTCAGTTTCTGCGGAAGCCGACTGGGTACCGGCTATGTCCCGGATATGCGCGACCGCATCGCCAAACGGGGCGGAGCGATCAGCGAGCGCTGGCGCCGCCTTGGGTTGGACCTCAACTGGGCCGACTTGGTCTACGACGGCGAGCGTAACGACGCCGTGGAGTACCTGGCCGAGCGCGGCTGGCAGACCACGGTCCACACGACACCAGAGCTGTACGCCGACAATGGTTTTGACTTCCCCGAAGGTCAGACCATGGTCGCGTTCGGCGACATCAAGTATGTGTCGGCGGCGCTACCGTAGAACGTCGGTCGTCAATACACCGGGTCCCGGACCGCTGCGCACCTAGTTGAAGAAACCGGCCGTAGCGGTCCTCCATCGGGCCCGTCCAGGCCGGATCGGGTTGGACGATGCGCTCGACGGCGGCCCATCGGGCGGCGTCGGTGATCGACGATTCTCGGCCTACCGCCATACGGCTGAGGAAAGCCGCACCCAGCGCCGCTCCCTCGGCCACTCCGGACACCTCCACCGGTCGACCGGTGGCGTCGGCGATGGCCCGCAGCCACGGCTCGACTCGAGTACCGCCGCCGGCGGCCACAATTCGCGAGACTTTCGCCCCACTCAGCTCGATGAGCTGGCGGACGACGAAGCCCGACGCCTCGTAGGCCGCCCGCCGCAGCGTTGCCGCGTCGTGGGTGAGATCCAGGCCGTCGAGCATCCCGCGACGGTCGGGGTCGTGAAAGGGCGTGCGTTCGCCGCGTAGGTAGGGCGACCACACCGGCACTCGCCGCGGATCCACCGCCATCGGGTCGCCCGGTCCCAGGACACGGTCGACCCAGCCGAGAAACAGCCCGCCGGCATTGCTCGCTCCGCCGATCTGACTCTTTCCGGTCATGTGCGGGATGGTCCACAGGCCCGGCATCTGCCGCGCCTCGGGGATGGTGACCCAGACGATCAAGGTGGTGCCGCACAGCACCAGCACGTCGCCGTCGTCGTCGGCACCGGCCACCATCTGCTCGCACAGGGCGTCGATGGCACCGACCGCCAGCACGGCGCCGCTCGCGCGCAGCCGCCCGGCGGTGACACCCGGTGCTTCGACCCGGGGCATCCGGTCGACCGTCACACCGCGTTGCGCGCAGGCGTCGACGTTCCAGCCGTTGCCGTCGAACAGCGGTGACGCGGTGTAGGCGGTGGGAAAGTCGACGACGGCCTCGCCGGCCAGCGCGTAATTGGCCACCGCCGGTGCAGGCCAGTAGCCGGCCGCATCGGGCGCTTGGGTTGCCGTCCAGCGTAGAAATTCGCTGGCCTCGCCCACCGGGAACGGGCCCGCGCCGCCTGGGCCGTCCGTGCCGGCAGCCCGGCCCCGACTGTCCCCGTACAGCAGCCCCGGCGTGATCGGCTGGCCGCCGGAATCAACGGCGGTCAGCGACGGCACCATCGCGGAAACGGCCACCGCCAGCGCATCCGGCCGCGCCAGTTGCTCCAGCGCCGCCAGCGGACCCAGCCGCCACGCCTCGTCGGCGTTGTGCTCCAACCGGTCCGGCGTAGGCACTCGCAACTCGTGGGGGATTCGTGCCCGCGCGACCACCCGACCCTCTTCGTCGGCGGCCACCGCTTTGACGGCAGTGGTGCCGATGTCGATGCCGATTGTGACCTCTTCGCGTGACACGGGCGTCACCGTACGCCAGCATTGGCAGTCGTGACGCGTGCTTTGGTGACGGCCCCGTTGCGTGGCGAGGGGTTCGAGAAGTTGCGACAGCTGGCCGATGTGGTCTACGACCCGTGGATCGAGCAGACCCCGCTGCGTATTTACACCGCCGAGCAACTGGCTGAACGGATCGCCGAGGAAGCCGCCGATGTCGTTGTCGTGGAGAGCGATTCGATCGGCGGGCCGGTGTTCGAATTGGGATTGCGGGCCATCGCCTCCACCCGAGGGGACCCCAACAACGTCGACGTCGCGGGTGCGACCGCGGCCGGGATTCCGGTGCTGCATACCCCTGGCCGCAACGCCGACGCGGTCGCCGAGATGACGCTCGCGCTGCTTTTCGCCGCCACCCGGCAGGTGCTGGGCGCCGACGCCGACGTGCGGGCCGGAGAGATCTTCCGCAACGGCAGCATTCCGTATCAGCGCTTCCGCGCGTGGGAAGTCGCCGGCCAAACAGCAGGGCTGATCGGGCTCGGCGCCGTCGGGCGGGCAGTGCAGTGGCGGATGGCCGGGCTCGGCATGCGAGTCATCGCCTATGACCCGTACAACGACGAGGCCCGGCACAGCCTCGACGAACTGCTCGCCGAGGCCGACATCGTCTCGCTGCACGCGCCGGTCACCGCCGACACCACCGGGCTGATCGGCGCCACGCAGTTCGCGGCCATGCGCGACGGCGTGGTGTTCCTCAACACCGCCAGGGCGCAGCTGCACGACACCGACGCGTTGGTCGAGGCGCTGCGCAGCGGCAAGGTGTCCGCCGCGGGTCTGGATCACTTCGTCGGGGAATGGCTGCCGACCGATCACCCGTTGGTTGCGATGCCCAATGTGGTGCTCACGCCCCACATCGGCGGAGCCACGTGGAACACTGAGGTGCGGCAGGCACAGATGGTGGCCGACGACCTGGAAGCCCTGCTGGCCGGCAAGACGCCCGCCCATATCGTCAACCCGGAGGTGTTAGGACCATGACATCCGTGAGATCCGTGGTCAACCCGGAGGCCGCGGTGCTGGCGGCGGCCAAGGACATGCTGCGCCGCGGGCTGGTAGAGGGAACGGCGGGCAACATCTCGGCCCGGCGAGAGGACGGCAACCTCGTCATCACCCCGTCGTCGGTCGATTACTCCGACATGACGCTCGACGACTTGGTGGTGGTCGATCCGGACGGCGGCGTGCTGCACGCCGCCGAGGGCCGATCACCATCGACGGAGATGAAGTTGCACCTGGCCTGTTATCAGGCATTCGACGACATCGGCAGCGTCATCCACAGTCATCCGGTGTGGGCCACCATGTTCGCCATCGCGCACCAGCCGATTCCAGCGTGCATTGACGAATTCGCCATCTATTGCGGCGGCGACATCCGCTGCGCCGACTACGCCGCGTCGGCCACACCCGAGGTGGGCAGCAATGCGGTAAAGGCGCTGGAAGGACGGGCCGCCGCCCTGATTGCCAACCACGGCCTGGTGGCGGTGGGTCCCCGGCCCGACAAGGTACTACACGTCACCGCCCTGGTCGAGCGCACCGCTCAAATCGTCTGGGGTGCAAGGGCTCTCGGTGGTCCGGTCCCGATTCCCGACGAGGTCAACGCCGGGTTCGCCGGGATCTACACCTATTTGCGCGCCAACCCGATGTAGCGATTCAGGCCGCGAGTGTGAACTAGGCGACGCGACACGCCGAATATGCGTCGTGCAATTCATAGTGGCGATTAGTGTGTGCCGTTTGGCATCCCTTCCCCAGCGGCACCCCGAAGGCTGCGGAACAATCTCATGCGGTGGATGTTGATCCGATAAAACAGCCCTGGAAACCGGCGATACAAGTGCCAGATGACTTGAACCGCAGTGGGAAACACGATCAGCGGTCGATTTCGACGTACGCCCCGCAGGATCGCGCGGGCAGCGGTCTGCGCGCTCATCTGTGGCATCAGATAGTGGGTGCGCCGACTTAACGTCGCCACCTGTTCGCGCGGCATATTGACCACGACCATGTTGTCGTAGATGTTTGTTTTCATATCCCCAGGACATGCTGCGCTTACTTTCACCCCAAGGTCCGCTCCCTCACCCCGCAGCGAAAGCGAAAGTCCCACGATCCCATGCTTGCTCGTGCAGTACGCACTGTTGCCAGGCTGGGGAACCAGCCCGCTGAGCGAGGAAACGTTGACAATATGCCCGTGGCCTTGACCCGCCATGACCTGATAGGCGTGCAACGTCCCGTATACGACGCCCAGTAGGTCGACGTCGAGCACTCGACGCCACTGCTGCATCGAGAGATCGCGAGAATCTCCGCCTATCGCGATGCCCGCGTTATTGATCATGTAGTCGAGGCGTCCATATTCCGCCACGACGCTCTCGATCAGGTGTGCCACCTCGGCGTCGTTGGCCACATCGACCCGCACGGCGACTGCCGATGCGTCGCTTTGCCCTAGACGCTGCGCTACCTGGCGTGCTGCGTCGCCGTCGATATCGGCGACCACGACCGTCGCGCCCCGACTGGCGAGTTCCTCACACAGCGCCGCGCCTAACCCCATTCCGCCACCGGTGACGATTGCCACCGCGTCCTCAAACCACTGCATGAGTGATCCTCCGCCCACAAGGCTTGTTACATTCGATATAATCTTATACTAGATGTAGATTTTGAGGAGGACCGACGACGATTAACGAGATGGGCCTGCGGGAACGCAAGCGCCAGCAGACCAGGCAGGAGCTGATCAGCGCGGCCATGCGGCTGTTTGGGGAGAAGGGCTACGAGCAGACCACGGTCGCCGAGATCGCCGCCGCCGCAGGGGTTTCCACCAAGACGTTCTTCAACTACTTCGCGAGTAAGGATGAGGTCCTTTTCCCTCACCTATCCCACCGGATCGACGCAGCAGTGGCACTCATCGAGCAGCGCGGACCCGGTGACGAGCTGCCCGACGTCGTAGTGGCGGCGATGCAGCACATGCTGGCCGACGCCCTCACTGACGAAGTCGATGGCGGCCTGGCGGCGGTGCGACTCCCTATGATCCTGTCAGTGCCCGCGGTCCAAGCGGCCACCCTGCACCGCTACTTTCTGGCCGAAAAACGACTTGCGCAAGCGCTGCACAGCGCCTATCAGGACACGCTAAAACCAGCAGCCGCAGCCGCTGTCATCGGCGCAGTCATGGGTGCAGCGATTGCCGCTGCACTCGTTTGCCTACAGGAAGGCAATACCACCGAACAGCTGAAAGTGGCAGTCGAACGCGCCATCGGTATTGCAATCGGGGGCGTTGCCAATGTGGAAAACACGCCGTCCGGGTGCGCCGCCCCCTAGCGCTGGTCGAAGGCCACCTTCACCGCGCCGCTTTCGTCCTGGTCGGCGATGGCCAGGAAGGCATCGCGCCACTGCTCGAGCCGGAAGGTGTGAGTCAGCATGGGACGCAGATCAATTCGGCCGTCGACAACCAGGTCCAGGTAGTGCACGATAGCGTGCTTGCGCTGGCCGTCAACCTCCTCGACCCCGAACGCGTTGCTGCCCACCCAGCTGATCTCCTTGAAGTACAGCGGGCTCCACTCCCACCGGCCTGGCGCGTGCACACCGGCCTTCACCAGCGTCCCGCGCGACGTCAGCACCCGCACGCCGACTTCGAACGTCTCGGGTTTTCCGACGGTGTCGTAGACGACGTCGATGGCGCCGGGGTGTGCCATCGGCAAACCTTGCAGTGGCTGCCACAGCCGGCCGCCGCCCCAACTCACCAGCTCTTCGATCACGGCCAGCCGGGGCTCGTGGGCCAGCACGATGGCCGCGCCGAATCGGCGAGCGAGCTGCGCCTGGGCATCGAACCGGGCTACTACCGCGACCGCCACGTCCGGGTAGAGGGCCCGCAGGATCGCCACCGCGCACAATCCCAGAGAGCCGGCACCGTAGACCAAAACCCGGCCCGATCTCGGCGGTGGGTGGCGGGTGATGGCGTGCAGCGACACCGAAAACGGGTCGGCGAACACGGCTAACTCGTCGGGCACCGATTCGGGCACCGCGAACAGCATGCTGTCGTGGGCCGGCATCAACTCGGCGTAGCCGCCGGTCACATCGGCCGACACACCGGTGTGGATCCCGGGTTTGATGTCGCCCTCGCAAAAGCTCCAGCACAGGCTGTAATCGCCCCGTTGGCAGGCTGGGCAGAGCGGCTCGACGCCCCGCGGCGCGCAGGACAGCCACGGGTTGAGCACGACGCGCTGCCCCACCTCGAGGCCCCGAGCCTTCGGCCCTACCTCCACCACGTCGGCGACCACCTCGTGGCCCATGACTTGAGGAAACGAACAGAACGGCGCCATCGCGTTATCGGCGTCACCCTCGCCGAAGTCAAGCAAGATCTGCTTGGAGTCCGAGCCGCAGATACCCGTCAGCCGGGGACGGGTGATCGCCCAATCGTCATGCAGCAGTATAGGATCTGCCACTTGCTGCAGCGCAACCGGGCTGTGAGTAAGTGCGTCGTCGGGCCCCTCGAACGGCTGCGGCGGTACCCCGAACACCAGCGCCTTCATCGCGTTGCCATGGCGGCCGCGCCGGCGATGTAGGCGTCCAGGTCGGCGTTTTTCGCGTCGACGACCACCTTCATGTCCGGCAGATAGTGCTCGAACCGGTCGCTGCCCAGCGCCGCGACAATCCCGTCGGCCACCTCGGCGGCCGGCACCTTGGGTCCCTGGTAGAGGGGTTCCTCGCTACCCGGCTGATCCCAGATCTCGGTGTCGACGGGCCCCGGCTCGATCAGCTTCACGCAGACGCCGGTGCCGTGCAGGTCGACGGCCATCGACTCGCTCCAGCCGCAGAGCGCAAACTTGCTGGCGCAATAGGCGGCCTCGTGGATGATGCCCAGCCGGCCACCCACGCTGGACACGTTGACGATGACGCCGTGCCCGCGCGCGAGCATCCGGGGCAAGACGGCCAGCGTCAGCCGCATCGGGGCCAGGAAGTTGACCCGCATGACGTCCTCGACCTCGGCCGGTTCCAGCGCATCGACGGCCCGGCGCTTCGGCATGGCGGCGTTGTTGACCAGGACGTCGATGCCGCCGAGGTCGTCCCATGCCCGCAACCCCAGCTCGCCGACCGTCGCGGTGTGAGCCAGATCGGCCACCCACATCGTCGAGTCGGCCGAGGTTCTGCGGCAATCCGCCAGGATCTCGGCAAGACGTTCCGAACGGCGGGCGATCAGTCCCACCACCGCGCCGTAGCCGGCCAGCCGCCGGGCCAGGGCGGCACCGATGCCCGACGACGCGCCGGTGATCACCACTCGCTTTCCTGCTACCGAGTACGCCATGGCCAAAGCGTGGCGCGAATGGCCAGTTGTGACATGGGTTTCGGCAATATGCGTGGTTAAGCGGGAACTAAATCGGAATTAGTGGCGTGGTAAGCTCGTTATATTGGCTAAGTATCAACCCGGCTTCTTGTAGGGGGTAGCGATGGCACGCACCGATGACGACACCTGGGATCTGGCCTCGAGCGTCGGCGCCACCGCCACGATGGTTGCGGCGGCCCGCGCGATGGCGAGCAAGACCGAACAGCCACTGATCAACGACCCGTTCGCCGAGCCGCTGGTTCGGGCGGTGGGCCTGGACCTGTTCACCCGACTGGCCACCGGCGAGTTGACCCCGGCCGACCTCGAGGACGACAGCGACGGATCTCCCCCGGGCATCCAGCGGATGACCGACAACATGGCGGTCCGCACCAAATTCTTCGACGAGTTTTTCATCGACGCGACCCAACGCGGCATCAGGCAGGTGGTGATCCTGGCGTCCGGACTGGATGCCCGCGCCTACCGACTCCCCTGGCCCACCGGCACCACGGTGTACGAAATCGACCAGCCGCAAGTCATCGAATTCAAATCCCGCACCCTCGCCGAGCTGGGCGCCCAGCCCACCGCCTTCCGGCGCGCGGTTGCCATCGATCTACGCGACGACTGGCCGGCCGCGCTGCGCGCAGCAGGTTTCGAAACTGATCAGCCCAGCGCGTGGAGCGCCGAAGGTCTGCTGGGCTACCTGCCGCCCGATGCACAAGACCGCCTGCTGGACACCATCACCGCGCTCAGCGCGCCGGGCAGCCGGATCGCGACCGAAAGCGGGCCCACCCGCGATCCGTCACATGAGGAGCGGATCATAGAACGCATGCGGACCGTGTCCGAGCGCTGGCGTAAGCACGGACTCGATCTCGACATGACCGAGCTGGTCTACTTCGGCGACCGCAACGAGGCGGCACGCTACCTGTCCGACCACGGGTGGCAGATGACCGGCAACACCATCCGGGAACTGTTTGCGGCCAATCGTTTACCGCCCATCGAGCAGGACGACCTGCCGTTCGCCGACCGTCAGTACGTCCACGGCACGCTGACCGACAAGAAGTAGGAGCGACCAACATGACACACGCCCACTCCGGAAGATTCGAAGGCGACAGCTGGGACCCGGCATCCAGCGTGGGAGCGACCGCGACGATGGTTGCCGCCTCGCGCGCAATTGCCTCACAAGGGCCCGACCCGCTGCTCGACGATCCGCTGGCCGACCCGCTGGTCCGTGCGGTGGGCTTGATTCCGTTCGTCCGCCTCATCGACGGAGAGGTCAGCCTGGATGACGACCCGGCGCTGACTGGCAGAACGCGGATTGAGCAAATGGCCGTGCGGACAAGGTTTTTCGATGACTTCTTCATCACCGCAACCGAGGCCGGTATTCGGCAGGCGGTGATCCTGGCTTCTGGCCTGGACACCAGGGCCTACCGCCTACCGTGGCCGGCGGGGACGGTGGTCTACGAGATCGACCAGCCGCAGGTGATCGACTTCAAGACGATCACGCTGGCCGATCTCGGCGCCAACCCGACCGCCGAGCGCCGCACGGTCAGCATCGATCTGCGATACGACTGGCCGGCAGCATTGCGGCAGCGGGGTTTCGACGTGAACCAGCCGACAGCGTGGAGCGCCGAAGGGTTATTGCCCTACTTGCCCCCGGAGGCCCAGGACCGATTGTTCGATAACATCACTGCGCTCAGCGCGCCGGGAAGCCAACTCGCCACCGAGCACAGCGCCGACCCAGGCGCCTTCTCCGCTGAAAACGTGCAGCGCATTAGCGAGCGATGGCAGCGCGCCGGTTTCGACCTCAACGCGGCCGACCTGTTCTATCAAGGCGAGCGCAGTATCGTGATCGACTACCTCACCGGCCACGACTGGCAGGTGACCGCCCATCCGGCCCCGGAGCTCTACCAGCGCAATGGATTCACGTTTCCGGAAGACGAGTCGATGGCTTTGTTCCGGAACATGAGCTACGTCGCCGCCACCCTCGGATAGGGTTGCCGTGACGCGGACTGATGACGACAGCTGGGATCTGGCCTCTAGTGTGGGTGCGACCGCGACGATGATCGCCGCCGGCCGCGCGATGGCAACGAAGGATCCCCGCGGGCTGATCCACGATCCGTTCGCCGAACCGCTGGTGCGCGCCGTCGGGCTGGACTTCTTCGTGAAGATGATCGACGGAACGCTCGACTTATCGGCGATCGAAAATGCATCGCCGGGGCGCACGGAAGCAATGATCAACGGAATATCCGTGCGCACCAAGTACTTTGACTCCGCCCTGCTGGCGGCTGTGGACGGGGGTGCGCGTCAAGTGGTGATCCTGGCGTCCGGCCTGGACTCCCGGGCCTATCGGTTGCATTGGCCGGCCGAGACCGTGGTGTACGAGGTCGATCAGCCGAGGGTAATCGAGTTCAAGACGACCACACTGACCGGCATCGGCGCTCAGCCCACCGCCGAGCGCCGTACCGTCGGCATCGATCTGCGCTACGACTGGCCGACGGCACTGCGTGCGGCCGGCCTGGACACCGAAGCGCCGACGGCGTGGCTGGCCGAAGGTCTGCTGATCTACCTGCCGCCCGAAGCCCAGGACCGGTTGTTCGACAACATCACCGCAATGAGCGCGACGGGCAGCACCGTAGCCACCGAATACGTTCCCGGCCTTAAGGATTTGGACCCCGACCGGGTTCGGGAGCGGACTGCCGTGTTTCGCGAGCACATCGACATCGATATGCCGTCACTGGTGTACACGGGCGAGCGCAACCACGTCGTCGAATACCTGCGTTCCAAGGGATGGAATGCTGTGGGCACCCCCCGTGCGGAGTTGTACAACCGCGACGGACTCGAACTTCCCGACCCGGAGGATGACGAACCGCTCGGCGAGATCATCTACGTCAGCGGCACACTCGCCTGTTAGAAGCGGGACTCCCCCAGCCACAGTACGCTGGCACCGCTCAACGTCCGCTCGGCCTGTTCGACGATTCCGGCCACCGACTGAACGATCAACGCGCCCAATGCATCCGGTAACGATGCGGCCGTCGGTAGTGACGACGGGCGTGGCCGCAGGAAGTCCCACAGCGACGAGCCCGGATAGCCGACAATGCGGACTTTGGCGTCTGCGTCCAAGCCCGCCAACACCTTCGCGCGGCGCACCGCAGTTCGCAGGCCGCCGAGTTCGTCGACCAAGCCGTGCTCGAAGGCGTCGGCACCGGTCCACACGCGTCCCCGGGCAACCGCCTCTACCGCCTCAGTACTCAGGTTGCGGCCCTCGGCGACCCGCTGCACGAAGTCGGTGTAGAACAGGTCCGCTTCGGCCTCGACCTGGGCGTGCTGCTCGGGGGTGAACGGTGCGTTGATCGACCAGGCGTCGGCGTTGGCGTTGGTGCGCACCGCATCCGACCCGACGCCCAGTCGGCCCTTCAGGTCCCGGGCGACCAGCTTCCCGGTCACCACGCCGATCGAACCGGTAATCGTGCCGGGGTTGGCCACTATCGCGTCGGCGCCCATCGAAACGTAGTAGCCGCCGGAGGCGGCGACCGCGCCCATCGAAGCCACCACCGGCTTACCGCGGTCGCGTGCCTTCTTCACCTCCCGCCAGATGGTTTCCGACGCGGTGACCGAACCGCCCGGGGAGTCGACGCGCAGCACGATCGCGGAGACCGAGTCGTCGGCGGCTGCCTCCCGCAGCCCCGCCCCGATGGTATCGCCGCCGGCGCTGGAGTTGCCGAACGGCAATACTCCTCGCCCGCCACGGCCGCTGACGATGGGACCGGCAACGGTGACGACGGCGATTGTCGACCTGGGTTTGCGGCCCGGCACCGATGGCAGCGCGGATCCGCCCGGCCCGTTCGCGCGGGCATAGCGGCTCAGGTATAGCCGCGGCGGCGCGTTGTCGCCGTCGGCGTCCCCGGTTTCAGGCGAAATCTTTTCGGCACCAACAAGTTCTGCGATCCGCGCATATGCCTCGTCGCGGAAGCCGATGTGATCGATGAGCCCCGCGGTCACGGCGTCTTCGCGCAGCAGCGGCGCGCGGTCGGCCAGCGCATCGAGGGAGTCGTGGCCGATCTTGCGCGAGTCAGCGACCGCCTGCCATACCTGGGCGCGCAGGCTCTCCAGCAGACGGGTGTCGGCTTCTCGGTGTGCGTCGGTGTAACGGTCTTCGGTGAAAAGGTTTGCCGCCGACTTATATTCACCGCGCGCGATGAACTGCGCTTCGATGCCGGCCTTCTCCAGCGCGTCGCGCAAGAACAGGGCATTGGTGGCGAAGCCGATCAACCCGACGGTTCCCGACGGCTGCATCCACACTTCGCCGAACATCGACGCCAGGTAGTAGGACAGCGTTCCCGGATACGTTTCGGCCCACGCCAGCGACGGCTTGACCGCGGTGAATGCGGCGACGGCTTCCCGTAGCTCCTGAACCGGACCCGCTGCGGCCGCGGGAAGCTGCACTCGCGCGATCAGGCCGGCAACCCGCGGATCGTCGGCGGCCCGGTGCAGCGCGGACACGGCTTCGCGCAGCAGCAATGGCCGGCCGCCGCCGGTGACGATCGCCAGCGGGTCCAGGCCGCTGGCTTCCGGCGGCGCGGCGCGCAGGTCGAGTTCGAGCACGCAGCCTTTGGGTACGCCGTGGTGGCGGGCGGTGTCGACCCGGCGAGCCAACGCGCGCACGTCGTCGACACCCGGCGGGTCGGGCAGGAAGGCAAACATATGTTGAGCCTACCGATGAGCGGCGGCGCCCCGCGGCGACGGCGTGCGGACCGTACGGTGGTGGGGTGCGATTCTGCATCTCCATCCACCAACTTGACCCGGCCGGTGCTGGAGGGCTAGCCGCGGCCGGCCTACGCGACTACCTGACTCGGGCCGAGGAGCTCGGTTTCGAGGGCGGCTGGGTGCTCGAACAGACAGTCGGGGAAGCGCCGCTGTTGGCGCCGCTGGAACTGCTGGCGTACTCCGCGGCCTGCACCGAGCGGCTGCGGCTGGGCGTGGCCGTGCTGGTCTCGTCGCTGCATGATCCGCTTCAGCTGGCCTCCTCGGTGACCGCGGTCGATCGGCTCAGCCACGGCAGGCTGGACGTCGGGGTCGCGCCCGGCGGCGGCTTCCGCCAGTTCGCCGCGTTCGGGGTGGACAAAGCCACCTACATCAGCAGCTTCACCGAGGGTCTGGAGTTGATGAAGGCGGCGTGGTCTGACGAGCCGCGGGTGACGTTTCAGGGCCGATTCCGCCAGGTTGACGACCTGCCGATCCAGCCGAAACCCGTGCAGCGGCCGCATCCGCCGATCTGGTTCGGCGGTCAAGCCCCCAAGGCACTGGCCCGCGCGGTGCGCCACGGCGACGCGTTCCTGGGTGCGGGTTCGTCGAGCACCGCCAAGTTCGGCGAGGCCGTGAAAACGGTGCGTCACGAGCTGGTCGAACAGGGCAAAGATCCCGCGCACTACCGGATCGGCAAGCGCGTTTATCTGATGATCGATGACGACCCGGCCAGGGCGCGCGAACGCGTCCTGGCCGGTTTACACCGCATCTACGGCGCGATGCCCGGCATCGAGGCGGTGCCGGTGTCCGGCACGTCCGAGGATGTCGCGGCCGGATTGCGCGAAGTCATCGACGCCGGCGCCGAAACGATCCTGCTCAACCCGGTCGGCCGCGACCTCGCAGAGGATCGCGAGCAGATGGAACACCTTGCTGCAGAAGTGATTCCGCAGTTCCGCTAAACGCGAGCTGAGCCACCACATGCACCACAGGAGTATCCGCACAGGGGCGGATGCAATATTTGCCCGCCTAATGGGATTCGACCAGGGCGTCGGGTGCGGCAGTCGGCGAATTCGCTCGAAGGCGGCCAAATCATCGTGCCTCCCGCACGGAGACTTATGTGGCAGAAGTGACTGCCCAGCGTCCCGAGGCGGGAATCGCACGCCGCGTAGTGGCGGTCGCGGTATAACCAATCAATGGTTCTCAAAGTCACCGTGTCGCCGGACCTGGTCGGCGGAGACGTCGACGAGGGTTATGGCAAGGTCGCCGATGCATTCCGCGCCAACTTCGCGGCCGGTCGCGAGGTCGGCGCCGCGATCGCCGTATATCGCAACGGCGTCAAAGTGGTCGACCTGTGGGGTGGCTACCGCGACGGAATCGCCAAGGCGCCCTGGCAGCACGACACCATGGTCAACATGTTCTCGACGACCAAAGGCGTTGCTGCCCTGGTCGTTGCGTTGGCGGTGTCGCGCGGATTGTTCGGCTACGACGACAAGGTAGTCGACCACTGGCCGGAGTTCGCACAGGCCGGCAAGGGCGATGTGACCGTCCGGCAACTGCTGGGCCACCAGGCCGGATTGTGTGTGCTGAAACCAGCGCCAACCGTGCGGGATGTCGCCTACCCGGCGAGGCTTTCGGCGATGCTCGCGGCCCAGAAGCCCGCGTGGCCACCGGGGACCCGGCACGGGTACCACGGGATCACGCTGGGCTGGTACGAATCCGAGCTGATCCGTCGAACCGACCCGGCGGGTCGTACGCTGGGTCGCTTCCTCGCCGACGAGATTGCCGGGCCGATGGGGCTGGACCTGCATATCGGACTCCCAGATTCGGTGCCGCACGACCGGGTCGCGCTCCTGCACGACTGGTCGCGCGCGGAATCCCTCTTGCACCTCAACGTCATGCCGGCAGCACTTGTGGCCGCGTCATTTAATCCAGTCGGCCTGCTCGCCCGTGCTGCCGCTCTGCCCCGCGGCGTCGTGCCATGGGCCGGTGACTACAACCGCGACGACGTGCGCGCCATCGAGATCCCGTCGGCCAACGGGATCGGGACAGCCGGCGCCGTCGCGCAGCTCTACGGTGCCGCCGCGACCGGAGATGCTGCGCTGGGCCTGACGCCGACCGTGCTCGACGAGCTCATGGCCGAGCCCACCGCACCGAGCCGCGGACCGCGAGACAAGGTGCTGCGCGTCGACGTCGTCTATTCGCTGGGACTGTCAAAGCCGGCGCCGTTGTGCGTGTTCGGCTCGTCCGACAAAGCTTTCGGCACACCAGGGCTCGGCGGCTCGTTCGGATTCGCCGACCCCGACACCGGTACCGGGTTCGCCTACGTGATGAACCGGCTGGGTTTTCACCTGTGCAGCGATCCCCGAGAACTCGCGGTGCGCCAAGCACTGTTCCGCGATGTGCTGGGTGCCCGCCCGCAAGCCTAGAGCTCGGTAGCCGAGCCGCCTGCGGCGGTGATCTTCTCGCGTGCGCTGCCGCTGAACTTGTGAGCGGTGACGTCCACCTTGGCGGTCAGCTTGCCGTCGCCGAGGACCTTGACGAGCGAGTTCTTGCGCACCGCGCCCTTAGCCACCAGCTCGTCGACACCGACCGAACCACCTTGCGGGAACAACCTGTTGATGTCCCCGACGTTGACGATCTCGTATTCGGTGCGGAACCGGTTGCGGAAGCCCTTGAGCTTGGGCAGCCGCATGTGAATCGGCATCTGCCCACCCTCGAAGGTCACCGGCACGTTCTTACGGGCCTTGGTGCCCTTGGTGCCGCGGCCCGCGGTCTTACCCTTGGAGCCCTCACCGCGACCGACACGGGTGCGCTTGGTTTTCGACCCGGGCGCGGGCGCCAGGTCGTGCAGTTTGATCGTCATTTGGTGCTACCTCCCGTCGCCGAGTCGGCCGGCTCCACCTCAACGAGGTGACGCACGGCCGCGATCAGCCCGCGGGTCTGCGCGCTGTCCTCGCGGATGACTGAATGGCGAATCCGCCGAAGCCCCAAGGTACGCAAGCTCTCTCGCTGCTTCCAGCGGGCGCCGATCGTGCTGCGCACCTGAGTGATCTTCAGCTGCGTTTGTGGTGCTGCTTTTGCTCCGCCTTTTTCTAGGGCCATGGTTACGCCGTTCCTTCACGTGCGGTGTTCGCAGTAGCGGCCAGCCGCTCGCTTTCCCGCCGGGCACGCAGCATGCCGGCCGGTGCGACATCCTCGATCGGCAGTCCACGCCGGGCGGCCACTTCCTCGGGGCGCTGCAAAAGCTTGAGCGCAGCCACCGTGGCGTGCACCACGTTGATCGCGTTGTCGCTGCCCAATGACTTAGCCAGAATGTCGCGTACGCCAGCGCATTCCAGCACCGCTCGGGCAGCACCACCCGCGATCACACCGGTACCGGGGCTGGCCGGACGTAACAGCACGACGCCCGCAGCGGCCTCACCCTGCACCGGATGGGTAATGGTGCCGCCGATCAGCGGCACCCGGAAGAAGCCCTTACGCGCCTCCTCAACACCTTTCGCGATCGCGGCCGGGACTTCCTTGGCCTTGCCGTAGCCGACGCCGACCATCCCGTTGCCATCACCGACGATGACCAAAGCGGTGAAGCTGAATCGCCGACCACCCTTGACCACCTTCGAAACACGGTTGATGGTGACGACCCGCTCCAGGTAGTTGCTCTTGTCGCCGTCGCGGTCGCGACCACCGCGGCCGCCACCATCCCGACGGCCTCGGCTCTCGCGTGTGTCACGGCCTTCGCCGCGTGTGTCACGGCCCTCGCCGCGCGCAGCGGTCCCGGTCGCGTGGCCGGCTGTTCCAGCCGGTTGCTCCGCCATTATGCGGTCCTTCCAATCTCGTTTGAGAAGTCGTTTGAGAAGTCGAAATCAATGCTTGCCATCAGAACTTCAACCCACTCTCGCGCGCGGCGTCGGCCAGTGCCGCGATCCGCCCGCCGTAGGTGTAGCCCCCTCGGTCGAACACCACCGTTTCGATACCGGCGGCCTTGGCCCGCTCGGCGATCAGCTGGCCGACCCGCACACTGTGTGCCTTCTTGTCACCGTCCACGCCTCGCACGTCGGCCTCGATCGACGAGGCGGCCGCGAGCGTGGTGCCATTCAGATCGTTGACCAGCTGCACGTGGATGTGCCGCGACGACCGGTGCACGACCAGCCGCGGACGCTCCGGCGTGCCCGAGATCTTCTTGCGCAGCCGCGCGTGCCGTCGCAGCCGGCCCTTCCGCCGCGCGGCGGATACGCTCTGGCCCACCGGCCCTGGCGCGGCGGTATCAGTTTTTGATTGCGCCATGACTACTTACCTGTCTTTCCGACCTTGCGGCGGATCTGTTCGCCCTCGTAGCGCACGCCCTTCCCCTTGTACGGGTCCGAGCGGCGCAGGCGACGGATGTTCGCCGCGATCTGGCCGACCTTCTGCTTATCAATCCCGGAGATCGAGAACTTTGTCGGTGATTCGACCGCGAAGGTGACGCCTTCCGGCGCTTCAATGACCACGGGGTGGCTGTAACCCAGCGCGAACTCGAGGGTGGAGCCCCTCAGCTGCACGCGATAGCCGACGCCGAAGATCTCCATCTTGATGGTGTAACCCTGTGTCACCCCGGTCACCAGGTTGGAGACCAGGGTGCGCGACAACCCGTGCAACGAGCGGTGGTGCCGCTCGTCATCGGGACGGGTGATCACGATGGCGCCGTCCTCATTGCGTGCCACGGTGATCGGTTCGGCGACCTTCAGGTCCAAGGTGCCCTTGGGCCCCTTCACCGAGACGTTCTGGCCGTCGATCGTCACATCGACCCCGGTGGGGATCGGAATCGGCTGCTTACCAATGCGCGACATGGTTACCCCCTCACCACACGTACGCGAGGACTTCGCCGCCCACGCCCTGTCTGGCCGCCTGACGGTCGGTGAGCAGGCCCGAGGAGGTCGAGATGATCGCTACCCCAAGGCCGCCGAGCACCCGCGGCAGGCTGGTGGACTTGGCGTACACCCGCAACCCGGGCTTGGACACCCGCCGCAGACCGGCGATGCTGCGCTCCCGGCTGGGCCCGTACTTGAGCTGAACCACCAACGCCTTGCCGACGCGTGCGTCTTCGGTGTGGTAGTCGTTGATGTAACCCTCCCGCTTGAGGATCTCGGCGATGTTGGCCTTGATCTTCGAATGCGGCAGTGTCACCTCATCGTGGTACGCCGAATTGGCGTTGCGCAGACGTGTCAAAAAGTCTGCGATCGGATCCGTCATCGTCATCGAGCGCCGCTCCTCTTCATCGCTACGCTCTGCATCGTCGACATCGCGGTCATGACAGCGGTGTTGCCTTCCTCGCAGTGGTTCCCAGCCAGAGAGTCGTCCAGTGGGCCTGCTGCGCACCTGTTCTCGGTTTGGTCTCGTTGGGTAGTAGCGGTGTTACCAGCTGCTCTTCTGCACGCCGGGCAGTTCGCCCGCGTGCGCCATCTCGCGCAGGCAAATCCTGCACAGCCCGAACTTGCGGAGCACCGCGCGCGGGCGGCCGCACTTGTTGCAGCGGGTGTACGCGCGCACCGCGAACTTGGGTTTGCGCGCACTCTTGTTGATCAGTGCCTTCTTCGCCATCTGGTCAGTTCTCCTTGAACGGAAAGCCGAGGGCACGCAATAGCGCTCGTCCTTCGTCGTCGATCGTCGCCGAGGTGACGACGGTGATGTCCATGCCACGGACCCGGTCGATCTTGTCCACGTCGATCTCATGGAACACCGACTGCTCGGCCAGTCCGAAGGTGTAGTTGCCGGCACCGTCGAACTGCTTGGGTGACAGCCCGCGGAAGTCACGGATACGTGGCAACGCAATAGACGTGAGCCGGTCGAGAAACTCCCACATCCGGTCGCCGCGCAAGGTCACCCGCGCGCCGATCGGCATGCCCTCGCGCAATTTGAACTGCGCGATCGACTTTCGCGCCTTGCGGATCTCGGGCCGCTGCCCGGTGATCGCCGCCAGGTCGCTGACCGCGCCGTTGATCAGCTTGGCGTCACGGGCGGCGTCGCCGACGCCCATGTTGACCACGACCTTCATCACGGTCGGGATTTGCATCACGTTGGCGTACTTGAACTCTTGATTGAGCGCGTCCCGAATCTCTTCGCGGTAGCGCACTTTGAGCCGTGGCTGAACTTTTTCTGCCGTCGTCATGCCTGGATGTCCTTGCCGTTGCGCTTGGAGATGCGGACCCGCTTGCCAGTCTCCTCGTCGACTCGATAGCCGACCCGGGCGGGCTTGCCGTCGGAGTCGACCACCATCACGTTGGAGACGTGGATCGGGGCTTCCTGCGTGACGATCCCGCCCGACCGCGCGCCGCGCTGATTGGTCGAGATCGGGGTGTGCTTCTTAATCCGGTTGACGCCCTCGACGAGCACCTTGTTGCGGGTCGGGTAGGCCTGCAGCACCTTGCCCTTGGCGCCCTTGTCCTTGCCCGAGATGACCAGGACGGTGTCGCCCTTGTGGATCTTCACCTACAACACCTCCGGGGCCAGCGAGACGATCTTCATGAAGCGCTTCTCCCGCAGTTCGCGGCCGACCGGCCCGAAAATACGGGTTCCTCGCGGGTCGTTGTCGGGCTTGATGAGGACGGCAGCGTTCTCGTCGAACTTGATGTAGCTGCCGTCTGGGCGGCGGCGCTCTTTGACGGTGCGCACCACCACGGCCTTCACCACCTCACCACGTTTGACGTTGCCGCCGGGGATGGCCTCTTTAACCGTCGCCACGATGACGTCGCCGATACCGGCGTACCGACGCGACGAGCCGCCGAGCACGCGGATACACAAGATCTCCCTGGCGCCGGTGTTGTCGGCCACCTTCAGCCGCGATTCCTGCTGAATCACTAGATCTCCTGACCTGGTTCACGTATGCACGCCCACGCGCTGCCATCCTGGTAGGACCGCCGTTTTACAACGTTTTCCGACGACGTACTAGCAGAGACCCGGCCGAGCATGGTCTTCGTCGCCGAACGGCACGCGGGGCCGACAGCACAACGCCGGCCGAGGTCTGCCCACGGCAACCCCTAGAGTCTAGGTGAAGACCTGCTCAGAGCCAAATTCCTGGCCAGCGTTGGTTACCGTTGCTACTGACGCATCGCCGCCTGGCCGCGGAAAGGTGTCCCGGTTGCTCATGTTCACCCGGTTTTCGGCCCGCACGCTGCGTGTCTGGGTAGCGCTGTCGGTTGTGCTCTGCACCTCGTGCGCCCACCTGCCGGTCGCGCGTCACGGTTCCGAATCGACCCCAGGACGATCCGTCGGGCGCCGCGGATGCGGGCCGCCGATCAGCTATCAGGTGTTCCAAAAGGACGCCTACGGCGCGGACTGGTCGAAGTCCGACGATCTGCTGGCCTACAACGCCAAGGGCAGTGACGGTCGCTACCACATCTATACGGTCAAACCGGACGGCGCCGACCCTGCACAGTTCGGTGTCGGTGCAGCGAATTTCCCGCAACGCACTACCGGCTCTCCGGTGTGGAGCCCGTCGGGCAAGTTCATGGCGTTCGTCGCCGAGAAATCTGACCACCCGGGCAATTCGGTGCCCGCGACACCGGGATGGGGTAGCTACTCGGACCTGTGGGTGGCCAACGCCGACGGTTCACGCACCTGGCAGCTCACCGACGTCCCGACCGACAAAGACCACGGCACCATGATCCCGGAATTCTCGCCCGACGGCCGGCTGCTCGAATGGACCGAGCGCGCCAAGTCCCCGAAGTTCCTGAGCCCGAACCGGTTTGCCGGATTCTGGGTGATCAAGGTGGCCGACTTCAACGTCAGCCAAGACGGCACACCGTCGCTGTCTGACATCCGCACCGTCTCGCCCCCCGGCGATGCAATGAACGAAACCGGCGGCTTCTCGGCCGATTCCTCGTCGCTGGTGTTCACCAGCGACTTCGAAAACCACAACTTTTGGCACAACCAGATCTACCGCCTCGACCTCAAGTCCGGTGCAATCACGCGACTCACCCGAGGCGACAGCTACAACGAGCATCCCCGCTACACACCCGACGGGCAGGTGTTGTGGATGTCCAATGCCGGCAACCCGTCACACGGCACCGACTGGTGGACGATGAACCCCGACGGATCAAATCCGCAGCGCCTCAGCGACTTCAACGTAGGCGGCAACGCCGATGCGATTGGGCACAAACCCGTGTATGCCACGGTCGTGCAGACCGCCAACTGGGGCCCTGACAACAGCTACTTCTACGGGGATGTCGAGACCAACCTGTTGACCTCCGACAGCGTGATAGCGCGGGTTGCGCTCACCTGCCATGGCTCTTGATGCGTCAGTCCCCTTGCCGGACCCAGGCGAAGACGTACAAGGCCATCGCGGTTGCCAACGCGAGCAGCACCCATTGCACGAGGGCTTGGTCGATCATGGAACCTGGCGGTGGGGCGCCGGGAAGGATGTTGCGCAGCGGAACGATCGCGAACAGGTTCGCGGCATACCAGGTGGCGAACGGCGGCACGAACTTCCGCCGGCCCAATGCCATCGGAATGGCCACCAACAGCGCCAAGGTAGGCAGGCTGACCAGGACCACGATGATGCCCAGATCGAAGATCAGCGGGCCCTTGGCCCGTTGCAGGGTGAGGACCACGTTGCTGTTGTTGTGGCTTCCGGTTTCGCTGGTGTCAGTAGAGCGCTGGACTTCGGCGTCCCAGCCGTCCATCGATCCGGTCACCTCGACAATGGCGGGTATCCGTTTGCGGTTGGCACCGGTCCCGACGAACACGTCGGCCGACTGTGGCTCGGTGCGGTACTTATCGAATGGCCAGCTACCGGGATTGCCGTGTGCCTCGATCGTGGTGGTGACCTGCGCAGGCGCTTTTCCTTTCGGGAATTGCAGGTCACCCAGGTCGTTCGGTGGATACAGCCGCACGGCGATGTCGGTATTCAGCTCATCGAAGCGTTTGTCGTACAGCGACTCGCCCGGATAGATGAGCACGTTCACCGTCAGGCGATTCGTCGTGGGCTTCAGCTCTTGGAGACGTATCTGCACAACGGTGTCATCGGGCCCGGCCTGGCTGAGGTCCAGTGGCGGGAGCGGACCCTCTGATTTTTGTAGAAGGTGGACACCGAGCAGCGATAGTGCGTAGGTGGCGATGACAACCAGCAGGACGGCCACACCGATTGCGATGCGCGGTCTGGGCCGCTTGTCCGCTGGCGGCGACGGCGGAGCTGTTGGCGGAGCTTCAGCGGTCATTGCTGGCGGAACCCGGCTTGTCGGGGCGACACGGGGTCAGGTTAGCGAATACCCGTAACGACCGCGCGGCGAAATAGCGATGCTTCTTAGGACCTACAGATACCGTCACCCGCTGTCCATTTAGCGGTAACGCACAGTTCAACATCGATACTGGATCGGCATTTCCGCCTCTCGACGCGGCGCGGTCCCGGCGTTGACGAGTTAATCTGATATTTGTTTGCATGGGCATTCGAACAGCTGCGATTCTCAAGATGTGTCGAGGTTCCGGGTGAGGCAATCAACATGAAGCACAAGCGATTACTGGCCGCCACGAGTTTGCTGGCTGCGGGCGCCATCGTGCTGTCGGGATGCGAGGTCCCCCACACCAGCATGGCCTACGCCAGCGAGGTCGTGACCTGCGGCGGCAAGGCGGCCATCAACGCCAGCGGCTCGACCGCGCAAACCAACGCGATGAAAGGGTTCATCAGTGCGTACGGCAAGGCCTGCCCCGGCCACACACTGAACTACACCCCTAACGGCTCGGGCAACGGAGTCAGCGATTTCCTCGCGGGCAAGAGCGATTTCGCCGGATCGGACATTCCGCTGGCCGAAGACCAGTACGCCCCCGCCAAGCAGCGCTGCGGCGGCGCCGACGCCTGGAACCTGCCGGTGGTGTTCGGCCCGCTGGCCGTTACCTACAACCTCAACGCCGACTTTTTGGTGCTCGACGCGGACACGCTGGCCGGGATCTTCAATGGCAGCATCAAGCGCTGGGACGACCCTGCCATCACCGCGCTGAACGCGTCCATGCCGCCGGAGGACATCAAAGTCGTCTACCGCAGCGATAAATCCGGCAGCACCGCCAACTTCCAGGCCTACCTACGGTCCGCAGCCGGCGGAACCTGGACCCAGGGCACCGGCAGGGAGTTCAAAGGCGGCGTCGGCACCGGCGCCAAGGGCAACGACGGCACCTCGGCGATGGTGAAGAACACTGAGGGCGCGATCACCTACAACGAGCTGTCATTCGCGATGGACGAGGGACTTTACGCCGCCGAGATCAAAACCCCGGCAAGCCGCAAGTCGCGACGCCCAGTACGCATCGGAACCGACTCGGTCGGCAAAACCATCGCCGGGGCCAAGTTCGTCGGCAAAGGCAACAACCTGGTGCTCGACCTCTCGTCGTTCTACAACCCCAGCCAGGACGCCGTCTACCCGATCGTCATGGCCACGTACGAGATCGTCTGCTCCAAATACCCCGACCCCGCGGTCGGGGCGGCGGTCAAAGCGGCCCTACAAGCGACGCTTGGCCCCGGCCAGATCGATCTGGACAAGCACGGCTACATCCCGCTGCCGCCCGACTTTCAATCGAAAGTCGTCAGCGCGGTCGACGCCATCAGCTAGCAGGCAGGTCGCTCACACATCGGAATCCGATGTGGGTAGTGGCGGTGTCCTGCGATTGGGGTGACCGCGCCGCCGGCCGGTACCGGTGGCAGTACTCCGGTGCGCACAGGTGGGAGCCGCCCTTGAGCGTCTGCGCGATTGTCGGGTCGGCGGGCCTTGATGGTGCGCAACAGGTCTTCGGCGGCTGATTCAGCCGGTGATGGGCGGAGAATTCGGTGGTGGTCCATTCCCAGACATTGCCGATCATGTCGACCAGGCCAAACCCGTTCGGCGGGAATGCGCCCACCGGTGAGGTTCCGGCCCAGCCAAGCGCACCGTCGTTGCGGTAGGGGAAGCTGCCCTGCCAGGTGTTGGCCATCAGCTTTCCGCCGGGTTTCTCCTCGTCGCCCCATGCATAGGTCGTGGTGGCTCCGCCGCGAGCCGCGTACTCCCACTCGGCCTCGGTCGGCAGCCGCCGCCCGGCCCAGCGCGCATACGCCGCGGCATCGGGATAGGCCACCTGCACGACCGGATGATCGGCCCGGTCCGCAATGTCGCTGTCCGGCCCGAACGGGTGCCGCCAGCTCGCGCCCGGCGCCCAGACCCACCATTGCCGCCAATCGCGCAGGTCGACCGGACCCGGCGTCGGACGAAACACCATCGCGCCCGCGCTCAGCTCGCCGGGGTCGACCCCGGGATAGAGAGCGGGGTCGATAGGTTGCTCGGCGACCGTCACATACCCTGTCGCGGAGACGAATTCGGCGAACTGGTCATTGGTCACCGGATGCCGTTCCACGGCGAAGCCGGGCACGGTCACCGTGTGGATCGGCGCTTCCTCGGGGTAAAAGCTCGTCGACCCCATGCGGAATGACCCGGACGGCAGTTCGACCAGCTCGGTGGGCATACGTTCAGGGTATGACTACCGCGAAGTCCTGCATCAGCGCGGTTTTCGCCAGGTCGAATCCAGGGGTGTCGGCCGGCCCTTCCAGGTGCATGGTGACCAGGTATTTGTTTGTGTTAGTCCAGATGTGGGTGATCCGGTCGGCGAAATCGAGCGTGCCCGGCGGGCCGAGGAATGAGCCGGTGAGCCTCTGGCTGCTGTATCCGCAGAACTTGGCGCCGGCGGTGTCCACCTGCAAATCGGGCTTAGAGCGCCGCAGCATGGCCGCGTAGTCGGCGAAGGCCGCGGCAGGGTCGAGCGTTGTCGCGGCAATGGTCACCGTCCCCGTCATGGCGTCGGGTCCGCTGAGCGTCAACGCCACATCGCCTTGTCCAGGCTCAGAAGTCCAGCCGTCGGGCACCGTGACGGTGATTCTCGGTGCGGCCGGGTCGGCGACTAGCGCGACGGTGCCCACCCCGACCCCGGTCGGCTCCGGAAAACAGACGAATGCGTTGGGTGGGATGCGGTCCGGCAGCGTTGTCTCGATCCCGGGAACGGGTGTACCGCCGCTCGTTGTGGGTTGCTGCGTCCCCGACGCGTTGGTTGTCGTGGACATGACCGGCTCACCGGCCCGGACGGCGCTGCCTCCGGTTGCCCTCACGCACCCGGAAAGCACAGCGATCGCCACCAGGCCCGCCGCCGCCGACCTCAAAGGGATCTCAGTCACGCGAAAAAGCCAGCGCCAGTTCCTTTTCCAGGTCTTCGTACGGCCGGCCGGAAAGGTCCACAGTGACCTGGGCGATGGTCCCGCCAGTGAACGCGAACGGCGCCTTGTAGCGGCTGGACACTGCCGAACCGCCGTTGCGTCCGACCGTGATGCCGGCACCCGCCAATCCAAAGGTCCCCGGGTGCGCTGTCACCTCGGCGAGCGCGCCCACCACGACGTCATCGATGAACAACGTGGCATCACCGAGCGGCGTGTGGCTGTTCTGCACGGTTCCAGTGCGCGAATAGCGAACGCCGAGCACGTGTCTGCCCAGCGGCACCGGCTCCGACGATGAAATCAGCTGCTGGCGCTCACCGAGGAAGTTGTAGACGTAGTGCAGCCGTCCGTCCTGGATGAACAGCACATGCCCGCCGTGCGCGCCACCTTGCTTGAACAGCACGCCTTCCGCGCCGGTGGTGTCCACAGTCACCTCGGCCAGCACCGCGAACGAGCGGCCCCGAATTTCGGCCGCGGCGCCGATGCCGACGTCTGCGCAGTCGGGGTAGTAGACGTAGCTATCCCGTTCACTCACCAGGTACGGCCGCGTCCGCGACAGCGTTTCGAAGATGTTCAGATCCGCCAGTGGCAGTCCGTTGTACTTGGTGGCCTCGGAAAACCACAGCGCCTTAAGCTCTTCCAGCTTGTCGGGGTGCTCAGCGGCCAGGTCGTGGCACTGGCTGCGGTCGGCTTCGATGTGGAAGAGCTCCCAACGATCGGCGTCGAAGTGGCCCCAGCCTGCCGGAGTGGCCGCATGGATGGTATTGGCAAACCAGCCGTTGTGCCAGATCCCGCGGGTACCCAGCATGGTGTAGAACTGGGTCTGCTTGCCGGTGTCGATAGTCGGATCGGCAAGTGCCGCTTTGAAGCTCACACCGTCCAACGGTTTCTGAGGGATGCCCTTGACGGTCTCCGGCGGTTTGATGTCCAACAGCTCGTAGACGGTCGGGGTGATGTCGGAAACGTTGACGTAGTTGTCACGGACCTCGCCGTGCGCCGCAATGCCGTTGGGCCACGAGATGATCGCCGTATCGGCAATACCACCTTCATGCGAGGCGTAGCGCTTGTAGAGCTTGTAGGGCGTGTTGAAGGCCATCGCCCACCCGATCGGATAGTGGTTGTAGGTCTCCGGCCCGCCGAGGTGATCGAATAACTTCATGCTCTCTTCGACGGTGTCGATGTAGCCGTTGAAGAACTTGCCTTCGTTCACCGATCCGTTCGGACCGCCCTCACCGCTGGCGCCGTTGTCGGAGATGACCACGATGATCGTGTTGTCCAGCTGGCCCGATTCCTCGAGATAGTCCAGTATTCGCCCGATCTGGGCATCGGTGTAGCTCAGGAAGCCGGCGAAAACCTCGGCCATCCGGCTGAACAACCTCTTCTCTTCATCGGTCAACGAGTCCCACGGACGCACCGTGTCTTGCAGCGGCCACGGCTGCCCGTCGGGCCCTTTCACGTCGAGGTACGGGTTTATCGGAGACAGCTCGGTGTCCGGCGGCACGATCCCCATCGCCTTCTGCTTCTCCAGCACGATCTCGCGGTAGCGCTCATAGCCCATGTCGAACTTGCCGGCGTAACGGTCCGGCCACTCCTTGAAGACGTGATGCGGAGCATGCCCGGCGCCGGGGCAGACATAGCTGAACCACGGCTTGTCGGGCGCGATCACCTTGGCATCCCGGATGAACTCAATCGTCTTGTCGGCGATGTCCTTCGACAGGTGATAACCGTCCTCGGGCGTCCCCGGCGGAGGCACCGGATGGTTGTCATAGACCAGGTCTGGATACCACTGATCGGTTTCGCCGCCCATGAACCCGTAGAACCGTTCGAAGCCGCGCGACGTCGGCCAGTGTCGCTTGGTGGACGCCAGATTGGATTCCTCAAGTGGCGTCAGGTGCCACTTGCCGACGCAGTAGGTGTTGTAGCCGCGTTCGGCGAGCACCTCCGAAAGCAGCCCGGTTTCGAACGGAATCCGACCGTTGGAGTTGGGAAAACCCTCGGTGAATTCTTCGATCATGGCCATGCCGACGGTGGTGGCGTTGCGACCGGTCAGCAACGACGCCCTGGTCGGTGAACACAGTGCCGTGGTGTGAAATTGCGACAGCCGGACGCCGCGCTCAGCGATGCGCGTCATCGCCGGCATCTCGACCAGGCCGCCAAAGCAATCCCAGGTCGCGATACCGGTGTCATCCCACACCAGATAGAGGACGTTGGGGGCGTTCTCCGGCGCAGTCGGCGCTGCGAACGGACCCCAATCCGGTTCGGAATCACGGATATCCAGCTCGATCTTGCCGTTGAACTCGGTCGCCATCGCTGGCCTCACTCTCGTGGTAGACCCCCGGGATTCCGGATGCAGCCTATACCCGCAGGGGCAATGGCCGATGACGAGACGCAAAAGCCCCCAAAACTCGGTGGTTTCGGGGGCTTTGCGATCGACTAGGCCGTTACTTGGCCTTTTCCAGGATCTCGACGAGCCGCCAACGCTTCGTCGCCGAGAGCGGGCGAGTCTCCATCAGCGAGACGCGGTCGCCGACGCCGGCGTCGCCGTGCTCGTCGTGCGCCTTGACCTTCTTGGTGGTCCGGATGATCTTGCCGTACAGCGGGTGGCGCCTACGGTCTTCCAGTTCGACGACGATGGTTTTCTGCATCTTGTCGCTCACCACGAAGCCAATACGGGTCTTACGCTGACCGCGGGGCTTCGGGGTACGCGGTGTCTGCTTGGGGCCCTTGACACCGCCCGCCGTATCTTTCGTCGCGGCTTTTGGAGCGGCCTTGGACGCCTTCGGCGCGGCCTTCTTCGCCGCGGCCCCCGAGCCGGTTTTCGCTTCTGCCATTACGAGTCCTCACCACCGGGCCCGGAAGCCAGGCCCAGTTCACGTTCACGTAGCACGGTGTAGATGCGTGCAATCTCGTGGCGCACCGTGCGGAGTCGACGATTGTTGCTGAGCTGTCCGGTCGCCATCTGGAAACGCAGATTGAACAGCTCTTCCTTGGATTCGCGCAGCCGCTCGATCAGCTCTTCATCGGTGAGCTCGCGCAGTTCGCCAGGGGAAATTCCCACTGCCATCAGAACTGCTCCTCTCGGGTAACGATGCGTGCCTTGATCGGCAACTTGTGGATTGCTCGGGTGAGCGCCTCCCGGGCTACCGATTCATTGGGGTAGCTGAGCTCGAAGAGTATCCGGCCCGGCTTGACGTTGGCGATCCACCACTCCGGCGAGCCCTTACCGGAACCCATTCGGGTCTCCGCGGGCTTCTTGGTCAGCGGGCGATCCGGAAAGATGTTGATCCACACCTTGCCGCCACGCTTGATGTGGCGGTTGATGGCGATACGTGCGGCCTCGATCTGCCGGTTGGTGATATAGGCATGCCCCAGTGCCTGGATGCCGTAGTCGCCGAAACTGACCTGTGTACCGCCGCTGGCGATCCCGCGCTGACGGGGATGGTGTTGCTTACGGTGCTTGACCTTGCGGGGAATCAACATGATTCAGCCCTCCGTACTCTGCGTCTCGAGGGCCGGCTCGTCCGGCAGCGCAGCGGCCGGTGGGGCAGAAGCCTCCTCGGCGCCCGAGGCGGCGCGTCCGGCCTCAGTGCTGGTCGCCGTGGTACCCGCGGCCCCGCTGCGGCGCGGACGGGTGCCTGACGGCCGCTCGCGGCGAGGACGTTCGGCACCGGCCGCTGAAGGAGCGACCAATTCGCGCTTGCCACCAACGATGTCGCCCTTGTAGATCCACACTTTCACCCCGATGCGGCCGAAGGTGGTCTTGGCCTCGTAGAGGCCGTAGTCGATGTCGGCGCGCAACGTGTGCAGCGGAACCCGGCCCTCGCGGTAGAACTCCGAGCGGCTCATTTCCGCGCCGCCGAGGCGGCCCGAGCACTGCACCCGGATGCCCTTGACGTTGGGCTGACGCATGGCCGACTGGATGGCTTTGCGCATCGCGCGCCGGAACGCAACACGGTTGCTCAGCTGCTCTGCGACACCCTGTGCCACCAGCTGAGCTTGCGACTCAGGGTTTTTCACTTCCAGGATGTTGAGCTGGACCTGCTTGCCGGTCAACTTCTCCAGATCCGCGCGGATCCGGTCGGCCTCGGTGCCGCGGCGGCCGATGACGATACCCGGCCGGGCGGTGTGGATGTCCACCCGAACTCGGTCCCGGGTGCGCTCGATCTCCACGTCGGCAATCCCGGCGCGTTCCAAGCCGGTGGACAGCAACCGACGGATCGCCACGTCCTCCTTGACGTACTCCGCGTACTGCTTGTCCGCGTACCACCGGGATTTCCAGTCGGTCGTGATACCGAGGCGGAATCCGTGCGGATTGATCTTCTGGCCCACTACTGCGAGCCTCCCTTCGCTTCCGAAGTCTCAGAAGTCCCAGTGGACTTCGCGGCGGATGCCTTCTTTGCGGGCGCCTTCTTCGCAGGCGCTTTGTCGGCGGCAGCCTTCTTAGCCGGGGCCTTCTCCGCAGTTGCCTTCTTAGCCGGCGCCTTCCCCGCGGCAGCCTTACTGCCCTGCGCGCGGCGGGCGCGGGCCGCACTGGCAGATTGCGAACCCCGGACATCCTTGGTCGGCCGGCTTTCCACCACCACGGTGATGTGGCTGGTGCGTCGGCGAATCCGGAAGGCGCGGCCCTGGGCGCGCGGGCGGATTCGCTTGGCGGTCGGACCGTCGTCGGCGGAGACCGAGGCCACCACCAAAGTCGCCGGGTCCAAGCCGTTGTTGTTCTGGGCGTTGGCCGCGGCGCTCGCGATGACCTTGGCCACCGGCAGGCTGGCCGCCTGCGGCGCCCAGCGCAGAATGTCCAGTGCCTCTGCCACTGACTTGCCGCGCACCAGGTTGATCACCCGGCGTGCCTTGGTCGGCGATACCCGCACAAAGCGTGCCTTGGCGACCGCAGAAGGAAATTCAGTAGCAGTGGTCATCGCCGCTTGGCCTTCCGGTCGTCCTTGATGTGTCCCTTGAAGGTGCGTGTCGGCGCGAACTCACCCAGCTTGTGGCCCACCATCGCCTCGGTAATGAACACCGGCACGTGCTTGCGGCCGTCGTGGACCGCGAACGTGTGACCGATGAAGTCGGGAATGATGGTCGACCGCCGCGACCAGGTCTTGATGACCTGCTTGGTGTTCTTCTCGTTCTGCACGTCGACCTTCTTCAGCAGATGGTCGTCGACGAACGGACCTTTTTTCAGGCTGCGTGGCATATCTGGCTACTCCTGGCTGCCTCTAGCGAGAGTGTTTCTTGCCGGTGCGCCGGCGTCGGACGATGAGCTTGTCGCTGGTCTTGTGGCTCCTGCGAGTACGCCCCTCAGGCTTGCCCCACGGGCTGACCGGGTGACGACCACCGGAGGTCTTGCCCTCACCACCACCGTGCGGGTGGTCCACCGGGTTCATCACCACGCCACGCACCGACGGGCGCTTGCCCTTCCAGCGCATCCGCCCGGCCTTACCCCAGTTGATGTTGGCCTGCTCGGCGTTGCCCACCTCGCCAACCGTGGCGCGGCAGCGTACGTCGACGCGACGGATCTCACCGCTGGGCATCCGCAGCGAGGCGTAAGTGCCTTCCTTGCCGAGCAATTGGATGCTCGAACCGGCCGAGCGAGCAAGCTTGGCTCCCCCACCCGGCCGCAGCTCCACAGCGTGGATCAAGGTACCGGACGGAATATTGCGCAGCGGCAGGTTATTGCCCGGCTTGATGTCGGCGTTGGCGCCGGACTCGACCACGTCACCCTGCGAAAGACCATGCGGGGCAATGATGTACCGCTTCTCGCCGTCCAGGTAGTGCAGCAGCGCAATGTTCGCGGTGCGGTTGGGGTCATACTCGATGTGGGCGACCTTCGCGTTGACGCCGTCCTTGTCGTTGCGGCGAAAGTCAACCACCCGGTAGGCACGCTTGTGCCCGCCACCCTTGTGGCGAGTGGTGATCCGGCCGTGCGCGTTGCGTCCAGCACGACCGTGCAGCGGTCGAACCAACGACTTCTCCGGAGTGGAGCGAGTGATCTCGGCGAAATCGGAGACGCTGGCACCGCGGCGACCCGGAGTCGTCGGCTTGTACTTGCGAATTCCCATGTCTGTTAAGTCTCTCTATCCCCGGCTACGCCGGTGCTCCGAACAGGTCGATCGGCTTGCTGCCGGGCACCAGCGTCACGATGGCGCGCTTGGTGCTCTTCCGCTTGCCGAATCCGGCCCTGCTGCGCTTGCGCTTGCCCTGGCGGTTGGCGGTGTTCACCGCCGCCACCTTGACCGAAAAGATCTTCTCGATCGCGATCTTGATCTGCGTCTTGTTCGAATCGGGGTGCACCAGGAACGTGTACACGTTGTCGTCGATCAGGCCGTAGGACTTCTCCGAGATGACCGGGGCCAGGATGATGTCGCGGGGGTCAGTGACGGTCGCCATCAGGCTGAAACCTCCTCTGTGCCTTTCGCGGCGCTTGCCGTAGCGCCCTCGATGTAGGCGTTGAGCGCCTCGACGGAGAACACCACATCGTCTGCACGCAGCACGTCGTAGGTGTTGAGCTGGTCCGGCGTCAGGATGTGCACACCAGGCAGGTTGCGCACGCTCTTGGCACCGGTTTCGTCGCTACGCCCGATGACCACCAGCACCTGCTTGCGATCGGTCAACGTGCCCAGAAAAGCCTTGGCGCTCTTGGTCGACGGAGTCTGGCCGGACACCAGCTCGGTGATCGCGTGGATGCGGTCATTGCGGGCCCGGTCCGACAGCGCGCCGCGCAGCGCAGCGGCGATCATCTTTTTCGGAGTGCGCTGGCTGTAGTCGCGGGGCGTAGGACCGTGCACGACGCCACCGCCGGTGAACTGCGGTGCGCGCGTCGAGCCCTGGCGGGCGCGACCGGTACCCTTCTGCCGGTACGGTTTGCGGCCACCGCCGCGGACCTCGCCGCGGGTCTTGGTCGAGTGCGTGCCCTGCCGGGCCGCCGCCCGCTGCGCGGTGACGACCTGGTGCATCAACGCGATATTCGCGGTTGCATCGAACAGCTCGGCAGGCAGTTCAACGGAGCCTTCGGTCTTCCCGGCCGGCGTCTTGACGTCGATCTGCCGTGCTTTCTTAGCCGGCCCGGTCTTCTGCGCAGCCATTACTTCTCACCTCGTTTGATCGCGCTCCGGACCATGACGAGTCCACCCGTGCGGCCGGGCACGGCCCCCTTGATCAACAGCACGCCGTTCTCGGCATCGACCTTGTGCACCAACAGGTTCTGCATCGTCACCCGGTCGTTACCCATCCGGCCGGCCATCCGAGTGCCCTTGAACACCCGCGCCGGAGTGGCGCAACCGCCGATGGAACCAGGACGACGATGTACCGCCTGAGCGCCGTGGCTCGCGCCCTGCCCGCGGAAGCCGTGCCGCTTCATGGTTCCGGCGAAACCCTTACCCTTCGAGGTACCGGTCACATCGACATAGGTTCCGGCAGAAAAGATCTCGGCCGTCAGTTCCTGGCCCACCTGGTAATCCGCTGCAGCGTCGGCATCATCGAGACGCAACTCGGCCAAGTGCCGACGGGGGTTGACACCGGCGGCGGCGTACTGACCGCCCAGCGGCTTGTTGACCTTACGAGGACTGATCTCGCCGTAGGCCAGCTGCACCGCGCTATAGCCGTCACGTTCGGGTGTGCGGATACGGGTCACCACGTTCGGCCCGGCTTTGACCACCGTCACCGGCACAACGCGGTTGTTCTCGTCGAACACCTGCGTCATACCCAGCTTGGTGCCCAGAATGCCCTTTCTCGCCATTGCTCGCAGATCTCCTACTGGATGTTGACGTCGACGCTGGCAGGCAGATCGATGCGCATCAGCGCGTCAACGGTCTTCGGTGTCGGATCGAGGATGTCGATCAGTCGCTTGTGGGTGCGCATTTCGAAATGCTCCCGCGAGTCCTTGTACTTATGCGGAGAGCGAATGACGCAATACACGTTCTTTTCGGTAGGCAGTGGTACTGGACCCACCACGCTGGCGCCGGTTCGGACAACCGTCTCGACGATTTTGCGCGCCGAGGCGTCAATGGCCTCGTGGTCGTAGGCCTTGAGCCTGATGCGGATCTTCTGTCCCGCCACGCTTCTCCTACCTCACTCTCCAATGTCCGGAACCCGTGTTCCGTTGGGCGCGCCCGAATCGATCTGGCGTCACGCCCGGATGTTGCGCCGCTGTTTACCTGTCTTGGTCCACCGGTCCCCGCGGTCGGGTGTGTCGCCCGCACGCGGCCTTGGCGCGCTTATTTCAAGGCTGAAATTCGTCGCGTTCCAAGGATGGGACCGGACGCGCCCGTTTGGGCGCTGGTCGTATGCCCGACCAGGCCTAAACCCGGCGCAAGGCAACCTGAACAGTATGCCCTAGATCCTGGTATCGGCCAAATCCCCGCACCCTGATGACCGGTCCGGCTGAGCGGCAGCGCCGTCGCGAGCCGCACCAGGGCGTCGCCGGACCGAACCGGGTGTCCTTACTCTTGAGTAAGATAGGTTGGCACGACAAGCCCGACCAGCACGTATGCGGTATGGCGGCGGCTTTCCGGCCGTCCAGGTGGCACTCGACTCTTCTCCGCGGCGGCGATGGCGCGGGTTCCGTACTTCGCCTCGGTACTGCCACACGTGGTGCGGATGGAGCCAGGCCTGGCCGAAGTGCGGGTGCGCAAGTGGCGCCGAAGTGGTGCACGCAGACATCACCACCTGGGTCACGCCGGTCGGCTAGGTGGGAGTTAAGTACGTCCCTTGCCCGCGACACACGCGCCCGCCGTCGAACTCCAGCACCTCGTTCACGACGGCGCCGCTCTGATTGCGGTAGTTGATGACCACGACCGACTCGCCCTGATACACACCGACGATGTCGAAATGAAGGTCGGGCATGGTCTTCAGTGCGGCGTTCCAGTAGGCGCGCAATGCCACCTTCCCGCGGACCATTCCTCCGGACTCGGGCACCACCCGAGCCGCAATCGGTGAGGTGAAGACGACGTCGTCGTGGAAATGAGCGAGCACCGCATCGATGTCATGGCCGTTCCAGGCCGCCAACCAATCTTCGGTGAAGGGGCCTGGCTCTGGCGTGCTCACGACCTGCCCTTCAGCGACGCCCAGAATGGGCACTGGTGTAATTCCTCGAAGTTGTTGATGACCCCGCTGCCGCCCGGACGCAACGACATCCAGAAATTGTGGTCGGGATCGCCATTTTTGGCCGGCCAGCGAGGCTGGCCGGTGGCCTTCGGTGCGCCAGTGGCGACGAAATGGCTCCAGTAGCTGATCATCTGGTCGGACAGCATCCGCTGTTCGGGATCCAGCGGCGCCGCCCCGCCGACGTTGAACAGGTACCGCAGCTCCAATGCGTGGCTGGCGCCGAGCGGAAACGGAGCCTCTCGCAACCGATTCGGCGCCGGCGCGTGAGGGTCGTCGAATTCGTAGGCATACACCGGTGCGCCTTGGCTCAGCGAGTCGGCCAATCGGTCGGCGGCGCAAGAGAAGACGCCGTCAGTGACTGCGGCCGAGTAGGCAAGCGACGCGTCCCCGCCGTAGTGATCGGGCGGATAATGCGCCACCACCGGGGCACCGTCGGCACCGAAGATGTCGGCGAGCAAGCGCGGGTACTCGGCGGACCTGACACCCCGACCCAACTTCAAATAGCGCAGCGCCGCGAACATGGTGAACTCGTCGTGGTTAACCCCGATCAACACCGGAACGCGGGCCGCCCGACCGTCGGCGAATGCCGCAACCGGCCCGTCTGGCAGCCCCGCTGTCCCGGTGACCGGGCCAGACAGCGCGTCGGAGTCCCCGATGAAGACGTACCAGGGCGGACGGTCAAGCGCGCTCGCCGGCAGCGCGCGCAGACACTGCGCCGTCGTAGCGGGATTGCGGCACCCCACTGACGCCGCGTAATCCACACTGTGCCTCCGCCCAGTGGCCAGATCGGCCTGCGCCTGACATGGCGCGCTTTGGATGATGGCCGCGCGGAACAGCCCCGCCGATCCGGGCGCCACCAGGTGATCGCACACCGACATGCCACCCGCGGATTCGCCGGCGATGGTCACTTTGCGCGGATCACCGCCGAAATCGGCGATGTGGTCGCGGACCCAGCGCAGCGCGGCCTGCTGGTCGGCCAGCCCGTAGTTCCCGAGGTATCCCGGCAGGCCCAGTGATGGGTGGGCTAGAAATCCCAGCGCACCCAGCCGGTAGTTGATGGTGACGACGACGATGTGGCCCTTCGCGGCCAGCGAACGCGAGTGGTAGATGTCGCTGCTGCCGGTGACGAAGCCCCCACCGTGGATCCACACCATCACCGGGCGTTTATCGGCGCCTCGTCCGCGCGCCGGAGTCCAGACGTTGAGAGTGAGGCAGTTTTCGCTGGTCGGCTTGCCGACGTGCGGGTTGGGGCCGGTGTCCTGCATGCACTGCGGCCCCGGCTTGGTGGCGTCCAGCGTCCCCGACCACTTCGCCGCCGGCCGCGGCGGCTGCCACCGCAACGGCCCTAGAGGCGGTGCCGCATACGGAATGCCTTGAAACAAACGGTAATCCGCGGCGACCATGCCGCGCATCAGGCCCATTGAGGTGCGCACGACACCGGCGTCCAGCGGGCCGGCATACGCCGGTTCGGACTTCAACGATGTCATCCCGCCGCCCCGGCCGCAGCATGCCACCACCACTGCCGTCACCAGCAGCGCAGCCCATGCTCGTCGCGGACGAGATGATCGGGTCGGCACGGTATCCCAGCCTACGGATCGACGAAAACCGCCTCGCCGTAATCGGCGATCACGGATACTGTTGAAGTTGACACCTGTCAAAAAGCCGCGCGAACGGGTGAGAAGGCCGATGAGCACACCAATCATTGACGAAGCTGCGAAGGTATTCGCCGATCCGACATCCTATGCGGACGAGCCGCGGCTGCATGCAGCACTGACCCATCTTCGCGCACACGCACCGGTGTCGCTGGTTGACTGCCCGCCCTACCGGCCCTTTTGGGCGATCACCAAACACGCCGACATCGTGGAGATCGAGCGTGCCAACGATCTTTTCATCAACGAGCCGCGGCCGCTGCTGGCCACCGCCGAAGCCGACGATTTCGCGCATCAACAGCTCGACGCCGGCATGGGGCTGCGCACCCTGATCCACATGGACGACCCCCAACACCGGGTGGTACGCGCGATCGGCGCGGATTGGTTTCGCCCCAAGGCGATGCGGGCGCTCAAAGTCCGCGTCGACGAGCTGGCCAAGATCCATGTCGACAAGATGATGGCCGCGGGCAACGAGTGCGACTTCGTACAGGAGGTCGCAGTGAATTACCCGCTCTACGTGATCATGTCGCTGCTCGGCCTGCCGGAATCAGACTTTCCCCGCATGCTCAAACTCACCCAAGAACTGTTCGGCGGTGACGACGCCGAATTCCGGCGCGGCACCACGCTCGAGGAGCAACTGCAGGTTCTGCTCGACTTTTTCGGCTACTTCAACTCACTCACCACGTCGCGCCGCGAGCATCCGACCGAAGACCTGGCGTCGGCGATCGCCAACGCGCGCATCGACGGCGAGCCGCTGTCCGACGTCGACACCGCGTCCTACTACGTCATCATCGCCAGCGCGGGTCACGACACCACCAGCGCGACGATCGCCGGAGGTCTGCAGGCTCTCATCGAAAACCCGGACCAACGGGAGCGCTTGCGCGACAACCTCGATTTGATGCCGCTGGCCACCGAGGAAATGACCCGCTGGGTGACCCCGGTCAAGGAATTCATGCGGACCGCCACCGCGGACACCACGGTGCGCGGGGTGCCGATCGCCAAGGGCGAAGCAGTGTATCTGTCCTACGTCTCTGGCAACCGTGACGAGGATGCCTTCGACGATCCGTTTCGCTTCGACGTCGGCCGTGATCCGAATAAGCACGTGGCGTTCGGTTACGGCGTGCACTTCTGCCTGGGTGCCGCGCTGGCGCGGATGGAGGTGAACAGTTTCTTTACCGAGCTGGTCCCACGGCTGAAATCCGTTGAGCTGAACGGAAATCCGGAGCTGAAAGCCACGACGTTCGTGGGTGGCCTCAAGCACCTGCCGATTCGCTACGAGCTGCGTTGAGCGACGTGTCCTGGGTGCGCTGCACGTGCAGGAAGCCGTCAACAGCGGCTCGGGCGCATTCCCGGTAATCGAAATCGGGCAGGGTGGACAGCCGGCCCAATACCACCGGGCCGATCAGCAGCGCGATCGCCCGGGTACGGTCGATCTCGCCCAACTCGGCTGCCTCAGGGCTATCGAAGACGGCGTCGAACGGCGCGGCGTACTGCTGAGCGATCCGTTCGCGCAGAGTGCTGACCGCCGGGCTGTCGGCTGTGCGGCCCTGACGGGCCTCTGGCAGCTGCTCCAAGTCCGGCCCCAGCGCCAGCCAACTCATCGCCGTCACCATGCCGGGGGCCTCAGCGATCGATTGTCCCCAGGCCATCACCAACGTGATGAGGCGATCGCGCAGCGGCCCATCATCGGACGGCATCGGCGCCGGCGGTATCAGACTGTTGAATGCCGCTGCCAGCAAGTCGTTTCCGCTCGGGAAGTGGCGATACAAGGTGGCACGCGCCACATTGGCAGCACGGGTGACCGCATCGACGGTTACCGCACTTGGGCCACCGGAGCGAAGCAGCGCGGTGGCAGCTTCAAGCAAACGAGCGCGAGATCGCGCCGGCCGTGGATCGGTCTTGTCGGTGATGTCGACCACCTCCGTGTTTAACAACAAGACTGTCCGTCTATGTACGAGACTGTTAGTCTCAAACTTAACTCGTCGCCGAAAGGAGACGCATCGCTATGGTCGAAACCCTCGTCCGATCTGACCAGCGTACTGAAGCGACGGCCGTCCTCGGTTCGAACCGCGCACGAATCTGGACGATGGTCGTGGCATGCATGGGCGTCACGCTGGTGATCGCGTCAATGGTCGCGTTGAACACCGCGCTGGGCGACATCGCCGTAGCCACGTCGGCGACGCAGTCGCAGCTGACCTGGATTGTGGACTGCTACTCGGTGGTCTTGGCATGCCTGTTGTTGCCCGCCGGGGCCATCGGCGACCGCTACGGCCGTCGCGGCGCTTTCCTATTCGGCTTGGCCGCCTTCGCCATCGCGTCCTTGGCGTCGACGGTTTTTTCCAGTCCGCTGCAGCTCATCGTCGCCCGCGGGATCGCCGGCGCCGGAGCGGCGTTCATCATGCCCGCTACCTTGTCGCTGTTGACGGCCACCCACCGCGACGACCAGCGCGCGAAGGCTGTCGGTATTTGGGCGGGCGTCGCGGGCTCGGGCGCCGTCATTGGCATGCTCGGGTCTGGGACTTTGCTGCACTTCTGGTCGTGGCGATCCATCTTCTGGGCCTTCGCGGTCTCTGCGGCGCTGATCTTCGTCTTGGCGTGCACAGTGCAGTCCTCACGCGACGAGGAGGCCACCCCGCTGGATTGGGTCGGTGCGGCGTTAATCGCCGGTGCTGTCGCGGTTTTCGTATACGGCGTGCTCGAGGCACCCGCACGCGGCTGGACTCACCCACTGGTCTGCGGGTCGATGGGCGCCGGGGCGGTGCTCGCGGTCGCGTTCGGATTCATCGAGGCACGACGGCGCCATCCCCTGCTCGACGTTCGGTTATTCCGCAAACCAGACTTCGCCACCGGATCGGCGACGATCACCGTGTTTTTCCTGGCGATGTTCGGCTTCTTTTTCCTCATCATGCAATACATCCAGCTGGTGATGGGCTACAGCCCGATCCAGACCGCCTTCGCGTTGAGTCCGCTGATGGTGCCGATGCTGACGTTGTCCGCGCTCGCCCACTGGTATCTGCCCCGAATGGGCTTGCGGCTGGTGGTGTTCGTTGGTCTACTGCTGATTTCGGTCGGATTCCTGTGCCTGCGTGTCCTGCAGCTTCACTCGCCGTACTGGGACATGATGTGGCCATTGCTCGTGATGAGTACCGGCATCGGATTCTGCACGGCACCGAGCACATTCGCGATCATGGCGGCAGTGCCCGACGAGAAGCAGGGTGTCGCCTCGGCCGTGAACGACACCACCCGCGAGGTTGGCGCGGCCCTCGGCATCGCCCTAGCGGGTTCCATCCTGGCGGCGCGGTACACCCACGCCATCGCTTCGCAGCTGGCGGCCTTCCCGCAACCGCTGCGGGCACCGGCGTCTCATTCGCTGGCTCAGGCACTCCAGGTTGCCAAAACGGTTGGCCCACAGGGTGCTCAGCTCGCCGAATTCAGCCAAACCGCATTCCTGCGGGCGATGGAGTCGTCGTTACTGGTAATGGGCGTGATCATCGCCGTAGCAGCACTGGTGATCGGCGCCTGGGCGCCGGGCCGCGACGGCCGACAGCTGCGCCCGGTCCGACGAATCACCTCGCTCCGTCGCGGCGACGCGGCCGGCCGGCACCAGGCCTGACGTTAGCTGACCAACCCGGCTGCCCGGTGACCGAGCATCACGATGCTGGCGTGCGGGCCACGGCTGGTGATCGCCGGCAGCACTGAACCGTCGATCACCCAAAGGCCGTCGATACCGTGCACTCGGCACCGGTGATCGACGACAGCCGTCGGATCCCCTTCGGCGCCCATCTGTGCACTGCCGCACAAATGCTGTGATGTCGCCCATGCCGGTTCGCCGAGTTGGGTTGTCGAAGCAACCAATTCGCGAGCCAACGCGCAGCCTTGCTGTAACGCGGCCACATCGCTGGGTTCACTGTCGTAGCGATGCTCGATGCGCGGCGGCACCAGAGGATCAGCCGATACCAGCGCGATGCGACCGCGTGCGCGCGGCTGCATGAGCGCTACACCGATGTGCGGCCAGTCCGGATGGCCCGCGGTGCCGTCGCCGACCATCGCCACGAAACCTCCGGTATACGGCCGTATCTCAATGTTCTCGGGGGTGCTGAGCACCACTTCGAGCACGGGTCGACCGGGAGCCACTTCCCAATTGGTCGGCAGCACCCATTCAGGATGGTCGCTACACGCCATTCCGACCGGCAGCCGGGCCACGACTTCTATCCCGGCGGCCCGCAGCACGGCCTCGTCACCGACACCGGAAAGCATGAGCAGGTGTGCGGATTCGATGGCTCCGGCGGACAGCACAATTCGATCGGCCGTAGCGGTGATCGGGCCCCCCGGTCCGATCGCGTCCACACCGACGGCGCGGCTGCCCGAGAAACGCAGCCGCACTACTCGTGTCTGGGTCACAAGCGAGAGATTCGCTCGTTCCAACGCGGGCAACAGATATGCGGCACCCGAGCCGGTGCGGACACCGTCGACGATGTTGAGTGGGACGGCACCGACACCCGGCGGTAAGGCGGAAGCATCTGTCACATCGTTGAGGTCGGATATCCAGGGAAACCCGGCCTGCTCTGCCGCTACTACGAAAGACTCCGTACTGCCGACGATTTCGCGAGCTCGACGAACCGGAATCGGGCCGGAGTCACCGTGGGCGGGTCCGGTGAAGTCCAGGTCGGTCTCTATGGCCCGGAAGTGACCGACGACGTCTGACCACGCCCACCCGGGCATGCCGTAGCCGTCGAAGTCGCGGGGCAAACCCCTGCAGAAGTATCCGCCGTTGACGGCACCGGAACCGCCGATCGTTGCGCCACGCATGATCGTGGTCTGCCGAGCCGGCCGCTCGGTAAGTTGGGTTTGATACCGCTGGACGAGCGGGCTGGCTGGGCCGATCGGCAGCCGGGATCCGTTGGTCGTTTCGGCCCGCAATGCCGGATCGGCGAGCCCGAGTCCGGCCTCCAGTACGGTCACCACGCAGTGGGGATCCACCGAAAGACAGCTGGCAACAACAGATCCCGCGCTTCCCGCACCGATGATCAGCACATCGCTGTGCAGCGCAGCTGCAGTCAGGAGTCAGACTCGAATCTGCGGTTTGAGCGGGCCGATATTGCGCTCCCGTACCACGCCGTACCACAGCCCGAGGCCGTAGGCCAGGTCATCGAGACGCTTGAGCAGTACGTAGGTCAGCAGCCCGATCGGTCGGGCATCTTCGTCGGCCGATCGCCGGCGGCTGGCCCAGTCCACCACCCCGTCGAGAACGGCAGCGATCAGCACGACGCGGCGGCAGGGCCGGAACACGATGGCCGCCAGCAAAGCGATGGGCCAATAATGCCGGCAAATCGCCGACGCCAGTTGCATCGCCGACGACCACAGGCCGCGGGCAGCTACCGCCAGCACATCCCAGATCCGGGTGTCAGACCCCTGCAACGTTTTCGCGATGCGACGACCCGTCAGCGCAGCCACCAGCAGCGACGCCAGATAACTGAAGCTCGACCCGATGGCCATCAGGACCCATGCCGCAAGTGCCCAGCCGGATATCATCAGCGGCGCGATCTTGTCCGGGTGACGCACCGACAACGGGGCCGCGGATTCACCGTAAAATGCCTTGCGCGCAATCCAATCCCGCAATTGCGTTCGATGATCGTGCCCCACCTGAGCGATCGGCTCGTAGCGCAGCCTGGCACCGGCTTCGACAAGTCGCCAGCACAGATCCACATCCTCACCGGAGCGCAGGGTCTCGTCGAAGCCCCCGATGTCGCGCAGTTTGGACGTCCGGCAAACGATCGCCGCACTGGGCACATAGGAGACGCTGGTGTACGGGATGACCGGGGCTTCACGCTGGCCAAGGTCCAGGGACGAGCGCACCGCCTCATAGCGGGCTACCAAATGGTCGGTCTGGCCCAGACCGACGATTCGGGGGGCGACCAGCGCCACGGTGGGGTCACAGAAATGCCCGAGCAGTACCTCCAGCCATCCGCGGCGCGGAACGACGTCGGAGTCCAGGAAGGCGACGAAGCCCGTTTTGCAGGCGGCAAGACCCGTATTGCGGGCTGCCGCGGGCCCTTTGCTTTGCCCATGCCGCAGCACCTCGATGTCGGAGTGCTGGCCCGCAATGTTGTCGCGCTCGATCGGTGTCGATGAGCCGTCGTCAACGATGATGATGCGCAAGTCACGTAACGCGGTGACCAACCGGCACAAGCCATAAGCGTTGTCCCGCACCGGAATTACTACAGTCACATCGCGATGAGACGGGCCACCCGCGGGCCGCGGGTGAGCCACCGTCGCGTCCAGCAAGGTTCGGGCCAGCTCGGCACTCACTGCGTCGTGGACCTTGAGGCGGCCGTCGGCGAGCATGTCCTGAGCGGCCGGCGCCAACCGCAACAACCGGGTGGGAGAGCCGCCCAGCAAAGTGGAGCCCTGGCCAAGCACCCTCACCCGCCGGTCGACCTGCACAGCAAACCCGTCCGGCAACCGCGCCTGAGTCATGTGCGCCACTCTCCCCCGCAAGCGGGGGGACCCCCCCGATTCAAGCCGGCACCGTCGTCGTCGGCGCGGGTCATGTGAGCATCCCGTCAGCCGCGGGCGTCCAACGTCCGACCCGGCTCAGGCAATCGTCGACCATCTCCCCGAGCATCCGCTCCCCCTCTGCAGCGGTCGCGGTGGTGGGGTCACCCAACACCCCGACCTCGCTGACCGCCGCTACTCCTCCGCGCCGCATCGACGGTAGCAGGTCGGACAACGGCGCACCGTTGCCCGCACGCCACCGGTCGGTTAACACGTCGCCAGGCGAAATATGCAGCAATATTGAAGTTTCTGCATGCCCGGCGTGGGCGTCAGCACCTGCCACCACGCACGGGCACCACCCGGCGTCACGCCCCTCGGATCGCAGTTGGCCCACGGCGCGGCGCAGCGCCCTGACATTGCCGCCGTGGCCGTTGATGAAGAGAAGCCGCTGCGCCCAACAGGTAGCCGACCTGCCGTACTCCAGCAGCAGCGTAGTCAGGGCCTCGGTGCCGATGGAGATGGTTCCGGGGAAGCTTTGGTGCTCACCGCTGTCGCCGTAGGCGATGGCCGGTGCCACCGCCCAATCCAGCTCGGGGCCGCCGGACCCCGCGGCGCCGGCCAGGCGGGCAGTCACCCCGTGGGCGACGGCAGTCGCAATCCGCGTGTCGGTGTCCAGCGGCAGGTGAGGGCCATGCTGTTCGGTGGATCCAACCGGGATGGCCACGCCCAACGACATGCCTTGGAGCTGGCTCGACGTCGAGCCCCCAAGTTCGGCGAGGACAGCCACTCGGTGATGGTAGGCCGAATTCACCTGTCGTGCATTGATTGTTGGCGCTCTCGAAAAATTTTTTGCCGCCGACCGTTCATTAAACCGGGTCACCGCTGCCACGTCCGCCACGTGAGTATCAGGATGCTCGCTGGTCTCGCATGCGTCGTGTCTACGTTTCCGGCGCGGGTGGGGGCACCCCGAGCGCTCGAGCAAACCCGGGCGGCGCCAGGATGTCGTCCGGGTTGAGGTCGTGCACGGACGCGCGTCCGAGCCCCATCAGCGCGGAGTCGATGCCGCCGCGAAGGATGTCGAGAACGTTCTCGACACCCTGTTGCCCGGCGGCCGCCAGGCCCCAGAGGTAGGCGCGGCCGATCATGACCGCACGCGCTCCCAACGCCAGCGCCTTGACGACGTCGCCGCCGCGGCGGACACCGCCGTCCAGCAACACCTCGATCTGGTCGCCAACCGCGTCGACAACCGCGGGCAGCGCGCGGATCGACGCCGGCGTGCCGTCTAGGTTGTTGCCGCCGTGGTTGGACACCGAGATTGCCGAAACACCGGCGTCCACAGCCTTTTTGGCGTCGTCGACGCGCATCACGCCTTTGAGCATGAACGGCCCGCCCCACAGCTCGCGCAGCCAGGCGATGTCCTCCCAGGTCGGCGGTGGCGTCGCCATCCACTCCCCGTAGGCGGCGAAGAACGGCGGCCCGGGCTCGCCGCGGGTGGCCTGGTTGGGCACCCGCAGGTCCGGCGGGCGCAGCGTCTTGCCGTACTTCCACAGCCAGCCCGGACGGGTGATGGCCTCCGGCGATAGCCGCAGGATGGTCCGCAGGTTCATCTGCTCCGGGATCGCGGGGCTACCCCAGTCCCGCCCGTGGGAGAACGACCAGTCGGTGGTCGCGATCAGGCCAACGGCGCCGGCCTGCCGGGCCCGCTCGACGCGCTGCGCGATCGCCTCGCGCCCGCCGAGCCAGTAGACCTGGAAGAACAGCTTTCCGTTGGCGGCGATGACCTCCTCGATCGGTTTACTGGCGAACGAGGACAACCCCATCGCCGTGCCGCGCGCGGCGGAGGCCCGCGCGACCGCCACTTCACCGTCCGGATCGACCGCTTGCACACCTGTGGGCGAGATGATCACCGGCAGGGAAATCTCTTGTCCCATAACGGTTGTCGAGAGGTCACGCTTTTCGATAGCCCCGACCACATGAGGTGCGAAGCCGAGCTCGCTGAACGCCTCGACGTTGTCGGAGACGGTCAGTCCCTTCTCGCTGGCGGCGACCAGTGCGGCATACACCGATTTCGGCAGTCGCCGTTTCGCCCGTTGCTGCGCGATGGCGACCGTCTCGAACCAGACGTCACGGGCCACGACTAGACCGGGCTTTCGTTGCAGAGCCGCTTCGGCGCTAGAGGTGGCTGCATGGGGGGATGTAACGACAGCGTCAGCGGCACCGGTCCGCTGCGCCGCCGTCCGTGCGAGTGATCCCCTGCGGGGCGGGGTTTGTCGCGCTCTTGCGCCAGAGCGGGGACGCCATAGCCCTGAACGCATTCCGGATCAGGGCCGTCGATCGGCAGACCGGTGAAGAACTTAGCCGCCATGCATCCGCCCCGGCAGCTGTCGTAATGCCCACAGCTGCCGCAGGCGCCGGCCGACTGCGGCTCGCGTAGCTCACGAAATAACGGAGCGTTCTTCCACACGTTGGCGAAGCCAGTCCCAAAGCCGGAGTCGGACAAGATGTTTCCGGCGAGGAAGCGGTCATGGATGGCGAACGGACAAGCATACACATCGCCGACCGGATCGATCAGGCACACCACCCGCCCGGCTCCGCACATGTTCAGACCGGACAGCGCGCCCGGTTCGCCGAGTCCCGACAGGTGGAAGAAGGAATCGCCGGTCAACACTCGCTCGCCCTTGGCGACCAGCCATTGGTAAAGCTGGACCTGCTGGTCGGCGGTTGGATGCAGCTCATCCCAGACGTCGGCGCCACGGCCCGATGGGCGCAGCCGAGTGATACGTAGTGTGGCGCCGTAACGGCTTGCCAGCGAGGCGAATTCGTCGAGCTGGTCGACGTTGTGTCTGGTGACGACCACTGAGATCTTGGCGTCGGAGAATCCGGCGGCGGCAAGGTTTTCCAGAGCGCGGATGGCCATCGCGTAGGACCCGGTGCCCCGGACCACGTCGTTGACCTCGGCGGTCGCGCCGTCCAGCGAGATCTGGACGTCGACGTAGTCGCTGGCGGCCAACCGGGCGGCTACCTCGGGCGTGATCCGAACCCCATTGGTGGAGAATTTCACGCCGACGTGGTGAGCGGTGGCGTAGTCCACCAGCTCCCAAAAATCCGGCCGAACGGTCGGTTCCCCGCCACCGATGTTGACATAGAACACCTGCATGCGTTCCAGCTCATCGATGATGTCTTTGCACGACTGCGTGGACAGTTCGCGCGGATCGCGTTTGCCCGACGAAGACAGGCAATGCACGCACGCCAGATTGCATGCGTAGGTGAGCTCCCAGGTGAGGCAGATCGGTGCGTCCAACCCGCGCTCGAACTGCTCGACCAGGCGCGGCACGACGGTTGTCACGCGGCCTCCCTTGGCCCGACGGGCACAAGCATGTTGGACCCGGCCAACACGCTCAGCGCATGTAAGTAAGGACCCTGTCTGGTGTCCTCGACTCCGGCGGCGCGACAGGCGGCCCGAACATCCGGGTAGTCGACCAGGGATTGCACCACCGCAAGGATGGTGCGGTTCTTGAGGAACGACAGTTTGCGGGTGCCGAAGTGATACAACAGCGCGCCGAACGGTTCGGGCCGCACGGCCACCTGCGGGTGCAAACGCCACGCGCGTTCGGGATCAAACGCGCAGTCGCCCGCCTTCGCGGAGGCGGCCACGATCAGTAGACCCCGCACATCCCGTCGATGGACACCTCTTCCACCAAGGACTCGGTGACGAGCTCGGTGTCGGATGTCGCCGGCAAGGCGGCTCCGGCGTCCCTCTCTGTCTGCTGGTTCGGCTCCATGACGTTGCCTTTCGTTATCAGGGGCTCGACAAGTCGCGTCGATCCGGTGAGAATCTTCGTCAGGATATGGCATCGAGTGCCAGAATGGGAAGAGGCAATCTGAAAAGGAGTGGTACATGCTGCAGCAGGCGCGGGTCGGCCGGCGCCGTTCCACGACCCCGCAGCACATCACCGATGTTGCCCTGCGACTCTTCGCCGACCGCGGCTTCGGCGAGGTGAGCGTCGACGACGTCGCACAGGCCGCAGGGATCGCCCGTCGCACCGTGTTTCGTTACTACGGCTCCAAGAACGCAATCCCGTGGGGAGACTTCGACGGGCATCTGCAGCACCTGCGCGAGCTATTGGACAATGTTGATCCGGGTATGCCGATCGGCGAGGCGCTGCGCGCCGCGCTGTTGTCGTTCAACACCTTTGACGCATCGGAAACGATACGACATCGCCAGCGAATGCGGGTAATCTTGCAAACCGCTGAACTGCAAGCCTATTCGATGACGATGTATGCCGGCTGGCGCGAGGTAATCGCCGAGTTCGTGGCACGCCGATCCGTTGCTCGAACTACCGACTTGCTGCCTCAGACCGTCGCATGGACGATGCTTGGCGTCGCCCTGAGCGCTTACGAGCACTGGCTGGACGACGAATCCGTTTCGTTGCCAGACGCTCTCGGGGGTGCGTTCGACGTCGTCCGCGCCGGACTCGACGAGCTGGACCAGTGAGCCCCCGCGCCGACGACAGCCGCCTGGTGCGGTCGCTCCACTTGCAGGGCCAGGTCTGCGCGGGCATGGGCTCGCCGATGTACGGCGAGCTGCTGGACCGGGTGACCGCCGACGTCGAAGCCGGCGGTGTCTTCGCGGAAATCCTGTCCGGACACGAAAGCGACTCTGGTCGGCTAGCGCTGCCGCTGCGACTGCTCGGCGGGTTGCACCGGCTGGCGCTCGACGGCCGCGCGTCGCGACTACGCCGCTGGTATCCGAGCACGGGCGGGCAGTGGGATGCCGAAGCGGCTTGGCCCGACATCGCGCTCGCCGCGTCTGACCACGCCGACCATCTGCGTGCCGCCCTCAATCAGCCGCCGCAAACCAACGAGGTGGGTCGCGCCGCCGCGCTCATCGGCGGCCTGCTTATCCTCGCCCACCGATTCGCCTTGCCGGTCCGGCTTTTCGAGATCGGCTGCAGTGCTGGACTCAACCTGCGAGCCGACTATTACCGCTATCGCTATCCGAACGGCCAGTGGGGTCCGACCGACTCACCGGTGACCATCGACGACGCGTGGCGCGGCCAATTGCCGCCCGCCGCGGCCCTGCGGATCGTGGAGCGTCATGGCTACGACATCGCGCCGCTGGATGCCACCAGCCGGGACGGGGAATTAACGCTGCTGAGCTATGTCTGGCCTGATCAGCCGGCACGACTGGAACGGTTGCGCGGCGCGATCGGCATCGCTCGGCGCGTCCCGGCGCCGTTGCACCGCTGCGATGCCGTCGACGCGGTCGCCGGCCTCAGTGTCGCCGTCGGCGCGCTAACCGTGCTCTGGCATTCCATCATGTGGCAGTACCTTTCGGCGGATGACCAGGCCGCCGTCCGAGCCGGGATCGACGCACTGGGAGCCCAAGCCCGAGCCGACTCGCCGTTGGCCCATCTGATGCTGGAGCCGCAGCGGCGAGCACCCGATTCTCCGGTCGAGTTCACCGTTCGCGCCCGCTGTTGGCCGGGTGGTGACGACACGCTACTGGCCGCATGTTCGCCGCACGGGCCCCCGGTGACCTGGGAATAGCGGCGAGTTGCAGGTCGACCGGTTTCTGACCGTCGGATTACTGCACGCTCCCGCGTGCGGCGGCCAAGAACGGCGCGGCGATGGCCAGGAATCCGGCGGGGTCTGAGGAAAACGGGACGTGGCCTGTTGGCAGGACTTCCAGCCGCGACCCGGGAATCGCGGCCGCGGTGGCCCGGCCCAATCGCATGGGGATTGCGGTATCTTTCGATCCCCAGACAACCAGGCACGGCGCGGTGATGCGGTCGGCGTGCGGGCGCAGATCATATTCGGGCGCAGCGAAACTGCGCCACAATGCGGCCGTAAGAATGACACCGTCTTGGGTGTGTGCCCGCGCTAACGCGCGTTCCTGCACGGCGTAGTCGTTCTCGCTAGTCGCCTGCATGTAGCTGCGGATTGACCGCGGCAGGACACGTTTCATCACCGCCGGCGTTCCGAGCGTTCGGCAGTAGAGGTTGGTGATCGGGCTGGCGGTAAATCCGCCGGCATTGACCAACACCAACCGCGAAACCCGTTGCGGGTCAGTGATCGCCAACCGAGCGGCGGCGAAGCCGCCTACGGAGTTGCCGACGAACGCGGCGGGCGGCAGGTCGAGTGCGGTCACGACGTCGGCGAGAGCGTCGGCGAAAGCGGCCGCGGCCGGCGCATAGCTCGGCGCCGGGGCCGGCGAGTCACCGTGGCCCGGCCAGTCCAGTGCGATCACGCGGTGGTCGTGAAGAAGGTTCGGCACGATGGCGTCGAAGTCGCGCCGATCGTGCAGCGTCGCGTGGAGCAACACCACGACAGGTCCTTCCCCGGCATCGCTGTAGGCAACCTGCCCCACTCGCGTCTCGACCATGTTGACCATCACAACTCCTCTCATTGACCGACTGGTCGGTCAACCATATCATGGCAAATGTTCAGGCCTCAAGGAGTAACCGAAAGGAGTAACCGATGAGTGTTCCCGCAGCCGGCGAGCTGTTCACCCGCCGCAGTCGCCGCAAAGCCGCGGCTAAAGTGCTCACATGACCTCGACGCCGCCCGCGACTGGAACGGGTCGGCGCAAGGAGGCGATGGCCAGAACCCGAGAAGCACTGATCGATGCGGGTCTACGCCTGGCCGAAAGCACCGGCCTCACCGGACTGAGCGTCAATCTCATCGTTGCGGACGCCGGAGTGGCAAAAGGAACGTTCTTTCACCACTTCGGCGACCGCGCCTCGTATCTGCTTGCGCTGCACCGTGAATTCCATGAACGCTTGGCCACCCGGATACAGGCCGCCACCATCGGCATGCCACCCGGGCGCAACCGTCTGACCACCATCGCAAACACCTACCTCGACGGGTGCCTGAGCGACCGCGGCGTGCGCGCTCTGCTGCTCGAAGCGCGCGCCGAGCCCGCCGTAACCGACGAAATCACGCGCCGCAACACCGCCAGCGCCGAGCAATGCCAAGCCGACTTCGCCGCACTGAAACGCCTCCACCCCTACGAAAGCGCACAGTTGTGGGTGGGCATGGTCGCCGAAGCCGCCCTCATCGAACACCAGGCGGGAACAGCACTTCCCGACATCCGCAAAGCCGTTGAGCAGTTCTTGAATTGACGTCTTGGCGTCAGGTCAGCACCTCGGAAATCGGCGCCGCGGCGGCGATCTTGGCTCGAGTCTTCATGACCTTGCCGGGCATACCGCCGCCGACAACGCCGGCCACCACGCCATCACGCTCGTAGTACGCGAGGAATCTGCGGCCATCGTCCTCGACGAGATGCACGGTGTCAGTGGCGATTGGTTCGCCCAGGCATTGAATCTTGACGTCATATTGATCGCTCCAGAAATACGGAACGACGACGTTCGACGGCGCATCTTGCCCGAGCATCGCAGGCACCACGACCCGGGCTTGCTCGGCGACGTTGCTCCAATGTTCCACTCGGACTTGATGCCCCATCGGGTCACGCCAAGAAGCGACGTCACCGAGCGCCCACACGTTCGGCGCGCTGGTGCGTCCGGCCGCATCACATATCACGCCGTTGTCGACCTCGATGCCGCTGCCGTCGAGCCAATCGGTCGCCGGCCGGGAGCCGATGCCGACCACTACCAGGTCGCTCGTCAGCTCGGCTCCGTCGGTCAGTTGCACGCTCTCGACATGATCGTGTCCGCGGACGTCGGCCACCCCGACTCCGGTGCGCACATCGACACCTTCGGCGCGGTGCAGCCGCGCCACCAGCCCGCCGATCTGCTCGCCGAGCACCGCTGCCAGCGGCGCGGGCTGCGGCTCCACCAGCACGACGCCGACACCCAGCCCGCGCAGACTGGCCGCCACCTCACATCCGATGAAACCCGCGCCGACTACAACTGCGTGCTGCGCGGAGGACGCGTGCTTGCGCAACGCCAGACTTTCGTCGAACGACCGCAACACCCGGATGCCGTCCAAGTCGGGGAACGCCGGAATGCGCCGCGGCACTAGGCCGGTCGCGATGACGAGTTCGTCATAACCCAGCGTCGTTCCGTCGTCGAGAGTCACCGTCTGAGCCGCAGTGTCCAAGCCGGTGGCCGCCGACCCGAGCCGCAGCGTGATGTTCTGCTCGTCGTAGAACTCCCGCGGTTTCAGCGTCACGTCGTCGACTTCGCTGCGCAGCACCTCTTTGGACAGCGGGGGCCGGTCATAGGGCAGATGGACCTCATCGCTGACGATCGCCAGGGTGTCGGTGTAGCCCGCGCGGCGCAATTGCTCAGCGGTCCGGGTCGCAGCGAGCCCTCCGCCGACGATCAGTATTCCGTTACCGCCTGAGCTAATGGTCACGTGGAGTTCATACACGATTACGGCGGCGGATAGTTGCTCACCCCGCATCTCGTGGTCGAGGGTGTCGATGCAGCGCCGCGGTCTCCTCGGCCCTGGACCGGTCGATGAGGTTGGACAGCACCACGATGCTTTCGGTCCGTTCAATGTCGGCGCTGGTGCGGATGCGCTCCAAAGCGTCTTCCAGATGCCTCATGTCGTGCGCCAGTACACGCAGGATGGCGTCGGCGGTCCCGGTCGCCGTCGCGGCGCTGACCACCTCGGGGATATCCATCCAGGCCTGGCGCAGCTCGTCGGGCGAGATCCTGCCGTGGCAATACACCTGCACGTAGGCTTCGGTGTTCCAACCCACCGCACTGCGATCGATGACCGTGGTGAACCCCCGGATCACCCCGCTGTCAAGCATCCGATCGACGCGCCGCTTGACCGCCGGGGCCGACAGATTGACCCGCTCACCGATCTCGGCGAACGTTGCCCGGGCATGTTGGGCGAGCTCGGCAAGAATCTGCTCGTCGATGCCATCCAACCGGTTCATCATTCCTCCTGCACAACAGATTGCCGCAATACAGCTTTTCGCGCAATGAACAACACACATAGAAGCAACGATCGTCGTTTGATTGCGCGCCGCCGCTCCCATACCGTCGATTTATGACGATCTTCGCGGAGCCTGCGGCGGTAGCCCCGGGGCGTGAGACCGGCAAAATGACCGAACGCACGACGCGGATTCGGCGCTACGCCATGACGTCTCCGCAGTTTTTCGCTGTGGACTATGCGATCAATCCGTGGATGGACACCGACAACCCCGTCGACACCGCCGTCGCGGTCGCACAGTGGGAGCACCTTCGCGACACATACGTACGGCTTGGGCACGTCGTCGACCTCGTCGCACCCGTTCCCGGCCTGCCCGACATGGTCTACGCCGCCAACGGCGGGCTGATACTCAACGGCACGGCGGTCGTCGCACGGTTCAAATACCCTCAGCGCCAACACGAGTCCATCGCCTACGCGGGCTGGATGCGATCGCAAGGCTACACCCCCGTGCAGACTCAGCACGTCAACGAGGGTCAGGGCGACCTACTGCCGGTGGGCGAAACGATTCTGGCCGGAACCGGGTTTCGCACGGATCCGCGGGCGCACGCCGAGATCGCCGAGATCTTCGGCCGGCCGGTCGTCAGCCTGCAGCTGGTCGATCCGCGCTTCTACCACCTCGACACCGCACTCAGCGTGCTCGACGACGCCACCATCGCGTACTATCCGCCGGCCTTTACCGAATCTTCACGCGCGCAACTGGAAACGCTGTTTCCGGACGCCATCGTGGTCGAAAGCGCCGACGCCTACGTGTTCGGCCTCAACGTCGTCTCGGATGGCCGCCACGTGGTGTACCCGGCCGCAGCGGTCGGGTTCGCCGAGCAGTTGACCCAGGCTGGCTTCGAGCCGATCGGTGTAGAGATGTCCGAGCTGCTCAAGGGCGGCGGATCTGTCAAATGCTGCACTCTGGAGGTGTATTCGTGACCGTACTGGACACCGTGACCACCAGCCCCGGCGCACTCACCGCGTCGGCGATCGCGCTGGACGAGCAGCACGCGGCGCACAACTACTCGCCGCTGCCGGTGGTGGCCGCCAGCGCCGAGGGAGCATGGATCACCGATGTCGAGGGTCGCCGCTATCTGGATTGCCTGGCCGCATATTCCGCAGTGAATTTCGGGCATCGCAACCCCGAAATCACCGCGACCGCACATGCCCAGCTCGACCTGGTCACCCTGGTCAGCCGGGCATTTCACGCCGAGGCGCTCGGCCGCTTTTGTGCGGCATTGGCGACGCTGAGCGGCAAGGACATGGTGTTGCCCATGAACAGCGGCGCCGAAGCGGTCGAGAGCGCTATCAAGGTCGCACGCAAGTGGGGCACCGACGTGAAAGGCGTTCCGGCCGGTCACGCGAACATCGTGGTGGCCGACAACAACTTTCATGGCCGTACCATCAGCATCGTCAGCTTTTCGTCTGACCAGACAGCACGCAGCGGCTTCGGGCCGTTCACGCCCGGCTTTCGTTCGGTGCCGTTCGGTGACGCCGACGCGCTGGCCGATGCGATTGACGAGCACACCGTTGCAGTGCTGCTGGAGCCGATTCAAGGTGAAGCCGGCGTCATTGTGCCGCCGGACGACTATCTGCCTGAGGTTCGGAAAATCTGCAGTGCCCGCAATATTTTGATGATCGCCGATGAGATCCAGTCGGGGTTGGCCCGCACCGGCCGCACCTTCGCTTGCGACCACTGGGATGTGGTGCCCGACATCTACCTGCTCGGCAAGGCGTTGGGCGGCGGGGTGGTGCCGTTGTCGGCGGTGGTGGCCGATCGCGGCATCTTGGGGGTGCTGCATCCCGGTGAGCACGGTTCGACGTTCGGTGGCAACCCATTCGCGGCGGCGATCGGCAGCACCGTGGTATCGATGCTGGCTCGCGGCGAATTCCAGGACCGCGCGACCCACCTCGGCCGACGCCTGCAGTGGCGGCTGCGAACCTTAATCGGTCACGGCGTGCTGGCGGTGCGCGGCCGCGGATTGTGGGCCGGCGTCGACATCGATCCGGCGCTCGGCACCGCAAAGCAGCTCAGCCTGCGACTGGCCAAGCGCGGTGTTCTGGTCAAAGACACGCACGGATCAACGTTGCGCGTTGCCCCGCCGCTGGTCATCACCGCAGCGGAAATCGATTGGGCCGTTGACCGATTCGCCGACACGCTGGCGGAGATGGCGAGCTAGCAGGGCGTCGGCGGTACGTCGGCGCCGTCTACCGGTCGGACACCCTGCCGGTCGTCTGGAAGATGACCCGACGCGCCAGTTGGACGGCATGGTCGGCGAAGCGCTCGTAATACCGGCCGAGCAAGGTCACGTCGACGGCGGCGGCGACACCATGCTTCCATTCCTGATCCATCAGCACGGTGAACAGGTGGCGGTGCAGTTCATCCATCGCGTCGTCGTCTTGGCGGATACGCGCGGCCTTCAGCGGGTCGCGATTCAACACCACCTCTTGCGCGTTGTTACCCAACTTGACAGCGATCCTGCCCATTTCGGCGAAGTATCCGTTGACTTCTTCGGGCAACGCGTGCTGGGGATGACGCCAGCGGGTGATCTGGGCGACGTGTAGGGCCAGCGCCGCCATCCGGTCGATCTCCACAACCATCTGCAGGGCGCTGACGATCGCCCGCAAGTCACCGACAACCGGGGCGTGCAGGGGAGCCAGAAGCGCGAACGCGTTCGCCTCAGCGGCGGTGCTCATCGCGGCGATTTTGTCGTGGGCGGTAAGAACCTGTTCGGACAGCACAAGATCAGCCTGCAGCAGCGCCTGGGTTGCGTGTTCCATGGCAACCCCGGCCAGCCCGCACATCTCCCCCAGGTGCTCGGTCAACCTGGCGAGTTCCGCATGGTAGGCGGTCCGCATGCGGCCCAACATACGTTTTAAATCGTGGTTATACAGCCAAGATGCATGTGAAATCACGATGAATGTCAGCTTACGTTTGGTTCAAACAGCCGGCTACGGCTACTAAGGTCTTAGTACTTTAAGACGCCCTTGTCGACGGGGATCTGCGCACCCGTCAAGGTGCCGGAGCCGGCGCCGGCCAGCCACACCACGACATCGGAAACCTCGTCGGCTGCCATAAATCCATTGGGCTGCAGCAGCATTGGTCCGAAGCTGTGCACATAACGGGGATGCTCGGCGAACACCTGCATCATCAACTCCGGCTCGATCATCGGCGTGTCGACCGAGTAGGGATGGATGGAGTTGACACGGATGGCGAACTCGCCGAGCTCAATTGCGAGCGTATTGGTCAGCCCGACGAGACCGTGCTTGGCCGCCGAGTAGTGGCCATTGCCCGGGGTGGCCTTTAGGCCGGCCGACGAGCTGACCACGACGATGGAGCCGCCGTTGCCGGCCTCGATCATCGCGGGTATCACCGCTCGCAGGCTGCGCCAGGTGCCCGATAGGTTGACACCGATGACGGCGTCCCACTGTTCGTCGGTGAGCTCCCAGACCCGTCCCCAACTGAGCACACCTGCGTTGGCGACCAAGATGTCGAGCCGTCCGAACTGCTCGACGCCGTCGCTCACCAGTTGGCGCAATGCGGCGTCGTCGCGGATGTCGACCTCGCGGGCCAATACCTTGCGCCCTTCGGCCTCCACCGCACGGACGGTCTCCGCTAGCTCCTCCGGAGTTGCGGCCGCATAGGTAATGCTCTCGGAAACCGGTGCGCAGATGTCCAGCGCGATGATGTCGGCACCTTCTCGCGCTAGCCGGATCGCATGTGCCCGCCCCTGTCCGCGTGCGGCACCGGTGATGAATGCCACGCGCCCTTGCAATGCCCCGGACACATCAGACACAACAGCCCCTTCCGCCGACTGCCGATCAGGCTAGCAGCGAAACTGAAACGTGTTTCAGCCCGGCGACGATGCGCGCCGCGGAGGGGCAAGCCCTCCACCGGATCCCGCTTTCCGCTGTCACCGGTCCTGCTTGCGTCGCCGCGCGGTAAGTCAGATCTCGGAGATGATCTGCGCCCGTTTGCTGGCGTATTCCTCGGCGCTCACCGCGCCGGATTTGTGCAACGCCTCCAGGTCCTGCAGCCGCTGACCAACGGACGCCTGCGGTGGCGCGGCAGCCGCTGCGCCCACCCCAGCCGGCTGCTGGGCGGCGGCCCGCCGCACCACGGCCATGATCTGTTGGCGCACTGCCGGTAATGAGCGTATGTCGACTTTGCCACTGATCGGCAGGTTGTTGGCCTTGTATATCTGCAGGATTTCCATCAGCGGGCCGGCCTGTCCGCTCAGGTCGTACGTCCGGTTCTCGTCTTGGCTCATGAATTGCGCGGGTACCACGCCGCAGATCAATCCGCTTGCCTGCCAGTCGATCTCGTAGTCACGCGTGTTCGGGTCCACCAAAACTACGAGCTTGCGCGCCGTAACGATGGCCTGCTTGGTGATGTCGACGGTAACCCGCTTTTGGGTGTCGAACGCGAACCCGGGTCCGGCGATGTGCAAGTCCAAGTTGACCACCGGTCGGTCGTTGATGCGCATCCCGGTTTCACCGAGACCGGTGATCTGGGCCATCGTCAGCACACCGGTCTGGTGAAGAGCGGCGCTCTTGGCCGAGGACTTGGCGCCGCGGTTGGCCAACCACAGCGCGACGAGCACGGCGCCGGCCGTGATCAGCAACCCGACCCAGAGCATCCACTGAATGGACTGCTGCGTCAGGGAGGACACAGTGGAGGACATCGAGGTGTCGTAAGAACTGACCTCGGAGCCAAACAGGCTGGGCAGCGCGAAGTACAGGGCTATAAGTACCGGCCCGGTCGCACCGCCACAGAGCAGGACCCAAAATTGGGCCTTGAGATAACGCGCTAGCATCGCATGCTCCTATCGTCAGCCGCCGACACCGACAACGATGCGGGTCAGCGTATCGCTGCAAACAAAACGGCGCCCACCTTTCGGTGAGCGCCGCTTTGCTGTCGGACTAACTATTTGATGATCTTGGTGACCCGGCCGGCGCCGACGGTACGGCCACCCTCGCGGATGGCGAACCGCAGGCCCTCGTCCATGGCGATGGGCTGGATGAGCTTCACCGAGATGTCGGTGTTGTCACCGGGCATCACCATCTCGGTGCCCTCCGGCAGCGTCACCACGCCGGTGACGTCGGTCGTGCGGAAGTAGAACTGCGGACGGTAGTTGTTGAAGAACGGCGTGTGCCGACCGCCCTCGTCCTTGGACAGGATGTAGACGCTGCCCTCGAAGTCGGTGTGGGGCGTGGTGGTGCCGGGCTTCACGACGACCTGTCCGCGCTCGACGTCCTCGCGCTTGATACCACGCAGCAGCAGACCGACGTTGTCGCCGGCTTGCCCCTGGTCGAGCAGCTTGCGAAACATTTCCACACCGGTGACCGTGGTCTTGGCGCTGGTCGGCTTGATGCCGACGATCTCGACTTCCTCGTTGACGTTGATCACGCCGCGCTCGACACGGCCGGTGACGACGGTGCCGCGGCCGGTGATGGTGAAGACGTCCTCGACGGGCATCAGGAACGGCTTGTCGGTGTCGCGGACCGGGTCCGGAATCGACTCGTCGACCGCGTCCATCAGCTTTTCCACCGACTCGACCCACTTGGCGTCGCCCTCGAGGGCCTTGAGCGCGGATACCTGGATCACCGGGGCGTCCTCGTCGAACTCCTGGGCGGCCAGCAGCTCACGGACCTCCAGCTCGACGAGCTCGAGCAGCTCCTCGTCATCGACCATGTCGGCCTTGTTCAGCGCCACCAGGATGTAGGGCACACCGACCTGACGGGCCAGCAGCACGTGCTCGCGGGTCTGCGGCATCGGGCCGTCGGTGGCGGCAACCACCAGGATCGCTCCGTCCATCTGGGCGGCGCCGGTGATCATGTTCTTGATGTAGTCGGCGTGGCCCGGGGCGTCGACGTGCGCGTAGTGACGCTTCTCGGTCTGGTACTCCACGTGGGAGATGTTGATGGTGATACCGCGCTGACGCTCCTCGGGCGCATTGTCGATCTGGTCGAATGCGCGCGACTCGTTCAACGTCGGGTACTTGTCATGCAGGACCTTGGTGATAGCCGCGGTCAGTGTGGTCTTGCCGTGGTCAACGTGACCGATGGTCCCGATGTTGACGTGCGGCTTCGTCCGCTCGAACTTCGCCTTCGCCACTTCTGTGTCCTCCTGGACTTGTTGGTGCTTGTTAAAGCAGTGTTGTTATTTCAGTTGTGCCGCGGTAGTGACCGGGCAAGGTTACTCCCCGTCGCGCCAGCATCGATTACTCGCCCGTCGCCTTCGCGATGATCTCCTTCGACACGTTCGTCGGCACTTCGGCGTAGGAGTCGAAGACCATGGAGTAGTTCGCCCGGCCCTGAGTCTTCGACCGCAGGTCGCCGACGTAGCCGAACATCTCCGACAGCGGCACATGCGCCTTGACCACGCGCGCGCCGCTGCGCTCGTCCATGGCCTGGATTTGGCCACGGCGGGAGTTCAGGTCGCCGATCACGTCGCCCATGTAGTCCTCGGGCGTGGTGACCTCGACGGCCATGATCGGTTCCAGGATCACCGGCTGCGCTTGCTGCGCAGCCTTTTTCAGCACTTGCGAACCGGCGATCTTGAACGCCATTTCCGACGAGTCGACGTCGTGGTAACCACCGTCGAGCAGGGTGACCTTCAGGTTCACCAGCGGGTAGCCGGCCAGCACGCCGTACTGCATGGCGTCTTGGGCGCCGGCGTCCACAGAGGGGATGTACTCACGCGGGATGCGTCCACCGGTGACCTTGTTCTCGAACTCGTAGGTCGCACCGTCTTCGCCGGTGAAGGGCTCGAGGGAGATGAGCACCTTGGCAAACTGGCCCGAGCCGCCCGTCTGCTTCTTGTGGGTGAACTCGACCTTGTCGACCTTGCGCTTGATGGTCTCTTTGTAGGCCACCTGCGGCTTGCCGACGTTGGCCTCGACCTTGAACTCGCGGCGCATGCGGTCCACCAAGATGTCCAGGTGGAGTTCGCCCATGCCGCCGATTACGGTCTGGCCGGTTTCGACGTCCTGATGCACCTTGAAGGTCGGGTCCTCCTCGGCGAGCTTCTGGATGGAGAGGCTCAGCTTCTCCTGGTCGCTCTTGGTCTTGGGCTCGATGGCGACCTCGATGACCGGATCGGGGAAGGTCATCGACTCCAACACGATCTGATCGTTGGGGTCGCTCAGGGTGTCGCCGGTGGTGGTGTCCTTCAGCCCGATCACCGCGTAGATGTGGCCGGCTGAGGCGGTCTCCACCGGGTTCTCCTTGTTGGAGTGCATCTGGAACAGCTTGCCCAGCCGCTCCTTCTTGCCCTTGGTGGAGTTGATGACCTGGCTACCGGAGTCGACCTTGCCCGAGTAGACGCGGACGTAGGTCAGCTTGCCGAAGAACGGGTGTGTGGCGACCTTGAACGCCAGCGCCGAGAACGGCTCGTCGGTCGACGGGTTGCGAGTGATCAGCTCGTCTTCCTTGCCGGGCACGTGACCTTCGGCAGGCGGCACGTCCAGCGGCGAGGGCAGGTAGTCGATGACAGCGTCCAGCATCGGCTGCACGCCCTTGTTCTTGAAGGCGCTGCCGCACAGCACCGGGTAGGCCTCCGAGTTGATGGTCAGCTTGCGGATCGCGCCTTTGATCTCCTCGACGGTCAGTTCTTCGCCACCGAAATACTTCTCCAGCAGCGCCTCGTCGGTCTCGGCGACGGCCTCGAGCAGCTTGGTGCGGTACTCCTGGGCCTTCTCGGCAAGCTCGGCCGGGATCTCGATGGTGTCGTAGGTCTCGCCCAGCTTCGTCTCGCCGCGCCACACCTTCGCGTTCATCTCGACCAGGTCGACGACACCTTCGAAGTCGCCTTCGGAGCCCACGGGAAGCTGGATTGGGATGGCGTTGGCGCCCAGGCGCTCCTCCATGGTCCTCACGGAGAAGTAGAAGTCGGCGCCGATCTTGTCCATCTTGTTGACGAAGCAGATCCGCGGGACGTCGTATTTGTCGGCCTGCCGCCACACCTGCTCGGACTGCGGCTCGACACCCTCTTTGCCGTCGAAGACGGCCACGGCGCCGTCGAGCACGCGCAAGCTGCGCTCCACCTCGACGGTGAAGTCGACGTGCCCGGGGGTGTCGATGATGTTGATCTGGTTGTCTTTCCAGAAGCAGGTGGTAGCCGCGGAGGTAATGGTGATTCCGCGTTCCTGCTCCTGCTCCATCCAGTCCATGGTGGCGGCACCGTCGTGCACCTCACCGATCTTGTAGCTGATACCGGTGTAGTAGAGGATGCGCTCCGTCGTCGTCGTCTTTCCGGCGTCGATATGCGCCATGATGCCGATGTTGCGGACCTTGGTCAGGTCGGTCAGCACGTCCTTCTGTGCCACAGAAGTCTTCCCACTCTTTCGATTGCTTGTCAGTTCGCTGTCAGTTGGCGCCCGGCCTCATCGCCGGCGCTATCTACCAGCGATAATGCGCGAAGGCGCGGTTTGCCTCGGCCATCTTGTGGGTGTCCTCGCGTCGCTTGACGGCGGCCCCGAGGCCGTTGCTGGCATCCATGATCTCGTTTGCCAGGCGCTCGATCATGGTCTTTTCCCGACGCTGCCGGGAGAAGCCGACAAGCCATCGCAGCGCCAGCGTGGTCGACCGGTTTGGAGGCACCTCGACAGGCACTTGGTAGGTCGCACCGCCAACGCGGCGGCTTTTCACTTCCAGGGCTGGCTTGACATTGTCCAGTGCCCGCTTCAACGTGATCACCGGATCGGTGCCGGTCTTTTCGCGGGCTTGTTCGAGCGCTGCATATACAATGCGCTCGGCCAGGGATTTCTTCCCCTGCATCAAAACCTTGTTCACCAGCTGGGTGACCAGCTGCGATCCGTAGACCGGATCGTTAACCAGCGGGCGCTTGGGCGCCGGCCCCTTGCGCGGCATCAGCTCTTCTCCTTCTTGGCGCCGTAACGGCTACGAGCCTGCTTGCGGTTCTTCACACCCTGGGTGTCCAGCGAGCCGCGGATGATCTTGTACCGCACACCAGGCAGGTCCTTCACCCGGCCGCCACGGACCAGGACCATCGAGTGCTCCTGGAGGTTGTGGCCCTCGCCGGGGATGTATGCCGTCACCTCAACCTGGCTGGTCAGCTTGACACGCGCGACCTTCCGAAGCGCCGAGTTCGGCTTCTTCGGAGTCGTGGTGTACACGCGAGTGCACACGCCACGGCGCTGCGGGCTGCCCTTGAGGGCCGCCGTCTTGACCTTGGCGATCTTGTCGCGGCGCCCCTTGCGGACCAGCTGCTGAATGGTTGGCATCTACCGGCTTCCTATGTTTGACGTTCGATTGTCGGTGGTTTCAAGTCTCTGTAGTGCAGTTATGCCCTGCCACAGTCCCCCGCGGCCGGGTGTGTCGCATGCTCCCGCCGCAGAATTTCATCCGTTGCGTCATGGACATGCGAATTGGCCCGGCGTGCGCGCCCTAGGTCAAGCGCCTTAAGCCGCCAGGCACGACCAACCACAATACCCGCAGCTGGTCGGGCAGGTCAAAGCGACGGCGTTGCCGTCGGTGCCAGGTTAACGGGCCTATTGGGCGCTGCGTTCGCTGCGGCGCTCCATGCCGGCCGCGAGCCGCAGCACCATGTCCGAGAAGACCGTGTCGGTGTCGACGATGTCGTCCATCACACCGGTCATTTCCAGCAGCACAAAGCCGTGCATCGCCGACCAGAATTCCAGCGCCGCGTAAAAGGCCTGCTCGACGTCGAGCCCGTAGGACGACAACACCGCCATCACCGGTGCCGCCGCGCCCTTGGTGGCCGCAGTGAACTCCGGATCGTCGCCGCCGGACAGCGGCATGCGGGTGAACGCCGAATACCGGCCCGGGTGGTGATGGGCATAGCTGCGGTAAGCGCCGGCCATGACCAGCACGGCATCGTCGCCGACTCGTCCTTCGGCGACCCGGGCCAGCATGGTGATGATGTCGTCGATCACCCGCATCCGCACCGTGCGGCGCAGGTCTTCCAGGCTGTCGACGTGGTTGTACAACGACGGGCCTTTGGTCCCGAGTTGCGTCGCGAGGGCATTGATCGTCAGCGCGTCCCAACCCTCCCGGTCCAGGAAGGTGAGCGCGGCGTTGACGATGATCTCGCGGCTCAGTCGGGCCGGCCGGGCCGCAGACTTCGCCCCGCTGCCCCGACCGGCCGACGACTCCGGCTCAGGTGCCATGGCGATCGCCCTTCGGGTTGCTAATCAGCGAAGAACTCTAGTCTGCCGACAACGCGGCTGGTGCCGAGTGGAAATACCGGCCGCTTGCGATCGGCCGGTATGTGGGGGAAGCGGGCCATGCCGCGCGGCAATCCACGTACGCTCTCCTCCAGCAGATCACGCGCCATGGCGAGAGGAGCCCGCGGTGAAATGGACACTGCCATGCCGAGCCTTGGCCGCCTGCGCGATCGCGATTCCGTTCAGCCTGACCGCCGGGGCGGCGACCGGGCACGCCAAAAACGGTGATACCCATGTCACCGGGGAGGGTGTCGAGCAGACGATCGACTGCAATGGCGCCACGCTGCTCGTCGACGGGACCCGGAACACCGTCAACGCGCTGGGCACCTGCTGGGCGGTGACGGTGATGGAATCGGGTCAAACCGTCGTCGCCGACAACGTCGTCCACGACATCACCGTCTACGGCTCTAACGAGTCGGTCTTCTACAAAAGTGGCCAGCCGATTGTCTGGGACCGTGGCCGCGAACTCGGCATGACCAACCGCATCAGTCAGGTAGCGGGGTAAAGAATGCGCGCGCTCGTCCTGATGCTATCTACCCTCGTGCTGGTGTTCGGTATCGCCGGCTGCGGCGGCAAGAACAACAACGCGGTCCCTTCTACAAGCGGGTCCGCCTCCCCCACCGCGACGAGTCCAACGACCTCGACGACCAGTACGGGTGCGCAGTTCGATATCGGCAACACGATCAACTATGGATCTCTCGGTACTACAACCACTCTCGATTGCGGCGATGGGAAGTCCCTCAACGTGGGTGGCAACAACAACACACTGACCGTCAAAGGCACCTGCGGGACGGTAAGTATCGGCGGTGCCGACAACAAGATCACCATCGACAAGATCGACAAGAGACTCAACGTCGTGGGGATCAACAACACGATCACCTACAAAGACGGCAACCCCAAGGTCGAGAACCTCGGCAACGGCAACACGATCAACAAGGTCAGCTAGTTCGCGGACACGCTTCGACGAGAGTGCGGGGCCTGTGCTTCAACCAGTCACGGCGTCCGGGTCGCCGTACCGCAGGTCAGTTTTTACCCGCGCCAGGGGATTTCGTTCTTTTTCGGGGCGCTTTCTTCGCTGCAGCCTTCGCAGGCGCGGACGCCGCTGACTTTTCGAGTGCCGCGACACGCTTGACCAGATCGGCGACCGCGCTGGTTAGATGCGCATCGTCCAACGGCGGGGCCGGTGTCCTCGCCGGCCCTGGTCCGACAATGCCGGCGTATTTGTTGACCGCAGACTCAAACACATCCCATGCGAAGTTGTTACCGACGTCGGTGTGGGTGTTCCCGTGACTCCGCCGTCGTTCGGGTCGTCCGAGATTGTGTAGTGATAACTCAGCTCACTGGCCGGCTTGTTCAGGTAATCCGCCAGCTGGTCGGCGGTGGAGTTGCCCTCCTCGGTGTGAAGCAGCCAAAGGTCAATTTTGGTGCCGCAGCGGCTGTAGTGGTTGGGCGACCATTTCGGGTGCTCGTTGAAATCAGGGCGTGCAATGTGGCGTGTGTGTCTTACCAATCGTGTGTAGAGACGCACGGCTTCGGCGAAACGCTGATCGTATAGGTCAGGGTATGGGGATTGCTGGACCCGCTGGGCGTACCAACTAGGTGGGTGGGCGGTGGAGCTGTAGTCGAGCCGGGCCAGCGCGTGATAGAACAAAGCCGCCGAGCGTTCAGCATCCATTCGGTCCGCGACGGTTCCCCCCGACGCGGCGCTCTGCTTAAACAAGCCGACGCGCTTCTCGTTCGGTCGGATTCCGATCACGTCATGCGGGTACTTCAGCGACTCGGGGTCGTCTTGGTTGGCATAAATCAGCATGTTGGATTCGACCAACGCGGTCGCGAGCGCGATCATGATGCCGCGAGATGTGATGACGGGATGGTCGAGAGCTTGGTCCGGGTCTTCGCGGTCGCGTTTTCCTTCGGCGATGATCGCTCGCGCGTAGTCATCGGAGTTGGCCAATCCTGGTTTCCCGACAGCTCTCTTCTTCACGTTTCCTTTCTTCATGTTGCCGGTCGTGGTCATGTCGTTCCGTCTGCTCTCTCATCGATTCTGTGGGTCGCGGCCCCAGTGGGCCGCTCCCATAGGCAACAGGAGCCCGGCCCGGCCATCGGACGCTTTCCGTGAGTATTGCGTCGATCCGCCGCCGCCGATGCCACCGTCGAGCTCGTCACCGCGGGCTTCCTACCAGGCCTCGAATCGTCCAAATCGCACCTAATCGGCGGAAAGGCAGGACAGCAACCGGCCGACGTCGCCGCAGTCGTCGGTCGCACCGCCGCGAGCGCGGCGGGCAATCTCCGCTATACCGCGGCAGCGCCGTGCCGGCCGGCGCCGGCCGCGAAACGTCCCGCACCTTCCGTCGCTTCGGCGGCCACGCGGGAAATGCTGGCGAATTCGTAGTCAAGAGCGTCTGATTCGGTCATCCCCCACTGATGCAGCGCTGAGAGGCGATCCGATCGCATGCACTGCTGGGGCAATGCGGCCAGCTCGGCGGCGAGCTGCTCGGCGGCCTCGCGGGCCTGTCCTTTGGGCACAACACGATTGGCCAGTCCCATTGCCAGCGCTTCGGTGGCGTCGACCGCGCGGCCGGTGAGAATCATGTCCATGGCCCGGCCCTGCCCGATCAGCCGGGGCAGCCTGATGGTGCCGCCGTCGATTAGTGGCACCCCCCACCGGCGGCAGAACACCCCGAACACCGCGTCCTCCTCGGCCACCCGCAGGTCGCACCACAACGCGAGCTCCAGGCCGCCGGCGACCGCGTAGCCACTGACCGCGGCGATTACCGGCTTTGACAGCGCCATCCGCGTCGGACCCATCGGGCCGGGACCCGTCCGGTGTACCGCGTTGGCCTCCGGTGTGCCGAACGCCTTCAAATCAGCTCCGGCGCAGAAGGTTCCGTTATCACCCCATAACACCGCCACCGAAGCGGTGTCGTCGTGATCGAACTCCTCGAACGTCGCGAACAACGCAGCAGCCGTCGGGCCGTTGACGGCGTTGCGGGCCTCTGGCCGGTTCAGGATCACCGTGGTCACCGGACCATTGCGTTCTACACGTACCGGATCGCTCATGTCGCCTCCACTAATCGGATACCGTCGCGCCGCTCGGTCAGTTCGGCGGCGAAGTCGTTATAGGCAGCGCGCAGCTGCGCGCCCGGCCAGTCTGCCGGCAACAATTCGGACGGCAGCACGGGGTCGATCAAGAGGTGGCGCACGATCGCAGCGGCGACTACGAACCGAGCGGGAACATTGGTTGCCTCCGACATCTCGGCGAGCAGCCGGTGACCGGTGCCGGCCCACGACGGCAGGTCCCATAAGTGTCCGGCTAACTCGGCGGGCGCGTCATCGCGGGCCTGCACTATCCGCACCCGGGCACGCAGGTCGGCGTCCAGGTCGACCTCGAGGTTGTCCGGCCGCATCCACACCCCCTCGCGCAGTTCCCTGAAACGCTTGTCCTGCAGCGTAGTTCGCAACGCGGCACGGGTCCGGGGATCGGTACCGACGCTGGTGACAATCACAGTGGTCCAGTATCCGCGCCAGGGCCGCAGCTGTGGTCGCATGGCGTCGTCCTGCCTGCGCTGCCGGGCCAGCAGCCGGTCGGCGAGTCGGTAGCGGTCGGCGGACCGGATCAAGTCGCCGGCGCTGACCATTCGGGTCAACGCGACCCGCAACGTGGGTTCCTTGATGCCGAAGTCGCTTGTGAGCCTTATCAATTCAGCCGCACTGGCCCACGCCGGATGGGCGCCAAGCAGCACGCTGAGCACCACCGACCGGGCGGTCATGCGGGTCAGCGATTTTGACATCGTGTTGAGCCGTCAGACCTGGGAAGCTTTGCGACCGTAGTCGCCGAACGGTTCATCGCGGTGACGCACCGCATCGCGAAAGCCGTGCTCGACGGCGTCGGCGACGAACGCGTGCCCCTCCGGTGTGTGCCGGGCGACACCGTCGAAGACCGTGCTGACCATCCGGCTGGTGGCCACACCCTGTTGCAGCAGCGCCGAATTGAGCGCGAGTTTGACCATGATCAGCTGGTTGACCGGCACCGCGGCGATCCGCTCGATCAGGCGTTCGGTGCGCTCATCGAGGTGTTCGGGGTCGGGCGCCTCGACTGCCAGGCCCCACTCGGCGGCTTGTGCCCCGGTGATGCAATCCCCGGTCAGCAGAAGACGTTTGGCACGCTGGTCGCCCAGCCGGTGCGCCCAGAGCCCCGCGGCCGGCACCCCCCAGACCCGGGTTGGCGGGTAGCCGATCTTGGCGTCGGACGCGGCGATCACCTGGTCGGCGTGCAGGGCGATGTCGGTACCGCCCGCCACACAGTAGCCGTGGATCTTGACCACCGTGGGCTTGTCCGCGTGCATCAGGCTGGAAAAGCCACGTACGAAGCGGCTCATCATCTGGTAGTCGATCATCGGATCCCACGGCTGATTCGGTAAGTGGTTGACCGCCTGCGTCTTACCGTCCAGCACGGTTCCCTGGTAGACGCCGGTGCCACCGGCTGAGCCGGTGCGGTCGGCGTAGGCGCTCAGGTCGAAACCCGCGCAGAAGCCCTCACCCCTGCCGGAGACCAGGATGACGTGCACATCCGGGTCCAGATCGGCCCGTTCCACCAGAGCCGACAGTTCCAGCGGGGTGTCGGCAACGATCGCGTTGCCCTTCTCGGGGCGGTTGAAGGTAATACGCGCAACCCGATCGGTGACCTCGTAGGTCATTGTCTTCAGGTTGTCGAAGTCGACCGGTCTGATCGCATGAGTCATGAGCGCCCCTTTCCCCCGCACCGCTCTGCATCGTCGCCGGCTGGGATCATGCGCCGCTCCTCCGCATCGCACCGCTCTGCATCGTCGCCGGCTGGGATCATGCGCCGCTCCTCCGCATCGCACCGCTCTGCATCGTCGCCGGCTGGGATCATGCGCCGCTCCTCCGCATCGCACCGCTCTGCATCGTCGCCGGCTGGGATCATGCGACGCTCCTCCGCATCGCTCCGCTCTGCATCGTCGCCGGCGCGCGTCATCCCTTGATCATTGCCCGCTCGAGGATCGGAGCGAGATCCAGCCCGGAGGGCATGGTTCCGAAAGCTCCGCCCCACTCCCGGCCGAGGCGAGTCGCCGAGAACGCCTCGGCCACAGCGGGATGTCCGTGGCGCACCAGCAGCGAGCCCTGCAGCGCCAAGCAGATGTCCTCGGCGACCTTGCGGGCCCGGTACTGAATGGTGTCCAGATCGCCGAGCTGCGTTCGCAGGCGCTCGATGTGGCCGTCCAAACGCGGATCCTGCCCCGCGCTCTTGGCCAGCTCGTCAAACAGCACGTCAACACACTCCGGACGAGTTGCCATGGCGCGCAATGTATCCAGCGCGCTGACATTGCCGGATCCCTCCCAGATCCCCATCAGCGGTGCCTCACGGTACAGCCGCGGCATGCCGGAATCCTCGACATAGCCATTGCCACCCAGGCATTCCAGCGCCTCGACGGCGTGCGGCGTGGAGCGCTTGCACACCCAGTACTTGCTGGCCGCCAGTCCGATCCGGCGCAGCAACGCCTCTGTCTGGTCTCCGCGAATGGCGTTGTCGGTGGCGCCGGCCATCCGCATCGCCACCACGGTGGCGGCCTCAGCCTCAACTGCCAGGTCCGCCAACACATTACGCATCAGCGGCTGGTCAATCAGATACTCGCCGAATGCCTTGCGGTGCTGCGCGTGGTGGACGGCGTGGGTCAGCCCGGTGCGCATGCTGGTGGCGCTGCCCAGCGTGCAGTCCAGGCGGGTCAGGTTGACCATCTCGATGATGGTCGGGACGCCGCGGCCCTCCTCGCCGACCAGCCACGCGGTGGCGCCGTCGTACTCCACCTCGCTGGACGCGTTGGCGTGGTTGCCGAGCTTGTCCTTGAGCCGCTGCAGCAGCATCCGGTTGCGGGTGCCGTCGGGCAGCACGCGGGGCAAAAAGAAGCAGGACAGCCCGTCGGGCGCCTGCGCGAGCACCAGGAACGTGTCGCTCATCGGCGCCGAGGTGAACCACTTGTGACCGGTCAGGCTGTAGGTGCCGTCGGCGTTGCGGGTGGCCTGCGTGGTGCCGGCACGGACATCGGAGCCGCCCTGCTTTTCAGTCATCGACATGCCCGCGGTCATCCCGAGCTTTGTCGTCGGCACCTTGAGCTCGGCGTCGTAGTGCCGGCTGGTCAGCAGCGGCTCATAGGCGGCAGCGAGCTCCGGGTTGAAGCGCAGCGCCGGAATGACGGCGTAGGTCATCGAAATCGGGCACATGTGGCCGGGTTCGGCGGTCCACACGCTGGTCTTGGCCGCCCGGACCACATGCGAGCCGGGCCGGTCGTCGGCCCACGGCGCGGCGTGCAGACCGTGCTCGATCGCGGTACGCATCAGCTCGTGGTAGGCGGGGTCGTACTCGACCTCGTCGATGCGATGGCCGTAGCGGTCGTGGGTCCGCAGGACCGGTTGGTTACGGTCGGCCAGCTCGCCCCAGCGTTGCGCCTGCTTCGAACCGGAAATCGCACCGACCGTCGTCACCTCGTCCAGGCCCCACTGCCCGCCTTCGCGGATCAGAGCCTCGATAAGCACCGGGGAGGATGCCGGGTTGTGCTCCTCCAGCGGCGGGACCTGGTTGGTGACGACATGAGTATCTGACATGCCCATCATGTTACATTTTTTCTACAACCGCACAAGACCTGTAATGCTCAGCGGGGATGAGCGGCGAAGAACTGCCACAGCTTCTGGGTGGCGAAGTCGGGCCAATGGTGACCACCGCCGTCGATGGTGATCAGCACCACGCTGCGGTTGTCGGCACATCCGGCGGTCGAGGTGGCGACCGACCCGCTGGTCGTGACGGACGGCGCTTGACATTGATCGACCTTGCGCCAGAACGCATTCAGGTCCGGTATCGGCGGGCCGTTGATGTGGACGAAGCCACGGCCGGGTCCGCCACCGTAGGGAATCAGCGGATCTGCCGTGCCGTGAATCGCCATGACCGACGCCGGATGCGGTGACCTGCACGGGTCGAACTGTGTGCCCGAAACCGGGCCGATCGCAGCGAACAGCGTCGTATCGCAGGCCAGCGTGTAGTCCATCATGCCGCCGTTGCTCATGCCGACGGCGTAGACGCGGGAGGCGTCGATGCTCACGTTGCGGCCGATGTCGGCAACGGCCGCGGTGATGAAGGCGACGTCGTCGATGCCTTCCTTGGCGGGCGGGCCGCAGCAGCCGCCGCCGTTGACGTTCCACGCCCGGTTCAGGCCATCCGGATAGCCGACGACGAACTTGGCCGAGTCCGCTAATCCGTCCCAGCCGTAGGACCTTTCGGCCTGTGCGGCGCTGCCGAAGCCGCCGTGCAGCATGACAACCAGTGGGGCCGAGGCGGGCAGTCCCGCCGGCTTGTAGAGCCGGTAGGTGCGGTCATGTCCGCCGACGCTGATCGTGTGCCCGCTGGTGCCTTCGGCGAAGGCTGACGATTTTGCCGTTTCCCGGGCTACGCAGCCGGCGATGACCAGTGCTACGCCGAGAAGTGCGACGACCCGCGCGACCATGGCCGTCCGTTTCGCTCAGCTCAGCCGCTCACGCAAAAACGCGATGTCGTCCTTGCGGCCTTCGTCGGCCGTTTCGCAGATCACCGGCGCATCCGCGGCCTTGACCACTGCCACCAGCAGCTCGGGATCGATCTGCCCGGTGCCGAAGTTGGCGTGCCGGTCGCGACCCGAGCCCGCCGAGTCCTTGGAGTCGTTGCAATGCACCAGGTCGATGCGGCCGGTGATGCCCTTGATGGTGTCGACGGCGTCGATTAGCGCCTCGCCCGCCGCCCAGGCGTGGCAGGTGTCGAGGCAGAAGCCGATCCCTTTGTCGCCGATGTGATCCCAGAGCCGCCCAATGGTGTCGAAATGGCGGGCCATTGCGTGATCGCCGCCGGCGGTGTTCTCCAGGTACACCGGAACTTCGGTCTGCAATTGTTCGAGCGCCTTGCGCCAGCGCTGGAAACCTTCGTCAAGCTCGCTGTCCTCGGCGACGTGCCCACCATGCACGATCACCGCGGCAGCACCGATCTCGGCCGCCGCGTCGCAGGTGTCCTGCAGGATCTTGCGCGACGGGATCCGCACCCGGTTGTTCGCCGACGCGACGTTGATGAGATAGGGCGCGTGGACGTAGATCGGTAGGGCCGCGGCTTTGAGCTGTGCGGCGTCCTCGCGCGGCTTGGGCGCTTTCCAGCTCTGCGGGTTGCCGAGAAAGATCTGCACCACGTCGGCGTTTTCGGCGGCAGCGGCGGCGAGCGGATCCTGCGGGCTTACGTGTGAACCGATGAGCACGTCGGCCAGTCTAGTGAGTAGCACGGACAGTCTCGGCGAGCAGACGTAAAAGCCCCCGACACGCCGTGCGTGCGCGGGCCTTTACGTCTGCTCAGCAGGCCAAACGGTGCCGCTGCAGGTGGTAGTTAATGCGGTCGGTGAGTCCAACCGGATCGCATCTGATGTCTTCGACGGTCATCGGAATGGTCGTGAAGCCGCATTCTTGCAGTCGGGCCGTCTTCAGCCTGTCACGCAGCATGCGCTCGCGACCCGCGTGCCACTCAATGCTGTCGCATTCGGCGACGACAAACGCTTCCGGCCACGCGAAGTCGACGCGCCAGACTCGGCCGTACCGGTCGACCACGCTGTATTGCAGCTCTGGCATCGGCAACCGCGCGTCGAGGAACACCAGTCGCGCCTCGCTCTCCATCGGCGACTCGGCACGACCGTCGGCGTAGTCGATCAGCTCACGGACCTTGACGATTCCGCGGCGGCCCTTCTGTTGGGTGATGGTGGCATGCAATTCCGCTGCAGTACAGGCTCCGACGTGCAGGGCAGCGTCAAGTGTCGCCAAAGCGCGCGATCGCCGGAGCGTCCGAGCGACTTCGATCACCGTCCACGCGGGCGCTGTCGCCAATCGACCCTCGACCCGTCGCAGCGGTGCGCCGATTCGTTGGCGCACCATGAGACTTCTTGACGGCCGCATCCGCACGCCGGGATCAAGTATGTGGACACGAGACGTGTTTTCGGTATCGAAGCCGTACAACGCCGCAGCCGTCCCCATGCAAGCCACGATCGGCTGCCCGGCGACCCGATCAAACGCAGCCAGCTTGCCGACAATGTCGGGCTCATCCAACGCATAAACCCCGTGGCACACCCGAATTAGCCTGCCCGCCTTGATGAATCCGGCGAGCCGCTTGCGTGTCGTCACGGTCAGCAGTTCGGCGGTCGTCGCCAACCCGCCTCTAGCCAACAGCACGCTCTCGATGTCCATGGGCCACAATGCTGCTGGAGCGCGAACGAAGGTGGTAGCCAGCAACCGACGACAATGGGGATGGGTGGATGAGGAGACGCAAAAGCCCCCGACACGCCGTGCGTGCGGGGGCTTTTGCGTCTGCTCGCGCTACAGAAGGTTACCGATAATCCGAGTAGCCGTAGTCGTCCAGCGGAACCGCAGCACCGGTGGCCTGGCCGAAGTCCGGGCTGTAGTACTGGTCCTCGTAGGACGGGATGGTGTACGCCGCGGCCCGGGCCTCCTCGGTGGGCTGAACCTGGATGTTGCGGTAGCGGTTGATACCGGTACCGGCCGGGATCAGCTTTCCGATGATCACGTTCTCCTTCAGACCCTGCAGCTTGTCGCTGCGGCAGTTGATCGCCGCATCGGTCAGCACTCGCGTGGTCTCCTGGAACGACGCCGCAGAAAGCCACGAGTCGGTGGCCAACGACGCCTTGGTGATACCCATCAGCACCGGGCGGCCGGCGGCGGGCTCGCCGCTCTCGGCCACTACGCGACGGTTCTCGGCCTCGAAATCCGCGCGGTCGATCAGCGAGCCGGGCAGGAACTCCGTCGAGCCCGAGTCGATGATGGTCACCCGGCGCAGCATCTGCCGGACGATCACCTCGATGTGCTTGTCGTGGATCGACACACCCTGCGCCCGGTAGACCTCCTGGACCTCCTTGGTCAGGTGGATCTGCACCTCGCGGGGGCCCTGCACCCGCAGCACCTCGTGCGGGTCGGCCGAGCCTTCCATCAGCTGCTGGCCCACCTCGACGTGGTCGCCATCGGTCAGCAGCCGCTCGGAACCGTCTTCGTGCTTGAACACCCGCAGGCGTTGCCGCTTGGAGAGCTTGTCGTAGACCACTTCCTCGCCACCGTCGTCAGGAACGATGGTGATCTTGTAGAAGCGCTCGCCCTCCTCCAGACCCACCCGTCCGGTGACGTCGGCGATCGGCGCCTTACCACGCGGCACCCGGGCCTCGAACAGCTCCTGCACACGGGGCAGACCACCGGTGATGTCCTCACCGACACCACCCTGGTGGAAGGTGCGCATGGTCAGCTGCGTGCCGGGCTCACCGATGGACTGGGCGGCGACGATACCGACGGCTTCGCCGATGTCGACCAGCTTGCCGGTGGCCATCGACCGCCCGTAGCAGGTCGCGCAGACACCGGTGCCGGTCGTGCAGGTCAGCACCGAACGGACCTTCACCTGCGTGATACCGGCCGCCAGCAGCGCGTCGATCTCCGGGTCGCCCAGGTCGTGCCCGCGCGCAACGACGACGTTGCCGTCGCCGTCCACCGCGTCGGTGCCCAACGTGCGTGCGTACGCCGAGGTTTCGATGAACGGGTCGCGGATCAGCGTGCCGTCGGGCTGACGCTCAGCCAGCTCGACGACGATGCCGCGCTCGGTGCCGCAGTCGGCCTCGCGAACGATGACATCCTGCGACACGTCGACCAGACGACGGGTCAGGTATCCCGAGTCGGCGGTACGCAACGCGGTGTCCGCCAACCCCTTCCGGGCGCCGTGGGTGTTGATGAAGTACTCCAACACCGTCAGGCCTTCACGGAACGACGACTTGATCGGCCGCGGGATGAACTCACCCTTCGGGTTGGTCACCAGACCCTTCATGCCGGCCAGCGTCCGGGTCTGGGTGAAGTTACCGGTGGCACCCGAGTCGACGATCGTGATGATCGGGTTGTCGCTGGGGTAATGCTCCCGCAGCGCCTCACCGACCTCGTCGGTGGCTTCCTTCCAGATCTCGACCAGCGCCTCGTTGCGCTCGTCATGGTTCAAAGCACCACGCTGGAACTGCTTTTCGACCTTGTCAGCACGCTCCTCATAGGCGTCGAGGATCTCCTGCTTGCCCGGTGGCACCAGCACGTCAGCCATCGACACCGTGACACCCGAGCGGGTGGCCCAGTAGAAGCCGGCGTCCTTGAGCTTGTCGACGGTCTGAGCGACCACGATCATCGGGTAGCGCTCGGCCAGATCGTTGATGATCGCCGCCTGCACCTTCTTGTGCATCTGCTTGTTCACGAACGGATATCCCACCGGCAGCAGCTCGTTGAACAGCACTCGACCCAGCGTGGTCTCGGCGATCCAGGAATCACCGGGCTGCCAACCGTTTTGGCCGAACAGCTCGGCCTCCACCTCGGCCGCCGGACGCAGCTGCGACAGCCGCACCTTGATCTTGGCGCGCACGCTCAAAGCACCGCGGTCCATCGCCATGATCGCTTCGGCCGGCGAGG
>CAVVUH010000013.1:0-138835 GCA_963751315.1 uncultured Actinomycetota bacterium | reverse complement strand
CCGACGAGCGAGGCAATCCGGTGCGGCGGACGAGCTGGGCGAGTGTCAGTCGTCCTGGTCCATCGAATGCATCGAGAACCAGCGAGATGCGGTCGATGACGGCGCTAGGGGTCGCCGGTTCAACGGTCTCAACCGTTCAACGGCGTCCAGGGTCTCGGACATCGGTTCACCAACCTCGGTATATCTGAGCGGCATATTACTATTAGTAATAGTGAGTTGTAGCACAAGGGTGTGCCCGCTGTCACTAGGCACGCGAGAATTGCCGTGGATCAGAGCGCGGCGTACGAACGGAAAGAACGGATGAGGAAGCTCAGCCCTTGGTTACAGAGCGGCCCGCCCGGCGACCGTAAAAGCTGCCATCACCGAGTGAGATGCCGCTCGCGTAACCCCATGCGGCCAGGCCGGCGGTGGAACGACCCGCAGCGAAAAGCCCTGGAATGGGCTCACCGCTGACATGGAGCACCTCGGCATCCAATGTGGTCGCAAGCCCGCCCAGGGTAAAGCCGCCGGTGTTCTCGCGCAGATCGATTGCGCCGACCGGTGACCCGATCGGCTTCACCCACTCGGGCTTCTTGTGCAGCAGTGGATCCTCGCCGCGGGCGGCGCCCTCGTTGTAGGCCGTGACGGTGGCCTGCAGCGAACCGGGCGCGAGGCTCATTTCGCGTTCCAGGTCGGCGACGGTGTCGGCTACCCAGGTCGCCTCCCGCAGCATGAACTTCGGCGACCACGATGCCATGGCCTCCTCCTGGGCAACGCCATCGATGATCAGGTAGGCGGTGTTGTCCTGGTGGTACAGCGTGTGCTGTCCGACCCGGCCCGGGTAGGTGTCCTCGGCGACATAACGCTGACCGCGGCCGTTCACCAGAATTCCGCGCACCAGTTGCTGGGGGTCGATGAAGATCGCGACTTCGGTGGCGTCCATGTGGGCCAGGTCCGCGCCGAGCGCCTGGGCCATCCGGATCGCCTGGCCGTCGTGCTGTTCGATCGAGGCCGCCGGGCGTCCGGCGATCCGCGGGGCGAAGCGGGCGACCATCGCGTCGTTATAGGCGAAACTGCCCGTCGCGAGCACGACCCCGGTGCGAGCCCGGATCGTCATCTCGTTGCCATACTGGCGGGCGCGGATTCCGACCACTCGGCCATCGGATTCGACGGCCAGGCTCTGCACCCGAACGTCGTAGATCGCCCTCGCGCCGGCTGCTGTCGCGGTCTCGACGAGGGGCTTCATCAGCATGAACCCGGCGCTGGCTTCGCCTTGCTTCTTGTTCTGCATCTGCGGCACGTGCCCGCGCGGGGCGGGAGTGGCAATGGTGTTGAACGGATAGGCATTTTCGCCGCCGCTGTACATCAGTCCTTGGTCGCCCATCGGTTCCCAGCCGGGCTCGGAGAAGAACTCCGCTTTGAACGGCACGCCGCAGCCGACCAGCCAGTCGAAGTGGGCGACGCTGCCGGCGCAGTAGTCCGCGATGCGGTCCTCGTCGGCGCCGGGCCCCATCGCCACGTTGAGGAACGCCGCCATATTCTCGACGGAATCCGTGAAACCGCAGGCCTTTTGCAATGCAGTCCCGCCGCCGAGGTAGATGAACCCACCGGCCATCGCCGCCGCGCCGCCCCAAGATCCGGTCCGCTCCAGAACCAGCACATCGGCTCCGGAGCGGGCCGCTTCGACCGCCGCGGCGGCGCCAGCGATGCCATAGCCCGCGATGACGACATCGGCCTCGTGGTCCCACGAGGTGACCGACGACGCCAGTACCGGCGTGACGTCGGTATCAGGCGTCATAGCCGCATTGCCGCAGGCATCTCACCGACCCACTGGTGGCCCCAGTAGCTGTCGGCTGTGATTTCCTCTGCGGTGTAATAGTTTTCGTCAACCCGCATGCCGTCAGTGCCGAATTCGATGTCCCAGTCACCGGGGGCGCGAACGTAGAACGACACCATCTTGTCATTGGTGTGACGCCCGAGGGTGGATGACAACTGGAAGCCTTCGGCGTTGACCCGGTCCAACGCCTGACCCACGGCGTCGAGGGCGTCGACCTCGACCATGATGTGGACCAGGCGGGGGTCGCGCTGGTGGGCGGCCGGGACGATCGCCAGGCTGTGGTGTCGTTCGTTGATTCCGAGGAAGCGAACCCGCACTGGGCCAAACTCTTTCGGTAGCGGTACCCGGAACGCGCCGCGGGAACGGAAGCCTAGTAGCTCAGTGTAGAAGTCGAAAAGCCCGTTGGGATCGGTGGCCGGCACGACGACGTGGCCCATGCCCTGGTCGCCGGTGACGAATCGCGCGCCGAACGGGGTGATGACCGGGCTGTGGTCAAGCACCGAGCCGTGGAACACCTCAAGCGTGGTCCCGGCCGGATCCTCGAAGGTGATCACCTCTTCCACCCGCCGGGCCTCAGCCTCATCGGTGGACAGTTGCTTGAACGGCAGCCCGGCGCCGTCGAGCGCCGCTTTGACCCGCTGCAACGCCGGGTGGTCACGCACTTCCCAGCCGATGGTGAGCACGCGGTCGGCCTCGCCGGGCAGGACGATGAGCCGGGCGGCTCGCTCGTCCATGCGCAGGTATAGCGCTGACGGGTCGGGTCCCTTGCCTTCGGCAAAGCCCAGGACGCCGAACGCGAATTGTCGCCAACGGTCGATGTCGTTGGTCGAAATCGTGATATAGCCAAGGCTTTTCAGGTCACTCACGCCAGGTCTCCTAGAGCGCGTCTAAATCAGAGCCCGGAGTGGGCCCTCGGGCGGTTCGATGCCCAGCGAACTCAGCGCCGACGCGTGGTAGACGGTGCCGGAAACGTGGATGGCATGCATTTGGCCGACGTGCACATCGCGCCAGTAGCGTTGCAGCGGCTTGTCCATCCGCGATGCGTTGCCGCCGGAGCGGGCAAAGATCTCATCGACCGCCGACACCGCGCGCCACACCGCGCGAACCTGGGTGCGGCGACCGGCTGCGCGGTCGGCGAACGACACGTCTTTGCCGGCGGCCACCATGTCGTAGATGCGGTCGACGTTGACCAGGAGCTCCTGGCGGGCGGCGTTGATGTCGGCCGCGGCCTCGCCGATCGCGTGCATGACGTACGGGTCGTCCTTGATCGCGGTCCCGGTGGCGCCGACGCGCTCCCGTTGGTAGTCCAAGTGTGCGGCCAGCGCTCCCTCGGCGATGCCGATAGTGGCCGCCGAGATGCCCAGCGGGAACATCGTCGACCATGGCATCAGATACAGCGGCTCGGTCATGCCGGCCTCACGCTGCGCGGTGCCGTCCATCACCTTCGTCGCGTCCATCGTCCGGTAGGCCGGGACGAACGCGTCCTTGACGATCACGTCTTTGGAACCGGTTCCGCGCAATCCCACCACATTCCACGAGTCCTCGACGATCTCGTAATCCTTGCGCGGCAGGATCATATGCAACATCTGCGGCGGCATCACCGGTATGCCTTGGTCGTCGCCGAGCATCGCGCCCAGGATGATCCAGTCGCAATGGTCGGTGCCCGAGCTGAACTGCCAGCGGCCGTTGAAGATGTAGCCGCCATCGACGGGCTTGGCCACGCCCTGCGGCGCGTACGGGGAGGCCATCCAGGTGTCGACATCGTCGGCCCAAACCTCGGCGGGCACCTTCGGGTCTGCGTAAGCGAGCTGGTAGGGGTGCACGCCCACGACGCCGACGATCCAGCCGGCGGCCGGATCCAGCGCCGCCGTCGCCATCACGGTCTCGGCGAACTCGCGCGGGTGAACCTCAAACCCTTGGTAACTCTTTGGCTGCAGCAGCCGGATCAGGCCGGCCGCCTTCATCACTTTGACGGTGTCGTCGGTGAGCCGGCCAATTCTCTCGGCTTCCGCGGCCTGCTCGCGCAACTGGTCAGCCATGGCCATTACCCGGTCAAGAACCCGCTCGCTCATATTGTTCGTCCTTACGTGTGGGGGCCTAGTAATGGTCTACCGCAGTCAGTACCGAACCCGAAGGTGATCCCGGTGAGCGGACGAAAACGGATCAAAATTTCGATCTGTACATCAGCGCTGGCCGGCCTGGCTTGGCAGGCGAGAATCAGGCGGTCCCGCAGATCGTCGGCCTCGAGGTTGTCCCACGCCACCATTTCGACTTCACCCTCGACTGCGGTCGCCAATGCCCGCATCGAGCAACACGACGACCAACGTCTGACCGCGCGGCCAGCTAGGCGACGCTGTTGGCCGTCCAGGCCGACCTCCGCGTGTGCGAGTTCTGACATGCGCCGATGGTGTGCAATCGGCCCGGGACCGCGCACAGGGCTGCCCATTGGCCGGGAAAACTGGTTCGCACCGCCCGGTGATTGGGAAGGGAGCAATGCGATGCGACAGATCTACCTACAGTGAATGCTTGTGAACCTCGATGCACCTCTGGACGTCATGGTGGTGGGCGCCGGGTTCGCCGGTCTGTATGCCCTGCACAAGCTGCGCACCCAGGGTCTCTCGGTGCGGGTCCTCGAGGCCGCACCCGAACTGGGCGGCACCTGGTACTACAACCGCTATCCGGGCGCGCGTTGTGACGTCGAGAGCGTGGACTACTGCTATTCGTTTTCCGACGAACTGCAGCAGGAGTGGAACTGGACCGAGAAGTACGCCACCCAGGCCGAGATCTTGCGCTACCTGAACTGGGTCGCGGACAAACTCGACCTGCGCGGTGACATCGCGTTCAACACCCGCGTGGTCTCGGCGGTGCTCGACGAGACGACGCTGCGCTGGACAGTGACCACCGACGGCGGACAGAAGCTCTCGGCACGGTTCTGTTTGATGGCGACCGGCCCGTTGTCGGACGCGATGACCCCAGAGTTCAGCGGCCTGGATAGCTTCGCCGGCGAGATCTACCACACCGCCGCGTGGCCTCACGATCCCGTCGACTTCACCGGCAAGCGAGTGGCTGTCATCGGCACCGGATCCTCCGGCATCCAATCGATTCCGATAATCGCCGAGCAGGCCGCGCACCTCTATGTCTTCCAGCGCACCCCCAACTACAGCGTCCCCGCGGGCAATAAGCCGCTGTCCGGTGCGGAAATGGACGAAATCAAGGCCACTTACGCGGAGCGACGTCGTGTGTCGTGGCGCAGCGGCGGCGGTTCACCGCACATCACCGCCCCCAAGCCGGCGATGGAGTTCACGCCGGAGGAGCGCCGCGCGGCGTTCGAAACTCGATGGCAGCTGGGGGGTGTGCTGTTCTCCAAAACCTTCCCAGACCAGATGATCGACCCGGCCGCCAATGAGGAGGCGCGCAAGTTCTACGACAAGAAGGTCCGCGCCGTGATCGACGACCCCGTGGTGGCGGACATGCTGATCCCCAACGACCACCCGATCGGAACAAAGCGAATCTGCACAGACAGCAACTACTTTCAGGCTTTCAATCAGCCGCACGTGTCGCTGATCAGTGTGCGCGCCACCCCGATCGAATCCGTCGACGCCGATGGAATCAACACTACCGACGCCCACTACGACCTCGACATGATCGTGCTGGCAACGGGTTTCGATGCGCTTACCGGGGCGCTGAGCAAGATCGACATCGTCGGCCGTAACGGCGCAGCCCTACGTGACGACTGGGCGCACGGACCGCGCACCTACCTGGGGTTAGGCGTCGACGGGTTCCCCAATCTGTTTGTGATCTCGGGTCCCGGTGCGCCCGCGGTGCTGGCAAACATGGTGCTGCACGCGGAGGCGCAAGTGAACTGGATCGCAGCAGCCATCACCTACCTCGACCACCACGGTTATGCCGCAATGGAAGCTACCAGCGACGCCGTCGACGGCTGGGCCGCAGAATGTGCTTGGCGTGCCGAAGCGACGCTGTTCACCAAGGCGAACTCCTGGTACATGGGCGCCAACGTGCCGGGAAAACCGCGGGGCTTCATGTTGTTCGTTGGTGGGTTCGCGACATACAACGACATCTGCGCCAAGGTGGCCGACGCCGGCTACAAGGGATTCGTCTTGGTGAAAGCGTCTTGATGCCGGGGTCCGCAGCGGAGGCGCCAATAACTACAGGAAGTTGTTGATATGGCAGGTAATTCAGGGCAGCTGACCGGCAAGGTCGTCGTCATCACCGGCGGTGCGGGCGGGCTTGGCGCGGCGTTCGCACGCCACATCATCACGCGCGGCGGCAACGTGGTGCTCGCTGATCTGCTCGACGACGATGGCAAGAAGTTGGCCGATGAGCTCGGCGCGCAGGCGCGGTACACCCATCTCGACGTCACCGACCCCGAGCAGTGGTCGGACGCGGTGCAGTTCGCCCTCACCGAGTTCGGCACGCTCAACGGCCTGGTGAACAACGCCGGGGTGTCGACCGGTCAGTACCTCGAGCACGAACCGGTCGGGCACTTCCGGATGGTCTTGGAGGTGAACCTGGTCGGAGTGTTCAACGGTCTGCAGGCCGTTATCGGGCCGATGCGCTCGGAGGGCGGCGGGTCGATCGTGAACATCTCTTCGGCGGCGGGTTTGTTCGGTCTGGCGTTCACTGCGGGCTACGGCGCATCGAAGTGGGGTGTGCGCGGACTGTCGAAGATCGCGGCCGTCGAGCTGGGCCCCGATCGCATTCGGGTCAATTCGGTGCACCCCGGCATGACGTACACGCCGATGACCGTCAACGTCGGGATCCAGGTCGGCGAAGGCAACTATCCCAATACGCCGATGGGACGGGTCGCGGTGCCCGAGGAGATCGCTGGCGCCGTGGGCTATCTGCTGTCCGATGACGCCGCATATGTCACCGGCGCGGAGATTGCGGTGGACGGTGGCTGGACTGCCGGGCCGACGCTGAAATACGTTATGGGGCAGTAGAACCAGACAGGAGTGCAGATGAAGCGATTAGAACGCAACCGGATCCTGGTGACCGGCGCCGCCTCGGGTATCGGGCAGGCCACCGCGCTGCGCCTGCTGGACGAGGGCGCCGCGGTGGTCGCTGCCGACGTCGCCGCTGACGGGCTGGACAAGACCTGCGCCCGGGCCGGGGAAATCGGAGCCGGCGAGCGGCTGACCACGCTGGAGATGAACGTCGGCGATGAGAGATCGGTGGTCGACGGTGTGCGCTCAGCGGTGGACACGTTGGGCGGCCTCGATTCGCTGGTGAACGCCGCTGGCATCTTGCGTGCGGCGCATACCGAGCAGATGGGCTTGGATCTGTGGAACCAGATCATCGGCGTCAACCTGACCGGGACCTTCCTGGTGGTCCGTGAGGCATTGCCTGCGCTGCTGCAAAATCCCCGCAGCGCAATCGTGAACTTCAGCTCGACGTCGGCGTCGTTCGCCCATCCCTACATGGCGGCCTACGCGGCAAGCAAGGGCGGGGTGCAGTCCTTCACCCATGCGCTGGCGCTCGAGTACGCGAGTAAAGGACTGCGCGCGGTGTGCGTGGCACCCGGCAGTATCAAGTCCGCACTCACCGACGCCACAGCCGGATACATCCCTCAAGACGCGGACTGGACGCTTTTTTCCAGGTTGATGCCGATCATGCCGACCACGGTGAAATCCAGCGGCGCCGGGATGGCCGATCCGTCAGCCGTCGCCGGCGTCATCGCCATGTTGGTGTCCGACGACGGCGCGTTCATCACCGGCACCGAAATCCGCGTCGACGGCGGAACACACGCATGACGGCAAGCGTCACTTATGAGGACACGCTGCGTGAAATCACCACCGACGCAGGCGTTCTGCGCTATCACGAGGCGGGTCTGATCGACACGGGCCCACCGTTGGTGCTGTTGCACGGTTCCGGTCCGGGCGTGACGGGATGGCGCAACTTTCGCGGCGTACTGGGCGCATTCGCGGAGTTCTTTCGCTGCCTGATCCTGGAGTTCCCCGGTTTCGGCGTCAGTGACGATTTCGGCGGCCACCCGATGATCACCGCCCTGGATGGGTTGATGCGCTTCGTCGATGCACTCAGCCTGGACACCGTCGACATCGTCGGCAATTCGATGGGTGGCGGTGTCGCGATCAACTTCGCGATCGCTCATCCTGAGCGGGTCCGTCGGTTGGTGACCATCGGCGGCATCGGCCGCAACATCCTCACTCCGGGTCCGGCGGAAGGCATTCGGCTGCTGCAGGAGTTCACCGACGAGCCCAGCCGCGAGCGATTGGTCCGCTGGCTGCATTCGATGGTCTATGACCCGGCCATCGTGACCGACGAACTCATCGAGGAGCGGTGGACGCACGCCACCGATCCGCGGACACTGGCCGGCGCGCGGCGGATGTACGGCAGCGCGGCGTTCGCGCAGATGATGAAGGCCATGGAGTCGTCCAAGGGGCCGCAGCCGTGGGCGATGATGCACCGGGTGCAGGCGCCGACGCTGATCACCTGGGGCCGCGACGACCGAGTCAGCCCGCTGGATATGGCGCTGCTACCGATGCGCACCATTCCCAACGCCGAATTACACGTGTTCCCCAACTGCGGTCACTGGACGATGATCGAGGCCAAAGAGGCTTTCGAGAGCGCCGTGCTGGCGTTCTTGTTGCGGAAGGATCCGGCCGAACTCAGTTGACGCAGGGCACGCCGCCGCCGCCGATCGGTTTGCCCTGATCGGGGGTCGGCTCGGTGGTGTCGGTGTCCGTGCTTGATTGCTGGTAACCGTAACCGTAACCACCGGAAAGGCTTGAGGCCGAAGGAGTTTCGTCCTCGCGTGAGGCCGACGAGGTTTCGTTCTGAGACGCGGATGGCACCGAGTAGTTGTCGTCGACAATGACTTCGACATGCCCGAATTCCAGCGAGCGATTCGGTTTGTCGGGTGCATCGATGCCCAGCGCCGTCGCCAGGCTGCGTGCGTCGGTCTCGGCGCCGGGCGCGTACTCGATCGTGGTGGTGGTGGGTTCACCGCGCACGCGGTCGCGTATCGCACCGGTGGTGTAGCCGTCTTTCTTGAGCGTGTGCGCCAGCTTGGTGGCGAGCCCGCTGGTGTTGCTGGCGTTGATCACGTCGACCACAGTCGACGGGCTCGGCTCGGTGGAGGAGGGCAGTGTCGTGGCCGACGAGGAGTCGCCGAATGCGGAGGTCACCTCCGCCTTGATCGCGGCGGGGTCGATGATGTTGACGTCCTGACCGTTGATGTTGTCGTAGCGAACCACGGGCAGCGTTCGGTATTGGATCCCACTGCCGGCCAGCGCGCCCATCCGGCGGAACTGGTCTTCATCCCAGCCCGACGACAAAACGACGTCTTTGCGCGCCACCGCCATCAAGCTCTTGAGCCTGCTGATGTTGGTGAACGTGCCCGAATTCTGCAGTTTGCCCATGACCGACGAAAGGAATGCCTGCTGACGGTGGGTGCGGTCCAGGTCACCGTTTTCCAGGCCGTGCCGCTGCCGGACGAATGACAGCGCCTGTTCGGCGTCCAGTGTCTGCCGACCGGCCGGGAAGTCGGCACCGGAATACGAGTCGTACACGGCGTGCTTCAGGCACACGTCGACGCCGCCCAGGCTCTGGGTCAAGTCGTAGAAACCGGCCAGATTGACCTCGGCGAAGCGGTCGATGGGCACTCCGGTCAGATTCCGCACCGCTTTCAACGTCGCAGCGCGGCCGGCTTCGCGGCCCTTTGTCTCCAGCTCTTTCTGGTCGCTCACACCCTTATTGATGAGTTTCTGCTCGACGTACTGTTTGGTGAGCCCGTAGGCCTCTTTGATCTTGATGTGGTTGTAGCCGGGCACGCCGGAGAACTTGACCCAGTCGTCGCGGGGGATCGAGAACGCTGTCACCCGGTCGTCGGCGCTGACATGCGCAAGAATCAAGGTGTTGGTGTTGTAGCCGCCGTCGTCGGAGTCCCCGGCGTGCAGGTGTTTGAGCAAGGCCCATGGCAGGTCGTTGCCGTCTTGGTCCTTCCGCGAGTCGAGCCCGATTAGCAGGATGTTCATCGCGTCGCCGCTCGATTTCGGATCGTCGGAACCCAGGGCCTGCGAAACGGTGATGCCGCCCAGCATGCCGTGTGCCATCCACCATGCCGACCCGGTCGCCGACACCAAGAAGACCGCTACCAGTGCCCAGAAGGCATGCGCTATCGTGCGGCGCCGGGCTGCTACCGGCGTCGCACGATGACGATGTCTAGCGCTGGATCGCTGCAGGTCTCCCACCACAACCTCGACTGTCTAATGGGCGCCGCGCGTGACCCCCGGGTTGCAGTTTGCGCGGACTATGGTTAGTGCTTGACGACTAGTATGCGGCAGCTTGCTGTGCGACGCGTTGTGAGCCAACTAACAGCCTCAAGCCTACAGGTCGGGTGGAAGCCACCGCTACCAGCGAGAACACTCCGCAGCAGGTCGCCTGGCTCGATAGGGAGAAGCGCCCGTTTGTGACCAATTCGTGGTCATGACCCGACGATCGTGAAGCTATAGCTCCAGAACTGCGCCGTCGGTGGCTGACAAAGCGGCGGCGAACCGTGCCTGCGCGGCGGCCGCCGTGCGCTCGGGCACGCCGGGGAGGGGGTGATTGTGGGTGAGGACGAGGCGTGACACACCAGCCTCTACCGCGATGGTGCCGGCCTCGTCACCGGAGGTGTGGCCGCGCTCGGCGTCCGAAGGCTCCCACGCTTCATGCAGCAGCGTGGTCACGCCCGCCGCGTGGCGGATGGTTTCCGGGTCGAATTCGGTGTCGGTGCAGTAGGCGAAACGGCCCCCAACCCGGAGACCCGCGGAGGGCAGGGTGTGTCGGGTCTGCTCCCACGTTTCGACCTCATGACCGGCGAAGGTCAAGGTGTCCCAACCCAGCTCCGCCCAGCGTGCCGGCGCCACCGGGGAGGCGGTCTGAAACGGGGAGGCGAGAAGCTGATCCTCCACGATCGAGCGGGTTGGTCGGCCGTAGGACAGCGAGCCCGGGCCGGCGATCGTCAATTCGCGTCCCCCCAGCCCGCGCGCGCTGACAAAGCCAAGCCCGGTCACGTGATCGAGGTGGAAGTGGCTCAGTACCACCGTCACCGTCTCGACGCCTTCGAGCAGAGCGGGGTTGATGTGCAGCGTGCCCAGACCGGTTCCGGCATCCAGCACCAGCGCTTCGGTGCCAGAGGTGATCAGGTAGCAGCTCGTCTGCCGGGAGCTGGTCGGAATCCATCCACCGCTACCGAGAACCGTCATTTTCATGGCGAGACCAACCTACGACCGGCTTCGCCGCCAACCTAGCTGCGACAGTGACTGTTTGAGTGCGGCCACGGTCTCCAGATCGGTCAGTGCTGCTACGACGCGTTTAACGCCTTCCATCGCGATGTCGGTCAGCGTGATGTCGCGCTGAAGAATTAGCGCTCGTCCGACATGTCGGAAGTGCCGCTGATGCGGGCAGATAATTTGCTAGATTCCCTGCGTGGCGGCGCAGGACTGCCGCGAGCGGCTTATCGATACCACCCTGAACGTCTGTATCAGGTGCGGGTATGAGGGCACGACTGTTGATCAGATCGCGGCCGCTGCGGACGTAACGCCCGCTGACTTCTCGCGCTACTTCGTGACAACGGACGCGGCCATTATGTCCGTTGTCGATGACCTCCTGCACGCAACCGCCGCCGCACTCAAAGATGTTGAGGCAGAAACTAGTCCAGAACAGGCGCTGCTCATCGCCACCACCGAGGCGGTGACGGAGATCATCAACGGCCGTGGCGTGATCACACGTGAACGCCTGCTCGCGATGGTGGAGGTCGTCACCGCAAATTCGAATCTGAGAAAGCAGGCGTCCTTAGCCCGCAAGCGGGTACTGAGCCAGGCGCTCGCCGTTCGGATGGGAGTCGCCGCGGAGAACCGCCGCGTTCGCCAGGCGATAACGATGTGGTCGGCGATTGCCGCCGGCGCTTACCTGGGCGGCCGTAGCATGGCAGACCACTACGATCCGCGCGACGACGATCGACTAATCGAGCGGATGATCGCCGAGCTCGCCGCAACCTTCGCCGACGTCATGGGCAACGATCCCTCGGGGCCACGCGGTGGAGCCGCCTAGCTCCAGAGCTCCGGCATAACCTGCGATTTGTCAGCGGTGGTGTCACACTCAACCATGGCTGTCGGCCCGTTCCGTCCAATTCTCGCCGCTGTCACCGCCACAGCGACCTTATTGCTGGCGGCCGCGGTCGCTCACGCTGACCCTTTCGATGACCAGTTTTTGGCGTTGCTCTCGAGAGACGGCATTGTCGGCCCGCCGGATCAAATGATCGCCATTGCTCATGAACGCTGCAACGACGCAGATCTTCCTCGCACCGGATTGTTTATTCCGCGCTTCGGCTCGCAGCCGGGCCCGTACCTGGCCGCCATCGGGCAGATCTACAACGAACTGGAAGCGCAGGGTTTGACAAGTGGGCAGGCCGCGCAGTTCATCAGGGACGCCATCGCGGTGTACTGCCCGGACCAAAAGGGCACGTGACTGTGTGTCGAGCCCTGTCAGGATTGAACTGACGACCGGGCAGCGGGGGACAACTTAGGAGCAGCCCATGATGACGCGGTTTGCCGCAGCCGCTGCGCTGCTGCTGGCAGCTTCGCTAACGACTGCCACAGCCGCAGGAGCTGAGCCTGGCGATACGGTGACCTACAACGTCGACGCGGCCGGCGCGCTGATCTTGGTGTCGTACCACGACGAGATGGACAACCTCCAGCAGCTGACGAACCAACTGGCCCCGTGGTCCACCAGTTTTACCAGCGAGGCGACCTATGGGCTGTTTGCCGTCGGCGCAAAGACGAGCGGCGAGCGGGTGTCTTGCGAGATCATCGTCAACGGCGAGGTCCGCGACCAGAAGTCCAGCAACGGCCGACACACCTTGGCCGACGGCTCGGCGCTGGTGACTGATACTCCAGCCCCGCCCGATCAAGTGTGAGCCCCCGGGATTGTGGTTGTCGGCTTCAAAGTGCACCTGTACGAGCTTGTTGTTGGCGACGCCGATGCCCGCGGCGGCAGCCAAGGTGGCCGGTGTGCCGCCGGACAAGCTTGCCGGGTTCACCGCGGCTATCCCCATTGGCAGGCTCGCCGCACCCGACTAGGGAGCGCCGGCGGTCGGCTCGTGCCAGTGCAGCGGCTGGCTAGATCGCCAGCACCGTGCCGCGGGTCGACGGCAGCATGCCGATGTCGCCGGTTCGCCTGCACGGCAAGGTTTTTGCGGTCGTTGAGGGGAACGCGAGTACAGTAACTCCGATGGCTGTCGCCTCGTCGAATGAGCGGATGATTGCCGGGGTCGCGGCCGCGTCCGTCTCGGTCGGGGTGGCCCAGCTGGTGAGCATCCCGTTCGGAGCGCGGGCCGATGCGCGTGCTGCGATCGGCTCAGTGGCCGTCGACCTGACGCCGGGGCCCATCAAGGAGTGGGCGATTCAGACCCTGGGCTCTCTGGACAAACTCTTCGTGGCCGTCGTGGTGCTCGTGGTGATCGCGACGATTGCTGCAATCGCCGGGACCCTCGAGACTCAGCGCCGCCCGCTCGGCAGCGCCGCGATCGCCGCGGCGGGCGTCCTCGGATGCATCGCAGTGCTGTCGCGGCAAGGTGCGAGTGCACTCGACACGATCCCCACTGTCGCGGGCGCCGTCTGCGGAGTGGCGGCCCTGCGCTTGCTCATCCGTCGGTTCTGGCCCGGCCTGGGAGACCCGGAAGACAGTGCCGACTACGACGGGCCGGATGCCGGCAGGCGCAGGTTGGTCGTGTTCGGATTGCTTGGATTCGCAGCAGTGAGTGGCGTGGCGGGTGCGGTCATCACGCGGTTGGTTCATTCGGTGGCCGGTGATCGGAAAAACTTCACACTTCCCCGACCGCGCACATCGGCGCCACCGATACCTGCCGATGTGCAACCGAGCGGCGTTACGCTACCGAGCTTTATCACTTCCAGCGCAGATTTCTACCGGGTGGACACCGCACTCAGTGTTCCCCAACTCAGCCACGGAGACTGGCGGTTGCGCATCCACGGCATGGTGGACCGCGCAGCCAACTACAGCTTCGGCGACCTCGCCGACTTCGATGTCGTCGAAATGGCGACGACGTTAACCTGCGTGTCGAATCCCGTTGGAGGCAGACTGATTTCGACGGGTGTCTGGACGGGCTATCGGGTGGCTGATCTGCTGGCGGTGGCTGGTGTGCATGCGGACGCCGATATGGTGCTTTCGACGTCGATCGACGGCTTCACCGCCGGAACGCCAGTGGATGCGCTCACCGATGGCCGCGACGCGCTTCTGGCGGTCGGCCTCAACGGTCAGCCGCTGCCGGTCGAGCATGGCTACCCGGCCCGGCTGGTAGTACCCGGGCTCTACGGGTATGTGTCGGCCACCAAGTGGGTCGTCGACATGGAGCTGACCCGCTTCGACCGAGCAGAGGCGTACTGGACGCGGCAGGGCTGGGCACCGCGTGGACCGATCAAGACCGAGTCGCGGATCGACGTGCCGAAAGGTGGTCAGAAGGTGCCGATGGCGCCCGTGGTGTTTGGCGGTGTCGCGTGGGCACAGAATCGTGGCGTGCGGGCCGTGGAGGTCCGCATCGGGGATGGCGTGTGGCAGCCCGCTGAACTGGGCGCGAGCTATTCCAACGAGACGTGGCGGTTGTGGAGGTTCCCCTGGCAGGCGAAAAGCCCTGGGAAACACACCATCACCGTGCGCGCCACCGACAACACCGGAGCTGCCCAAACTGCAGATCAGGTTGGTACCGTCCCCGACGGCGCCACCGGCTGGCACACGGTGAACTTCACCGTGGCGGAGACATGAAGCACTATTTCGACGAGAGTTTCCGCCAACTGAATGCCGCAATCACGATGCCGATCAGCACCGTGATCGGACCAATGATGGACCAGGTCGTGGTGCTGCTCATCGGGCTACCACCAAGCACTCCGAATCCCTGCAGCGCCCAGATCAAACCGAACAATGCGACGATCAACCCCAGCGCGAATGTAATGACGAAAGTCCTTCTCATATAGGGATCTTAGGCGTCGGAGAGGGAATGTGGTTCCTTGACCCGGCAGACCGCGCAGGCCTGGGTCCGCACTTCTTCGTGCATGCCCGCCACCTGCGAATACGCATTCGTGACAGTTCGCCGTTGTTCGCCCTGATCCGCGGGGGTTGACGGCAAAGTGACGGCAAAATTAGTAGTATTGTCGTACCAAATTTGGTCGTTCTGGTTCGGAACCGTCGCCGCGGTGCCGGCGCTGGAGGAGGATCACCAGTGAGCCCGGCCCACGGCTGGTCGGAAAGCTTCACCGACAGCGTCGCGGTCGTCGTCGGAACGTCGTCGTCGGCTACTCGAATGCGTGATTGGCCATGACGGCCGGTGACTGGCGGGGTCTACTTGACCGTGAAGCCCGCATCCACCGGAAGTGTCACGCCGGTGACGTATTTAGCCTGATCCGAGACCAACCAGGCGACGGCGTCACTGATGTCGCTGGCCTCGAGCATAGCGACCGGCAGCAGATTGCTCAGCGCGTTCGCGATCTCCGGAGCTGAGTTCACCAACTCGCCGACTGGCTCGTTCATGATCATCGGCGTGTTGACACCGGTGGGGTGCACGGTGTTGACGCGAATACTGTGCGGCGCAAGCCAGTTCGCCCAGGTGCGCATCAGTCCGACCACGCCGTGCTTGGCCGCAGCGTAGCCGTCCATCGCTCCCGACCCGTTGCCGCCGCGGCCGGTTAGGCCCTGCGTGGAGCTGGTGATCACGATCGCGCCGCCGTCGCCCTGGTCGATCAGGTACTGCACACCCGCATGGATGGTGTGACGAGTGCCGGTGAGGTTCGTCATGACCGTGTCGACGAATGCCGTGATCGGATCTTCCTCATGCAGAGTCAGCGGGGCGATGGCGGCATTCGCGATGATGATGTCGAGGCGCCCCAGTTCGGCCACGCCCGCGTCCACGGCCTTTTTCAGCGCCTCGAATTCCCTGATATCGGCCTGCGCGGTGAAAACTCTTCGGCCAAGCGCATCCACCTCTTTGCGAGTGATCTCCAGATCCTCCGGGGTCGCCATCGGGTACGGGACGCTCGCGATCTGCCTGGCGATATCGATCGCGATGATGTCGGCGCCGTCCTCCGCCAACCGGATCGCGTGGCTGCGGCCCTGACCGCGTGCCGCACCGGTGATAAGAGCGACCTTGCCCTCCAAGTTCCCGCTCATTGCACTCCTTTACTCGGTAGATCCTGGACTTTCAGTGGAACGTAGACTCAACGCGAATACAACTACCCGTGACCATCAGACGGCGTGAATCCAAGGAGGGCCCGCGCTTCGACGTGGTGTGGCGACTGCCGGATCGGTCGAAACGATCCAAGACGTTCAAGCCTGAGCGTGAGGCACGGGTGTTCGAAGGATCGGTCGTCACCAAGTTCGCCGCTGGCGACATCGTGGATCCGCGTGCGGGACGCATCACCTCGATGTCGAAGGATTCGCCGGCGATCGGCTTACTGCAGGTGTTGGCCGAAGAAGGCGAACACCCTTTGCCATGCGTCGGCGGCGGCTTCCTTGTTTTCACCGAATCCGGTGATGCGCGACAGCGCTTGCAGGGGCGCACGGTCAGCGAAGCTGTGCCCCGCATGGGGGTAGGTCTTCACGTCGTACGGAATGTTCTTCTCGGTCAACACTTCTTCAAGAAGTTTTCCGCTGCCGCGGTTGAGTGGATCGCGCTGGCCAAAGCTGGCGACGATGGGACAAGCGCCGTCGACGATCTGGGCGTACTTGCTCTGCAGCGGTGGCGGATAGAACGGCGCCGATGCGCCGAAGCCCTTGGTGGAGGCCACGAGTGCGAACCCGCCACCCATGCAAAACCCGGCGATGCCGATCGCGCCGCTGCAGTCGGGCCGCCTCGACAACAACTCCCGTGTCGCCGCGACGTCCTCGAACGCTTGACCCTGGAAGGCCATGAGGTCTTTCATGACCGCCCGCATGCAGCGGATCATCCCGCCGCGGGCGAACAGGTTGGGTGCGAGCGCCAGGTATCCGTGGCCGGCGATCTCACGCACGACCTCGCGGTGAGGTTCACGCAGGCCGAACGCGTCGTGGATGACGACGACTCCGGGCCAGGGTCCGTCTCCGGACGGAATCTCCAGTACTGCATCGATGCTCCCGTTGGGCGTCTCAATGGTGATGTCGGTCATTGCTCCTACTTTCGTGGCGGGGGCCTGGCGGGCTCGGATGTCTTACGGAGTGCCGAATGCTGAAGTGAGACCCTCAATTTCGTCATTGTGTAGCGAGAGTGATCCGGCGGCGAGGTTTTCGGCGAGATGGCCGCGACTGCTCGTGCCTGGGATCAGCAGCACATTGTCGGCGATGGCCAGTAGCCAGGCCAGGGCGACCTGGGCGGGTGTGGTGCCGTGGCCGGCTGCGATGTCAGTGACGACCGGGTTGGTGCGAATCGCGTCGTGTTTGTGCCTCGACCCGCCGAGCGGACAAAACGGGACGAAAGCGATCCCTTGGGCACGGCATTCGTCGAGCACCGGCTGCGAGGACCGATCAGCGAGGTTGTAAGCGTTCTGTACGCAGACGATCTCCGTGACCTCAAGGGCCCGCAGCAGATGGCGGGGGTGACGTTGCTGATCCCGATTCCGGCGATCAAGCCTTCATCCCGTGCGGCGACCAGGGCGCCGAGTTGGTCGACAAACCTGTCATCTACCGGAGCATCGTCCAGCAGGCGCAGGTTGACGGCGGTCAGTCGCTCGACACCGAGCGTCACCACGTTGTCCTCGATACCCGCGCGCAGTTGATCAGGGTCGTTGTATGGCAGGAAGGCACCCGCCTCGTCCCGGCGGCCACCGACCTTGCTGACCAACGCCAGATCGTCGGGAAATGGGGAAAGTGCCTTCCGGATAAGCTCATTGACCACTGCGGGTCCGTAGTAGTGGGCCGTATCGATGTGATCGACCCCGGCGTCGACGGCCGCACGCAGCACGGCGATGGCCTCATCGTGGTCCCGGGGCGGGCCGAGTACTCGGGGGCCGGCCAACCGCATCGCGCCGTAGCCGACCCTCCATACCATCTTGTCGGCCAGGTGGTATCGATCACTCGGTGTATTCACGATCGGCATCCTCTCTAGGTGTTCTGATTCCCGACTCGGTCAAAGTCATTGGCAATGCGTTCAATTCGTGGATCCGGCCGACTCGACAAGCCGCGGCAGACGGTCTATGCAACCGCCCTCCTGCGCCTGTTGAGGCCAACATGTCCGGAGTGACTGTTCACGGCTGGTCCTCAAGCTAGAATGAGTTAGGTACATCAACTACCAGACATGTACACAAAATAGCAGCGGAGTACTCCATGTCAAGCACGGATCGTGACGCGCGACTCATTGCGCTGGCTGAAGCCTTTTCTGAGATGGGGCCCGCGTGGATCCGTTGGGTGCAGGCGAGCGTCCCCGACGACGCGGTGAGCTACGCCCGACTGCGGGTGCTCACCGCGCTAGAGAGCCACCCTGACGGGTTGACGATGTCGGGGATAGCCGCAGCATTAGGGGTCACGGGCCGACGAGTCACCGTTCTAGTAGACGCCCTGGCGGAGGACGGGCTGGTGGCGCGTTACGCCCACCCCACCGACGGGCGCAGCACCATCATCGAGATCACCGAGGCCGGCCTGGCTCATCAGCGCCAGGTGTGGCAGCAGCATCAGCGCACTATCTCCGTAGCGTTCGACGATCTCTCCGACGAAGACCATGTGCGGCTACTAGGCAACAGCCGCACACTGACCGATGCATTCCGGCGACGCCTGGCCGAACTCACGACTCCACCCGCCGACGATTGCGCCGCCCGTTCAGACGCGGTTCTGATCCGCAACAACCGCCCAGTGCACGCCGCGCGCCCCAAACCGCACTAACGGGTCCCGCAAGGTGTTTCGCGAGTGTTGTATCCATGGCGACATGACCCGTGAACTGCGCTTTTGTGGAGCCTCCTGTCAGGATTGAACTGACGACCGCTCGCTTACAAGGCGAGCGCTCTACCACGCCGCCTCAGGTGGACCACTTCATGGAAGAGGCCCTCACTGTCTACTGCCCGGACTCGTCGGACTCGTCGGACTCGCAGGACTCGTGGGCGTGGGGCGCGTTGGACTCGTTGGCATGGTCGGGCTCGTTGGGGTGGTCGGGCTCGTTGGAGTCGCGGCGCTGGTAGGACTCGTGGGCGTGGCGCTCGCAAGGCCTGGCCCTTCGCCACACCAGTCGGCCACATCTTTCGGGTACTGATCGAGCGGCAAAGGGCAACGCTGCCCCGGCGGGAAGTTGGCGCCGGCGTTGAGTAGATCGCAGGGAACATAGACCTGCTTGCCTTTGGGGGTGTTGGTCAAACACTTCGTCGGCGGCTCGGCATGAGCCTGGACGGGGACGATGATCGCCACCGCCAAAGCGATGAGCACCCAGACAACGCGGCAATAGATCATGAGCACTCCTCCATGCAGAGCCTCCTGTCAGGATTGAACTGTTCTGGGTGGCGCTGGTCAGGGGACCGAACCTATTCTGACCTGCACACACAGCCTCTTCCTATCTAATCCTAGATAACTGTGACTGTGTCCAGACTGTGTCCAAAGTGTGTCCACGGCGGCTGGTCGCCTCCCAGGGCAAATTCGGCACCAAGTGGCTCTAGTTGCCTCACGGTGTGCTCATGGCAGGTCGCCTAGGGATCATCCACGGGCTACCCCTACGGTATTGCCACGGAGGTCGAGTGCATGAACTGGAGCGGGCTGGTGTCTGACCGTGTGCGGTGACTGAGACGGTGCCACAACTCCAACCGCTCTATCTGCTGGCGGACAGTCAGCTGCTGTTCTGGAAGCGGCAGGACCGACTGCTCCTCGAGGCAGCCCTCGATGGATTGGCTCTGGACACACCACTCAACGCGGCCTACATCGGTGCCTCCAATGGGGATCGTCCGGAGTTCTACGGGATCTTCGAGGCGGCGGTGGACGCGATTGGAATCACCGACCGTCGCATGATCGATTCGTCGTTCGGCCCAGACGACCGCGGCTTCCTGGAGCGTGCCCAGTTGATCGTCCTCGCGGGCGGCGATGTGCGTCTCGGCTGGAACACGTTCGAGAAAACCGGCATGAAGGATGTGATCCTGGGCCGGTACACGCAAGGGGCGGTCCTGGTGGGCATTTCAGCCGGCGCGGTCCAGCTCGGACGCTATGGAATCGTCGAGACACCGGAATCCCCCGCGACCGAGCTGCTCGATGTGTTCAAGCTCGTCCCCGTGGTCATCGACACGCACGACGAGCGAGCCGAGTGGGCGCGGCTGTCGCGCACGATTCATTTGCTGGAAGGAGCGGCCACCGGCCTCGGAATCCCTTCCGGTGGCGGAGTCATCGTGCACCCGGATACCACCATCGAGCCTCTCCGGCGTCCCGCGCACGAATTCCGTTTCGAGGGCACTCGCGTCACGCACTCACTGTTGCGCGCCGCGGAGGGCGACTGACCGAATTCAACTTTGCGAATTCTGTGCATCGGCCATTGCCGCATACCACAGGAAGCGATACACGCCGGTGCCGACGTCTCCGCAGATTCGAATCCTGCCGGGGGCACAACATATCAGCGCAGCTCGGAGCCCTTTTTATGGCTGGTCCGATCGGGGTCCGTGCGGCCTACGTGCTATCACCCGAGAGCGCGTGCCGGCCCCTCCCAGTGCCAGCCGGTGCCGGGCACCAACACCAGCCGACAGCCCACCGCCAATGCATTTGGTGGCCGGGGCCGTACGACCCGCAGGACCGATTCCGAGACATTGCAGTACTCCCGAAAGGCCGAGCCCTCCCATGGGAGGCGCTCTTGCCCGGCACCGGCTGGTGTCGGCCGCTTCGTCATCCGAGCCACCCGCGAGCGTGGGGTTGGCGTGCCGTCCAGTCGGAGCTTGGCGACGACATCTCGTGAAGCGAATCCAGTGTACGGCGGCTGCTTACGGATGGGCATGGCTCCCAGCACCGATTCTGGCATCGTTGCGGAGATGGATGCGCGTTCGAAGCCGGGTCTCAAGGATCCGTTCGACGAGGCGATTTACGACGCGCTGAGCTCCTTGCCGGCCGATCTCCGTGCGGCGATGAGCAACGTTGAGATCGTCGTCGAGGACGAGCCTCCCGACGGGCGGCCGCTGCTCGGCCTGTACCGCGGTGTACCGCTGCCGCGAAGGAGCAGCACGTACAGCGCAGTGCTTCCGGACAAGATCAGCATCTTCCGCGGGCCGATCACGCGACTCGCTGCCGGCGACGCCGATCGTCTAGGCCGCGAGGTCAGACACGTCGTGCTCCACGAGATCGCGCATCACTTCGGGATCAGTGACGAGCGGTTGATCGAGCTCGATCGCTACTGACGTTCAGTCGCGAATCGTGGCTCTAAGACCTGACAAGGGTCGAGGTCCGCGCATGAACGCGGGCCCCGATCGGCGCGGCGGCAACGACGGTGAACGGTGTCGCCAGCGGGAAGTCATCACCCAGCGATTCGATCCGGGCCGAGCGGGATGAGGGTGGCCAGCGCGAGGGTGGCCTCCAGCATGGCGAAGTGATCGCCGATACAGGACCGAGCAGGTGCTTGATCCGACTGACGGGCGCTGACCCGGTACTTGTCCTGTCGGCTACGCCTCGGGCCGCCTCCGATGATGAGGTTGCGGCATTCATCGCCGAGCACCAACGACCGCCGCTGCTGTTTGGTGCCGTGGATCTCTTTGTCATCGAAAGAAAACCTCTTTGTCATCGCAAGCAAACAACGGGTCGACAGCATGTTACGGACAGAGGTCAAGGCACGCGGGGCCATGCAATACCCCGCTACCTGCATTTTTATGGCAGATTTTGGGACTCACAGCAACGCAAACATGCTATAATCAGCCCTGTCGAGGTTCCATACCGCAAATAATATATTCATGCCGGACACCTACGGTCGGTACCCCAGGATGCCCTCGATTGGTCAAGGGACCAATCATGCACTCTCGCACAGCAATACCAATCCTCCAACTGACCCATAACTGTCTGCGAACACTCGCGATCGCGTCCGCACGGGCACATTCGTGTGAACATCAACGAGGCGCCCGTGTTCGATCAGGACCCCGAGCAGCCGGCGCGCATTGATTACGCGGCGCTGGAACGCGGCGGATCGCAGCCGGTGAAGCTGACGGTGACCGCTCAGTGGGCTGAGATCGGCTGGATTGGCGGCCAGTGGCAGTTGAGCATCGGCGGCTACCGCGCCTTCGTCACCGACCGCGGCGACGCGGGCAGCGGACACGCGTGGGAATGGGAAGTGTACGGCAAGGTGACCACAACTACTGGAGCGGTTGGATCGACTCCGCCGACGAGGGCAAAGCAGCCGCCGAAACCACAATTCAGGTCGACGCATCATGAGCAATATGCGAGTAAGGATCGAAGTGGAGAATCTTCGATGAGCTGGGGGAGAGCAAGATTTGATCGGTGCATCGAAGCGGATTGACGCCAGCGGAAATCCTCTGTGGTTTGCCCGCAAATTCGATGAACTGGCCGGGGTTATCCAGGAAAGATATTCGCGCTGCGATCGCGAATGGCAAACCGTCTACGACATAGTGGACGTGTGTTTGCCCGCAGTTCGACCCGCGAGGCAGCGGCGTAGCCGCCGATAACGTTATGCGGGCGGCAGGCTAACAGCGCCGTAGGCGCCCCCTCAACCCGCGTTGCGGTGGTTGCGCTGGGCGGCGAAGAAGTCGGCCCAAGACACCACCTCGGGGTGCTGCTTGAGCAGCGCGTGCCGCTGGCGTTCGGTCATCCCGCCCCAGACACCGAACTCCATCTGGTTGTCGAGCGCGTCGGCGGCGCACTCGAGGATCACCGGGCAGTGCCGGCAGATCACCGCGGCTTCTCGCTGGGCGGCGCCGCGCACGAACAATTCGTCTGGGTCGCTGGCGCGACAGCGGGCTTTGGACACCCACGCGTTGCGGGCCTCGGCCTGCGCACCGTAGACAGAGCTGTGGACTGAAGTGCTGGTGGTGACCCTTTGTGCGGCGGTCTGAGTAGCTGACACCCGCCCCCCTTTCGCTCCGGCCGGCGGCCGGCATTAACAGATGAGTTTTCGACCACCCCGTTTTCGCCCCGCGGCCGAGCGTGTGTGCGCGTGCCGGGTTTGCCGACGGGTCGACCCCCTTGTGATACTCAGCCCATGGTGGACCCGTCGACCGGAACCCGTTGGCCCAGAACTTCATCAGCGTGCATGCCTACGGCGGTGGATACGACCAGGGTGTCAACGTCATCGACGGGCAGGTCAGCCTCGCTGGGGACAAGGACGACGCCCTGCTCGGCACAGGACAGTTCACAGGCGCGGTCGGCGATCAGTTGCAACGGCCGGACGTGTAGGTCGACACCCCATAGCAGTGCGGTGGTGATTGCCCGACTCGCCTCCGTCCATCGCGCGGTCGAGCGGACCCGGTCGAACAGTTGCGCACTGTCGATGGCCACGGCCGCGGCTGAGCCAAGGGTAAGCACCGATGCGCGACGAGGAGTGGGGCTGAGTACTGGCGGAGCATTCATGATGTCCCCGGCATGCGGTTGTCAGCAGAGTGTTCGGCTCGAGCGACTGCTCAGTGAGGCAGCGGCGGACAGCTGGCCTCATTCCGGACTGGCTGAATTCCTCAGCATCGCCGACGTTACACGTCGCAGCTGCGATCTGCATCAGAGAGGCGACGATCCTGTCGGTGTCGCTGTCATGCGCGCCACACCTCGCCCATGCCGCCGCGGCCCAGCAACTCGACAAGGCGATAACGCCCAAACGCGACCTCATTCACCCGCAGCCTGTCCTGCCACGGGTCAGCATGCTAGCGATCCGCCCCAATCCACAAGGTCGATTCGCTGGGCCGTGTGAAGGACGAGCAAGTCCCCGGGAACCGTAAGACCGGGCCGCGCGTCATGGCGCAGGTCAACCGGATGGGAGCGGAGGGCGCCGAACGGCAGCAGCAGAGCTAGCCAGGCCACGCCGCGACCGTGCCGCCGTCGTGCAGGTAGCCGCTGACCAGCTCTGCCCGGCAGCGGGCGGGCGCGATACTTGATGTCATGGTCGCGGCGGACATTCCAGATGACATAAACAAGATCGTCGAGTTCCGCAACCTGATGTCCCCGCAACGCCTTACGGACGTAGTAGACGTCGGCGCGAATCCGATTGAGGGCGAGCCGCCCTACACGCCAATGCTTGCAGCGGGGCTATGTCGTGTGACCGGATTCGAGCCTCAGCAAGAGGTACTCCTCGAGCTGCAGACAAAGAAAGGCCCCAACGAGCGTTACCTGCCGTATGCAGTGGGCGATGGCGACGCACACACGCTCAATATTTGTCGCGCATCCGGAATGACCAGCCTGCTCGAACCGGACCCGGCGACGTTGGGCCTGTTCGAGGGTTTCAAGGGGTGGGGGGAAGTGATCGAGCGCGTCCCCTTGCAAACCCGCAGGCTCGACGACATTTCCGAGATTCAGCACCTCGACTTCCTCAAGATCGACATCCAAGGCGGCGAGCTAGCGGTGTTCAAAGGGGGGAAAGCAAAGCTCACGGAGGCGGTGGCCGTACAGACCGAGATCTCGTTCGTGACGCTTTACAAGAATCAGCCGGGCCTGGGAGACATCGACCTGGAGCTGCGCAGCCAGGGATTCCTTCCGCACTGCTTCGCCGAGATCAAGCTATGGCCGATCGCCCCCAGTGTGATCTACAACATTCCTCGCCATCCCCTCAACCAACTCCTGGAGGCCGATATCGTCTACGTCCGCGACTTCGCTCACGCGGACTCGATGAGCGACGAGCAGCTCAAGCACCTGGCACTTGTAGCGCATCACTGCTATCGATCATTCGACCTGGCATTGCGCTGCGTGATGCTGCTGGAGCAGCGGCAGGCGCTGGAGGCCGGAACCCGGCAACGGTATTTGGACATCTCGGCGATCGAATAGTCCAGTTGGCCGTCGCCTCTTTTTGAGGACACACGTAGCGGTGTCGGAGCCACGCTGATGCAGTTGCACAAATCTTGCATGCCAGCACATATGCGCTGGTCAGATGGTGCCCCGGCAGGATTCGAACTGACGACCGCTCGCTTACAAGGCAGTCAGGAACCGTCCATACCGGTCCGTTCGCATGCGCCGGCTGGCACAGTCAGCGGAAGTTGATGGCATAACCAGCGAAAACACATCATGTAAGTCCATGCTCGTCCGCCGGTGCCGATGTGAGTTGCATATGAGTTGTGTCGCCGTCGTGTCAGCGACGATAGCGTCGAGCGCGTGCAACCCCCAGCGAGAATCCAGTTTTCCCTAGCGAGAATCCAGTTCTTTGTCAATGGTGGCGGGCGTGCCTCAAGAAGAGCGGGCGCAGATGGATGCGGTACAGCGTCGTCTCGTCCAAAAATACGCGGAACTTCCGCACGACCACGTTGCGGCGGTTGTCCAGCACGTGCATGCGCGGTTTAACCAGAGCACCGTGCGCGAGTACGTTCCATTGCTGGTAGAGCGCCGCGCCAGCGAAGAACTGAGTAAGTCAACGGCGGGCCAGGCGGTGGTTGCGAAGGCTGGCCGTGCCGTAGCGGGCAGCGAGACCGTTCGTGTGCGCCAGAAGTTTTTCAAATGGTGGTGGCAGCGGATACGCGAAGAAGTAGGGGCTGGGGAAAAGGCTTCGAGAGGCCGTGCGGTCGGCACATGACGTGGCGCTGTGAGTCCGGCGCGATCACCTAAGGAGTGCGATCCGTTCACGCTCGAGTGCCGGGGTGTCGTGCCCGCCGGGTGACGCTCACCCGCGAGTGCGTCCGCGAGGGTGTGCGTCTGAGGCACACCCTCGTCCAGACGCCAACGGTCGGCCCGTCATCCTTCGGGCGGGCCGATTGTTGCAGCAATCACGGTGCTTAAGACCGTGGTTGCAGCGGCCCATCGATTGGATAGCCCATCACCAGCGCGGCAGCCACCATTGCCAGCCGCCGTAATTGCCGCCGCCCCAGCCGCGGCCACCGCCCCAGCCGTGGTCACCGCCCCAGCCGCGGCGGTCACCGCCGCCCCAGCCGCCGTGGTCACCGCCGCCCCAGCCGCCGTGGCCGTCCATCCATGCGGTGGCGATCCCGGCCGGCTGGGCCGAAGCGGGAGCGGCCACCGCCGCCGGTGCGGCGGCGATCGCTGCCGCGGCGGCTCCCGCCACCAGCAGCGTTGTGATGTACTTCGGTCGAATCCTCATGGCAGCACTCCTGCGATTGGCGGGGCTGGCCGTGCTTGGCTAGCTTGTCTAACAATGTTCAACGCCGAGTGCGCTCGGGTCATTCCCTCAGCCCCGTGCAGTGCGATCCGTTGGAATGCCTGGGCATCGTGCCCGCCGGGTGACGCTCGCCGAATCGTCCCGGCGTGCGGGCACAACCCTCTGCCTCTACCCTCGACCGCGTGTCAGAGTCACGGCGGCGTGCCCTGGTGCTAGGGCTGAACCTTGCACTCGTCGCCGCACTAGTGATCGTTGGCGTGACCGCGCACTCGCTCGGGGTGCTTGCCGCCGGCGTCGACTACCTCGCTGACGCCGCCGCAATCGCGGTTTCACTGTTCGCGATCCAGCTAGCCCACCGACCGGAACGCTCGGCCGCGCACGCGAATGCCACCAACATCGCCGCATTCGTCAACGCAGGCTGGCTGCTCGCACTCAACGTCTGGATCGCGGTGGCTGCCACCAGACGCCTGGTGTCGGGCGTCTCAGAAGTGCATGGGCTGCCGGTTCTGATTGTTAACGCCATCGCCGCAGTGGTGATGCTGGCCGGTGCACTCGTCATCGGCACAGACGTCGAGGACGCAGATGGTAAGGAAGACTTGAACATCAAAGCGGTGCTGCTAGACACGGGGCGCCTTTATTGCGGAGCCTCCTGTCAGGATTGAACTGACGACCGCTCGCTTACAAGGCGAGTGCTCTACCACTGAGCTAAGGAGGCCGGTTTTAACCGGTGTCAGCCTAATGGGAATTGATCGGCGTGCCGTTGATTGGGTTGCCGCTCGTCTCGGGGGACGCTGATCGCCGAGCCGCCGACCGGTGAGCACTTTGTCAGCCTGGAGCGAGTGTCGATTCCTAGGGCTAGATTGTGCCCCGGCCGGTTGGTGGGGTCACCTGTAGCGCTTATGGGATGTCGTGCCGGTCGAGCACTGATCCATTAGGCCGCCGCCGGGTGTCCGCGGAGGCTCAACCAGTTGTGTCGGAAGGAGGGAATGGGTGATTTTCGTCGGGGATGACTGGGCCGAGGACCATCACGACCTTTATGTGATGGATGAGGCCGGGAACCGTTTGGCGGCGCGCCGGCTGCCTGAAGGGTTGGCTGGTATCCGGCAGCTGCACGAGTTGATCGCCGAGCATGCCGACGAACCCGACCAGGCGGCGATCGGCATTGAAACCGACCGTGGCTTGTGGGTGGCGGCGCTGAGCGCGGCGGGCTATCAGGTGTTTGCGGTCAATCCGATGGCGGTGGCCCGCTACCGCGACCGTCACCACGTCTCGGGCGCCAAATCCGATGCCAGCGATGCCAAACTGCTGGCCGATCTGGTGCGCACCGACCGACACAACCATCGCCGGATCGCTGGCGACAGCGCTAACGCCGAGGCGATCAAAGTCCTGGCCCGCACCCACCAGAGTCTGATCTGGGCGCGTACCCGGCAGACCAACACGCTGCGCAGTGCGTTGCGCGAGTACTACCCGGCCGCGCTGGAAGCCTTCGAGGACCTCGCCCACGGCGACGCCTTAGGCGTGTTAGATCGCGCCCCCACCCCCCAGCAAGCCGCCCGGCCGAGCCTGCCGATGCTGCAGTCCGCGCTCAAACGCGGCGGGCGCCAACGCAATATCGCCGACCGTGCCCGACAAATTCGAGCCGCACTACGGTCCGAACAGCTGACCGCCCCACCTCAGGTCACCGCAGCATTCGCCGCCACCACCCGCGCCACCGTGGGCATCATCACCGAGCTCAACCGCCAAATCACAGAACTCGAAACCAAATTGGCCGAGCATTTTGAGACACACCCGGACGCCGACATCTACCTCTCCCTGCCAGGACTCGGTGTCATCCTCGGCGCCCGGGTGCTCGGCGAGTTCGGGGACGACCCGAACAGATACACCGATCCCAAGTCTCGCAAAAACTACGCCGGAACCTCACCATTGACCATCGCGTCGGGCAAAAAGCGCGCTGTGCTGGCCCGCCACCTGCGCAACAACCGCCTCTATGACGCCATCGACCAATGGGCCTTCTGCGCCCTGTCGTGCAGCCCCGGCGCCCGAACCTTCTACGACCAGCGCCGCGCCACCAAACAAAGCCACCACCAAGCCCCACGGGCCCTAGGCAACCGCCTCGTCGGCATCCTCCACGGCTGCCTACGCCACCACACCCGCTACGACGAACACACCGCCTGGGCCCACCGCACGGCCGCTGCTTGACAACTTAGAAACCTGGGATGTCTAGCCGGGCGACGATGCGGGCTGGAACGGCCCGCTGAGGAGCCGCGCAATCCGACCTAGCGGGGCGAGGATGGGGGCTGGAACGGCCTGCTGAGGAGCCGCGCATCTGACCTAGCGGGGCGAGGATGGGGGCTGGAACGGCCTGCTGAGGAGCCGCGCATCTGACCTAGCGGTTCACTCGACGTCGGGGCCGGAGCGCTCGTGGTCGATGACCCGCTGGGAACGCACGGTCCGCGGCGGAGTGCGGCGTGACGGGCGGCGGCCGGGCAGCGGAATCCGCTCGGCGATACTGCTGAGCGGATTGACCACCATGGTCAGCGACATGACGGCATCCTGCAGGGTGGCGATGGCCGGCTCCAGTGCCTCCATTCCGGGAGCGAGCCGGCTCAGTGTCTCGGCGACGGCGGCGAGCTGCTCGAGCGGCCCGTTGCGGGCTGTCAGCTTGTCGATCAGACCGCCCTCGGCGAGGAGCCGATCGGCCAGCCCGTCCTCGGCGAGCAGCCGCTCGATCAGGCCGTCGTCGGCGACCAGCTGATCCGCCAACCCACCGGGCTTCAGCGCGCGTTCCAGCCCACCACCCTCGGCGGTCAGCCGGTCGAGCAGCCCGCCTTGCTGGGTCAACATGTCGACCACCCCACCGGGACGCAGCAGCCGATCGATCGGCCCGTCGGTAGCAAGGGCGCGCCCAAGCGGCGCGTCGTCGTCCAACAACCGGGCCAGCCGGTTGGCCCGGGTGATGGCGTCATCGATGCCCAGCATGTGCACGACCGCATTCGACCCCGTCGCCGGGCCTGCCTCGCCCAATGTTCGATGCGCCAGGCCAAGCGCCGACGTCGCAACGCCAAGGCCCGCGTCGGCGGCGGCGAGTCCGACTCGCACGGGCGCGGTGGCGATGCTCGCCAGGCTTTTGCCGAGGTTCATTCCCCGAGTGTATTCGCGCCGCTCGCAGCGGCCGGGGACTGTTCGCGGAACAGTGAGCGCGAACTGACAGCAAGTCCACAGCATTTGTCGAGGCTGTGTTGACCTAAGTGCGAGGAAATAGACAGATGGCATCGGCAATAGCAAGAGAAGCTGCTCCGGAGGCACGGGTACTCGTCGTTGACGACGAAGACAACATCGTCGAACTTCTGTCGGTCAGCCTGAAGTTCCAGGGCTTCGAGGTGCACACCGCGAAGAACGGACCGGCGGCGCTGGATTTGGCTCGCGAGGTCAAGCCGGATGCGGTGATCCTCGACGTGATGATGCCCGGGATGGACGGCTTCGGAGTGCTGCGCCGGCTACGCGCCGACGGCATCGACGCGCCTGCGCTGTTCCTCACCGCCCGCGACTCGTTGCAAGACAAGATCGCCGGGCTGACCCTCGGCGGAGACGACTACGTCACGAAGCCGTTCAGCCTGGAAGAGGTCGTCGCTCGGTTGCGAGTCATCTTGCGGCGCACCGGCAAAGGTGTCACCGAGCCTCGCGATGCCCGGCTGGCGTTCGCCGACATCGAACTCGACGAGGACACCCACGAGGTGTGGAAGGCCGGCACGCCGGTGTCGCTGTCGCCCACCGAGTTCACGCTGCTGCGCTATTTCGTGATCAACGCCGGCACCGTATTGAGCAAACCGAAAATCCTGGACCACGTCTGGCGCTACGACTTCGGCGGTGACGTCAACGTTGTCGAGTCCTACGTGTCGTATCTGCGCCGCAAGATCGACACCGGCGAGAAGCGGCTGCTGCACACCTTGCGCGGGGTGGGCTATGTGCTGCGGGAACCGCGATGAGACGCAGCGCGGCCGCGCCGTGAAATAGCGCGGCGTAGGCGCAGAATAACCAGATGCCGAGACACCATCGGGCCGCACTGCCGCTACGGGTCGGCTTGGTCGCTGCCACCCTGCTGCTGGCAGCATGCGGGCTGACCGCCTCCGGCATCGCCGTTACCTCGATCCTGCGACACAGCCTGATCAAGCGGGTCGACCAGACGCTGCAAGAGGGGACGCGCCGCGGCTGGGCGCAGGCACCGCTTGGGACCTCCCCCGTGCGCCGCGGTCCGACCCTGGAGGGTCCGCCGTCGCACTTTTACCTGCGTGCCATCTCCCCGGACGGGCGCACCTGGACGGTTGTCAACGACAGCAATGCGCAACCCGCATTGCCTGAAAACAACGATGTGGGCCCCAAACCGACAACGGTCGGATCGGTCGATAACTCCGGCGTGCAATGGCGGGCGGTGTCGGTGCGTGGGCCGCATGGTCGGTTGGTCACCGTTGCCTACGACCTTTCCGACGTGCAGGAGACGGTCCGGTCACTGGTCTGGTTGCAGCTCGGTATCGGTGCCGCAGTGTTGGTGGTCCTCGGGCTGGCGGAGTTTTGGTCGGTGCATCGAAGCCTGCGACCGTTGATGGAGGTCGAACAGACCGCCGCGGCGATCGCCGCCGGACAGCTGGATCGACGCGTCCCCGAACGTGATCCGCGAACCGAGGTCGGTCGGCTTTCCTCGGCGCTCAACGGAATGCTCGCGCAGATTCAGCGGGCGCTGGCGTCCTCTGAATCCTCGGCGGAGCAGGCGCGTACCTCCGAAGAGCGGATGCGGCGCTTCATCACCGACGCCAGCCATGAACTGCGCACTCCATTGACCACCATCCGCGGCTTCGCGGAGTTGTATCGTCAGGGCGCCGCCCGCGACATGGAAATGGTGATGTCGCGAGTCGAGAGCGAATCGCGCCGGATGGGTCTGCTGGTCGACGATCTGCTGCTGCTGGCCCGGCTGGACGCGCAGCGACCGATCGAGCAGAACCGGGTGGACCTGCTGGCGCTAGCCAGTGATGCCGTGCATGACGCGCAGGCGATCGCGCCGAAACGCAACATCACCATGGAGGTGTTCGACGGTCCCGGCACCCCGGAGGTGCTCGGCGACGAGCCCCGACTACGTCAGGTGCTTGGCAATCTGGTGACCAACGCATTGCAGCACACACCGGAATCCGCTGACATCACCGTGCGGGTCGGGACCGAGGGTGACGACGCGATTGTGGAGGTCGTTGACGAAGGACCCGGCATGAGTCAGGAGGATGCGCTGCGTATCTTCGAACGGTTCTATCGCACCGACTCGTCACGCGCGCGGATCAGCGGCGGCACCGGGCTGGGGCTGTCGATCGTCGACTCGTTGATCCTCGCCCACGATGGCACGGTCACCGTGACCACGGCGCCCGGGCAGGGCTGCCGCTTCTACGTCAGCCTGCCGCGCATCGCCGACGTGCCGGCCCGCATCGCTTCGGGCCGTGATGACGGTTTCGCGCGCCGGACGCGCAGAGCCGGGCAATCGAGCCGGACGGGTACCCGGACATAGAGTTATACGACGTCAAGCAACGTGCGCACCTGTGCACGATGAGAGCAGCCAAGGGCCCATTCGATGACGACTCAGAATCAAAACGACGATGCAGTCGAGGGCGATGACTCTGCGGTCGCGCTCGCTGCGTTGTATGCAGCTGAACGGACCGAGGTGCAAAACATTCTTGGGCACGCACTTAGCCTGTTAAGCGTCCTCATGGCCTACTCGACGTTCATCGGTGTTGCCTGGGCGACGAGGGCCGCTACAATACCGCACTATTTGATTCCGTTTATTCCTGTACCCATATTGTTAGCGATAGCGTGGCACTCGCAGCTGAATAGCCGAGTCTGGGCGCACAATCAGGTAATTTTCATACTCGAGCAGAGGCTTTTGGATCGGATCCCCAGTATCAAAAATCCAACGCGGCTCTGGATGGGGCATACTAGCGGCAGACTTGTAGTCGAGGTCCCGATTCTGTTGAAAGAGAGAAGATTTGCGATGGCCGCCGCCAGCATTATCACATACGGGGGCGTAGCGGCGATCGTGTTGGCACTTAGCATTGCAAGTATCGTGGTCCCCATCGCAATAAACCGGGATTGGCAGGGTCTTGCGTCAGTAATGGCAGTGGTGTACGCGATTGTACTGTTCCTATTGATCGCCTCGTATAAGTCCACCTTCGGTATCAATATCGAGAAGATGGACGAGTGGGCGAAATCTGCCCACGACTCCTTTTCCCACCAATTCAAAACAACGCACGGTTATGAAGAGTGGAGCTGATTCGCTTCGTGTAACCCTCCCGCGGGCTCAGGCCAGCTCGGCGAGGGCCGCCTTGATCTTGGCCTGCGCCTCGTCCAGGGATGCCGAAGATGGATTGTTATCGACGTTGGCGAAGCCGAAATCGCTCAGGCTGCGGGTCGGGAAGACGTGCACGTGCAGGTGGGGAACCTCGAGCCCGGCGATGATCACGCCGGCACGCTGAGCGTCGAACGCCCGGCAGACGGCCTTACCGATCAGCTGCGCCACCGACATAACCCGGCCGAACGCGGCCTTGTCGGTGTCCTGCCATTGATCGATCTCTGCTCGCGGCACGACCAGCGTGTGTCCCTGCGTCATCGGCTGAATGGTCAGGAAAGCGACGACCCCGTCGTCCTCGTACACGAACCGACCCGGCAGTTCCCGGTTGATGATCTTGGTGAAGACGGTAGTCACGAGCGCCGCTCCTCCTCGTCGCTTCGTCCCTCGCAAGCGGGGCCCGACTGCACCCGTCGCTGACGCGGGCCGTGCGCCTCAGCATATGAGTCTGGTCGCGCCGCCACCCTCGGCGGGGCATCTGGCGCACTTCGCTGTTGCGGATAGGCTGCAAGGACTATCGTCGAATGTTAGCTGGTGCAGATGCCGACGGGTTGGCAGCGGCGCTCCGCGGTCAATCCGCGCTGATATGCAGGGAGATGACATGTTAACTGTCACAACATTTCTCAGCAGTCCCGAGTCGGTGGGCGTTTGGAACTTGGTTCCCGAGCGATCCTTCATCAGGTTCGAGAACAAGACGATGTGGGGCGCGATGAAGGTCCGCGGCGATTTCACCGAATTCAGCGGCGGGGGGGAAATTCAGGATGCTCGAACGGTATCCGGCCGACTCGAGGTCAAGGCGGCCTCGGTGCACACCGGACTGGGAAAACGCGACGAGGATCTGCGCTCGCCGGCCTTTTTCGATGTCGAGAAGTATCCGAACATCACCATCGTCGTCACCGGCGGCGAGGCCACCGGCGCGGATACCGTCCGCCTGCAGGCCGATCTCACCGCCAAGGGAATCACGGCGCCGCTGCCGCTGCAGACCACCGTCGAGGTGCTCGGTGGCGGCGAGGTGCGGCTGACAACACAGACGACGGTCGCACGCAAGCAGTTCGCCGTGGAAGGCAACATGTTCGGCATGGTGGGCGCCAAGACGACGCTGAAGGCAGACCTCGTGTTCCATCACGAGACCGGGTAGGCCTCAGACGAGCGGACTAGGCGGCCCCACTGTCGATCAGCGCGGAGACCTCCGCCACCGACCACGGTGGTGAGTCATGGTGGTCTCGGTAGCCGATCACCGCAGGGGTGGTTCGCGGGTACCGCCCTATGAAACCGCCTGACGCAACAAAGATTTCGCCGGTCAGCCGCTCAGCGAGATCACTGGCCAGATAGACATAGGTGGGAGCGACGTAGTCCGGTCCGGCTACGTCCAGCGATCCTTGCAACGAGACGTCGTCAAGCAGCCCCCGCCGGTTCAGCTCAGTGATGTGCGCGATGTAGTCCGGCCCGGTGGACAACCGCGTTCTGGCACCGGGGCACACCACATTGGCCCGCACGCCATGCTCTTTCAGTTCGGCGGCGATCGCCAGCGTCAGGCTGTTGACCGCACCCTTGCCGGCCGGGTACCCGGTGCCGCCGTAGTCACCCAGAAACGCGAAGGAGCTGGTGTTGACGATGCTGCCGCCGCCTTGGTCGACCATCTTCGGGGCGGCCGCGCGGCAGGTCGCGAATACCGTGCCCAGGTGCGCCTCGATCAGCTCATCGAACTGGGCGGGGGTGATGTCGAGTATGGACGATCCCGGCGGTTCGGCGATGCCGGCACAGTTCATGAGGATGTGGATGGCCCCGAATTCGTCAATACACCGGTCCACCAACGATTCCGCGGCCCGGTCATTGGATGGCGAGCCGGCATGGGCCACCGCGCGTCCGCCGGCGGCGGTGATCCCCTCGGCGGTGGCTCTGGCAGCGTCTGCGTCGCGGCCGTTGACCACCACACCGGCACCGTGCCGCGCCAGCAAGGTCGCGACGGCCGCGCCGATGCCCCGCGATCCGCCGACCACGACGGCGCCGCGGTCGGCAAGCAGGGAGCTCACTCCTCGGTGCCGAATGTCATCATGTCGAGGTTCCAGTAGCCGCGCATATTCGTGATCAGCCCGGCCTCGTTGACGCGGTAAGTGAACACGCCGCGCACCTTGCTGGTGATTCCGTTGTCAAACTTGCTGCGCAGCACCAGGATATGTGCGATCTCGTTGGGGTCGCTGGACGGAAATGTCTCCTCGCATGTGATCGTGAGCTGGTTGGCGGCGATGTTGGTGTCATAGAACCCGGCGACCCCGTCCTTGCCTCGCACGCCGGTGCCTTCGGGGTTGGTGACGGACTTGCCGATCGGGTCTTCGACGACGACGTCGTCGGCCATCAACGCCAGCCAGCCTTCCCGGTCATGGGCCTGCACGCAACGCCATGACGACTGCGAGGCAGTCAATGCGGGGGACTGCTGAACGGTTTCCTGGGACATGTTTACTCCAATCGTTATATGGCGCAGGCGGCACGGGCGCCGTCCTCGGTGGCTTTGCGAATCAGGCCCAGACCGGTGCAATCGCCGGCGGCCTGCACCTCGGCGTCGGGCATGGCGGACGCACCGCCATACCGCCGATTCGACCCGGCCGCAACAGATGCGGGAACCTGGTCACCCAAGACCGCGCCTTTTACCGGTCGGCGTCGGTGTAGCGGATGACGCCGCGAATGTTCTTGCCCTCCAGCATGTCCTGGTAGCCGTCGTTGATCTGCTCCAGCTTGTACTGACGGGTGATCATGTCGTCGAGGTTGAGCTTTCCGGCCTTGTACATCGACAACAGTTGCGGGATGTCGTACTGGGGGTTGCCGCCGCCGAAGATGGTGCCCTGCAGGTTCTTTTGCATCAGGGTCAGCATCCCCAGGTTCAGGGTGACGTTGTTGTCCATTAGGCTGCCGATCGCGGTCAGCACGCAGGTGCCGCCTTTGGCGGTCATGATCATGTAGTTCTCGACGTCGGCACCCTGGAGTTCGCCGACGGTAACGATCACTTTGTGGGCCATCAGGCCGTAGGTCACTTCCATGATTCCGCCCATCGCGGCAAAGACGTCGGGGTATACGTGCGTGGCGCCGAACTTGAGGGCCTGATCGCGCTTCCATTCGACCGGGTCGATCGCGAAGATGTAGCGGGCGCCGGCATTGACCGCGCCCTGCAACGCGGCCATGCCCACGCCGCCGATGCCGACAATGGCGACGTCCTGGCCCGGCCGGATGTCGGCGGTGCGGACCGCCGAACCGTAGCCGGTGGTCACGCCGCAACCCACCAGGGCCGCCACTTCGAACGGCACCGACGGATCGATCTTCACCACCGAGCTGCGGTGCACGACCATGTACGGCGAGAAGGTGCCCAGCAGTGTCATCGGAAAGACGTTTTGGCCGCGGGCCTGAATCCGGAATGTGCCATCGCTTACCGCTACGCCGTTGAGCAGCCCGGCCCCCAAGTCGCACAGATTGCGCATACCCGACTGACAGGTCGGACAACTGCCGCAGGACGGGATAAAGGACAGCACCACGTGGTCGCCCTCGGCCAGGTCCTCGACTCCCGGACCCACCTCAGTGACGATGCCGGCGCCCTCGTGCCCGCCGAGAACCGGGAAGCCGCCCATCGGGATGCCACCAGTCACCAGGTGGTGGTCGGAATGGCACATCCCGGCCGCTTCCATCTGGATTTTGACTTCGTGCTTCTTCGGGTCGCCGATCTCAATTTCCTCGACCGACCAAGGCTGGTTGAACTCCCAGAGCAGCGCGCCCTTTGTTTTCATCGAAGACCTCCATCAGCATGCCCTGACCCGTGTATCGGTGAAAGGGACCGGCCTGGGCCGGACGGCAATATAGAACGTGTTCTCATTCGCAGCCCATTATGACGTGCGTCACTGTGCTGTAAACAAGGGGGAGCGTCAACCATGGCGTGGGATCACCAGATGGGTACTGGAGCCTGTCCGAGCGGGTAGTAGCCGGGCAGCTTCTCGCCGGCCAGGCTGCGTTCGATCCGGTTCTGCATGCCGGTGCTCAGATCGCCGGACTCGATGAGGGCCGCGAACATCTTCGCGACATGACCGAAGTCGAAGAAATCACGCTGCCACTCGATGAGTTTGTCGGCGTTGAGCCGGAACCAGCTACCGCCGATGCCGTAGATCTCGCCCTTGCTGCCGTCGGTCTTGTTGACGATCTGTTTCCAGAAGCCGACGATCTCGCCCTGCTTGTCGTCGATAAGCACCTTCTGGTACTCGTACACCCAGTTCTCCAGGCCTTCCATCTCCAAGCCCAGCGCGACGTCGCGGATCTCGTCGACGCCGACGCACATCACGTCTTCCTTCGGGCCGATGTTCCAGCCGTAGGTGGCCTCGGCAGCATAGAAGTCTGCCAACGGCTTCCAGTCGCCCGCCTCTTCGCAGTCTTTATTGGCCTGCAGCCAGGACTGCACCCACTCTTCGAGCTCTGCACGCGTGAATGACGCCTTGGATGACATGGATGACATCGGACTCAGTCTTCTTTCTGTTTGATGAATAGCGCTTGGGTTGGACACATTTCAACCGCCCGGTCGATCTCCTCGCGGGCATCGTCTGGCGGCTCGGCATCGATGATCTCGACCTTGCCCCGCTTGGGTACTCGAAAGTAGTCGGGTGCCTCCAACTCGCACATCGCATGGCCCTGACACAAGTCCAAGTCGGCTTCGACCCGGTATCCCATGATCAGCTCCCGTTACGGCGGCGGTAGCGTACCTTGGCGGGCCGGGCCAGCTGCACCACCATCTTGGAGTGATCGTTGCGGTAGCTGTCGGCGGGCTGTGCCATCTCAAACGCATACTCCCGCAATAGAACCGAGAAGATCGCTTTGATCTGCATGGTGGCGAACGCCGCCCCCACGCAGCGGTGCCGCCCGGCCCCGAACGGAATCCAGGTCCACCGATTGACGACGTCGGCCTGCTCGGGCTTGTTGTAGCGGTCCGGGTTGAATGCTTCGGGGTCGGGAAAGTCCTCCGGAATCCGGTTCGAGATGGCCGGGGACGCAGCGACGTAATCGCCGTCATGGATCGGAAAGCCCTCGACCTCGAATTCGCCCTTGGCGACCCGCATCAGGATGATCAGTGGCGGATGCAGGCGAAGAGTCTCCTTGACCACGTTGTCCAGCTTCGGAATCTGGCGCAACGCATGGAAACTCACCTCCTGGCCATCGGCGTAGAGCTCCTCGAGCTCGGCAAGCGACTCGGCGTAGACCTCGGGATGGCGGATCAGCTCGATCAACGTCCACGCTGAGGTTCCGGAGCTGGTGTGGTGTCCGGCGAACATCAGCGAGATGAACATCCCGGTGACCTCGTCGGCGGAGAACCGGGGATTGCCCTCCTCGTCCTTGATCGACACCAGCACGTCGAGCATGTCGCGGTCGGCTTTGTCCATGGGCGGATTGGCGACGCGCTGATTCATGATTTCTTGCACCAGTGCCACCAGGTCTTTGCGGGCTTGGTCGCGGCGCCGGAAGCTTTCGATCGGCAGGTAGGCGTCGACGTAGCACAACGGGTCGGTGCCGCGCTCCAACTCGTGGTAGTAGTGCGCGAACCGGGAGTCCAACTGGTTGCGGAACTTCAGCCCGATAAGGCAGGCGGTCGAGGTGTAGATGGTCAACTCGGCGAAGAAGTCGAGCAGGTCGACCTCGCCTTCCTCGGCCCAATCGGCGATCATCCGCTTGACTTCGCCCTCGATGGTGGCTGCGTGGCCCTTCATCTGTTCGCCCCGCAGCGCCGAGTTGTGCAGCATCTCCTTGCGACGCTCCGGGCTGGCGTCGAAGACCACGCCCTTGCCGAAGATCGGGGTCATGAACGGATACGCTTCGGCCTGGTCGAGATCCTCGTCGGCAGAACGGAAGAAGAACTCATTGGCGCGCGAGCCCGATAGCAGGATGACGTGTTTGTCCGCCAACTGGAACCAGCCTACGTCGCCGCACTCGTCGCGCGTGCGCTGCATCAAGCCGATCGGATCGGTCCGGAATTCTTCGAGATGACCGTGCTCCTCTTCGCCGCCGGAAACCCGCGGCACGATGGCGGTTTTCGCCGTAGTTGAATCAGCCATGTCCTGGCATCCCCTCTTCACCGAGTGCGAGTTTTTGGCGCTGTTTGTTGTCAGCCAAGGGCGCCTCGGGCTGAATTTCCATGCTGACTACGAAACCGCCCCTGGGTGTTTCGGCGACGAACGCGATCGCCCGGGCGAGGTCGCCGGCCCGCAGGAAGTAGTCGTGGCGGGCCTGACCCCACTTTGCCCAGTCCTCCAGCGCCGGGCCGATCGACTCGGCGGGCAGGCTCCACCCCATCGCGGTCTTCGTCGGGCCGGGGTGCACGATCGAAGCGCGAACGCCGCTGCCCTCCAGTTCCATCTGCAGATTGGTCACCATCGCGACCAGCGCGGCCTTTGCGGCGCCGTAGGCGCCCATGTGCGGGCGTTGGCGCAGCGCGACGTCGGAGCCCACGAAAATCAGGTCGCCGCGTTGACGCTCGACCATGCCCGGAAGCACCGCGGTGGCCAACCGGTTGGCCCCGATCAGATGGATCTGGATCTGCGATTCGAAAGTCTCGGTGTCGATTTCGTGCAGCCGCCCGAAGTACGTGTCACCGGCGCCGGTGACCAGAACCTCGATGTCGCCAAGCTGCTCGGTGGCCTGGTGCACGAAGTCTTTGACCGACTCGGCGTCGGTAACGTCGAGGGGCAGGGCGATCGCCTCGCCACCGTCGGCGCGGATCTTCTCGACGATCTCCTGGCACTTCTCGACGCGCCGCGCGCCCAACGCCACCGGGAATCCGTGGGCGGCCATCTCGACGGCGGTGGCCGCCCCGATACCCGACGATGCGCCGGCAACGATCGCGGGCCTACGGGCCGGATGTGGTTCGAAGCGTGGCATTTACGAGACCTCCACGGCCATGGGCAGGTGGGCGAACCCGCGGACATTGCTGGAATGGACGCGGACGGCGTTGGCCTCGTCGACCTGATATCCGCGGATTCGCCTGAAGAATTCGGTGAGCGCTACCCGGGCCTCCATCCTGGCCAGGTGGGCGCCCAGGCAGAAGTGTGCGCCGCTGCCGAAACTCAGCAACTTGGAACCGATGTCGCGTCCGATGACATAGTCGTCGGGATCGTCGAACACCCGCTCGTCGCGGTGTCCCGAGCCGGGCAATAGCAGTAGCACGTCACCTTCGGGGATCGTGGTGTCGTAGAGCGTGAGCTCTCCGGACACGGTGCGGGCCAGGATCTGGCTGGACGTGTCATAGCGCAGGGTTTCCTCGACCCACAGTGGCACCCGCGACAGGTCCTGGTAGACCGGAGTCAGTTGATCGGGGTTTTTATGACCCCAAAAGGCAGCATTGGCAAGAAGTTTGGTTGTGGTCTCGTTGCCCGCGATGACCATCAGGAACATGAACCCGAGGATTTCCTCATCGGCGAGCCGGTCACCGTCGATCTCGGCTTCCAACAACGCCGAGGTCAGGTCGTCGGTCGGCTTCTTGCGACGCTCGGCGATCATCTGCTGGTAGTAGACGATGAGGTTGATCGACGCCTCGATCGCCGAAGCCGGCACGTCGTTGACCCCGTCCTCGCGGTGCATCACGCCATCGGCCATGGCGCGGATGCGGTCGCGATCGGGTTCCGGCACACCCATCAGTTCGGAGATGACGTCCATGGGCAGTTTGCCCGCGAATTCCGCGACATAGTCGACGATTTCGCCGGAACCTGCCTTCTCCAGCATGGCGTCGAGGTGTTGCACGGCCAGCTCGGTGACTCTGGGCTCGAGCTCCCGGATCCGCCGCGGCGTGAAACCCTTCGATACCAGCGTGCGCAGCCGCAGATGGGCGGGATCGTCCATCGCCAAAAACGACATCGTCTTCGACGCATGCGGTCCGCGCGACACCGGGTCCAATGAGACGCCGTCGCGGTTGGACAGTGTAGTGCTGTTGCGAAATCCCTGATGTACGTCGCGATGTCGCGACAACGCCCAGAACCCGAGTTCTTCATTGCGGTAGAGCGGGGCCTCGTCGCGCAGCCGCCGGTAGTACGGGTACGGATCCTCGTGGAAGTCGTAGTCATAAGGGTCCAGGAGGGGCTTGTCGATCTGAAGGGTCATCGGCTTTCCCTGGTTGTCAGAATGAGGCCGACCGCGTAGCCGAGGTGATCGGCGATTTGGTGATAGGTGTAGGCGCCGCTGGCGGCGTTGACCAGCGCGCCGAAGAACGCCATCTCGAGCACGGACACGGTCCGGGTATCGGCGTCGGGCCCGATTGCTGACGTGATGCGGCGATGGATTTCCGCGCCGATCCGGTCGCGTACGGACCGTACCGCCGAGTCTCCGGCGCCGCCGAGCAGCGCCGCCGTGCACGCCGCGGCAACTTCGGGTTCGTCGGCAACAACCAGTGCCAGGTGACGCAAGGCCTTGTCCACCCGAGTCGGCATGGATTCGTTGACGTCGGTGAAGTAGGGGACCCGTCGCACCAGATCGAGATAGACCTCGGCGATCAGGTGGTTCTTCGACGAGAAGTAGGTGTAAGCGGTGGCCGGGGCCACCTTGGCGCGGGCGGCCACGGCGCGAACCGTCAGGTCGGCGTAGGACTTCTCCCGCAGGACCTCGACGCCGGCCGCGAGCACCTTACGGAACGTCTCTTCCTGGCGACGGTTGCGCGGCACTTCCCCGGCCGGACTGCCGGCCCCGGGAGTGATGGCGACCACTGGATCGCTGGACACTTGTCCAAGTTATCTGATACTTGCAATGTGAGGCAAGTCCGATCAACAAAATAGCAGGAAACAGGCCGCATGAGAGCCTGTGGAGAAGACCCGCCCTTGCACTTCGACAGGCCCGGCGGCTATGGTTCGACTGGACTATTCCGGACAGGTGTCCACCGGTACCAGGCGCGGAGGCGAAGATGGCATTGCTGGCCGACGGGGTAAGCGCGCTGCTCATCGACGGCAAGCTGACCAGCGGCAGCGGGGGCGCCTTTCCCACCGTCAACCCGGCCACCGAGGAAGTCCTCGGTGTCGCGGCCGATGCCGACACCGAGGACATGGACCGTGCCATCGAGGCGGCGCGGCGGGCCTTCGACGAGACGGACTGGTCACGTAACACCGAACGGCGGGTGCGGTGTGTACGCCAGCTGCGCGAGGCGATGCAGCAGCACCTCGAAGAGTTGCGGGACTTGACCATCGCCGAAGTCGGCGCGCCGCGGATGCTTACCGCAATAGCTCAGCTCGAAGTGCCCGTCAACGATCTGGCTTTCGCGGCAGATGTGGCCGAATCGTACGAATACAACCAGGATCTTGGCGAGGCCTCGCCGATGGGCATCCCTACCCGGCGCACGATCGTCCGTGAGGCCGTCGGCGTCGTCGGGGCCATCACCCCGTGGAACTTTCCCCACCAGATCAATCTCGCCAAGATCGGGCCCGCGCTGGCCGCGGGCAACACCGTGGTCTTGAAGCCCGCCCCCGACACCCCCTGGTGCGCTGCGGTGCTCGGGGAGCTCATCACCGAGCACACCGATTTTCCGCCGGGGGTGATCAACATCGTCACCTCGAGCGATCATGGCGTAGGCGCGTTGTTGGCCAAGGACCCTCGGGTGGACATGGTGTCGTTCACCGGGTCGACGGCCACCGGCCGCAGCGTGATGGCCGACGGGGCCGCCACCATCAAGAAGGTGTTCTTGGAGCTCGGCGGCAAATCGGCGTTCATCGTGCTTGACGACGCCGACTTGGCCGGTGCGGTTGGCGTGGCGGGATTCTCGGTGTGCATGCACGCCGGGCAGGGATGTGCGATCACGACCCGGTTGGTGGTGCCACGGGCCCGGTATGACGAGGCCGTCTCCATTGCGGCCGCAACGATGGGGGGAATCAAGGCCGGCGACCCGACCGACCCCGGAACCATTTGCGGGCCACTGATTTCGGCTCGACAGCGCGATCGGGTGCAGGACTACCTCGACTCGGCGATCGTTGAGGGCGGGACGTTCGCGTGCGGAGGAGGCCGGCCGGCCGGCCGTGACGTCGGTTTCTTCATCGAGCCCACGGTGATCGCGGGGCTGGACAACGACGCCCGCTGTGCCCGCGAGGAAATCTTCGGCCCGGTCCTGACGGTGATTCCGTACGACGGCGACGATGACGCCGTTCGCATTGCCAACGACTCGCTGTACGGCTTGTCTGGCACCGTATTTGGCACCGACCCAGATAGGGCGGCGCGGATTGCCGCGCGGGTCCGGGCGGGCACGATCAATGTCAACGGCGGCGTCTGGTACTCAGCCGACGCGCCATTCGGCGGTTACAAGCAGTCCGGGAACGGTCGCGAGATGGGTCTGGCCGGTTTCGAGGAGTATTTGGAAACCAAAACCATTGCGACAGCGGTCAACTAGGGGGCGAGGAGCGGCGCATATGAGTGAACACGTAACGCTTGGGTACATCGGGCTGGGCAACATGGGCGCTCCGATGGCCAAACGAATGATCGAATGGCCAGGTGGTGTAACGGTTTACGACATTAGGACCGAGGCCATGACGCCGCTGGCCGAGGCGGGCGCGAGTCTGGCCGACAGTATCGCCGACGTCGCCGCCGCGGACCTCGTCCACGTCACCGTGCTCGACGACGCTCAGGTGCGTCAGGTTGTTGGCGAACTGGCCGCGCACACCAAGCCCGGCACCGTCATCGCGATTCATTCGACGATCAGCGACACCACCGCGGCGGAATTGGCTGACGAACTCAAGCGGCAGGAAATACACATCGTCGACGCGCCCGTCAGCGGCGGTGCGGCTGCCGCCGAGAAGGGCGAGCTCGCCACCATGGTCGGTGCCGAGCGCGACGTCTACGAGCGGATCAAGCCGGCGTTCAAGCAGTGGGCGTCGCTAGTGATCCACGCCGGCACTCCGGGCGCGGGGACGCGAATGAAGCTGGCCCGCAACATGTTGACGTTCACGTCGTATGCCGCGGCTTGCGAGGCCATGAAGTTGGCGGAGGCGGCCGGATTGGATCTGCAGGCGCTGGGCCGAGTGGTGCGGCACACCGACGCGCTCACGAGCGGGCCGGGTGCCATCATGGTCCGCGATGACATGAAAACTCTTGAGCCAGAGCACTTTCTGTATCAGCCGTTTCTGCACACCCGCGGTCTCGGCGAGAAGGATCTGAGCCTGGCACTGGCGCTGGGTGAGGCGGTATCGGTCGACCTCCCGCTGGCCCAGCTGGCCTACCAGCGGCTGGCCGACGGCCTCGGGGTACCGCACACAGAGAAAGAGACGTAAATGGACGAGCTACGGCGCAAGGGCCTCGAGAAAATGAACGAGGTCTACGGCTGGGAGATGCCCAACATCGAGGGCGACGCGTACTTCGACCTGACCGTCGATCACCTGTTCGGCAGCATCTGGACCCGACCGGGATTGTCGATGCGCGACAAGCGCATCATGACCTTGACGGCGGTCACGGCAGTCGGAAACCGCGACCTGGCCGAGATCCAAATCAACGCCGCACTGCTCAACGGGGAACTCACCGAGACTGAACTCAAGGAGATGGCCGTCTTCCTGACCCACTATCTCGGCTTCCCGCTGGGTTCGGCGCTCAACGGCGCGGTCGACACCGTCGTGGCGAAGCGGAAGAAGGCCGCGGCGAAGGGCGCTGGCGAGGACAAGAAGGCCAACGTCGAAGGCGCGTTGAAGATGCACTCCGGTGAGGGCCTGGACTAGCCCGGCGACGATGCAGTGGGGGTACCCCCAGCCGCGCAGCGGCCAGGGGGACGCGAAGCGCGATGAGGTGGGGGCACTCCCCTACCTGCGGTGTGGGCCCACCCGCTTGCGGGGGAGAGCCGGGCAATTGACGGAAGCACCTCCCAACGCCGAACCCACCCAGCGACGCAAATAGTCGCGGAGGTTCTCATTGAGCCGGGGCGGCCGCCCTGGATCGATGACGAACGACTGGATGATCCGCAGCAAGTGTTCACCTAGCTCGGCCAGATCGTCGTCAGTCAAACCCGATGCGGCCCAATCGACGTCGAATCGTCGCAACATTGAGTCAGCGAATTGCAAGGCCACCTCCGACGTGACCTCCGCGCTGAATGTGGTGCCGCGGTCGCGAGCAAGGAGTAGACCGATGTGCTTGTCGGTGGGTAGCCACTCGAGCGTGGTGGCGATTCCTTCGGTTACCGCTTCAGCAGGATCGGTGATTCCTGACAAGTGCGCCGCCAACCGGTCGAGGAAGTCGGTCGCCGCATGGGTGGCCGCTGCGAGCAGCAGGGCGTCGGTGCTGGGGAAATACCGGTAGACGGTTTGACGCGTGACACCCAGCGCACGCGCCACGTCCGCGATGCTGATGTCGGCGCCGCGACTGTCGATGGCCGCGCTGGCCGCCGCCAGGATACGAGCGACGGCCTCGTCGTCGGTGGCCGGTGTTGCACCGGCCCACCCGTGGGTGCGCACGTCCGAATCCTATGTGGCGGCTACCCGTGGTAGGCGACTTGCAGGTCCTTGATGCCGTTGATCCATCCCGACCGGAGTCGGCGGGGCTTTGTCACTGCGGCAATCTTGGGCAGCTGATCGGCGATCTCGTTGAATATCAGCTTGATCTCCATGCGAGCCAGGTTCGCGCCAATGCAGTAGTGCGCGCCGTTACCGCCGAATCCCAGGTGCGGATTGGGATCACGCAGAATGTCGAATTCGAAGGGTCGGTCGAAGACGTCGTCGTCGAAGTTGGCCGAGCTGTAGAACAGACCGGCCCGCTGGCCTTTTCGGATCGTGACACCGCCGACCTCGGCATCCTTGCGGGCGGTCCGCTGGAAACAGTGCACCGGCGTCGCCCAACGGACGATCTCGTCGGCGGCGGTCTCCGGGCGTTGGCGTTTGTACAGTTCCCACTGCTCGGGATACTCGGAAAAGGCACTGATGCCGTGCGTCATGGCGTTGCGGGTGGTCTCGTTCCCGGCCACGGCTAGCAAGATGACGAAAAACGCAAACTCGGTCTCACCCAGCGATTCGCCGTCGATGTCGGCCTCGACCAGCTTGGTGACGATGTCGTCGGCCGGACAACGACGACGCTCTTCGGCCATGTTGTAGGCGTAGCCCATCAGCTCGGCATGGGCGGTCATGGGATCGCTGTCGAAATCTGGATCGTCGGCATTCATGACGGCGTTTGTCCAGGCGAACAGCTGCTCGCGGTCGGCCTCGGGCACCCCGATGAGGTCCGCGATCGCCAGCAGCGGCAACTTCATTGCGATGTCGTCGACGAAGTTGCCGGTGTCCTTCTCGGCCGCGGCCCGAACAATGTCACCCGCGGCGGAGGCGAGTTTCTCCTCGAGCGAGGCTACCGATCGTGGCGTGAAGAGCCGGGAGACCAGCTTGCGCAGCCGGGTGTGCTCGGGCGGATCGTGATTGATCAACAAAGCCTTGGTGAGTTCCAGCTGCTCGGCGGTCACGCCCTCGGGCAACCGCATCACGACGCCCTTCTCGTTGGTCGACCACAGCTCGTTGTCTCGGGAGATCTCCTTGATGTCCTGGTGCCGGCTGATCACCCAATATCCGTCGTCGTCAAAGACATTGGTGCCGGCAGGCTGCTCGTTCCACCAGACCGGCGCGGTCTTGCGGAGCTCAGCGAATTCGGTTATCGGCACGCCGCGTTGCAGCACGTCGGGATCGGTGAAGTCGAAACCCGGCCCGAACGGGCAGACACTCGGTGTTGTCGTCACTTGCGGACACCTCCTATGGGTGATCTGAAGCACACCCTGCGCCCTCGACCATACACCCAACTGTCAGGTGTATGGCCGTGTCATTCCTGGCCGTCCCCTCGCTGAGACCGATAGGGTGACGTTCGTGCGCGTCCTGGTGATCGGTTCCGGTGCCCGCGAACATGCCTTGCTGTTGGCGCTGCGCGACGATCCCCAGGTCGAAGCGCTGGCCATCGCACCCGGCAACGCCGGAACCGCGCTAATAGCCGACCAACACCAGGTCGACATCACGTCCAGCGACGACGTCGTCGCGTTGGCACGCCAGGTCCGTGCCGACCTGGTGGTCATCGGTCCCGAAGTCCCGCTGGTACTCGGAGTGGCCGATGCCGTGCGCGACGCCGGTATCGCCTGCTTCGGGCCCAGCAAGGCAGCGGCGCAGATCGAAGGTTCCAAAGCCTTCGCCAAAGATGTGATGGCAGCGGCCGGCGTCCGCACCGCATCGAGCGAGATCGTCGACAGCCCAGCGCGTTTGGACGCAGCGCTGGACCGATTCGGACCGGCCGCCGGCGACCAGGCCTGGGTGGTGAAAGACGATCGGCTGGCCGCCGGGAAGGGTGTGTTGGTCACGCAGAGTCGCGACGCGGCGCGTGCTCATGCCGCGGGCCTGCTCGAGTCTGGGCACCCGGTGCTGTTGGAGTCCTATCTCGACGGTCCCGAAGTGTCGCTGTTCTGCGTCGTCGACGGCCAGACTGTCGTGCCACTGCTGGCCGCACAGGACTTCAAGCGGGTCGGCGACGGTGACACCGGCCCCAACACCGGCGGCATGGGCGCCTATGCGCCGGTACCGTGGCTGCCCTCGGACGTCTACCAGACGATGGTCAGCGATATCGTGGAACCCGTTGCGGCAGAGCTGGTCCGACGCGGTAGCCCATTTTCCGGGTTGCTCTACGCGGGTCTGGCGGTTACTTCCAGTGGGCCTGCGGTGATCGAATTCAACTGTCGGTTCGGCGATCCGGAAACACAGTCGGTGCTCGCGTTGCTCGATTCACCGCTGGGCCAGTTGCTTTACGCGACGGCCACGGGCGAGCTGGCTAGTTTCGGTGAGCTGCAATGGCGCGACGGTACGGCAGTAACGGTGGTGCTGGCGGCGGAAAACTATCCGAGTAGGCCGCGGGTAGGTGATGTGGTGGTGGGATCGGAGGCCGACGGGGTTTTGCATGCCGGAACGGCCCGTCGCGATGACGGTGCGGTCGTGTCGTCCGGCGGCCGAGTACTCTCTGTGGTCGGCACTGGCGCAGTCCTATCCGAGGCGCGTTCTGCCGCCTATGACATCATCAGGTCAATCCGACTGCCCGGCAGTCACTTTCGCACTGATATAGGGTTAGCGGCCGCAGCAGGCAAGGTGCGCGTCTAGTCGGGGGCGAGGCCGCTGCGGATGTGTTCGCGGCGGAAACCAAGCCCCATTGTCCGGCCCAATAGCCGTTTGACCGGCGCGGAATGGGTCAACAGACGCAATATCCACAACGGGGGATCGGTCTTGCTCAATCGGGCGAGATTCGCTGTCTGCGCGCGCTGCAGAAATTGGGCCACCTTTGTCGGGGTCTGCCGGCGTTTCTGGACTGCACGCAGATGATCGTCAACTACCCGGCCGTTCTGCAGCGGCCCGGCAAGTGAATTGGCGGCGGCCACCGCGTCAGCGATGGCGTAGTTGACGCCGATCCCGCCGACTGGGGACATCGCGTGCGCGGCGTCGCCGATACACAACAACCCGGGTAGCCACCACCGGCGCAACCGGTTGGCCCGCACCGACAGCAGCTTGACCTGGTCCCAATCGGTCAGCGCCTCAAGGCTCGTCGTCAGGAAGGGGGCGGCCGCGGCCACTCTGGACCGGAAGGTCGGCAGTCCGTCAGCCTTCACCGTTTCGAAGCCGCCCTTGTCGATGATCGTCCCGCACTGCCAGTAATCACCGCGATTGATCGCGATGACGATCTGGCCCGCGCCGAGGTATCCAAGAGTTTCGGGTGCAGAGTCGGCACGCGGAAGCCGAAACCACAGCACATCAATGGGCATCGGAAACTCCGTGACCGGCAGTCCAGACTGTTCCCGGAGGACCGACCATCGTCCGTCGCATGCGACCGTCACGTCAGCATGGATTTCGAGCGGACCGCTCGCGCTTTGCGCGGTGACGCCGACGACCCGATCGTCATCCCAGAGTAGCCCGGTTACTTCGGTGTTCATCTCGAGGCGGAAGGCGGGGTACCGCTTGGCCTTGTCCGCCAGAAAGTTCAGGAAATCCCACTGCGGCATGAAGACGACGTACTTGCAGGCGGTTGGCAGGTGACGGAAATCGACGAGGTCGAACGCCTGACCTTTGAATCCGATACCCAACTGGTTCATCGTCTGGTGCGGTACATCGCGCAAGAACTCGTCGAGTATTCCGAGCTCATGCATCAGCTCTGTGGTCGACGGGTGCACCGTGTCCCCGCGGAAGTCGCGGAGAAAGTCGCCGTGCTTTTCCGCCAGAATGGCCTGCACACCCGACCGGGCAAGCAGATAGGCCAGCATCATCCCGGCTGGGCCGCCACCGACCACCAGACATGTGGTCTTCCATTTAGTCATTAGTCAACCCACCGTGCTTCGCACGTCGTAACGCGGCGATCCAGTTCTTCACTGCGCGAGCGTCGGCGCGATATAGCGTGCCGGCCGGTACGCCCAGATACCGTTCGATCGCTTCGATGTGCGCGCCATGGGCGGCCACAATCTCCTTGACGTTGGGGGCAACAGGGGATCGGCCGGCGGCTGTCAGCAGGTGCTGAGCCATCGCGTCCTGAAGTGCTTGCACGAGGGCGACGATGATCGCGCCGGCCTGCTCGGGGTAGGAGGTGGCGAACCGATGTTCGTCGACACCCTGGCGGACGATCACGCTCAGCAGCGGTGCTAATCGTTTCGCTGTGGCGCGATCCACCAACATCCGGAAGGCGAGATTGTCGGGCGCGTACCAGACCGGCAACATCGCCACCATGAGATTCTGCCGCGCGGACTTCCAGCGGATGATCTCGCCGAAGAAGAGTTGCAGCTTCTCGGCCGCTCCCAACTCGGGGTCCTCGGCGATCCGCGCAAGGGCACGTTCGGAATCGTCGACCAGCCGTTCAGTGAGGGCTTCGACAACCGCCGGTTTGGAGTCGAAGTAGTGGTAGAAGGCGCCCTTGGAGATCTGCAGGTCCTCGAGGATGTCTTGAATAGTCAGGCGCTCATAGCCATTGGACAGAATCAGCCGCTGTGCGGCGTCCACAATCGCATCGCGTCGCGCGGCCTGCTCGACGACGTTGACGGTCCGGGCCATCCGGGCTCTCCATTACTAAACCGACGGTCGGTTTATTATATAATCCTGACTGACCCGACGCACCGCGTCAAGGTCTAGAAGGCCGCGGCTTGTCCGTCGCGACGGGGGTCGCTCACTGCAAGGTATCCGTCGTCGAGCCGCCAGATCGCCTGGCAGCTGCCGAACTGGTTGTAGTCGTCCGTGGTGACCAACTCGTGGCCTCGCCGCAATAGCTCGTCGAGCGTTGACGGCGGAAAACCCTTCTCGCAGCAGACTTGCAGGCCCTGCACCCAGCGGAAGCGCGGGCCGTCACATGCCGCCTGGGGGTTCTGGCCGTGGTCGACGATGCGCGTCACCACCTGCACGTGACCTTGGGGTTGCATCGGGCCGCCCATCACCCCGAAGCTCATCACCGGTGCGCCGTCCTTACTCAGAAAGCCCGGGATGATGGTGTGGTACGGGCGCTTGTTCGGGCCTACTTGGTTCGGATGTCCTTGTACCACAGTGAAATCCGCGCCACGGTTTTGCAGCGAGATCCCGGTGCCTGGTACCACCACGCCAGAGCCAAACCCCATGTAGTTCGACTGGATCATCGACACCATCACCCCCGAGGCATCGGCGGCGGTGAGATAGACGGTGCCGCCGCGCGGTGTCCCTGCGGACGCCGGTTTCGCCCGAGCCTGGTCGATCAGCTTCGCCCGCTGCCGCAGGTACTCCTGGTCGAGCAGGTGCTCCGGGTGCACCGGCATGTGCTCGACGTCGGCCACGTATGCCTGTGCGTCGGCGAAAGCAAGCTTCACCGCTTCGATTTGTAGATGCACGCTGTCGGCGGAATCCGCTGCGAACGAGCTCATGTCGAACTGCTCGAGTATTCCGAGGGCGATCAACGCGACGATGCCCTGGCCGTTGGGTGGTATCTCGTGGACGGTGTAGCCACGGTAGGCGCCGTTGATCGTGCCGACCCAGTCGGCACGATGCGCGGCGAGGTCGCTGACGCGCATTACACCGCCGTTCGCCGTCGCGTGGGCCTCAAGCTTCGCCGCCAGTTCGCCGCGATAGAACGCCTCGCCGTTAGTCGCCGCGATCGTCGTCAGCGTGGCCGCATGGTCGGGAAGGGTGACCAGTTCGCCGGGCTTCGGCGCCCGACCGCCGGGCATGAACGCCTCAGCGAACCCGGGTTGGGACTCGAACAGCGGGACCTGCGCGGCCCACTGCTCCGCGATCGTCGGGGAGACCAGGAAACCGTTGCGGCCATACGAGATCGCGGGCTCGAAGAGCCGCTCGAACGGCAGCTTGCCGAACTTGGCATGCAGTTCGACCCACGCCGACACCGCACCCGGCACGGTCACCGAATTCCAGCCAAGCACGGGAACAGCCTTGCCGCCGAAATACTCTGGCGTCCACGCCGCAGGCGAACGCCCCGACGCATTCAGCCCGTGCAGCCGTCGGCCATCCCAGACGATAGCGAAGGCGTCCGAGCCGATGCCGTTGGAGACCGGTTCCACCACGCGTGAGGGTGATCGCGGTGGCGATGGCGGCATCGACCGCGCTGCCGCCGTCGGCGAGCATCCGAAGACCCGCCTGGGCGGCCAGCGGTTGCGATGTGCAAACAACGTTGCTGGCCAGGACGGGCTTTCGCGGCCAGGCGTAGGGCAGCGCCCAATCGAAAGGTTGCACCGGTCAATCGCCTTTCCCGAACCGTTCAGCCACCGCTCGACGGTCGACCGAACCTTTCGCGGTGTGCGGAAGCTCGTCGGTCAGCGCGATGCTGGCGGGCACCTCGAAGGCGGCGAGCCGCTCCCGGCAGAACTCGGTGAGTTCGGCGGCCGTCGGTGGCGCCGACTGATCGGGCACTACCGCTGCGCCGACCGTCTCCCCGAAGAGGCGGTCGGGGACACCGAAGACGGCTACCTCCACGACGTTCGGGTGACTGGCCAGCACGCCCTCGACGCGCTCCGGCGATATCTTCTCCCCGCCCCGGTTGATGAGCTCTTTGATGCGGCCGCGCAGCGTCAGCTCGCCCGCCTCCGACAGCGACCCCAGGTCGCCGGTGTGCAGCCAACCATCGGTGAATGTCTGTTCGGTGGCGCTGGGATTGGCCAAGTATCCGCGCACCACCGTACGGCCGCTGACCCAGATTTCCCCGACGGCATCCGGTGGGCAGGGTCGGCCGTCGTCCCCGACGATACGCACCTGCACTCCCGTCGACCGGCCGACCAGGCCGGCCGTCACCGTCTCGTCCTCGCTGGTGCTTGCCATCTGGTGGGTGGCCTCGGTCATGCCATAGGCGGAGAGCACCGGTGCCGCGAACGTCTTCTGCAACGCCTCGGCTGTTTCCGGGTTCAACGCCGCGCTGCAGCTGCGAATGAAGCGCAGCGGAGTCCGTCCCGCATCAGCGTCAGTATCCTTGCGTCCCAGCAGGATTTGGTGAATCGTCGGCACCGCGGTGAACCACGTCGCGTGAGCCGCATGCAGGTCGTCGTCGAACGTGTGCGCCGAAAACCGCCCGCGGGCGGGAATCAGTACAGTCCCGCCGGACGCCAGAGTCGACAGCAGCGCGGCAATCAGCCCGTGCCCGTGGAACAGCGGCATCACCGCGACGGTCGCGTCATCGGGACCGAGCCCGTAGCCGGCGATGACGTTGCCGACCGACGTCGCAACGTTGTCGTGGGTCCAGGGGACCATCTTCGGGGCACCGGTGGTACCACCGGTGAACATGATCAGCGCGTCGTCCGGCCGCAAGCCGTCGGGTCCGGCACTTGCCGGGGACGGCGGCAAGGCGGTGTCGACATGAGCGGTGATGGCGCCCCCGTTGACCGTGACCGAAATCGGCCAGTGCGGCAGGCTCGTCTCTCCGTTTTCGCCGGGCGCGTCGCCGTCGACCAAGACGACTCGCCCGCCTGCGGCCGTGACCCGGGCGCGCTGGTCGGCGACGGGCAGTGCGGGATCCAACGGGACGACGACGAGCCCCGCACGCGAAGCTGCCAACAATCCAACGACGAACTCGGCGCTGCTCCGTGCCCGCAGCCCCACCCGATCGCCGGCCAGCAGGCCGCCTTGAGTCAGCTGTCCGGCCAGATCGTCGACCAGTCGGACCAGGTCGCGGTGGGTGATCGCGATGCGGTCGGCGGTGACGACGAGCGCGTGCGCGTCCGGATGGCGACTTGCCGTCGCAGCGACCAGATCGGCGATACGCGGGCTCGATCCCGTGTCGTGAACAGTCATCCTGCACTCCTTCCTTGGGTGCGAAACCGGGGGCCTCGCCTGCACGATGCCCCGAAGCCACGCAGCCGTCCAACATCCGTCCGCTAATGCTCGATAGACGGCGTGTATCGCTGCATAGCAGCTTGGTCTTGGACGGCTGAGGGAAATCGGATAACAGTGAAGGCCATGACCACCCAATCGGCACCTCCCGAGCTGACCGACGGCTTCCACCTGTTCGTCGACGCCCTCAAGCTCAACGGAATCGACACCGTCTACGGGCTCGTCGGCATCCCGATCACCGACCTGGCACGTGTCGCGCAGAAATCGGGAATCCGCTTCATCGGTTTCCGGCATGAGACCTCCGCCGGTAACGCCGCGGCCGCCGCCGGGTTTCTCACCCGCCGACCCGGCGTCTGCTTGACGGTCTCGGCGCCCGGCTTCCTCAACGGCCTGGTTGCGCTGGCCAATGCCACGACGAACTGTTTCCCGATGATCCAGATCTCGGGATCGAGCGAGCGCCCGATTGTGGACATGCAGCGCGGCGACTACGAGGAACTCGATCAGCTCGCCGCGGCCCGACCGTTCGCGAAGGCGGCGTACCGGATCGCCCGCGTGGAGGACATCGGCCTGGGCGTCGCGCGTGCCATTCGCAGCGCGGTCTCCGGACGACCCGGCGGCGTCTATCTGGACATCCCGGGCGCCGTGCTTGCGCAGGCGATCGAGGCGAAGGCGGCGGCCGACACCATCTGGCGGGTCGTCGACCCAGACCCAGCTCAACTGCCGGCGCCCGAGGCGGTCGATCGCGCTGTGCAGTTATTGGCCCAGGCGCAACGGCCGCTGATCGTCCTGGGCAAGGGGGCGGCATATGCGCAGGCCGACAACGTGATTCAGAGGTTCGTGGAGACCACCGGCATTCCGTATCTGCCGATGTCGATGGCCAAGGGGCTGCTGCCGGACACCCACCCGCAGTCCGTCGCAGCGGCACGCTCACTGGCGCTGGCGCGCGCCGACGTGGTGATGCTGGTCGGGGCCCGGCTGAATTGGCTGCTGAGTCACGGTGCGTCACCGCCGTGGTCAGCCGACGCGAAGTTCGTCCAGATCGATGTCGCGGCATCGGAATTCGACAGCAACCGCCCGATCGCTGCGCCGCTGGCCGGCGACATCGAGTCGGTGATGTCGGCACTACTTGACCGCATCGACGCCCATCCGATCGCGGCACCGGCCGTGTGGACCGGTGAACTCGCCGAGCGTCGGGCGCGCAACGACGCCGCCATGCATGCGCGCTTGGCCGAGGATCCACACCCGATGCGGTTCCACAACGCGCTGCGCGCTGTTCGCGATGTGCTGCAACAGCATCCCGAGGTGTATCTGGTCAACGAGGGCGCCAACGCGTTGGACGTTGCCCGCAACGTGATCGACATGCAGGTGCCGCGACATCGGCTCGACAGCGGCACCTGGGGCGTGATGGGTATCGGCATGGGCTACGCCATCGCCGCCGCGGTCGAAACCCGACACCCGGTGGTGGCGATCGAGGGCGACAGCGCGTTTGGCTTCAGCGGCATGGAATTCGAGACGATATGCCGCTACCGGCTACCGATCACCGTCGTCATCCTCAACAACGGCGGGGTCTACCGCGGTGACGAGACCTTGGGCACGGACCCGGCCCCTACCGTGCTGAGCCCGCATGCGCACCACGAGTTGATCGCAGAGGCGTTCGGCGGCAAGGGTTATCACGTCACCACTCCTACTGAGCTGCAGTCCGCGCTCACCGACGCGCTGGCATCGAACGGGCCGGCGATCGTCGACTGCGAGCTGGACCCTGCCGCGGGCGTGGAGAGCGGACACCTGACCAGCCTCAACCCGAAAAGCGCAGCCACGTCTTCTGCCTGAGGGGCATTATGGTGAGTCGCGTTCTTTTTCGTTGCGCGCATACCGTCCAGCGGGTACAGATCTCGCGCCGCGCCGCCGATGGGCATCGGGACTCGTGCGACTCGGCGAAAGAGCATCGGCAGGTCACCGCTTCGGCGGCAGGACGGTGAGTACGCGCGTCACATGCGCGCCGAACTCCGCCATGAAGTTACGGAGGAACCGCGCTGTCTGCTCGTCAAGCACGTCGCCGTCTTCGGTGAAGACATCCGGCTGGTATTGGATGTAAGCCTCGGGGGCGGTCATCTGCGGCGAGTTGCAGAAGCCCAGCACGCTACGCAAGCTCTGCTGAGCGACCGCGGTGCCGAGCTTGCCGGGCGAAGTCCCGATCACAGCAGACGGTTTGTGGGTGAACGAGTTATCCCCCCACGGCCGGCTGGCCCAGTCGATGGCATTCTTCAGCGCTCCTGGGATGGAGCGGTTGTATTCGGGGGTGACGAACAAGATCGCGTCCACCCCGGTGAGGGCGTCCTTAAGTGCTCGGCCTTCCGGAGGGTAGTCGACGTCGTAGTCGTGGTTGTAGAGCGGAAGGTCCTTGATGGGAATCTCGACGAACTCCAGCTCCGATGGTGCCAGGCGGATCAATGCCTTGGCCAGTACGCGATTGATGGACTTCCGCGAGAGACTGCCGATGATGTAGCCGACCCGGTAGTTGGTCACGATATCTCCTCGCTCTAATCGTCATGACCATGCCATTGTCGGCATTCCAGTGATCGCGCGTTGGGTATTCAGGGCCATAACGGGATGACCGCAGACAGGTGCACGTCGGGTCAGCACCCGATATCGTCGGCGCTACGGTAGCTGATACCATTGCCGTCTCGAAGTCCTCCCGAATCCCAAAAGGTTGGCCACATGCCCAAGCCTGTCGTCGTCAGTGCCGTCCGGACCGCTATCGGAACGTCATTCAAGGGTTCATTGGTCAACACTCCGCCCGAGATCCTCGCCACCACCATCCTGCAAGAAGCGGTCCGACGCTCCGGAGTGGAGCCGGCCGACATCGACGATGTGATCTTCGCCGAATCTCATTACGGCGGGGGTGATCTCGCGCGCTACGCGGCGGCGAACTCCGGGATGTTCTCGGTGCCCGGCCAGGCCGTCAACAGGCATTGTGCGGGCAGCCTCACCGCGGTTGCCAACGCGGCGGCGCAGATCGGCTCCGGCGCCGAGAAGGTCATTGTCGGCGGCGGAGTGCAGTCGCTGTCCATGAGCCCGCTGATGAACTGGCGTATCCCCGGGCCGACCCTGGAGTTCGAAGAGCGATGGATCCCGCCCACGCACGTCGAGTCGCCCGATGCGCCGACCCGCGACATGTCGATCACGGTGGGGTGGAACACCGCGCAAGCAGTCGGGATCAGTCGCGAAGAGATGGATGCCTGGGCGTTGCGTTCGCACCAACGCGCCATTGCGGCAATCGATAACGGCGCCTTCGTCGACGAGATCGTCCCATTGAAGATCAGGGGCCTCGATGACGCATTGGTGGAGTTCAGCGTGGACGAGCACCCTCGCCGCGAGACCAGCCTGGAGAAGCTCGCGTCGCTGAAGGTGCTGCACCCTGAGATCGAGGGTTTTTCCATCACCGCCGGCAACAGCAGCGGCACGAACGACGCGGCCGCCGCGCTGACACTGGCCGAGGAGGACTTCGCCCGGTCTGCCGGGCTCACCGTGCTGGGCTCGGTCAAGACGTGGGCTTCTGCCGCCGTCGAACCGAAAGACACCGGTCTGGGCGCGGTGAAGGTGATCGGCAAGGTGCTGGACCGGGCCGGTCTGGCGCCCGGCGACGTCACGCTGTGGGAGATCAACGAGGCGTTTGCCTCGGTGCCGATCGCCGCATGCCGGGAGTATGGGCTCGACGAGGTTCGGGTCAACATCTACGGCAGTGGCTGCAGCCTGGGGCATCCCATCGCGGCCAGCGGCGCGCGGATGCTCACCACGCTGGTGCATGAATTGGGCCGCCGCGGCGGCGGGATCGGTGTGGCAGCGATGTGCGCGGGTGGCGGCCAGGGCGGCGCCGTCGTCGTCGAGGTCTAAACGGCTTCTTCGCGCGACGCGATGAGCCGGCTTGCGTGCTCGAGAATGCAGTTGAGGCCGTACTCGAAGTTGATGTCGTCGGCGACGCCGATCCGGTGACCTTTCTCGGTCAGTGCGGCGATCAGCGGCATCGTCTCGGGATCGATGACCGACGTTCCGCTGCGGCGATACGGTTCAGCCCCGCCGGATCTGTCCTGCAGCCGTTCCAGGACGGCCGCACCTTGGGTGTGAACCGAGATGCTGGCGTAGGTGTCGAAGGCGTCCTCGGGCGATAGGCCCGCCTCCACCAGGGTGGCGACCGCCTTCTCGAGTTTCTGGAAGGCAGCCTGGGTTGCCTCCCGGCCGAAGGTGCCGCGGATCAGGATCAGATCGCAGAGGATCGGATTGCTCCGGAAGGTCTGGCGCATTTTTCGAGCGTGATTGCGCAACGAATCCCGCCAATCCTGGCCTTCGACAAACGGTGTCGCGAAGTCGTACTGGCCAAGTGCGCGATCGGTCATCGCGTTGAGCAGATCGTCCTTTTTCCGGAAGTACCAGTAGATGCTCGTTACACCGACGTCGAGGTGCTTGGCCAAAAGCGGCATGCTCAAGCCGTCAACCGATACTTCCCTGGCTACTTCGAACGCGCCCTTGATGATCTCGTCGACGCTGATCGACCCACGTTGACGCCGCTGCCGCTTGTCCGCGGTTGCCTGCCTCGCCAATTCGGTGACCTCCGACGCTTCGAACGCACTATCGTATCAGATATCGTAAGGCTTCTGGTAATGGCTTGAAGCAACTTACGCAGTCAGCAGCGGTGCCATCCAGGTCAATTCGGCGGGCAGTTGCGCGCTCCAGAACGATGCCTCGTGCCCGCCGGGCGAGAACCCGCCCGACGGCGGGCTGGGCAGCTGAGCGACGAACTGCCGAGTCGCGTTGTAGAACGGATCGCTGTTGCCACAGTCGACCCTGATCGGGATGGACGCCAGCGCGGGCATCCCGAATACCGAATTGGCCGACCAATCGTCAGGACCGTCGAATGCGCCCGGTGCGGCCGCCCCGGGCGACAACCACAGTGCCGGACTCACCGCGCAGATCGCTGCGGTGCGGGCTGCTCCGAGTCGGCCGCCGAGCAACAGCGCGCCGTAACCGCCCATCGACCAGCCCAGAAAAGCGACCCGGGAGGTATCGAGGCCCTTGCTGTCCAGCATCGGGATGAGCTCGTTCAACACCATGGCGCCCGAATCCTCGCCGGAAGCCCTTTTGTGCCAATAACTTCCGCCACCGTCGACAGAGACCACTGCGAAAGGCGGTAGGCCGGCGTTGACGGCTTGGGCCAGGCCCTGTTCGACGCCGCCGTCCATCACGGTCGCCGCGCTACTTCCTTTGCCGTGCAGCGCGATCACCGGTCGCAGGCGTTTGGTCTGACCCGGCGGCCGGGCGATCGCCCAGTTGGTGGCTACCCCGCCGCGGGCCGCCGACACGAACGTGCCGGTCACCATCGTCGGGGCCGCGACCGGCGCGGGGGCAGGGTCCAGCGGCGGGCGGGGCGCCAGCGGAACGCCGGTGCCGGTCATCGTCACCGGCGCGGTGAGCGGAGGCCGCGCTGGAATCAACCTGTCCAGCGCGTAGACGCCCAGCGCTCCCGTCGCCGCAGCGGCGCCAAGGCGCAACACGGCACGACGACTCAGATCTGGCATGCGGGTCATGATAAAGCGCCGCTCTTCGCCCCCTCGCCGCTATGCGGCTGGGGCGCCACATCGGACCTGGCGTTTGTCGGAAAGGGCAATGCGGCACCAGGCTGACTGGCACCATGACGTAGGTGACTGCAGCTATTAGCCGCACGGGAGCTGTCGCTCCCGCGGCAGCTGTCACGCCCAAGGTGGCTGTCGCCCCCGCGCCTGCAGTCACCGGCAAGGCAACTGCCAATCTCAAGGGTGCCGCGACTCCAAAGGGCGAACGTCGGCGATACGCGCTGGTCAGCGCCGCCGCCGAGCTACTCTGCGAAGGCGGGTTCGAGGCGGTCCGCCACCGCGCCGTCGCGCGCCGGGCAGGCCTTCCGCTGGCCTCGACCACCTATTACTTCTCTAGCCTCGATGACCTCATCGCCAGTGCGGTCGCCCATATCGGGATGCTGGAGGTGGCACAGCTGCGCGCCCAGGTCGCCACGTTGTCCCGCCGCCGCCGCGGCGCCGAGACCACGGCCGACCTGCTGGTCGACCTCCTTGTCGGCAGCGAATCCGGTCCGCGCTTAATCGAACAGCTGATTTCGCGCTACGAGCGCCACATCGCCTGTGCCCGCCTGCCTGCGCTGCGCGACATCCAACGGCGCATCTTGCGTCAGCGCGTTGACGCCATCGCCGAGGTGATCGAGCGGTCGGGACGCTCGATGCGCCTCGAGCTTGTCTCAGCGTTGATTTGCACGGTCGATGGCGCGGTGGTCTCCGCCTTGGTCGACGAAGGGGAGGATCCCCGTACCGTCGCGCGGGCCACTGTGATCGATGTCATTGACTCGCTGGCACCGATCGACCAGCGCGTCGTACAGATTTGACCCGTTAGCGGTCGAGCTGTCGGCGGATCGCGGCTAACCCGCGTTGTGCTTCGTCGAGCAGCGCGGCGAGGTGCGCGAGCCGCTCACGCAATTCGTCCGTGTCGGGCTGTGTGGCCGGACGACGACGGGGCGGTGGCGCCAGATCCGCCGGAAGAGTCGGTGTGACGATGTAGCCGGTCGCGAAGTCGCCATATACGGTCACGTCTTCCGGCCGGTGATACCAATACAGCGCGACGTAGGCACAAAGCACGGCGTCGACCGGATCTTCGTCTCTGTCGAGCTGTCCCGGTCGAGTAGCGGCGGCAACGCGTCTGCGCAGTTCCACCCACGACACGTTGTGATTTACCCGCAGCCGCGGTGTTGCCTTGTCGAGTCCCTCGATCAGCGTCATCAACTGCAGCAGCTCATGCTGACGGACCTCGAAGGGGCCCCTCTTGTACTTCAGGATCTTGTCCAGGCCGAACAACACGATGGTCGCCGGGTGTGGATACACCTCTATCGCCCGTCGCGGCGAACTCGATAGGGGATCCATGTCGAGAGTGAGAGCCGTCGCAACCCGGGCGCCGCGAGGATCGTTGAATTCGGGCTTCTCAGCAAATGCCGGGCGTGCTCCCGCGTCGAACCGTTGGAAGTCGTGGTTGAGCGCCGCTTCGCAGGGCCGGTGCCCGGTCAAATTCTTCACGATCAGCGGCGCGTCGATGGCCACCAGGCAGTCGCTGCTGACATAGGGCGACACCGCGGCCTCGATGCTCGCGTCGTCCTGCGCGGTACCGACGTGCAGAAGTCGGCCGTCGGAATCGATGACCGCAACACCGGTACTGCTCTTTTCGCCCCAGGCGAGATCGAGCCCAACGAAGTGCATGGGGCTACTGTGCCTGATCCGCGGGCGTAGTGGCGCCGTTAAGCTGTGTGTTTGTGACAATCCCAAACGTACTGGCCAACCGCTACGCCAGCGCCGAGATGGTGGCGATCTGGTCGCCGGAGGCCAAAGTCGTCGCCGAGCGGCGGCTCTGGCTGGCGGTGCTGGGGGCCCAGGCGGAATTGGGGGTCGAAGTCCCCGAAGCTGCCGTGGCCGACTATGAGCGGGTGCTCGACGATGTCGACCTGGCTTCGATCGCCGCCCGCGAGCGGGTGCTGCGCCATGATGTCAAGGCCCGCATCGAGGAATTCAACGCGCTGGCCGGCCACGAACAAGTGCACAAGGGCATGACCAGCCGCGACCTGACCGAGAACGTCGAGCAACTGCAGATTCGCCGGTCTATGGAATTGGTGTTCTGCCATGGCGTGGCAGTGGTGGCCCGGCTGGCCGAGCGTGCAGTCGCCTACCGCGACCTGGTGATGGCCGGACGCAGCCACAACGTCGCCGCGCAGGCCACCACATTGGGCAAACGGTTCGCCTCGGCGGCGCAGGAGACCCTGCTGGCGTTGACCAGGCTGCGGGAACTGATCGACCGCTACCCGCTGCGCGGCATCAAAGGCCCGATGGGCACGGCCCAGGACATGCTCGACCTGCTCGGCGGCGACGTGGCGAAGCTGGCTGAACTGGAACGACGCATTGCCGACTTCTTAGGATTCACAACGGTTTTGACCAGTGTGGGACAGATATATCCGCGTTCGCTGGACCACGACGTGGTGTCCGCTCTGGTGCAGTTGGGCGCGGGGCCGTCGTCACTGGCGCAGACGATCCGACTGATGGCCGGCCATGATCTCGTCACCGAGGGTTTCGCGCCGGGCCAGGTCGGCTCGTCGGCGATGCCGCACAAGATGAACACCCGCAGTTGCGAGCGGGTCAACGGGCTACAGGTGCTGCTGCGCGGCTACGCTTCGATGGCCGCCGAATTGGCCGGCGCGCAGTGGAACGAGGGCGACGTTTTCTGCTCGGTAGTACGCCGAGTTACGTTGCCGGACAGCTTCTTCGCCGTCGACGGGCAGATCGAGACGATGCTGACCGTGCTCGACGAATTCGGTGCCTACCCCGCCGTGATCCAGCGCGAGCTGGACCGATACCTGCCGTTCCTCGCCACCACCAAGGTTCTGATCGCGGCGGTGCGCGTGGGGATGGGTCGTGAAGCCGCCCACGAGGTCATCAAAGAACATGCGGTGGCCGCCGCACTGGCGATGCGGGAACGCGGCGCCGAGCCCGAGCTGCTCGAGCGGCTGGCCGCCGATCCGCGACTGCCGCTGGACCGGCCGGCGCTGGATGCCGCGCTGGCCGACAAGCAGGCGTTCATCGGTGCCGCCGGCGACCAGGTCGACGCTGTGGTCGCGGCGGTGGACGCACTGGTCGCGCGCTACCCGGACGCGGCCAAGTACACGCCGGGCGCCATCCTATGACTCTCGCCGGCGCCCTTTCGGGGATCGACTTCACCGATCTGGACAACTTCGCCAACGGATTTCCGCACGAATTGTTCGCTGTCCATCGGCGCGAAGCGCCCGTGTACTGGCACCAGCCGACCGAGCACACTCCCGACGCAGAGGGCTTCTGGTCCGTCTCCACGTATGCGGAAACGCTTGCGGTGCTGAAGGATCCGGTGACGTTCTCATCGGTCACGGGTGGTGATCGACCGTTCGGCGGCACGCTGTTGCAAGATCTGGCCATCGCGGGCCAAGTCCTCAACATGATGGACGATCCCCGCCACTCGCAGATTCGGCGACTCGTCAGCTCCGGGCTGACGCCGCGGATGATCCGCCTCGTCGAGGATGATCTTCGCGGCCGGGCGTGTCGGCTGTTGGATGCGGTGGTGCAGGGCGAACCGTTCGACTTTCTGGTGGACATCGCCGCCGAGCTGCCGATGCAGATGATCTGCATCCTGCTGGGAGTGCCAGATTCCGAACGACATTGGCTCTTCGAGGCCATCGAGCCCCAGTTCGACTTCGGCGGATCGCGCAAGGCGTCCCTTGCCCAGATATCGGCCGAGGAGGCCGGGTCGCGGATGTATGCCTACGGCCAGGAGCTGATCGCGTCGAAGCGTGCTGCGCCGACCGACGATATGTTGTCGGCAGTCGCCAACGCAAAGCCGGACGACTTCGGAGGGGAAGGCGCGCCGGCCATGTCCGATCTCGAGCTGTATCTGTTCTTCAGTCTGCTGTTCAGCGCCGGCGCTGAGACGACGCGCAACGCAGTTGCGGGTGGGCTGCTGGCGCTGGCGGAACATCCGGAGCAATTACGCGCGCTGCGTGAGGATTTGGGCATGCTGCCCACGGCGGTCGAGGAGATGGTCCGGTGGACGTCGCCGTCGCCGTCCAAGCGGCGCACTGCGACACGCACCGTCGCGCTCGGCGAAGTGTCGATCGAGGCGGGACAGAAGGTACAGATCTGGGAAGGCTCCGCCAACCGTGACGCCAGCGTCTTCGACCGCGCCGATGAGTTCGATATCACCCGAAAGCCCAATCCGCACTTGGGTTTCGGCCAGGGTGTGCACTATTGCCTGGGTGCCAATCTGGCCCGGCTGGAATTGCGAGTGCTGTTCGAAGAGCTGTTGTCGCGTTTCCACACGGTACGGGTCGTGCGGCCGGTCGAATGGACTCGCAGCAACCGGCATACCGGTATCCGGCATCTGGTCGTCGAATTGCGCGGTTAATGCACTCTGACGGCAATTCCCGCCGACCGTAGCTCGAGGGCGGCCAGGCCTCGGATCGCGCCCGGGTCCGCCACGCGCCAGGCACCGACCGGGTCGGGGCTGACGGCCGCCAGCCTGCGCAGCGGCCGGTTGGCCAATGCCCGCAGCGCCAGCAATTGTTCGCCGGCAGGTGTGGTCGCCAGCGTGCTCACGGTCCATTTGCGCCGGAAGAACCGGATGCGCAACACCAGCCACGGCACCACCACCGCAAGGGCCGGCGGCGCAGCGACGGCTAGCGCCAGCACCACCGCCAACCAGGTCGCGGTTGTGTCCAGGTTGTGCCCGGCGCCGGCGATATCGAGGGCGGCCTTACTGGCCGCCGTGAGCGGCTTGCTCACCGTGTCACCGACCAGCGGGATGCTATCGGCGCTATGCCCCGCCGACTTGAGGCTGTCGGCGACACCGCCCGCGCCGCCTTCGACCTGTCGACCCACCGCGGCGATGGTCGACACCGCGCTGTGGACGGCCAGGCCGACGAGCACCCAGATGAACGTCCAGATGACGACGACGACATCACTGAACAACTGGGCCAACAGTCGGCCCGGAGTAGTGGCATAAGGGAGAAACCGCGATTTCATACCCCGATCCCAACACAGGGTCGCTTTGCAGGTGGCCTTTAAAGTGGCCGGCACGACCCGAGGGGGAGCCCGGCTAGGTTCGATTGCCGGGCTCCTCAGCGGGCCTGCGAGGCCCGCATCGTCACCCGGCTAGGTTCGATTGCCGGGCTCCTCAGTGGGCCTGCGAGGCCCGCATCGTCGCCCCGCTAGACATCCCAGGTTTCTAAGTTGTCAAGCAGCGGCCGTGCGGTGGGCCCGGGCGGTGTGTTCGTCGTAGCGGGTGTGGTGGCGTAGGCAGCCGTGGAGGATGCCGACGAGGCGGTTGCCTAGGGCCCGTGGGGCTTGGTGGTGGCTTTGTTTGGTGGCGCGGCGCTGGTCGTAGAAGGTTCGGGTGCCGGGGCTGCACGACAGGGCGCAGAAGGCCCGTTGGTCGATGGCGTCATAGAGGCGGTTGTTGCGCAGGTGGCGGGCCAGCACAGCGCGCTTTTTGCCCGACGCGATGGTCAATGGTGAGGTTCCGGCGTAGTTTTTGCGAGACTTGGGATCGGTGTATCTGTTCGGGTCGTCCCCGAACTCGCCGAGCACCCGGGCGCCGAGGATGACACCGAGTCCTGGCAGGGAGAGGTAGATGTCGGCGTCCGGGTGTGTCTCAAAATGCTGGGCCAATTTGGTTTCGAGTTCTGTGATTTGGCGGTTGAGCTCGGTGATGATGCCCACGGTGGCGCGGGTGGTGGCGGCGAATGCTGCGGTGACCTGAGGTGGGGCGGTCAGCTGTTCGGACCGTAGGGCGGCTCGAATTTGTCGGGCACGGTCGGCGATATTGCGTTGGCGCCCGCCGCGTTTGAGCGCGGACTGCAGCATCGGCAGGCTCGGCCGGGCGGCTTGCTGGGGGTGGGGGCGCGATCTAACACGCCTAAGGCGTCGCCGTGGGCGAGGTCCTCGAAGGCTTCCAGCGCGGCCGGGTAGTACTCGCGCAACGCACTGCGCAGCGTGTTGGTCTGCCGGGTACGCGCCCAGATCAGACTCTGGTGGGTGCGGGCCAGGACTTTGATCGCCTCGGCGTTAGCGCTGTCGCCAGCGATCCGGCGATGGTTGTGTCGGTCGGTGCGCACCAGATCGGCCAGCAGTTTGGCATCGCTGGCATCGGATTTGGCGCCCGAGACGTGGTGACGGTCGCGGTAGCGGGCCACCGCCATCGGATTGACCGCAAACACCTGATAGCCCGCCGCGCTCAGCGCCGCCACCCACAAGCCACGGTCGGTTTCAATGCCGATCGCCGCCCGGTCGGGTTCGTCGGCATGCTCGGCGATCAACTCGTGCAGCTGCCGGATACCAGCCAACCCTTCAGGCAGCCGGCGCGCCGCCAAACGGTTCCCGGCCTCATCCATCACATAAAGGTCGTGATGGTCCTCGGCCCAGTCATCCCCGACGAAAATCACCCATTCCCTCCTCGGTTTCCGACACAACTGGTTGAGCCTCCGCGGACACCCGGCGGCGGCCTAATGGATCAGTGCTCGACCGGCACGACATCCCATAAGCGCTACAGGTGACCCCACCAACCGGCCGGGGCACAATCTAGCCCTAGGAATCGACACTCGCTCCAGGCTGACAAAGTGCTCACCGGTCGGCGGCTCGGCGATCAGCGTCCCCCGAGACGAGCGGCAACCCAATCAACGGCACGCCGATCAATTCCCATTAGGCTGTCCCGATGCGTCCCGCTCTGTCCGACTATCGGCACCTGGCCAGTGGCAAGGTCCGCGAGCTGTACCGCATCGACGACGATCACCTGTTGTTCGTGGCAACCGACCGGATTTCAGCGTTCGACTATGTGCTCGACAGCACGATTCCCGACAAAGGCCGGATTTTGACCGCGATGAGCGTGTTCTTCTTCGACCTCGTCGAGGCGCCCAACCACCTCGCCGGTCCGCCGGACGATCCGCGCATCCCCGACGAGGTCCTCGGTCGCGCACTGGTGGTGCGAGAGCTGAAGATGCTTCCGGTGGAGTGCGTCGCCCGCGGCTACCTGGCCGGCTCGGGACTACTGGACTACCAGCAGACCGGCAAAGTCTGTGGCATCACATTGCCTCCGGGCCTGGTAGAGGCCAGCAGGTTCTCCTCACCGCTGTTCACGCCTGCGACGAAAGCCGAACTTGGGCAACATGATGAGAACATCTCGTTCGCACAGGTGATCCAGCTGGTAGGCGGCGTCCGTGCCAACCAATTGCGCGACCGTACTTTACAGACCTATGTACAGGCGGCCGACCATGCGCTGAGGAGAGGAATCATCATCGCAGACACCAAATTCGAGCTCGGCATCGACGCGCACGACAACTTGGTGCTGGCCGACGAGATTTTCACACCCGATTCGTCGCGATACTGGCCGGCCGCCGATTATCGCGTCGGCGAGGTACAGACCAGTTTCGACAAGCAGTTCGTCCGTAACTGGCTGACCGGACCCGACTCCGGTTGGGACCGCTCGGGATCTCAACCTCCACCGCCGCTGCCCGAGAGCATCATCGACGCCACCCGCGACCGTTACATCGAAGCCTACGAACGGATTTCCAGGCTTCGCTTCGACGACTGGATCGGGCCGGGAGCATGAGCCGCGCCGGCCACGATGCAGAGCGAAGAGATGGGGTGGGGGCACGCCCCCTCGCCGCTGCGCGGCTGGGGGTACCCCCACCCGCTTGCGGGGGAGAGCGGCGCTCATGACCGACACGTCTGGACCCCCCGTCGCCAAGCGGGTGGAGAGTCCGCGGGAATTTCACGGTGACGTGTTCGTCGACCCATATGAATGGCTGCGCGACAAATCCAGTCCCGAGGTGATCGCTTACCTGGAATCGGAGAACGAGTACGCCGATCAGGCGACCGCCCAGCTTGAACCGCTGCGGCAGCGGATTTTCGACGAGATCAAAGCACGCACGAAGGAAACCGACCTGTCGGTACCGATCCGACGTGGCGACTGGTGGTATTACGCCCGCAGCTTTGAAGGCAAGCAATACGGTGTCCAATGTCGCTGCCCGGTAACCGATCCGGCCGATTGGAACCCGCCGATCTTCGACGAACACACCGAGATCGCCGGTGAGCAGATACTGCTCGACGAGAACGTCGAAGCCGAGGGACACGACTACTTCTCGCTGGGCGCCGCCAGCGTCAGCCCCGACGGCAATGTGCTGGCGTACTCCATCGACGTGGTCGGTGATGAGCGTTATACGTTGCGGTTCAGAGACCTCCGCACGGGCGAGCAATACCCGGACGAGATCGTCGGTATCGGCGCAGGGGCGACCTGGGCCACCGACAGCCGAACCGTCTACTACGTCACGGTCGACGCGGCGTGGCGTCCCGAAACGGTGTGGCGGCACCGGCTCGCCTCGGGTTTGCCCGCGGAGAAGGTGTATCACGAAGCCGACGAGCGGTTTTGGGTTGCGGTGGGCCGGACCCGCAGTGATGCCTATGTGCTGATCGTGTCGGCGTCGGCCATCACCTCGGAGGTCCGCTACGCGGATGCAGGCGACGCACACGCCGAGTTCGTCACGGTGCTGCCCCGGCGCGACGGTGTCGAGTATTCGGTGGAACACGCAATCGTCGACGGGCAAAACCGGTTTTTGATCTTGCACAATGACGGTGCGGTCAATTTCACGCTTGTGGAGGCGCCTGCCGAGGATCCCGGGGCGCAGCACACGTTGATCGGCCACCGCGACGATGTGAGGCTGGATGGCGTCGACGCGTTCGCCGGCCATCTGGTGATCAGCTACCGCGGCGAAGCGCTGCCGCGAATTCAGCTGTGGCCCATCGACGGCGATGGCTACGGACGGCCCGAGGAGATCTCGTTCGACTCCGAGCTGATGTCGGCCGGCCTTGGCGCCAACCCGAATTGGGAATCACCTAAGCTGCGGATCGGCGCGGGATCGTTTGTCACCCCGGTGCAGATCTACGACCTGGATCTCGTCACTGGCGAGCGCAGCCTTTTGCGCGAGCAGCCGGTGCTCGGCGACTACCGGCGCGAGGAGTACGTCGAACGCCGTGACTGGGCGTACGTGGCCGACGGAAGCCGGATTCCGATCTCAATCGTGCACCGTGCCGACATCGAATTCCCCGCTCCGGCACTTGTTTACGGCTACGGCGCTTATGAGATTTGTGAGGATCCGCGTTTTTCCATCGCTCGGCTGTCGCTGCTGGACCGTGGAATGGCGTTTGTCGTCGCGCATGTCCGCGGCGGCGGCGAGATGGGTCGGCTGTGGTACGAGCACGGCAAGCTGCTGGAGAAGAAGAACACGTTCACTGACTTCGTCGCGGTTGCGAACCATCTGGTGGACTCCGGACTGACCCGACCGGAGCAGCTGGTCGCCTTGGGCGGCAGCGCCGGTGGGCTGCTCATGGGCGCGGTGGCCAACATGGCTCCCGATCTGTTCGCCGGAATCCTGGCGCAGGTCCCATTCGTCGACCCGCTTACGACGATTCTCGATCCATCGCTGCCGCTGACCGTCACCGAGTGGGACGAATGGGGAAACCCATTGAGCGACAGCGATGTTTACCACTACATGAAATCCTATTCGCCGTACGAGAACATCGCGGCGCAGAAGTATCCGCCGATCCTTGCGATGACCTCGCTGAACGACACCAGGGTCTATTATGTCGAACCCGCGAAATGGGTAGCGGCCCTGCGGCACACCAAAACCGACGGCAATCCGGTGCTGCTGAAGACCCAGATGACCGCCGGCCATGGTGGTATCAGCGGGCGTTACGAGCGCTGGAAAGAGGTCGCCTACCAGTTCGCCTGGTTACTAGCTGCCGCCGATCGCGACCACTACGGCAGCGGCCAGGTAGACGATCTCCTCAGCGGTGCGCAGGGGTAGCTGCGTCGTCATCGACTTGGGCAGATTGGGCATCCGCGCCGCGTAGATGTTGGCCGGGAACATCGCCAGCATCAGCAGCAGCAGGCAAACGGCCGCGGCGACCCGGGTAGCCGGTATCACCAGGCCTGCGGCGCCGAGGAATTCCAGCACGCCGGTGAGAGTCACCAGCAGACCGGGTGCCGGTAGCTGTGGAGGCACGATCGCAATCAGGGCAGCGCGCAGTGGCGGGACGAAGTGCGCGACACCGGTCAGAACGAACATCGCGGCCAGGCCGATGGCGATCGCTTTAGTCCAGGTGTCGACATAGTCGACGCCGAGCCAGCCCACGATTCGGGCCACGATGCTTCCCGCGAGCAGGGTGATCAACGGAGCCATGTCAACTCTCCAATCTAGACACTGACAAGTTCTGTTGCGGCGAGCTTACGGACCTAACTAGTCACTGTCAAGTTTGACGGTTATGCTGGCACTATGAGTCGTCCGACCTACCATCACGGGGACCTGAGGGCCGCGATCCTGACCGAGGCCGCACGTCTTGTCGACGAGCGCGGCCCCGACCGGGTGTCACTGCGCGAGTTGGCGCGGGAAGCGGGGGTGTCACACGCCGCGCCGGCGCACCACTTCACCGATCGGCGCGGCTTGTTCACCGCGCTGGCCGCTCAGGGGTTCGAGTTGTTGGCCGCGGCCCTGGCTGAGGCGCGGCCCCGATTCCTCGATGCTGCGCTGGCGTACGTGCGATTTGCCATCGAACATCCGGGCCACTACCGGGTGATGTTCGACAAGTCGCTGGTCGATCCGTCGAACCCGGAGTTGGTGGCCGCCGAATCGGCCGCCGGGGAGGAGCTGTCCCGCGGCGTCGCGTCACTGCCGGACCGGCACGCCCAGGCGGATCCGCGTGGTGCACAACTCGCGGCTTGGTCACTGGTGCACGGGTTTTCGATGCTGTGGTTGAATGACGCGGTGAACCCTGAGCTGAAGGCCACCGATCCGATGGCGACCGTCGAGCGGATCGCCATGATGTTGTTCGAGGAGTAGTGCTCTAGACGGGCACCGTGGTCTGGCGTCGGCCAGGCGGCGGTGGCTTGTTGGGCAGAAACGCCACCGGCAGCAGCGTCAGCGCGACAACGACGATCGACACCACCAAGACGAGTGTGTAGGCGTGGGTGAGGTCATGCATCAGCCGGATGGTGAAATCAGCGGAGACCTCGTTGTGCGATGACACCGGTGGACCATGCTTCCCGAATTTGCCCCGGAGGATCCCGAGTTTCTCTGCGGTGCCGATGGTTTCGCTGCGATTGAACTGGCTGGTCAAGATCACCGACATCAACGCGGTGCCAACCGCAACGGCGACGTGCTGATTGACACTGAGCAGTGTCGACCCGCGCGCCACCTCGTGAGGAGCCAACGTCTGTACCGCCGATCCGGACAGCGGTGTCAGGGTGCAGCCCAGGCCGATGCCGGTGATGACCAATCCCACCATCAGGATCGGCAGATATTCCGCCTGTTGCGATGCGCCATAGGCGAATACGGTCAACCCGGTGGTGATCGCCGTGATCCCGACCAACAGGACATTGCGGGGTCCGCGTTTGTCCATCAAGGTGCCGGCCAGCGGCATGGTCAGCATCGCGCCGAGCCCCTGCGGGATCAGCTGCAGGCCGGACTGCAGCGGAGTCTCATGCAGCAGCTGCTGGAGATAACTGGGAATGATCAGGACGGCGCCGAAAAAACCAACGGAGAACGCGAACATCGCGGAGTTGGACAGCGTCACCGCCCGATTCTTGAACAGCGCCAAGTCGATGAGCGGGTGGTCGGCGCGGTGCAGCGCGTGCAGAACAAACGCCGTGATCAAAGCGATTCCGATGAGCCCCGGTATCCACACATGATTGTCGGTGAAGCTGTCACGCCGCGGCACCGAGGAGATCCCGAACAGCAGTGTTGCCAATCCGGGTGACAGCAAGAGCATCCCGACGAAGTCGAAGGCCTCCGATGGGCGCGGACGATCTCTCGGAAAGATCAATGCCGCGAGCACTATCAGGATTACGCCGACCGGCAGGTTGATCCGGAAGATCCATTGCCAGCCGTAAGCGCTGATCAGCCAGCCACCGAGGACCGGCCCGCACATCGGGGCAAGCAGCATCGGGATACCGAGCACCGCCATCAACCGGCCGAGGCGTCTCGGGCCGGCCTCGCGCGTCAAGATGATCAGGGTCAGCGGCACCAGCATCCCGCCGCCAAAGCCTTGGATGACTCGAAATGCGATGAGTTGGGTGATGTTTGATGCCATCGAGCACAGCAGCGATGCCAAGGTGAACCATAAAGCCGCACCCATGAACAGCCGCTTGGTGCCGAATCGGTCTGATGCCCAGCCGGCTAGCGGAATCACGGTGGCCTGCCCGAGCGTGTAGCCGGTGATCGTCCACGCGACGACGGCCTGGGTGGATGCGAACTCCGCGATGAAGGTGCGCTGCGCGACGCTGACGACCGTTCCGTCCAGAATCGCCATCACCGAGGCGAGAATGCAGACACCGGCGACGCGCAGCAGGCCGGCATCGAGAGCATCTGGATAGTCAGGCAGATCGCCGGATACCGGTTCGGTGTTCGCTGTCGACGGCGCGGCGCGAGAAACCATGATCGCCAGCCTAACGACAAACTAGCTAGCTGACCAACATACTTTGCGCTGGGTGCGGTAGGGGTAGCCTGCCGGGTATGACTGTGACCCAGATCGCTTTGACCACACTGGATGGCCGTCCGACGTCACTGGCCGACTACAGCGACCACGCGGTCCTGGTGGTCAACGTGGCGTCCAAGTGTGGCCTGACGCCGCAGTACGCTGCGCTGGAACAGCTTGCGCGAGACTACGGCGACCGCGGGCTCACGGTCCTCGGAATTCCGTGCAATCAATTCATGGGCCAAGAGCCCGGCACCGCCGAAGAAATCCAAACCTTTTGTTCCACCAGCTACGGCGTGACGTTTCCGCTGTTAGCCAAAACCGAGGTCAACGGGCCTGGCCGGCATCCGCTTTACGCGGAACTGACCAAGACACCCGACGCCGGCGGGGAGGCCGGCGACGTGCAGTGGAACTTCGAGAAGTTTCTGATCGCTCCCGGCGGAAACGTGGTCAACCGATTCCGTCCACGCACGGTGCCCGACGCGCCGGAGGTTATCGCCGCGATCGAGGCTGTACTGCCGAATTAGCTGGTCACAGGGCCGGATGGACGCTTATTGTCCGCGTGTATGTCACCATCTGGACACCTGGCATCGTCAAAATTGTGGTGTGTCTGGGAAGTTGATCGTTTCGGTCTCCGGGATCTGTGAACGTACGTTGGATGACGTCGCCGAGTTCTGCGCACTGATGGACACCCGGGCGGTGCCGGTGTCGTTGCTGGTGGCGCCGCGGTTGAAGGGCGGGTATCGGCTTGACCGTGACCCGCACACCGTCGAGTGGCTGGCCGGTCGGCGCGCCGCCGGTGACGCGATCCTGTTGAACGGCTATGACGAGGCCGCAACCAAGAAACGGCGCGGCGAGTTCGCGGCGCTGCCCGCCCACGAGGCCAACCTGCGAATCATGGCCGCCGATCGAGTGCTCGAGCACCTCGGCCTGCGCACCCGGCTATTCGCGGCGCCGCGTTGGACGGCGTCGCCGGGCACGGTTAACGCGCTGCCGCGCAATGGTTTTCGACTCCTCGCCGATCTGCACGGGATCACCGACTTGGTCCGGCAGACGACGGTGCGTGCACGGGTGCTGGGCATAGGAGAAGGTTTCCTGACTGAGCCGTGGTGGTGCCGGATGCTGGTGCTGTCGGCAGAGCGGGTGGCCCGCCGGGACGGCGTCGTCCGGGTCGCGGTCGCGGCCCGTCACCTGCGCAAACCCGGGCCGCGGCAAGCGATGCTGGACGCGGTGGACCTGGCATTGCTGCAAGCCTGTTTACCTACCGTGTATCAGTGGCGGGCCGACCAGGCGGTTCTCGACGCGGCCTGACAGTTCGGGTCGCTACTGTGTAGCTCCATGAGCGATACCGGAGCTGGATCGGCGGGGCCGGCCGCTGATGTCATCATCGTCGGGGCGGGCCTGGCTGGCCTAGTGGCCGCCTGCGAGGTGGTGGACCGTAACATGCGGGTGCTCATCTTGGACCAGGAGAACAGCGCCAACCTCGGCGGGCAGGCGTTCTGGTCTTTCGGCGGCTTGTTCTTCGTCGACAGCCCCGAGCAGCGCCGTCTGGGCGTTCGCGACAGTCACGAACTCGCTCTGCAGGACTGGCTTGGCACCGCGGCGTTTGACCGACCGGAAGACTACTGGCCGAGGCAATGGGCGCATGCCTACGTCGATTTCGCCGCAGGGGAGAAACGTAGCTGGTTGCGTGCCAGGGGCTTGCAGATCTTCCCGTTGGTGGGGTGGGCCGAGCGCGGCGGCTACGGCGCGCAAGGACACGGCAACTCGGTGCCCCGGTTCCATATCACCTGGGGAACCGGGCCGGCCATCGTGGAGATCTTCGCGCGCCGATTGCGGGACCATCCGAAGGTGCGTTTCGCGCACCGGCACCAAGTGGACGAGCTGATCATCGAGGGCGACGCGGTTACCGGGGTCCGGGGCACCGTCTTGGAACCCTCGACGGAACCGCGCGGCGTGTCGTCATCACGAAAATCGGTTGGGCAGTTTGAGTTTCGCGCTTCGGCGGTGATCGTCACCAGCGGAGGTATCGGCGGTAACCACGATATGGTGCGAGCGAACTGGCCGAAGCGGATGGGCCGCGTCCCCGAGCAACTGCTCTGCGGGGTACCCGCCCACGTGGACGGCCGGATGATCGCGATCACCGAGATGGCCGGCGCCCGGGTGATCAACCGCGACCGGATGTGGCATTACACCGAAGGCATCACCAACTACGACCCGATCTGGCCGCTGCACGGCATCCGGATCATCCCGGGTCCGTCGTCGCTGTGGCTGGACGCCAACGGCAAGCGGCTGCCGGTACCGCTGTATCCAGGGTTCGACACTCTCGGCACGCTGGAGTACATCGCGAGGTCGGGCTACGACTACACCTGGTTTGTGTTGAACGCCAAGGTCATCGAGAAGGAATTCGCCCTATCCGGGCAGGAACAGAACCCAGACCTGACCGGGCGCAGCGTGCGCCAGCTGCTGTCGTCGCGGGCCCGGTCCGGGCCGCCGGGTCCGGTGCAGGCCTTCGTCGATCGGGGCGTCGACTTCGTCAGCGCAAACTCATTGCGCGAGTTGGTGACTGCCATGAACAAGTTGCCCGATGTGCTGCAGCTGGACTACGCGACCGTGGCGGAAGAGGTCACCGCGCGCGATCGCGAGGTGGCGAACCGTTTCACCAAGGATAGCCAGATCACCGCGATCCGTGCTGCCCGTCGGTATCTCGGCGACCGGCTGGGCCGAGTGGTTGCTCCGCACCGGTTGGCGGATCCAAAGGCCGGACCGCTGATCGCGGTGAAGTTGCACATCCTGACCCGAAAGACGTTGGGCGGGTTGGAGACCGATTTGGACTCGCGAGTGCTCAAAGGCGATGGGACACCGCTCGACGGGCTCTATGCCGCCGGGGAGGTCGCAGGTTTCGGCGGCGGTGGTGTGCACGGATACCGGGCCCTGGAGGGAACGTTCCTGGGCGGGTGCATCTTCTCGGGTCGTGCCGCGGGCCGCGGTGCTGCAAGCGACATCGCCTAACCCGATGGCCGACCAGACGCAAAAGCCCCCGACGCGCCGCCGGATTGGGGGCTTTCGCGTCTGCTCGCGCGTTAGAAGGTGACCGCGCTTTCTTCGGGCAGCACCTGGAAGTCGGTGCTGGTCATCTCGGTGAGTCGGCCGTAGTAGATGCCGCGGGCGTCCGGAGCGATGATGCCCTGGTGAATGGGCACTGCCCGGTTCGGCGCCACCGCCCTCAGGTAGTCGACTGCCTCGGAAATTCTCATCCACGGCGCCGCCGCCGGAGCGGCCAAGACGTCTATGGGCTCGTCCGGGACGAACAGCGCATCGCCGGGGTGCATGAACCGGGCGGGGTGCTCGCCGTCACCGACCAGGTACGAGATGTTGTTGATCACTGGGATTTCCGGGTGGATCACGGCATGTCGGCCACCGAGTGCGCGGATGGTCAGGTCGCCGACCGAGAGCTCGTCGCCGACCTGCACCGGCTGGCACGGCAAATCAAGCTGCTCGGCGGTCTGCGGATCCGCGTAGAGCGCTGCGTCTGGATTGGCGTCGAGTAGCGCGGGCAACCGCGCGGTGTCGACGTGATCGGGGTGTTGATGGGTGATAACGATGGCCGACAGGCCGGTGATGCCCTCGAAACCGTGCGAGAAATTTCCCGGGTCGAACAACACGACGGTGTGGCCGAAGTCGGCGAGTAGACAGGAATGGCCAAAATGCGTGAGTTGCATGTCTACGATTGTGCGCTCATGGGGTGCCTGGCATGCGCCTAGTTCTGGCGACGATGCTGATCGCAAGCTGCGTGGCCGTCGGGTGCGTGTCGTCGGCTGCCGCCCACGCGGACCAGGAGACCTGCCCGCCGGTGTGCGACCGGATCCCGGACACGGCATGGGTCCTGCCCAACGGGATACCGCTGAACTCGACGTACCGCTGGCCGGCGCTGGCCGGGGTGGCGGTGCCGATGACGGGGACTGCGACGCCGCGGTTCCGATTCGAGGAGGTGTGCGCGACTCCCGCCTTTCCGCAGGACACCCGCAATTCGGCAGTCGCAAGCCGGGCGATGGTGGCCAACGCCGGAAGTCAGTGGCAGTTGCAGGCCCAAGTCCTGCATTGGCGCGGAGACACCGCGCGCGGCGGCCAAAACGCGTCGTCGGTGTTGGATGTCGCCGCAGCCGCGCTGCGCGGTTGCCAACTGGGAGCGGCGACAGAGTCGCCATCGGTCACCACCGACGAGCCCAATCGGCTGGCTGCGGTGATCAGCGGACCGGTGATCATGCACACCTACCTCGTCGCCCACCCCGAAAACAGCACCATCAGCGAACTGACGCTGTGGTCTTCGGAGCCACCGCAGGTGCCCTGGCCGGTGATCTCCGACGCCCAAGTTCTGGACGCCATCACGTCGCCGGTTTGCGCGGCCTACATCGGCTCGTGCTAATAACACGTCGCCGCTGTCGACCGGTAGAGTTGGCGCCGAGCAAACCGAATCAGTAGGAGGAGCGCGGGTGGCCCGGGTGGTTGTGCACGTGATGCCCAAGGCCGAGATTCTCGACCCGCAGGGTCAGGCGATCGTCGGCGCATTGGGGAGGCTTGGGCATGCCGGCATCTCAGACGTGCGGCAGGGCAAGCGGTTTGAACTCGAAGTCGACGACAGTGTCGACGATTCGGCACTTGCCGAGATCGCCGAGTCGCTGTTGGCGAACACAGTGATCGAAGACTGGACAGTAAGCCGGGAAGCGCAGTGACGGCTCGTATCGGCGTCATCACCTTTCCCGGGACGCTCGACGACGTGGACGCCGCTCGGGCGGTGCGTGTCGTCGGCGCCGAGCCCATCAGCCTGTGGCATGCCGACGCCGACCTCAAGGGTGTTGAGGCGGTGGTGGTGCCGGGCGGGTTCTCCTACGGCGACTATCTGCGGGCCGGCGCAATCGCCAGGTTCGCTCCGGTGATGGGTGAAGTCATCGCTGCTGGCGGCCGTGGGTTGCCGGTTTTAGGGATTTGCAACGGTTTTCAGGTGCTATGTGAGGCTGGGCTGCTGCCCGGCGCGCTTACCCGAAACGCCGGACTACATTTCGTGTGCCGCGATGTGTGGCTACGGGTGACGTCGACGGCGACGGCGTGGACGTCGCGGTTTGAGCCCGACGCCGACCTGCTGATCCCGTTGAAGTCGGGTGAGGGGCGCTACGTGGCTTCCGCCGACGTGCTCAACGAGCTGGAAGGCGAAGGCCGGGTTGTGTTCCGCTATCACGACAACCCGAACGGCTCGCAATCCGACATCGCCGGTATCAGCTCAGCCAACGGCCGCGTGGTCGGGCTGATGCCGCACCCCGAGCACGCCATCGAGGCGTTGACCGGGCCCTCCGACGACGGGCTCGGTCTGTTCTATTCGGCGCTGGACGCTGTGCTGGCCGCGTAATAGCGGGTGGGGGTCAGCGCAACGCGTGCTCAGCCACCAGGTCCGGCTCGCTGCTTTGCTCTGAAAGACCTGCAGCACCGCGTTACGCCGACGAATCCCGGTAGGCCTCGAGAAGTCTCAGCCATACTTCGCTGATCGTGGGGAAGCACGGCACGGCGTGCCACAACCGGTCGATGGGCACCCGACCGGCGACGGCGACGGTGGCCGAGTGCAGCAGCTCGGCGACGCCCGGGCCGACGAACGTCACACCGAGCAGATAGCCGTGGTCGACGTCGACCACCATGCGCGCTCGACCGGTGTAGCCGTCCGCGTAGAGCTTGGCTCCCATCACGACGTCGCCGATTTCGACGTCTACCGCGCGCACGCGGTGACCGGCCTGCTCGGCCTGCTCGGCCGACAGTCCGACCGCGGCGGCTTCGGGTTCGGTGAAGAAAACCTGCGGCACCGCGTAATGGTCGGCGGTGGCCGCATGCGCGCCCCACGGCGCGGTGTCCAACGGATGCCCTGCCGCCCGGGCCGCGATCGCCGCCCCGGCGATCCGGGCCTGGTACTTGCCCTCATGAGTCAGCAGCGCCCGATGATTGGCGTCACCGGCCGCATAGAGCCAGCCGTCGTCGACGGCCCGTACACGACAGGTGTCATCGACGTCGAGCCAGCCGCCGGCGGTGAGTCCCACTGTGTGTAAACCGATGTCGTCGGTCAGCGGTGCTCGGCCGGTCGCGAACAGCACCTCGTCGACCACCAGTTCGCTCCCGTCGCTCAATTCCAGCGTGACCGGCCCTTCGGCGTCGGGTCGGCGCAGCTTGGTCACCGACACACCCACGCGGACAACAACACCCGACTCCCGAAGCCCCCGCTCGACAAGCTCACCGACGAACGGCTCCATCCGGGGCAGCAGACCAGATCCACGCGCCAGCAGGGTCACTGAGGCACCCAAACCATGCCAGGCGGTGGCCATTTCGACGCCGACGCCACCCGCGCCGACGACCGCGAGGCGGTTCGGCACCGCGCTGCTGTCGGTGGCTTTGCGGTTGGTCCAAGGTCGGGCTTCGGTAATACCGGGCACATCCGGAAGCGCTGCGCGGCTTCCGATGCAGATGACGACGGCGTGTCGCGCGGTGAGCACCGACACCTCGCCGCCGGTCGCGGTGACCGTCACGCGGCGGGGCCCGTCCAATCGCCCGTGACCGCGCACCAGGGTGGCCCCGATTCCGGCTACCCAGTCCGCCTGACCGGCGTCGTCCCAGTTGCTGACGTAGCGGTCTCGGCGACCGAAGACGCCGGTGGGGTTGATCGAACCCTTGACCGCCTCGCGGGCGCCGTCGACATGGTCGGCATCGGCGACGGCGATGACCGGTCGCAGCAGCGCCTTGCTGGGCACGCATCCCCAGTAGGAACATTCACCGCCGACCAGCTCGCGTTCGACCATCGCGACACTGAGCCCCGCAGCCCGGGCGCGCTCGGCGGCGGTCTGTCCGACCGGTCCGGCACCCAGCACGATTACGTCGTAAGGATGTTCGGCTGCTGCCATGCTCGCCCCTTCTTTCGCTATGCTTCGGACCGCGGTTTGACAGCCTACTAAGACGAGCTTTGAATGGGTCATGCAACCCAAAAGAAGGGGGCCTCTGGGTAGCAGAGGCGCCCGAGGTGTCAGACTATGACGTCGCCGCCGAACGCGACGACGGCCGATAGCGGGGCCTAACCCACGAAGGCGCATTATCATGAGTTTCCGCGATCTCCACTACGCCGACGAGCCATTGCTGCTGCCCAATGCGTGGGATGTATCGTCGGCACTCGCTTTCTACGACGCGGGGTATCGCGCGGTTGGAACCACCAGCTTCGGGGTCGCCGCGAGCGCCGGGCATCCCGATGGCGGGCGGTCGAGCAAGGAGCCGACCAGCAGCTTGGTCAGGCAACTCCGAAGCCTGCCGGTCTACGTCTCCGCCGACGTCGAGGACGGTTACGACGACGATCCCGACGTGGTGGCCGGGCACGTCGCCGGCCTTGGTGTGGCCGGCATCAACATCGAGGACAGCACGGACGAGAAACTGATCAGCCCCCAGGCCCATGCCGCCAAAGTGTCTGCGATCAAAAAGCGTTCACCCGAGGTCTTCGTCAACGCCAGAGTCGACACCTACTGGCTCGGTCAGGACGCCAATGTCGCAGCCACGCTGAACCGAGCCGAAGCCTACGTCGAGGCGGGCGCCGACGGGATATTCATCCCGGGCGCGTCGGAACCGTCCGATCTACGTCAGCTGACGGCAAATATTCCAGTTCCGGTCAATGTGCTCGTGGTGCCGGGTTTAAACCTCGCCGAGTTGGCGGATTTGGGTGTGCGTCGAGTCAGCACCGGGTCGCTGCCATATCGGGCGGCGATCCATGCCGCGGTCGAGGTCGCGCAAAACGTTCGCAACGGCGTGCCTCCGGCTGCGGCCGCCGCCTACCCGGCGATGCAAGCGCGCCTGGTCGAATTCGGCCGGTCGAACCAGACTGGCTAACCATCTTCCAGATCGAGCAGGGTCCGTTTGGCGGCCGGCCCACCGCGGTAGCCGCCCAAGGTGCCGTCGGCGCGGACGACCCGATGGCACGGCACCACCACCGGGATGGGATTCGTCGCGCAGGTCGTCCCGACGGCGCGAACGGCCTTGGGAGAACCTGAAAGTCGCGCCAAGGTGCCGTAGCTGGCGGTGGTGCCGTAGCCGATGTCGACCGCCAGGTGGCTCAGGACTACACGCCGAAATCCTTTGGAGAGCTGCCAATCCAGCGGGACATCGAAGGTGTGGCGGCGCCCGGAAAAGTACTCTTCCAGTTGGCGCGCGATGCCATCCAACCGCTTGGGGGCGTGCAGCAATCGAGCGCTGATGCGGTCGGAAAGGTTCTGCAACACCCCGTCATGCCCTTCGCTGCTGAACGCCACGCGCACCAGCCCCACCGGTGTCGCGGCGATCAGCAGCGAACCGACGGGAGAGTCGACCGTCCGGTAGGCGACGTCGAGAAGGTCGTCGTTGTCGGCGGCCGCTGCCAGCCGGGCGTGCAGGCGGGTGATGTCGTCGTCATCGACCGGGTAGAGCGCGGCGAGGTCAATTGCGGTCATTGCTGGACTCCGTTTTGGGCGATGGGTCAACACGGTTGTGCGCGTGGGTACGTCGTAGCGTGGCGATGCCGTCGGCGGCTGCGCGCCGGGCGGCCGCGGCGCTGCTGTCGAGTAGCGTGGCGATCTCGGCGTAGGGCAGGCCGGCCAGGTAGTGGTAGGCCACCGCCTGACGTTGTTTGGTGGGCAACGCCGCAACCGCCTCGGTCAGGTCCCGGTGACATCCGTTGGCGTGATCGGGCGACGGCGCATCGGGCGTGTCGGGGATCGGTATCGCCCGCCGTGAAGTGGCGCGATGGATGTCGATCGCCTTGCGGTGGGCGATGGTGACCAGCCACGCCTCGAGGTTGGCGTCGGCCGGTAGGTCGGGGTAGGCCTTCATCGCCGCCAAGAAGGTGTCGGACCAGGCGTCGTCAGCATCAGCGTGGCCGAGGACCGCGCGGACCACCCGCAACACGGTGGCACCGTGCTGCGCGACGACCTTCTCGAATGGCGGCTTCATCCCGTTGCTTGATCGCGTGGCCGCTACCACAGCGTTTGCGGTGAGGCCGGTATCGCATTCTCCAGTTCGAGCAAGTATCGCTTGCGGTCCAGGCCGCCGCCGTATCCGGTGAGTTTCCCGGTGGATCCGACCACTCGATGACAGGGGATGAAGATGGACAGCGGGTTTTCGCCGACGACGCCGCCGATGTCGCGGGGGCTGATGCCGCCTCCGACTTTGCTTGCCAACGCACCGTAGGTGGTGGTCTGGCCGTAGGGGATCTCGGCGAGTAGCTGCCAGACCTGCCGTGCTTGGTCGCTGCCGCGCGGGTTGAGCGGCAGATCGAAATGCCGGCGCTCGCCGGCGAAGTATTCGGCGAGCTGGGTGATGGCCTCATCGAAGCCGTGATCGTCGCTCGCTTCGACATGCGGCCCGAATGAATTCCGGTCCGGGCGGGTCCAGTGTCCCGGGTAATACAGGCCGGTGAGGCCACTGTCATCACCGTCGTCGCGCACCAGCGTCAACGGTCCGATTGGTGAGTCGATGATGACGTGGCGAGTCGAGGTCGTGGCGGCTGCGGTGGGCATGAGGGCTCCTGGAGCAGGTCGTCGGTATTGCTATCTACTCGGTAGACGTCTGGTGCGCCGGTTTTGTGAGGTTGGCCGAAGCGTCAGGCTCACGACGCGCAAAGTTGCTGCGCGAGCTCGCGCAGATCACCCGCGACGAGCGTCGGCTGCGGCAGATCGGGGATCGGTAGCGGTGCATTGCCGGGGCGGGTGATCAGTGCGCCGCCGAATCCGACAGATTGCGCGCCGACGGTGTCCCAGACATGGGCGGCGACCATCATGCAGTCTTCCGGGGCCACCGCGAGTTCCTCGCATACGTACCGGTACACCGTCGGGGCAGGCTTGAACGCGCGGCGCGCCTCGACACTGAACATTTGCTCGAAAAAGTGCGCCAGCCCGGCGTGTTCCAGCGGGCTCGGCCCTTCCGGGTTGGGTGGCGAATTCGTCAGCGTCACGAGACGAAAGCCGTTGTCGCGCAGCGCCGTCAGGCCATCCTCGACATCCGGGTGTGCCGGCATGGTCAGCATGCCGTGCTTCACGCTTTGCACGTCATCGTCGGTAATCTGCACGCCGTGGATATCCGCGAGCATCGGCAGCAGCCCCTGGCCCAGGGTGAAGTAGTCGACGTAGCGGCCCGCCAGCGTCGCGGTCATCGAGTAGGTGACCAGCTGAGCGAACCACTCGCGCATGACCCGCGGATCACCGAAGATTCGTTCGAAAAACGGCGCCATGGCTTCGATGTCGATGAGCGTTTCGTTCACGTCGAACACAAGAACAGCTGGAGCAGCAGTCATCGTTCGATCATCTAATAACGACGCACTTCTCGTGGCTGAGCTCAATCCATGACGACGACCATTTTTCCGCCGGCTTCACCGGCTTCCATGACATGGTGCGCTTCGCGGATCTGGTCGAAGGAGAAGACGCGTTCCGGGGCTGCGTCGAGTCGCCCGGCGGCTACCTGCGCTGCGATGTCTTGCAGCGGAACGTCGGACAACGGGAAGCCGGGGCTGCCAAACACGAAGCTGCCGAAGAAGGACCAGTTCACCCCGCTGGCCATGCGCAGCAGCGGGTTGAAGTCGCCGATCGGGTCCAGGCCACCCAGCCATCCCGCCAGGCAGGCGGTGCCGTCGCGACGAAGCATGTCCAGCGAGTCCAGGATGGTGCTATTGCCGACCAGGTCGAGCACGCCATCGATCTGCTTGGCTTCCGCGATGCTGGCGGCCAGCGTTCGCGACTCCAGCTCGCCGCGCGCGGCGCCGAGTGCCTCCAACATCCCGAAACGCTCACGCTTGCGCGCGGTGGCGATGACGCGCGCACCGGCCGCAACCGCCATCTTGACCGCGGCCTGGCCGAACGACGAAGTCGCGCCGCGGATTACGACGGTTTGTCCGGCCGAGAGTTTGAGGTTGCGGAACAGGCATGTCCATGCCGTCGCGTAGGTTTCCGGCAGCGCGGCCAACTGTGACCACGGCAGCTCGGAGTCGATGAGGGCGACGTTGGCCGCCCGCACTCGGGTGTATTCGGCATAACTGCCGTTGATGGTTCGGCCCAGACCACCCATCAGCGCGGCGACCTTTGCTCCGACCGGGAACTCGCCGCCCGGACACGAGTCGACGATCCCGACGCATTCGATGCCGCTGACTTCAGCGGCCTCTGCCCATTCCCCGCGGCGCATATGCAGCTCGGCGTGGTTGATGCCGAAGCCGCGGACTTCGATGACGACCTCGCCGTCCTTGGGTAGCGGTTTGGGGATGTCGGTGTAGACCAGGCTGTCGAGTCCGCCGAACTTCTCTAGCACGATCGCTCGCATGGTTTCTCCGCCCGCCCGTTCGCGTACCACCGCGGGCGCGGCGGGCAATGCATTGCCCGCCGGCGAGGCCGGCTCAGTGCTTGGCTGTGGCGACTCCGCGAGGGACATGGTGGACCGTCCTTCCCATCATTTTGGGATGCGCTGCCCACTATTATGGGCTATGTAACCCAAAGATGTCTATGTGGCTCAGCCCGTGGGCTTGCGGCGAGAAGACTGTGCCGCGGATCCGCGGCGCTTGGGTCCGGGTGCAAACGAACGCACATATTCGACAGCCGCATTCAGCGACGCGCGCAGCGGTTCCGGGTCGTTCATGGCATACGTGAGCATGGCGCCGCCCTGATGCGCGGCGACCAGCGAGACTGCGAGGTGTCGCGGGTCGGCGTCGGGACGCAGATCGCCGCGGCTGCGCATCGCCGCAAGCCCGGCCCGTAGCAGCTCGAGCCATCGGTCGTAGCCGGCGGCGAGATCGCCGTGGATTTCGGGGTCGGCTTCGGTCAATTCGCCTGCCAGAGAACCGTATATGCAGCCACCTTGTCGATACACCGCGTCGACGTCGGCGATGTTGGCGTCCGCCCATGCTTGGAGCGCGTCGAGGCTGTCGAAGCCGCCGAATCGCGGCTGCATGTGGAACTCCTGGACGTCGGTGCAGCGTGCGGCGATCACCTGACGGGTCAGCTCGCGTTTGTCATGGAAATAGTGCGAGATCTGCGATCCGCTCACAGCCGCCGTGTTGCGCACCTCGTCGATGCTGGTGCCGGCAATGCCACGCTGGAACATCAGCTTGGCGGCGACGTCGACGATGCGCCCCCGAGTCGCGCGTCCCTTGCGGGTAAACCGCGATGTGGCGTCGTCGGGCACGTCGCCGCCCCTTTCGGCTCTGTCAGGCAGGTTGGGCGGCTTTGCGCGGACCGCGGGGACGCCGCGGTCGACGGGGGATCCGTTCGGCGGGGTCGGCGGCGAACATGCGCAAGTAGTTGACCGCAAAACGCAGGGCGTCGGCGTGCGGCCACTCCGCCCCATAGGTGAAGCTCAACGTGGCGCCGCCCTGGTGGGCGCTGACGATGACCAAAGCCAACTCTCGCGGGTCGGCGTGTGCGCCCAGAACGCGGTGATCTTTCATGCGTTGGATCGCATGCTCCAGCAGTTGGATCCAACGCCAGTAGCCCGCCGCCAGCGTCTCGCGTGTTGCGGTGTCGGACTTTCCGAGTTGTCCGGCCAACGCGTGATAGGTGGGTGTGCCGGAGTAGCCGATTCGTCTCAAGTAACGCATGTTCAGATCGATCCAGCGCTCGAAGTCGTCGAACGTGTCGAGTGCCCGAAGCTTGGGCTGGCGGTGAAAATCGAGCACCACGTTGATCTGGCGCGCGACAACCGCACGGATCAGCGCCCGCTTGTCGGTGAAATAGTGGGCGAGTTGGGAGCCGCTTACCGACGCCGCCTTGCGCAGAGCGTCCATATTCAACGCCGAGAGGCCGTCAGTGAGGATCAGCTCGGCGGCGACCTGCACGATCCGGTCGCGGGTAGCGCGACCCTTGGCGGTTAAGCGCCGGTCGTCGTGCAGATCGGCATGAACCATAGCGTCAGGTTAACGCGCATACACCGCCGATTATGGGACGTTCAACCCATATGATTGCGCCGTGTGTCGTCAGGCGGCGGGCAGCACTTTGGCGAGGAAGGAGCGGATCAGCCCGGTCACCTCGTCCAGCGCCGACTCGAGCAAGAAGTGCCCGCCCTCGAGCAGATGGATTTCGGCATCGGGCAAGTCCTCGGCGAAAGCTTGCGCACCGGCTGGACCGAATATTTCGTCGCCGCGGCCCCACACCGCCAGCAGTGGCACTTTGCTGGCGCGGAAGTAATCCTGCACGCGTGGGTAGAGCGGCGAGTTGCTGGCGTAATCACGCAACATTTTGAGTTGCACTTCGTCGTTGCCCGGCCGGGATATCAGCGCATAATCGTGATACCAGGATTCCGGATTGACCAGCGTCTCGTCCGGCACCCCAGTAACGTATTGCCAGCGGGTGGCGTCCAAGGTGAGGAATTGCCTTACCGCGCCTTCGGTCTCGGCTGTCTGCTCAGTCTGATAGGCCATGACGACCTTCCAGAAGCTCTCCACAAAGCCCGCGTCGTAAGCGTTACCGCTCTGGCTGATGATCGCGGTAATCGCGGCGGGGTCATGCAGCGCCAGCCGCCACCCGATCGGAGCTCCGTAATCCTGCACGTACATCGCGTACCGGTCGACATTCAGTGCGCGCAGCAGGCCTTGCGTCAACGCGGTAAGCGCATCGAACGTGTAGTCGAACTGCTGCACCGATGGTGCGTCAGAAAGGCCGAATCCCAAATGATCCGGCGCGATCACGTGATAGCGATCAGCGAGCGCGGGAACCAAGTCGCGGAACATGTACGAGCTGGTCGGAAAGCCGTGGAGCAGCACCAGCGCGGGCGCGCGCGGATCACCGGCTTCCCGGAAGAACAGCCGGTGACCGTCGACGGTGAGGTAGCGGTGATGAACAGTCGGCATAAGTGATTCCTCCCATTTTGGGTTATACATCCCATTATGCTCCTGACGCGACTGCGGCACAAGACGTTGACTGCTCGCCACGGTATGCATATTCTGGGTCGAATGACCCATTCCTAGGTGGGAGCGGTGGCAAACCGAGATTTCCGCCGCGTCGCCGACCCGGCAAGCAGGCCAAAGGAGTAGCTGTCGATGGGTAGCGCGTTGCGGGATCAGACAGTCCTGGTGGTAGGCCGCGGCAGTGGAATTGCGCGTGCGGTGACGCTGCTGGCGCGATCAGAGGGTGCGCGAGTCGTTGTCGCCGGACGAGACAAAACCAAACTGGCTGATGCCTATGCCGACACCGCCGATCCCGGGATCAGCGCCGAGGTCGTGGACATTACCGACGACGCATCGATCGCCGCGCTCGCCGACCGACTGGGCCCCGTCGACCATGTGGTGTCGACCGCGTCGGCACGTGCGCGCGGGAAATTAGCAGACCTGCAGCGCGAGAATCTGCGGATGTCGTTCGACACCAAGGTTATCGGTCCCACCATGCTCGCTAAATACCTTGCGGGACAAATTAACCCCGGTGGCTCGTTCGTCTTGTTCTCCGGTGTGCACGCCTTCAAGCTCAACGTCGGCTATCTCGGCGTCGGCATCACGAACGGCGCCGTGGATTTCCTCACCCGATGGCTCGCGGTCGAGCTCGCCCCGATACGGGTCAATGCCATCTCGCCGGGTGTCATCGACACCGGCGCCTGGGATTCACTTGGCGCAGAGGGCAAGCGCGACTACTTCGAACACATCGGCTCCCGCAATCCGGCGCGGCGTATAGGAACGCCGGACGACATTGCCGGCGCGGTGCTGTTCGCGATGACCAACACTTTCTTGACCGGCATGACCTTGAAGGTGGACGGTGGCGAACCGCTGACCTAGTTTCGTTCGTACAGCATCCAAACCGGGCGGCGTCGCCATTGGGCGGCTTGCGGTATGCATTGCCGCACAAGCAAACCTACCCAATGGCGACTCAACGAATGGTCAAACCACGGATGAACGTTCTTTCACCGCGCGGATGGAGTCGGCAAGCGTCCAGAACGACAGACCCAGCAAGGGGATGTCCTTAAGGAGGAATTCGCCGATCAGCGAGATGGCCGGGAAGCCGCCGGCTCGCCGACCCCGGGAGTAGTGGACAGGAAACTGATGGTGGCGAGGAATAGCACGATCGCCTGCGCGCTGCCCACAATGGAGAGCTTGGGGGATAGCGGTTTAATCGCGAGCAGCACCGCTGCGGCCACTTCGAAGATGCCTAATAGCGCCGAGAAGGTGTAGACGGGGAAGATGTCGTAGAGCCAGGACATAAAGGGACTGTTCGCGATCAGCGGCTGGATCTGGCGCGCTTCAAAACTGGCGAACTTCAGAGCGCCGATCCAGCCGATAACGGCCACGAGTCCGTATCGGCCCAAAAGGCTTGCGACGGTGTGGACGCTGGGGCAATTTGCCGCCGCGCTGCATAACGCGACCGTTGGAGGAAGTAGTCCGACCCCTTCGCCCGTTGCCGATGGCGGCTATAAGCGGAGCTGCTGGCTGGCCAGTAGGGGTCATGTGCAAAGTGTCGGTGTCGGTCGTTGTTATGGAGCTGCGCGACTCAGCGCGACTCAGCGGGGTTGTGCGAACTTTCCTCACTCGTATCGCGCGCACTAAGACCCGCGTTCAACCCTTGTCCACGCTGTCCAGGCTTTTGACCGCGATTGGGTCGTTTTCGGTGATCCCGATTTTCGACGCGCCGCCGGGTGAGCCGAGCTCCGTGAAGAAGTCGGCGTTGATCTGGGTGTAGCCGCTCCACTGGTCGGGCAGGTCGTCTTCGTAGTAGATGGCCTCGACCGGGCACACTGGCTCGCAGGCGCCGCAGTCGACGCACTCGTCGGGGTGGATGTAGAGCATTCGTGCGCCCTGGTAGATGCAATCAACAGGGCATTCCTCGATGCATGCCTTGTCGTTGACGTCGACGCAGGGTTCGGCAATCACATATGCCATAGCCGTCTCCTTCCTTTCCTGTTATCAAGATGAGCAACGCGGCATGTTTGCTGAACCGAAATCAGCCGTGCCCGATGCGGAGAAGCTCGTCCACCGTCGGCAACTTGACGCGGGGACGCCCGTGCGGCTCGCCGGCCGCACGCTCAAAGCGGTCGATGGCCGCCCAGTGCGCGGCGGTGACGAGCTTTGGTTGGCGCGAGGCCAGCCAGTCGGCGAGCTTCTCGGCGTGGTCGGCGCCGAAATCCGCTAGCCCCGAGGAGTTTCTAGCGGCGGCCAGATCGGCGATCAGGGTGTCGACGGTGTCGTGGGAGTCTTTTTTGTTGGTGCCGATCACTCCGGTCGGTCCGCGCTTGATCCAGCCGACGACGTACTCGTTGCGACTGCCCGCGACCCGGCCGGCGGTGTTTGGGATCGTCGCGCTCTTGTCGTCGAACGGCAGCCCCGGCGTAGGCACGCCGCGATAGCCCACCGCGCGCACCACCAACTGCACCGGCAGCTCCTCGCGCGCGCCGGTGTCCTTGGCCACCACCCGCCCGCTGTCACTGCAGACCAATTCGTTGCGGCCAAGCACGATCCGCTCCACTTTGCCGTTGCCTTTGATTTCGATCGGAGATGTGAAGAAACGGAACACGATTCGACGGTTTCCCGGATGCGGCTCGCGGGCGGCGTAGTTCCGCAGTGCCTTGATGTTCAGCTTCGTGGTCTTGCCCACCGCCGCGGCATCGTCGTCGGTGATGCCCTCTAGCTGGGCCCGATCGACCACGATATCGACCCCTTCGAGGTCGGCCAGCTCACGCAACTCCGGCGTGGTGAACGCGGTCTGCAGCGGCCCGCGCCGACCGATGACTACCACTTCCTCGACGCTGCAGGGGCGCAGCGATTCCAGTGCGTGGTCGGCGATGTCGGTGAGCGCGAGCACGTTTGGGTCGGTCACCAGGATGCGGGCGACGTCGAGTGCGACGTTGCCGTTGCCTATGACAACTGCGCGATGGCCCGACAGGTCGGGCATTATGTCCCGGCGGTGCGGGTGAGCGTTATAGCAGCCCACAAAATCGACGGCGGCGATGCTGCCCGGCAGGTCCTCACCGGGAATGTTCAACGACCGATCCGATTGCGTCCCCACCGCATAGATCACGGCGTCGTAGCGCTCGGCGAGTTCGGCGGCGCTGATGTGCTCGCCCACCACGACATTGCCGAAAAACCGGAACCGCGGGTCCTCGGCGGTTTTTTCGAATTGCTTGCTGATCGACTTGATCTTGGGGTGGTCGGGCGCGACGCCGGAGCGCACCAGACCCCATGGGGTGGGCAGCATCTCCAGCATGTCGATCGCGATGTCGATATCGTCGGACGCGTCCGCGGCCTTCAGCAGCGATGCTGCGGCGAAGAATCCCGACGGCCCGGAGCCGACGATCGCGACGTGGTAGGGACGTTCGATATGCGTAGCCATCTAGCTGGCCTCCTGGAGTGCGATCGGCTGGCGCGAGACCGGTTTGTCGTAATTACGCATGACACGGCGTCTGATTGCGCTGGTCGTGTGCGCACCGATAACGCCGATGATGGCGTTGGTGATGACGTGGGGCGCCTCATCTAGGAGCATGTGCCCGGCGGCGGGTCGGTGCACGTGCGTGGCCCCGGGGATGCCGCGAGCCAGGTCGTGGGCATGCGAGGGCGGGGTGAGCCGGTCCGCGCCGCCACTGATGATCACTGTCGTGGCGGTGATGGATCTCAGCGTCTGATACTGGTCGTAGCGCCGTAGAGCGCGCAGAAAGCCGGCTTTGGTCGCAACCGGGGTGGCGTTGACGCTCGCCGCCGACACCGCCACAAGCGCGTCCCGGCTTGCCGTGCCGTATCCGCCATATCTGGTCAGGGCGCCGCAGATCGGTCGGGCAAGGGCAGGAAGGACCCGGTCTGCGACGGCGTGCGGTGCGTGGTTTGCGAGTTCGTAGAGGATGTCTGTGGCGGGGTTGGCCAGGAGCCGGCCCAAGCCCCGCTCGGCGAGTTTGCCCGCCGCGGTGGCGACGAGGATAAGCCCATCGGGTTGGACAGGTCGCTGGTCGGCGGGGCGACCCAGGTAGGCCAGCGCCACCATGCCGCCCATGGAATGTCCGGCAAGCGTAAGGGGGCCTGCGACACCGAGGGCTACCAGCAGGTCGGCGAGGTCGGTGCCGAGTTGGTCGATTTGGTAGGTGTGCATCGGTGCGGCCGCGGAGTCGCCGTGGCCGCGGTGGTCGTAGCTGATGATCCGGATGCTGTCGCCGTATTGATGAAGCAGGTGCTCGATCTGGATGGTCCAGGAGTCCTTGTTCAAGCACAACCCGTGCAGAAGAACGACGGTATGGGCGGCGTCGCGAGGTCCATACGCGCGCACCGACAGCGACACGCCGTCGCTTGTGGTTACCGTCCGTTCGATGCCGCGAAACTGAATTCCGGTGTGGTGGCGCATCATCGCGCTCCGAGACGATGGGGCTGCTCACCGAATTCGTCATAGATGGCGATGTGCCAGCCGGCCAGCCAGATCCCCAGGCGCACATTGTGGCCCGGCGTGCTGATCGCCCGCGCGAACTTGCCGCGGGACACCACGATGTGCATGGCATGCACGGATCGGTCGGCGACTTGCGCTGCTGGCTGGGTGAATTCGCGCGCTAGGTCCACATTGGGCTTCCGCTGGCTGTGCGGGATCATCGTTGTCATGTGGGAAGTCATGCCGCACCTGCCAACAGATATCCCCAGCGCGGGTCTTCGGCCTCATGCAGACCGCAACTGGCCCTGGTAAGCGTCAAGCATTTAGGGGTGGTGTCCTTAGGCGCCAGCAGTGGATGCAGTGGGTGTGCACCGTGGGTCCAGCCCAACACGGCCAAGGACCCTCCACGCTCCTTGGCGAGCCGCCGCAGCATCTGGAGCACCGCGTGGGCGCGCTCGGTGCCGGCGTTGGGTCCCCAGGCCAGCATCGTGAGGTCGTTCTCGGAGCACATCGCGGCCAGGTGGGCATCGTTGTCGGGGCCGACCGGATCGAAGTGGTGCGCCAGTGCCCCGGGATTCTTCGACACCAGCCCATAGAGGTTGGCGATGTCGACCCCGCCGTATCCCCAGGCCTGCGCGAAACCGATGCAGCGGCGCACCGTCGCATCGGCGCGGTGTTCATCGGCGTCGGAGCCGTTAAGGATCACCCAGCCCAGCCGCGGTTTATCGGAATCCCACACGCGCACCAGTCGATACCGCCACCGGCGGCACGGACTGAACACCGCCCACGACTCGCGGCAACCGGTAGGACGATGCAGCTGCTGGGTGAGCGCTACCATTTTGTATCCCTGGTTGGTTAGCTGGTTCATGTCCTTGATGCTTCGCCGCCCCCGGGCCGTCCAGTAGGGGCCACGATTTTGTGAGGCCACAAAGCTGCATTGTGCCTTCTTCGGGCTGACAGTACTTGGGCGCCAACAGGTATCAGTAGACTCTGATTATCGAGTTTCGGTGCATGCCAGCCGTGAAGACCGGCCGATTCGCTCCGTGGAATTCCCTAGGGATGGACTCACCGACTACGTCCGATAAAGAGGCACCGCGGGCCGGTTCACCACTGGGGATGCCGATCGGCCACCAAAGCATCCGGCAGTGATGGGCACAACGGAGCTTTGTGGCCCCACAAGATCAAGACCTCTACTGAATGCCGGTTGCGCGGCGAACCATCAAAAGCATGAACCGTCTAACCAACAAGGGACACGAAAGTACAGGCCGTGTTGGCCGCTGCGAAAGTCGTGTTTCATACCCCTACGTGGGGTATCTGTTTCTGCTTCTCGCGTCCGCCCTGCTCGGGCTGTTCGTAGAGGCTTTGGCCTACCGAAGTGGCTGGGCCGCCGTCACCGGTGTGGCCCTGGGCGGCTCTCTTGTCGCCGCCGTGGTGGGTTTCCGCAAGGGGGCCATGAAGCTGGCCCAGTGCGGGGAAGGCGATCCCCTCCACTGCGTGAACATCTTGTCGGAACCCCTCCGTCAAGAGGAAGTCGATCAGTACTACGTGAATTATCGCGGCGGTCAGCGGCGTGCCCAGTCGGCAGTGACACTGCGCGCATCGCGGCCCAACCAAAGTGAAGCACCGGAGGCTGTCGTGCCGAGTCGGCTGTCGGCATGATCCCGCGCGAGCCCTGCACGTCATCCTCGTCGTACGCCTGCGCCGCCACCAACCCACCCGCGACTACATGGCGCGGCGCCTCGCTGAAGGTAAATCGATGAACGAAGTGATGCGCTGCCTCAAGCGCTACATCGCCCGCGAAATCTTCCACGCCCTCCGCCCACCACGAATAACCGCGGAAATCGTTGCCTGAACAGAGGAGCATCTGCTATCGAGCACAGACCTGCGCCAGCCGCCGCTACAACAGGTTTGGCACACGCGGAGCTACTTCTCAGCCGACCGCAGCAGAACGGCGGCGAGAGCGTTCGGACGTGACAGAAATGGTGAATGGCTACCAGGCAACTCGATGAGATCGGCGCCAAGCCGGTCGCGTGCTACCCGCTTCGCCCAATCCTTCCAGAGCATCCGATCTTCACTACATATCACGAAAGTAGAAGGTACAGAGGGGAATTGGGACAGCGAGAAGGGCAAGGTGGCAGAGTGCCACGATTGCGGACGAATATGCTTGAAGGCTGTTTGGACGACGGTGTCGTCACAGTCGGCGTAGAACAGTGCTCGAAGCAGTTCGAAATCGACCCACCTCACGCGGAGTTGAGCATCGGGTTCGGTGTATCCCTTGCGGTAATCCAGATTGGCCATGTCCGGCTCGTCGGCCAGTTGATCGTAGAAGCTCCTGCCGACCTCTGGGACCAGCGCGCACAGGTACACCAGGTGCTTTACCGGTCGACGGGCTGCGACCAACGGAATCGTGTGGCCGCCGTACGAGTGCCCCACAAGCACAATGTCGCCATCGCACCCGTCGAGCGCAGCGCACAACCGAGACCCCATGCCGACCAGCGCGCATGCGCCCAACAGCATTCCCAAGCAATTCGGGGTCGGGCTGCAGACCACGCCGATGACCTTGCAATGCGCCGAAGAGGAACACCCGGCGGGAGTGGTTGAACAGAAGCTCGTCTTCGGTGTCGCGGATGTACTCGGTGATTTCCCGCACGAGCGGGGTGTCGGGGATGACGATGCCGGCGACGTGCTGCGTGGATGCGGCGGTCATTGAGAGTCCTTTCGGTTGGATGTGGAGGTGGCTCACCACATTTCGGAGTTGAACTCAAGCCACCATGCGGTCGGCTACCGCCTGATCGAAGCGATCCAGCACCGTCGCGGCCACCAGCCGGTGTGCGCCCAGAGGCGGCGCCATCGGGATGCCCGCGTCTCGCGCGTACGCCCACACCCGGTCGGTGAGACGTCCCGGCGCCAGGAACCACGGCGCGATGACCAGCCGGCGGGCGCCGCGGCGTTGTAACTTACTGGCGGCGTCAGCCACCGAAGGCTCCGGTCTGGTGGCGAACGCGGTCGTCGCCCCCGCCCACCGGGTTCCCGCCGCCAGCTTCGCCGCCACTCCAGCAGTGCGCGCATTCGCCGCGGCATCCGAGGAGCCGATCGCGACTACGAGCACGCCGAGCGCGTCATCGAGCCGGGAAACCCCCAGCCCGGCCAGCCGATCCCGCAGCACCGACACCAGCCGATCGTCTTCACCGAGCACATCGGCCTGTCGCACTTCGATTCCGCTCCCCGCGGCACCGGAGCAGGCGATCTGCCCGGGGATGTCGATACCGGCGTGGTAGGCGTCGGCCAGCAGCAGCGGAGTCACCACCGCCTCGCGGGTGCCTGACAACCCGGCGAGCACGTCACCCAAGGTCGGCGCATTCCGTTCCAAGAAGGCGACGCGCACGTCCAGGCCCGGCCGCAGGCGAGAAAGCAAGCCGGCTACAGCGCGGGTATTGGCGGCCGATCGCGGATCGGCACTGCCATGCGCGGTCAACACGAGCGTGGTCACGAGGCCCGCAACCCGCATTCGATCTTGGCCAGCCCCTGCCAGCGCCGGCTAGGCGAGTCGGCGTCCTCGGCGGGACGAGGCTGCGCGGCCGAATCCACCAATACCGCGTCTGGCATGTTGAAGGCCACCAGGTAGTTATCGCCGAAGATTTCCTCGGTCCGGCGCCACCGGTCGGAGGGACGGGTGCCATCCAGAGCAGCGCCGCGCGTCGCCATCTCCCGTATCTGTGCCTCAGTGAAACCTTTCACCTGCCCGCTCACCGCAGCTGCTCCTCGTCGGCTCGCATGGCCCAAGTGGCAAAGGGCTCGCCCTCATGGCGGTGGTTCACAAAGTTGCGCACCACCCGGTCGATGTAGTCGCCGAGCTCATGGCTGAACACCTTGTGCTGGCGCAGCTTGAGCCCGAACCCGCTCTCAGCGCCGAGGCTGCCACCCAGGTGCACCTGGAAGCCCTCGACCGAACCGCCGTGACCGTCGTCGATCATCTGGCCCTTGAAGCCAATGTCGGCGATCTGGATGCGGGCGCAGGAGTTCGGGCAGCCGTTGATGTAGACTGTGATCGGCACATCGAGCTGAGCGTTGATGTCGTCGAGGCGGCGTTCCAGTTCGGGCACCAGGGTCTGGGCGCGCACACGCGTCTCGGCGAACGACAGCTTGCAGAACTCGATGCCGCTGCACGCCATCAGGTTCTTCCGCCAGTGCGACGGCCGGGACGGCAACCCCAGCGCGTCCAGACCCGCCACCATGTCATCGAGGTTCTCGTCGGGCACATCCAAAATGACCAGCTTCTGGTACGGGGTGAACCGCGCCCGGTCCGATCCGGCCCGCTCCATCAGGTCGGCGACCGCGGATAAGATCGTGCCCGACACGCGTCCAGCGATCGGGGAAACGCCAATCGCGTTGCGCCCGTTCTTCTGGCGCTGCACGCCGACGTGGTCGATCGGGTGGATCACCGGCGGCGGTGGTGGGCCGTCGATCAACGGCCGCTTGAGGTACTCCTGTTCGAGAATTTCCCTGAATTTTTCAATACCCCAGTCCCTGATCAGGAATTTCAGCCGGGCCTTGGAGCGAAGCCGCCGGTAGCCGTAGTCGCGGAACAGCGAGGTCACGCCCTCCCACACGTCGGGGACCTCGTCCAGCGGTACCCACGCGCCGAGCCGCTGGGCCAGCATCGGGTTGGTTGACAACCCGCCGCCGACCCACAGATCCAGGCCGGGTCCGTGCTCGGGATGGTTGACGCCGATGAACGCGACATCGTGGGTCTCGTGGGAGACGTCCTGCAGGCCCGATATCGCGGTCTTGTACTTGCGGGGCAAGTTCGCGTATTCGGGATTGTTCATAAAGCGCCGCAAGATCTCGTCGATCGCCGGTGAGGGGTCGAGCACCTCGTCGGGCGACTCGCCGGCCAGCGGCGAACCGTGGATGCCGCGTGGGCAGTCACCGCAGGACTCGGTGGTCTGCAGGCCCACCGCTTCCAGCCGCCGCCAGATCTCGGGGACGTTCTCGATTTGGATCCAATGGAATTGCACATTCTCCCGATTGCCGATATCGGCGGTGTCACGGGCGAACTCGGTCGAAACCTGACCCAGGGTGCGCAGCGTAGCGGCCGACATCGCCTTACCATCGGAGCGCACCCGCATCATGAAGTATTTGGCCTCGATGGTGTCGATGTTTTCGTCGCCGGTCCAGGTGCCGTCGTAGCCCTGCTCACGTTGGGTGTAAAGACCCATCCAGCGGAAGCGCCCCCGCAGATCCGACTTGTCGATGCTGTCGAAACCCTGTTTGGCGTAGATGTTTTCGATGCGAGTCCGCACATTGAGCGGTGCGTCGTCATGCTTCATCCGCTCGCTGTCATTAAGCGGCTCACGCTCTCCCAGCGCCCACTGGCCCTCGCTGCGAGTCTTGGCGGGACGTGCTGTGGTCATTTGTGGGTTCTCCTTTGCTCAGGTTGCCGACTTGGACCGTGCAGATCACCGGCGGTTCGGTCCGGCGACGGAGATCCGGCGGCCAGACCAGGCCGCCAAGCCGGTAGCGCAACAGCCGGGACGGCGAGCGTCTTCATTTCCTGTCCTTCGTTGGGGGCTGGTCATGCCTTTGATAGTTCGCCGTCCAAGGGGCTTTCAGTAGCGGCCCCGATTTTGTGAACTCACAAAATGTCCTTGTGCCCGTCCTTCGTGAGTCATCGGTAATTCGGACTGACGGTGTCAGGGGGCCAACAGATATCTGGAGAGATCGGGTTTTAGCGCTGACTGATGTCAGCGAGAATCTTGTGTGCCGGATAGGTCAGCCGTGCCCGATCCGCAGCAGCTCGGTCAGGCTGGTCAGCTTGACGCGGCGACCGCTCGCTGGGGATGGCTAGCCCGGCTAGGTCACGCCAAGAGCGGATGGCGTGGCGGGTGAGCTCCACGATGCGTCTTCCCCTGGTGTCCCCGGATGCCAATATGTGGGCGCGCAAGGCGTTGCCGGTAACGGCGTCTAGCGCCGCTTTGTGGTGGACGTTCACGATTGCGGTCGACTCGTATGCGGCCCGCACGGCATACAGTCCGGCCGGGTTTGAGGTCCGGCTGATGGCGCCGGCGGCAGCGCGTGCAGCGCGATCGGCGGCGTCCCAGGCAGCGACGGGTGGCGTGTGGCCCGAGGCGACGTTGCGGTGTAGCTGGGCGATATCGATGATCGCTTTAATCGCACCGATGTTGGCGTAACGGAGGACACCCCAGGTGGGGTTCGTTAGCAGCTCTGCCACCCACGCGTGGGCGACGCTGTCGGCAACGTCTGCGGTTCCCACGGTCTGCCACCCGAGTTCGAGGGCGAGCAGGCTGTTGTCCGGTGACAGGTAGCCGTCGGGTCCGGCCAATAGGTCGTTGCACGACTGGACGAGGGCGGCCAGCGGGCGCGCCGAGCACGCGGGGAAGTCGGTTACCTGCGCGTCGCCATTGATGTAGGAAATGGCGTTCATGGCACACCCTTTGCCCGACCCTGGCTGATGGGATCCTTTGCCTAACCTCAGTGGGTGGGTAATGCGGTTTAGGTTCATTTTGGTTGCTTTCCTTCATGTTTCGCTGTTGTGCAAAATTTCTGCGACGATGACAGTCCCGTTCACGGTGTGATCGGATTCGTAGAGGATGTCTGCGGCGGACTCGGCCAGCCCGCCGCGGTGTCGACGAGGATGAGCCCATGGGGTTTGGTTGGACGGTTCATGCCTTCGATGCTTCGCCGCCCAAGCGGCCTTCAGCAGAGGCCTTGATGTTGTGGGGCCACAAGATCCCGTTGTGCCCGTCCGTACCGTCGAGTGGTCCGGAATTGGTGCTGACAGTGCTTGGGGACCAACAGGTATAAGTAGATCCCGACTGTCGGGGTTTCAGTTGGGCCAGCCGTGAGGCAGCCTTGTCCTGCCGTGGAATCCCTAGGAATGGATTCACCGACTGCGTCCGACGAAGAGCGTCACCGTGCGGATCACAATCACTGCAGGACATCACTTTTGGCGGTCGTGCCTCGGTAGCGAGCATCGCCGACGACACCGCGCGCCTACGGGCCCTCAGTGGGCCACCAGACAGGTCATGTCAAAAAGGTGACTGGCCAGCATGCGCTCAGAGCGACCGCGATGATCGCGCCGCCACAGGCTGCCGAACTCAGCCGGCTCCCCGCTGAGGAGACCAGCTCATTACGGCACGCCAATTTCATCACCGCACAAGGCGGTTTGTGATTACGATCAATCATGTTGCTCAGCTCGCGCATGCCCGAACTGGCCTCGTTCGAAGTCCTGTTGGCGATCGCCAAGACGGGCAGCCTCGGCGCCGCCGCGCGCGAAGTCGGGTTAACTCAACAGGCCGCGTCGGCGCGGCTGGCATCGATGGAGGCCCAGACCGGGGTGCAGCTGGCTGTGCGGACGCCACGCGGCTCACAACTCACGCCTGCCGGCGTCGTCGTCGTCGAGTGGGCAGCCCGCTTGCTCGATGTCGCCCACCACGTCGACGCTGGCCTGGGCTCGCTGCGAACGAAAAAGCGCCAGCAAATCAAGGTGGTGGCCAGCCAGACGATCGGCGAACTGCTCATGCCCCGCTGGCTGATATCCCTGCAGGCCTCCGCCGCGCGGCGCGGCGACACCGCCCCCAACGTCATTCTGACCGCCACCAACAGCGACCACGCGATCGCTGCGGTTCGTGACGGCACCGCCGATCTAGGATTCATCGAAAGCCCCGGTACACCTCGGGGATTACGCAGCCGTGTCGTGGCACACGATGAACTGGTGGTCATCGTGCCGCCTGATCACAAGTGGGCTCGACGGTCACGCGTCGTGAGTGCCTCCGAACTCGCGCAAACCCCCCTGGTCACACGCGAACTTGGCTCGGGAACACGCGATTCACTCACCATGGCACTGCATCAGGCGCTGGGCGACACGTTGCAACAACCACCCCCTGTGCTCGAACTGTCATCCGCTGCGGCTGTGCGTGCCGCAGTCCTCGCCGGCGCGGGACCAGCGGCGCTGAGCCGGCTAGCAGTGGCCGACGACCTGGCCATCGGTCGGCTCCGCGCCATCGCTATCCCCGAATTGAACCTGCGCCGCCAACTTCAAGCCATCTGGGTCGGCGGGCGCACTCCGCCCGCAGGCGCAATACGGGACCTGGTCAGCCACATCATCAGCGCCCCCACATAACGCTTATCACCAACGCTAAGGGACGATCGCCGGTTATCCGCTGCTGGCCTGCAGGACCGCGTCAGTGCTCGTCGTAGTGCTCGCCGTGCGATGCGTGCCGGCAGCCGTCGTGCACGTAGTCGACATGGTCTCCGTGCGGCACGGCCACATGACCACAGCCTTCACCGTGGACGTGGTCGTGATCCTCATGCACGGCGTGGCCGGACGGTTCGCATTCGTCGTAGTGATCGTCGTGCTGTCGATGAAGGTGACCGTCGTGCACGTAATCGACATGGTCCCCATGCGGGATCGCGACATGACCGCATCCTTCGCCGTGGACGTGATCATGATCAACGTGTTCGCTGTGAGCTGTGCTGGTCATCGTTTCTCGCCGCCGTTCCAACCGAATTTCGACTCGTAAGTCGCTGGCACATCGTGATTTTAGTCCAGCCGGTCAAGCATGCTCATCGCTGTTCGAGCGAGCCGCGACCCTCGCGCGGGCAGCGCAGTTTTACGAGCTCAGACAAACCGACGCCTCGGCCGTGTAACACAGGAACGTCATTGTCTCCTGCAAGTACAACTGCACGGTGTCGGCGTCGTGACTGAGGTATCCGATCGACACGTCGGTGCCCAACTGCAGGTCGAAGTCGCCGCCGCGGGTAGTCAGCACGAATGCGCCGTCGATGGCCGGCGCCCAGATGATGTCGCCGTCGATCAGCCGACGGATATGCTCGCGGATCGGATAGCCGTGTTCGGTGGTCTCGCTGACTTTGGTGTAGGCGTCGGCGGATAACAGCACCGAATACGGTCCGTCGACACCGGCCAGGCGCAGCCCGGACAACGCTTGCGAGATAACGTCCGGAAAGCCGCGAACGTCCTTGGGCAGTTTCAGCGCCGGGTTGGAGCTACAGCTACGGATGCCGTCGATCGACGCGGCGTCGTAGCCTTCGAAGATGGCCCGATCTTCGACGAACGCCAGTTTCTTGGCCGCATCCTTGACCGGATCCCAGTCGGAGTCCTGCGACCCGCGTTCCACGTCGTCGATCTCCCCACGAGACAGCGTAAATGGAACCCGAAGCCGCACAAGCGGTTTGCTGGCACGCAGTTGCGCGACAACGCCGTCGGTGGGTGCCTTCACGTCGAGCAAGCGTCCGGTGCTGATCGCCGCGGTGACCGGACCTCCCGGCTCGCTGACGTCGATGACTCGGCGTCCGGCGATGTGCCGTTTGAACGTCCGTGTTGCTTCCAATTCGATTTCGGTCCAGGCCTCTTCGGTGATCGGGGCAAGATCGCGGTAGAGGTTGTTCATTGCCGGGTTCCTTTCAAACTGCCGATCGCCAACGAGCCATTTGGAGGCACAGTAACCACCGCCGGCACCGTGACCGGTGAATTCGGCAGCGGCGGTGGATCGTCGAGAAAGTCGACGGTGGGGGAGAAGAACAATGTGCCGGTAACCGCGACCGAGAAGTCCAGGATGCGGTCGGTGTTGCCCGGCGGGTCGCCCAGAAACATGTTGCGCAGCATCTGTTCGGTGACCTCGGGCTTGCGCGAATACCCGATGAAATACGTGCCGACTTCACCCTTTCCGAGCTCGCCGAACGGCATGTTGTGACGCACGATCTTCAGTTCGGTGCCGTCGTCGTCGGTGATGACGTTGAGCGCGATGTGCGCGTTGGCCGGCTTCTCGTCGTCGTCGAACTCGATGTCGTCCAGCTTGGTCCGGCCGATCACGCGCTCCTGCTCGGTGACCGACAGCGACTCCCACCCCGCCATATCGTGCACGTACTTCTGCACGTGCACATAGCATGAGCCGGCGAAATCCGGATCCTCGTCGCCGACGGCGGTGGCCGAGACCGCCAGCGCGCCGTCGGGGTTTTCGGTCCCGTCGACGAAACCCAGCAGATCGCGGTTGTCGAAGAACCGGAAGCCGTGCACTTCGTCGACAACGGTCACCGCGCCGGCCATCGACTTGAGAATGCGATTGGCCAGCTCGAAACAGACATCCATGGTCTCGGCCCGGATGTGGAACAACAGGTCGCCGGGTGTCGCCGGGGCGGCATGCCGCGGGCCTTCCAACTCGATGAACGGATGCAGTTCGGCAGGCCGCGGGCCGGTGAACAACCGGTCCCAGGCCTCGGAGCCGATCGAGGCGATCACCGACAAGTGTTTGGTGGGATCGCGGAATCCGATTGCCCGCACTTGTCCGGAGATGTCCGGCAGCGCATCGTGCACGGTCGCCTCGCCGCCCTCGTCGATGGTGACCACCAGGAAGATCGCGGCCGGCGTCAGCGGAGCGAGAACCGGTTGCGGCTGCGCCGAGGACTCTGAGGGCACGGGTTCGACCCTAACGTGCCCGCGGGTTTCAGATGATCCTGTGATGAAAAGATGGGTGCATGGTGGCCACGGCGCGAGGCTTGTGCGATTTCATCGACGCCTCCCCGTCGCCGTTCCACGTCTGTGCCACGGTGGCGTCGCGGCTGCGCGCCGCCGGCTACATCGAGCTGGCCGAGACAGACGGGTGGCCCTCGACGGGCAAATTCTTCACCGTACGCGCCGGGTCGCTGGTGGCCTGGGACAGCGGGAGCGACACCGGCGGTCGGCCGTTTCGGGTCGTTGGCGGTCATACCGACAGCCCTAATCTTCGGGTCAAGCAACACCCCGACCGTGCGGTCGCGGGTTGGCAGGTGGTGGCGCTGGAGCCGTACGGCGGTGTCTGGCTGAACTCCTGGCTGGACCGTGATCTGGGCGTCAGCGGGCGACTGTCGTTTCGGGACGGCCAAACCGTCAATGGCATCGCGCACCGGCTGGTGCGGATCGACGCTGCGATCCTGCGCGTGCCGCAGTTGGCGATCCACCTGGCGGAGGACCGCAAGTCGCTCACGCTGGATCCGCAGCGCCACGTCAACGCGGTGTGGGGAGCCGACGATCGAACCCGGTCGTTCATCGGCTACGTCGCCGACCAAGCCGGCATCGATCCCGACGACGTCCTCGGCGCCGACCTGATGACCCACGATTTGACTCCGTCGACGCTGTCCGGCCTCGGCGACCAGTTCGTCAGCGCGCCGCGGCTGGACAACCAGGCGTCCTGCTACGCGGGCCTGGAGGCGTTTCTGGACGCCCCGGCCGGCGAGTACCTGCCGGTGCTGGCGCTGTTTGACCACGAGGAGGTCGGGTCCACCTCCGATCACGGCGCTGACTCCGAGCTGCTGCTGACCACGCTGGAGCGCATCGTGCTCGCTGGTGGTGGCGGGCGGGAAGACTTTCTGCGCCGGATCGCCGGATCGATGGTGGCCTCGGCGGACATGGCGCACGCCACCCATCCCAACTACCCGGAGCGGCATGAGCCCGGGCACCTCATCGCGATCAACGGTGGTCCGGTGCTCAAGGTGCACCCGAATCTGCGGTACGCCACCGACGGCCGCACCGCCGCCGCGTTCGCGCTGGCCTGCCAGCAGGCCGGGGTGCCGCTGCAACGTTACGAGCACCGCGCCGACCTGCCCTGCGGTTCGACGATCGGTCCGATGACGTCGGCCCGGACCGGTATCCCGACCGTCGACGTCGGCGCCCCCCAGCTGGCCATGCACTCGGCACGGGAATTCATGGGCGCGGGCGACGTCGCGGCTTACGCGGCGGCTCTGCGGGCATTCTTGTCGCCCGGCTGACCTGTTGGGTCAGCGCAGCGTGACGAAGACCGGCTCGTAGCGGATCACGTTCTCCACCACCATGCCGTTGCGGGTTCGGACCCGGTCGAGCCCCCGGATCTCGAATGGACCCTGCGGTCCGGTCCCGCGGCCGACGTAGTGCAGAAAGACCAGCTGCTCGCCCTCGGTGGCACCTGGAACCGTGGCGCTGTCGACGAGTTCGAGCCGCAGGTCCGGAGCGGCGGCCAGCAGCTCGGCGATCTTTTCGGTGTACGCCTCGAGTCCGCGTACCGGCTCGGGATCGCCGGGCCAGTAGCCGACGATGTCGTCGGCCAGGATGTTCATCCCGCGGGACAGATCGGGCGCCGCCCAGAACGCCGCCCACAGCTGCGCGCTGAACATCGGGTCAGCTGAGTCCTGGGTCATTGCAGGAGAAGCAGATTGGATACCGGTCATGATTCCTCCACGGGTCGGGCGCTTCGGTGCAGCGCGTCGCCGCAAGCCTGTCTCGGCGCGCCGGGGCCCCGCAATTACCTCGGAGGTCATCACGGTGAGTACGGTCCGTTGTCGGAGTGCGGGCCTAAGGTCACCGGTATGACACTCAAGACGGAGATGGTGACGTTCGACTGCAGCGACCCCGCGAAGCTGGCCGGCTGGTGGGCCGAGCATTTCGACGGCAAGACCCAGGAGCTGATCCCCGGCGAATTCGTCGCGGTAATCCGGCCCGAAGGGCCGCGGCTCGGCTTTCAAAAGGTGGCCGATCCCACGCCGGGTAAAAACCGGGTTCACCTGGATTTCGGCGCAGCAGATGTGGATGGCGAAGTGTCGCGACTTGCCGCCGCCGGCGCCACCGAGGTCGAACGGCACAGCATCGGCGACAGCTTTCGCTGGGTGGTGCTGACCGACCCCGACGGCAACGCGTTCTGCATAGCCGGTGGGCAGTAGCCTCTCTGGCCCCGGCTGCTCGTGTCGTCGGTGGTCGCGGGGCCGCCAATCTAGACTGTCCCCGTGACGTCCGGGCTCACTCAAGCGGTCGATACCGTCGAGCAGGCCGCGGCTACCCCTGATCAGCCGCAACCGTTCCGCGAACTGGGCCTCAAAGACGACGAATATCAGCGGATCCGCGACATCCTGGGCCGCCGCCCGACCGACGCCGAGCTGGCCATGTACTCGGTCATGTGGAGCGAGCACTGTTCCTACAAGTCGTCCAAGGTCCACCTGCGGTACTTCGGTGAGACCACCACCGACGAGATGCGGGCCGGGATGCTGGCCGGCATCGGGGAGAACGCCGGCGTCGTCGACATCGGCGACGGCTGGGCGGTCACCTTCAAGGTGGAATCGCACAACCATCCGTCCTACGTCGAGCCCTACCAGGGTGCGGCCACCGGGGTCGGCGGCATCGTCCGCGACATCATGGCGATGGGCGCCCGACCTGTAGCCGTGATGGACCAGCTGCGTTTCGGCGCCGCGGACGCCCCGGATACCCGCCGTGTCCTCGACGGCGTGGTGCGCGGCATCGGGGGCTACGGCAACTCGCTGGGGCTGCCCAACATCGGCGGCGAAACGGTGTTCGACGCCTGCTACGCCGGCAACCCGTTGGTCAACGCGCTCTGTGTGGGCGTGCTCCGGCAGGAGGACCTCCACCTGGCGTTCGCATCGGGCGCGGGCAACAAGATCATCCTGTTCGGCGCGCGGACCGGGCTCGACGGCATCGGCGGAGTGTCGGTGCTGGCATCGGAGACGTTCGGCGGCGACGAGTCCGGGTCGGGTCGCAAGAAGCTACCGTCGGTTCAAGTCGGCGACCCGTTCATGGAAAAGGTGCTCATCGAGTGCTGCCTGGAGTTGTATGCGGCCGGCCTGGTGATCGGGATCCAGGATCTCGGTGGAGCTGGGATAGCCTGTGCGACTTCGGAGTTAGCCTCTGCCGGGGACGGCGGCATGGTGATCGAGCTGGACACCGTTCCGCTGCGCACCAAGAACATGGTCCCGGCCGAAGTGCTCTGCAGCGAGTCACAGGAACGGATGTGCGCGGTCGTCGCCCCGGAGAATGTGGACGCTTTCCTTGAGGTGTGCCGCAAGTGGGAAGTATTGGCCACCACGATCGGCGAGGTCACCGACGGTGACCGGTTGCGCATCACCTGGCACGGCGAGACGGTCGTCGACGTGCCGCCACGCACGGTGGCCCACGAAGGCCCGGTGTATCAGCGCCCGGTCGCTCGCCCGGAGTCGCAGGATGCGTTGAACGCCGACCGGGCGAGCAGCCTGCCCCGACCAGTCACCGGTGATGAGTTGCGCGCGACTTTGCTTGCGCTGCTTGGCAGTCCACACCTATGCAGCCGTGCCTTCATCACTGAGCAGTACGACCGCTACGTGCGCGGGAACACCGTGTTGGCTGAACACGCCGACGGCGGCGTGCTGCGCGTCGACGAGTCCACGGGCCGCGGAATCGCGCTGTCCACCGATGCGTCGGGACGCTACACGCTGCTCGACCCCTACACCGGCGCCCAACTCGCGCTGGCCGAGGCCTTCCGCAACGTCGCCGTCACCGGTGCCACCCCGGTCGCGGTGACCAACTGCCTGAACTTCGGCTCGCCGGAAGACCCCGGGGTGATGTGGCAATTCGCCCAGGCGGTGCGTGGTTTGGCGGACGGCTGTGCGGCACTGGGTATTCCGGTGACCGGCGGCAACGTCAGCTTCTACAACCAAACCGGGTCGACGGCGATCCTGCCCACCCCGGTGGTAGGCGTACTGGGCGTGATCGATGATGTCGCCCGGCGTATCCCGACGGCGATGGGTACCGAGCCGGGCGAGACGCTGATGCTGCTCGGCGACACCCGCGACGAATTCGACGGATCGGTATGGGCACAGGTCACCGCCGACCATCTGGGCGGGCTGCCGCCCGCGGTGGACCTGGCTCGCGAGCGACTGTTGGCCGATGTGTTGACTGCGGCCTCCCGCGACGGACTGGTGTCTGCGGCCCACGATCTGTCCGAAGGCGGCTTGGCGCAGGCCGTGGTGGAATCGGCGCTTGCCGGCGAAACAGGTTGTCGCATCGTGCTTCCCGCGGACGCCGACCCGTTTGTCATGTTGTTCTCCGAGTCGGCGGGCCGGGTGCTGGTAGCCGTGTCGCGTACCGAGGAGAGTCGCTTCCGGTCGATGTGCGAGGCGCGGGGCCTGCCGGTTACTCGCATCGGTGTCGTCGACCAAGGTTCGGACGCCGTAGAGGTGCAGGGTCTGTTCACCGTGTCCCTGGCAGAGCTGCGCAGCACGTCCGAGGGAGTGCTGGCCGCACTCCTGAAATGAATACCGAACCGCGCCAACGGCATCCGTTGGTGGTATGGGCGTGGAGCCTGCTACGGCTGAAATTCGTCGGGGTGGCGTTCGGCGCGTTGTTCTTCTGCCTGTCCCTCACGCCGTCGCTGCTGCCGCGGGACTGGGTGTTCCAGGGGCTGATCAGCGGAATCAACGGAGCGTTTGGCTACGGCCTGGGCGTGCTGATCTGCAAGGGCGTCTACCGTGCCGTGCTCCGGGGTGCTCGCTGGTGGCCGCCCCCGGCGCGGGTGCTGTTCTGGATGAAGGCGGCCGTCGTCGCGATCGCGCCGACGGCCTGTGTGCTGATGCTCATCCCGGCCGCCTCCTGGCAGCGGCAGGTGTCGGCGCTGATGGGCATCGAGGGCCCGACCACCCTGGGCTACCTGCGCACGCTGTTCGTCGCGGTCGCTGTCGGCGCGCTGTTGGTGTCCACGTTCCGGGTGCTCATCGATGCCGTCAAGCTGCTGGCCCGGATGCTGATCAGGCGATGGCACTTGCACGACGAGGTGGCACTGTTCATCGGCACGTCTATCGTTGTGGCGCTGCTGATCATGTTGATCAACGGTGTCCTGGTCCGCGGATTCTTCGCGGGGGCCAACGCCCTCTTCCAGCCGCGCGATGCCGCGACCCCCGTTGGTCTGTCGCAACCGCTGCTTGAAGAAAAGTCCGGCAGCCCAGCATCGTTGGCGCCGTGGGACTCGCTGGGATACCAAGGTCGCAACTTCGTCGCCACCGGTCCGCATGCAGCCGAACTGGCCCGGCTCAACGGCAGGCCCGCCAAGGAGCCCATCCGGGTGTATGCCGGGCTGCATACCGCCCCCGACGACCAAGGCCGGTTGGCGGTGCTCCTCGGAGAACTCGAGCGCACCGGTGCGTTCACCCGCAAAGTACTGGTCATCGCGCCGACCACCGGCACCGGCTGGATCGACCCGGTGGCGGCAAGCTCGCTGGAGATGATGTACAACGGCGACACCGCGATCGTCGGTCTGCAGTACTCCTACCTGCCGAGCTGGATCTCGTTTCTGGCCGACCGGCAGAAGTCCATGGATTCCGGCCGAATGCTGATCGCCACGGTTCACCACCGCTGGCAACAACTGGCGCCGGACCACCGGCCGAAATTGGTGCTCTACGGCGAGAGCCTGGGTTCGATGGCCGGCCAGGCCGCCTTCGGGTGGCTGCCCGACATCCGCCGGATGGGCTTCGACGCGGTGCTGTGGGTGGGGCCGCCGCAAGCAAGTCCGCTGTGGCATGCGCTGATCGTGCGGCGCGACCCCGGCACCATGGAGGTGGAGCCGCGTTACGACAACGGGCGAACCGTGCGGTTCTCCGAAGCCAACATCTCCGCGGACATCACCGGGGTGGCGGGGCCGCCGTGGGTGGGCACTCGCGTGCTGTTTCTTCAGCACCCATCGGACCCGGTCGTCTGGTGGACACCCGATCTGCTGTTCGGCAAGCCCGAGTGGCTTATCGAACCCCGCGGCCAGGACCGCACCGCGTTGATGCGCTGGTATCCGGTCGTCACGTTTTGGCAAGTCAGTGCCGACCTGACCAACGCCGAGGGCGTGCCCGGCGGGCACGGCCACAACTACAGCAACGACATCCTGGACGGCTGGGTCGCGGTGGCTCCGCCGGACGGCTGGACAGCGGCAGACACCGAGCGCATCCGAGCCGCGCTGAGCACCTTCAAATGATGCAGCACAATGACTTTCGCCGCGTACAGCCGCTTGGGCTGGCCGCCGCGCTGGTCGGCTGGAGCTTTGTCGCTCCTCGGCTACCCGCCCGGGGCCGGTTGCTGCTGCAGGTCGGTGTTGCCGGAGTGCTGGTCCGAGTGACGGGGGTGCCGCTGGGCCTGCGACCGCCACGGCTGTGGGCCGGTTTCCGCCTGGGCCTGGCCGCCGGATCGGCGGCGGCGATCGGGGTCTTGGTAGCGACATCCTTTCCGGCCGTGCGACTTTCGATGGCCGAACGGGAACTGCCCGCTTCGGCGTCGACCTGGCTGACGTTGCAGATACCGCTGGGTACGGTGTGGGGCGAGGAGGCGGCATTCCGTGCGGCGCTGGCCGCCGTCGGCGGCCGCGTTTACGGCGTCGCCGGTGGTCGGCTGCTGCAGGCCCTCGCGTTCGGACTCTCCCATATCGCCGATGCGCGCGCCACGGGTGAGCCCGTACTGCCCACCGTGTTGGCCACCGGCGGCGCGGGCTGGATATTCGGTTGGCTGGCCGACCATTCCGGCAGCCTCACCGCGCCGATGCTGGCGCACGTGGCGATCAACGAGTCGGCCGCGGCGGCGGCGCTGATCATCCAGCGGCGGTCTGGAGCTAGTCGGCCGTAGTCGGCACGTTGCGGCTGTCGGCTACCAACTTGTGCGGCTCGGTCTCGGCATCGCCAACGCCGAAGCTGATGATGCGCCGGGGGGTGATCCGAATGATCCCGGTGTCGATCTCGTCGTCGTTGGGCTCCATGCGCCTCTCGCCGGACTCGGCCAGTTCGGCGGTCCCCCTGATCTCCAGGCACCGGACACGCCAAGGGTCGCGGGACACGATGTCGTCGATCACCAGTGCGACGGTGTTGTTGGACGCCACGTTGCGGAACTTGCGACTTTTCGACATCCGGTAGCCGTAAATGTCCACGGTGCCCAGATCTTCGTTGTAGGTGAAGCCGACCGGATTGTTCTGCAGTGTGCCGTCGGGTTGGATGGTGGCCAACCGGGCGAGGTCGGCCGCCTCCATGAACTCAATTTCGTGCGGTTTGAACGACATAGACCCACGCTAGAGTCTCAACTTCGGTTGAGGTCAAGGCCGCCGATGTCATTAACGGGAATGCTTCTGAGACCCTGAGGTATGGCCGTCCGTCGCAGCGCTGATCTGGCGAAGACCCGCGAAGCGGTGCGGGCTGTCGAAGACTGGTTGCGCGACGAGACCCGTCCGGTTCCGAGTCGAGCGGATCTGGCGGCAGCGGTTCGGCTCACCGCGCGAACTTTGGCAGCGCTTGCGCCGGGCGCCAGCGTCGAGGTCAGAATTCCGCCGTTTGTGGCGGTGCAGTGCATTTCCGGGCCGAGGCATACCCGAGGCACGCCGCCCAATGTGGTCGAGACCGATCCGCGAACGTGGCTGCTACTGGCCACCGGACGGCTGCGGGTAGCGGAGGCCGGCGCCACCGGGGCGCTGCGTCTGTCCGGTTCGCGGGCCGCCGAGATCCAGTCGTGGCTACCGTTGGTGCACTTGAGCTAGGCCAGCGGCGCAAGCCCGGAACGCACCAGATCGACACTCGCAGCGACAATTTCACCGAGGTCGCAGGTGCAGCCGTCGTCACCCCACTTCTGGACCGCCACCACAAGAGCGGCCGCCAGTGTGGCTCCTGCGACCGCGGAGACGAGGTCGAGGTTGGGAGATCCCGCATAGCGGGTCTTGATGAAGTCGGCGAGCACCTCGGCGAAGGACGACTGCACCACCCGTAAATGCGCAGCGATGCGCTCAGCAGATATCAACGTCGAACGGGCGATCGCGGCTTGGCGGACCACCTCGACGTCGTGCGGGAAGCTCTCGACGCTGGCCAACACGGCATCGAACAGCGACTCCGAGGGAGGACGCTGCGCCAACGCTTCGGCCAGCCATTCCAGATGGGTGTCGTAATCCTGAAACAGCACTGCTTCCTTGGTGGGAAAGTGCCGAAAGAAGGTGCGCTCGGTGACGCCGGCCTCGGCGGCCAGCTGGGTGACCGTCACGTTGGCAAAGCCCTTCCGGGCGAACTGCGCCAGCGCTACCCGACGCAACGCCTCGTGCGTCGATCGCCGGCGCAGCTCATGAAGATTGGTCGCCTCCGCCATCGCGCCCGATGCTATCCCGAATCGCTACAACATGTCAGTACTGACATCTTCACAATATGTCAGTACTGACATATTGTGCTGTATTGCGTGGCCTGGCCTGGGGAAGGGATCCGAGCGATGACTGACTATGACGCGATCGTTGTCGGAGCCGGGCACAACGGCCTGACGGCCGCCGCCATCCTGGCTGGTGCGGGCCTGCGCACGGTATGTCTGGAGGCCAACACCTACAGCGGTGGAATGGCCGCGACGGTAGAGCTGATCGACGGATTCCGCTACGAGATCGCGGGATCGGTGCAGTTTCCCACCGCCCACCAGATCACCCAAGAGCTTGGCCTGGACGCCCTTCCGACCGTTGACGCGGAGGTGATGTCGGTCAATATCGGCGAGTCTGGTGAGGAGCCGATGGTCTTCTATCGCGATCCGATGCAGCTGATGATGCATCTCGGCGAGAAACACGGCGCCGATGCGATCACGGGCATGGCCCAGTTGATCGCGTGGAGCCAAGGACCGGCAAAAGCGCTTGGTCGATTCGAGGTGCGCACGCCGCCCAAGACGCTCGATGAGATGTATGCCTGCGCGGCCAATGAAGCCGAACGCCGGGCCATCCATCAGATGCTGTTCGGCTCGGCGATGGATGCCATCGACACCTATCTACCGGATAAAGACAAGCACGCGGTCCTGCGCGGGATGCTGGCGTTTCTGGCGGTCAACTCCACGTATCGCGGGCCGTACACGCCCGGCAGCGCGACCTGTCTGGCATTTGCGCTCGCGGTGCCCGACGACAGCACCGCCATGATGACCAAGCTCGCCGGCGGGATCGGTGCCCTCACCGAACATTTGCATACCGTCTTCACCTCGCATGGCGGCGAGATCCGTTTCCGGACCAAAGTCGAGAGAATCCTCGTGGAAAACGACCGTGTCACCGGCGTGCAGCTTCGCGACGGGTCCACGATCAGCGCGCCCGTGGTGGTGTCCAACCTCGCCCCCGACCTCACCCTTACCGACCTGGTCGGTGCCGAACACCTGCCCGCGGAGTTGATCGCCCGGCTGAGCGGTCGCGACCATCGCGCGGCATTTGTCCAAATACATTTCGCGCTCGACGGCCTACCGCAGTTTGCGCCGCCCTACGAGCTGCTCAACGAGCCCGGCATGCAGCAGTCCATCGGGATCTTCGGCTCACCCGAGGAACAGCAACGGCAATGGGAGATGTGTACCCACGGCTTGTTACCGGACAATCCATCGTTGGGTATGCAGATTCCGTCATGCCTTGACCCAGGCCTGGCGCCGCCGGGCAAGCATGCCGCAAGCGCATTTGCCTATGCTTTCCCCGTCGAAGTCGACCGTGATCAACACGGGCGTTTGAAAAATGAAATGGCACAGCGGGTTATCGACAAGATCACCCGATATGCGCCCAACTTCGGTGACATTGTCATCCGGCATATCACCTTCGCGCCGTATCACATGCAAACCATGTTCGGGGCCCCGTCGGGTGATTTCTGCCACGGGCTGCTGCATCCCGATTTGATGGGGCCAAACCGGCCCGGGCCGAAAGGATTCGTCGACTTGCCGATTCCGATCGGTGGGCTCTACCTGGCAAGCGCCGGCTGTCACGGTGGGCCCGGCATCACGTTCACGCCCGGCTACAACGCCGCTTATCAAGTGCTCGACGATGTTGGCGCCAAACCCGGTCGCGATTAGACGTAAGTGACGGCTGGGATTGGTGTGGCAAAATAAGCTGAGAGCTGAACCGAAAATGCCTGCCGCAGGCCAGATAAGCAGTTCAACACGCTGGTCGGATTCGGTCGCTTGGCCGTGGTCACCGTAGACTGCGTTACGTCACCAATCGCCTCCCAGGGAGCCGCCACATCGTGACCGCCCAGCAGCCATTGCCCGAGGAAAACCCGCCCGGCGAAGAATGCGGTGTATTCGGCGTATGGGCCCCCGGCGAACAGGTCGCCAAGCTCACCTATTTCGGGCTGTACGCGCTGCAGCACCGCGGGCAGGAGGCCGCCGGTATCGCCGTCGCCGACGGGTCCCAGGTGCTGGTATTCAAGGACCTTGGCCTGGTCAGCCAGGTCTTCGAAGAGCAGACGTTGGCGGCCATGGAGGGCCACGTCGCGATCGGGCACTGCCGATACTCCACCACCGGCCAAACCACGTGGGAGAACGCACAACCGGTGTTCCGCAACACCGCTGCCGGCACCGGGGTGGCGTTGGGGCACAACGGCAATCTGGTGAACAGCGCCGAGCTGGTCGCTCGTGCCCGCGAGGCGGGATTGATGAGCACCCGGGTTCCCTGCGCGGCCACCACTGACTCCGACATGCTGGGCGCGCTGCTGGCCCACGGTGCCGCCGACTCCACCCTGGAACAGGCGGCGCTGGAACTGCTGCCGACAGTGCGTGGCGCGTTCTGCTTGACGTTCATGGACGAGAACACCCTGTATGCCGCGCGCGACCCGTACGGCGTGCGGCCGCTGTCGCTGGGACGGCTGGACCGCGGCTGGGTGGTGGCCTCCGAAACCGCTGCTCTGGACATCGTCGGCGCCTCGTTCGTCCGCGACATCGAGCCGGGCGAGCTCTTGGCCATCGACGCCGATGGCGTCCGGTCCACCCGTTTCGCCAATCCCGAACCCAAGGGCTGCATCTTCGAGTACGTCTACCTGGCACGACCGGACAGCACGATCGCGGGCCGGTCGGTGCACGGCGCCCGGCTCGAGATCGGTCGTCGGCTGGCCCGCGAATGTCCGATCGATGCCGACCTGGTGATCGGCGTTCCGGAATCCGGCACACCTGCCGCGGTCGGCTATGCGCAGGAGGCCGGCATCCCCTACGGGCAAGGCCTGATGAAGAACGCCTACGTCGGGCGGACCTTCATTCAACCGTCGCAGACCATCCGCCAGCTTGGAATCCGGCTGAAGCTAAATCCGCTCAAGGAGGTCATCCGCGGCAAGCGGCTCATCGTCGTCGACGACTCGATCGTGCGGGGCAATACCCAGCGCGCTCTGGTCAGGATGCTGCGCGAGGCCGGCGCCGTGGAGGTGCATGTGCGGATCGCCTCGCCGCCGGTGAAATGGCCGTGCTTCTACGGCATCGACTTTCCCTCGCCGGCTGAGTTGATCGCGAACGCCGTCGAAGACGAAGACGAGATGCTCGAAGCGGTACGCCATGCCATCAACGCCGACACGTTGGGATACATCTCGCTACGGGGTCTGATCGCCGCGACCGAGCAACCCACCTCGCGGCTCTGCGCGGCCTGCTTCGACGGCAAGTATCCGATCGAGCTGCCCAGCGAGACCGCACTGGGCAAAAACGTCATCGAGCACATGCTTGCCAGCACCGCGCGGGGTGTCGTGCAGGCTGACGCCCAAACCAGCCTGGCGGCGCGCGAAATTTCCCCGGAAGCGGAGCAGGCCTCCGTGCTGCGCCATCCCTAGCTCAGCGGACAGGTGGCCGATACCCGTGTTCGGCGCTGACCGGTAGCCTTTATCGACGATGGCCGACCTTACAAAAAAGTCCGGAAAAGACCCGGCCGCCCCGGGCGTTAGCTATGCATCGGCCGGAGTCGATATCGAAGCCGGGGACCGCGCTGTCGAATTGTTCAAGCCGCTGGCGTCCAAAGCCACCAGGCCCGAGGTACGCAGCAAGCTTGGTGGATTCGCCGGACTGTTTGCGCTGCGTAGTGATTACCGCGAACCGTTGTTGGCGGCATCCAGCGACGGGGTGGGTACCAAGCTGGCGGTCGCGCAAGCGATGGACAAGCACGACACCGTCGGCCTGGACTTGGTGGCGATGGTGGTCGACGACCTCGTGGTTTGCGGTGCCGAGCCGATGTTCCTGCTGGATTACATCGCCTTGGGCCGTATCGTGCCGGAGCGACTCAACGCGATCGTCGGCGGTATCGCCGAAGGGTGCATCCGCGCGGGTTGTGCGCTGCTCGGCGGCGAAACCGCCGAGCATCCCGGTCTGATCGAACCGGACCACTACGACATTTCCGCTACCGGCGTCGGCGTGGTCGAAGCCGAGGACGTTCTTGGGCCGGACCGGGTCAAGCCGGGGGACGTCATCATCGCGATGGGGTCGTCCGGTCTGCACTCCAACGGATACTCGCTGGCCCGAAAGGTTCTGCTGGAGATCGACCGGATGAACCTGGCCGGTTACGTCGAAGAATTCGGCCGCACGCTTGGCGAAGAGTTGCTCGAGCCGACTCTCATCTACGCCAAGGACTGTCTCGCGCTGGCCGCCGAAACCCAAGTCCGGACGTTCTGTCATGTGACCGGCGGCGGGTTGGCGGGCAATCTGGAACGCGTCATCCCTCACGGGCTGGTAGCCGAGGTCGACCGCGGCACATGGACGCCGGCGCCGGTGTTCGCGATGATTGCCCAGCGTGGCCGGGTCTCTCGCGCCGAGATGGAAAAAACCTTCAACATGGGCGTCGGGATGATCGCCGTGGTGGCGCCGGAAGACACCGACCGGGCGCTGGCGATACTGACCGCCCGGCATTTGGACTGCTGGGTGCTGGGCGCAATCAACAAGGGCGGGAAAGAAAGCCCACGAGCGAAGCTCGTCGGGCAACACCCAAGGTTCTAAAAACCCAACTTCAACCGATAACAACGCGGGGCCAGAAATGGCCGAAGGTAGGGCCGGAAAACCCGGCTTTCAGCGGCGCCACTCGCTTTCGTCGCTCCAGGGGTCTTCGCCGTCTGACTGGTCGGCGTCGTCATCGCCCGACCCGGACAGCTCGCGCTGAAGCCGCTCGAAATCGGTCTCCGGTGAGCTGTACTTAAGTTCTCGAGCAACCTTGGTCTGCTTCGCCTTAGCCCGGCCGCGGCCCATGGGGGAACCCCCTCGCGCAATAACGGAGCGGCCCAAGAAGCAGGCGGCTCCGATCTTTTGTCTTTATTGTCCTGCCGACAGCTTACCGTGCCCGATGGTTGCGCGCTGTTGCACCCCGCACCTTGTGCAGCACCCCGTGCAGACGTTCATCGCGCCGTTCCCCTCAATCGCTCGAGGGCCACCCGCCCGGCGCCGGGCCCATCGAGTGGCGGCAGCGAGTCGGCGTCGATCGCTGCGGGCGCCTCCGCGTCGCCGCCGGTAATGAGGGCGGTATCGGCCGGTACCCCGCGCTTGAGCAGCGCGAGCGCCACCGGGCCGAGGTCGACGTGTTCGACCACGGTTCCAAGCCTGCCCACCGCGCGGCCGTTGGCCAGCACCGCGTCGCCGGTAGCCGGCCGGTCCGCCGACCCGTCCAGGTGCAACAACACCAGCATGCGGGGCGGTTTGCCTAGATTGTGCACCCGCGCGACGGTCTCCTGACCGCGATAGCAGCCTTTGTCGAGGTGGACGGCGCCCATCCCCGGACCGCCGATCCAACCCACTTCGTGCGGGATCGTCCGTTCGTCCGTGTCGACGCCGAGCCGTGGGCGCACGGCCGCCACTCGGTGGGCTTCGTAGGCCCACACTCCGGCCGGGCGCAGCCCCGCTTGCGTCAAACGACGCTGTAGGTCGGCGGACTCGCGCCGGTCGACCAGCACGTCCAGCTCGACTTGGCCGGCCGGCGCCCCGATCATCCGACGTACGAAGCCAACCCCGGGCATCGGCACCGCGGTCATCTCGGCGGGCAATGCATCCAGTCCGAGCGTCTTCAGCACGGCTGGTTCGGCCAGCTGCGGCCCCAGCAGCGACAGCACCGCGAGGTCGGCCGGGGCGGGGGTCACATCCGACCAGAAGACCATCTTGCGCAGGTAGTCCAACAGCGGCTCGCCGCGCCAAGGCTCGGTGTCGAGATAGGTGATGGCGCCGAGGTCGGTTTGGACCCAGTGATCTTCCACCCGGCCCTGCCCGTCCAGGCTGAGGTTTTGCGTGCTCGCGCCGTTGGGAAGCTCGCTGACGTGCTGCGTCGAGATGCTGTGCAGCCAGGTCTGCCGGTCGGCGCCGGTCAGTGTGAGCACCCGACGGTGCGAGCGATCGACCAGCACGGCGTCGGTTTCGGCTGCACGTTGCTCGCCCAGCGGGTCGCCGTAATGCCAGATCGCGCCGGCGTCGGGCCCGGTATCGGGGGCGGGAACAGCGGACACACACCAACTCTACGGGTCTACGGCGTTAGGCTTCTGGTCCATGACAGGCCAGGCGGGCGTGATCGTCACGCTCGACGGTGAGGTACATCCGCCGGGGACGCCACTGCTGTTCGCCGACGACCTCGGCGCGGTACGTGGCGACGGCGTGTTCGAGACATTGCTGGTCCGCGCCGGCGGTGCGTGCCTGGTGGAGGCGCATCTGGGCCGGCTGAGCCACTCCGCCAAGCTGCTGGACCTGCCGGAGCCGGACCTGGCGGGTTGGCGACACGCGATCGACCTGGCGGCGCGGCGGTGGGCGGCGGGCACCGCCGACGAGGGTGCGATGCGTTTGGTCTACAGCCGCGGCCGGGAACGTGGCTCGGCGCCCACCGCCTACGTGACCGTCAATCCGATCGCCGACCGGATCACCGCGGCCCGTCGCGACGGGGTTGCCGCGCTGACGTTGCCCCGTGAGCTGCCCGCGACCGGTGTCGAGGCGATGCCGTGGCTGCTGGCCGGCGCCAAGACGCTGTCGTATGCCATCAACATGGCCGCTTTGCGGCACGCCGCCCGGCAAGGCGCCGGTGACGTCATTTTCGTCAGCTCGGACGGCTACGTGCTGGAAGGCCCTCGCTCGACGGTAGTGATCGCCGTCGGTGGCGGCGACAACGTGTGCCTGCTGACGCCGCCGCCCTGGTATCCGATCCTGCGCGGCACCACGCAGCAGGCGCTGTTCGGCGTCGCCCGGGCCAAGGGCTACGACTGCGACTATCGCGCTCTGTGTGTCGCTGATCTTTTTGCAGCGCAAGGGATTTGGTTGGTATCGAGTATGACGCTGGCGGCGCGCGTCCATACGCTCGACGGCCAGGCATTGCCGAGCGCCCCGTTGGCGACGGAATTCGCCGAACTTGTCGACGCCGCCATTGTCTGCGATCGCTGAAATCGGTTGTCGGCGCAGCCCTGAGCGGGTACGGTCGGCCGTACACAGGGAAGGAGGTGGTCCGCGAAATTGATAGCTGAATGGACTTGTGAGGTGGCTGCACGCTAGCTGCACCGGGCGAGGAATCACCTGCGCGCGCTGGCGAATTCCCCGCAGCCACCCGGCCCCCGAGCCTCCGGTCCGTCCAACCAGGAACTACGGCTCGGGGGCTGCCCATTCTCGGCGTCCCGGCCTCCAGCTGGTGAGAGCCAGTCTCGAACCCCAAACACTCTCTGCGGCAACGGATATCAGACCGCGATGTGCGAGCGTTAGGGTGTCACCTTGGCGGCCATCTGCTCGGCGACCTGGCCGGCTTCATTGGTGATGCTGGTCCCGCACGCCACGACGTCGATGACCACACGGGACACTGCGCTCAATACCCGCTGGCACACCCGGCCGTTAGGGACCGCCTGCGTGCGCCGCTGCGTAATCCTCGGCGGGGCGCCGTTGAGTTCGGAGAAGGTCCACGGGGTCGTCTGATTACCGTCGGCCACCGTCACGGTTTGGCCGGCGCACGCCAGCCCCGCAGCACTCTCCTCTGGCGCGAGGAACAGGCAAACTGCGATGCGCCGATAACGCATCTCCGCCCTGGTCGGGCAGCAATCGGCGCAGCCGCCGGCGTCTATTAGCCGGCGAACCGGGAGAGCCGCGCCGACAGGTGCGGCACCAGCCCGCCGTCGGCGTCCACCCGTTCTTCGACGTAGGCCAGGTCGCCGCCCTCGACGATGCCGTAGAGCCGTTTGGCGCCGCCGACCAACACGCCCGATCGGCTGCGGGCCAGGGCGTCGGTGACCAATTCCCACGATGACTGGTTCAGCGGGCGCCCGTAGAACAGCTCGACGTAACCGGCGGAATGCGCCAGCAGCAACTCGATGGCGTGTGACTCGGTGGGGTCGTGGGGGTCGTTCACGAAGCGCCAGTAGCCGGTTTCGCGCAAGTCGGGTCCGTGGTAGTCGCCCGAATCGGTAAGCCGCCAGGACCGGGCTTCCCAATTCAGATAGTCGCCGCCGTCGTGCGAGACCACGATCTGCTGCCCGAACCGGTAGTCGCCGTCAGTCCTGCGACCCTCTCCCTCGCCGCGCCAGACGCCGACCAGGGGAAGCAGAGCCAGCAAGGCGTCGTTCAGGTTGGCGCCTTCACGGAGGTTCGCGGTGTCCGCGGGGATGGGCAGATCGTCGAAGACCGGGATGTTGCGGGCCGCGGTCACCTTCGCGCGTTGGGCGGCGGCGGCCACGGCACGGTCCGCGGAACCGGGCGGACGGGCCGACTCGTCACCGGTGTCAGCGGAGCTCAAGCGCCACTCCTCCGCATCGCTGCGCTCTGCATCGTCGCCGGCGGAGTCCAAGCGCCGCTCCTCCGCATCGCTGCGCTCTGCATCGTCGCCGGCGCGGCTCACGACTCGTCGGTGATCAGCCGATACAACGCATACAGCGCGAACCAGGAGATCGCCACCACCGCCGCGACCAGCATGATCTCGAAGAGCAAAACCACGGCCACGAGTCTAGTTCGGCGGCGAAGCGGGTGCTGCGACTGGCCGGGGAGACGGGTCAGGCAACCTTGACGTCGACCTCGTGGATCCCCGCGCCCGACGGGTTCACCACCGCGTCGCCGTTACCTGCCGCTGACAGCGCCCGCAGCGTCCAGGATCCCGGTGCGGCGAAGAACCGGAAGTCGCCGGTGGCTGACGCGACAACCTCGGCGGTGAACTCGTCGGAGGAGTCCAGCAGACGTACGAACGCGCCGCCAACGGCCTGGCCGTCACCGTCGACGACCCGACCGGTGATCACCGTCTCCTTCTCCAGGTCGACGCTGGCGGGCAACGTCTGTCCTTGCTTTGGTGCAGAGCACATATCAGCTTCCCAACTCGATCGGGGCGCCCACCAGGGAGCCGTATTCCGTCCAACTGCCGTCGTAGTTCTTGACGTTTTGGTGCCCGAGCAGCTCGCGCAGCACGAACCAGGTGTGCGACGACCGCTCACCGATCCGGCAGTAGGCGATGGTCTCCTTCGACCCGTCCAAACCGGCGCCGGCGTAGAGCTTGGCCAGGTCGTCGTCGGCCTTGAAGGTGCCGTCCTCGTTGGCCGCTTTACTCCACGGCACGTTGATCGCGCCGGGGATGTGGCCGGGCCGCTGGCTTTGTTCCTGCGGCAAGTGCGCCGGCGCCAGGATCTTGCCGGAGAACTCGTCGGGGGAGCGCACGTCGACCAGGTTTTTCACGCTGATCGCGGCGAGCACCTCGTCGCGGAACGCCCGGATGGTGTCGTCGGGCGCCTTGGCCGTGTAGGACGTCGCGGGACGCGTCACCGTGTCCTTCGACAGTGGCCGCCCGTCGAGCTCCCACTTCTTGCGGCCACCGTCGAGCAACTTGACGTTGTCGTGGCCGTACAGCTTGAAGTACCAGTAGGCGTAGGCGGCGAACCAGTTGTTGTTGCCGCCGTAGAGGATCACGGTGTCGTCGTCGGCGATACCGCGGTCACTCAGCAGCTTGGAGAACTGCTGGGCGTCGACGAAGTCACGCCGGACCGGGTCTTGCAGATCGGTACGCCAGTCCAGCTTGACGGCCCCGGCGATGTGGCCGCCATCGTAGGCGCTGGTGTCCTCATCGACCTCGACGAAGACGACGTGATCGGCATCGAGATTGCTCTGGGCCCAGTCGGCGGAGACCAGGACGTCGGAGCGTGGCATGTTGGGAATCCTTTCGGTCGCTAGGAAGTGCTCGGAGTTGGTTTTAGTCGCACGACGAGCGGGTAGAGCTGGCAGCCCAGGCAGATGCCGAAAGCTGCGTTGAGAAACGCCGCTACCAGCGCTGCGCCGGTGGCGATGACGCCGACCAGGGGGGCGCCGGAGGCGAACCCGGCCGTGCCGACTATCGCGAAGATCAAGCCGACCAGTTGGGCGAACTTCAGCGGAGGCACCGGCTCACGCTCGCGGACCGGTACCAAGCGTGGTGCCACGACTTTGGCGAATACGAGTCCGTAGGGATGACGACGCGGGCCGCCCACGGCGCCGATCGCGAAGATGATGGCTTGCAGGCCCAGAATGACCGCGGCGGCCAGCGGGCTGACCCCCGAGACAAGCAGGGTGATCACCAGCACAACGGTGGTGACCCAGGCGGCGAAACGCGGCCCTCGAACATCGACCTGGTCAGTGGTTTTGGGGCTGGACATCATGCTGCTCCTAAGTGCTCTGTGCACGGGGTATGGGGACGCACGCCATGGTGTTTGTTCCTGGCTGCTCCGAGCGCGGCGCGAGAAAGCGCGGCTACTCAGCGACTACAACAACAGCAGCAACCCGCGATGCGGCACAGATCTACTGTGCGGCGCTTGGTGAGCAAGAGCTCCAGCCGGGTTGACACGTCGATCAGTTTACCCATCGGCTCGGTGGTCAAGCCAACAGCTCGGACAGCGCTGAGCGTAAGTCGCCAGCTTTGGGCACGCCCGACGCTCGGTATCGCTGGCGCCCGTCGACATCGAAGATGAACGTGGTGGGTAACGACAGCACCGAAAGCCGCCGCGCCGCATCCGGATTGGCGTCCATATCGATTTCCACATGCGCCACCCCGCCAAGGTCTTCGCTGACCTGGTCGATCACTTGGCGCACCCGGGCGCATGGCCCGCACCACGTCGCGCTGAAGTGCACGAGGGTCGGTCCGGTGCCAGACAAGCCGAGGTCGGTGGTGTCCACTTCGCGAGTCGATTCGGGATCTGATGCCCGGACGGCGCCGGCACGGCGGGTGAGCAGCCACCCGAGGCCGGCGGCCAGTGCGAGCACGCCCAACGCTGCCACGATCGCGGTAATCATGTGCACCGCTCTCCCCCGCAAGCGGGTGCGGGTACCCCCAGCCGCGCAGCGGCGAGGGGGCGTACCCCCACCCCATCGCTCCGCTCTGCATCGTCGCTGGCGCGAATCATGTGCGCCGCTCTCCCCCGCAGGCGGGTGGGGGTACCCCCAGCCGCGCAGCGGCGAGGGGGCGTACCCCCAACCCATCGCTCCGCTCTGCATCGTCGCTGGCGCGAATCATGGCCGGTTAAACCCGTCCAGCGTGATGTTTAATCCCGTGGTGATTCCCTCGATGATCACGTCGGAGCCGCGGGCGCCCTGGCTCGTGGGCACCACCCCGAACGGAAGTCTTTGGTCGGGCAGCTTGCCGGCGAACGCGGCTAGCACTGCGTCGCGCTTGTCGTCGGGAACCTTCTGATTGGCGGTGTTCGGGCCGGTCAGCACCCCGGTGGGGGTGAACACCAGCGTGGTCTCATCGTCGCCAGCCATCGAGAGGTCGACGGAGACGCTGACCTGTTTGTCGAAGTGGGCCGATTTCGGGGTGCCGGTGAACACCAGACCGTGGCTGCTAGAGATCCCCGATTCGGTAGTGCCGCCGGTCGCGTTGTTGGTCTCCCGCGGGGGCGCCTCGACCATCAGATCGCGGATACCGATGTAGCGGCCGAGATGCAGCGAGTCGATGATGATCCGGCTCTCCAGCTTGCCGACCCGAAGCTTGGCGTCAGGTCGGATCAGCCACGACGCGTCGGTCAGGTCGACCGAGTGCATGGTGGCCTCCAGCGTGGCCTTGCCGATCACCGGACGATCTACTCCGGCGGCCTTGATTTCCACGTCGTCGTAGCGACCCCGCATCGCCTGGGGGATTACCGGAAAGCCGAGAATCGCGACGAATGGGTCGAAACCCAGGTGACCCGTGTCGCGAACCGTGCGGGCCAGCCGATACTCCGCGTAGATGGTGGTCCCAAAATCGACCGCCGCGGCGCCGACGAGCACGATCACGATGGCCAGCACCACCGCCGTCGCGGCGACCAGCACCTTACGCATCCGCATATTCTGGCGTACCGCGCCGTCGTCCCCGCGCGGGATCGGGTCTGCCCGCGTCGCCTCAGAGCGTTCCGGTCTGCATCGTCCCCGCGCTGAACACTAGGGTTCACGCTATCGTTAAATAACCTGGCCGATAACTTCACATCTCGCCATGAATTTGGGAGACGCCTTTCCCACGACGCTGGAGGGGCTTGTTTGGACTTGCTACTGCTGACCGCGGAGCCGCACCCGGACGTGGTCCTGCCGTCGTTGTCGCTGCTTGCCCACACCGTGCGCACGGCGCCGCCCGACGTTTCTTCCCTGCTGGAAGCAGGTAGCGCGGACGTACTGATCGTCGACGCGCGACTCGACCTGCCTGCAGCGCGCGGCCTGTGCCGGTTGCTGGGTTCGACGGGCCGCTCGATTCCGGCGGTGGTGGTGGTGAACGAGGGCGGCCTGGTGGCCGTCAACGCCGACTGGGGTCTGGACGAGATCCTGCTGCCCAGCACCGGGCCCGCCGAGATCGATGCCCGGCTCCGCCTGCTGATCGGCCGGCGCGGCAGCCTGCAGGACCAGGAAAGCGTTGGCAAGATCACGCTTGGCGAACTGGTGATCGACGAGAGCACCTATACGGCCCGGTTACGCGGACGTCCGCTGGATCTCACCTACAAGGAATTCGAGCTGCTGAAGTACCTGGCACAGCATGCCGGCCGGGTATTCACCCGGGCACAGCTGTTGCACGAGGTGTGGGGATACGACTTCTTCGGTGGCACTCGGACGGTCGACGTGCACGTGCGTCGATTGCGGGCGAAACTGGGGCCGGAGTACGAATCGCTGATCGGCACCGTACGCAACGTGGGCTACAAAGCGGTCCGCCCGACCCGCGGTCGGCTGCCGGGCAGCGAGCCCGCCGCCGAGGACAACGAATTCGATACAGAGAGTCGCCAAGACCCGCTGGTCGATCCGCTGCGCAGCCAGTGACGTCACCCGAGTGGCGGGTGGTGCTGGCCGCGGAGGAGCAGCAGCAGATACGTGAACTCGTCAGCGTGGCGGCGGAATTCGATGAAGTGGCACCGGTCGGTGAGCAAGTTCTGCGGGAGTTGGCACATCGGCGCACCGGGCACCTGCTGGCCACCGGCCGTGATCCCAGCGGCGGCGGCGACCGAGTCATCGGTTATCTGAATCTTTCTCCGGGGCAGGAAGATCGGTTCGGCATGGCGGAGTTGGTGGTGCATCCGCAATCCCGCCGACGTGGTATCGGCGCCGGAATGATTCGTGCCGCATTATCTAAAACCGCTGGGCAGAACCGCTTTTGGGCGCACGGAACGCTGGAGTCGGCGCGAGCGACCGCGTCAGCATTAGGTCTGGTGGCGGTTCGAGAACTCATTCAGATGCGCCGCTCGCTGGACGGCATCGCAGAACCGGCGATACCCGACGGGGTGCGCATCCGGACCTATGCCGGCGGCGCCGACGACGCGGAGCTGCTGCGGGTCAACAATGCCGCGTTCGCCGAGCATCCAGAACAGGGCGGCTGGACGGCAACCGACCTGGCCGAGCGTCGCGCCGAGCGGTGGTTCGACCCCGAGGGGCTGTTCCTGGCCGTCGACGAGCAGACGGACGCCCTGCTCGGCTTCCATTGGACGAAAGTGCACCCCGACGAGCCCGGCCTGGGTGAGGTCTATGTCGTTGGCGTCGATCCGTCCGCACAAGGCACCGGTCTGGGTGGACCGCTGACGTCGGTGGGCGTCGCGTTCCTGGCGCGGCAACTTGCCGGAGTAGCGCAACCGACGGTGATGCTTTACGTCGAGTCGGACAACACCGCCGCGCTGCGGACCTATCGGCGCCTGGGATTCACCCAGCACAGCGTCGACACCGCCTATGCGGCGTCCATACCCGGCTCTACCAGCGGCGGCGCGGGCGTCCGCTGAGCTGTTCACTGGGCGTTCACGTGGCGGGCGAATGCCGTCTACGCCTGGGGCATACTTTCCGGATAGCCCGGCTATGGCTGCTGGGAGACGGCTATGGCTGCTGGGAGACTCAGTCGCGGACAAAGTCATTGAGAAAGTGAGGGTGGTGAAGCTTCACCCGCTGGGGAGGGCGTTGGTGGCGGCGGTGTCGACGCCTGTGGCCGCGAGCCTGATGTTGACCGGCTGTGGTAGCGACAACAACCTCCACGGTATGTCGGCACCGACGGGACCGGTGAACTGCGGCGGTAAGAGCGACCTGACCGCGGAGGGCTCCACGGCTCAGCAAAACGCGATCGCGTTGTTCAACAAGGACTGGGCTCAGCTGTGTCCCGATAAGCAGCTGGCATACAACCCGACCGGGTCGGGCGCCGGACGTGAGCAGTTCATTGCCGCGCATGTGGATTTCGCCGGCTCGGACTCACCGCTCAGTCACGACCAGCTCGATCCGGCGGCCAAGCGCTGCAACGGAAACCCGGCCTGGCATCTGCCGATGGTTTTCGGGCCGGTCGCGGTTGCCTACCATCTGGACGGTGTCAAGCAGCTGGTTGTCAACGCTGACGTGCTGGCCCAGATCTTCAGCGGCGGGATCTACAACTGGAACGATCCGGCCATCGTCGCGCTCAACCCCGGCGTCGCACTGCCCGACAGGAAGATCTCGCCGATCTACCGGTCGGATTCCTCGGGTACCACCGACAACTTTCAGAAGTATCTGGCCGCGGCCGCCCCGAAGAGTTGGACCAGGGGCACCGGCAGCGAGTTTCAGGGCGGCGTGGGCGAGGGTGCGCAAAAGTCCGCCGGCATCATCCAGGCCGTGCAGTCCACGCCCGGCGCCATCGGGTACGTCGAGAAAGGCTTCGCCGATCAAAGCGGCGTGCCGTACGCGCAGATCAACGACGGCAGCGGCGCGGTGGCGCTCAGCGACGACGCGGCGCGCAAGGCCATCGACAGCGCCACCTTCGCCGGCGTGGGTAACGACTTGAAACTGAATCTGAAATCGCTTTACAGCACCAAAGCGGCCGGTGCGTACCCACTGGTGCTGGCCACCTACGAGATCATCTGCTCCAAGGGTTACGACCCGGCCACCACCGCCGCCGTCAAGTCGCTGTTGACGGTGGCCGCCGACAACGCTCAAAGCGGTCTTCCGGCCGCCGGGTACGTTGCATTGCCGGATAAGTTCAAACATCGCCTGCTCGGCGCGATCAACGCGATCCAGTGATCAAGCCGATTGATCTGTGGCCGAAGGCTTTTGATTGATGGGAGCACAGTGACAACGCCGAACCCAGCCGATGCCGGTTCGGGTGAGGTCGTCGCCGCAGCTTCGGTTGAGCCGACGGCTACCCGCTCCCTGCCGTGGGGCAACGGCAAACGGGGTCGTGGCGACCGGCTCTTTCACGGCCTGTCCGAGGGCTCGGGAGTCCTGATCGTCGTTTTGATCGCCGCAATCGGCGTGTTTCTGCTCGTGCGTGCGATCCCCGCCTTGGCGCGCGACAAGGAGAATTTCTTCACCTACGGCGGCAACTGGGTCACCACGAACACCTCGGCGATGCATTTCGGCATCTTCGACCTGCTGCAGGTGACGGTGTTCGCGGCGTTGTTCGCCCTGATCCTGGCGATGCCGGTTGCCTTGGGCATCGCGATTTTCCTGGCCCAGTACTCACCGCGCCGGATCACCGGACCACTGGCCTATCTGGTCGACCTGCTCGCCGCGGTCCCGTCGATCATCTACGGGGTCTGGGGTCTGTACGTACTGGCACCGCGGCTGCGACCGATCGCGACCTGGCTCAATGAACACCTCGGCTGGTTTTTTCTGTTCGCGACGGGCAACGCCTCGGTTTCCGGTGGCGGCACCATCTTCACCGCAGGGATTGTGTTGGCGGTGATGATCCTGCCGATCATCACCGCGGTCACCCGCGAGGTGTTCATCAAAACGCCGCAGAGCCACATCGAGGCGGCGCTCGCGCTCGGCGCCACCCGCTGGGAGGTGGTCAAGACCACCGTGCTGCCGTTCGGACGTTCCGGCTACATCAGCGGCGCCATGTTGGGCCTGGGCCGAGCGCTGGGTGAGACCGTCGCATTGCTGATCATTCTGCGCGGCACCCAGGCGGCGTTCGGCTGGTCGCTGTTCGACGGCGGCTACACCTTCGCGACCAAGATTGCGGCCACCGCCTCCGAGTTCAACAACCAATACAAAGCCGGTGCCTACATCGCCGCCGGGTTGGTGCTTTTCCTGCTCACCTTCGTGGTCAACGCGATGGCGCGCGCCGCCGTCGCCGGCAAGGACACCCGATGACCTCGATCCTGGACCGCCCACTCAAAGCGCGCACGTTCACCGCTCTCAGCCTGCGGCGACGGCTGGCCAACGCGATCGCCACGGTGCTGGTGACGCTGTCGGTGGCGGTGGCCCTGATACCGCTGCTCTGGGTGCTCTATTCGGTTGTGGCCAAAGGTCTTAACGCCGTCAGATCAAGCGAGTGGTGGACGCATTCCCAAGCCGACATGACGGCGTTCTTACCCGGTGGCGGCGCTTACCATGCCATCGTCGGCACGGTTATGCAGGGCCTGGTATGCGCGATCATCTCCATACCGGTCGGCATTTTCGTCGCCATCTACCTGGTCGAATACGGCGGCGACACCCCGCTGGGCAAGCTGGCAACATTCGCGGTGGACATCCTCAACGGGGTCCCGTCGATCGTGGCCGCGCTGTTCATCTACGCGCTGTGCATCGCCACGCTCGGCTTGCCCCGGTCCGGTTTCGCGGTGTCGCTGGCGTTGGTATTGCTGATGCTTCCGGTGATCGTGCGCGCGACCGAGGAGATGCTGCGGATCGTCCCGGCGGATCTGCGCGAGGCCAGTTTCGCGCTCGGCGTGCCGAAGTGGAAAACGATCACCAGAATTGTGCTTCCAACCGGGCTGTCCGGCATCATCACCGGCGTCATGTTGGCGCTGGCCAGGGTGATGGGAGAGACCGCCCCGTTGCTGATCCTGGTGGGCTATTCGCAGGCGATGAACTTCGACATGTTCACCGGCTTCATGGGGTCGTTGCCGGGCATGATGTACGACCAGACCTCGGCAGGCGCGGGTGGCAACCCGATTCCCACCGATCGTCTGTGGGGCGCCGCCCTGACGCTGATTCTGCTGATCGCCGTTATTAATGTGGGGGCCAGGGTGGGCGCGAAAGTCTTTGCGCCCGAGACGCTAGGCAGGAGCTTCAGTGGCTAAGCGGTTAGACCTCAAGGACGTCAACATCTATTACGGCTCGTTCCAGGCGGTCGCAGACGTTTCGCTAACCGTGCTGCCCCGCAGCGTGACGGCATTCATCGGCCCGTCGGGCTGCGGCAAGACGACAGTGCTACGCACGCTGAACCGGATGCACGAAGTTATCCCCGGTGCCCGCATGCAGGGCATGGTGCTGCTCGACGATGATGACATCTACGGCTCGGGGATCGACCCGGTAGGCGTGCGTCGTGCGATCGGAATGGTCTTCCAGCGGCCAAATCCGTTTCCCACCATGTCAATTCGCGACAATGTGGTGGCCGGGCTGAAACTGCAGGGCGTCCGCAACCGAAAACTGCTCGACGACACCGCCGAATACGCGCTGCGCGGCGCGAACCTGTGGGACGAGGTCAAGGACCGGTTGAACAGGCCGGGCGGCGGGTTGTCCGGCGGTCAGCAGCAGCGGCTGTGCATCGCACGGGCCATCGCCGTGCAACCCGATGTGTTGCTGATGGATGAGCCGTGCTCGTCTCTGGACCCGATCTCGACGATGGCGATCGAGGATCTGATCGCAGAGTTGAAACAGGAATACACCATCGTCATCGTCACCCATAACATGCAGCAGGCGGCGCGGGTCAGCGACCATACCGCGTTTTTCAACTTGGAGGCTGTCGGAAAGCCGGGCCGCTTAGTGGAGATCGACGACACCGAGAAGATCTTCTCCAACCCGACTCAGAAGGCCACCGAAGACTACATCTCCGGCCGCTTCGGATAGCCCGACGACGATGCAGGCCGGAACGGCCTGAGGTGGGGGCACGCCCCCTCGCCGCTGCGCGGCTGGGGTACCCCCACCCGCTTGCGGGGGCGACTCGGGCAATTGGGCTCAGCCGGACTTGGCGACGGCTTCGTCGTCGGGGAAGCGACCTGTCGCCTGGAAGATGACCCGGCGTGCCACCTCGACGGCGTGATCGGCGAACCGCTCGTAGAACCGGCCAAGCAACGTCACGTCCACCGCTGAGGCCACCCCGTGCTTCCACTCCCGATCCATCAATACGGTGAACAGGTGGCGGTGCAGGTCGTCCATCGCGTCGTCTTCTTCGCGAATGCGCGCGGCCTTTTCCGGGTCGCGGGACTGCAGCACTTCTTGCGCGCTGTTACCCAATTCCACAGCCAATCTGCCCATCTCGGCAAAGTACCCGTTGACCTCTTCGGGTAATGCATGCTGCGGATGACGCCGCCGGGCGATCTTGGCGACGTGTAGGGCCAGCGCCCCCATTCGGTCGATGTCGGCGACCATTTGAATTGCGCTCACGATCGACCGAAGGTCGCCGGCGACGGGTGCTTGCAAGGCGAGCAACACGAAAGCACTCTCCTCGGCGTGGGTGCTCAGCTCTGCGATCTTCTCGTGATCGGAGATGACCTGTTCGGCCAGCACCAGATCGGCCTGTAGCAGCGCCTGAGTTGCACGTTCCATCGCAACACCGGCCAGCCCGCACATCTCGCCGAGTTGTTCGGAGAGCTCAGAGAGCCGTTCGTGGTACGCGGTCCGCATATCGCAAGCCTACGTTCTGAATCCAAAGACCGGCATGAACCCGCATGAAGTGGGGCATGAACTCACGGTGAATGCCGGTGTTCGTTCAGTTTCTCGACGGCGGTTGCCGCTATTCGCAGGTGGTGTCGGCGGCGTTGGTCACCGACAAGTCCTCCGGAAGCTTGGTCGGTGGTGTGCTGGTATTGCGGTCGACCTGCACACTGACCGACGAGCCGGCGGGCGGGGGAGCGCTGACCGAAGAGAAGTCCGGGCCGAGCACCACCTGCACCACGTGCCCAATTCCGGTGACCCGCTCGACCTTTGGGTTCGCCAACGACGCCGCGACGGTGGCGGCGGCCTTTTCGTTGCCGGGCGAGAAGAACACCGTGGTGGATTTCAGCGAGCTCGGGTAGTCGTCGGGCGTCTTGACCTTGAAGCCGTGGTGCTTCAGCTCGGTGCTGGCGATGGCAGCCAGACCCGACTTGGCGGTCGAGTTCGACACCTGCACGGTGACGTCCTGCGGTGCCGCCGTCACGGCCTGGACCTGCTCGGGATGCGGCTCGGCCGACGGGCTCGCCTGGGGTGCCTTGCTGGTCAGCGACTTTGTCGGCGGGCTCGATGTCGCGTTCAGGTCGTTTTCGCCCGGCAGCGGGTCGTCGTTAATGATCGCGTCGAAAAGCGCCCGCATGTCGGAGGTGCGCGGTGGTTCGTCGCCGTTCTCGTCGGTGACGCCGGTCGGCACGGTCACGAAGGAGACGTGGCCGGCGGACATGCCCTGCACCGACTGGCCGAGCTGGACGAGGTCTTTGGTCTTGACGTTGTCGACGTAGCTGTTGCTGATGAACATGTTCACAACGTTGTTGAGCTTGCTCAACGAAAAGAAGGTGTCCTTGGAGATCAGCGAGCGCAGCAGCGACGACAGGAACAGCTGCTGGCGCTTGATGCGCCCGTAGTCGCCGTTGTTCTCGGTGGTGACGTTGCGGGCCCGCACATAATTCAGTGCAGTTTTCGAGTCGATCAGCTGACGTCCGGAGTGCGCCAGCACGGTGCCCAGCTCGTAGTCCTTCAGCGGGGCGGTGCTGCACACCTCCACGCCGCCGATCGCGTCGACCATCTTGGCGAAGCCCGCGAAGTCAACGGCGATGAAGCGATTGATGCTCAGGCCGGACAGCTTCTGGATTTCTTTCACCAGACACTTCGGCCCGCCGAAAGAGAAGGCCGAGTTCAGTTTCGTCTCGGTGTAGACGTTTCTCGGGCCCCACTTCTTGGTGTCGGAGTCATAGATGGGGCCGTATTTCCCGGTGTCGGGGTTCCATGCCTCGCATTTCATCGGGGTGATCGCCAGGTCGCGCGGAAACGATACTGCGACAACGCGCTTCCGGTTTGCCGGGATGTTGACCAGCATGACGGTGTCCGACCGGGCGCCGCCGGCGTCCTCGGTGTCGCCGGCGCCCATATCGCCGTTCGCCCCGGCACGGGAGTCGATGCCGACGATCAGAAAGTCCTCGTCGCCGTACTGACCGTTCGGGTCGACGATGTCCCGCGACTGAGGGTCCAGTGCGCTGACCGTGTTGAGCCGGTGGTTCTTTGTCGCGCTCCACTGCCAAGCCCCGCCGGTCAGCGCGAGCGCAGCGGCCGCAATCGCGGCGGCCGTCAAGCGGCCGGCCAGCATGACCCCGTTGCGCCTGCGCTTCGGCTTCCGCTTGAGAATCTCGTCAGCTGCGGGCTCGTCGACGATCCGCGCCGGTCGGGTCGTGACCGGCGTTCTCGGCACAACGGTGGTCCGCTCGGTGTCGGCACCGCCGGTGCGGGTCTCGAGGTGGCCCGCCTCGAAGTCAGGCAACGGAAAGTCATAGGCCGGGGAGACCGGCACCGCATAGGCGTCGTATCCGTCGTCATGCTCGTCGCCGGCCCGAGCTGGGGCCGCTTCTGGCGGTTCGAGGTCAGGTGCCGCGTGATGCCGGCTCGGCCGGGTCGCGGTCGGGCCGCCGATCTTCGCGATCAGGTCGGCGACGGTGAGCCCACCATCGGTATGGCATCCATGTGGCTCGCCGTCTTCGTCGGCGACAGGCTCGGTTGGCGGTGGCGGTCGTTGGGACCACCGACGGGCCACGACGACTCCTTGCGAGGGCGCTCCGAATCGTTCCCACGGCGCGGAGCCTCGCGATCCCGGCGCCGTTGCGGTAAACCCTAGATCGTCACCGTCGACGCCCGAGGCGCGCGGACGACCGGAAGCGGCATCAGGAGTGGCTTTATCGGCGCCAAAGTCGCCGTCACTCATGTCTTACCCGGCCTCCGAATCTGATGAGGTGCCCGACGTACAACAGGGCAGCGCCGGCGCTGGCAGTGCTCCAAATCCATGCGACCGGTTTGGTCGCGTCGTGTTTGTCGGTCGTGCCGCGGCGGTGGCCGAGCTTGTTAGGGCTCGGCCACCGGCGTGCGACGCAACAAGTTCCACATCGTATCGAGACATCTGCCGAAACGCGATGTCGGGATCGACCTGGATCGTCCGTTCAGCCGCCCGAGTGCATGATGTCGGCCCCCGCGGGCACCGTGCAGTCATCGCGGTCGGCCAGCCAGCCGTCCGGCAGGGCGACCCGAGCGGGTGACCCCTGGCGCCCGCGCGGCCCGGTCGCCGCGGTCGGGAACGGCACGTCGGCGTCGAGTTTGTCCAGCAGAATGTCGAGTTCGGCGCGTGTTTTGACCAGCGCCAGAGCACGTCGCAATTCGGATCCTGCCGGGAAGCCGTGCAGGTACCAGGCGATGTGCTTGCGAATATCGCGTATCCCCTTGTCCTCGCCGAAATGGGCGGCGAGCAGCTCACCGTGCCGGCGGATGATGTTGGCGACCTCGCCGAGATTGGGCGGGGCAGGCGGCGGGCTGCCGGTGAACGCGGCCGAGAGCTCGGCGAACAGCCAGGGCCGGCCCAGGCAGCCCCGGCCGATGACAACGCCGTCGCACCCGGTTACCGCCATCATGGTCAGCGCATCGCTGGCTTCGAAGATGTCGCCGTTGCCGAGCACCGGGATCGTCCGCACGTGTTGCTTGAGCTGCGCGATCTGCTCCCAATCCGCGGTTCCGGAATAGCGCTGGGCGGCGGTGCGGGCATGCAGTGCGACCGCGGCCGCGCCTTCGGACTCCGCGATCAGGCCCGCGTCGAGATGGGTGTGGTGGGCGTCGTCAATGCCGATCCGGAACTTGACCGTCACCGGGATGTCGGTGCCCTCGGTGGCGCACACGGCCGCCGCGATGATCTGGCCGAACAGCCGCCGCTTGAACGGAAGGGCCGCCCCGCCGCCACGACGGGTAACTTTTGGCACCGGACAGCCGAAATTCATGTCGACGTGATCGGCCAGGTCTTCGTCGGCAACCATTTTCACCGCCGCATAGGTGGTCGCCGGATCGACGGTATAGAGCTGCAGCGATCGCGGCGATTCGTCGTCGGAGAACGACGTCATGTGCATGGTGACGGGGTGCCGCTCGACAAGGGCACGCGCCGTCACCATCTCGCAGACGTAAAGCCCGCTCACCGTTCCGACACGGGCCTGCTCCAGTTCGCGGCACAAGGTGCGGAACGCGACGTTCGTCACACCCGCCATCGGAGCCAGCACCACCGGGCTGGCCAGCGCGATGGGACCAATCCGCATTGCCGGCTACCGTCGGCTCAAGGACAGCTTGCCCTCGGTGTTGTGCAGCTGGCGAGCGGTGAGCCGCAGGTCGCCCCTGCGGGCTTCCCGCTCGAGCTGGCGCTGCTTGGACACCTCGAACTTGTCGCAGGCCACCTCGAGCTCCTTGATCAGCACGGCAAGATCGTCGCGCAACCGGGCGGCCTCGCCGGTGAAGTCATCACGCTCGAAAATGCGCCACTTCTTCAGCACCGGCATCACGACCTCGTCGAGGTGGATGCGCGGGTCATAGACGCCGCCGACGGCGATCATCACGGCTTTGCGGCGGAACTCCGGCACCGAGAATCCGGGCATCTTGAAGTTGCGCAGCACGCGGTGCAACGCATGCATCGCCTTGTTCGGCGCGATCTCGAGGCCGGCTTCGGTGACATCGCGGTAGAAGATCATGTGCAGGTTCTCGTCCTGCGAGATCTTGGCCAGCAGTTGATCAGCGAGCGTCTCGTTGCACGCCCTTCCGGTATTGCGGTGCGAGACGCGGGTGGCCAGTTCCTGGAACGTGACGTACACGACCGAGTCGAACAAGTTCTCGGCTAACAGGTCGCCCTGCTGGTTCTGGCCGGGGCTGAAACCCCTGTTCACCACCTCCATACGCAGCTTCTCCAGCTCGACCGGATCGACGGCGCGGGTCACCACCAGGTAGTCGCGCAGCGCAATCCCGTGCCGGTTCTCCTCGGCGGTCCAACGGTTGATCCATTGACCCCAGGCGCCGTCCATGCCGAAGCTCATCGCGATCTCGCGGTGGTAGGAGGGCAGATTGTCCTCGGTCATCAGGTTCTGGACCATCGCGACCTGCGCGACGTCGGACAGTTGGGACTGCCCGGGCTCCCAGTCCTGGCCGCCGAGTGCGTAGTAGTTCTTGCCGTCCGACCACGGGATGTAGTCGTGCGGGTTCCAGGCCTTGTGCACGCTCAGATGCCGGTTCATGTACTTCTCGACGACTGGCTCGAGTTCACGCAACAAGTCGAGGTCTTGCGGGTCCGGCACGGTGTCTCCCAGTTATCTGTGTCTGTCGGTCTCAGCAATATATCTGTGTATGCCGGTGACATTCAAGTTCCCACCCGGCAGATTATTTCGTGGCGCATGATCGCCTTAGTGCGTTGTGGCCCGGCTGAGCAGCATTTCTACGCAGTAGTCGATGAACTGCTCACGGCTGGCCGCCAGTCGCCCGTCCAGGTAGGCGGTGAACAGCGCGGTCAGGCCGCCGATCAAACTGGTGGCGATCATCTTTTGCCGCACCGGGTCGCCGATTTGGGTCAGCTTGCGCTGTAGCAGGTCGATGAAGCTGGGCATCCACTCTGCACCGGACCGCACCAGCACCGGCTCCACCGCCGGGGCCAGCAACAGCACCCGGCCGCGCACCGGGTCGTCGACCATCAACGCGACGAATCGCTCAACGGCTTCGCGCGGTGTGGTCGCGGACATCAGCGCCGACATGGCGCGTGCGCAGACGTCGTCGTAGACGGCGCGGACGAATTCGTCTCGGTCGGTGAAGCTTTCGTAGAAGTAGCGTTCCGTGAGCCCGGTCTCACGGCATACCGCCCGCACCGTCACCGCCGGGCCGCCTTCCCCACCGAGCAGTTGCACACCCGCCGCGATGAGTTCGTCTCGCCGCAGGACCTGGCGATCCTCCAAGGGAACGCCGGACCAGCGGCCCCGTCGTTGACCGGACGGCACATCACTCCTAAGGTCTATAATGACAACGCATGTAGTCAGGTTGGCTGATACGGACAGGAAACTTCGCCAGTGACTCAAGATACGTCCGAGGCGTACCCGCTGACCAGCACACGCGCTGCCGACGAGGTGGCGAGCGGGGCGGTTGCGACCGGTTGCCCGGTGTCGTCGCTGGGGTATGACGCCCCGCCGCAGCCGCTGGGCCCGGACTCGCTGACCTGGCGGTACTTCGGTGACTGGCGCGGCATGCTGCAGGGCCCGTGGGCCGGGTCGATGCAGAACATGCATCCGCAACTGGGTGCGGCCGTCGAAGAGCACTCGACGTTCTTCCGCGAACGCTGGCCGCGGTTGCTGCGTTCGCTGTACCCGATCGGCGGCGTCGTTTTCGACGGCGACCGCGCGCCGACGACCGGCGCCGAGGTGCGCGACTATCACGTGGACATCAAGGGCACCGACAGTCTGGGCCGGCGCTATCACGCGCTGAACCCCGATGTCTTCTACTGGGCGCACTCCACGTTCTTCGTCGGCACGTTAATTGTGGCGGAACGGTTCTGCGGCGGCATCACCGAAGCCCAGAAGCGCCAGCTGTTCGACGAGCACGTGCAGTGGTACCGCATGTACGGCATGAGCATGCGGCCGGTGCCGAAGACCTGGGAAGACTTCCAGGTCTATTGGGACCACATGTGTCGTGAGGTGCTGGAGAACAACTTCGCGGCGCGCGCGGTGCTCGACCTAACCGAGCTGCCCAAACCGCCCTTTGCGCAATGGCTTCCAGACCGACTCTGGGCCATACAGCGCAAGCTGTTGGCGCCGTTCTTCGTCTGGCTGACGGTCGGTCTCTACGACCCCGCGGTGCGGGAGCTGATGGGCTACAGCTGGTCGCGTCGCGACGAGTGGCTACACCGCCGGCTCGGCGATGTCGTGCGTCTGGTTTTCGCCTTCGTGCCGCCGCGCTATCGCAAGCACCCGCGGGCCCGCGGCGGGTTGGACCGCGTCAGCGGCCGCATCCCGGCCGACGCGCCGCTGGTACAGACTCCCGCGCGCAACTTGCCGCCCCTTGACGAGCGCGACAGCCCAAAGCACTACTGCCCCAACGTCTAACAACAACGACCGGGCCCGTCAGCGCGGCCGTGGTCAGCTGTGTGCGTGGTTGTGAGGTTCCTCGAGGCCGGACTGATGCACGTGTCCGTGGCTGTGCTCGGTTCCGTCGTCGTGGGTGTGGATGTGCTCGTGCTCGACGTGCTCGTGGTCGTGCGCGGTGTGGGCGTGCGTGTGAGCGACCCCGCCGTGCTCGTGTTCGTGCGAGTGCGGCCCTTCATGGTTGTGCTGCTCACTCATTTGTGATCATCTCCTTTGTGTGAAACACATTGTGTTGCTTGGTTGTAACACTTAGGTAGCTGACAGCTCAGCCACCCTTCTGCTGCCGCTCCACCACCCGCAGCCCGTCGTCGACGCGGTGATGCCGCGGCACCCCGGGACCGGCGTGCTCGGCGTTGAAGACGGCGTCGACGACGAGTTGTCGAACGTGATTGTTTTCCAGGCTGTAGAAGATCGTCGTGCCCTCGCGGCGCGTCCGCACCAGCCGTGCCATCCGCAACTTGGCGAGGTGCTGGGACACCGACGGCGCCGGTTTGGCCACATGCTCGGCGAGTTCATTGACCGACATCTCGCGGTCGGCGAGCGACCACAGCACCTGCACACGAGTGGCGTCGGCCAGCATCCGAAACACCTCGACCACCAGGCTGACCTGGTCGTCCGGCAACCGGACATCCTCGTTATCTGCATGCATACGCAGATAGTAGCGCAGTCGACGGCGCTGTCAAGGGCGCCTTCGCCGGCAATAACTAGGTGATCTATATTGTTTGGGAAACGCCGAGATGGGAGCCGCAATGTCCTTGCGAAGCGAAAGCGACAGCTGGGATCTGGCGACGAGCGTGGGCGCGACGGCGACGATGGTCGCCGCCCAACGGGCGCTGGCCTCAGCCGCCGGATTGATCGACGATCCGTTTGCCGCGCCGTTGGTGCGCGCAGTGGGCATCGACGTCTACACCCGCCTGGTGAACGGCGAAATACCGGTCACCGACGACACCGAATTCGATCCCGACCGGATGGGGCGGGGGATGGCGGTCCGTACCCGGTTCTACGACCAATACTTCGTCGACGCGACGCACAACGGCATCCGCCAGGCGGTCATCCTGGCGGCCGGTCTGGATGCGCGTGCCTACCGCCTGCCCTGGCCGAAGGGCACCGTCGTCTACGAGGTCGACATGCCGGAGGTCATCGATTTCAAAACCTCCACGCTGAGCAAGCTCGGCGCCGAACCGACCGCCGAGCGTCGAACCGTTGCCGTTGACTTGCGCGACCACTGGCCTGCGGCCCTGCAGGCCGCGGGCTTCGACACGCAGGCCCCCGCGGCGTGGAGCGCCGAGGGGTTGGTGGTCTATCTACCGCCCGATGCGCAAGACGCTCTGTTCGACAACGTGACCACTTCGAGCGCCGCCGGCAGCCAACTGGCTAACGAGTTCGTCCCGGACACGACGATTTTCACGGATGAGCGCTGGCGCGCCCATCACGAACGGATGAGCGAGCTCGGGTTCGACCTCGACTTCAACGACCTCGTCTACCACTTCGAGCGCAGCCACATCATCGAATTCCTGACCCAGCGTGGCTGGCGGGTTTCGCATCGCACGGTCGCGCAGATGCATGCCGCCAACGGCTTCGTCTACCCCGACGACGAAGTCGCGGCCGCCTTCGCCGGCGTGACCTACCTCAAGGCCGTGCTGCGCTGACCCGCCACTAGTGCAGCTGCGGCAACACCGCGGTGCGGTAGAAGTCGATCGCGGCCAGCGGATTCCGCTGTGCAAAGCGCATGAACGGCGTCGCGCCGGCGTCCAGAACCGCCTGCACCGCGGCGATGTGGGTGGCGGCGTCGGTGCCGGTGGTCCAGCCGTGGATGACCTTGTCCAAGGGGTTGGCTTCCGCTGCGCGTTGGATGTCGACGGGATTGGGCTGGTCGACGGCGCCGCCGGTGAACCGCCACAGTTCTGCGGCGCTGGTGATTTCGTTCTGGTCGCCGACGACGGCGAACATTTCGGCTCGCTTGCCCAGGGTGGTGGGATCGCGGCCGGAGTCGTGTGCACCCTGGTTGAAGGCGGCCACCAGCTTTTGGTCTTTGACACCGCTGGCTTCGGTGATCCAACCGTCTCCGTACTGCCCGGCCAGGTGTGCGCTTTTGGGTCCGCCCGCGGCCACGAAGATCGGCGGCGGCGCCGGCGGCACGTCGTAGAGCTTGAGTTGGTTGGTCTGAAAGTATCGTCCTTGGAACGAGATTCGCTGTCCGCTCCATAGCTGCCGGATGAGTTGGATGGCTTCGATCAACCGGTCGTGGCGCTCCCGGTACGGTCCGAACTGGGTGGTGGCCGCTTGCTCGTTGAGCCGCTCGCCCGTTCCGACGCCAAGGAAGACCCGGCCAGGGTAGAGCAGCGCCAGCGAGGAGAACGCCTGGGCGACTGTCGTCGGGTTGTAGCGGTAGATGGGGCATGTCACACCGGTGCCGAACGGGATGTGGCTGGTGCGCTGGCCCACCAACGCCAACGTGATCCAGGGGAACATCGAATGTCCCTCGTTGTCCTGCCAAGGCTGGAGGTGGTCGCTGACCCACAGGTAGCGGAAGCCGGCTTGCTCGGCCGCGTGGGCCTGGTCGACGAGCTGTGCTGTGGTGAATTGCTCGTGTCCGAGCACTAAGCCCACACCCGGTCCCGACGGCGGCGGCGGAGCGGCGGGTGTGGATGGCGAGCCGGCGGGCTGCCTGGAGCCGCTGCAGGCAGCTGCCAGTCCGGCGGCGCCCACCACGCTTGCTCCCGCGGCGAGTTGCCCGAACGAGCGCCGTGATATTCCTCTCATGCGCCCGGGATTACCCGGAATCCGGCATGGCGTCAACGGCGGCGGGCGGGTGAGCGTCGAGCATCGCCGAAGCAACGACGTGCGAGCGGCCCGCGGTTTCCAGGGCAGCACGGCGAGGGCCAAATCGTGGTTCGCGCACGCCGATCGTCTTAAGCCCCAGACCGCTCCAGCCTTAGTAAGTGGATGAGCTGGTCGCGGCTGCTGATGTCGAGCTTGGCGAAGATCCGGTAGAGGTGTCCCTCCACCGTCCGCACCGAGACGAACAGCCGGTCGGCGACCTGATGGTTAGACAAGCCGGCCGCGACCAGCATCGCGATCTCGCGTTCGCGGTCGCTGATGGGCAGCGGCCGGGCCGTGGCAGCGACTGCCGGTGTCCGGATTTCGCCCTGGCTGGCCAGCGCGTGTGCCCGGGCCGATGAGGCTACTTCCTTACCACGATGGCGTTTGCGCGCGTCTTCGTGCGCTGCCTGGGCCGCAGCGTCGGCGGCAAGTGCCAGCGCACCCAGGTCGGCGAACCGATCTGCCGCGGCGTCCAGCAGGTCGCCGTCATGGTTGGCCAGCCCGCGAGCATGCGCGGCCGCCGCCTCCGCCAACGGCGTGTCCAACGTCGTGGCGAGCTCCTCTAGCCTTGCGGTCATCGAATGATCGCCCAACCGGACAGCCGTGTGCAGCGCAGACATCTCCACGGCGTACATCCCGGATTGTTGCGCGATCTGCGCGGCGCGCACCGCATGCGTCTGGGCGGCCGTCGTCTCGCCGACAGCTGCCCGCTCCCAGGCCCTGGCAAGCTCAAGTTCCGGCAAGAACACGGCTACCTGCGGTCCATACGCGTCTTCGGAAATCTGCAACGAGGCAGCCGCAGCCTCACGGTCTCCCCGTGCGCCTTCGGCCTGCGCTGACCAGGCCGCCACCAGCATCAACCAGCCCGTTGGAAACCCATGCGACATGGCCGATATCGAGTCACGAAATGCAACACAGGCCGCAGACAGCGCACCGCGGGCAAGCTGCACGAGTCCGAGCATCGCGTGCACGAAGGCGTCTGCCTCAGGTCCCACCGTGGCCATCGGAGCATAGCGTTCCCAAACCCGCTCGGCCGCCGGATAATCACCGGCGGCCGTCGCCGCCATCACCTCAGCCAAAGCCAACCCCATGACAAACCGGTGCGGTCCCAATTGGTCGAGCCCAGCTGCCCGCCCCGCATCCGCTATGCGGTGAACCTCGCCAAACCGCCCGGTCAGCGCCAACGCCCAGCACGTCGACGCCGCCGCCCACGTCGTCGCCGGCGGTTGCGCATCGGATGCACACAGGGCCAGCCCTAGGTCAATCGCCGTCGCAAGGTCACCGGAGAAGCACGCGAACGACACCTCCAGAGTGGTGACAAGACGGACGCTCGCCTCGGAATCGACGCGATCCCTCACGTTGGCGAGTACCTCCCAGGCGGGCTCAACCCGCCCGCAACCAAAGAACAGATTCACCGCGCGCAGACAGCCCCATCGCACCGCCAGCAACTCATCGGCGCCATCAGGATCGACGTCACCGAGCACTGCCTCGGCCTCGTCGCCGCGGCCCTGCCAACTCAGCGCGTCAGCAAGCACGATCGCAGCCGGCAGGCCACCGCCGCGATCCAACGCGAACCGGGCCAGTTCCTCTCCATGACCTACGCTCGACATCTCCAGCGCGCTCGCCGCCGCATTGATGATCACGTCGAGGTCGGGCGATAGGTCGCTGCGCATCATGAACTGGGCCAGCTGGATCTGGGTGCGCACGTCGGGTGGCCTCGAGCGCTGCCCTTCCGCCCGCAGGTGCTTCCGAAGGTGTTGTGCCAGCATGCCATTGAGCTGCCGCGAGCGCACCACCCCAGCGCGTTGCATAGCCGTTTCACCCAAGAGCGGGTGATACAACCGCGCCACCGTGTGCGATCCATCCGCAACGAACTGGACCACGCCGCGGCGCTCAAGGCGTGCCACCGCGTCGGCGTCGCAAAGCCCACGCAGGATCTCCCAGTCCAGCACCTCGGCAGCCGCCAAAACCTCGACCGCCTCCAACTCCTCCGGCGCAAAGGATCGCAGCCGAAACTCCAGCAGATCCTGCAGTTGGCGGTCTGCACGCAGCGCACCTTGAAGCCGCCAACCGTCTTGCGTGCGCACCAACACACCACTTTCCCGGCCAGCGCTCAGCAAGCCGCGCAACAGCAGCGGGCTGCCCGCAGCCCGATGGTGTAACTCGTTGATCAGCCGTGGCTCGACGGCGCCGCCGAGCACGGCGCGGGCGAGTTCCCCGGTCTGCGCCCGGGTGAACGCCTCGATGCGCAGGCTCAGCAACAGCTGCTCTTTCCACAGCGCGGTCACCGCGTCGGGCGCGTCGTTGCCCGACCGGATCGTCACGATCACCCGTGCAGCGCCACTGGCGGCAAGTTGGTACACCAGCGTCGACGACACCGGATCGAGCCACTGGGCATCATCGACGACGACGACCAGGTTCTCGTCCTGCTCCAGGGTTTGTTGCGCGGCGGCCAACATCGCGGCGGGCTCTCGTGGAGCGTCGACAGTCACGGACCGATAGAACGCGCCCAACGGCACGGCGGAGCCGGTTTGGGTGCCCAGCACATACCGCACCGTCCGTCCCCCCGACTTGACAGTCGTGGCCAGGGCGCGAGCCAGGGTCGATTTGCCGACCCCGCTATCGCCGACCAACGCGACGCCCTGAAACTCCGCGTCGTCATCGAGCGCCGCCAACGCCTGACGAACCTCGTCATCGCGGCCCACCAACGGCCAACCCGACCCGCGCTCCGCTGGCATACGTCCGACCCCCTCAACCAGCCTTTTGAGTTAGATGTTCCCCCGTGTCACCTTAGTCGGGGGCAATATTACTTTCGCGGCCAGTTCCTCTGCCGGGTATTCGGGAGTTCTATGGAGCCGTACCGTGAGCAGGTGCGTTTGCCCTAGCCCGCAGACGGCGCGCTGGTGTCGGCGACAGATGATGAGTGGATGCGCAACAACGTGACGTCACCGTTTGCGGC
>CAVVUH010000012.1:0-49904 GCA_963751315.1 uncultured Actinomycetota bacterium | reverse complement strand
AGACGTGGTGATGCGGGGCAAGGACGCAGTCATCAAGGCAGCCAAGGAATTATCGGCACTACTCAGCTGACCTGAGCTGGAAGGAATACGAGCCTATGCGGTCTTGGGACCACGAAGTCGACGTCGTCGTACTGGGCAGCGGCGGCGCCGCACTGACCGCGGCGTTGACCGCGGCCGCCAACGGCGCTTCGGTGGCGGTCTACGAGAAAGCCGCGACTGTCGGTGGCACCACGGCGGTTTCGGGCGGGGTGGTGTGGATTCCCGCGCATAAGCGTGCGTCCGACGGGGAACTGACGGTGGATGACGCGCTGAGGTATCTGGACGCGCAGTCGTTCGGTTCGATGGATCAGGCGCTGGTCGAGACGTTTGTGCGAACAGGGCCGGCGATGCTCGACTTCGTGGAGGCGCACAGCGGTTTGCACTTCGAGATCGCCGACGGTTTCCCGGATTACAAACCGGAGTTGCCCGGCGGCCGGCCGACCGGGGGACGATCGCTGACCGCTGCTCCCTTCGATCTCGCCCGACTGGGCGAATGGCGGGATCGGATCACCTCGTTCCCGGCCGATTGGTCCAACGTCGGTTTCGACGCCGAAACCCGGGCGAGGCTGCACGCGACTATCGATGAGAGCACAACGGACCTGTGCGTGGCAGGCACTGCGCTGATCGCCGGGCTGCTGAAGGGATTGCTGAATTCCGGCGTGACACCGCAGACGAATGCTCGGGCCGAGGAGCTCTATGCCGAAGGCGGCGAGATTGTCGGGGTCCGGATCAGCTGCGCGGGAGGACAACTCAGGGTGCATGCCCGTCACGGTGTCATCCTGGGCACCGGAGGGTTCGAATGGGATCCGTCGTTGGTCAACGCTTTCCTGCGCGGACCGATGCACGGCGCCGTCTCACCACCCAACAACACCGGCGACGGGTTGCGCATGGTGATGGCTCACGGTGCCGATCTGGCCAACATGGGCGAAGCGTGGTGGGTGCCGATCGTCCAGATCCCGGGCGACACGATCGAGGGGAAACAACGCAGCCGCAGCGTACGCCTGGAACGAACTCGCCCGCGCAGCATCATCGTCAACCGGGCCGGGAAGCGATTCGTCAACGAGGCCTGCGATTACAACTCGATGGCCGGCGCCTTTCACTACCTGGACCCACGTGACGGCTACGTCAACGACCCGGCGTGGATCGTGTTCGATTCATTGCACCTCAAGCGTTACGGGTTCCTGGGTGTCGAGCCGGGAGACCCGATTCCGGATTGGTTCTGCGCGTCGGCCGATCTGGCCGAGTTGGCCGCCAAGACCGGAATCGCACTCGACGGACTCACCCGCACGACCGAGGACTGGAACCACAATGTCGGCGAGGGATCGGATCCCGACTTCGGCCGTGGCTCGAGCGCATACGACGGTTATTGGGGTGACGACCGCGCGACGACGCTGGCCGGTAAGACGCTTGGCCCCGTCGATACCGCCCCCTACTACGCGGTACCGGTCTCGGTCGGTGCGATGGGAACCAAGGGCGGGCCGCGTACCGACCGCGACGGACGGGTCTTGCACGTCAATGGCGCGCCGATACCGGGCTTGTATGCCGCCGGCAACGCGATGGGCGGCGTAACCGGGCGGGCCTACGGCGGCGCCGGCGGCACCATCGGTCCGGCGATGGTTTTCGGATTCCGCGCCGGCTACACCGCGGCAACAGGCAAGTCGGTTGACTAGCTGACGGCCTAGGTAAAGGCCTTCGTGATGGCTGCCATGTCGAAGTAGTCACGCCAGGCTGCGAGCTTGTCGTCGTGTACCTCGAAGACACCCATCACCGGTAGCGCTACCTCGCCGCCGTCCTTGCGATGCATCACGTCGGTGCGTTCGTTCATCACCACCGTGCCATCGCTGACCTGCCGGTGCACATTGAAGTCGATGCCGTCAACCGCGGCGAGGAATCCCGCGATGAATTGCTTGATCGCCTCTCGACCCTGCACAGGCTCCATGGGAATGTTGTGATAGACGGCGTCTTCGGTGAAGTACCCGGCCAATTCTTCCGGGTTGGGGGACGACCACAGCTTACAGAATTCGGTTACCAGCTCATCAGCAGAACGAGTCATCACTTTATGAAACACGTTGCAACACAATAAATCAAGACCGTTGCACGTCTCCGCTGCCGAAAGTAACCACCACCTTGTCGGCCGCACCGGGCGTGGTGGCGAGCCGCAGCGCTTCGGCTACGTCATCGAATGGGACCGTATGGCTGATAATGACCGCGTACTTCTCCCAGTTGTCGATGATGTCTTTGGTGACCTCGAAGATCTCCTCCGGATAGCCCATCGATCCGACGATGGTGATTTGGTTGCTCATGACGTTGAGAAAGTCGACCGGTATCGGCTCCTTGTGGACGGCGACCACCACGACCCGGGCTCCCGACTTGGCGGCCGTCAAGGCGGTGTTGATCACCGCGGGCGCACCCGCGGCGTCCAGATAGACGTCGGTGGCGGCCTTCCCCGGGAACATCGACTCGCCTGCGCCGTGGAGTTCGATCAGGCGGCGCGCCACGTCTTCATCGGTGGAGTTGATAACCGCGTCGGCACCCACTTCGAGGGCCTTCTCCAGCCGTGACGAAATCAGGTCGACAACGATGACATGTTGTACACCAACGGCCTTGAATCCGATTGTTGCCCCGAGCCCGATCGGACCGGCACCGAATACCACGACCTTGTCGGACGGTTTCGGCGCGACTTGATTAACCCCATGTCGCGCGACAGCCATCGGCTCGTTCAGTGCCGCCACTTCGAAAGGTACGTGGCCAGGCACGATCTCAAGGCTTTTGCCGCGAACGGCGTTCTCGATCAGCAGATAGTCCGCGAGCGCACCGGTCGCACCGCCGTTGCCGATGATGCCACTGGGCGCCGCCATCGGATTGATCACGACATGATCGCCCACGGATACGCCGGTGACGTCGCGACCGACTTCAACGACTTCGCCCGCGGGTTCGTGGCCGAGCGGCATGCGTCCCTGCCGCGGCGGCAGCCCGCCCAGCGCGATGTACAACGCGTCCGACCCGCAGATGCCGCAGGCCCGTATCTTCACCAGGACATCCGTCGGTCCGACCGCAGGCTTGGGTAGCTCGACGACCTGCGTCTGTCCCGGCGCTGTCACCACGGACGCTCTCATCGAAGCTCCTCGTCTGCAAAGACGCGCGTCAGCGTTCGGCGAGTGCCTTGGCGAGATCGATTGTGCCGGTTCGGATCGCGGCGACGACGCCGCCATCGACCAACAGGTCGGTGCCGGTGATGAATGCGGCCGACGGGCCGAGCAGGAACTCGGTGGCGGCGGCAATGTCCTCGGGCGTCCCAAGACGTCGCAGGCCGGAGTTGTCGACCATGGCTTGCATGAGCGCGCCGGATTCACTGCTCAACTCCAATCGCCCCATCGCCGTGGAGATGACACCGGGGCTGATGGAATTGATCCGCGCGCCGCGCTCACCCCAGGACCCGGCCGCGGCGGCAACCCGGATTTGGTTGGCCCGCTTGGCGAATGGATATGCTATCCGGCTATCGGTGATCTTCGAGCACGCTTCGAGGCCGAGCAGCTGGTCAGTCGGCGCGCTCGCCAGCTGCCGCTCAACTCCCGGATCAAGCGCCGGCTGCATGTGGCCGGCCATGCTGGCGATGACGACCGCGGCGCCACCGGGCTCGATCACGCGGCCGAACTCGTCGATGCTGAGGGCGACCCCCAGCAGGTCGACCGCCAGAACCGCTTCAGCGGGTGCCTGTTGCGGCGAAAGTCCCGCGGTATGAACAACAGCCGTGACAAGGCCGGCCTTGTCTGCCATCTCCGCAACGGCGGCCACCGAACGCCGCGAGGTGACGTCGACTTCTCGCGTCAGCACCCGATGCCCGTCGCTGGTAAGCGCATCGGCGGCAGCATTCAGGCCTGCCGCGTTCACGTCGGCCAGCACGATTGTTCGTCCCGCTCCGACGCGGCGGGCGATCGACAGCCCCATCCCGCCGGCACCGATGATGACCAGAACCTCGTTGGCCGTTGATCGCGATGTCATGAGTCTCCGTGGGCCGGGTTTGTCGCCGATGAGCCACCCGGCACAGTAGCCGATCGGCAACAACACGGCAATGCCGGTCGTCTTCCCTCTCCCTGTGATCTCTGGACGGTCCGCCATTCGGTTCGGCTCCATCACGCGCACCGCAATCAGACCCGCGTCCTCGATGCTGCCTTCAATTTGATTGCGCAGCAAGGAGTAAGCGGCACGTCACTGTAGATGATCGCCGACGCGATCGGGGTCACGAAGGCGGCCGTCTACCGGCAGTTCAAATCCAAAGACGACATCGTCATCGCGCTCACCGAACGAGAAATCGGCGGGCTCGAACCTGCTCTGGAGGCGGCCGAGGCGGAAAGGTGCGCAATTCGAGCTCGAGAAGTCCTGCTGGGCAAGGTGATTGATGTCGCGGTCGCCCGCCACCTGAACCGTTCCACCAGTACGTCGGCCGCCTTTATGCGGTGCTGCTCGGCGACACCGATCCGATGGGACGCGTTCCGGCGGCGATGCTGTCGGGAGCCATCTCCGCCGGCGTCATGCATCCACTGGTTACCGACATCGACGACGACACCCTGCGCGCCGACCTGCTGCGCACGACACGGCGGATCCTCAACCTGCCGGTTGAGTAGACCCCGCTCCGCGGGTCAGCAGCCGTTCAGCCGCGGTGTAGGGATCGTCGCGGCCATCGGCCACCGACTGCGCGAGCCGATCGAGATCCGGGTGCGTGCGCAGCCGGGTTTGCGCCAACGACAGGATCTGGGCTCGCGCGCGAGCGGACCGGCGCGCGGCGCTGTCGGCGCGGTGGTGCGCGTCGATCGCCTCCATCAAGTCCGACAGCCCTTCACCTTTCGCGGCGATCAGGCTGATGATCGGGGCTTTGGTCTCACCCCGAAGGTCGCGGACGGTCTGCTCGGCGCCGGCCCGGTCGGCTTTGTTGACCGCAACGATGTCGGCGACCTCCAGCAGTCCCGCCTTCGCAGCCTGGACCGCGTCGCCGGCACCGGGATTGAGGATGACCACGGTCGGGTCGGCGACCGCGGCGATCTCGATCTCGGACTGCCCTACGCCGACCGTTTCCAGCAGGATCACGTCGTAACCCAATGCCCCGAGCAGCCGGATGGCCGCCGGCACGGCCGCGGCGAGCCCGCCCAGATGTCCCCGGGTGGCCACCGAGCGGATCAGCACATCGGGGTCGTTGATGTGCGCCGCCATCCGAATTCGGTCGCCGAGCAGCGCACCCCCGCTGAACGGCGATGACGGATCAACGGCAAGCACCGCCACCCGCAACTCGCGCTGCCGATAAGCCCCCACCAACGCCGCGATCGTCGTCGATTTACCCGCGCCCGGCGGGCCGGTGATCCCAACGACCAGAATCGACGACGGACCGAGGTTCGCCAGCACCTCGTCGCGACGCTCACCCTCGACCAGGCTGAGCAGCCGGCCTGCGGCACGCGGGGAACCGCCACGCGCGGCCTCGATCAGATCACCGATGGTCACCTGATGATCATGCAGCCAGAACCTCGCACATCGCGGTTTCTCTCCAATTCGGCAAGGGGGACCCGAGTCGCCCGCGGCGAGACGAGAATACTATTCTCTTAGTTTGAGAGTAAGAATTGCAAGAAGGGAAACGCCAATGCAAATCAGCGGTACCTCGGCGATCGTCGTCGGCGGCGCCGGCGGCCTAGGTGAGGCCACCGTTCGTCGGCTGCACGCGGCGGGAGCCAAGGTGGTCATCGCCGATCTGGCCGACGACAAAGGCAAGAAGCTGGCCAGCGAGCTCGATGCCCGCTATGTGCGCACCGATGCCACCAACACCGACGACGTGCAGGCGGCGCTGGTCGAAGCGGAATCGCTTGGCCCGCTGCGAATCTCGGTGGATGCGCACGGCGGCCCGGCCAGCGGTGGCCGGCTGGTCGGCAAGGACGGCTCGCCGCTGGACCTGGACGGCTTCAAGACGACGATCGACGTCTACCTGACCGGGGTGTTCAATGTGCTGCGGCTGGCCGCCGCGGCCATGGCGCGCCAGGAACCCGTCGACGGCGCGCGCGGCGTCATCATCAACACCGCATCGATCGCCGCCTACGAGGGCCAGATCGGCCAGCTGCCCTATGCGGCCGCCAAGGGCGGCGTCGTCAGCATGACGCTGGTCGCCGCGCGTGACCTGTCCCCGCTCGGGATCCGCGTGGTCACCATCGCCCCCGGCACGTTCCTCACGCCGGCCTACGGCAAGGCCGGCGACCAGCTGGAGGCGTACTGGGGCCCGCAGATCCCTTACCCCAAGCGCATGGGCCGGTCTGCCGAATACGGCGCATTCGTGCAGAGCATTGTCGAAAACGACTACCTCAACGGCGAGGTCATCCGGCTGGACGGTGCGCTGCGATTCCCGCCAAAGTAGGCGTCGGCGCCAGGAGCGTCACGCCAGCGCGACCGTCGCCGCCGAAAGCCACTCTGGCGTGACGTTCGGCAGCATGCCGGCGGCAGCTCAGTTTTTGCCGGCCGCCAGCTTGGTCACGATCGAGCGGAAGTCCTCGGTCTGGAAGGACTGGGTCTCAGCGGACAGAGCGTAATCCAGGCTGGCCAGCACTGCGCGCTCAAGATGGATGTTGAGGACGCGTTTGGTGCTTTCGACGGCCTGCTGCGGCAGTTGCATGATCTTCTGTGCGCACTGCACCGCCTCGGCGACCGGATCAGCGACGACGTGGTTGGCCAGGCCCAGTTCGACCGCCCGCTCGGCGGGGATCCGGGTGCCTGTCAGCGCGTACTCCTTGGCCAGCAGCAGGCTGATGTGCAGCGGCCAGGTCAGCGGTCCGCCGTCGGCGGCCACCAACCCCACCTGCACGTGCGGGTCGGCCAGGTAGGCGTTCTCGGCGATGTAGACGATGTCGCTGAGCGCGACCAGGCTGCAGCCCAGACCGACGGCCGGGCCGTTGACCGCCGCCACTACCGGTATCCGGCACCGTGCCATGCCCAACACGATCTCGCGTCCGTCGGCGATGGTCTTGGCGCGCAGGTCGGCGTCGCCAGCCAACTCGGCCAGATACGCGAAGTCGCCGCCGGCCGAAAAGGCCCGGCCCGCACCGGTTATCACCGCGGCTCGGGCGCTGCGGTCGTCGCTCAACCGCTGCCACAGCTTCGCCAGCCCGTGGTGTAGGTCATCGTTGACCGAGTTCAGCGAATCGGGCCGGTTCAGCGTGATAATGCGTAGCGGCCCGTCGGCCTGCACGTCGATTTCGGTCGGCATGTCGTACATGTCAGACTCCTAATCCCAAGATTCGTGCGGCGATGATGTTTTTCTGGATCTGCGATGTTCCGCCCATCACGCTTTGCGCGCGGCTGTACAGATAGGCGCTGAGCAGGCCGGGGTCGTCGATGCCGGCGACAGCCAACGCGGCGTGGCCGACCGACTGCTCGACCCAGGTCATCAACAACTTGTCCAGCGATCCGTCCGACGTGTGCGTAACACCGTCGAGCTGTTCGGACAACCGCCGTCGGACGTGATGGGTCAGCATCTCGGTCTGCACAACCGCCCAGGCGAGCTCCTCGCCCGCCGGCCCGTCGGTGCGCGCGGCCAGCTCACGAACAAGCTTGCCGTAGCGGGCCGCGTAGCCCAGCGTGGAGGGTTCGCGTTCGTGGCCGACCACCGTCATGGCAAGTGCCCACCCCTCGCCCGGGGCACCCACCATGTGGTCCGCCGGCGCGAAAGCACCGTCGAAGAACACCTGGCCGAATTCGGTGGTGACACCGTTGATCATGCGCAGCGGACGCTGTCGCACGCCAGGCTGTTTCATCGATATGATGAACGCCGAAATGCCGCGGTGGCGTTTGGCGTCCGGATCAGTACGGGCCAATAGCAGACACCAGTCAGCGACATCGGAGTAACTGGTCCAAATCTTGTGTCCCTGGATGACGTAGTTGTCGCCCTCGCGGGTGGCGGCGGTTGTCAGCGAGGCGAGATCGGAGCCCGAGCCGGGCTCGCTGAAGCCCTGGCACCACCGTTCGGTGCCGTTGATCATGCCGGGCAGAAACCGGCGGCAGAGCTCTTCGCTGCCGTGTCGGGTCAGGCCGGAGACGAGGTAGCCGAGGCTGGGCCGGGGCGGGGAGCCGGCCCGTGCCAGCTCTTCGTCGAGAATGACGTCGTACACCGGCGGCAGTTCCTGCCCGCCGTACTCGCGCGGCCAGGACAACCCGAAGAAGCCGCCCTTATACAGCGCACGATGCCATTCACCCTGTCGGGCCCAATACTCGTCGCCTGAGCTCGGAAATTCCTTGGCGTGCAAAGAAAGCCACGATCGTAACCGCTCTCGGAAGGCGGCTTCGTCGGGCGAATCACGAAAGTCCAACGTCGATCTCCTCCAGCTTGACGGGCCACAGTTCGGTCGATGTCAGCGCACGTCGCAGATAGACGTGCGCCAGGCACTCCCAGGTATTGCCGATGCCGCCGTGCACCTGGATAGCGGTCTCGCACACGGTTCGTGCGGCGCGCGCGCAGTAGATCTTCGCGACCCGAGCGGCGCGGATCGCCTCGACCGGGGCGAGCTCGTCAACCGCCCAGGCGGCATGGCGCAACACACTCACCGAACCCTCGATCAGCGCCAGGCTTTCCGCGAGCAGGTGCGCGACGGCTTGATAGGACCCGATCGAATGACCGTATTGCTCACGGATCTTCGCGTAGTCACAAGCCAGGGTGTGTGCGCCTCGGGCCGTTCCGACCAGGTCCGCCGACGTAGCGGCCAGAGCGAGTGCCAGCCACCGGTTGGCGACATCGGAGTCGACTTCGCCGACAGCGACTGGTGTTACGACGACATCGGCGGTGGCCCGGGTCAGGTCGACGGCGTCGGGGACGGCGCCCAGGTCGACGGCGAGCACCGTGGTGCCGTCCAACGCCAACGCCCGCTGGTAGCCCCGTGCGTCGATGCCGTGACCACCCAGCGCGATGGTCGACCCGGAGCCGTCGTGGCCGACATGCCGCGCCAGATCGTCGGCGAGGACCGGACCGAGAAACGGCGCGTCCACCAATCCGCGGCCGAATTCCTCAGCGACGATGGCGACTTCGACGCCGGAGGCACCGTCGGAACGCAGCGATCGCCAACCCGTGATCTCGATTTGCTTGTCCAACCGGGCAATTCGATCGTCGTCGGCGAGACCTTGCACCGATCCCGGGCCGAGGTCGTCGGCCAGCTTTGCCGCGGCGTCGCGCAGTTGTCGTTGTTCAGCTGTCAGACGTACATCCATAGCGCTCCTTGACAACTCGGCGTAGCACCTTTCCGGAGGGCAGCCGAGGTATTTCGGGCACGAACACGACACGGCTCAGGCGTTTATACGACGCGAGCCGCTCGCCCACCCGGGCACTGAGTTCGGCGGCGTCGACCGGTGCCCGCGTCGCGACGGCGGCGACCACCGACTCCCCGTCGACGCCGTCGGGGATTCCGAACACCGCGCAGTCTTCGACGGCGGGGTGAGCGTGCAGCACGGCCTCGATCTCGGCGGGCGCGACCTGGAAACCCCGGACCTTGATCATCTCCTTGGCCCGGTCGGTGATCCGCAGCCAACCGCCGGTGTCAAAATATCCGACATCACCGGTGCGATACCAGCCGTCGCACAAGACATCTCGCGTTGCCTCGCACGGCAGATAGCCGGCCATCAGCGAGTCCGACCGCGCCTGGATCTCGCCGACCTCACCCGGGCCGACCGGCTCGCCGGTCTGTAGCGACGCAACCCGCACCTGCACGCCCGGCACTGGTTGCCCAACCGAATCGAGCCGGGCGCCGTCAAGTGGGTTGCAGGTGATGACCGGCAGCTCGGTGGTGCCATACGCGGGAACCCAACCGACGCCGGTGCGCTTTGTGACGGTCTGGGCGACGCTTTCGCTGACCGGGGTCGCGCCCCACATGATGAACCGCAGCGACGAGAGGTCGTAGGACTCCAGGTGCGGGTGCGACGCGATGGCCGAAGCGATTGGCGCGACGGCCATCTCGATGGTGATTCGATCGGCTTGGATGTGCTGCAGGATTCGGTCGATGTCGAATCGGCGATGCAACCGCATCCATACACCGGTCTGCAGTGCCGTCACGATGTTCAGCAAGCCGAGGATGTGCGACGGCGGCGTGGCGATCTGGATTCGGTCGCGGGAGGTCAAGCCCAGCGCGTCACGCCAATGCCGAACCGCGGCGTGCAATGACGCATGGGTGTGCCGGACGGCCTTGGGCAGACCGGTCGTGCCCGAGCTGAACGCCAACACTGCGTCGGCATCCGGCGGCGGTGGGCCGAACACCGCTTCGCCTGGCGAGATCGGCTCGTCGAGATGCAGCATCGGCATCAGTTCCGACAAGACCGCATGGTCGCCGACGGCGTGCGACGGATTCGTCAACGCCAGCGCGTGCTCGACTTCGTCGCGCTTCCAGGCGGGGCTGATCAGCACGACGGTCGCTGCCAGCCGCCACATCGCGTGCAGCGCGACGATGAACTCGGGGCGGTTGGACGCCATCAACGCCACCCGCGCACCAGCCGTCACGCCACGTCCGCCCAGGCTCGCGGCCAGCCCGTCAGCCAGCGCGTTGAGCTCCGCGAGGCTGTAGTGCCGGTCTTCGAACACGAGCGCCGTCGGCTCACCCGGCGGCGCCAACCCGCACTGCGACATCGAGGACATCGAGGACATTGAGAACATCCTATCGTTTTGAGAGAATAGTATTCTCTGAAGTGAAGAACGCAAAGTGTGGAGGGTGCAGGCATGGCGGAACGCCACGTGTTCCAGCAGGCCACGGTGACCCGGATCATCAAGGAGACAGCCGACACCCGCACCTTAGTGATCGCCCCACACGAGCAGCCCTTCTCCTATCGCGCCGGACAGTTCTGCACATTCCGGGTGACGGTCGACGGCGAGGAGCTGTATCGGTCGTATTCGATGTCGAGCGCACCGGAGACCGACAGTGAGCTGATGACCACGGTCAAGCGGGTCGCCGGCGGCAGGGTATCCAACTGGATCGTCGACAACGTGGTCGAGGGCGACGAGCTGACCATGACCAGAGCCGCGGGAACCTTCGTCTTGAGTCCAACCTCCGTGCCGCTGCTGGCCTTTGCCGGCGGCAGCGGCATCACGCCGATCCTGTCGCTGACCAAGAGCGCGTTAGCGACCACGGACCGCGCGGTGCGGATCCTGTGCGCCGACCGCGACCGGGCGTCGGTGATCTTCGAGGCGGCCATCGACGAACTCGTCGAGGGTTATCCCGGCCGCCTGTCGGTGGACCGCCATATCGATGCCGAGCACGAGCTGTTGAACCCGGATGCGGTCACGAAGTTCGTCGGCGGCGATACCGATGCCGAATGCTATCTGTGCGGCCCGGAAGGCTTCATGGCCGTGGTGCGCTCCGCGCTGCCGGATGCGGCGCGAGTCCTGGTCGAGGACTTCGACGCATCACCACCGGTCAAATCGCCTGCATCCGACGTGGCCGCCGACGACGGTGAGGCGGGGGGCACGGTGACGATCCACCTCGAACGCAAGAAGGTGTCGGTGCCGCAGGTCGCTGGCGAGACGCTGTTGGAGAGCGCGCGACGGGCCGGGCTGTCGCCGCCATTCAGTTGTGAGGCCGGCAACTGCGGGACGTGCATGGCCAGGCTCACCGAGGGCAAGGCCACCATGCGCAACAACGACGTGCTCGAAGACGACGAGCTCGCCGAGGGCTATATTCTGACGTGTCAGGCGGTACCCGACACACCCTCGGTGATGGTGGTTTACGAGTAGCCCTGCACTGCAACGGCTTAGGCATAGCCCGGGCTGGAAAGGAGCATGACTCATGGCCGACCTCTCAGCCTTCGCTGATCTCGCCGCCGCCGATCACGGGCTTATCGTGTTCACCACCTTGCGCCGCGACGGCAGTGCCCAGGCGTCGGTGGTCAACGCCGGGGTTATGCCACACCCGCTGACGAATGATCCGGTGGTCGCACTGGTGGCCATCGGGGGCGCGCGCAAGCTGGCCAACCTGCGCGCCGACCCGCGAACCACGGTCGTAGCCCGCGCCGGTTGGCAGTGGGCCACCGTCGAAGGTTCGGCCCAGCTGATCGGACCCGATGACCCCCACCCGGAGGTGGACGAGGAGCGACTCCGCGTCCTACTCCGCGAAATCTTCACGGCCGCAGGCGGAACCCACGACGATTGGGACACCTACGATCGGGTGATGCGAGAGCAACGTCGCACCGCTGTGTTGATCTCACCCACGCGCGTTTACGCCAACCCGGCGTCAAGTTAGCTGAGTTCGGCCAGCGCCGGCGCAAGTTGTTCGAGTTGGTCGATGCCCGCGCTGAATTCGCGGCCGATCGGCATCAGCAGCGTCACGTGGTCCGCGCCGGCGAGCAGGTGCTCGCGCACCTTGACCGCGACGGCCGTCGAATCACCGTGCGCGACAATCGCATCCACCAGCCGATCGCTCACCTCGGCGATCTCCTGGGCCGAGTAGCCCAGCCCCGCTATCCTGGCAGTGTATGAAGGCGCGGCGAGCCGGCCCGACACCGATTCCCGCGCAGCGGCTTTCGCCCGGTCAGCGTCAGTGTCCGGGATCACCGACAGCCCGACGACCAAGAGCTTGTCGGGCCCCAGCGCCTCGCGGGCGTGAGCGGTGAACATCGCGGGCAGCCCGGCCGGCATTGCGCCATCGGCAATCTCGCCAGCCAGCGCAAGCATTTTCGGCCCGTTGGCGGCAATGATCCGCGGATACGCCGCGTCAGGTGCTTGCGGCCAGGTGGGGCTGTCCATCCGGTCCAGGTAGTCGCGCATCGTGGCCAGCGGGCTGCCGAATTTCTGTCCGACGCTGGCCGCCTGCTCGGGATACCCGACGCCCAGACCTACAGCGAGCCGGCCAGGGTACGCCTCGGCGAGTTGGGCAGCCGCGGCGTGCATGGTCTGCGCAGGCCGGGCCCAGATATTGGCGATAAAGGTGCCGAACACCGTCCGCTCGGCCGCGGCCAGCAGCACGCCGAGTTGCACAAAGGCGTCCTTGCCGATGACCTCATTCGTCCAAATCGCTTGATAGCCAGCGTCTTCCAGCCGCCGCACGGCCGCACGCTGCAGATCGGCCTGCGGGGTGCTGGTGAACGAGACCGGCAGGCAAACGCCCACCGGCCCCAGCGATTGGCGAGCCATCACTGTTGGAAGTAGTGGCCCGCGTCGAGATCCTCGATGAGGCCTGGACCGTCGGGATGCCAGTCGAGCACTTTCTGCGTCAGGGCGCTTGATGTCGGATTGTCCAGAGATCCGAAGACCGAAAGGAATCCGAAGTGCTCATAGGCTTCTTCGGCGGAGATGCTCGCCACCGGCAGGTCCAGGTGACGGCCGATGAGGGCCGCGATCTCACGGAACGGCACGCCTTCGTCGGCGACACCGTGCAACCTGGTCCCCGCGGGAGCCGCCTCGACCGCAAGCCGGTACAGGCGCGCGGCATCGAGCGTGTGGACGGCGGGCCAGCGGTTGGAACCGTCGCCGACGTAGGCGGCGACGCCTTTCTCGCGGGCGATGTCGATCAGGCGATGGGCGAAGCCGTGGTGATCAAGTGTGCTGTGCACCAGCGGCGACAGCCGGACGACGGACGATCGCACGCCGCGTTCGGCCATCGCGATGGTCGCATTCTCCGAGTCGATCCGCGGACCGCCCTCGGCGACATCGTTTTCCGTCGCGGTCCGTCCTTGCGCGACTCCCGCCAGCAATAGGGTGCCGGAGGTGTTTACCAGCGGTCGGTCGGAACCCGCGAGCACCTCGCCCATTGCGTTGACGACACGCAGGTCAGTCTCGGCGGCACCCACGAAGTCGTTGTCGAAGTCGTCTCGATAGGCGAGGTGAATGACGCCGTCGGCTGCCGCGGCGGCCGCCCGGAGGCCGTCGAGATCGCCGAGGTCGCCCCGGTGCACCTCAACGCCCTTGGCCGTCAGCGCCGCGGCGGAGGTGTCCGAACGGGCCAGGCCGGTGACGCGGTGCCCGGCCTCGAGGAGTTCGTCGACGACGGCCGAACCGATGTGTCCGCTCGCGCCGGTAACAAAAACGTGCATGGGTTTCAGGTCCCTTCTGATTGGCGTCCGATGCCATCAAGTCAACGAGCGCCTTGGCCGAGTGTCCAAGATCTATTCCACATGGCGCGATGCAGTTTAGGCATCACCACAGCTCATTAAGGCTATACAAAGATCTGAGGCTTATCGGCCCGCTACAATTAGCGCATGACCGACTCGACATCGCCGGTGGTGGACCTTGACCTGCGACTGGTCGGGTACTTCGTTGTGGTGGCCGAGCACCGGCACTTCGGCCGCGCGGCCAGCGCGTTGCGCGTTGCGCAGCCGTCGCTGAGTCGGCAGATTCGCCGCCTGGAACACCAGCTCGGCGTCCGCCTTTTCGACCGCACACCGCAAGGCACCCGGCTGACCGAGGCGGGTGAGGTGTTCCTGCCGCGGGCCAAGGCGCTGTTGCGTTCGGCGGCCCAAGCCGCGGCGCAGGCCCGGGCCGCGGCCCAGCCCAGCCGCGTCATCATCGGCTACACGACGGGCATGATCGTCACCCCGGCGGTGCGCGAGTTGCGCCGCGAGCACCCGGACGCGGACGTGCAAGTCTCGCACCTGGACTGGGACCAGGCGCGCGATGCGCTCCTCGACCATCGAGTGGACGCGGTGGTGACCCGCCTGCCGTTCCCGACCGACCAGCTACACGTGACGGTCCTCTACGACGAGCCCCGGGTGCTGGCGGTGCCCATCGACCACCGCCTCGCGGGCAGGGAATCCGTCACCCTCGACGACATCGCCGACGAGCCCATGCCGCGGGTGCGGCACTCCGATCCGGCCTGGAGTGCCTTCTGGCGCATCGATCCTCGTCCCGACGGACGCAGGGCACCCGACGGTCCGTTCATCGACGCGCTCGAGGACAAGTTCGAACTCATCGCTTCCGGGCAGGCGGTGGCCATCACAGCCGGCTTCCACGGCAACAGCGTGCGCCCCGACATCACCACGGTCCCCTTGGAAGGCGTCGAGCCCAGCCACGTCGTCTTAGCGACCCGCGCCGGGGATCGCAGCCGATTGGTGGCGGCGTTCCGCAAACTCGCCGAAGCCCACCTCACCGGCCCCGGTCAGGCGTCAGTCAGCTTCGGCGGCGGGCGGTAGTCCGGCTGGTAGCCAGCGACCCGGATCGGGTTGCCCACCAACCGGAAATCACCCGCGGTGACCACGATTTCCGGTGTGGCCTGCAACGCCTCGGGCAGAGTGCGCACCGCTGCCGCAGGCACCCCCAGCGGACGCAGGCGGGCTTCCCAACTGGCGGCGGTGTCGGTCGCGAGCGCGGCCGTGACGACGGTCAGCACCTCTTCGCGCCGCGACACCCGTTCGGCCATCGTCTCGAACCCGGTGATGTTCGCTTCATTGGCAAAGGATTTCCAGAAGCCGTCATGGGTAATGAACAACGCCAGATAGCCGGACGCCGTCGAGAACATTTGCGCCGGAACGTAATACGAGTGAGCACCGAACGGTCGGCGTTGGGGCTCGATGCCACTGTTGAGGTAAGCGGATGCGTGGTAGTTCAACTGGGACAGCATCACGTCACGCAGCGACACATCGACTTGACCGCCGCGCCCCGAGGTGATTTGGGCCAGCAGCCCGAGCGCAGCCGCCAATCCGGTGGAGTTGTCTGCCGACGAATAGCCGGGCAGCGTCGGCGGCCCGTCCGGCTCGCCGGTGAGCGCGGCTATCCCGGTGGCGGCCTGGATGACGTAGTCGAAGGCCGGGTCATCGCCGTTGTCCAACCCGAAACCGGTGATCGCGACGCATACGATGCGCTCGTTCCACCGTCGCAGCGACTGGTAGGTCAGCCCCAGCCGGTTGATCGCCGACGGCTTCAAATTCACCAGCAGCGCATGGGATTCCGCGACCAGCTGTCCCAGCTCTCGTTGACCCTCGCCCGAGTTCAGGTCCAGGCAGACGCTGTCCTTGTTACGGTTGAGGCTGGCGAAGTAGCTGTCGGAGACCCGCCGCGAGATCTCGCCGCCGGGCGGCTCGATCTTGGTGACCTGCGCTCCGAGGTCGGCGAGCAGCATGGTGGCGTATGGCCCGGCCAGCATGGTACCGACCTCGAGGATCTTGATCCCCGCCAGCGGCCCCGTCATCGCACTTCTGCGCCGAGTGCCGCGATGACTTCTCGAGTGCGGCGTTTCGACGCGATCAGCTCGTCGCGGTTGTCGCCGATTGGCAGCAGCCGCACCGACAGGTCGGTGACTCCGGCGTCGGCGAACCGGCGCATCCGCGCCAGGATGGCCTCCTCGTCGCCGGCCGCGCAGATGTCGCCAACATCGCGCGCATCGCCGTACTCCAGCAACCGCTGATAGTTGGGCGAGACCTCGGCTTCACCCAGGATCCGGTTGGCGCGCTCGCGGGCCGCGTCGACTTCGCTCGCAGCGCAAAGGCAAACGGGTATTCCCGCGACAATGCGTGGCGCCGGACGGCCCGCGTTGTCGGCGGCCTTGGTGATCCGTGGCACCACATGCTCGGCGACGGACCGCTCGTCGGCCATCCATAGCACGGTTCCGTCGGAACGCTCCCCCGCCAGCGACAGCATCACCGGACCCAGTGCGGCGACGAACACCGGCAGCGGTGCCACCGGGCTGAGATCCAGCGGATTGTGCACGGTGAAAGTCTCGTTCTCGACGTCGATCGGCCCCGGGCCGTGTAACGCCGCGTCCAGCACTTCGAGATAGTCGCGGGTGTAGGCGGCAGGCCGCTCGTAGGGCAATCCGAGCATGTCGCGGATGATCCAGTGATGCGATGGCCCCACCCCGAGCGCCAACCTGCCCCCGGCGGCGGCATGCACGGACAACGCCTGCCGCGCCAACGCGATCGGGTGTTGTGCCTGCAACGGCACGACCGCGGTGCCCAGCTCGATGCGGCTGCTGCGGGTCGCCATCAGCGCGACCGCCGTCAGCGCGTCGAAGTCGTTGGGAACCTGCGGAATCCAGGCGGTGTCCATACCCGCCGCCTCGGCCCACTCGATATCGGCGAGCAGTTTGCTGACCTTGCGCGCAGAATCGCCACGTTCGGCGCCGATCATTACTCCGAGGCGCACGGTTCCTCCATCGTCGGTTCGGGACTGCCAGTGAGAGTGCGGATCTCGCGCACCAGGACATCCAGCGGCGTCCCAGTCGGGAACACCGCCGCCGCACCGGCAGTCAGCAGCTTGGGCACGTCAGCCTCGGGTATCGTCCCGCCGACCACGACGGCGATGTCGGCGGCGTCGGCCGCGCGCAACGCCGCGATGGTGCGGGTGGTCAGCGCGACATGCGCACCGGAGAGAATGCTCAGCCCAACCACCGCCACATCTTCTTGTACGGCGATTGACGCGATGTCCTCGATGCGCTGCCGGATGCCGGTGTAGATCACCTCGAATCCCGCGTCGCGCAGGGTGCGGGCGACGATCTTGGCGCCGCGGTCATGTCCATCGAGGCCGGGCTTGGCAACCAGGATCCGCACCGCCATCTAGAACACCACCGGCTGCTGGAATTCGCCCCAGACCGCTTTAAGCGTCGCGACCATCTCACCGACCGTGCAGTAGGCGTCTGCGCAGTCGATCAGCTTATGCATCAGATTGTCGGTTCCTTCGGCTGCACGCGACAGCGCAGCGAGGCTGGATTCTACCGCGGCAGCATCTCTTTCGGCCTTCACCTTGGAGAGCCGTTTGAGTTGGAGATCGCGTCCCTCGGCGTCCAGCTGGTAGGTGACGATGTCCGGCGCCGGCTCCTCGGAGACGAACCGGTTGACCCCGACGACCGGCCGCGTGCCGGCCTCGATGTCCTGGTGGACCCGATAGGCTTCGTCGGCAATCAGGCCCTGTAGATAGCCGTCTTCGATGGCGCGGACCATTCCGCCGTGCTGCTCGAGGTCATGCATGATCTCGATGATGCGGTTCTCGGTGGCGTCGGTGAGGGCCTCGACGAAGTAGGAGCCGCCGAGTGGATCCGCGACGCGCGCGACGCCGGTTTCGTGGGCCAGGATCTGTTGGGTGCGTAGCGCCAGGGTGGTGGACTCCTCGGTGGGTAGCGCGAACGGCTCGTCCCAGGCCGCAGTGAACATCGACTGCACGCCACCCAGCACGGCGGCCATCGCCTCGTAGGCCACTCGCACCAGGTTGTTCTGCGCCTGCGGCGCAAACAGAGACGCGCCACCGCACACGCAGCCAAAGCGAAACATCGACGCCTTGTCTGTCGTCGCGCCGTAGCGTTCCCGCACGATCGTCGCCCAACGTCGCCGTCCGGCGCGATATTTGGCGATCTCCTCGAAAAAATCGCCGTGTGTGTAGAAGAAGAACGAAATCTGCGGTGCGAATTGGTCAATGGTCATGCGGCCGCGTTCCACCACGGTGTCGCAATAGGTCACACCGTCGGCCAGCGTGAACGCCATCTCTTGCACCGCGTTGGCCCCGGCGTCACGGAAATGCGCCCCGGCCACCGAAATGGCATTGAACCGCGGCACCTCCGCCGCGCAAAACTCGATGGTGTCGGCGATCAGCCGCAGCGACGGCTCCGGCGGCCAGATCCAGGTCCCCCGCGACGCGTACTCCTTGAGGATGTCGTTCTGGATGGTGCCGGTGAGCTTGGCGCGCGGCACCCCTTTGCGCTCCGCGGCCGCGACGTAGAACGCCAGCAGGATCGCAGCGGTCCCGTTGATGGTGAAGCTGGTGCTGATTTTGTCCAGTGGAATGCCGTCGAACAGGATCTCGGCGTCGGCGAGGGTGTCAATCGCGACTCCGACCCGGCCGACCTCCTCACCGAACTCGGGATCGTCGGAGTCGTATCCACACTGGGTGGGCAGGTCGAGCGCCACCGACAACCCGGTTCCACCCTGTTCCAGCAAGTAGCGGTAACGGCGGTTGGACTCCTCGACGGTGCCGAACCCGGAGTACTGCCGAAACGTCCACAGCTTGCCGCGGTAGCCGCTGGCGAAGTTGCCCCGGGTGAATGGATAGGTGCCCGGTGGCGGCGGCTCGTCACCACGGTCCCCCGGCCCGTACACGGGCTCCAGCGGGATGCCGGATGTGGTTTCGGTGTGGTTATCCATCGATGGATAACGTACTTGCAGAAAAAGAGAATGCCAATACCATGGGTCTGACCAGCGCGAAGTGAGACTGCGCCGGTTGACGACGCCACCGTGCTCACGTTCGCTGATGCCTTCGAACGGCTCAGCGGAGGCTTTGCTATGCCCGGCAGAGAATCTCGCCATGCGGGATCGCCAGCCAGCCGTTCGGCGCAGCGGCCCAATCCCGCCATGCCGACGAGATCTCGTCGAGCTCCGCGGTCGTGGCCATCCCCGAGTCCACCAGTTGACGGGCCAGGGCCGACTCGACGATCCGGTCCGCCCACATCCGGCCCCACCACTCGCGGCTCTCCGGCGTCGCAAAACACCACATGCTGCCCGTCGGCATGATGTCGTCGAACCCCGCTTCTTGCGCCCAGGACAACAAACGGCGTCCGGCATCGGGCTCACCGCCATTCGCGCGGGCCGCTTCGTCGTAAAGCTCCCGCCAACGCTCCAGTGTCGGAAGTAGCGGAAACCAGGTGAATCCGGCGTAGTCGGCGTCGCGGACCGCGACGATGCCGTCGGACACACACACCCGCCGCAGCTCCCGCAGCGCCTGCACCGGATCGGCCACGTGTTGCAGTACCTGATGCGCGTGCACGACGTCGAAGGTGTGGTCCGGGAAGTCGAGAGCGTGCACGTCGGATGTCACGAACGAGATGTTCGACTGGTTGCGTGCTTGCGCCTCCGCGCGTGCCAAATCCAAAGCCGCATCGGTGAGTTCGACGGCGGTGACCCGGCCGGGCGCGACGAGGGCGGCAAGGTCGACGGTGATGGTCCCGGGTCCGCAGCCCACGTCGAGTACCGACATCCCTGGCCGCAGGTGCGGCAGCAGGTAGCCGGCAGAGTCCTTCGCGGTGCGCCTGCGGTGCGCGCGCAGCACCGACTCGTGATGCCCGTGGGTGTAGACGGCCTGAGGTTTGGTGTTCATCCTGCGGCTCCTTGCGATCGAACCATGCCGCACGAAAGGCTACCGCCGGGAGTTTCATAATACGAAACTGTTATCTCATATTTTGAGATACGTCACGCCGGCTCAGTCGACTGGAACGGTGAGGATCGGGCGTTGCACCCCGGAACCGGGACCGTCGAAATGCCACCATTCCCCGGAGTACACCGACAATCCGCCGGCACCCATCGCATTGCGCAGCCGCACCCGGTTTGCCTGCTCGTCGGCGCTGACGCCGTCAGTGGCGAAGGCAGTAGCGCGGGGCGAAAAGTCGTCGAAGTCGGTTCCCATATCGGCGAGGCATAGGCCGGCCAACTGGCGCGCAGGCGGGCATTGCTGTTGTGCGCTTGCGATCGTCACGTCAACCGAACGTCCCGCCTCATGGCTGCGCGCATAGGGACCAGGCTTGGCCACCCAGGCGGGATTCGGCACAACGTTGAACATCTTGACCTGCACATCGTGCGGTCGATAGCAGTCCCAGAAAACCAGTACCTCGCCATGCGAAGCCAATGCCTTTGCCCCAGCGGCAAGCCCAGGAGCCATGGATTCGTGCACCAGGCAGCGGGCATCGGCCGGATACAACGTCATGCCGGTGAAATTGTTCGGCGTCGCATAGCGCAGATCGATGACCGCGCTCGGAACGACGGAGCGCACATCGACAAATCCCGCCGAGCGTGCCTCGGGGCTCAGCGGAGGCACGTCGGCATTGGCGCGGGCAGCCCAGCTTGCGGCGGACACCACGCCGAGCAGCGCGGCCAGGAACCTCGCTACGGGCATGCGTCCAAGTCTGCCCTTCCGCGGCCGCGCACTTCAGCTCCAGTCGATAGCTGCGGCGCGCTGCCGGACGTCCTCCACTCTGGCCGCGACTTGGGCGGCAACCGCATGTTGATCGTGTTCCATTGTCCTGGCCAAAGATTCGGCTTCCGCGACAATCTGCTTGAGCAGGTCCCGGTGGTCTTCGATCATCGCGATGGTCGCGTTTCTGATGGCCACCACCGCAGCACCTCGAGCCTCCGACGGTGAGAAACTCCCGGAGAGCAGCGGGGGCAGCGTCTGGCGTTCGAAGTCCGTCATGTCGCGGGACAGGTGCACGTTGAAGGTCGCTCGAAAAGGATCCCGATCGTCGAGCTCAACGCTGGATATTTTGAGTGGGTCCATGGGCCGTTCCTTTGGTTGGCGAGGGCGATCTTCGCCCGCCGTCACGCCGAATTACATCCTTGTAGTTTACCTGCGTCCGCGGACCGCTGCGGAGGCTGCGGCGGCGGACCGGCGTCGAGCGTAGAGCCGGTAAACTGTCGCCGTCAGTTCCGCAAGAGCATCGGCTTGGAGGAATGGCCTCGAGACTCACGCCGAGCTACGGAGGAACATGAAGCGCCGTGTATTAAAAGCCAGGCCCGCGACCGCTTTCGGGATCGCCGTCGCGGCGACGATCTTGGCCGCACCTCTTGCCCACGCGCAAACCGATGTTCAGACCAACTGCGCGAATTCCGGCGGCCAATATACGTCGGAGGAGGTATCACCTCACTTCGGTTCCGCCCCCACTCTGATCGAGACCTGTTGCATCTCCACCGGGCCAGCGCAGAAATGCACTACCTACCGCGATGGCGTGCAAGGCCCTACCTACGGCGGGAATTAGGCCAGATCCCGATACGTTCGTTGCCGGCGGGCAGCGCTCCGATATGGTCCTTCAGCCAGTTGGCCACTTTCGTGAGGTCGTGGGTGCCGTCGGCGAATGAGCCGAATTCGGGTTGCGCTGCAACCGCAACGGCGACCCTCCCGGTCGAGGCCTTGAGGATTCCGATCTGTCGTACCAGATACCTACCGGAGGGTGACGGCCCCCAACCGCCTTTGAATTGGGTGTCTGGAATGCGGCCGATGCCCCAGCTCTGGTCGGGGTCGATGTGGCCCATCAGCTCGAATATCGGGTCGTTCTGGCTGTCACACGCAGCAACAGAGGTGAACCGAACTTGGTTTGTCAACGACCAATTGGTCTGACCGAAAGCGGTGAACCCTGGCCGCACCCGCTGTGACTGAACGATCGTTGGATCGCCGGTCTGTCTCAACACGTCTTCGACCTTGTGCGCGGCGGTGACCGGGTCGCCCAAACGCCCCCAGATTGATTCGGCTGCAGCGTTGTCGGATTCGGTGATGGCGAGGGTCATCTCGTCGGTGATATGGGGCGGGTCCTCTTCACGGTAGCCGGCAATGACCAAAGGCACCTTAATCGTTGACCAGGCGGGTCCGTCGTGCCAATGCCCCAGTGTCATCGGGGCTTGCCTGTTGCCCACGGCGCTGATGGCGATACCCATCCTCGCGTGGAGCTTGCTTTCCAGCTGTGCGAAGTCATCATCCAGCGTCAAGGTGGTTTCTTCCTTCTTGTGCTGAGCGTTGGAACTTGCAGAGGGTCCTCGTCAGGGTATGCGGTCGATTCTGACGGAGCCGGCGGCATACCTTGGGGGACAGTCGCGGTAATGCATCTCCCCTTGCTTGACTCAGGCGGCAGCCCCAGAAGTTAACCCCGAAGTTAAGTAAGCCCCGTAGCTAATTGAGTTTGGACATGGCTAACTGAGCTCTAGGTCGGTTGGCTGCGTCCAATCGCGCATGAGCGGACGCAGCCTCTCCCGCCACGACCAGGCTGCCGCGAACGCGGCCAAACTCCCCGAGATGCACAGCGGCGCCCATACCCAAAAGTCTGGAAGCGGGATGATGGTGACCTTGGCGATGATGGCGGTGAGTGGCTCGCCGATGATCCAGGAGGTATGAAAAATGGTTAACCCGAGTAGCCCGGCGCCTGATGGGTCGCGCCGCCCGGTGACAGTGATCGGGACGTTGATGCCGCATCTGGCCGCCGAGCGTCATCACATTTACCGCAGCGTGACCGCGCTGGCGCTGTTGGCGGCGTTGACCGCCGCGGCGTTCGGGTCGTTGTCGATTGCGCTGGTGCTGGCCGCGGTGGCGTTGCCGGCGGCGGTGTTGACCTATATCCACGACCACCGGTTGTGGCATGACGAGCCGCTGACCGTCATCGCCGTGACGTTTGCGCTGTCACTGGTTCTGGGCGTGGGTGTGGGGTTTTTGCAAACCTATTTCACCCCGGGGATCGCACTGGCCGCCGGCCATTACCGACTCCCGCCGATGTCGCGGATCCTCGAACTGGGTGTGCTGGTGCCGGTGGTGGCGTTCGTGGCGGTGCTGGTCGCGCCGCTGCTGGTGACCGCCCGTGCGGCGTTTCGCCATCCGATGGATGTGGTGGTCGCCTGTGCGCTCAGCGGCGCCGCGCTGTCGCTGGGCCTGAGTGTGGTGGTCCAACACGGCGCGTTCACCCACCTGCAGGCCACCGCGGGTGACCCGGTGAGCGTGGCGTTCATCGCGTTGACCCTGGGATTTTTGCAGCCGGTGATCTTGGCCACCGCGGCGGCGGTGGCCGTCTTGGGGTTGCGCAGCCCCGGGTTCAACCCGGCCGTGGGCGTGATCGAGGGCCTGGTGTTGGTGGTGCTCTATGAGTTGGCCACCACGCTGCTGCAGCCGTACGGGACGCGCGGGATTGTGCTCACCACGCTGGTGGCGTTCGTGCTGGCCGGGGCGGGCGTTTTGGCCACGCGCACCGCGCTGCACACCGCCGTCGACGCCGCGCCCGATGTGAGCCCCGTCGAGCACCGATTGCACGGGGCGGTGGTGGCCGCGATCATCGTCGTGGTGGTGATGCTCGCCGCGGGGGTCACCGCAGCCGTGGTGTTTAGCGGCCCATCGACCCAGCCCAAGCCCCCCAGGACCGGACCCGGCGGCGGGGTTGTTCCCACACCCCACGCGCTCGGCGGCGGGACGATCAATTTCCCAGACGGAGTCACCCTCACCGTGGCCCCCGGCTGGACGATCGTCCAATCGTCACAGACCCGGGTCTTGCTCGCCAACAGCGACAACAGCGCGCTGATGGAGGCCGACTCTGGCAAGCCGGCGATGCCGGATATCACCGGAGAAGCAGGCTTCATGGCCGGTCTGGACACCAGCGGACTCACGGACGTGGTTCAGGAACCCCAGGGGGTGCAGACGGTGCAGGGCAAGAACTTCACCCAGTCCCTGCAGGTCAACTACACCGCCAATCGCCAAACCAACCAGGGCACGATGCAGCTCTACGGGATCTGGACGACGCTGTTTAACGCCTCGACCCAAACTGCCGGCTTCATCGATTTCCGCGCCATCAGCCCCGACGCGTTTCAGGCGGCATTGTCCGACGCCAAGAGCATGCTCGCCTCCATGCTGTAGCCACCAAACCGCGGCAGCCGGCCGCCCCAGTCCTGCGGCCACCACCGCCAGCACGCTGAAACCGCCGGCTCTCTTGGGATTTGACGAAATCAGGCAGGGGGTGCAACGCGCCTGGCGCCAGGTGGTCGACAACGCCGCCGAGGCGCGGTCAGCTTCAATAGCGGTAACGAAATTCCTCACACCGCATATAGCTAACGCCGCAAGGTGGCGTCAACCGTGTGCCAATCGCTAGATCGACACCAGATTGACTCCGTCGTGGGCACGCGATTGAACGTGATCGTCAAAGGCCTCGAGGATACGTACGGCGAAGGCAGGGTTCATCGACGATTGGACTTGTTCTCTTGTCATCCAACGAACTTCGCGAACTTCTGGAGTTGAGTGAGCGTCGCCTCCGGCCGGGCTGCAGCGGAAGACGAGGGCGACGATTCCATGATTCAGGTTCTTGTAGACGCCGGCGAGACGTTCCACGGTGATTGTTAAGCCGGTTTCCTCGAGTACTTCCCGTCGAACGCCTTCCTCGAAGGATTCGTCGAGTTCCAGTACGCCACCCGGAGCCTCCCAGTGGCCGTTGTCGTCTCGCCTGATCACCAGAACCCGGTCATCGTCACGAACGACAATCCCGGTGACGCTGCCTCGGACCCCGCACCGTCCGCTGGACTCACAGCGTGCTGCGAATGACGCTGGATCATGCCATCACAGACAAAAAGCTGCGCGGCAAGAATCCCGCTTCGATTGTGCGATTTCCAGCAATGGGCGAAACCAGCCACACCTATCTCACCGCGGTAGAAGTCGCGAAGCTGGCCGAACTTTGCAACACCGCCACCGGCGAGGACTCGAGAGCCGTTAACCAGGGCGATGTGGTGTTGATCCTGGCCTACACCGGATTGCGGTTCGGAGAATTGACTGGACTCAATGTGGAAGATGTGGACCTGCAGGCGCGGCGTATTCGGGTGCGAAGGTCGATCACACAGTTGTCTGGCCGTCTCCTTGAGGGACCACCGAAGAGCCGCGCCGGTCGTCGTAGCGTGCCGATTCCAGAACGGCTGGCGCCGATCCTGAAACGCCGGATCGAGGGGGTATGGCTGGTCAGCCGGCGATCATGTCGCCGAAGGGTTCGCGGCTCGGGCTCGAAAACTGGAAGCGTGCAGTTGGCTGGCGGAGTCGGATCGCCGAACTCGGGCGTCCTACGATGCGCTTGCACGACCTCCGACACACCTACGCGTCGTTGGCTCGATCGGCCGGCGCCGACATGAAACTGCTGCAGGTGACGATGGGCCACGCGTCGATCATGGTCACCGCGCATACCTACGCGGACCTCTATGACTCCGACCTCGATCGTGTGGCGAATGCGCTCGATGGGCTCGGAGACTGACCGTGACTGCGGATACACGGCGGATACACCGGGGCCGCGGTGGATCGAATGGCGCGTTCGAGGAGACGAAAAAGCCCCTGACCTGTGCAAGGACCGTGGTGGCCAGGGCCGGGATCGAACCGGCGACCTTCCGCTTTTCAGGTGGGAAGAATGGCCGCTGACCTGCGGTTTAACAGTGCTCATGCGTCAAATACGACGCGCTGAGCACGTCTAACGCAGGGCGCTCGTCCGACGATCGGACAAGAACCGGACACGGTGACAGCACTCCCGACAGGGAACCCTTCATCGCCCGTCACTCAGTGATGCGCGCCGAGGGCTCCCGGGGAGCAGGTACCCGATGCCCAGCATCACGGGGTCGACCGCGCGTCTAACGAGCACGACTGCGGAGCGACCCGCTCCTTGGCCCGACACAACCCGAATCGCCAGCCGGAACACGGACGGAGCCGCGGATGCCGGTAGACCGCGAGTGCCCGAGGCCGTCAAGGCCGCAGGGCGCGAGAGCGGCAGCGGTCGGTCGGACGGCGGGAGCGGCGTAGGCCGTGTTCCGGCTGGGACCAACGGGCTTGTTATATATGCCAAAAGTGTCCGCGACACCGTAGAGAGCGGCGTCGTTGCGGAGCCGTTGGCCGCGGATGCCTTGGGGCTGCGGTTCCCGAGCCCCGACTTGGTGGCCTCTGCGGCGGCACTGTTTGAGCAGGCGCAGCCATGGGCGCACGGGCGGGACCGGCTCGGCGTGGAACCGGAGTCCGGCCGGTTCCGGATCACGATTGGTCCTGGTGTAGTGCGCCTCAGCTGGAAAAATCCCGTTCGCGCGGAGAAGGCATCCGAGCGGGCCGTCAAACGACACCGACTTGACGTAGCCAACGAAATGGATCGCGTTAAGGCCAACCGAGAGATGCCCGATCCGCCTGGGCGCGCGATCACCGAATGGTCCCGCAAGTCGCGTGCCGCGATGTGCCGGACCTTCGCGGAACTCGACTACACGCCACTGGTGGAGTGCGGCCGTGTACCGGCGATGGTAACGCTGACCTATCCCGGTGACTGGGAATCCGTCGCGCCTGACGGGGCCAGAGTGAAACGGCATATGGTGCTGTGGCGCAAACGATTTCAGCGCGAATGGGGCGAACCCGCCCGCTACATATGGAAGCTGGAGTTTCAGCGTCGCGGCGCACCCCATATTCACCTATGGATGGCTCCACCGCATGCGGTCGGCGGGTCAGGCCGCAAGTTCCGCGACTGGTTGTCAGAGGAATGGGCGGACATCGTCGCCCATCCCGACCCCGAGCAACGCGCACGCCATGTGTGCGCCGGCACGGCCGTCGACATCCTGAACGGATTGCGCGCCTGCGACCCCAAACGGTTGGCGATCTACTTCACGAAACACTCATCACCAAATCAGCTGAGCGATAAGGAATATCAGCACATCGTGCCGCAAGCCTGGCAGCAGCCAGGCCACGGACCCGGTCGCTTCTGGGGTGTTCACGGGTTGCAAAGAGCAACGGCCGTCGTGGAAATCGCCCAGGACGCTTACCTGACCGCCCGGCGGATCCTCCGTCGCTGGTCCGCTCGCAAGCGATCTATGGCGACGGCACCCGCCACTTCCCCACCGCGGTCGTTCCGCGAATGGCGCGCGTGGCAGTTCAGCGAGTCGACAATCGGACCGACACAATATGCCACCGCAGGGTCCGCAGGCGACGACTCCTGTGCAACCAAGGCGGACTGGCCGGTGGCTACGTACTTGTGAATGACGGACCAGCCTTCGCGTCCCAGCTTGCGGCGGCGTTGTCGGCAGACTAGGTGCCATAAGGGGTTAGAGGACGGTGGCGATTGCATCGGCCAGGTCGCTGTGCAGCGGCGGCAGTGTCGGATGTCTGACTAGGATCTTAGAGTGGGGCGGGCGGAGCTCAAATCCGCGGCCAACGGATTATGAGTCCCTATTCAAGCCTCACGCGACCGGCGGGAACGAGTTAGCTGAACTCAGCATATTGTCTGCAAGACAGCAAATCTGGTGTTGCGCGGTTGAGCGGAGTAGGCGCGGGGTTGGCCCCCAGTAGACCCCTGGTCGCGGGGGTGAGCCGGCGGGGGCGGACCGCAGCGCGATGTTTGCCAACTGCTGTCCACTGAGTTGGGTAAACTGGCCAGTCCTGCGCCGCGTGAGCGGTGCGGCGGGGCCATAGCTCAGTGGTAGAGCGCCCGATTGCGGATCGGGAGGCGGGGGTTCAATTCCCCTTGGCTCGCCCTTGGCTCGCTAGTAGTACCGCAGCTGCAGAGGCGTCCAGTCGTCGTCCTTTTCGAGCACAATGGCGCCCGCAGTATCAACCGCCCATACGCGGAAGCCGTGTGTGCCGAACACATAGCGATCCTTCCGCAGCCCCAGCTTCCACTGCTTCCCATTCCAACCCGGCGGTGGGTCGCGGTCGCCTCGTTCAACCCAATCCGGTGGGCCCACATTCTCGTCGTGCCACAGCTTCAACTCCATAGCCTTGGTGGTCATCTCGTCTATCAGGCTTGCACTGCGGCCATTGATTTCACCCCAGAACCATGCTGCAAATTCGTTGGCTGCATTGACGTATCGCTCAACGATCGGTGCAAGATCGAATAGCTGAGCCTGCCGGCTCAAAAATTCCTTGGCTTGTCCGCCCCAACCGTCCCACCGTAGAAGCTTGTCCTTATCGAGTTGCAAGGTGTTTGCGGTTACCCCGGGGCTGCCCCGTTCCCACGAAAACGTAGTGCTCAACTGAGGCAAAGGTATTGAGTAGTGGGTGCAATAGTTCCGTAGCTTCGACATGAACACGCGCTCGCCGGTTTCGAATGCTTCTGCAAGCTTCTCGGAGTAGTCCTTGGATTCGAATTCCGACTTGTCTTCGTTGGACGGCATCGGACGCCCGCAGCTGGGGCAGATGTCGGCGGTGGCACCACCCTTTTTCCGAGGCCATCGGTGCCGCATGACGATGCGCTGGGATTCGACAAGCGAGGTTACGGACGTCATGTAATTGTGAAGGCGCCGCACAAGCTCGTTGACGTAGTCTTCGGGAACCTCGCGAGCAATGTGATGCGAAATCAGGAAGTCCCTGATGTGCGTCGCAAGCTCGTTCGCGTTCGTCGTGAACGTGTAGAGACACCTTCGCAGCGCTTCCAGGTCTTCCTTCAGCTGGTACGCCGGGAGCGCCTCAAGGTGCGCTATCCGCCTGTTCATTTCCGCGGTGAAGGGCGATTGCCCGGACGCATCCTCTGACACGCCCGCAATGTATCAAGCGCACACGCAGCAGACGTCTACGCTCCCGAACCCTGGCGCGAGCAACCTGTGTCCCCAGCACAGGGCCGTTACCGCGAAGACCCACGAGCCCTGGCCCGCGATAAGCGCCACCAAGACACCGAGTTTTCCTAGGGGCCGGGGCTCGTGCCGCCGCGCCTTAATGGCCGACCACCGAGCGAGGGTGGGCAGTACATGCCGCAGCCCCCGCAAGTGGACCCAGCCCGCCAGTGGCGTAGGCCGACTCCGGCAGCACCGCCGACCCAAGAGTGAGCTAAGGGCTGGCCCGACGAAGGAAGTATCGAAGTACTAACGCTGCGCGACACCCATGGTCGGCCGACTTAGGCGCCGTAGTTTCGCTTAGATCGCTGCCAAATGGGTTCGGAGTTCGTTCGGCAGCATTGCGCCAACTCGGAGCTCGGACACCACTGTCCGCAGGTTTCTCCAAAGCTGGATACGAATCATCTCTCTCGACAGACCGTGCATAGTCGCCAGGGCTATCTCGACGTCACCGACCGCACCTGGCCGACGTACCGAGTGCGATCTTCGATCTCCAAATGGATGGTCAGTCTCGGTTAGCAGCCGATCAAGCGGAATCGATCTGAGAATGTCGTCACGCTTCAGCATCGCCGAGTTGACCGAGAAGTGGCACCCGAGGTCGACAGCACGAGCTGTCTCTGTCGGGGAGCCCAGCCACCAGTGCAAGACGATGCCCGACGGCCGGACTTCGGCAAGCAGATCTAGCACCTTGTTCGTCGCTGAGTAGCTGTGAATGGTGGCGATGCGGGGCTTGTCGCGCAGGGTCTCAAGGACCGACCGGAACGTCGCAATCTGCGTCGTCATCAGCACCCGTGACTTCCCGTCAAGTCCCACCTCTCCGGCGAACGGCGTGGCATCCAGCAGTTCGGCGAACTGTTTGACCGAGAAGTCCCGCTGCGCACCAATCAATCCCGGATGGCAGCCGACTCCCCAAACCGTCATCCGGTCGTTGCGTCGCAATGCCACGCCGGCCTCTTCAAGCGACCGCGTAACGGCGAACACAGCGGCGTTGAGCGCCATCAGATCCTCAGCCGCAATGGTGGCGTCGACGTGGGCGTGAAGATCCAGCGCCGGCAGTGTCCTCATGCGAAATAGTTCTCCAGTTCGACACACGCTCGCCGACAGAGATCTGCTGCTGCTGCCCTCGGGTAGCTCGGAGGCAGGCTCATGGCCGCGAGGTCACGGGTTCGCACGCCGCGTCGCAGGAAGCTCTGCATGGAGCGCTCGACTGAATTCATCGTCAACCAGCCCTTGACCCGAGTGCTGGTGTCGGGATCGATGTAGCCAGCGGTGTCTTGGAGCCCGGCGGCCTTGAATGAAGCCCGCCGCACGATGCAGCCAAAGCAGACGCCGCACTGCTTGGTTACTGACAGGCCAAACGCTCGCTGACCGGTTAGGCCGCACGAGTGAGTCGCGCTCAGGTATGCCGCCGCCTCGTCGCTGCCGACCAGTTCGGCTGCCTTAGCGAACATCTCACCTTTGGTCATCTCGGTGAATGGGTTGTGAATCTTTCCGTGGGCACCGACACCAGTCAGGACTTGCGCCAGACCCTCCAGAAACGCCGGGTGCGTTGTACGGGTCGATAGGCTGCCGCGTCGGTTCGGGTCGAGTGGTGGGTTGAGCGATGCGAAGCCGTTCTCAGGAATCCACAACGGCACTCCGTCTATGGACGCTGCCGCCAAGCCGAGGCTGAGAAACAGCAGCGATCGCGACCGACTGGAGGGCTCGTTGGTAAACGCCGAGCCATCAATCTGTTTGCTGCTGCGGCGCACACCAATCTGCAAGTGCGCCTGCGACGGACCTGGTATCAGCTTCTCGGCTGTCGTGGCCACGTCGCGCTGGATTGGCGCCAGATTTTTGGCGCCAACATGCGACAGTAAGAGGTGTCCTTCATCACCAGACAGCTGAGACCTTGACAGCAACGCGCCAACGGCAGAGTCGGCACCACCGCTCAGGAGGACAACACGCTTCGGAGCGACCAACGGCAGCTGTTTGGCCACAGGCTCCTTCGGCGGCCGGGCGCGGTAGAAATCCAACGTCCATGCGTCGCCTGTCAGAAAATCCAGCAGGCGCTCAAGCTCGGCCTTGGCAGCGAACCACGGCTCCGGCTTCCCCACAGGAACGCGCAGCCGAAATTCGCGTTGTGACCAGTTCGAGCCGCCGCCCGACCGTGGGGTCGTGCGGTCGGCTGCAAACACGAGCAGTGCCAGCCGAACGAAGTCGACGTTCTCCGGGCGAACTGGTCCAAGCTTGCCCAACCGAGGTCCGTAAGGCCCCTCGAACGATGATGTCCCCTCTGCCGTCCAGTAAAAGTTCTCCCGCAGCTCGGCCGACTTGGGCTCCTTGGGCGCAGACAAACGGAGTGTGAAGTCAGGCATGGCTAGCTGCTCACTCCGTATATCTGCTTTAGCGTCTCAATGCCCTCCTCGATAGCCCTCGATAGGTCGGCTTCGGTGGCGCCATTCACGGATAGCTCAACCTTGTTGGCCAGTATTTCGGCCGCCTCGAACAACTCCGCCTCAGCCACGGCGGCGATTTCATCTGGCCGCTCGTTTAGCGCTTCGTTCATCTCCGTGGCAAGAACCTCAGCTACCACCGCGGCAATCGAGTGCCTGGCAATCTCCTCAGGCGTGGGCGGGCTGCCGCTCTCGGCTTGTTCGAGCACCCACTCAGCGACACTGGCAGCGACGTAGCGCTCTTCGTGGTCTTCCAGGGTTCCGTTGGCCAACGGCCCGCAGGCGGCCTCGACGATGCGGCGCGTCACCTCGATCGGGTCACCAAGCGCACGCAGGCTATCGAAGTCGAGTCCGAGCGCGGCCAGGCCAGCTCGGTCGCCGGTGGCGTAGGCGTATGCCGCCGCAGCGGCACGTCCAGCTGTACCGGCAGCACGCGTTGTCGAACGTCGCAGTCCACCGCTTCGGCGACCGCCACCGCTACTACCGTCTGATCCCCGCACGCGGCCACCACCGCCAGACATTCCACCGACTCCACTGCCACCACCGCTAGAGACTCGTGGACGTAGCTGCGACAGGGCACCAGACACCAACTGCGGCGGCAGCTCAACTACCGCGCTGTCATCGCTGTTACCAAGAGGTCCATCCGTACCGACACCAGCGCTTTCCCCGGCATCCCCGCCGGTGAGGCTTTCGATCCACTCGTCGGCGCCGGCCGCCACATCGCGACCTGCCTTACCTCCCGCGCCGCCGTAGGCACCGCTAGTGCCCACTAGTTGGTTCCTTGGTTTAGCGCGTTGGCGATGGCGCCCTTGACAGCCGGATCGGATGCCCGGTTCGACCAATCACTCAGGACCGCTGCAAACTGTGTGGCCTGATTGCTATCGAAGCGCAAGATGACCGGCGGACGAATGTCGGCAACGGGCAAGGCATTCAGCGCCTTCTGGGCGTTGTTCACAGTGGCAGGCACGACGTTTGTGATGCGGAGGATTCCTCCGACCGCACGGCTCATCTCGGCCGGCCGGTCGCGAGCTATCCGGCCCAGATGGTCGACCAACGTGGACGCGTCGGTGACGCCAAGCGCGCGCAGATCATCATCGGTCACTGCCTTCTGCTCGATGCGCGAGGACGAGACCAGGTTGGCCGCAATATCGCGCAGCCGCTCCGGCAGGCCGACGTCGATGAGCGGCGTACTGCCGAACGATGCGGCTAGGTGGAGGTAGGGGCTTAGGTCGATACCAGCCAGTGGCGGTGGCAGCTTGGCCCAGCGAACGAAGTTGTCCGAGAACTCTTCGGCCTCCTCCTTTGATTCTTCCTGGGGGTTCTTGCTGGCCGCTGCCTTCTTGGGTGTCTTCGGGGTTTCACTGTTGTTCACTTCGGCCGCAACGGCTTCCGCCTCGGCCGGTGTCTCGCGACCAACCCGACCGGCCAGGCGCTCAAGTTCGGCGAGCCGGTCACGAAGGTGGCCGCGGGCCAGCCAGTCCAGGACCTTGTCGAACTCCTCGCGCAAAAGCAGTTCCAGCACCATAAGTTTCGCCACCACGGCGATGTCGAGTTCAATGCCACGGCGGCGGGCAATCGACGCTCGGACGTTAAGGTCATTCAGGAAGCGCTTGATCCGACGCGGGCTGCCGCGCAGCTTCTCGTAGAGCATCGGTGTCAGGCGAGCCGCGAACTGCCGCTCACCGGTAATGTCGAGGCCAGCCGGGACTTTTAGGTCGTCGAGTGAACCCGCTTTGGTTCGCAGTTCGGTGCAGCTGGTCAGGATGTCGGCGAACGCGTCCGGGCTCAGGCCAGCCTGTGGGCGGTTCTGAAACTGCAACAGCAGCAGATATGCCTCGGTGTCGAATCGGCTCAGCGCTGGCAGTTTCAGGGTCGTCTGGACGATCTTGTGGAGGTAGAGCCGTGCCGGCTCCTCTTCTTGACCACTCGGCTCGCCCCTCGGATAGCGATCACGGAGAGCGTCGGCTACGCGATCCTCATCCGCCGCAATGACGAACGACATCTTGGGAACGGACAGGAACAGGCGCATCGTTTCCAACGTCTCGACAACCGTTTCCGGTAAACAGCGGTCGAGGTCGTCGACCAGAACAACCACGCGCTTGACATGAGCGAGCGCGTCGTCTTTGAGAAGTTCGTCGAATTCGGTCCTGAACTCGTCGAGCGTCCTGCTCTCGGTCTCGTCTCCGTCGTCGACAGACGCTTCGGTGATAAGGCCGCTCAGATCATCGAGGCTCGGCAGCTGTAGCGTGATCGATGACCTAGCAGCGACTTTCAGTGCTTTGACCCAGTTCACGCGCTTGGCGAGCTTTTTGAGGAGGTTTTGCGCCTTTTCCGATGTGCCGCCCTTGCGCTTCAGCTCTTCCTGCAGAGCGGTCAGGACCTCGCTTATGAGCGTCGCCTTGGCCCCAACCGAGGGGTCGTAGCGCCAGGGATCACTCTGGACTACGAGAATCTGCTCGTTCTCCTGGGTGGTGCTGCGCTGTTTCAGGTCGCTATCGATGAGCCGAAGCACCGTACTCTTGCCGCTACCCCATGGGCCAGAAACACCGAGCGCTATCGGATCGAGGGTGTCATCGAGTACCGCCTCAACCGCGGTCTCTGCCACAGCGGTGAAGGCGAGTAGGTCGACCGGTGACGGCTCATCAGACCAGAGACGTACAGGCTCAATGCCACTCACCAGGTACCTCCAGATCCGACTAGCTCGCCGCGGAAGGCTTTGGCGAGGACGGCTTGAGAGCTGCGGTCGACTCGCTTTGAGGCGGCGTCGATCCGTGCCCTCAACCCGTCGGCCACTGACAGGAGCCGCTCAACACGTTTCACGATCTCGCACTGCTCGGCGAACGGAGGCAACGCAAGCGGATATGGGTTTAGAGACTCCAATTTGATGTTCGGCTGCCCGCCACTCGAATACGAGGCCTGCCGAATGGCGTGTTTGCGGTCACGGAGGAACACCTCGACAAAGCGATTGCCCTCGGGCGTCCCTGTTTCAAGTCCGACCAAGCTGTCGGGAAAACACATGTCGTAGGCAAGCAGTCCGGTGTTTCCAATTGTCGCACCGACGATGGCAATCACGGCAGTTCCTTTTGGAAATTTTTTGCTTACGGACAGACCTTTGGCATTCAACGTCTGCGTGTGCGACCGCACCCATCCGCCATCGGGATTCAGATTGCCGATTTGAATGAACGGGTGTTCTCCGCCGAAGCAGCTTGGGTCGTTGCGTGGCCGCACGGAGAACCTTCCGCGAGAGCAGCGCGCGTAGTTACCAAGCGCTACCCAAGCCCACTTGTCCGGCAACTCAGCAAGTCCTTCCTCGGGTTCTGCGATGCTGTAGGTGCGTTGGCTGACGAGCTTTTCGGCACCATCAACGTCGGGATTCTGCTCGCGCCAGTCGGCGGTGAGGCGCCCGGAGCAGGCAGCGGCGAGGACGGCTTGGCGGAATCGGTCGATCGCTCGACGGGCGGCATAGATGTGTGATGCGGTCGAGAGACGGTTTGACTCCAGCCGATCGATGAGGTCCGCAATTGATTTCTGTTCGTCAAGACGTGGCAGAGAGATCTCCTGGCCACGCACTACTCGGTCGGAAGTCGCCGGGTAGTGAGTACCTGTCTGCTCTGGTGTCACTCGGTCGATAAAGAAGTCTGATCGCGTCAAATGGTAAAGGAATCGTGAGTCGAGTTCGGATGTTGGTCGCAGAAGTGTGAAGCCAGTTGATGCGACGGCGGGCGCTTCGATCTCCTGCACCTGCGCAACATTGCGTAGATAGGTCCGGACGTTCGAAAATAGGATATCGCCGCCCCTAATTGGACGCCGTGCCCGCGATGGTGCATTCGATCCGGGGATCCGCTTTGCGTCGACGATCTCGCAGCGTTCGTTGTCAATGGATGAGATATCGACGTAGGTGAACTCTGGCTCAGACGACGGATCCCAGCTCTTGACATCGACTGTGACGTCTTTGAGTTTGACGGTGCGCCAATCGCTCACAACTCGCCTCCATTGCCGTTGCCTTCCAGAAGGCGTTGGATATCGGCTAGGTCATCGAGCGCGAGCTGGAGTTCTTCCATGGCTGTGGTGATCAGTTCCTCCGGCTCCAGTAGTTCGTCCGGATCGTCGAGCTCTTCGTCCCGGAGCCACTTGAAGGCGTCGAGCTTGTAGTGGTGCTCCTTAATCTGATCGATAGTGAAGCTCCGCCAGCGGCCTTCGGTCGAGTCGCTTTCCGAGCGCTTGCTTAGTCCATTGGGATCGTCGCCGTAGCATTTCTCGAACTCGGCGAAGTGCTTCGGGTTGAGCGGGCGGCTCTTCTTGGTGATCTTGGGGACGTTGCTGCGTGCGTCGTATATCCAAGTGCGCTCGGTCGGCCGCCCTTTGGTGAAGAAAATCACATTCGTCATGGTGCCCTCGGTATATGGACTGAAGGTCCCTCGGGGACAGCGCAATACGGTATGGACGTCGCAGTCCTCCATGAGAACTTTGAATATTTCGCCTGCCTGCTGTGCAAAGAGGACGTTGTCGGGTACAACGACGGCTGCGCGACCGCCCTTCTTAAGCGTGGTCAGGATGTGCTGCACAAAATTCAGCTGTTTGTTGCTGGTCTGCACAACGAAGTCCTCGCGATCGGGCGCCTGGGCAGCGCCCTTGGTGCCGAACGGTGGATTCATCAGGATCACGTCATAGCGTTGGCTGCCCGGTGTCTCGTAGATTGAATCGCCAAGCGTGATGTGCGGCTCGACCTGGTGCAGGTAGAGATTCATCAGCGCCAACCGACGAGGTCGCGGCACAAGTTCGTTGCCGTAGTAGGTGTGGGTGCGGATACGCTTGGCCGTAACACGATCAAGCGCACCACCTTTGGTCTCGGCCTTCAGCCACTCATATGCAGCGATGAGGAATCCGCCCGTGCCGACGGCCGGGTCGCAGATCTTGAAGTCTTTACTCACCCGAGGATCGGGCTTTATGCAGCGCACCATCGACTGGATCAGGATGCGCGGGGTGAAGTATTGACCGGCGCCCTTCTTGCCCTCGCTAGCAGCTTTCTCCAGTAGCCCCTCGAATGCAGCGGCCTTGATATCGGTGTCAATGGCAGTCCACTCGGTCTCATCGATCAGGCCGATGAGCTTCTGCAAGTTGACCGGATTGGAGAAACGATTCTGCGAGCCAGAGAAGATGTCGCCGAGAATGCCGTGTTCCTTGCCCAACGTGCGCAACGCCTCGACGTAGGCGTCGAGCAAGTCGCTGCCGGACTGCTTGCGCAGATACGGCCAGTCGGTGTGCTCGGGTAATTCCGCACCACGCTCGTCGGCCATCTTGATAAACAGCAGGTACGTCAGCTGCTCGATGTAGTCGCCGTAGTCAATGCCGTCATGGCGTAGGACGTGGCAGAAGCCCCAAAGTTTGTTTACGACATCACCAGTTGTCATGCGGCGACAAGCTCCTTATTCAGTTCTTTAATCAGTTCATCGAGCTGCCCATCGAACACTCGGTTAGCTCGTCCCCATCCACCCTTGTCGAACAGGATCGGGATGACCTCGAAGTCCTCCCGCTCGATGCTGAGGTTTTGCACCAGGTGCTGGCGGATGTACTCGAGCCACTTAGTTTGCTCCTCGGTCAGTTGACGATCGGCGCTGACTTTGGCCACGGCAGCGTTAACCCGCTCCTCGGCCGTCAGTAGCGGTGCTTCCTCGATTGCAGCCCGCTTGACCATCGAGATGATGTCGACCAACGCTTTGTGATGGGTCACATTGAATGCTCGCTGCAGGTTGTCGTCGGTGAAGTGTTCAGGCGCCTGGCTCAACGCGTCTCGCAGTTCGCGTAGAGCATCCGCACTCCAGTCATTTGGCCGGCCGAGCAGGATCTGCACGGCCTCGATCTCGCGCTCGTGCTCCTCGACGAAACGGACGAACAGCTGCAGATAATCCTCCGGCTTGTAATCCTTGCCGATGCCGGCCTTGATCAGAATCTCGGACTCGACGGTATCCGTCACGCCCGAGGCGACAACGAAGTGTGTTTTCGCGCGCGGATACTCGACGCACAGGTTGAGGAAGTCGGCGTCACGCAGGATCTTCATCGTGTTCGCAAAGTCGCCGCGCAGCTTGGCGGGTAGGTCTTCAGCGAAGCTGGCGACGTCACCATCGGGGATGAAGCGGGCGAATAGATCGCGAGCCTCGCCGCTCATGTTTTTGTCGATGCGCTGCAGACGCTTGACGAGACGTTTGGTGTTGTAGTCGCGGTCTCGGTTCTGCCAGACGTCCTCGACGATCTCAGCGATCGTCTTGCTGTCTCCCTCAGGCGGCTCAATCGTCATGCCGGTGGTCGCCCGGAAGTATTCGAGCAGCGTGCCGTCGAAGCAATCGAACACGGTGAAGTGTGTCTTGGCTGGCGTCAGGTCAGGTGAGAGTCGGGTGCCGCGACCCAGCATTTGCTCGAACAGGATGCGGGACTTGACTGGTCGCAGGAACACCAGGAACTCCAAGTCGGGGATGTCGACACCGGTCGTCAAAAGATCAACGGTGACAACGATTTTCGGGTTAGGCCGGTTGCGGAATTCACGGATCTTCTGCAGCGGCCGATCAACCCGACCGGTGATCTTGCCGGCGAACGACTCGCCCCGGCCAAACACATCCTTGGCCAGGTCCACCAGCTGGTCGGCGTGCGACACATGGGGTAGGTCGTTGGCGGCGAAAATGAGCGTCTTTGGGAAGCGGCCGGTTTCGGCCTCATGGGCTTCGGCGTACTTCTTCAGCTCAGCCAGTACCTTGCGGTTGCTGTCGGGAGCCGTGATCTCCCGCTCCACCTTTGAGGCGTCATAGGCACGCTCGTCCTCGAGCAGGTCCAGTTGCCGGGCACCGGAGTCGGGATCCACCTGGTCGACCTGCTCGCCCTCGTTGAGGAATACGCCGTTCATACGAACATCGCTGCGCACACGCACCACGTCGTAGTCGACGAGGTATCCCTCGCGCACTGCACTCTCGTAGTCGTACCGATACGCCAAGTTCTCGAAGTAGGCCATGGTGTGGGCAGCTGGCGTAGCCGTCAGGCCGACCTTAATGGCGTCGAACCAATCGAGCGTGTCCCGCCACACCGACAGCTCCTTGGCCGAGTAACCGCGGTGGCACTCATCGGCCACGATCAGGTCGAAGGCGTGGATCGGGATATCGAGCTTCTTGGCATCCTCATCGCCGCCGTCGCCCTCGCCGAAGCGAATCCCAGCGTCACGACCAAACAGGTTGATACTCATCCGCTGGATGGTGCTGATGTAGACGAACGCGTCACCCAGTTTGGGATTGGTCAGCAGCGAGTTCGGCATCACGTTCGCGTCGAACTTCTCGTCCTTATCGAAGTCGGTCTGCTGGAAACGCTGCGAATAGACCGGGTAGAGCTTGTCGAACTTGAGACCAGGCTCAGCCTCGAAGCTGGCGAAGGCTCGCACCGTCTGCGCGGCCAGTGCGCGGCGGTCGACCAGAAACAGCACGCGACGGGCGACGCCGGACTTCATCAGCCGATAGATCTCGTTGACCGTCATCAGCGTCTTGCCGGTGCCGGTCGCCATCGTCACCAGCATCTTGCGCTTACCGTCGGCGACGGTCTGCTCGATCGCCGTGTTTGCCTCCACCTGGTAGGGCCGGAGTCCTGGATTCAGCGGAACCGTACGCAGCTTGGCGAACTCTGCCTCACTGTCGCGTTCGAGCAGCTCGCTCAGCGCGTTCGGCGTGTGGAAGGTCGCGACCTTGCGTGAGCGGTTCTGCGGATGACGGACATCGTGAAACCACGTCTCCTCGCCGCTGGTCGAATACAGGAAGGGCACGCCGAACTCGCCGCGCCATACCTGATCAATCCTGATCGCCCGGGCGTAGCGCTCGGCTTGCGGCAGGATGCCCTGCGCACCAACAGTCAGCTTCTTGGCCTCGACGATGCCGCGCACTGCATGTTCATCGCAAAGCACATAGTCGGCGGGACCGACTTCGGTCGGCCACTCCTCGACGGCCTTCCCGGAAGGTATAGCGCCAACCATCGACGAGTCGAATGGCGTGACCGCCCAACCCGTTGCGGCGAGCCGCGGGTCGATACGGGTTTTCCGCGTCGCCTTCTCACTCTCCATGGCCGCCCAGCAATCTCCTCCGGCTACCGGTGCCGCGTTATGGATTGATCGTCGTCATTTCATTGAACATCAGGGTCATTCGCGCAGGTCAAAGCACGAGCGTGATGTAACAGCGTATGCGACCGGAGGGACGAAATGCAGCTTTCAGGGATTTGGTCGCTAACGAGTTTGCGATCCCGCACTCCGCCCCGCGTCAGTTTCGGATCACCAGAAGACAAGCGACCGGGGCCGATGCCGGCCAGCTTGTCACCCCGCTCGCCTACCCTTCCGCTCATGACACCGCCAACCTGCATCACAGTCCACGTCAGCCGCTGGCGAGCATCCGACTGACGTTGGTGGAACCGGGGCGGGCTGTTGTTGCCTATCAATTGGCCCAGCACCGCCCGGTGTTCCTGCTTGAAAAACCATTGACGATGGTTCGTGTTTTCAATTACTCTTGACTAACCGCAAGGGAAACGAGGACCATGAACAGTGACATCGCGGACATCGCGAAGTGGGCACGGTCGCAGGGATGGACGGTTGTTGACGACTCGAAGGGCTACACCCGGTTCTACGACCCTCAGGGTGTCTACATCACGAGCTACCCGGCCACACCTAGCAACCCGTACCGGCGGCAGCGAGACCTCGTGGTGGCACTGAAGAGGGCGGGGCTACCGTGGCCAGCGCCAAGCAAGAAGGAACAACGCGCGCAACGCAAGAAGGGAGACGCGAAGTGACGAACACTAACGATTGGGTCATCACGTTCACGTTCGACGTCGACCCCTCCATTGAGACGATGGATGAGTGGGAGTCAAGGCTGGAAAGCTTCGACGCATCGGTTGCGCGGATCCCAGGCCGCGGCGTTGATGTCACGGTCTACGCGCCCGGCGATCTGACCATGTTCGATGCGATCAACAAGACGATCAACGAGGTTGCTCATGTGGTCCAGTCCGGACCGCCGGTCGGCCTTGAGGTCGTCACCGAGCTCGAGCACGCGCGTCGCGCCGAGGCGCCAACGATGCCTGAGCTGATGAGCGCCGCGGAAATCGCCGACGAGCTCGGTGTCCGCCGGCAGCGTGTGCACCAGTTACGCCAGAACCCTGCGTTCCCGGCGCCACTCGCCGAGTTACGCGGCGGTGCGGTGTGGGACGCCGCCGCAGTGCGCAAGTTCAAAGAGGAATGGGAGCGCAGGGCGGGCCGGCCTCGGAGTGGGTTGCAGAGCTTGGGAAGGCAAGAGCGGGAAGCCTGCCTGATCGCCGAGCGAGCCCTCGGGGCAGTCGCCGAAGCGTGGGATGTTGGCGGCCGCCAGGGTGTCGTGGATGCGATGCTGACACTTCGCGACGGTCGTAAGGCAGCATTCGAGGTGACTAACTTGGCGGCCAAGGGTGCGCTTTACACCGCGAGTGTGCTTGCCCGCGACAACCACAGATGGCCACTTCCCGGTAAGTGGTTTTGGACAATCGACGTTGGCTCTGCCGAAGACCTCAAAAGGCTCAAAGCGACCTACGAGAAAATTATCCTGCTCTGTGAAGCGGCCGGCGAACCGGATCCCCGGCGCCGGATGGGGTGGGAGCCATCAGCGGATCCGGACCTACAGTGGCTCGTGCAGTCGAAATCCACCATGTTGGGTCACCCGAACCAACTTGCGAAGGACATGCAGAACCCGGGTGCAATGGTGGTGCCGGCGTCAGGCGGCGGTTTCATTGACCACTCAATGTCGGGCTTTGCCGCTGAGCTCAGTAAGGCTTTCGAAAGCCCGCATACTTCTTCGCATTTCCGCAAGCTCGCCGAGGCCGAAGCTGACGAACGCCACCTGTTTATTGCGCTTCACGACAGCGCCCTGCCGTTCAGCATCGCCTCGGAACTGATGTTCGGAGAAGAATCGCTCCCCCCCGAGCCGCCGCCCGTACCGGACTACATCACGCACGTTTGGCTGGCGCCGGCGTTCTCTCGCAGGGTGTTGCTGTGGAGCAGAGGAAAGGGCTGGGAGAGCTTCTCTCCCTACGAGCGCCCGAAATAGCGGACAGTAGAGTAGGCGCCAGGATTAGAACCGGACGTGCGTGTAGTCCATACCGCCGTCTTGAAACCCGCACGGGTATCAGTGCCCGAATAGAACCACTTGGTGACTGGAGACCCTGAGCTCGATGCAGTCGAAGCGCTGCTTTGATGCGTTAGGGCGACACCTGGCCCAGCATCCGCGTATGCGAGCTGTCCGTAACTCGTACTGTTTTGTGCGATGCCACCGAAGGGCCGCAGCAGGACGGGGTGGGTTTGAGAGTCCTCAGCAACCTGACTCGAGATTGACTCCGTCATGAGCACGCGAATGAGCGACTTGGTCGAAGGCGTCCAGAACGCGTATGGCAAAGGCGGGGTTCATCGTTGACTGGACTTCTTCCCTTGTCATCCAACGAACTTCGCGCGCTTCGGTAGTGGGGTGAGCATCTCCATCGGCCGGACGGCAGCGGTAGACCAGAGCGACGATCCCATGGGTGAGGTTTTTGTAGACGCCGGTCAGACGTTCCACCGTGACCTTTAGTCCTGTTTCCTCGAGGACTTCCCGTCGAACACCGTCTTCGAAAGATTCGTCCAGTTCGAGCACCCCACCAGGGGCCTCCCACTGGCCGTTGTCCTCGCGCCTGATCACGAGAACGCGATCATCATCCCCTACGACGATGCCGGCGACACTCACCGAATGCTTAGGCGTGGTTGCCATCGCTTGGTATCCCTTGTTCGATGCCGGCAAGAGTGACACGAGCTGCCCGGCTTTCTAGACTAGCCGTCTAGATATGTGAGGGAAGGCCAGCGGGTGCTGCAACTGGGGCAGATCGACCGAGCGGATGACAAGCCACCGTATCGGCAGATCGCAGGCATGTTGCGAGAGGCGATCAGTTCGAATCGGCTAGCACCCGGGGAACGACTGCCTTCCGAGACAGAGATGATCGAGCATTTCGGTGTGGCGCGCATGACCGTAAGACAAGCGGTACAGGAGCTTCGCTCCGAAGGACTCGTTGTCGCGCAACACGGCCGCGGAGTATTCGTCCGTCCGACACCTCCAATCCGCAGACTGGCGTCGGATCGATTCGCGCGACAGCATCGCGCCGAAGGCAAAGCGGCTTTTACCGTCGAAGCTGAGATATCCGGGTACTCACCACAAGTCGACAATATAGCGGTGAGCCTCGAAAAGCCGAATCCGTCTGTAGCTGAGCGACTTCGAGTATCTGCCGACGATCACGTTGTCGTGCGATCGAGGCGCTATCTGGCGAACGGCCGACCCGTTGAGATGGCAGTTTCATACATCCCGGCGGCATTTGCCAAAGGCACGAAGATCGAGCACATCGATACCGGGCCCGGCGGAATCTACGCGCGTCTCGAAGAAAATGGGCACCCACTCGCCCGCTTCACCGAGGAAGTCACAGCGCGCATGCCCACTCCCGATGAACGACGGCTGCTGGAACTTGAGCCAGGAGTTCCCGTCCTGACGGTCCTGCGGACGGCATACGACGCCGATGACGCCGCAGTTGAGGTCTGCGACACCGTGAAGGTGGCGTCCGCGTACCTGCTCGAATACGAGTTCCCCGCACGCTAGGCCAAAAATCTCAAAAAAATCCTGAGCGACCGTCGCGCAGCGCTAGACCGGATGGGAAAATCAACTCGTCTAGAGCAGTTCCAGCGAAAGGTCTACAAATGTCCGTGCCAAAGTGGCTCAAGGTGTCCCACCAGCAAGTTTTCCCACACCGAGCGTTCGTGGTGTCCGACGTGACGGCGGTGATCGATTACGAGCGGTCAACGAAGGACAACAAGATCCAGGCGACCGATCGAGAATCAGGCCATCCGCTGTGGCAGGTCGAAGTCCTCGATGGCGACCCGGCGGCGAGCAAGCGAGCGCGCACCCTCACCGTCAAGTTCGCCACCCCGACACAGCCTCAGTGCCCGCCAAGCAATAGCGGAATGCCTTTTAACCCGGTAGTTTTCGACGACCTGTGCGTGTTGCCGTACGTGGACCGTTCGACTGAAGCCGGTCGCATTGCATGGTCATTTCGGGCCTCGGGCATGACAGCCGACACGGGCAAGGCGGGATCGTCAGCGCCAGGCCGGGTGCCGGCATGAATCCATACGACCCCTACTCGGTGCCAGATCCCGACGGCGGGATCGACCTCGACCACTTCGCACACCTGCTCAAGCTCGGCATCATGTGGCTGATCGCGACGATCGTCGCTGTGACGATCTCACTCGTCGTCTGGCGACTGCGATCACCAGCCACATACGAGCGCTATTTCGGGTCCCACGCACGTCAGATCTGGTGGTTGTTCTGGGCCATGACCTCCTGGCCACGAATCGCTAGGGACTGCGGCTTGTCATCCTCAAGCCGGGTCACTCGCAAAGACATGCAGGGCAAGCAGGTGACGAAGACGGCATGGACTCATCCCGACATCCTCGCAGTAAGCAAGTCTGGCGACTGTCTGCGCATGACCGTCCGCACGCGGACCGGCCAGACCGTCGACGACCTCGAAAAGGCTGTCCCCGCCATCCGTGACGCCGTGGGGGCACACTCCGGTCGCTCGAAGGTTGTTACCCCTGGCGCGGTCCACATGGAATTTGTTATGCGGGAATGCCTTTCAGAGGTTGCAACTGCAAGACGGCCAACCAATAGCGATCCGACCGCCGTTCAAATCGGCCGATGCGAGAACGGGTCGCCGTGGATTCTCCAAGTCGCCGGCTTCCAAACTCTGACTGTTGGATGCTCAGGCGCAGGCAAGGGCTCAGTTTTCTGGGGCATCGCCGGCGGATTGGGCCCAGCCGTCAAGGCAGGAACCGCTCTGCTACTCGGCATTGATCTCAAGTACGGGATCGAAGTGTCACCCGGATCCGCCTTATTCACCAAAATCGCGACGACAGAGGCCGAGGCCGCCGGACTCCTGGCCAGTTTGGAGAAACTACTGGACATGCGGGGCCGCGCCATGGCCAATAGGAAACGATCGCACACGCCAAGCGCCGCCGAACCCCTCGTGGTACTGCTTATCGATGAATTGGCGGCCTTGACCTCTTACATGACAGACGCCGCCCTCAAGAATCAAGTCAAGGCCTCGCTTTCACGCATTCTGTCAACGGGCAGAGGCATCGGTTTCGTTGTCGCCGCGTTCGCGCAAGACCCACGCAAAGAGATCCTGCCCATGCGCGGGCTGTTCACCCAGACCATTGCGCTCCGTCTGCGGTCGCGCGACGAGGTCACCATGGTTCTGGGCGATAGCGTGGCCGATCGCGCGCCGGCCCATCGCGTCAGCCCAAACGAGCCCGGGACTGGTTACGTCATTGACGAAGACGGATCGACGGTGCGGGTACGCGCCGACTACTGGCGGGACTCGCTAATCCGGTCAGTTGCAGAGGAATACCGATACACGCGTCGAAGCCCCGCGGGCACGGCTAAGAGCTGAGGACATCAACATGGCAATTCCCGGCACGAAGACCACGGCCACCGTGATACCGACATTTCCAGAGCTGCTGACAGCGGAGCAGGTAGCCGAACTGTTGGGCGTGTCAGCTGCGACGGTGAGCCGATGGGGCGCGTTGCGCGAACACGGCGAAGACGTGGGACCGCCGTGCTACACGCTATCTGATCGCGTAAGACGCTGGGACGCAGTGGAAGTCCGCGCGTGGCTCCGCCAGGTAAGGCGCTAAGTGGCCGGATCAGTACCGCGCGGCATCCGAAAGCGGACCAATTCAGCCGGCCAACCGCGCTATCAAGTGCGCTACCTCGTGCGAGATCCCGACTCCCCGTCGGGATGGGTCGAAACGTCGTCGACGTTCGCCACCTTGCGAGAAGCGCGAGCTTTCAAAGCCGACCGAGACGGGGAAGCGGCCATCGGTGCCAGGCGCTTCGACCCTCGACTTGGCCGGGTCAAACTAGCCGCAATCTGGACCCAATACAGCGCGTCGAAACGCCCGGCTGTATCACCCAAGACGTGGAGCGGCTACACCCAGCACTGGGAACTGCGCATCAGCCCGCGCTTCGGCCACGTCCCGCTCGACGAAATCAGCCGCAAGGACGTACAGCAGTTCATCGATACCCTCACCGTCGGCCCGTGGGCCAAACTCGCCACACTCCGGCTGATGCGGTCGATTCTCGACATGGCGCGCGAGGACGGCCGAGTCCACAGCAACCCGGCTGAAGGGGTGTCATCCGGGCGGATACCCGCCCGAGAACGCCACCGCTATCTCACGGCCACCGAAGTCGCCGCCCTGGCAGCTGCATGCGGCGACCACGGCGACGTCGTCACGATCCTGGCCTTCACCGGCCTGCGCTGGTCCGAACTCGTCGGCCTGCGGGTCGGCGATATCGACCTAACGGCGCGTCGCCTCTACGTCCGCCAGGCCGCGCCGGAAGTCGAAGGCCGGATCATCGTCGGACCGCCTAAAACGCGCGCCGCCGTGCGAACCGTCCCGCTCCCCCAAATCGTCATCGACGCACTCAAATTACGAATCGACAAGCGCGCGCCTACAGAACAAGCGATCACTTCACCGAACGGCGGCTTCCTCAGATCAAACAACTGGCGTCGGCACACTCATTGGTCGCGAGCACTGAAGAAAACACAACTGGCGCCCCTGACCATCCACGACTTACGCCACACCTACGCCAGCCTGGCCCGGGCCTCCGGCGCCGACCTTCGCTACGTCCAGAAGACGATGGGGCACTCCACGCCGACCGTCACCGCAAACATCTACAGCGACCTCTACTCAGACGAACTCGACCACGTCGCAACGAACCTCGACCGGCTCCACGACGTCGCTACAAGCAAGGCGAACGGACAGGAACCGGACAAGACCAACCATCAATAGAGTGCCGTCACCGCGTCCGTGCAGTTCAAGGCTGGTGGCCAGGGGCGGGATCGAACCGCCGACCTTCCGCTTTTCAGGCGGACGCTCATACCGACTGAGCTACCTGGCCGGAAGGCATCGTGTGCCTCGACGGCGACCCTGACGGGACTCGAACCCGCGACCTCCGCCGTGACAGGGCGGCGCGCTAACCAACTGCGCCACAGGGCCTTGCTGTACTGACTGCTCCGCGTCGCCGCGTCGCACGTACCCCCTACGGGATTCGAACCCGCGCTACCGCCTTGAAAGGGCGGCGTCCTAGGCCGCTAGACGAAGGGGGCCAGAACCGAATCTCTCCGGGGTACCCGCAACATGGCTACGTTGGGAGCCAAGTCAGCTTAGGTCACCAGGGACCGAATCCTCAAACGAGGACGCAGTATCCTGTGCCTCGCGCCCCTATAGCTCAGTTGGTAGAGCTACGGACTTTTAATCCGCAGGTCCTAGGTTCGAGTCCTAGTGGGGGCACCAACAATCACAAGTCGACCCCGCAGCCATCGAGCGCGATGCCGCCGTGATCTACCCGCTCACGGTACGGCTCCATAGAACTGCCGAACACCGCGCGGAGGAACTGACCGCGAAGTAACGTTGCCCTGGAAAGGTGACACGAATATCTCACTCCTAAAAGGCCGGTTCAGGGGGTCGACGTATGCCAGCGGCGAGCGGGTCGGGTTGGCCGTTGGTGGGCCGCGATGACGAGGTTCGCCAGGCGTTGGCGGCGCTCGAGGACGACGCGGAATTTCAGGGTGTCGCGTTGGTCGGTGAAAGCGGGGTCGGCAAATCGACCCTGGCTCGCGCCCTGGCCACGACTGTCAAGTCGCGCGGGCTGATGGTGCGGTATGTGCTGGGCACCCAAACCGGCTCCGCCGTGCCATTGGGCGCGTTCTATCGGTCCGTGACTGTCGACGCTCCACAGCAACCCGCCGCGATGTTGGCCGCCGCGCATAGAGCCCTGGAGCAGGACGAGAACCTGGTCGTCGTCGTCGATGATGCCCAGTTGCTCGATCCGTTGTCGTCGACGCTGGTGTACCAACTTGCCGCCAGTGGCGCTGCACGGCTGATCGTGACGATCCGGTCGGGCGACAACGCGCCCGACGCGGTGACCGCGCTGTGGAAAGAGCAGCTGTTGCTCAGCCTGCGCATCGAGGCGTTCACCCGGGAGCAGACCGGGGAACTCGCCCGCGCCGTGCTCGGCGGCGCCGTCGATACCCGGCTGATCAACGAGTTACACGACCGGACTGCGGGCAGCCCGCTGCTGTTGCGCGGCTTGCTGAGCGCCGGTCGGGAAAGTGGTGTGTTGGTGCGCACGCAAGACGGTTGGCGGCTTCAAGGTGCGCTGCGTGCAGACCGCCAACTGCACGATCTGCTGGAGTTTCGGCTGCGATCCTTTGCGCCGGAGGAGTTGGAGGCGGTCGAGGTTTTGGCGGCTGCCGAGGTGCTGGATTGGGAGATTTTGCGTGGGCTTTGCGACGCCGACGCGGTGGTAGGCCTTGAGCGTAGTGGCGTGATCGAGTTCGTTGCGGATGGATCACAGGCTGTGGCGCGGTTGTTTCACCCCCTCTTGGGTGAAGTGGCTATGCAACGCGCGGGGGTGGTGCGCTCGCGGCAGCTCAATGGCATGCTGGCACAACATCTTCGGAAGCACCTGCGGGCGGAAGGGCAGCGCTCGAGGCCACCCGACGTGCGCGCCCAGATCCAGCTGGCCCAGTTCATGACGCGAAGCGACCTCGCCCCGGACCTGGATGTGATCATCGATGCGGCGGCGAGCGCGATGACCATGTTGAACATAGCTCTCGCCGAAGAGCTGGCCCGATTCGCGTTGGATCGCGGCGGTGGCTTGGCGGCGGCGGTCGTGCTTGCTGAGGCGATGGGTTGGCAGGGCCGCGGCGACGAGGTCGAGGCGGTGCTTGGTGACGTCGATCCTGATGGTGCCGATGAGTTGCTGACCGCGCGATGGGGCTGTCTGCGCGCCATGAATCTGTTCTTCAATTGCGGGCAGGTCGAGCAGGCACGGCAGGTACTCGCCAACGCGACGGATCGCATCAACTCCGAGGCGATCGTCAGTTACGTCGCAGCAGTCGAGGTGTTGTTTACGTGCTTCTCCGGCGACATCCCGACCACGATCGAGACCGGCCTGGCCCTGTGTGCATCGGATCTGCCGTTGGCGGCGGTGTGGGCGGCTGTGCCGACGTGCTGGGCGTTGGCGCTCACCGGGCGGTTTGACGACGTTCACCGCGTAGCGGAGGCGGGGCTGCGAGCGGCTGCGCTCGCCCAACCGGGAGGGTTACCCAGGATCGGGTTGGCTGAGGTCATGGCGTTGACGGCCGTCGGTGATTATCCGGCTGCCGAGCGGGCCAGGGAGCGTCATGCCACGGGTGTGCTTGAAGCCGACGACGCGATGCGTGGACTCGTGCACCTTGCCCGTGGTGCGCTGCCGTCCGCCTGCGCTGCATTTCATGACTCGTTATCGGCAATGTCGGGTGGTTTTACATCGGTCTGGTCGATGCCGGTGGCGGCCTGGTGGGCGCAGGCCGAGGGCGCACGGGGAGACGGTGCGGCGGCCGCCGCGGCGCTGCGGCGTTCGGAGGACGCCTACGGACCACACCTCGCCGTGTTCTTGCCGGACCTTGAGCTGGCCCGGGCCTGGGAGCGGGCAGCTGTCGGCCAGACGACGGCCGCCCAGAAGCATGCGATGCGTGCCGCGCAGATCGCGCAACACGCCGGGATGTACGCCGTGGAGATGGCTGCGCTGCACACCGCCGTCCGGTTCGGTGACCGTTCGCACACTCCGCGGTTGGGAGAGCTCGCCACGACGTTGGACACGCCGTTGGCGGAGGTGGTGGCCGCGCATGCTCGCGGCTTGGCCAACCATGACGGCGACCTGCTGGACGCCGCGGCGAATCGGTTCGCTGACCTGGGTGCGGTGGCGCTTGCCGCCGATGCGGCGGCCCAGGCAGCGCGCGAACACGCGCGCACAGGCCACCGCGGCAAGGAATTGGAGTCGTCGACCAGGGCGCACTGGCTGGCCAGCCAGGGCGAAGTACGGACACCGGCGGTCGCTGCCGCGGCCCGGCCGCTGCCCATCACCGACCGCGAACGCGAGATCGCGATGCTGGTCCTGGCCGGCTGGTCCAACCGTGAGGTCGCCGACCGGCTGGTCGTCTCGGTGCGGACGGTGGAGGGACACCTCTACCGCATCTTCGCCAAGCTCGGTATCGATGACCGCGACCAGCTCATCCACTTACTAAGCCTGGAGCGGTCTGGGGCTTAAGACGATCGGCATGTGCCACGCACGATTTCCGCCCTCGCCGTCCTACCCTGGAAACCGCGGGCCGTCGCTCGTGCGCGGTAGCGATGACCGAAACCACGGCAAGCGGCCTCGCAGCCGGAGCCCACGTCGCACCGGGCTCGACTGTCGGAGTGTGACCCACCAGCAAAGGTCGGATGTCGGCGAGTTCACTGACGCGCCAAGGATTTCCATGGAGTTCGAGGAATCGCTCGGCAATAGCCACCATCGTGAGGAC
>CAVVUH010000011.1:0-409753 GCA_963751315.1 uncultured Actinomycetota bacterium | reverse complement strand
TGAGCGGGCCGCGTCCGCCGCCCGTGCGATCCGAGATCCCACGTCGTAAGCGAGGATTTGGGCGGTCGCACCCGGGATCCTGCTGATGGCCCCAGCCATCTTGTCGGCGGTACGGTCATGCAGCAGCCGGCCCACCAGCGGCGCATATGTTCGACGCGGCAGCAGCACCGTTATCTGGGTGTCTGGATGGTCGTTCATCTCCTGAAGGACCAACTCTTGCGCGGCCCGACTCAAGTTGCGATCCGGGCAGGCGACCATCCGCAGCGGGGTGACGTGACCGAAGTGCTCCCAGCGCTGCTCCAACCGCAGGGCATGAACCGCGTCGATCAGGAAGTGCACTGCGGTCAGCTCCTCAGCGTGTAGCCCCTTCGCGTAGCGCATCGCCTCGACCTCGGCGAGGTCGACACTATCCACAAACACGAATACCCGGTGCTGCGCATGCTGGGCGAAGTCGGGAGGCTCGGCGCGCGACATCTCCAAAACCGCCGCCTCGGCGCGGTACTGCCGGTTGAGCCGCATCAAGGCGAACACCAGCACCGGCATGACAACGACGACCAGCCAGGCTCCCTCGGTGAACTTGGCCACCGCGAAGATCCCCACCACGATCGTCGACAAGATCCCCGCCGACAGGTTGATCACCAACTTGCGTCGCCAACCGGGCCCACGCTGGGTCAGCCAGTGTTTGGTCATGCCATAGCCGGCCATCGAGAAACCGGTGAACACACCCATCGCAAACAGCGGCACCACCGCGTCGACCGACCCGCCGGTCACGATCACCAGTGCCACCGCCAGTGCAGTCAGCACGATGATGGCGTTGGAAAACACCAAACGATGACCACGTTTCATCATCGGCCGCGGCAGAAAGCTGTCCTCGGCAATGAAACTCGTCAGCGCGGGAAAACCGTTGAAACTGGTATTCGCGCCGAAGAACAAGATCGCCGCGCTGGCCGTCTGCAGCAGCAAGTACGTGATGTTCCCGATCACCCCGTTGCCGAAGACCGCCCGGCCAACCTCGGACAGCATCGACGGATATTCAGCGACAAACGGAGTGGCGTGGGTGGCATGCACCAGGTAGATGACACCAACCAACAAGAACCCGAGGACACAGGCCATTCGGGTGAGGACCCGACGCGCGTTGGGGCCTTGCGGCTGACGAAAGACATTGACCGCGTCGGTGATAGCCTCGACCCCGGTCAGCGAGGTGCCGCCGTTGGCGAATGCCCGCAGCAATATAAGAACGGTGGCGCCCATAATCAGCCCGTTGCCCTGATGGACCGGCACCGCACCGGCAATGTGCGCCGGATCGTATTGCGGTAAACTCCAGAAGATTTTGCGAACCACACCGGTCACGATCATCACCGTGAGCATGACGATGAAAGCGTAGACCGGCACGGCGAATATCCGGCCCGCCTCCCGCATTCCGCGCAGGTTGGCGTAAGACATGAGCAGCAACGCGCCTACGGTGATTTCCAAGTGGTAGGGGCCCAGTGCCGGTACCGCGGACACCACCGCAAACGTGCCCGACGCGCACTGCACCGCCACGGTCACCACATAATCGATCAACAGCGCGGCCGCCGAGATCTGCGCGATGCGCGGCCCGAAATTGGCTCGCGCCACCACGTAGGATCCGCCTCGTTGGGTGTAAGCCATGACAACCTGCCGATATGACGCGGTGACCAACGCCAAGATCACCAAGATCACACCGGCGATCGGAAGGACCAGCACGTACGCAGCCATCCCCGCCGCCGGCAGCAACTCGACCATAATCTGCTCGGGACCGTAAACCGTCGATGAGATCGCATCCGGCGAAAGCGCGCCCAGCGCAACGGTATTCGACAAGCTCTCGTGTTCCAGGTGCTCGCTGATCAGCGGCTTCCCAAGGAAGAACCGCTTCCACCCGTCGTAAAAAGTCGACGGGGCCTTCTGGTCACCAGCTAAATCTGCCACCGTCAATTTTCTTTCCCGCCGTTGAACGTCCCGAGAGCCCACGGTCGGTACATTAGCCTCTCCGCGAGACTGCGGCAGTCCAGCGCGAACGGCCCGCCGATTCCCAGCCAACGTCGGGGGTTTTGCCAGGTGTCTCTCACCGATACCCCGCCCTGAGTTGGCGAACTCGCACTACCATGCACCCGCCAAATACCACGCCCGTCGACCGGCTCGAGCCGGATTCGGATTTGCCGGCCCCGGCCGCCAACCGCGGGCCGCGTTATTCAGCTAACTGACGTGGGCACCTGCGCCTTTTCGGTGGACTCCAGCGCTCGATCAGGATCATTAGAGTCGCCTCCCCGGGCGGCTTGGGCTTGTGCGATCCGAGACGCGATGTCGTAGGCGACGATCTGCGCGCTCGCACCCGGGATCCGGCTGACCACCCCGGCGATCTTGTCGGCGGTGCGGTCATGCAGCAGCCGGCCCAGCAACGCCGAGTATGTTCGACGCGGCAACAGCACCGTCACGGTGGTGTCCGGATGGTCCCGCTTGACCTGCGAAACGAGGTCTTGCGCGGCTCGGCTCAGGTTGCGATCCAGGCACCCGACCATCCGCAGTTGGGTGACGTGCTCGAAGTGCTGCCAGCGCCGCTGCAACCGCGCGGCATGAGCCTCGTCTAACACGAAGTGAACCGCAACCAGCTCATCGGCGTGCAGCCCGTGGGCGTAGCGCATCGCCTCGATCACCGCGAGGTCGACGTTGTCCACGAAGACGAACACCCGGTGCCGGTCATGCTTGGCCAAGTCGGGAGGCTCGGTGAGTGACATCTCCAATACCGAGGCCTCGGCGCGGTACTGCCGGTTGAGCCGCATCAACACCAACACCAGAATCGGAAAGACCACCACGACCAGCCAGGCACCCTCGCCGAACTTCGCGATCGCGAAGATCGCCACCACACTCGTCGACAAGATGCCCGCCGACAGGTTGATCACCAGCTTGTAGCGCCAGCCGGGCCCACGATGGCTCAGCCAGTGTTTGGTCATGCCATAGCCGGCCATCGAGAAAGCGGTGAACACGCCCATCGCGAACATCGGCACCAGCGCATTGACCGAGCCCCCCGTCGCGACTAACAGCGCCACCGCGAGCACGGTCAGCAGGATGATGGCATTGGAGAACACCAGCCGATGACCGCGCTTCATCAGTGGGCGTGGCAGGAAACTGTCCTCGGCAACGAAGTGAGTCAGCGCCGGAAAACCGTTGAAGCTGGTGTTGGCGCCGTTGTACAAAATGGCCGCGCTCGCCGCCTGCAACAGAAAGTACAAGACGTTGCCGATGATTCCGTGGCCGAAGACCGCGCGGCCGATCTCGGAGAGCATCGACGGATATCCGGCAGAAAACGGAACGGAATGAGTGGCGTAGCCGAGCCAGGCCACACCGGCCAACAACAGCCCAAGAACCATAGCCATCATGGTCAGCACCCGGCGCGCGTTAGGGCCTTCAGGCTTACGAAACAGGTTGACCGTGTTGGAGATCGCCTCGACCCCGGTCAGCGACGAGCCGCCGTTGGCGAAAGCCCGCAGTATCACCAGGATCGTCGCGCCCAACACCAGGCCGTTGCCCTGATGCATCGGCACCGCGCCGTCAAGGTGTGCCGGATCGTATTGCGGCAGATTCCCGAGGATTTCACGAGCAAGGCCGACCACGATCATCAGCGTGAGCATGCCGATAAACCAGTACGTCGGCACCGCGAATGTCCGGCCCGCCTCCCGCAATCCACGCAGGTTGAAATAACAGAAGATGAGCACCGCGCCAACGCTGATTTCCAGGCTGTAAGGACCCAGCACCGGTATCGCCGACGCCACCGCCACGGTGCCGGCCGCACACTGGATCGCCACGGTGACCACATAGTCGATCAACAGCGCTGCGGCCGCGATCTGCGCTATCCGCGGCCCGAAATTCTCCCTGGCCACGATGTACGAACCGCCGGCCCGGGTGTAGGCCATGACGACCTGCCGATACGACGCCGTCACCAGCACGAGAATCACCAGGATCACGCCGACCAGCGGAAGCAACAACAGAAACGCGGCCATCCCAGCAGCCGGCAGCAACTCGACCATGATCTGCTCGGGACCGTAAGCAGTCGAAGAGATCGCATCCGGTGAAAGCGCTCCGAGCGCAACGCCATTCGACAACTTCTCATGCTGAAGGTCGTCGGTGATCATTGGCTTCCCGAGGAACACCCGCTTCCACCCGTCGAAAAACGACGGCGCGATGCGCTGCTGGTCAGCCAAACCGGTCACGCGACCATTCCTAACCGATCTTGGCGCTGGCCGCCGTCTTCCTTACGGGATCTTGACACCCCCCCAGACACCCCCTTGGGCTGGCGCGGGGACCCTGAAACGCCAATACATTGGCCAGCACCGCAGCGGCCTGAAATGATGGACGACGTGGCAGACGAGGGAAACAACGGCTCTGGGGGATCAGCCGCGACGGCAGACCCCAGCACGGTGTTCGCCGCGCTGGCCGAGATCATCTACCAGGGCTCGGAGTCGAACCAGATCTATGCGGCCATCTGTGTCGCCGCGACGCTGGTCGTCACGGGATGCGATCACGCCAGCTTGCTGGTGCGCCGCGAGGGTCGCTACGTCACCGTCGGGGCCAGCGACCGCATCGCACAGCGAGTCGACGACCTGGAACGCACTGCTGGGGACGGACCGTGCGTCGACGCCATCGAAGAAGAGACACCGCAGATCGAAACGGATCTCACGACGCCGACCCAATGGCCGCAGCTGGCCGCCCGCCTGGTCGCCGAGACACCCGTGCGCGGAGCGATGGGATTTCGCATCCTGGTCGATAAGCGCAAAACCGGTGCGCTCAATCTGTTCAGCGACAAGCCCAACGTCTTCGACACCGAGTCCGCCGGCCAGGCCGTCGTGCTGGCATCGTTCGCCAGCGTGGCCATCAACGCCGTCGCTCAGGGTGAGGACGTCGCCACCTTGCGGCGCGGCCTGATGAGCAACCGGGAAATCGGGAAGGCCGTGGGCATGCTGATGATGCTGAACGGCGTGGACGAGCACGAGGCCTTCGACGTGCTGCGACGGTATTCCCAGGATCTGAACATCAAGCTCGCCGATGTGGCGCGGACAGTGATCGAGCACCGCGGCAATCCGGTATTCGGCGACGACCGGTCGTCGAGCGAGCGCTAGCCGCCTATTCGGGCAGCCGTAACTCGGGTTTCTCGACCTCTTCGATGTTGACGTCTTTGAAGGTGACCACCCGCACATGCTTGACGAACCGGGCCGGGCGATACATATCCCACACCCACGCGTCAGAAAGCCGCAGCTCGAAGTACACCTCGCCGTCCGCGTTGCGTGGCAACATCTCCACACCGTTTGCCAAGTAGAACCGACGCTCGGTTTCCACCACGTAGCTGAACTGGCCCACGATGTCCTTGTATTCGCGGTACAGCGAGAGCTCCATCTCGGTTTCGTACTTTTCGAGATCTTCGGCACTCATCTGCTCAGCCGTCCTTCTCCGTTGCCCCACTCAGCCCATTCGGGCCGTACCTGATTGCCCAGCTCCTCCTCGGACCGAGGACGGTCCGCATCGTCGCCGGGCCGTACCTGATTGCCCAGCTCCTCCTCGGACCGAGGACGGTCCGCATCGTCGCCGGGCGACCACAGTTCCATCTTTCCCCACCTGTTGGCGGCCTGTTGAACGGGTGGGCCCGGCTCGGCTAGATTGCCGGGCTCCTTCTCCGGCCACTCCCGGCCCGCATCGTCGCCCGGCCGGCACTCTGCCACCCCCGATTGCCCGGCTCCTCCTCGGCCCGTGCCGGCCCGCATCGTCACCAGGCGCACCCGGCTGCCCGACCCGGTTGCCACTTGCCGGACATTGATGAAGGAATACCGATGTTCGGGACACGGGCCCAGCTCGTTCAGCGCGGCAGAGTGCGCACCGGTGCTGTAGCCCTTGTGGTCGGCGAACCCATAGCCCGGATGATCGGTGTCCATCGCCACCATCAACCGGTCCCGGCTGACCTTGGCCAGCACGCTGGCGGCGGCGATACAGGCCGCCGCCGCGTCGCCTCCGATCACCGGCAGCGACGGCACCGGCAGCCCCGGCACCCGGAAACCGTCGCTGAGCACATAGCCGGGACGCACCCGCAGCCCGGCTACCGCCCGCCGCATGCCTTCGATGTTGGCCACATGCACGCCGCGGCGGTCAACCTCGACCGACGGGATGAACACCACGTGGTAGGCCACCGCGTAACGGCAAATCAACGGGTACAGCTTCTCCCGCGTCTTCTCGGTGAGCTTTTTCGAATCATCCAGGGCACTAAGGCTTTCCAGTCGCCCGGGACCCAGCACGCAGGCCGCGACCACCAGAGGCCCGGCGCATGCCCCGCGGCCGACCTCGTCCACTCCGGCGACCGGTCCAAGACCGCTGCGGTACAGCGCCGACTCCAGGGTGCGCAAGCCGGAGGATTTACGGATCACCGTCCGTGGCGGCCAAGTGGTGGCCATGGCTAATGATTCTGCTGCGGATTCACCGAACTCACACCACCCCATCGCGACGGCGGCCACACAATGAACCTTGCCTTACCGATGACGTTGCCCACCGGCACGGTGCCCGCCATGGGATCACCCGTGCACAGCAGCCCATCCATGGCGTCGGTGGGGGTGCTGGTGCAGTGAGCCCGGGAGTCCGCGGAATGAGTGCGGTTGTCCCCCATCACCCACAACCGCCCCTGCGGGACGGTGACCGGCCCGAACTCTGGGCCCAGGCACGGGTACACCGACGGGTCTGCGTTCATCGTTGCCGGATCCAGATATGGCTCCTTCAACCGCGCGCCGTTGACCGTCAGCCCGGTATTGCTTCGGCACTGCACGGTCTGTCCGCCCACCGCGATGACGCGCTTGACTAGGTCGTTCTCGTCAGGCGGCACAAAGCCGATGAAGGACAGCGCATTCTGCAGCCAGCGCACCACGGTGTCGTGCGAGCGGATCGACTTGTAGCCGACGTTCCACGACGGCGGCCCCTTGAACACGATGACGTCACCGGGGTGCGGCGAACCGAAATGGTAGGTGAGCTTGTCCACCATGATCCGGTCGCCGACGCAACCCGAACAGCCGTGCAGCGTCGGTTCCATGGACTCCGACGGAATTAGGTACGGCCGTGCCACGAACGTCAACATGACGTAGTAGAGCACCAGCGCGATCGCTGCCAGGATGACGGTTTCCCGCAGCGCCGCGCGCTTCTTGGCCTCGGGTTCGTCCTCGGCTTCAGTGGTGGCCGGACCGCTCGTCGCGGCTTCTGGCTTGGCCGGATCAGACTCGGGTTGGCCTTCAGGCGCCGAGTCGGTGGTTTCGGTCACTGCGTCAGCCTAATGGGAATTGATCGGCGTGCCGTTGATTGGGTTGCCGCTCGTCTCGGGGGACGCTGATCGCCGAGCCGCCGACCGGTGAGCACTTTGTCAGCCTGGAGCGAGTGTCGATTCCTAGGGCTAGATTGTGCCCCGGCCGGTTGGTGGGGTCACCTGTAGCGCTTATGGGATGTCGTGCCGGTCGAGCACTGATCCATTAGGCCGCCGCCGGGTGTCCGCGGAGGCTCAACCAGTTGTGTCGGAAACCGAGGAGGGAATGGGTGATTTTCGTCGGGGATGACTGGGCCGAGGACCATCACGACCTTTATGTGATGGATGAGGCCGGGAACCGTTTGGCGGCGCGCCGGCTGCCTGAAGGGTTGGCTGGTATCCGGCAGCTGCACGAGTTGATCGCCGAGCATGCCGACGAACCCGACCAGGCGGCGATCGGCATTGAAACCGACCGTGGCTTGTGGGTGGCGGCGCTGAGCGCGGCGGGCTATCAGGTGTTTGCGGTCAATCCGATGGCGGTGGCCCGCTACCGCGACCGTCACCACGTCTCGGGCGCCAAATCCGATGCCAGCGATGCCAAACTGCTGGCCGATCTGGTGCGCACCGACCGACACAACCATCGCCGGATCGCTGGCGACAGCGCTAACGCCGAGGCGATCAAAGTCCTGGCCCGCACCCACCAGAGTCTGATCTGGGCGCGTACCCGGCAGACCAACACGCTGCGCAGTGCGTTGCGCGAGTACTACCCGGCCGCGCTGGAAGCCTTCGAGGACCTCGCCCACGGCGACGCCTTAGGCGTGTTAGATCGCGCCCCCACCCCCCAGCAAGCCGCCCGGCCGAGCCTGCCGATGCTGCAGTCCGCGCTCAAACGCGGCGGGCGCCAACGCAATATCGCCGACCGTGCCCGACAAATTCGAGCCGCACTACGGTCCGAACAGCTGACCGCCCCACCTCAGGTCACCGCAGCATTCGCCGCCACCACCCGCGCCACCGTGGGCATCATCACCGAGCTCAACCGCCAAATCACAGAACTCGAAACCAAATTGGCCCAGCATTTTGAGACACACCCGGACGCCGACATCTACCTCTCCCTGCCAGGACTCGGTGTCATCCTCGGCGCCCGGGTGCTCGGCGAGTTCGGGGACGACCCGAACAGATACACCGATCCCAAGTCTCGCAAAAACTACGCCGGAACCTCACCATTGACCATCGCGTCGGGCAAAAAGCGCGCTGTGCTGGCCCGCCACCTGCGCAACAACCGCCTCTATGACGCCATCGACCAATGGGCCTTCTGCGCCCTGTCGTGCAGCCCCGGCACCCGAACCTTCTACGACCAGCGCCGCGCCACCAAACAAAGCCACCACCAAGCCCCACGGGCCCTAGGCAACCGCCTCGTCGGCATCCTCCACGGCTGCCTACGCCACCACACCCGCTACGACGAACACACCGCCTGGGCCCACCGCACGGCCGCTGCTTGACAACTTAGAAACCTGGGATGTCTAGCCAGCGTGGTCCGCGCGGTCGCGGGCCGCCACGCGCCGACGGGACAGCCACCCCGCCGCACCAGGTCAGCGCTTCTCTTTGATCTTGGCTTTCTTGCCGCGCAGCTCTCGCAGGTAGTAGAGCTTGGCGCGGCGGACATCACCGCGGGTAACGACCTCGATGTGGTCGATATTCGGCGAATGCACCGGGAAGGTCCGTTCGACGCCTACGCCGTAGCTCTCCTTGCGCACGGTGAAGGTCTCACGGATCCCGCCGCCTTGCCGACGTAGCACCACGCCCTTGAATACCTGGATGCGCTCTTTGGCGCCCTCGATCACCTTGACGTGCACGTTGATCGTGTCGCCGGGGCTGAAGGCCGGGATGTCGTCGCGCAGCGACGACTTGTCGACGAAGTCCAGCGTGTTCATTTCGACGGACACTTCCTTGCAGTCGCGGCTGCGTGCTGATGCTCACGCGGTAGACGCGTGGACAGTCAACCAAGCCGATGGATTCGGGCATCTGGGCGCGTCTCGCAGCAGGCGGGAGCGGACCGGCCGACCGACAGCCACTGGAGACAACTGGTCAATTGTGCCAGATCGGGACCAGGCAGTGAAATCACCGCGAATCGCCGATCCTGCTTACCCCGCCGTGACGTGGGCGAATGGTACATAGAACCAAGGTCTACATGGGTGAAATGGAGAACCATGCCAGCGCGGGCGCCGATGATGCTGATCGTCGCGGCAGCGGTACTGACGGCATCGGTGGCGGGCGTCGAAGCGAAGGTGTACGGCGCTCCCGGTGGCGCATCGCGAGCGCCCCACATCGTCGCGCCGCCGGTGCACGCGAACATGCCGCCCAAGTCACCGAACACAGTGCCCGGCGCCGCATTCGACGGATTGCCGGCCCGCATCGAGCAGGCCACCCAAGACGCTGCCGCGAACGGCGCCACCGTCTCGGTTGCGGTCCTCGACCGAGCCAACAACCATCTGCTTTCCAACGGCAATGACCAGCTCGTCGCCATCGCGTCGGTGGCCAAGCTCTTCATCGCGGATGAGGTGCTGTCGCAGGAATCGGGCGGCGCAGAGGACAATCGCCGGTTGTCGACGGCCGACCGCGAGGCCCTGGACAGCATGCTGCGCTCCTCCGACGATGGCGCCGCGGAGACGTTCTGGGCCGAGCGTGGCGGTGAGGCGATCATCACCGACGTCGCGGGCCGCTACGGGCTGACGTCCACCGCGCCGCCCAGCGACGGGCGGTGGTGGAACACGATCAGTTCAGCTTCCGATTTGGTTCGCTACTACGACATGCTGCTCAACGGGTCCGGCGGCCTGTCTGGAGAACGGGCGCAGGTCATCGTCGACGACCTCGCCGGGTCCACGGCTACAGGGGCCGATGGCTACCCCCAGCGGTTCGGCATTCCCGACGGGCTTTACGCCGAACCCGTTGCCGTCAAGCAGGGGTGGATGTGCTGTATGGACGGCAGCTGGATGCACCTGTCCACCGGGATCGTCGGCGCCGACCGACGCTACGTATTGGTGATCGAGTCGCTGCAGCCCTCCGATGACGCCACCGCGCGGGCAACGATAACCCAGGCGGTCAAGACGATGTTCCCTTCCGGACGAATCTGATCGCCTGCGCGAGCAGACGCGAAAGCTCCGTCTGAGCGGCGTGTCGCGGGACCTTTGCGTCTTCTCGCGCTAGGTGTCGCGGCCGTACAGGTCGGGACGGCGTTCACGGGTGCGCTGCTCGGAAGCCTGCCGTCGCCAAGACTCGACGCGGGCGTGGTCGCCGGACAGCAGAACCTCGGGGACGTCCAGTCCGCGCCAGCTCGGCGGCCTGGTGTACGACGGGCCCTCCAGCAGGCCGCAGGAATGCGAATCATCCTGGTGCGAAAGCGGATTGCCCAGAACATTGGGCAGCAGTCGCAGCACCGCCTCGATGATCACCAGTGCCGCCGATTCCCCTCCCGGCAGTACGTAGTCTCCGATCGAGACCTCTTCCACTCGCATCCGCCCGGCGGCGTCGTCGATGACCCGCTGGTCGATCCCCTCATAGCGACCGCAGGCGAACACCAGATGCGCCTCGCTGCTCCACCGCTGCGCGGACGCCTGGGTGAACAATGCGCCCGCAGGCGTCGGAACAACGAGAAGTGTTTCCTGCGAACAGATCTCGTCCAGTGCATCGCCCCAAACCGGCGCCCTCATAACCATCCCCGGACCGCCGCCGTATGGCGCGTCGTCCACCGAGTGGTGCACATCGTGGGTCCATTTCCGCAGATCGTGCACTTCGAGCTGGACGAGACCCGACTCTATCGCCTTGCCCGGCAACGATTGTCGCAGCGGATCCAAGTAGGACGGGAAGATCGTGACGACGTCAATCTTCATATTGGTCCTCAGGTCTCCAGTTCGAGCAAGCCGTCGGGCGGATCGATTTCGACGATGCGAGAGTCCAACGACACCGACGTGACGATCGCGCTCACGAAAGGCACCAGCAACTCGCTGGCGTCGGCTCGGTTGACCGCCAGCAGTTCGCCGGCCGCGGTGTGCAAAACCTCGGCGACGGTGCCGATATCGCGGCCATCCGTCGTCCGCACCAGAAGGCCTTCCAGCTGGTGGTCGTAGTAGGTGTCCGGCTCGTCGATGGGCGGCAAATCGTCGGAGTCGATGACGAACAAGCTGCCCCGCAGCGCGTCGGCCGCGCCACGGTCGGCCACCCCCTCCAACCGCAGCAGAAGTCGGCTCCCGTGCGGACGGACCGCCGCCACGATGCACTTGCGCTCACGATGATCGGAAGCCTTGGCGCGCAATACAGCGCCCCGTGCGAACCGCACTTCGGGGTCATCGGTGCGAATCTCGACGACGATCTCGCCGGTCACGCCGTGAGCCTTGACCACGCGCCCGACTGTCAGCTCCAACGGAGTTCCATGGGCCGGGCCCCGCTACTGGTCGGTGTCCACCACATCGACTCGGATGCCGCGGCCACCGATTCCGGCGACCAGCGTGCGCAACGCGGTCGCGGTGCGGCCGCCGCGACCGATCACCTTGCCGAGATCGTCGGGATGGACGTGCACCTCGACGGTCCTGCCACGTCTGCTGGTCACCAGATCGACTCGGACTTCGTCGGGGTTGTCGACGATCCCGCGGACCAGATGTTCGACGGCGTCGACGACGACGGTACTCATGGCTGCGGTCAGCTCTCGGTTGCCGGTTCGGCCTGCTCGCTGCCTTCAGCCGGCTCGGCCTCATCGGACGGCTTGACGGCTTCGTCGGCTTTGTCCGACGCGGCGGCCTTCTTGGCCGGAGCTTTCTTCTTCTTCGGTGTCGCGGCCTCGGTGTTGGGAGATCCGTCGGCAGCGGCCAGCGCGGCGTTGAACAGCTCCAGTTTGCTCGGCTTGGGCTCGGCGACCTTCAATTTGCCTTCGGCGCCGGGCAGCCCCTTGAACTTCTGCCAATCACCGGTGATCTTCAGCAGCTTGAGGACGGGCTCGGTGGGCTGAGCGCCTACCGACAGCCAGTACTGGGCACGCTCGGAGTCGATCTCGATGAGGCTCGGATCTTGCTTCGGGTGATATCTGCCGATGATCTCGATTGCGCGACCGTCGCGGCGCGTCCGCGAGTCGGCGACGGCGATGCGGTACTGGGGATTGCGGATCTTGCCAAGCCGGCTGAGCTTGATCTTTACAGACATGGTTAAGCGACTTCTCCTGTGGGTGTCACGCTGCAATTCAGCGATTCGGGCGGGATGCCCGAATCCGGTTTTGCCTCGCGTGAGTGCCGCGCCGGGCCACGCCCGAAAGGGCACTGTCGCAGGGCGGACAGCCGCCCATTGTGCCAGAGCATGGCCACGCAGCGAAAATTCGCCCGGGTTGGTCTCGGGCTTTAGAGAATTTTCTGGAAGCACTTGGTTTCCACCCGGCGGGTCATCCGCCAGCCCTCGGGGGTGCGCAGGAACTCGTCGTCGTACCAGAGCCCGCAGAACATCACCTGCCCTTTATCTCCGCCGAGGACCATCGGATTGAAGCAGATTGTTCGCGACGACGCGGTGTCCCCGTCGACGCGCACCGAGAAGTTGCCCAGCATGTGCGAATACATCGGGAAATTCGGCAACACCTCAGCCAGCCAGGCCTTCACCTCCGGATAGCGGCCCTCGATGCCCCCGAGGGCCGTGTAATCGATGTAAGCATCCGCCGTGAACACCGCGTCGAGGTCGTCGAATCGGCGCAGATCGATGGCGCTGGAGTAGTCCACCAGCAGCTGCTGGATTTCCAACCGGTCAGAAATTTCGGCCTGGCTCAACATGGGTCGATTGAACACCGCGATTCCCACGACGGGCGGCGCGGGCCGGAAAGCCGCCGGGCGACGATGCGGGTCGCGAAGCGACCGAGGTGGGGCACCTCCCAGCCGCGGAGCGGCGTGGGCCGGTAAGCCGGTAAGCTCTGCGGCCATGCGGATGGTTCTCGCCGCACTCGCGGCTGTTCTCGCCCTTGTTGGCTGCAACACATCAGCGTGGGCCGACGCTGGTGTGCAGCCGGTCGGCTCGGTACCGATCCCCGACGGTCCGGCGCAGACCTGGCTGGTCGCTGATCTCGATTCCGGTCAGGTGCTGGCCGAGCGGGACGCGAACGTGCAGCACCCACCCGCCAGCACTATCAAGGTGCTGTTGGCATTGGCGGCCCTGGACGAGCTGAGCCTGGACTCCACTGTGGTCGCCGACGAGGCCGACAGCCACGTCGAATGCAACTGTGTGGGCGTGAAGGCCGGCCGCACCTATACGGCGCGCCAACTGCTCGACGCCCTGCTGCTGGTGTCGGGTAACGACGCCGCCAACACGCTGGCGCACATGCTGGGCGGGCCGCAGGCCGCCGTCGCCAAGATGGACGCCAAAGCCGCATCGCTCGGCGCGGTGAACACGCACGCATCGACACCGTCCGGCCTGGACGGGCCGGGGGGCTCGGGCTGGTCCACGGCGCACGACCTGGCCGTCATCTTCCGGGCAGCGATGGCCAACCCGGTGTTCGCCCAGATCACCGCCGAGCCATCGGCTGTGTTTCCCGGGTCCCAGGGGAACGACGGCGATCACCCGATCAGCAACCAGGACGAGCTGCTTCAGCGCTACCCGGGCGCAATCGGGGGCAAGACCGGCTTCACCGACGCGGCGCGCAAGACGTTCGTCGGCGCCGCTGCCCGCGGCGGCCGCCGCCTGGTGGTCGCCATGATGTACGGGCTCGTGCACCAGGGCGGGCCAACCTACTGGGATCAAGCCGGCAGCCTGCTCGACTGGGGTTTCGCCCTCAACCCGCAATCGGCCATCGGCGTTCTGTAGGCCGATGCCGACACGTTCCGGACTTTGCTAGTCTTCCTTTGCCGTTACATCCTATTTTGCAGTTGCCCAATACCAGCTTTCACGGCATCGTGTCGACATGCGTCGACGCTGTCCATCGGTTGAGTCGACAGCCATTGCCAACTAAGGCTTGCGTCGCATGCAGCAGACGCAGGTGCCCGCAAGGAGTGAAGATCGATGACGGCCGAAAACCAACCCGCGGCGTCGGGCTTGCCACCTCAATCTGACAAGGACGACTTCAACGCGCAGGAGTCGTTGGTCGATGGGCTGGTGGTGGTATCGGTGAGCGGCAGCGTGGACATGCTCACCGCCCCGGGGTTGGCCGAGTCCCTCGATTCCGCGCTCGCCAAAAAACCGAACGGCCTGATCGTCGACCTATCCAAAGTCGAGTTTCTCGGCTCAGCCGGGATCAGCGTCCTGATGAAAACCCGCGATAGCCTGGGCGACTCCACCCCGTTCTGCGTCGTGGCCGACGGGCCGGCCACCCACCGGCCGCTCACCTTGCTGGGGATCAACGAGCTGATGTTGTTGTGCCGGACGTTGGACGACGCCGTCAGCAAACTCACCGACCGGTAGTACGTTCAGGCCGGTAGGCCAACTCCGCTCAGCAGCGACAACAACAGTTGAATCCGCCGCTGCTCAAGTTCCGGTTGTGGTAGCACCGCTCCTACCAACGCGGCTCCGTCGAAGGTGTTGGTCAACAGCGCCACCAGAACCGGGAAAGTCTCCTGCGGGAAGCTCTCGGCACCGGGCAATGCGCGCGCGGCGTCGCAGATCTTCGTGCGGTACTGCTCCAGCACGTGTTGCAAAGTGGCGTTGAGCTTTTCGTCGGTGCGGGCGGCGATCATCAGTTCGTACAGCACCGCGTTGGTGGAGCTGCTGGTGATGTCCCGCAGGATGGTCAGCGCCGCCTCCAGCGCCGGCCGGTCGGAGGGTATTGCGGCGACCTGCTTGGTGAACGAGTCGAGTTGACGCCGCAGCACCTCGTACGCCGTGGCCGCCATGAAGTCGCCCATCGTGTCGAAGTGGCGGAACAGCGCCCCGACCGATACCCCGGCGCGCTTGGTGATCACGGCCGCGGACGCGCGGGCATATCCGACTTCGATGATCGTCGCGATGCTGGCCGCGAGCAGTCGCGCAACCGTTTCTTCCCGGCGCTGCTGCTGGGTCCTCGCCATCGTCACACCTGCGCACTCGAGCCGGCGGGCTGCAGTTGACCCGCGGCGGCCCGCAGATAACGGCCCGACTTCACGGTCTTTCCATAGCCATCCCGGAATTGGCCCTCCCGGAACACGATCGCACCGTTGACGCCGGTGGCCACGACGGCCGCGTCGTTGCGGTTGACCATGCGGCTCAGGTCGCCATAGAACGGAACCTTCTCCTCGTAATAGCCGTCGACCGAGTCATCCAGGCCAGCCGGATCGATCACCACAAAGTCGGCGCGGTCACCCTTGCGCAGCGTGCCGGCGTCCAGGCCGAACCATTCAGCCACCTCGCCGGTCAGGCGATGCACCGCGTGCTCGACGGTGAGGAACGGTTTGCCGTCGCGTTGGGCGTCCAGCGTGCGCTTGAGCAGCCGCAGCGAGAAGTTGTAGAAGGCCATGTTGCGCAGGTGCGCCCCGGCGTCGGAGAAGCCCATGTGGATGGACGGCTCGGCGGCCAACTTGTTGAGTTGCTTGGGCCGATGGTTGGCGACGACGGTGGTCCAGCGCACGTTGCGCTCACCATTTTCGACGAGGACGTCGAGGAACGCGTCGAGCGGATGCAGCCCCCGCTCGTCGGCGATCGCCCCGAAGCTCTTGCCGATCAGCGACTTGTCGGGGCATTCGACGATCACGGCTTCGTGGAAGTCGCGGTGCCACAGTGACGGTCCGAGTTTGATGCGGTCGAACTGACGGCGGAACCTGCGACGGTATTCCTTGTCGGCCAGTAACGTGTTGCGCTCCAATTGATCGCGCAGGTGCAGCGCCGCGGTGCCCGCGCCGAACTCTTCGAAGACCGGCAAGTCGATTCCGTCGGAGTACAGCTCGAACGGAACCGGCAAATGCTGGAAGCGCACCTGCGAGCCCAGCAGGAAGTTGAGCAGCCGGGTACCCAGTCCAAAGACGTGCACCGCCAACGGCATCGACTTTGCGTCAGCAGATACCAGCAGGCTCATCCGAACAGCCTTGCGCAGCTTGAATATTGGGCTGCTGGCTAGGAAGAACAGCAGCCCGGACTCCGCTTTGGCCACGTTGGGTGCGCTCTGCAGAATCCGGCCTCGCCTGCGCAACACCTTGATCAGCTTGCGCCGTTCACGCCACGTCGCAAAAGTGGACGGGAGCGCGCGGGACCGGAATCGGTCGCCGTCGAGCTTGTCGATCGCGGCGTCCATCCCGGACATCCCGAGCATTCCGGCCTCGAGCGCCTCGTCGAGCAATGCCGCCATCCTGTCGAGTTCGGCGTCGGTGGGTCGCACGCTGTCGTCGGTCGCGCGATCAAGGCCTAACACCGCGGTCCGCAGATCCGAATGACCCAGCAGCGAGCCCACATTCGGGCCGAGCGGCAGGCTGTCGATTGCCTCAACGTATTCCGCTGCCGTCGACCATGTCTTGTTGGCCTCTAGCGCGCCGTAGACGAACCCGCGGGGCACCGCCTCGACTCGGCTGAACAGATCTGCAGCGTCGGCGGGGTGCGCGTAGACCGTCGACAGCGAGCACATGCCCAGCAACACCGTGGTGACACCGTGGCGCACCGACTCCTGCAATCCGGGATCCAGCAACACCTCGGCGTCGTAGTGGGTGTGCACGTCGACGAAGCCAGGGACGACCCACTTGCCCTTCGCATCGATCACCTCGGGGCAGCCGGTCTCATCCAGCGGCCCAGCGGACACCGCGCACACGACGCCGTCGCGGATGCCCAGCGTGCGGGTCTGCGGCGAGCTGCCGGTGCCGTCGAACCACAAACCGTCGCGAATGATCACGTCGTAGCTCACTGTCTTCCTCCGCATCGTTGGGGTTGCAGCGAAGCTAGCATAGATAGTGAGTACTCGCAATCTTTTCTGCCCAGGCCGAACGACTCCTAGTCGAGACCCTCCTCGCGTCCGGGCACCGAAGCATCGAACGCGTTGAGCGCGACACCGACCATCGAGAAGCAGCCGACGAGAAAGACGATTTCGGCGAGGGCCTGCTCTCCGAAGGTGCTCAGGACAGCGCGGTAGGTCGACTCCGGAAGCGGCCCGCCACGGTTCAGTGCGGCCGCCATGTCGTAGGCAACGCGTTCCTCGTGGGTGAGGTCATCCGGGCGTTCCCCGGCGACGATGCTGGCGATTTTCTGATCGGCGAGGCCCGCCCGGCCGGCGAAATACTCGTGGCCATAGATCTCGTAGCGGGCGCCCAACTTGGCGGCGGTAACCAGGATGACCAGCTGGTGGATTGCGGCGGGCAACACGCTGTGGTCCCACATTGCCCGGTTAAACGCCCACGCGGGCTTGCCGAACTGCGGGAAGTGCAGCCAGGCGTTGAACGGGCCAATCAGCGCACCGTCGCTGCGGCGCGCGACGAGTTCACCAAAGTTCTCCTCGATGACGTCCACCATGTCGTCGTAGAGGCTCCGTTGATCCGGGCTCAGGCTGGAAGGTGGCAACAACGGAAGGCGCATCTCGAGTCCTCAACTTTCGATCGGTAAATACCCTTAGTCATAGCCTCCCCCTACTTCGCGGACGCTGGGCCTGCGGACTCACTGCGCCGAGCAGCCCGGCGAGTTCGGCCACCGAGATCTCGTCCAGGCGCTGCACGGCGTCGATGATCTCGGCGCGCAGCGCCGCGTCGGCGAACGGTTCGCCAAGCCAATGGAATTTCTGCACGACGCGGTCCCACGACATCGGCCGCGTGAGTGATCCTTCGAAGTCGGATTGCTCGCGGCGCAGTTCCCGGCCGTCGTTCAAGGTGATGTGCACGCGGGCCTCCGTCCGTTCGGGGTAGGCCTCGGTCAGGTGGGCTGCGGCCTTGACGTCCACTCGCGCCAGCAGGTCTTGGACGTCGTCGCGGCGTACGCGTGCGGTCTCGAGCTGCTCTGGACCCACCTGACCGTCCAATAGGGCGACGCCCACGAGGTATTTGAGGTTGTAGTCCGCCTGCTCCTTGGTCGACGGGTGGTCCTTGTTGCCGTAATGGCCACCGCCGGCAAAGTCGAACGCGCCCTGGAAAACCTCGAGTTTCACCGTCGCGACGTCGGCACCGGTGATGCCGTGCTCATCGCGAAGCGCCAATGTTGCGTCGATGATTACCTGGCCGTGAATCAGTGAGCAGTACTGCTTGAGGTAGGTCTGCTCGACGGCAGTCAGCGAACGGTCGGATGTGTGCAAGTCGATCGGCTGGTCGAACAGCCGCTCAAGGCCGTTGGGACCTTCGAAAAGTGCTCTGGGGCCGGTAATTCCGCGGCTCGCGAGCATCGTGTTGTAGACCGCGCGCATCCCGGTGATGGCCGGCGAAATACCCTTCCAGGTCGAAACTGGCTCCGCGTGGACCGCGGCGAGTGACACGTTGTCAACCGCGGAGGCGGCGATGGCGTCGGCGGTGCGCGCGACGTCGAGCGCGAGTAACTTGGCCGAGCCAGCAGCCGCCGACATGGCCAATTGCAGCGCGTGGTTGAGGCCGCGGGTCATCACGGGAACCGTTGCACTAAACCGGCATTGGAGCTCATAGGCAATTGCCAGAGCCAGCAGAAAGTCCGCTCCGCTTGCATCGACATGTTCGGCGACGGCGAAAACGGCACCGAAGTTGTCGGCCGGGTGGCACAGACCGCCGGGAGTCAGATAGGTGTCGAGCAGATCGGGGTAGCGCACCAGCACCGCGTTGAAGAAAGCCGCCTGATCGACCGACGCGCGCCCTCCGCCGACGAAGGTCGCTGTCGGGCGGCTACTGAACTGTTCGGCGTGGGCGCGGATGGCGGGGATGAGTTCTCCGTCGAGGGCGCCAACCGCGCAAGCAATGCTGTCGAGAACGTTCCGCTTCAGCGTCGGCAGCACATGCGCACTCAGATCGGACTGGTCAGCCCCGACCACGAAGTCCGCCAGCTGGTCTACGACGTATGTCTGGTTTTTATCGGCCATGTCTGGTCCACCTCTCGCCTAGGCATGAGTGTCGTTCGTGTCGAAAATCGTTGCGGCATTACGACTGTCGTTGCTTGCCATCTCGATGCGGCGACGCATGTCGCCCGACATCTGCGGCATCGTTGAGAGGTCGAACCATCGCGCGTCGAGGCTTTCATCGTCGGCGGGAAACGGTTCTCCGGCAACCCAATCCATCCGGAACACATGATCGAGGTACTGAGCGCGATCACCGTTGGCATGAACTATTGAGCGGGTTACGTGCACCCACGCCAATCGTCGAGCGATCGCGTGGATGCCGGCCTCCTCAAGCACTTCTCGAACGGCGCAGTCCGCGGGGTTCTCGCCGGGTTCCAGAATGCCGGTGACGGGGGTCCATGCCTGGTTGTCGGCGCGTTTGACCAGCAGCACGTGCTGATCGCGAATGACAACTGCGGTAACACCTGGCAACCACAGTGGTGCGTGTCCGATGTGCCGACGAAGCTCGACGATGAAGGCGGGGATCGGCATATCAAGTGTTTAACACCAGACCGCGATCAGGACACATCTGCGTTCACAGACCAACGCTGCGATCGCGCGTTCGAAGCGGCAAAGACACTTGTGAGCTGCAGCGCAAGGTTTCGACAAGGGCCCATTGATGAACAGGTCGACGAGCGCGGTACTGAAGTCGTGATCCAGCGGACCGCCGAGAATAATGGCGCGCGCACAGATCGCTTGCCGGCAAGTAGAGTCTTTGCTGTGGCAAGCGGCGCCGTCGAATGATCGTTACCTCCCGTACGGTGAGCCCTGCGAAGGCCCGCAGCATGGTCCGCGGTCGGGTGGCGTAGGGCGCAGCTGGCGTGGAGTTTCTCGTGACCATGACCACCAATGTTCCTGCGGGTACTCCCGACGAAGCGGTCGACGAGGTCCGGGGTCGAGAGGCCGCCCGCTCGCGCGAACTCGCGGTCGGCGGAAACCTGCGCCGCTTGTGGCGCCCACCGCTGAACCCTGGTGAATGGCGCACGCTTGGCCTGTTCGCCGCCGACGATGCCGACGAACTAGAGCGACTGCTCACATCAATGCCGTTGCGGGTGTGGCGCACCGACGAGGTCACGCCGCTTTCACCGCACTCGAACGACCCCGCACTTTCCGCACCAGGCAACGGGCAAGAATTTCTGATCACCATGACCATTGCCGTGCCCGAAGGGACCTCCTCCGCTGCTGTCGATGACACCATGAAGCGGGAAGCGCAGCGCGCTCGTGAGCTCGCGACGCACGGTCACCTCCAGCGGTTGTGGGCGATGCCCACCCAGACCGGCTACCGGCGCACCCTCGGTTTATGGAACGCGAGCAATGCCAGAGAAATGGACAGCATCGTGGAATCACTGCCGCTCTATTCCTGGATGACGCTCGCGATCATTCCACTCACCGCGCATCCCAGTGACCCCGCTAACTCGCACTGACGATGATGCGCAACCACGGGCTGCACTCATAGCTCGACAGTGAATTAAGCTGCGCCGTAGCGGTTTTCCATCCGTCCCGAGCCGGATCGATGACCGGCGACAAACCTGTCGATCAGAACGTTTGTCCGCGCAGGATCACCACGTCGGGCCGATTCAGCACGGCCCGGCCCTGACGTGGATCGTCGTTGTAGCACAACAGATCTGCGGAAGCGCCGTGGTCCAGCGCCGGCCGGCCCAGCCAGCGACGGGCATCCCAGCATGCCGCGCCCAGCGCCTCGGTCGCGCTCATCCCGATGCCCTTGAGCGCCTCGACCTCGTCGGCGATCCGCCCGTGGGCGACCATGCTGCCGGCATCGGTACCGGCATATACCGGTATGCGGGCGTCCCGGGCTGCGGCCATCCGCGGATAGCACTTGGCATACAAGTCGCGCATATGCGCGGCGTAATTCGGGTAACGGGCCGCGGATTCGGCGATGCCGGGGAAGTTTTCGACGTTGATCAACGTGGGCACCAGGGCGGTTCCGTGCTCGACCATCAGCTCGATGGCGTCGTCGGTAAGCCCGGTGCCATGTTCGATGCAATCGATCCCCGCGTTGATCAGCCCGGGCAGCGCATCTTCGCCGAAGACGTGGGCGGTGACGCGCGCCCCGTGCTCATGCGCGACCTCGATCGCCGTCTTGAGCACTTCGTCGGACCACAGCGGGGCCAAATCGCCTAACTCGCGATCGATCCAGTCGCCGACCAGCTTCACCCAGCCGTCACCGCGGCGCGCCTGCTCGGCCACCAGGCCCGGCAGCTGCGACTCGTCTTCGATGTCGACCGCCAAGCCAGGCGAATACCGCTTGGGTCGGGCCAGATGCCGTCCGGCGCGGATGATGCGCGGCAGGTCGGCGCGGTCGTCGAGGCTGCGGGTGTCGATCGGCGAGCCGCAATCGCGCAGCAGCAACGCGCCGGCCTCGCGTTCGGTCTCGGCCTGCGCAACCGCGTCGTCGATCTCGATGCCGCCGCCGTGCGACCCGAGCCCGACATGGCAGTGCGCATCGACCAGCCCGGGCAAAACCCAGCCAGCGTCGAAAACGGTGTCAGCGCCGGTGACCGGTTCGCGGCTGATCCGGCCGTCGACGATCCACAGCTCGACGGGTTCTTCATCGGGCAGCCCCACACCCCGAACGTGCAGACGCACGGGTGCGGCTACTTCTTGCCCGGGAAGTTCAGCTTGGACAGATCGAAGTCGACCAGGCCGGGCGGCAGCTCGTCCAGACCCTCGGGCATGTTCGACAGATCGGGGAATCCCGCCGGGATGCCAGGCATCCCCGCGCCCAACGGTCCGCGGACCCTGGGCGGCGTCGGGCCGCGCTTCTTACCCTTCTTGCCTTTGCCGCCCTTGGCTTTCGCGGATTTTCGGGTCGCCGACTTTCGTCCTAATCCGGGTATGCCCATGCTGCCGACCATCGACGACATCATCTTGCGGGCCTCGAAGAATCGGTCGACCAGGCTATTGACCTCAGATACCGTCACACCGGATCCGTTGGCGATGCGCAGGCGTCGCGAGGCGTTGATGATCTTCGGATCGGCGCGCTCTTGCGGCGTCATTCCGCGAATGATGGCCTGCAGCCGATCGAGTTGTTTGTCGTCGACGGCGGCCAACGCCTCCTTCATTTGGCCCGCGCCGGGCAGCATCCCCAGCAGGTTGCCGATCGGTCCCATTTTGCGGATAGCCAGCATCTGCTCGAGGAAATCCTCCAGCGTCAGCTCGCCGGACCCGATCTTGGCGGCGGCGGCTTCGGCCTGCTGCGCATCGAAGACCTGCTCAGCCTGTTCGATGAGGCTCAACACATCGCCCATGCCCAGGATGCGGCTGGCCATCCGGTCCGGATGGAAGACGTCGAAGTCCTCGAGCTTCTCGCCGGCCGACGCGAAAAGAATTGGCACACCGGTGACTTCGCGGACCGACAACGCGGCGCCGCCGCGAGCGTCACCGTCCAGCTTGGTCAGCACCACCCCGGTGAAGCCCACACCCTCGCGGAACGCCTCAGCGGTGGTGACCGCGTCCTGGCCGATCATCGCGTCCAGGACGAACAACACCTCGTCGGGGTCGACGGCATCCCGGATGGCCGCGGCCTGGGACATTAGCTCCTCGTCGATGCCCAGCCGACCGGCGGTGTCGACGATCACCACGTCGAAATGTTTGGCCTGAGCCTCCGCGAGTCCGGCCGAGGCGACGGCGACCGGATCACCGGGACCGGCTTGCTGCGCGGCGTCGGCGTCGGCCGATATGCCCGGGTGTGGCGCGAACACCGTGACACCGGCCCGCTCCCCCACGATGCGCAACTGGTTCACCGCGCCCGGCCGCTGCAGGTCGCAGGCCACCAGCAGCGGAGTATGGCCTTGGCCGCGCAGCCACAACGCCAGCTTGCCGGCCAGCGTGGTCTTACCGGAGCCTTGCAGGCCGGCCAGCATCACCACGGTCGGCGGCGTCTTCGCGAACGCCAGCCGGCGGGTCTGGCCGCCCAGGATTCCGACGAGCTCCTCGTTGACGATCTTGACGACCTGCTGCGCCGGATTGAGAGCACCGGACACCTCGGCGCCTTTGGCCCGGTCTTTGATCCGAGCGACGAACTCGCGCACCACCGGCAGCGAGACGTCGGCTTCTAGCAGCGCCAGCCGAATTTCGCGGGTGGTGGTATCGATGTCGGCGTCGGTCAGCCGGCCCTTGCCGCGCAGCCCCTGCAGGGCGGCGGTCAGCCGGTCGGACAGCGATTCAAACACGCCGCCCAGCCTAGCCGGGCGACGATGCGCGCCGCGCAAGCGGCGGGCTGAGGAGCCCGGCAATGGGCGTGAGCCGGGCGACGATGCGCGCCGCGCAAGCGGCGGGCTGAGGAGCCCGGCAATGGGCGTGAGCCGGGCGACGATGCGCGCCGCGCAAGCGGCGGGCTGAGGAGCCCGGCAATCAGCGCTAGCCGGGCGACGATGACCGCGGCTTGACGGATGAATAGCGTCAAACAAAGGTCAGCTCATGCTCGAGGTGATCGACAAGGGGTCCGGTAGCGAAGCCCATCCGGTACCGCTGCTTTTCGTGCACGGCGGTTGGCATTCCGCGGCGTGTTGGGACAACTTCCTGGACTTCTTTGCCGATGCCGGCTATCGCGCGGTCGCCCTGAGCTTGCGCGGACACGGCGCGAGCCCCACCACCAAGCGATTTCACACATGTTCCATCGCTGACTATGTCGGCGATGTCCGCGCCATCGCCGACGATTTGGGCGGCCGGCCGGTGCTCGTTGCACATTCCCTGGGTGGCTTCGTCGTGCAGCGCTACCTGGAAAACCGCGACGCCCCGGCCGCTGTCCTGGTGGCGTCGGTACCGCCCCAAGGCGTGCTGGGACTGGCAACGCGCATCTGGAGCCGCCACCCATGGGTCTCGTTGCGGTCGCTGCCCGTCGGCAATTTGACCGGGTTCATCGGTACCCCACCTCTTGTTCGCGAGCACCTCTTCAGCACACACACGCCAGACGACATCGTCGAATCGTGCGCGGCCAGCGTGCAATCCGAGGCTGTGCGTGCCTCCCTGATCGACCCGCTGATCCGCCGCGTCAGATCCAAACGGGTAACCACCCCCATGCTGGTCCTAGGCGCCCAGGAAGACGGCATGGTCACCAAAGCCGAGGTGCGCGCGACGGCGCGGGCTTACCGGACCGAAGCCGAGTTCTTTCCCGGCATGGGCCACAACATGATGCTCGAACCCGGATGGACCAACGTCGCCCAACGAATTCACGGGTGGCTGCGAAATCGCGACCTTGGCTAGACCGCCGCGACGTCCCCCGGCGCACCCAGCACTGACAACAAGTGTTGCTCCACCACATTTCGCGCGTCTGCATGGTCAGGCAAGCTGACACAGAACACGTCGTCCACCATCGACCCCAGCGTGGTCACCTTGGCCCAGTCGATGTCCGCTCCGGCGTGCTCCAGCGCCCCGGTAAGCAACGCCAGCAAACCGGTACGGTCAGACGCGCGGACTTCGACGAGCGATCGGTCGGGTGCGCCTTCTAACCATAGGATCCGCGGCGGGGCGGTCGACCCGTGAACCGGAACCGCTGTCGGTGCCTCACCGACGGGCTTGGGATTCTCAGTGCTGTTCCGCTGCTCCAGCGTGCCCAATACATCAACCTCGCCGCCCAGTGCGCCGACGAGTTGCTGACGCAACAATCCGGCGGCGGGCGGTGAACCGAAGTGCGGCGAGACCACGAATTCGCTGATCGCCGAACCCTCGTGAATGTTCACCGACGCCGAATGCACGCGCAGCGAGTTCAGCGCCAACACGCCGGCCGCTTTGGACAGCAGCCCGCGCTGGTCCGGGGCGATCACCACCACGTGGTAGAGGCGCTGGCTGCTGCCGGGGCGCAGCTCCACATGCACCTTGTGGTCGGCCGCCAGCGAAAGATACTCGGGGTCAAGCGGATCGGCGTGCGGCAACGGCTCACCGATCATCGCCATCCGGCTGCGGCGCACCAGGTCCCCGACCAACGATGCCTTCCAGTCACTCCACACCCCTGGCCCGGTGGCCAGCGAATCGGCCTCGGTCAGCGCATGCAGCACGTCGAGCAATACCGGATCTCCGTCCAACGTCTCGCAGACGGTGGCGATGGTCTGTGGGTCGTTGAGGTCCTGGCGGGTCGCGACTATCGACAACAACAAGTGGTGGCGCACTAGCTTGGCAAGCAATTCGATGTCGGACGGCCACATACCGAGCCTGGTACCGATCTGGGTGATCAACTCAGCGCCTAGCACGCTGTGGTCGACGCCCCGCCCTTTCCCCAGGTCGTGCACCAATGCAGCGAGCAGCAGCAAGTCGGGACGAGCCACCCGGGTAGTGAAAATCCTTGCTCGGGAGACGACCTCGGCCGAATGGCGATCGACGGTCCAGATATGGATAACGTCACGGGGCGGAAGGTCGCGGATCGCGGCCCATTCCGGAAAAAGACGGACCCACAACCCGGTCCGGTCGAGGGTTTCGATGACCGCTATCGTGTCCGGGCCGGCGGCCAGCAGGACCAGTAAGTTGTCCAACGCCTCGCGCGGCCACGGCGTCGGGAGTTCCGCCGCCGAGTCAGCCAGCCGGCTCAGCGTGGACACCGCAATCGGCAGACCGTTACTCGCCGATGCCGCCGCCACTCGCAGCAGCAGCATGGGGTCGCTTTGTGGTCGGGCGTCGCGGGCCAGCACGATCTCCCCGTCATACTCGACCACTCCCTCGTCCAGCGGTCGACGTGGCCGCCGCCGGATTGCCGAAATCCCACGCCGCGGCAACGCGTTACCGGCAGTGCGAAGCCCGGCGTCGACGCGATAGCTGACGGTGCGGCCCGCGTCGGACAGCGTCCGGGACAGGTCGAATCTGTCGCCGATGTGCAGGGCCGCGCTGATCTCGTCGGCGAACTGGGCCAACACCAGGTCATGCCCGCGGCCGGACACCCGGTGAAGTTCGGTACGGACGTTGAGCAGGGTCAAGTGGGCGTCGGTCAGCGAACCCAGCGGATTCTCCGGTCGGCCGACGGTGAGGCGGTCGGCGAGCTGGGCGATGGCCAGCGCGTCGAGCAACTGAAGATCGCGCAGGCCACCGCGGCCCAACTTCAGGTCGGGTTCAGCGCGGTGTGCGATCTCACCTATGCGCCGCCAGCGGGCATGCGTCTCTTCGACGAGTTCGCCGAACAGCGAACGGATTCCGGTCCGCCACTGCCCCCGCACGCCCTCGATCAGCCGGGCCGACAGCTGCTCATCGCCGGCGATGTACCGCGCGTCCAGCATGGCCAGGCCGGCCGATACGTCGGCACCGGCAACCCGAAGCGTCTCGGCAACCGTGCGCACGCTGTGATCAAGACGAATGTTCGCGTCCCACAACGGATACCACAGCTGATCCGCGACCTGCCGCACGGTGTCGGTGGGCATGCCATCATGCAACAGCAGGAGGTCCAGGTCAGAGTAGGGCACCAGCTCGCGACGGCCCAACGAGCCGGTCGCCACGATCGAAAAGCCGCTGCCGGCCGTGATACCGATCTGTGTGGCCTTTGCGATCAACCAAGATTCGTGCAGATCACCCCACGCTTGGCGCAAAGCAGCCGAATCGAGTTCACCCGCCCCGCGGGCGAGCAGGCTTTCCCGGGCTGCGGGTAGATCGGTCACCGGGTCGGCACTACCGACTGACGCGGCCTCCGACGAAGACGGATCGGGTGGCTCTGGTCCGCGCTGTTTCATTCCCGTCCAGGTCGGATCGGCTACTCCGGAGGAGTCTTCATACGGCGTGTATTAAATCGCGTCGGCCCCGCGTTCGCCGGTGCGCACCCGCACCACCGTTTCCACGGCGCTGACCCACACTTTGCCGTCGCCGATCTTACCGGTACGTGCGGCCCGCACGATGCTGTCCAGGACCTTGTCTGCGTCATAGTCTTCGACCAAGACCTCGATCCGCACCTTCGGCACGAAGTCGACCGAGTATTCAGCACCCCGGTAAACCTCAGTGTGCCCCTTCTGCCGGCCGTACCCCTGAACTTCGCTGACCGTCATGCCCAGGGTTCCCACCTGTTCAAGGCTGGCCTTGATGTCCTCGAGCGTGAACGGCTTCACGATCGCGGTGATCAGCTTCATTTCCTCTTCCCTCTTCAGCCGAATGGACAACAACCGAACTGGTGCCGACAACCGCGAACTCATAGCCGCTCTCAGCGTGCTCCGCCTCGTCGATGCCCGTGGCTTCGTCCTCGGCGTTCAGACGGAGCCCGATCGTGTACTTCAGAAGCAGAGCTATCACCAGTGTGCCGATTCCCGAAAACGCCAGAACACTCGAGGCCCCGATAGTCTGTCGGATCAGCTGAGCGAAGCCGCCGCCGTAGAACAACCCCGCCGACGTATGACCCCCGCCACCGGCAATCGCGATGGTCTGCGGGGCCGCCAGCAGACCCACCAGCAGCGTGCCCGCGAGCCCTCCGACCAGGTGGACGCCGACCACGTCCAACGAGTCATCGAATCCGAACCTGAACTTCAGACCGACCGCCAACGCACATAGCACGCCGGCCACTGCACCGACGACCAGTGCGCCGAGCACATTGACCGACGAACACGAGGGGGTGATCGCGACCAGTCCGGCCACGATGCCCGACGCCGCCCCGAGCGTTGTCGCATGCCCGTCTCGGATGCGCTCGGTGACCAACCAGCCGAGCATTCCTGCGGCGGTGGCCACCGTGGTGGTGATGAACGTCGACCCGGCGACTCCGTTTGCACTGGTAGCCGAACCGGCGTTGAACCCGTACCAACCGAACCACAGCAGACCCGCACCCAGCATCACGAATGGCACATTGTGCGGTCGCGACGTGGTAGCCGGCCAGCCTTTGCGCTTGCCCAGCACGATCGCCAACACCAACCCCGCCATACCGGCGTTGATATGGACCGCCGTGCCCCCGGCGAAGTCGATCGCGTGCAGTTTGTTGTTGATCCAGCCGCCGTGGGCTCCGGTGACGCCGTCGCTGCAGAACACCCAGTGCGCGACCGGGAAGTAGACGACGGTCGCCCACAGTGCGGCGAATATCGTCCAGCTGCCGAACTTCAACCGGTCGGAGACGGCTCCGGAGATCAATGCCACCGTGATGATGGCGAACATCAGCTGGAATGCCACGAAGACGGTCTGCGGCAGCGTGCCCGCCAGCGGGATGTTCGTCACCGGCGTGCTGCCGCTGGCGGCTGCACCGTTGACCCCGATAAGACCCTTCAGGCCCCAGTATTGGGTCGGATTGCCGGCGATGTTGCCAACGTCGTCACCGAAGGCAAGGGAGTATCCGTAGAGCACCCACAGCACGGTGACGACGCCCATGGCGATGACGCTCATCATGATCATGTTGAGCACGCTCTTGACGCGAACCATCCCGCCGTAGAAGAACGCCAGTCCGGGCGTCATCAACAGCACCAACGCGGAGCTCGCCAGCATCCAGGCGGTATCGCCGGTGTCTGGCACTCCCATCGTGGGGAATTGGTCCACTGCGCCTAACCTCCTTCGGCAGGGCCGCGTCCAGCGCGGGAGCGACCGATGACCCGTGGTCAAGACAATGCAAAGTCGTTGTTTCGAAATGACACGCTGGCAGGTTTCGCCCGTGTTACAGAATTTTCTCGCGCCGCTCAGCCGAGAAGTGCGTCAACCAAGGCGGCGGGTTCGAGTCCCGCCCCCACACAAGTGCACGGTGCTAATTCATTGCGATGTCGCGGTGCTCGATGAGGTCGCGCACGCCGGCGGCGCCGAGTCGCTCCCGGAACGCCTGCACGGTGTAGCCGACGACGGTCGCATCGGTACGGGCACGCACCGTCGCCGAGCGGGGCATACCGAACAGTGGTCCGATCTCGCCGAAGTAGTCGCCGGACGTGGCGACCTTGAGCAGCTCTTCACCGCCGGCCGCCAGCTCGCGTACGATTTCGAGTTCGCCTTCGGAGACTATGTAGATCAGGTCCCCTATGCTGCCCTGCTCGAACAGCACGGAACCGCTTGTAAGACTGACTGTTTCGGGCTCCCGGTGGATAGAGATGAACTGCGGCACCATCTCGACGACGCGGTCGGCGAGCGGGAGGATCCGGGTGTCGTGCGTGGCGACCACGACAACCCGCTCACCCGTCGCCAACTCGCGGATCAGCCGCAGCACCTCTTCTACCTGGATGAAGTCCAGGTGAGCCGTGGGTTCGTCGGCCAGGATCAACGGCGGGTCCAATGCGATCGCGCGGGCGACCGCCACCCGTTGCTGCTGACCGCCGCTCAGGTCGCCGGGTCGGTGCCTCATCCGGTCCTGCAGTCCGACGCGCGTCAATAACTCCTCGGCGCGCTCTTGCGCCGCGCGACGCGACCATCCGGCCGCCCACAGCGGCACCATCACGTTCTCAACCGCACTGAGGCTCGCTACCAGGTTGAACGCCTGGAATACGATGCCGACGGTGTCGCGTCGGTACGCGGCAAGCGCGCGGCGATCCAGCGTGGTGACGTCGACGTCGCCGAACTCGATGCGGCCGCCAGTCGGGCTGAGGATGCCGCCCAGACACGACAGCAACGTGGTCTTCCCGCACCCGCTTGGGCCCAGCAGGATCACCAGCGATCCCGCGGTGACCTCCAGGTCCAGGCCGTCGATCGGGCGGACCGCGTACCGGTCGCTGGAGTATTCGACGACGAGATCTTTGATGTGCAGATCACCCACGGTCACGGGCCTCCGAACGCAAGCGCCGGGTCCACGGTCACCGCGCGCCGCATTCCCGCGACGCTGGCCAGCAGACCGATCACCACCGCGATCACCGGAAGCAACACGAAGGCCGAGGTGGGCACCACCACGGGGATGGGGAACGTCGGAGCGAGCCCCAGCGAGAGCACCCCGCCGAGCGCCGCCGCGACCACCGCCACGATCACCGCCTGCAGCACCAGACCGGCGAGCACCGAGCTAGTGGCGACACCGACCGCTTTGAACACCGCGAAGTCGCGGGTCCGCTCCAGTGCGGACAGATAGATCAGCGATCCCACGATCAGCGCAGCAACCGCCCACAGCAGAATCGCCAAGTACGATATCGCCAGATAGGCCTTTTGCAACGGGCGCAGCAGGTCGCTTATCGCAGCGTCACGACCCACGATGCGGTAGCCGTCGGGTATTTCCGCGGGTGTGCCGCGCAAGCCGACGGCGGAAATTAGCGGCTGCCCCGAAAACAGCGCCTGCTGCGCCCCTTCGACGGTGAGGAATACGTTGGCCTGGCCGGCGAGCGCGGTGGATTTGTCGACGAGTCCGACGATCCGCACTACGCGCGACCCGATCTCGACATCGTCGCCGACAGCGCGCCGCAGGGTGTTCGATATCGCGACCTCGCCGGGGCGCGACGGTGCCCGCCCAGCCGCCATCGTCGGCATCCCCGGTCCGTATTCGGGCATGCCGAACACGTTCACGTTCTGCGATGAACCGCGGTCCTGCAGTGCCTCTTGGGCGAAGACCAGCGGGATCGCCGATTCGACGCCTGGGACCCTTGCGACGGCCTGTGCTTCTGCCGCGGGGAACATCGCCGCACCCAGGAATGGGCCTACTGCGCCCGCCTTAATGAGGTAGGTGTCGATGCCCAGCGAATCAACTGTGTGCCGAGCCTCGACGCGAAAGCCGTTGGAAAGGCCGGTGAGGATCAGGGTCATCGCGAACACCACGCCGGTGCCGATGATCGCAATAACGAAGCGTCGCCGTCGCCACTGCAAATCGCGCAACGCGGTGATCAGCACGCCGCTCGGCGCCATGCTGCGCTACGTTAGCGACCGCACCGGCCTCGCGATGCTGGTTCGGTGAAATCGGTGCAAGACCTGCAGACACCCTGACGACACCGGTAGGCGCAGCGGTCTATCTTTTCGGCCGCTGTGTGAGGAATCTTCAGGACATGAAAGCCTGCCCTATCCGGTGGCACATTGAGCAGCGCAACCCGACTTGCGCCACCTCACGTCAAGTTCGGCAAGCACGTTCGCTATCGGTTGAGCGATGCAATCGCCTGCGGGAGAGACCAATTCGCGAGCATAAGCGCAACTCCGCGTGAAAAGATGTTGCATCCCTCTTCGGCGGTATGCACGCGAGCTCACGTCGCTTGAGTCCGACCCTTCGGTCAACCGAGCAGGGCGTCGACGAAGGCGGCGGGTTCGAACGGCGCAAGGTCGTCGGGTCCCTCCCCGAGCCCGACCAGCTTCACCGGCACCCCCAGTTCCTGCTGGACCCGGAAAACGATGCCGCCCTTGGCGGTTCCGTCCAGCTTGGTCAGCACCGCTCCGGTGATGTCGACGACGTCGGCGAACACCCGCGCCTGTGCCAGCCCGTTCTGCCCGATGGTGGCGTCGAGGACCAGCAGCACTTCGTCGACCGCCGCGCGCCTCATCACCACCCGTTTGACCTTGCCGAGCTCGTCCATCAACCCGGTTTTGGTGTGCAGCCGGCCTGCGGTGTCGATCACCACGACGTCGGCGCCCACGGCGATGCCCTTGTCGACGGCGTCGAACGCCACCGACGCCGGGTCGGCGCCCTCGGCTCCGCGCACCACTTCGGCGCCCACCCGCGCGGCCCAGGCCTGCAACTGATCGGCTGCGGCGGCCCGGAAAGTGTCGGCGGCGCCCAGCACCACCCGCCGGCCGTCGGCGACCAACACCCGCGCCAGTTTGCCGACGGTGGTGGTCTTGCCGGTGCCGTTGACGCCGACGACCAGCAGCACCGAGGGGTGGTCGTCATGCGGTAACGCGCGGACGGATCGGTCCAGGCCGGGTTGGAGCTCAGTGATCAGCACTTCACGCAGCACCGCCCGGGCATCGGCCTCGGTGTGTATGTCTTTGCCCGCGAGCCGACTGCGCAGCTGAGTCACCACCGAAGTGGCGACCGTCGGGCCCAAGTCGGCGACCAGCAGGGTGTCCTCCACTTCCTCCCAGGAGCCTTCGTCGAGATCGCCACCGCCGAGCAGCCCTAACAGGCTGCGGCCCAACGCATTCTGCGACCGGGCAAGCCGGCCCCGCAGTCGCTCCAACCGTCCTTCGGGCGGTGCGATGGCCTCAACGTCCGGTACCGTCGGCTCGGCTGCGGGCGGAGGCGTTGAAGGTGCAGGCGCCTCCACCGGTGGAGGTGCCGCGATATCTACGGTATCCGGTTCGGGCAGTTGGACATCGGAGATCGGACGCTTCGGAGCATCGCGCGGAATGGTCGCGTCGTCGCCGACGGCGGGCAGGCCGGTGGTATCGATCCGCTCCGGAGCTTCGGTGCGGCTGAAGGTGATTCCCGACGACGCGGTGTAGCCGCCCGAGCGATCGAGGGTGTCGGTTTGCTCGCGGGCTGACAGGCTGATCTGCCGCCGGCGATACCGGAGCAGACCCAGGACCAAGACGGCGATGACGATCAGCGCCGCGGCGACCGCGATCGCGATCCAGAGACCTTGCGACAACGTGTTCCTCGCTATGTAGTCGTGACCAGCTGGTCGACCTGCTGGCCGCGCATCCGTTGGGAGATCACCGCGGTGATGCCGTCGTCGCGCATCGTCACGCCGTAGAGCGCGTCGGCAACCTCCATCGTCGGCTTCTGATGGGTGATGATGATCAGCTGCGACTGTGCTCCCAGCTGTTCGAACAGGCCGAGCAACCGGTGCAGGTTCATGTCGTCGAGCGCCGCCTCTACCTCGTCCATGATGTAGAACGGCGACGGGCGGGCCCGGAAGATCGCCACCAGCATCGCGACCGCGGTCAGCGCCTTCTCCCCGCCGGACAGCAGCGATAGCCGCTTGACCTTCTTCCCGGGCGGACGGGCCTCGACCTCGATACCGGTGGTCAACATGTCGTCGGGGTCGGTGAGGCGCAACCGGCCCTCTCCGCCGGGGAACAGGGCGGCGAACACCCCGCGGAACTCGCGCTCCACATCGGCGTAAGCGTCGGCGAACACCTGCAGGATACGGGCGTCCACGTCGGCCACCACGTCAAGCAGATCCTTGCGTGCGGCCTTGACGTCCTCGAGTTGGGTGGACAAGAAGTTGTAGCGTTCCTCCAGCGCCGCGAACTCCTCGAGCGCCAACGGGTTGACCCGGCCCAGTTCGGCCAGCTCTCGCTCGGCCCGTTTGGCGCGACGCTCCTGAGTGGGGCGGTCGAACGGCATGGGTGCCGGCGCGGTCACCTGCTCGCCGCGCTCGCGGGCCTGCTCGTACTCGGCGAGCTCCAGCTCGGTCGGCGGCAGCGAAACCTGCGGGCCGTATTCGGCCACCAGATCGTCTGGCGCCATCCCGAACTGCTCGAGCACCATCTGCTCGAGCTGCTCGATCCGCAGCGCCGCCTGTGCCTTGGCCACCTCGTCGCGGTGCAACGACTCGGTAAGCGCGGCGATCCGGGTGCCCAGTGCGCTCACCTCTTCGCGGACCGCCGCCATGGCAACCGACCGTTGCTGGCGTTCGGCGGCGAGCACGTCGCGGTTGCGCGACGCGGCCGCGACCACCTGATCCAGCCGCCCGGCGAGCCGCCGCCCGGCGTCGGCCACCGCAGCGGCCACCGCGGCCGCGTGCTCACGCGCAGCGCGGGCCTGCTGGGCACGCAGCCTCGCCTCCCGTTCCGCGGCGGCGGCGCGACGCAGCGAATCCGCGCGTCCGCGAACGGCATTGGCGCGCTCCTCGGCGGTGCGCACCGCCAACCGGGCCTCCACCTCGACGCCGCGGGCCGCGTCGGCCGCCGCAGCAATTTGCTGCCGGTTGACCGGCTCGGCCGCGACGTGTTGTGTCTCTTCGACGTTGCGCAGCCGGGTCTCGAGTTCACCGAGCTCGGCCAGGGTTTCAGCGCGTCCGGCCTCTAACTCCTCACGTTGGCGCAGCAGCCTGCGCCACTCCTCTTCGGTGGCGCGGGCGTCCTGGCCCAGCCGACCGAGCTGCTCGTAGATCGCCGAGATCGCGGCGTCGGACTCGTTGAGCGCGGCCAACGCCTGTTCGGCGGAGTCCTGGCGAGCGGCCTGCTCGCTCAGCGCCCCGGACAACGCCGCGGCGAGCTGGCTGGCCTGCGTCTCGGATGCCGCCAGTTCGCTACGCGCCTTGGCGATTTCGGAGGTGATCTCCAGCGTGGACGGTTTGCGGTCGGACCCGCCACTGACCCAGCCGGCACCCACCAGATCACCGTCGCGGGTAACCGCGCGCAACCGCGGGCGGGCGGCCACCAGATCCATCGCCTCGGTGAGGTTGCCGACCACCGCGACGCCAGAGAGCAACGCGATCATCGCGCCACGCAGCCTCGCCGGCGCCTCGACCAGGTCGAGCGCCCACCGCACGCCGTCGGGCAGGGGGTACGTCGCCGGCGCTGGGTCTTCTATGGCCGGCCAGTCGCTGAGCACAATGGCTGCACGACCGCCGTCGGCCTGCTTCAGCGCGGTCACCGCGGAAGCCGCCGCGCTGAAGCTGTCGGCGGCCAGCGCATCAGCGGCTGCGCCAAGGACCGCAGCAAGTGCGGCTTCATAACCCGAATGCACCTTGACCAACTTTGCCACGGACCCGAAAAGCCCGGCGCCGCCGCGATTTCGGGTGAGCCAGTCAGCGCCGTCCTTGCGATCGAGCGTGGTCGACAACGCGTCGATCCGGGCCCGCAGCGAAGCCACTTGGCGTTCGGCGCCACGCTCGGCCGATTGCAGTTCGGCGACCCGCTCGTCGGCCAGCCGCAGGACCGCCACCATCCGGTCGTGGTGCTCGTCGAGGCCGATTTCGCCTTGGTCGAGCTCACCGACCCGGCCCTGCACGGTTTCGAACTCGACCTGCGCGTGATGGGCGCGGGCGGCGGCCTCCTCGATGCGCTCCGACAACTTGGCCACGCTGTCATCAATCGACTCGACACGCGCGCGCATGGTCTCGACCTGGCCGGCCAGCCGGGCCAGGCCCTCGCGGCGGTCGGCCTCTGCCTGCACCGCCGCCAGGTGAGCCTGTTCGGCTTCGGCGGCATCACGCTCACGGCCGGCCAGCTCAGTTCGCGCGGCGTCAAGTCGGGTGCGGGTTGCGGCCAGCTCGGCCAGCAGCTGCTGCTCGGCGGCGGCCACTTGCTGAGCCTCCGCCTCCAATGCATCGGGGTCAGGTCCGCCGGTCGTGGTCGGCTCGACGTCCAGATGCTGAGCACGCTCGCTGGCAATGCGCACGGTCGCGCTTACCCGTTCGGCCAAGGCGGACAACCGAAACCAGGTCTGCTGACCTGACTCGGCACGTTCAGACAGGGACGCCAGCGCGGCTTCTTGCCCGGCCAGCTCGTCGGACGCCACCGCCATCCGGGCCGCGGCTTCGTCGTGTTCGCGGCGCAACGCGGCCTCGGCCTCGTTGGTGTCGTTCAGCTGGGCCTGCCGGGCGACCACGTCGTCGGCGGCCAGCCGCAACCGGCTATCGCGCAGATCGGCCTGGATGGTCTGGGCCCGGCGAGCCACCTCGGCCTGCCGGCCCAACGGTTTGAGCTGGCGGCGCAGTTCGGTGGTCAGATCGGTGAGCCGGGCCAGGTTCGCCGACATCGCCTCGAGCTTGCGGACGGCTTTTTCCTTGCGCTTGCGGTGTTTGAGCACACCGGCGGCCTCTTCGATGAATGCCCGACGATCCTCCGGCCGTGATTCTAGGATTTCGTTCAGCTTGCCCTGCCCGACGATGACATGCATCTCACGGCCGATGCCGGAGTCGCTCAGCAGCTCCTGGACATCCATCAAACGGCAACTGCTGCCGTTGATTTCGTATTCGCTGGCGCCGTCGCGAAACATCCGGCGGGTGATCGACACTTCGGAGTATTCGATCGGCAAGGCATTGTCGGAGTTGTCGATGGTGACAACGACCTCGGCGCGGCCCAGCGGAGCCCGCGACGACGTCCCAGCGAAGATGACGTCTTCCATCTTGCCGCCCCGCAGCGTCTTGGCTCCCTGTTCCCCCATCACCCAGGCCAACGCATCCACAACGTTGGATTTGCCCGACCCGTTAGGCCCGACGACTGCGGTGATGCCGGGCTCAAACCGCAGAGTCGTCGGCGAGGCGAAGGATTTGAAGCCCTTCAGCGTCAGGCTCTTGAGGTACACGGCGTGCCAGACTACCGCTCGGTGAAGCCGCTGATCGGTTCGCCGCGCGGCGACCAATCGACGACAACGTTGTCGATGCGGCCTGGCGTTTTCCCGTCCTGCAACAGGCGTAACAACCGTTCACACGCGTCACGTGAGCCCTGCGCGACGACCTGCACCCGCCCGTCGGGACGGTTGGCGGCGTAGCCGGTCAGTCCGAGTTCCAGCGCCCGCGAGCGAGTCCACCACCGGAAGCCAACACCTTGCACCCGCCCGTGCACCCACGCGGTGAGGCGTACGCCGTCAGCTTCCGAGTCAGGCTCCGACATCGGCTACCTCGAAGGTGATCGTCGTGCCGGATTTCAGCGTTCGGCCGACCGTGCACGCCTGGTCGACGGCTCGGTTGACCACAACCAGCAGGCGCTCCTTCTCTTGCTCGGACAACCCTGACATGTCGATTTCGAGGGTCTCCTGCAGCAGCGGATAGCGCTCCTGCTCGCGGTCGGCGTCGCCCGACACCCGAATCGTCGCCTGGTAATCGTCGCCGAGGCGATGGGCCACCGGGTGGTCACTGGACATCCCGCTACACGCAGCGAGCGCGATCTTCATCAACTCGCCGGGAGTGAATACCCCGTCGACGTCCTCGGAGCCGACGAGTACTTGGGCTCCGCGCGCGCTGTGCCCGGTATAGCGGCGCACCCCGGTGCGTTCCACCCACAGTTCCGTCATGGGTTCTTTCTACCGGCTCGCGACGCGCCGAGATCGACCGCCAGAGCACGACGCTAGCGTCGACCTCGACGCGCCAGCGCGGCCATCGACTCACTCGACCCCGATAAGCGCGCCACTGTGCCGGTATCGCCGACAAATCCGTGCAACCGGCGTCGATGACCGAAGCCGTCCGGTTAGGACCTTCCAGTTTGGCGACGACCTCAGCGAGATCGATTCCACTCACTGCGTGCTTGCGTCTCAGTCGATTTGGCATGCGTCGAGATCGACCCTAGAGCACGAAAACTCGACTGACGACGCTCCAACGTCGATCTCGGCGCGCCGGATAGTGGTCAATGCCGCAGCATTCGCGGACGCGGCTGGCACCGGGGGCAGTAGTACGACGAGCGATTCATGAACTTTTCGCGGCGGATCACCGCGCCGCAGCGGCGGCAGGGTTCATCCTCGCGGCCGTACACGTTGAGCGACCGGTCGAAGTAGCCGGATTGACCGTTGACGTTGACGTAGAGCGAATCGAACGAGGTGCCGCCCTGCGCCAGTGCGTCGCGCATCACCTCGGCGGCCGCCTCTAGGACTGACGCCAGCTGCCGACGGGTCAGCGTGTCGGCGACGCGCGCGCCGTTCACCTTGGCGCGCCACAACGCTTCGTCGGCGTAGATGTTGCCGATGCCCGACACCACGGTCTGGTCGAGCAGCTGGCGTTTGATCTCGGAGTGCTTGCGCCGCAACACGCTGACCACCGCGTCGATGTCGAATCGCGGGTCGAGAGGATCGCGCGCCAGGTGGGCGACGGGCGCGGGCACCACGCTGCCGTCCACCGTCACCATCTCGGCAAGCAGCCACCCGCCGAACGTGCGCTGGTCGACGAAGCTCAGCGTTGTACCGTCATCCAGGACCGCCGCGATCCGCAGGTGGCCCGCGTTCGGCACCGTCCCGAGCAGCATCTGACCGCTCATGCCGAGGTGGACCAAGAGCGCGCAGTCGCCCTCGTCCAGCAGGAGCCACAGATACTTTCCGCGCCGATCGGTGCCGGTGATCCGGGCGTCCAGCAGCCGCGCGGTCAGGTCGGCGGGGCCAGCCTCGTGGCGGCGTACTGCGCGGGGGTGATGCACTCGGACGGCGGTGATGGTTCTGCCCACCACATGGGCCTGCAAGCCGCGCCGCACCACCTCAACCTCGGGTAGTTCGGGCATCTAGATCACGCGCTGTCGAGCACGCTCAGGGTTTTCCAGGCGGCTGCCGCAGCATGCTGCTCGGCTTCCTTCTTCGATCGGCCCACACCCGATCCGTATTCGGTGTCGGTCACGATCACGACGGCGGTGAACTCTTTGTGGTGGTCGGGTCCGGTCGAGCTGATCTGATACGACGGTGCGCCCAGGCCGCGGGCTGCGGTCAGCTCCTGCAGGCTGGTCTTCCAGTCCAATCCGGCACCCAGGGACGGCGCGGCGTCCAGCAGGCGACCGAATAGCCGCAGGATCACCTCCCGCGCGCCGTCCATACCGTGGTGCAGGTAGATAGCTCCCAGCAGCGATTCCATGCTGTCTGCCAGGATGCTGGATTTGTCGGCCCCACCGGTGTTGGCCTCGCCGCGTCCCAATAGCAGGTGCGCGCCGAGTCCTTGCTCGGTGAGATTCCGCGCGACTTCGGCCAACGCCTGGGTGTTGACGACGCTGGCGCGCAGTTTGGCCAGATCCCCCTCCGAGCGGTTGGGGTGTCGGTGGAACAGTTCGTCAGTGACGGTCAGCCCGAGGACAGCGTCGCCGAGAAACTCCAAGCGCTCGTTGGTGGGTAGACCGCCGTGCTCGTAGGCGTAGCTGCGGTGGGTCAGCGCCAGGGTCAGCAGCTCATCGGGCAGATCGACGCCGAGCGCGTCGAGCAGGTCATTCACTCCGCGCCCCTGTCGTCGTCGGTCCGCAACATTGTGGCCAGCTTGGCCCAGCGCGGGTCGATCTCGTCGTGGTGATGACCGGGCTCGGCGGTTGCCAGCGGGATGCCGCAATGCGGACACAGGCCCGGGCAATCCGCCCGACACACCGGCGAGAACGGCAGTTCCAGTCCCACTGCGTCGATGATCGGCTGCTCGAGATCGACGATGTCGTTGACGACCCGACCGACTTCGTCGTCGTCGGTCGTCGCGTCGGTGATGCTGTCCGGATAGGCGAACAGCTCGGTCAGCGCGACTTCGATGCGCCCACTGAACGGCGTGAGGCAGCGGGCACATTCGCCGGTGGTGGGCGCGGTCAGCGTCCCGGTCACCAGCACACCTTCGGACACCGATTCGACGCGGAGATCGAGCTCCAAGGGAGCGCCGGCCTGTATTCCGATCATTTCCAGGCCGATGCGCGACGGGCTAGGCACGACGTCGTCAAGGGGAAACATCGATCCCGGGCGTCGTCCCAGCCGCGCGATGTTGACGGCTAGCGGCGAGCCCGGATGCGGTTTCGCCGTTTGGCTGTGTTGCCTGGCCATAGCGGCAATCCTACGGGCGGCCACCAGCCGCCTGGTGTCGCCGGTAGGCGGGCTAGCGCTGCGCGTAGTCGTGCACGCCAGCCGCCGTCCGCAGTTGATGGCGGCCGCGGTTGACCGAGCGCAGGGTGCTGTTGAGGTACTCCTCGAACTCGGCCAGCTTGCTGTCGACGTAGATGTCGCATTCACCGCGCAGCCGGTCGGCTTCGGCGTGCGCCGCGTCGATGAGTCGGGTGGACTCGGCGTTGGCCGATTGCACGACCTCGGTCTGGGAGACCAGGCGCTGCTGTTCTTTGATGCCCTCTTGCACGGCTTTCTCGTAGGAGATGTTGCCGTTTTCGACAAGCCGGTCGCATTCCGTCTTGGCGCGGCCTGTGGTGGCCTCGTACTCGCGTTTGGCCGCCGCCGCGATACGGATGGCTTCCTCACGTGCTTCGGAAACCATTCGTTCGCTGTGCTGGCGCGCCTCGCCCACCATCCGGTCGGCCTGCGCCTTCGCCTCGGCCAAGACCCGGTCGGCCTCCGTGCGGGCGTGGTTGAGCATCGAGTCGGACTCGGTATTGGCCGAGGACACCACGGAGTCCGCGTGCGCCTTGGCTTCGTGCAGCAGCGAGTCGCGGGCGTCGAGCACGTCCTGGGCGTCATCGAGCTCGCCCGGGATCGCGTCCTTGATGTCATCGATCAGTTCGAGCACGTCGCCGCGGGGCACCACGCAGCCCGCGGTCATCGGCACACCACGAGCTTCTTCGACAATGGCGCCCAGCTCGTCGAGCGCCTCAAATACTCGGTACACGGCAACACCCTCCCGGCATCGTTGTTGTTACCAGTGTGCCTGGTGTTACACCTGTGACTGGGTTGCCGGGCCCGGTGTGTCGGGCATTAAGCGACCGGAGCTGCCCCCACTCACCTGCACACTTGGCGCCATTATGTCGGCTCGGGCAGATTTACGGCAATCATGCATCGGCGCGGCCTAAAGGGGCCGACGGCCGCACAAGGGTGGCAAGATACCCCCTGGGGGTACTTTGATAGAGCCAAGGCAGGCGCAAAGGCCGAAGTGGAGGCTGTGGTGGTAAAGGAAGCGGCGGGAGCGGTTGGGCATGCGTTAACGCTGGCGGGGTCGATGACCTGGGAGATCCTGTGGGCGTTGATCCTGGGCTTCGCCCTTTCGGCGGTCGTACAGGCCGTCGTGCGTCGATCGACCGTGGTGGCTCTGCTGGGCGACGACCGGCCCCGCACCCTGGCGATCGCGGCCGGACTGGGCGCCGCCTCGTCGTCGTGCTCGTATGCCGCGGTGGCCCTGGCCCGGTCGCTGTTCCGCAAGGGCGCCAATTTCACCGCCGCCATGGCCTTCGAGATCGGCTCTACCAATCTGGTGGTGGAGTTGGGCATCATCCTGGCTCTGCTGATGGGCTGGCAGTTCACCGCGGCGGAATTCGTCGGCGGCCCGTTGATGATCGTGGTTCTGGCTCTGCTGTTCCGGCTGTTCGTGCGCTCGCGGCTCATTGACGCCGCCCGTCGACAGGCCGATCGGGGGTTAGCCGGGTCGATGGAAGGCCATGCGGCCATGGACATGTCGATTCAAGGGGATGGCTCGTTTTGGCGGCGGTTGTTATCGCGGGAAGGCTTTACCTCGGTCTCCCACGTGTTTGTCATGGAATGGAGCGCGATCCTTCGTGATCTGATTCTGGGCCTGCTGATCGCGGGTGCCATCGCGGCCTGGGTGCCCGAATCATTCTGGCAACACTTCTTTTTCGTCGACCATCCAGTTTTGTCGACGCTGTGGGGACCGATCGTGGGGCCCGTCGTCGCGATCGTCTCGTTCGTCTGCTCGATCGGCAACGTTCCGCTGGCCGCAGTGTTGTGGAACGGCGGCATCAGCTTCGGCGGCGTCGTCGCGTTCATCTTCGCCGACCTGTTGATCCTGCCGATCTTGAATATCTACCGCAAGTACTACGGCACTGTGATGATGCTGACGCTGCTGGGCACCTTCTACGCTGCGATGGTCGTGGCCGGCTACCTCGTCGAATTGGTTTTCGGCGCAGCGAGTCTCATTCCTTCGCAACGCAATGCAACGGTGATGCACGCCGGCATTTCGTTGAACTACACCACCTGGCTCAATATCGCCTTCCTCGCACTGGCCACGGTGCTCGTTATACGGTTCGTGACGACGGGCGGCATCCCGATGCTGCGCATGATGGGCGGCTCCCCAGACACAGAACACGACCATCACGATCACTGCCATTAGTAGCGTGGCCAGCAGCCGCGGGCGGCTACTTCTGGTCGACCCCCAATTCGGCGGGAGAGGCACATGGTGAGGCATCGTCAGTTGACGGATTCCCGGCGCGGTAGAGCAGCCGCTTGAGTTGGCGTTGTTCGGTAGGGCTGAGATGCGCCAGCATCTGTTCATCGGCCGCGTCGACGGCCGCTTCCGCGCGCTTGAGCAGCGCCCTGCCTTTGCGGGTGAGCTGGGCCGGCAGTGCACGGCCTAACGGCGCTGTCGCGGGGCGGGTAACAACGCCCATATCTTGCAGCCCTTGCAAAACCTGGTTCATCGCTTGCGCAGTGACGTAGGTGTGCCGCGCCAGCTCGGCGCTGGTACGGCCCGGATACGCATCGAGAATGCGCATGCAGACGAATTCCGGCAATCCGAGCCCCAGCGGTCGCAACGCCGTTGCCGCCTGGGGTCGCAGTCGCCCCATCAACCGGCGCACCAGAAAGCCCAGCGGTTGATCCTCGGGTTCGCTCATCTCGTCCATGCTGGCATGGATACGTGGTCCAAGGCACCGATTAGCCAGCGCGTCGCCCGGTGAGTCAGTAGCGGACAGCCGCCCGCGTCCGCATCCAACCTTCATATCAAGTTTCTTGACACGTATTGGCGGGCCGCGTATCAAGGAACTAGATATAAACCTTGGCGACTGAGTCGGTTGGCTAGTCGCCGTTAACTGAAGGAGAACAAGGGTGTTCGGTGGTGGATTTTCTGGTGGCCCCGGTTGGGGTGGACCGGGTTTCGGTGGGCACGGCTTCGGCGGACCGGGCTTCGGCGGTCCCGGCTTCGGTGGTCCCGGCTTCGGTGGCCCAGGCTTCGGCGGGCACGGCTGGGGCGGACCTGGCTTCGGTGGGCACGGCTTCGGCGGGCACGGCTTCGGTGGGCCCCGCAAGCGGGCAGTGATCGGCACCGCAGCATTGCTGCTCGACGGGCCGGCGAACGCCGAGCAGATTGTGCAACGCGTTTCCGAGGCGACCGAGGGCGCTTTCACTCCTCCGCAGGGAGTCGTCGAGCTCGCTATCGGACTACTGGCCGGCCGCGGCTTCGTGACGGTCAGCGACGGGGTGGCTACCCTGACCGAGCTGGGCACGAATGTGTTGGCGTGGAAGGGCATCAGCAGTGAGACCACCCACGCGTTCCTGGGTCGCGCCGCAAAGTTCGGCGATGTCATCAAGATCCGTTGGGGACTCTTCGAACTCGCCGGGCTGGCGCGGACCATCGTCTGGTCGGGCACGGATGAGCAGAAGGCGAAACTCGCCGAGGCTCGAACCAAGGTCTTGACTGCGATCAACGAAGCGAAGCAGTCACTGCACAGCGCGCTCGCCGAGAGCTGACGAAACCAATCCGCCAGCGCGGCCGTGGCTTACGCCCGGCCGCGCTGGTGCAGTTTTTCGGCCAGCCGGCGGTTGACCGGCTCGGGCAGCAGCTCGGAGACATTACCGCCAAACAGCGCGACCTCTTTCGCCAGCGATGACGACACGAACGAATACCGCGGTGTGGTTGCCACGAAGAAGGTGTCGACACCGGCGACGTGTTTGTTCATCTGCGCCATTTGCAGTTCGTATTCGAAGTCGGTGCCAGTGCGCAGCCCCTTGACGATGGCCGTCATCCCGCGCGCGGTGACGAAGTCGACGACCAGACCTTCCCCGGCCTCCACTCGCAGGTTGGGCAGATGCGTCGTCGACTCCTTGATCATCGCGATCCGCTCGTCGAGGTCGAACATGCCTTTTTTGGCGGGGTTGACCAGAATCGCCACCACCACTTCGTCGAACTGGGCCGAGGCGCGTTCGAAAACGTCGATGTGGCCCAACGTGACCGGATCAAATGACCCCGGGCATACCGCGCCGCTCATTTGCGCCGCTCCTCCTCGCTTCGCTCTGCATCGTCGCCGGCGCAGCCATCACGCCGCTCCTCCTCATCGCTTCGCTCTGCATCGTCGCCGGCGCAGCCATCACGCCGCTCCTCCTCATCGCTTCGCTCTGCATCGTCGCCGGCGGTCATGTGCGATGACGCTACACCCGACTCAGAGCCATTCGGCCAGCTCCAAACGGGTGTCGCCGTAAACCCGCCGCGGCCAGGGATGCCACCCAGTCGGCCAACTCAGCGGCGTGCTGCCGGCCGCGCGTTCAAAAACGGCGAGCGTTCCTTCGTGAGCCCAGCCGTGTGTGGTCAGAGCGGCCAAAACGGCCTGAACGTCGGCCGTCTCGACGTCGTAAGGCGGGTCGGCCAAGACGAGATCGACCGGCGCTGCGGCCCCGGCCGCCAGCACGGCCGTCACCAACCCGCGACACAGCGTCGCGCCGGGCAGGTCGAGGGTGGCGATGTTGCGCGCGAGCACGACCGCCGCGCGGTGGTCGGACTCGACGAACAGCGCCGACGTCGCACCGCGCGACAGCGCCTCCAGGCCCAGCGCACCCGAGCCGGCGTACAGGTCCAGGACCGAGATACCGTTGAAGTTTCGCCGGGCGGCCACGATGTTGAACAGCGATTCGCGGACCCGATCGGTGGTCGGCCGGGTCCCCCGCGGCGGTACCGTGATGCGCCGTCCCCCGGCGACGCCGCCGATGATCCGAGTCACAAGCGCCGCTCCTCTCCCCCGCAAGCGGGTGGGGGTACCCCCAGCCGCGCAGCGGCTAGGGGGCGTGCCCCCACATCGCTCTCTTGCTCTGCATCGTCGCCGGCACGGTCAGGTGAGCACCACCAGCAGATCCCCGCCCTCTACCTGGGCGGTGGCGGACACCGCTACTCGCTCCACGGTGGCGTCGGCGGGCGCAGTGATCGGCGCTTCCATCTTCATTGCCTCGATGGTGGCGATGGTCTGGCCGGCGCTCACCCGGTCGCCGACGGAGACGCCGACGGTGACGACCCCGGCGAATGGTGCCGCGACGTGGTTGGGGTTGGCCCGGTCAGCCTTCTCCGCAGTCGGAATCGTGCTGGCGATGCCGCGGTCACGCACCTCCACCGGCCGCAGCTGACCGTTGATGATGCACATCACCGTGCGCATGCCGCGTTCGTCTGGCTCGGAGATGGCCTCCAAGCCGATCAGCAGTTCCACGCCGGGCTCCAGTTGCACCCGGTGTTCTTCGCCTTGGCGCAGGCCGAAGAAGAATTGGTTGGCCGACAGCCGCGACGTGTCGCCGTAGCTTTCCCGGTGCGCCTCGAATTCCTTTGTTGGGCCGGGGAATAGCAGCCGGTTGAGGGTGGCTTGGCGTTTCGCGCCAAGCAGTGCGAGGGTGGCCTCATCGTCCGGCGTGAGTTGCTCGACAGGCTTGGCCGGGCCCCGGCCGGCCAGGGCCTTGGTGCGCAGCGGTTCGGGCCACCCACCTGCCGGGTCACCCAGCTCGCCACGAAAGAATCCCAATACTGACTCCGGGATATCGAATCGCCCTGGATCTGCGGCGAATTCGTCCGCACTCAGGCCCGCGCCAACCAACGCCAGCGCCAGATCACCGACCACCTTCGACGATGGCGTGACTTTGATCAGCCGGCCCAGCACCCGGTCGGCACCGGCGTAGGCCTCTTCGACCTCCTCGAACCGATCCCCCAGCCCCAGCGCAATGGCCTGCTGGCGCAGATTCGACAATTGCCCGCCCGGAATCTCATGGTGATACACCCGTCCCGTCGGGCCGGGCAGCCCAGATTCGAAGGGCGCATAGACCTTTCGCAGCGCCTCCCAGTAAGGCTCCAGCGCGCACACCGCCGACAGCGACAGACCGGTGTCGTATTCGGTGTGCACGGCGGCGGCGACGATCGAACTCAGCGCCGGCTGGCTGGTCGTTCCCGCCATCGGCGCGGCGGCACCGTCCACTGCGTCGGCGCCCGCCTGCCAGGCAGCCACGTAGCTGGCCAGCTGGCCGCCCGGTGTGTCATGCGTGTGCACGTGCACGGGCAGGTCGAAGCGACTGCGCAACGCACTGACCAATTGCCGTGCCGCCTGCGGTCGCAGCAATCCGGCCATGTCTTTGATGGCGAGCACATGTGCGCCGGCGTCCACGATCTGCTCAGCCAATTTCAGGTAGTAGTCGAGCGTGTAAAGCTGCTCACCCGGGTCAGACAGGTCGCCGGTGTAGCACATCGCGACTTCGGCTATCGCAGAGCCTGTTTCGCGCACCGCGTCGATAGCTGGACGCATGGACTCAAGGTTGTTCAGCGCGTCGAAAATCCGGAAGATGTCGATACCGGTGGCCGTCGCCTCCTCCACGAACGCCGACGTAACCAACTCCGGATACGGTGTGTAGCCAACGGTATTGCGGCCCCGCAGCAGCATCTGCAGGCAGATGTTGGGCATCGCTTCACGCAGCGCGGCCAGCCGTTCCCAGGGGTTCTCTTTGAGGAAGCGCAGCGCCACATCGTAAGTCGCACCCCCCCAACACTCCACGGACAGCAGCTGCGGCATGGTCCGGGCGATGTAGGGCGCGACCATCACAAGACCGCTGGTGCGTACTCGTGTCGCCAGCAGCGACTGGTGGGCATCGCGGAACGTCGTGTCGGTGACGCCTACCGCCGGCGACTCCCTGAGCCAGCGCGCGAAACCCTCAGGCCCCAACTGGACCAGCCGTTGCTTAGAGCCCGGCGGTGGCGCGACCTCCAGATCGACGTCGGGCAGCTTGTCGTGCGGATACACCGTCGACGGTCCTGAGACATGTGGTTTGTTGACGGTGACGTCGGCGAGGTAGTTGAGGATCTTGGTGCCGCGATCGGCCGACGATCGTGCCGTGAGCAGCTGCGGGCGCTCGTCGATGAACGAGGTGGTGACGCGGCCGGCCTGGAAGTCCGGGTCGTCCAGAACCGCCTGCAGGAACGGGATATTCGTCGACACGCCACGGATCCGGAACTCGGCGATCGCGCGCCGTGCCCGGTTCACCGCAGTGTGGAAGTCACGGCCCCGACAGGTCAGCTTGACCAGCATGGAATCGAAGTGTGCGCTGATCTCAGCGCCCAGATTCGTTCCGCCGTCCAGCCGGATGCCCGCCCCGCCCGGGCTGCGGTAGGCGCTGATCCGGCCGGTGTCGGGCCGGAACCCGTTGGCAGGATCTTCGGTGGTGATGCGGCACTGCAGCGCAGCGCCATGCGGCCGGACCGTCTCCTGGCGCAGACCCAAATCGTCGAGGGTCTCACCTGAGGCGATCCGCAGCTGGCTGGAAACCAAATCGACGTCGGTGATCTCCTCGGTAACGGTGTGCTCAACCTGGATACGTGGATTCATCTCGATGAAGACGTGATGCCCGCGCTCGTCCAACAAGAACTCCACGGTGCCCGCGCAACTGTAGTTGATGTGGCGGGCGAAAGCCACTGCGTCGGAACAGATTTTGGCGCGCAACTCCTCAGCCAGGTTGGGAGCGGGGGCCAGTTCGACGACTTTCTGGTGGCGTCGCTGCACACTGCAGTCCCGCTCGTAGAGGTGGATCACGTTTCCGTGAGTGTCGGCCAGGATCTGAACCTCGATATGGCGTGGGTTGATCACCGCCTGCTCGAGGTAGACCGTCGGATCCCCGAACGCCGACTCGGCTTCTCGGCTGGCAGCTTCGATGGCCTCAGGCAGCGCGGCCGGATCACTGACACGCCGCATCCCGCGGCCCCCGCCGCCGGCCACCGCCTTGACGAACAACGGGAATTGCATGTCCGCGACGGCGGACACCAGTTCGTCGACAGATGCCGACGGCGCCGACGACCTGAGGACCGGCAGACCGGCCTCGCGCGCGGCCGCGATCGCGCGGGACTTATTGCCGGTCAGCTCAAGCACTTCGGCGGTAGGGCCGACGAATGTGATACCCGCGTCCGCGCAGGAAGCCGCCAGCTCGGGGTTCTCCGACAAGAACCCGTAACCGGGATAAACCGCGTCGGCACCCGAACGTCGAGCCGTGTCGACGATTTCGTCGACCGACAGATAGGCGCGCACCGGGTGGCCGATCTCCCCGATTTGGTAGGACTCGTCCGCCTTGAGGCGGTGCACCGAATTCCGGTCTTCGTAGGGATAGACCGCGACGGTGCCGACACCGAGCTCGTAGGCGGCGCGGAACGCACGAATGGCGATCTCGCCGCGATTGGCCACCAACACTTTTGAGATCACGCGCGTCCCCTACCTCGGCTTTTTATAGAAGCGTCGACCAGTAGTCCCAGAACCGGGCCAGAATCAGCAGAAAGACCGCGGTGAACCACAGCGCGGCAATCGACCAACGCCAACGGTAGAGCTCACGGATCACTGCGCTGTTATGGCTTTCAGCGGTTGGCCGGAACGCAACCGCGCTGACCACCACCAACAGCGAGATGGTCGCCACCCACACCACCATGCAATACGGGCACAGGGCCCCGATGCGGTAAAGACTTTGGAAGATCAGCCAATGTACGAACGCGGCCCCGACCAGTGTCCCGACTGTCAATCCAACCCAATACCACCGCGGCAGCGGCACTTTCGCCACAGCCAAGACACCGCTGACTGCTACCACAGTGAACCCGGCAATGCCGATGAGCGAATTGGGGAAACCCAGCACCGAGGCTTGTGGCGTCGTCATCACCGAACCGCAGGACACGATCGGGTTGATGTTGCACGACGGCACGTACGACGGGTTGAGCAAGATCTCGATCTTCTCCACGGTCAGCGTGAACGAGGCGATCAACCCGATCACACCGGCTATCAGCACCCACCATGCGCTCGCCGGCGGCACCGTCGCTGCATGCCGAGACAGCGAAGCGGAATCCTTAACTGGCTCGCCAGTTTGCGCTGACGCCGCGGCCGTCACGACGCCGGTGGGGTCGCCGCCGCGTCGAGGCCCGGGACATCGCCGACGATCTCTTTGATCTTGTCCACCAGCGCCTGAGGCGTCGACCATTGGTAGTCCTGGCCGTTGATGCGGACCGTCGGGGTGGCGTGAATCCCGGTGGCTTGGGCCAGGCCGTCGACCATCGGCAAGTACTTGCCGCTGTTGACGCAGTCGGGCACCTTGCCGACCACGCCGGCCACGCGGGCATACTCGATCAACTGGGCATCGCTGGGAAATGTCGTGCCGGCTTCGGAGGGCTGCAGGTTGCTGCGGTACAGCGTCGTGTGGAATCGGCGGAAGGCGTCGATCGATTCGTCGGCGACGCAGTAGGCCGCATTGCCGGCCCGCGAGGAGTAATCATCGTTCTGCGGTCTGCTAAGCAGACCCACCATGTAGTAGTCCGCGGCGATCGCGCCGGTGTCGATCAGGTTCGCCACCGTCGCTCCGAATTGTCGCTCGAAGTTCCCACACGCCGGGCAGAGGAAGTCCTCGTAGAACGTCACGAGCGCTTTGGGGTCCTTGCTGCCGTCTTTGGTGATCAGCTTGCTCGACGTCACGCGTACGGCGCGCTCTGCACCGGAAGTCTTCTTGTTATGCGAGATCACGATGTAGCCGACCAGGACGACGGCGAAAATCAGCACGATCGCGGTAAGCCCGATCCTTACTGCCAGATCGCGTCGGCGCCCGGCGGCATTCAGGTCGTAGCTGGCGGGGCGTTTCGATTTGGCGGCCACGGACTCGCTCTCCCTCCGTCGTGTGAATGTCGGCTTTACTGCTCCGACCGCGGCGCGGCCGGTTATCGCGTCTATAGCGTACCGGCGTCAGTAGCTCCAGCTCAGACGCGGCTGAGGTGGGCGCGCAACGCCGAGACCAACTCGGTGGTTGCGACGGCACTGCCACCGCCGAGCGGGAACAGGTTGGCGAAGCCATGAGTCAGCGACCCCAAAAAGCGCAAGTCGACGGGCGTGCCGGCTGCGCGTAGCGCCGCCGCGTACCGATCACCCTCGTCGCGCAGCGGGTCGAAGCCCGCGGTCGCGATCAGCGCGGGCGGCAAACCTGACAGCGACTCGGCGAGCAGCGGCGATATCCGCGGATCTGTCGACTCGAGGTCCGAATCGCCCAGGTATTGGGTCTCGAACCAGTCCATATCGTGCTTGGTCAGCAAAAACCCCTCGGCGAACAGGCTCAACGACCGGGTCTGCGCGGTGAAATCAGTCCGCGGATAGATCAGCCACTGCAGCACCGGCAGGGGACCCGGAGGGTCCTGGGTGGCCCTGTCGTCGCGCGCCAGCTGGGACACCACGGCCGCCAGGTTGCCGCCAGCGCTGTCCCCGCCGACGGCCACTTTGCCGTGCATCGCCCCGAGCTCGCCGGCGTGTTCGTGAGCCCACCGAAACGCCGCATAGGCGTCGTCGACCGCGGCGGGCGCCGGGTGCTCAGGGGCCAGCCGGTAATCGATGGACAGCACATGGACGTCGGCGTCACGGCACGTCAGCCGGCACAGCGCATCGTGGGTGTCCAAGTCGCCGATCGTCCAGCCGCCGCCGTGGTAGAAGACCAGCAACGGCGACGGCTCGGCGGTCGCCGGGCGGTAGTGCCGAGCTGGGATCTGACCAGCGGGTCCGGGTATCGACAGGTCGCTGACGCCGACGTGCACCTGCGGGCCGGCGAACCCAAGGCACGTCTCCCGCATCAGAGCACGAGAAGCCACCACGTCGTTACCTACCGCCAAACCCTCGATGCCCAACGCCCGCTGCCCCGACAGGAACAACTGCAACGTCGGATCCAGCGTATTGCCGTCGATCGAGACGGAGCGGCCCCCCGCCAGCAGTCGCACGGCGCGGGTCGGCACCCACGGAATCACCTTGACACCGACCTTGGTGGCGACGCTCTGCAGCCGACCGGCCCACCCGCTCTGCACTTTGAGCTGCAGGTCCGGCGTGCCTGGCAGACTTCGTGTCATGGCTAGTTCCTTAGGCCCCTTGATCCCACTGAACGACGGTAATGGCATTCCCGCCGTCGGATTCGGCGTATTCAAGATCCCGCCCGCAGACACCGAGCAGGCGGTGGGCACCGCGCTGCGCACCGGTTACCGCCATATCGACACCGCGGCGATGTACGGCAACGAACGCGAAACCGGCCGCGCAGTGGCCGCGTCCGGCGTGCCCAGAGACGAACTCTACTTGGTCACCAAGCTGTGGAACGCCGACCAGGGCTACGAGAGCACGCTGGCGGCATTCGACGCCAGCATGCATCGGGTGGGGATCGAATATCTGGACCTTTACCTGGTGCATTGGCCGATGGCGCAGCGGAACAAGTTCGTCGACACCTTCAAGGCGTTCGCTCACCTGCGCGATCAGGGCCGGATCCGGTCGATCGGGGTCAGCAATTTTGAGCCCGAGCACCTCGATGTCCTTATCGATGCCACTGGGATTGTGCCCGCCGTCAACCAGGTCGAGCTGCACCCGCGGCTGCCGCAAACCGAGTTGCGGGAGGTCCATGCCCGCCTGGGCATCGCGACCGAGGCGTGGGGACCGCTCGGGCGGGGATCGTTGCTGACCCATCCGACCATCACCGGGGTCGCCGAAAGCTGCGGCCGAACGCCCGCCCAGGTTCTGATTCGGTGGCATATTCAGCTCGGTAATATCGTGATCCCCAAGTCAGTGAACCCTAAGCGGATTGCGAGTAACTTCGACGTGTTCGATTTCGAACTCAGCAGCAACGACATGGCGTCGATCTCTTCGCTCGACGACGGCAACCGGCTCGGTCCTGATCCACGAACCTTCGACTTCACAGGCAGGTGAATGACGTTGACCGGCGGCGCCACTGGGCCCTCTTTAACCCCTTCCATAGCACTCAATGACGAGAACACGATGCCGGCGCTTGGCCTTGGCGTCGCCGAATTGTCCGACGACGAGACCGAGCGCGCAGTCTCGGCGGCACTGGAGATGGGGTATCGGCTGATCGATACCGCTTCGGTATACGGCAATGAAGCCGCGGTCGGCCGGGCTATCGCGGCGTCCGGGATCCCGCGCGCGGAGCTGTTCATCACCACCAAGCTGGCCAATGCCGACCAGGGCATCACCTCTACCCAGAACGCCTGCAAGGCCAGCCTCGAGCGGCTCGGCCTGGACTACCTCGACCTCTACCTGATCCACTGGCCGGCACCGCAGTTGGGCAAGTACGTGGACAGTTTCGGCGGCCTGATTCAGGCACGCGCCCAAGGCCATACGCGCTCAATCGGCGTCTGCAACTTCACCGAGGACCACCTCGAGACGGTCATTGATCTGACCTTCGTCACCCCTGCGGTCAACCAGATTGAGCTGCATCCGCTGCTCAACCAGGCCGAGCTGCGCGCGGCCAACGCCGAACACGACGTGGTCACCGAGGCTTACAGTCCGCTGGCGGTCGGCAGGTTGCTGGATAACCCCGCGGTGACGTCCGTCGCCGCCGAATACAGCCGCACCCCTGCGCAGGTGCTGATCCGGTGGAGCCTGCAGCTGGGCAATGTGGTGATTCCGCGATCGGCCAAACCCGAGCGCATCGCCGAGAACCTCGACGTCTTCGATTTCGAGTTGGCCGCCGAACACATGGACGCACTCAACGGGCTCAATGACGGCACCCGGGTGCGCGAGGATCCGCTGACCTACACCGGGATCTAAGGCTTTACCCGATCGGGCAGGGCCAGTCGCCCATCGACTGCGCACCCCTTGCGTGCACTTCCGGCGACATCATTTGGCTAAGTTACTTGCTAAGTGCATAGCAACTATTGTATAGTTGCAGCGTGATGGCTCAGCCCGATAACGGATCGCCGGAGTTTTGGGTCGCCCAGCGGCCGGGTGGGCCGGCGGTAATCCATGGCGATACCGCACTGACGTACCAACAGTGGAACGATGCCGCCGACCAGGTCGCCGAGGGGTTGGCCCAGCGCGGTTTGGTTAGTGGAGACCGCATCGGCATGCGCTTTCGGCTGTCGCTGGAGTGGTTCGTCATTCAGCGGGCCTTACAGAAACTCGGGGTGGTGCAGGTGGCCGTCAACTGGCGCCTCACCCCGGACGAAGCGATCTACATCCTGCGGGATAGCGGGGCAAAAGGGTTGGCGTGCGACGATAGTGACGCTAGCGGGTGGTCCCGACACGACGTCGGGTTGCTGATCACCGTAGGCCAACCCACAGCAACCTCGGGCGTGCGATACGAGGACTTGCTGACCACGCGTGTCGAGACACCACGCTTCGGAGCCGCTCGCCCCTCAATGGTGCTCTACACCTCCGGCACCACCGGCAGGCCGCGCGGCGTGCCACCAGTCGACCCGGCGACGGTAGACGACGTGGATCGGCTGGCGCGGTACATCAGGTCGGTGGCCAGCATCCCGCCCTATCCCGACAACCCGACCACCCTGTTGACAATGCCGATTCACCACGGCGCCGGACCGCATATCGTTGCGGCGACCTGTGCCCGCGGCGGCACCGTCGTGACGCTGGATCCCTACGAGCCAGAAGAAGCGCTGCGTCTGATCGAAACCCACAAGGTGCAGTCGTGGACCGCGGTGCCCACGATGCTGCTGCGCATCCAGAAACTTCCCGAGTCCGTACTCGGGCGCTATGACTTGTCTTCACTCAACGCGGTGAGTGTGGGCGCCGCTCCGGTTCCACAATCGTTGAAGGAGTGGATCATCGACCGATTCGGGGACAACGTGCTTTGGGAAAGCTATGGCGCCAGTGAGGCGGGCATGATCACCTACACCTCCCCGGAACATCAACTCACCAAGCCTGGGACGAGCGGCCGACCCTACGATGGAGTCGAGGTCGCGATCGTCGGCGACGATTGGCATCGGCTCGACGCCGGGGAAACCGGCGAGATCGCGGCCAACACCCCCGGCGTGCTGCGTAACTACCTGGGCGGGAAGGCCCTTGGCGAGGACGTCGTCAAGGACGGTTTCTACCGCACCGGCGACGTGGGTCACCTCGACGAGGACGGGTTCCTGTTCATCACCGACCGCATCAAAGACATGATCGTCGCCGGCGGGGTCAACGTCTATCCCGCCGAGATCGAGAAGGCGCTGGTGTCGCATCCAGGCGTCATCGATGCCGCCGTGATCGGGATCCCCGACAACGACTTTGGCGAGAAACCTTTGGCGTTCATCATCGGCGACCCATGTTCCCCGCCGACCAAGGAGCAGTTGTTGTCTTACCTCGATGATCACTTAGCCAAGTACAAGAAGCCACGGGAGTTCGTGTTCGTCGACGAGTTCCCCCGCAACCCGATGGGCAAGGTCCTCAAAAATGAACTCCGCAAACCCTATTGGCAAGGACGGCAACGTCATGTCTGAGGTGAACCGCACACCGTCCTCGCTCACCGAACTACTCGACCTGACGGGCCAGGTGGCGCTGGTGACCGGAGCCGGGCAAGGCGTCGGGGCCACAATCGCGCGGTTTCTCGCCGCGCAGGGCGCGGCCGTCGCCGTCAACGACTACTACGCCGATCGCGCTCGGGCGATCGCCGAGGAGATCACCGCGGCCGGTGGCGCAGCCATCGGGGTGGCGGCCGACGTCACCGCCTTCGATGACGTCGTGGCGATGGTCGCCGATGTCTCCCATCAGCTAGGCGATGTTTCGATCCTGGTCAACAACGCCGGCAATGCCGGCACCGGCCCGCGACCGGTCGCGCCGTTCTGGGAGTCCGACCCGACGGCGTGGGAGCCGTTCATGGCGGTGAACCTGTCGGCCGTCATGTCGTGTTGCCGAGCAGTGGCGCCGGGCATGATCGGGATGAATCGCGGCCGGCTCATCACCGTCATCAGCGACGCCGGCCGCGTCGGAGAAGCCGGCCTGGAGGCCTACTCGGCGGCCAAGGCCGGCGCGGCCGGGTTCATGCGCGCGCTGGCCCGGAGTCTGGGCCGCTTCGGCATCACCTCCAACAGCGTGGCCATCGGCATCACCCGGACTCCGGCGATGACGAAGGTTCTCGCCAACGAGGACATGGTCAAACGCGTGCTCTCCCAATACACCATCCGCCGTGTCGGCGAACCAACCGACGCGGCAGCCATGATCGCCTTCCTGGCCTCTGAAGCGGCCAGCTGGATCACCGGACAGACCTACCCGGTTAATGGAGGTTTCAGTGTCAGCCAATGATTCGACGTCCGGTGTCTCCGAACACGACGACGTCATCCTCACCGAGGTCGTCGACGAGCACATTCTCGTCATCACCATGAACCGGCCGAAGCGGCGCAACGCTTTTGACGGTGCGGCGGCCCGTGCATTGGAGACGGTCATCGATGAATACGAATCCGACCCCGCGCTGCGGTGTGCGGTGCTTACCGGCTCCGACATCGTGTTCTCGGCCGGTCAGGATCTGATCGCCGCCGCAAGCGGGGACATGGCTGTTGGCCAGCGCCGCGGCGGGTTCGGCATCATGTTCAAGCCACCGATCAAGCCCATCATCGCGGCCGTGGAGGGTCATGCGCTGGCCGGCGGGCTCGAGCTGTGCCTGTCGTGTGACCTTATTGTGTCGTCGAGTACCGCCACCATGGGCCTGCCCGAGACCGCGCGATCCCTGGTGGCCATGGGCGGCGGCTGTTTCCGCCTCCCCAAGCGCATCCCGTACCACCTCGCGATGGAACTGATCTTGACGGGAAAGGCCTGGCCGGCAACGCGGTTCGCCGAACTGGGACTGGTCAACAAGATAACCGAACCGGGGCATGCGTTGGCGGGCGCGCTGGATCTGGCCGCCGAGGTGATCGCCGCCGGTCCTTTGGCGGTCCAGGCCAGCAAGCAGATCGCCATGCACGCCCATGACTGGACCGACGCCGACGCGTGGCGGAACCAAGCCGAGTACATCGCACCTGTGATGGCCTCGGAGGACCTGCAGGAAGGCCTGCGTGCCTTCGCCGAAAAGCGCGCTCCCGTCTGGACGGGACGCTGAACATGCTGATCGAACCGACCTTGCGCAGCAACCTGCTCGAGGGCCAGGTCGCTGTCGTCACCGGAGGTTCACGGGGAATTGGCGGCGCAACGTCAACCTTATTGGCGGCCAACGGCGCCAAGGTCGTCATCGCCGACGTCGACCAGGCCAAGGCCGACGAAGCAGTCACTGAACTCAACCAGGAATTCGGCCCGGACACCGCCTCGGCGTTCGTCGCCGACCTCGCGGCTCGGGACGCCTGCGACGAGTTGGTCGCCCACGCCACCGCCCACTATCACGGCCTGGACATCGTTGTGAACAACGCGGGCTACGCGTGGGACAGCCGGGTACACGCCATGAGCGATGAGCAGTTCCAGGCCATGCTCGATATCCATCTGGTGGTGCCGTTCCGGCTCGCGCGGGCCTGCGCGCCAGTGTTCCGGGCCGCGGCCAAGGCCGATGCCGAAGCCCAACCCGGTAAAAGCGTGCTGCGCCAACGCAAGACCGTCATGGTGTCGTCGATGGCCGGCGTCTGGGGTCTCGATGGCGCCGCCAACTACGCGGCCGCGAAGGCCGGGATGCTGGGTCTGATGCGCTCGCTGGCGTTGGAATGGGGAGCAATGCGGGTCAACGTCAACGCCGTCGCGTTCGGCATCATCCAAACCCGTTTCGGTCTGCCCCAATCCGAGCGGGAAGTGATCCACACCGGGGGCCGGACCATCCAGGTGGGAATGCCCGCCAAGCAGGCCCAGCGGCTGGGAGTGAGCGTCGACCCCGACAATCCACCCACCGAAGCCGAGATCTACGCGGCCAAACCGATGCCGGGCATCGTGCTTGGGCGGACCGGGACGATCAACGAAGCCGCCGACGCCATCTTCTGGCTGTGTTCACCGCTGTCGAACTACGTTACCGGGCAACTTATTCCGGTCAACGGCGGCGCCCGAGGCGGGATGGGCTAGCCGCCATTCAGGATTCTACTTGCCGAGCAGTCAGCAACTATCGAATGTTAGGTTGTCCCGATGAGCCCGCGTACGGGTAAGCCAGCCGCATCGGCGGACAAGGCCGGAACCCCGGCAAGTCCCGCCCGCCGCACCCAGCAGGAGCGCAGTTCTCAAGCCGAGAAGGCGCTCATGGATGCCGCAGCGGAACTCTTCGCCCAGCGCGGTGTCGATCAGACCTCGTTGGCCGACGTCGGCCAGGCCGCCGGGTACAGCCGAGGCCTGGTGAACCACCACTTCGGGACGAAGGCGACGCTGGTTGAGCGTCTCGCGCGCCGCACCCAGACTGACTTCGTCGCCAATTTCGACGAGGTCGACGGCGACGCCATCGACGTCTTGGTGGCACTGATCGAGACCTACTTCTCGACGCTTGAGCAGGGCGGCGAAGCGGCGCGAGCCTTCTTCGTCATGTGGGGTGCCGCCATACCTTTGGAGGCGACGCTGCGTCCGGTATACGCCACCGACGATGCGCGCTTCCGGTTCGCAGTCGAGGCCATCCTGCGGTCCGGCCAAGACACCAAGACCGTAGCTGCCGACGTCGACCCGAGTGGGGGTGCAGTCGCATTGATTGGACTGATTCGAGGCGTCAGCGCGCAGTACCTCGTCGACCCCGATGCCGTCGACCTGTCGGCCGCCAAGAAGGCTTGCCAAGCCTTCGTACGGCGCAGCTTCGCGCCCGCTACTCGACGCGCGAAGTAGGCGGATCAGTCGCGAGATAGCACGTGGACCGCGCAAACGGCGCCCAACCCGACCATGTGCGCAAGCCCGACGCGGGCGTCGGGGTGTTGTCGCGGACCCGCTTCCGCGCGCAGTTGAGTCGTCAATTCGGCGATCTGACCGACACCGGTCGGGCCGATGGGGTGACCCATCGACAGCAGCCCACCCGAGGTGTTGACCGCGACGCGGCCGCCGATGTCGAACTCACCAGCGGCCAACGCCGACGCGGCCTGGCCCGGTTCGCACAGCCCCATCGCTTCGACGTAGAGCAGTTCCTCCACGGTGAATGCGTCGTGTAGCTCCACCACATCGACCTCGCTAGCGGTAACGCCGGCCTGTTCGAGCGCCATAGCAGTGGTTTCGGCAGTGAGAGCAGCATCGAAATTTGCCGTGCCGTAGTATGTTTCGGAGCGCAGAACCGACGATCGCACTCGCACCGCGCGGTCCCGGTTGAGGCCAAGCGCGTCGAGCGCGCTCTCGGAGACGACGATCGCCGCTGCCGCACCCTCCCCGATGGGACAACACTGCAGCCGGGTGAACATGCCGCTGATCTGTGGCGGTGCCAGCACCTCCTCCAAGGATCGTGCCTTCGGGCGCTGCGCGTAAGGATTCAATGCCGCGTTTCGGCTGTTCTTGACCGCCACGGCCGCGATCTGCTCAGCGGAGGCGCCGGTGGCGTGCATGTAGCGCGAGGCGAGCAGGGCAAAGTGCGTAACGGGCAATACCCGATTGCCCACCAGGTCGTCGAGTCCGGCGGCGCGTTGCGGCGAGGTCAGGTTGAGCGGCTTGTCGACGCCAACCGCGATCGCCACATCGTGGATTCCTGCGGCGACGTCGATGCACGCCTGGCGGAACGCCGTTGACCCGGACGCCGAGGCGTTCTCCACCTGAAGCATTGGGATGCCGGTGGCTCCGAGGTGTCGATACATGAGCCGGGACAGCGCCATCGACGTGGTCGCCGTGCCGGTGTAGGCGGTCTGGACCTGGCTCCAGTCCAACCCGGCGTCGGCCAGGGCTTCTCTGACGGCGGTGACCCCCAACTGAGGGTAGGGAGTGTCGCTGGGCTTCTGGTAGGGATGCAGCCCGACGCCGATGACCCACAAATCGCGGTTCCCCAGCCCAGTCACCGTCGCACCTCCGGGTCGCGCACGAACGCAGGCTCGACGACGTCGGCGCCCTGGTCGTCGTGTCCGATGACGCTCCACCGCGCGGATACTCGATCGCCGATCGTCACGCCGTCCGTCACGTCTGGGTGGACCATGGCACGGATCAATGGCCCGTCATCGAGCACGATTTCGGCGACCGTGAAGGGCGTCGCGGTCTTGGCTGGGCTCAGATGCACCTCGGCGACCGCGTGCACAACACCTGCTGCGATCAGCGCTTTGGGCTCCAGCTGATCAGCGGGTGCCCCGCAGATCTCGCATCCGATGCCCACCGGCGGAAAGTAGACGTGGCCACACTGGGTGCACTCGACACCGTTGAGGACGGGATCGTGCATCAACGGGTCGTACAGGCGCGGATGGGCGGCGGTGCGCACGATTCTCTCCCTAATTTGCTTGATAAGCGTTCAGCAAGTTTATACTGTAGCATCGCGCCGCTGTAGTGCTGCACGGTGCTGATGAAAGCAGACCCCCCGGGCGTCACCCGACCGGGCAGGTGGCAGTGGCCTGACGCAGTACATCCGCCGAAGCCTGGTCGACGGGAAGCGCGTAACCGCGCGACACCGCGACGTACTGGATGGCGTACTGGCACCAGAACGCTTTGTTGGGCGGCGTCCAAAGGGCCGGCTGGGAATCGGCCTTGTCCTCGTTTGCCTTCCCGGACACCGCCAGCAGGTTGGCCGGATCGTTGGCGAACCGCACCCGTTCGGCAATCGGCCAGCCGTAGGCCCCCATGTCCCAGGCCAGCGCCAGCGGCACGATGTGGTCGATCTCCACCGACGCGCCGACCCCAGCGCCACGATGAAAGCTGATGGTGGCGTTGGTGTACGGGTCGCGCAGGATGCCGGTTTCGACGGCGTCGGGGCACCGTTTGATCCGCACATACGTCTTGTCGACGAGGTCGCGGTTGAGAATATCGTCGCGGGTGTCGCATCCATTGTGCCCGCCGGGCGCGTCGGTGTCGTCGGTCCAGGCGTCGCCGAACGCCGGACGGCGGTAGTCGTAACGATGGATCCTGGCCGGCGCCAACACGATTCCGCTTAGCACGTCGGCACCAGGCACTACGGTCGGAACGTCGGCGCGCGCCGCGAACTCCCGGGCCCGGTCTCCCACCGAGGTGGTCACCACCTGATAGGCGACCAGCACCGCGAGCATCGCGATCGCCGACAACCACAGCAGCGTCTTGCGCGTCATGATTTGTCCAGATACTCGATGCGTTCGCTGCCGGTGAAGGGTGCTGCCAGCAACGCCAATCCATGGTCGGCGGCCTGGTCGTCGTACACCTGCTCGCAGAAGTCCCGAGCCGCCTCGATCACCTCCCGGTGGTCGATCAGCGACAGCAGTTGTAGCGTGATCGCACGGCCGGACTGGCTGCGGCCCAGCACATCTCCTTCACGGCGCTCCCTGAGATCGAGGTCAGCCAAGGCGAACCCGTCGAGGGTCCCGGCGACGGCCTTCAGGCGTCGGCCCGCGCGGGAATCCGGCGCCACCCAACTCACCAGCAGACACAGGCTCGCGTGCGCGCCGCGGCCGATGCGGCCGCGCAACTGATGCAACTGGCTGATACCGAACCGGTCGGCGTCCATCACCAGCATCACGGTCGCGTTCGGGATGTCGACGCCAACCTCAATCACGGTGGTGCACACCAGCACATCGATGTCGCCGGCGCGAAACGCCGTCATTGCGGCTTCCTTCTCGTCGGCGGGCAGCCGTCCGTGCATGAGGCCCAGCCGCAGACCGGCCAACTGGTCAGTGCGCAGATGGGCGAACAGTTCTTCGGCTGTCGCCGAAGGCCTTCCGTCTTTCTCGGTCTGGCCGCTGCTGTCGGTCTCGTCGATCCGTGGCGCCACCACGTAGGCCTGGCGCCCGTCGCCGACCTCCTCGATGATGCGCTGCCAGGCCCGGTCCAGCCACGCCGGTTTGTCCTTGACGAAGACGGCGGTGGTGGTGATCGGCTGCCGACCACGGGGAAGCTCACGCAGCGTCGACGTCTCCAGGTCTCCGTAGACGGTGAGCGCCACCGTCCGCGGTATCGGTGTCGCCGTCATCACCAGCAGGTGTGGCGTGATCCCGGCAGGGGCCTTGGCCCGCAACTGGTCTCGCTGCTCGACGCCGAATCGGTGCTGCTCGTCGACGACGACCATGCCCAGCTGATGGAATTCGACCGCGTCCTGCAGCAGCGCGTGGGTGCCCACAACGATGCCGACCTGGCCGCTGGTGATCTCGCCGCGCACTTGTTTCTTCTGGGCCGCGGACATCGAGCCGGTGAGCAGCGCCACCCGCGTGGCGTCGTCGGCACCGCCGAGCTGGCCGGCCATCGCCAGTGGCCCGAGCACGTCGTTGATCGACTGGAGATGTTGTGCGGCAAGGACTTCGGTTGGCGCCAATAATGCGCACTGGTAGCCGGCGTCGACCATCTGCAGCATCGCCAGCACGGCGACGATCGTTTTGCCCGACCCGACCTCACCTTGCAGCAGCCGGTTCATCGGACGGGTGGAGGCGATTTCGGCGGAAAGCACCTCCAGCACCTCACGCTGACCGGCTGTCAGATCGAATGGCAAGCGCTGCAGTAGCTCTTGCTTGAGCCCGTCGGAACGCGTTGCCGCCGCCGGCCCTGACTCGGCGAGTTCGCCGTGGCGGCGACTCACCAGCGCCCACTGCAGCCCGACGGCTTCGTCGAAGGCCAGACGTTCGCGGGCGCGCCGCCGGTCGGCGTTGTCTTCGGCCAGGTGGATGGCGCGCAGTGCCTCGTCTTCAGAGACCAGATTGTGCTTGGCGCACAGTTCTTTCGGCAACGGGTCGGCCACCGGGTCGAGAACCTCGAGCACCTGACGCACGCAGTTGAAAATGTCCCAGCTCTGCAGCTTGGAACTGGCCGGATAGATCGGGTAAAAGCTACGTTCGAACGCCTCCTGCAACACCTCGCCACTGACAGCCCGTGAGGCGTCGGCGATGTTACGCAGCGACCGGCTGCCATGGTTCCGGCCGTCCGGCGAGTCGAGGATCAGAAACGCCGGATGCGTCAACTGCATTGCGCCCCGGAAGAATCCGACCTCCCCGGACAGCATCACCCTGGTGCCCTTGGTCAGCCCCTTCTTCAGGTAGCGCGGGTTGAAAAACGTCGCGGTGACCTTGTTGCGCCCGGAGCCGAGGGTGACGATCAATATCTTGTCCCGCGGGCGACTTCGGATCGGCTTCTCCACCACACCGGTGATCTCGTCGACCAGCGTGATGTGCTCACCTTCGGGCGGTCGCTCGTCGCCGGCGCCGCGCACACTCGCGCCCTCGACGTAGCTGCGTGGGTAATGGCGGAGCAGGTCGTCGACGGTGCGGATACCGAACACCTCGTCGAGTGGGTTCGCGGCTTTGGCGCCAAGTATGTAATCCAGCCGGTCACTGAGCGCGACCATGGCTACTCGACCCCGATCAACAGAGCGTCCCCGCGGTGCCCGGTGTGGTAGGTCATCAGCTCGGTGCCCGGATGACGGTCGTGCACGTGAGCCTTCAGCGCATCGCTGACCGCGCCCGCGTCGACGTGCCCGTCGAGGTCGGCACCCAACAGCACCGTCACCAGCTCACCGCCCGCGGCCAGCAGCAAATCGATCAAGCCGATCGCGGCCGACGCGACGTCGGCGGCCACAATCAGCACCTCATCGCCCGCGATGCCCAACCCGTTGCCGGGTTCACAGGTGCCGGCCCAGGTCAGCGCCGTTTCGGTCGCGATACGCACCGACCCGTGCTTAGCGGCGCCGGCGGCGCGGGCCATCGTGAAGCCGTCGTCGACGGCTTGCCGGCCCGGTTCGTGTACCGCGAGCGCGGCCAGCCCCTGCACCATCGATCCGGTCGGCAGCGGCACCACGTCGATGCCCCACCCGATCGCGGCGGTGCAGCCGGCTACCAGCTCCTCGGCGGCCAGGTAGCCGTTCGGCAGGACCATCACCTGCGCGGCCTCGGTGTCCACCACGGCCCGCAGCAGCTGCTGGGCGCTGATGGCCGTCGTCGGGTCGGCGACGTGCGGACCGGGACGCAGCACGCAGGCTCCCTCGCCGGCGAACAACTCCGCGGCGCCGTCGCCGTCGACGACCGCCAACACGGCGCGCTCCCGGGTCCAGCTGCCGGGCGGTAGCCCGCTGGCGGCGCCGGTCAGCGCCGAGATCTGGATCCGCCGCGGATTGCCGAACGCCAGACCCGCTTCGACCGCGGCCCCGGCGTCGTCGGTGTGGACGTGCACCGAGTAACCCCCGACCACGCCGGACGTCGCGATGGCCACCGACTCACCGAGCTCATCGAGCCGCTCGCGCAGCAAATCAGCGCCCTCGGTGTCGCACCCGCCCAGCAGGTACATCACCTCGAACTGCGGCGCGGGGGGTTGCGGGACGGGTTCGGCGGCTTGTCGGCGCGGTGACGGCTCGTACAACGCGCGGTTGGGCGCCTGGCCGGTGATCGTCGAGCGCAGCGCGTCGAGGAGGACCACCAGACCGCGCCCACCTGCGTCGACGACCCCGGCGTCGCCCAGCACGTCGAGCTGCTCGGGGGTCTTTTCCAGCGCGACGACCGCGGCGTCGCCGGCGGCGGTGATCGCCGCGGCCAGCCCGTCGGCTGCGCTCTGCTCGGCGGCATCGGCGGCCGCGCGCAGCACCGAGACGATCGTCCCGGAGACCTCCTGGCCGCCCATCGAGGCGACCACCAGATCCACGCCGTGTCGCAACGCGGCGCCAAGCAACGCCGCGTCGATGACCTGCAGTTCTCCGCCAGATTCGGCCACCGTGCGGGCGGTCACATCGGCCATACCGCGCAGAATCTGCGACAGAATCACCCCGGAGTTGCCGCGCGCACCGTTCAGAGCGCCCGCCGACAGGGCGGCCGCCACCCGGACGACATCGCCAGGGCCGGCCTTGGAACTAGCAACGGCGTTGGCCTCGGCCAGCGCCGAGCGCATGGTGAACAGCATGTTGATGCCGGTGTCGGAGTCGGCGACCGGGAACACGTTGAGCCGGTTGATCTCGTCGATGTGGGTGATCAGGTCGCCGACGGCGGTATGCGCCCAGTCGCGCAGTGCGGACGCGTCCAATGGGCGATCCGGCTTAGCCAGCCCCGACCCCACCTAAACCCACCTCCTCACGCCGCCATCGGTGCGCGCCAGCCTATCTATTACGGCGGACAGCACAGGTCACAAGGCGCCCGGCGCGTGTTGATCGTTTTGGCGGTTCTGCCCGGCGGCGGCTATCCTGGCCAGGTCGCCAGGCCACCCGTGAGGGTCGCGCGCTGCGACGATGCAGGCCTGAAGGGCCTGAGGAGGAGCAGGGCAATCAGCCCATGGCCCCAGAGCTTTGAGGAGTTTAAGTATGGCTGCCGTCTGCGATATCTGCGGAAAGGGCCCGGGCTTCGGCAAGTCGGTGTCGCACTCCCATCGCCGGACCAGCCGTCGGTGGGATCCCAACATCCAGAGGGTGCGCGTTGCCACCCGCCCCGGGGGTAACAAGCACCGCGTCAACGTCTGCACGTCGTGCATCAAGGCCGGTAAGGTCACCCGCGGCTAAGGGACAGCGCGGCTACACCATTACGGCAGGCGCCAGTCAATCGGTTCGGCACCCATCCCGACCAGCAGCTCATTGGCGCGGCTGAACGGGCGGGAGCCGAAAAATCCCCGCGGCGCCGAAAGCGGCGAGGGATGCGGCGATTCGACCGAGACACACTCGCTGCCCGCCAGCATCGGCTTCAGCGTCGAGGCGTCGCGGCCCCACAAAATAGCCACCATGGGCTGCCGGCGATCCACCAGAGCGCGAATCGCGCACTCGGTGACAGGCTCCCAGCCCTTGCCGCGGTGAGACGCCGGGTTGCCCGGCCGGACCGTGAGCACGCGGTTGAGCAGCAGCACTCCACGCTCTGCCCACGGCGTGAGGTCGCCGCAGGAGGGCGCCGGATAGCCTAAGTCACTGGCATATTCGGCGAAGATGTTCTCCAGACTTCTCGGCAGCGGCCGCACAGCTGCGGCCACTGAGAAGCTCAGGCCAACAGCATGCCCTGGCGTCGGGTACGGGTCCTGACCCACAATCAGCACCCGGACCTGGTCGAACGGAAAGGTAAACGCGCGCAACACATTCGGTCCAGCCGGCAGGTAACCTCGGCCGTCTGCGATCTCCGCGCGCAGAAATTGACCCATCTTGGCCACCTGCTCCCCGACGGGCTCCAGTGCACTGGCCCAACCGTCCTCGACGAGTTCATGCAACGGCCGCGCGGTCACGCCAGCCCCTTCGCCAACAGCACCACGCTGTCCGCACCCTTACGGCGATCCTTTGAAATTTCTTGATAGTCAGTAGATTCCGACCACAGACGGAATGCCGCCTCGTCGGGAAAGGACATCAACACGACCTTGTCCCGGTCCCACTGGCCCTCAACCACTTGCGGGGATTCGTCGGCAACCAACAACGTTCCAAGGTGACGACGGAAGACATCCATGAATCGCGTCTGGTACCGGTCGTAGGCGGCGCGGTCGGTGAACCGCAACTGGGCGATGGCGTAGACGGTCACCGGGTCACCCTACTGCCCGGTGCCCGCCTCCTCCTCGGGCCGCTCAGCGGCCCGCATCGTCACCGGGCGTGAAGGACTGCCAGCCGGCGTATCCGTGCCACTCTGCGCCGTCGACGAGCACTCGCGCCGGCCCCTCGAGCACACGCCCGATCACCCGCCATCCGGCGGGAACCGGTCCGGCGAACGCCGCGACCAGGGCATGGTCCTCTCCCCCGGCAAGCACCCACGTCCACCCGTCGACCCCTGCGGCTTCGGCAGCACTTAGCAGTGCTTCGCGATCGGCGCTCAGCGCTTCGGTGCTCAGGTCGACGCACACGCCGGACGCCTCGGCCAGGTGTCGCAGGTCGCCGACCAGGCCGTCGGAGACGTCGATCATCGCCTGAGCACCAGCCTCGGCAGCCGCGGCACCCTGCCCGTAGGGCGGTTGCGGCACCAAGTGGTGACGCCGCAACTCCTCGAACCCATCAATATCGTTGTGCCACAGGTCATATCCAGCAGCAGAGTGTCCCAGCCGACCGGCGACGGCGATTCGCGAGCCGGGTCGCGCCCCGGACCGCAACACCGGCGCCCGACCGGCAAGGTCGCCCAGCACGGTCATTGACACCGCCCATTTCGGGCTGCTGACCAGATCCCCGCCGACAATGCCGGCGCCAATCCGCCCGGCCTCGTCCCACATCCCGTCTGCCAGCGCCTTGACCTGTGCGGTCGGCGTCTCGGGCGGTGCGCCGAAGGCGACAACGAACGCGGTGGCCCGTCCGCCCATCGCTTCGATGTCAGCGGCGTTCTGTGCGACGGCTTTACGGCCGACATCGTGCGGTGTCGACCAGTCCAGCCGGAAGTGCCGGCCCTCGATGAGCATGTCCGTCGAGACGGCGACGCGACCGTCGGCGGCGATCACCACAGCGGCGTCGTCGCCCGGTCCGACAGCGACCGCGTCCGGCTGGCGCCGATCCCGGGTCAGCCCTTCGATCACGCCGAATTCGCCAACGTCGCCCAGCGTGGCATCGGAGTCGCCGCGCACATCACCTCCGGTAGGTTCGTCTCCGCTGACTTCGCGAGTGTAAGTGCGAATCGACAGGCTGAGCAGAAGGTGGAGCGATGGCTGACTCGGAGGGGCCGCCGCGGGCGGTGCTGATCGCCGCAGTGGTGCTAGCGGTCGGTGCCATCAGCGTCATCCTGGCGATCGCGGCCACCCGCCATCCGCCGCTGCAACCGGTGGCCATCCCGGCTGTGCCCGCCCCCCGCGCGCAGGATCCCGCATGTCGGGCAGTACTGGAAGCGTTGCCGCAGCGACTCGGCGACTATCAGCGCGTCCCCATCGCGCAGCCGACGCCCCCGGGCACCGCCGCCTGGCGGGCCGCAAGCGATGGCGAGCCGGTGGTGTTGCGGTGTGGCCTCAACCGCCCGGCCGACTTCGTCGTCGGTTCGCCAATCCAGCTCGTCGACCGGGTGCAGTGGTTTGAGGTTCGCCAAGATGACCGATCAACCTGGTACACGGTCGACCGAACCGTCTATGCGGCGCTCACGCTGCCGTCGGGATCTGGCCCGACGCCGATCCAGCAGCTTTCCGACTTGATTGACCACACCTTGCCGGCGGTGCCGATCAGCCCGTCACCAGTCCGTTAGCGCAGACCCGTCCCGCGCGCCAGCGCCGTTTCAACCATGGCCGCCAACAAGGTTGGATAATCCACGCCGCTGGCCGCCCACATCCGCGGGTACATCGAAATCGTGGTGAATCCGGGCATCGTGTTGACCTCATTGATCATTGGCCCGTCATCGGTGAGGAAGAAGTCGACCCGGGCCAGTCCTTGGCAGTCGATCGCCTTGAACGCGCGGATCGCCAACTCCCGCACCGCATCACTCACGTCGTCGTCGACCTTGGCGGGCACGTCCAGTTCGGCGGCGTCGTCGAGGTATTTGGTCGCGAAGTCATAAAACGAGTCTTCGCGTCCGCGCACCCCGGCCACCCGGATCTCCCCGACGGTGCTGGCTTGCACTGTCCCGTCAGCGAATTCGAGCACGCCACATTCCAATTCGCGGCCGACAACCGCAGCCTCGACGATCACCTTCGGGTCGTGCTGACGGGCATGGGCGATGGCCGCGGGTAGCTCATCCCAGCCGGTCACCCGGCTCACTCCGATCGACGAGCCGCCCCGCGCCGGTTTGACGAAGACCGGCAACCCAAGTCGCCCGCGCGGGCCAACATCCAGCGTCGGCTGCGACGGCCGCAGCACCTCATAGGCGCCGACCGGAAGGCCCTCGGCGACCAGCAGCTTCTTGGTGAACTCCTTGTCCATCCCCGCCGCGCTGGCCAACACCCCGGCACCGACGTAGGGCACACCGGCGAGTTCGAGCAGACCCTGGATGGTGCCATCTTCCCCGTAGGGTCCGTGCAAAACCGGGAAGACCACATCGACGGACGCCAGCACCTCCGCCCCACCGGGCGACAGCGATACCAGTTGACCGGCCCGCTGCGGATCGGCTGCCAGAGCCAGCTCGGTGCCGGACTCGGAGCTCACTCCCGGCAGCTGCCGATTGGTAATCGCCAGCGCGTCGGGGTCGCCGTCGGTCAGCACCCACGAGCCGTCCGGCGTGATACCAACCGCGACCACGTCGAACCGCTCCGGATCGAGATTGCGCAAAATGCTGCCCGCCGAGACGCAGGAAATGGCGTGCTCGTTGCTGCGACCGCCGAACACGACGGCGACGCGGATACGGCCGCGATCGGTCGTCTTGGAGGGGAAACGGGCACTCACAACCTAGAGAGGCTACCGCCTGGGTGCTCCGGTGCTGGTTACCATGAGGTTAGCTCCGCCGTTACCCGCAGCCTGGCTCATTCCGGCTTCGTGCTGCGTCCCAAGAGCAGAACCACCGCCTGGTCGACCGACAACCCCTTGTGGCAGACCCGGTGCACCGCGTCGGTCAGCGGCATCTCGACGTCATAACTCGAGGCCAGGGCCAGCACCGACTCGCACGACGTCACTCCCTCGACGACATGGCCGCCGCGGGCCTGCAGCGCAGACTCCAGCGTATGGCCCCGCCCCAGAGATTCGCCGAATGACCGGTTACGCGAGCGGGGTGAGGTGCAGGTAGCCACCAGATCGCCGACCCCGGCCAGGCCGGCCAGTGTTGTGCCTTTAGCCCCGACCGCTATCCCGAACCGCATGATCTCCGCCAGGCCGCGGGTGATGATCGCGGCCGCGGTGTTTTCACCGAGGCCCACCCCGGCCGCCATCCCGCAGGCCAGCGCGATCACGTTCTTGCATGCGCCGCCGATCTCGGTGCCGATCACGTCGGCATTGGTGTATGGGCGAAAGTATCCGGTGTTCAGCATGCGCTGCAGGGCAACCGCGCGACCGGAATCGCTGGACGCGATGACGGTGGCAGCGGGTTGCTCTTCGGCGATCTCGCTGGCCAAGTTCGGCCCGGAAATGACCGCGACCTGCGACGGGTCGACACCGGTCACGGCAAGGATGACCTGGCTCATCCGCATCAGCGTGCCTAACTCGATGCCCTTGGCCGCGCTGACCAGGGTCGCCCCCTCAGCGAACAGACCTTTCCACTGTTCGAGATTGGTCCGCATCGTCTGCGCCGGCACCGCCAGCAGCACCGTCGAAGCCCCGGTGAGTGCTTCAGCCGCGTCGCCGGTGGCCCGAATATCCGGCGGCAACTCGACGCCAGGCCAGTAGTCGGGGTTGCACCGGCTGGCGTTGATTTCGGCGGCGACCTCGGACCGCCGCGCCCACAGCGTCACCTCGCCGCCAGCGTCGGCAAGCAATTTGGCGAGCGCCGTACCCCATGCGCCGGCCCCCATCACCGCTGTCGTGCTGGCCATGCTCTGCCTTCGTCCCCGTCTCGTCGATGCGCGCTTCACCGTAGCCCAGCGACGATGCAGATCGCCTAGCGATCTGAGGAGAAGCTGGGCAATCCGGCCGGGCCCAGCGACGATGCAGATCGCCTAGCGATCTGAGGAGAAGCTGGGCAATCCGGCCGGGCCCAGCGACGATGCAGATCGCCTAGCGATCTTTAACGTCTCCCCGCTTGCGGCACGTGAGTATCACCGCTTGAGGGGCATCTGGCAATCAAGTCGAACGCAGCCACCTGAGGGGGCCATGGACCGCGAGAGTGCCGCACACATGCACAAAGAGAGAAACTGGCAGGATGGCTTTTTGACGTCCTCCCCCGGCTGAAGCCGAAGGATTTCAACCCACCCACTTACCTATGCGGCGGGAGAGCTGAGTTGAGGTTCACGGTTCGCAGACCGGTATCGGGCGTGACGACAATGCTCCGCCAGCATGGCCGCCTGCGCGGCAGGAGGAAGCAGCCGATATCGCGACACCCTCGCAACGTAACCGCTACCACCGACAAGCCACCGAAAGGAGACGCGGCTGTTTTTCCCCTCGCCCAAGCCTGGGGTTCCCACGCCGCAAGTAACCGATGAGCGGCAGCCGAGCCGACGCCGGCGGCGATGTCGGCTTGATCGTCGCCGTCAAGCGACTGGCCGCCGCCAAGACCAGGCTCGCGCCGGTGTTTTCCGCGCAGACGCGGGAGACCGTGGTGCTGGCCATGCTGATCGACACCCTCACCGCCGCGGCGAGGGTGGGGTCCGTGCGCCACATCACCGTCATCACGCCCGACGACACCGCGGCAGCCGCGGCGAGCCAACTCGGCGCCGAGGTGCTGTCCGATCCCACGCCAGAAGGTCACGCCGACCCGCTGAACAACGCGATCGCGGCCGCCGAGCGGGTGGTGGCCGAATCAGTGTCCAATATCGTTGTGCTGCAAGGGGATCTACCGGCATTGCAGACGCAGGAACTCGCCGAGGCGATCGCCGCGGCACGACACCACGAACGGAGTTTCGTCGCCGACCGGCTCGGCACGGGTACCGCGGCGCTGTGCGCATTCGGGACAGCGCTCGACCCACAGTTCGGGCCGGATTCTTGCGCGCGGCATCGGCGTTCGGGCGCGATCGAGCTCACCGGGGCATGGCCTGGATTGCGCTGTGATATCGACACACCCGATGACTTGGCGGTCGCGCGCCGTCTCGGGATTGGTCCGACGACCGGTCGGGCTATCGCCGGCGTGCGTCGGTAACGGCGGGTAAACGCCTCCTCAACGGCGGATGGACGTCATCTAGTCGGTAGCAGCATCACCCGGTGATGGGGAATGATCACTAGGGTGACCGAAATCGAAGCCGCGGACGTTACGACGACCTCAGCCGAAGCGCGGCCCGACGGGCCCGCATGGCGACAGGACGGCCCACCACCCGCCGCGCCACCCGCTGCCACGGCGGCTCTAGTAGAGGACGAACTCCCCGAGCACCGCTACCTGAACCGCGAACTGAGCTGGCTGGACTTCAACGCTCGCGTACTGGCGCTGGCCGCCGACATCTCACTGCCGTTGCTAGAGCGGGCTAAGTTTCTGGCGATCTTCGCCTCCAACCTCGACGAGTTCTACATGGTTCGCGTCGCCGGCCTGAAGCGACGCGACGAGATGGGTCTCTCGGTGCGCTCCGCGGATGGCCTGACCCCGCGCGAGCAACTGCGTCGCATCGGCGAGCAGACCCAGCAGATCGCCAGCCGGCACGCAGAGGTCTTCCTCGACTCGGTGCGGCCCGGGCTGGCCGAGGAAGGTATCCACGTCGTCACGTGGACCGATGTGGACCAGGCTGAGCGCGACCGACTCGCGACGTACTTCAACGAGCAGGTATTCCCCGTCCTGACTCCGCTGGCCGTCGACCCCGCTCACCCGTTTCCGTTCGTCAGCGGCTTGAGCCTGAACCTGGCGGTCACGGTTAGGCAGCCGGAGGAGGGTGGCCAGCACTTCGCCCGAGTCAAAGTGCCCGACAACGTCGATCGTTTCGTTGAGCTCGACGCGAGGCCAGGCGACGACGACAAGGAAGTCCGCTTCTTGCCGATGGAGGAGCTGATCGCGGCCTTCCTCCCGACGCTGTTTCCGGGCATGGAAATCGTCGAGCACCACGCGTTCCGCATAACTCGCAACGCCGATTTCGAGGTCGACGAAGATCGCGACGAGGATCTCCTGCAGGCGCTCGAGCGGGAGCTGGCGCGTCGACGGTTCGGGTCCCCGGTGCGCCTCGAGGTGGCCGACGACATGACCGAGCACATGTTAGAGCTGCTACTGCGTGAACTCGACGTGCATCCCGGCGACGTCGTCCAAGTGCCGGGGCTGCTCGATCTCTCCTCGTTGTGGCAGATTTACGGCGTCGACCGGCCGGCACTGAAGGATCCCGCATTCGTTCCGGACACCCCCCCGGCATTCGCCGATCGGGAAACGCCGAAGAGCATTTTCGCGACCCTGCGCGAGGGTGACGTGTTGGTGCATCATCCTTATGACTCGTTCTCCACCAGCACGCAACGCTTTATCGAGCTGGCTGCCGCCGATCCCAACGTGCTGGCGATTAAACAAACGCTGTACCGCACATCCGGTGATTCACCGATCGTTCGGTCGCTGATCGAAGCCGCCGCAGCCGGCAAGCAAGTAGTGGCACTGGTCGAAATCAAAGCGCGGTTCGACGAACAGGCCAACATCAAGTGGGCGCGCGCACTCGAGCAGGCGGGAGTCCATGTGGCCTACGGCCTCGTCGGCCTGAAAACGCATTGCAAGACTTGTCTAGTGGTGCGCCGGGAGGGCTCGACGATCCGGCGGTACTGCCATATCGGGACCGGCAACTACAACAGCAAGACGGCACGGCTCTATGAGGACATCGGCCTGCTGACCGCTGCCCCCGACATCGGTGCCGATTTGACCGATCTGTTCAACACGCTGACCGGCTATTCGCGCAAGCTGTCGTACCGCAACCTGTTGGTCGCACCGCACGGAATTCGAAAAGGCATCATCGAACGCGTCGACCGGGAGATCTCGGCTCACCGCGAAACCGGCAACGGGCGCATCCGGCTCAAGATGAACGCGCTTGTCGACGAGCAGGTCATCGATGCGCTCTACCGCGCATCGCAAGCCGGAGTGCGCGTTGAGGTCGTGGTGCGCGGAATTTGCGCACTGCGCCCCGGCGTCGAGGGCTTCTCCGAAAACATTTCCGTGCGCTCGATTCTGGGCCGGTTCCTGGAGCACTCGCGGATCATTCATTTCCACGCCATCGACGAATTCTGGATCGGCAGCGCGGACATGATGCACCGCAACCTGGATCGGCGGGTCGAGGTGCTGGCTCAGGTGAAAGACCCCCGACTGACCGCACAGCTGAACGACATCTTCGAGTCGGCGCTGGATCCAGCTACCCGCTGCTGGGAACTGGGGCCAGAAGCACAGTGGACCGCGTTTCCAAAAGCGGGCCACACGGTTCGCGACCACCAGGTATCGCTGATGGAGCGACACAGGAACGCGTGAGAGCCACCTGTACCATGGCGACGATGTCAATCAGGCGCGAAGGTACGAATTGACTTGCAAGGGTTACGGTGCCGACTCATATCTGGTCGGATGATCTGAGTGTGAGCGGGAAAATCGTTTGGGCCGCCGGTGCGGTGCTCTGGCGACCCTGCGCCAGCGAGTCGGTCGAGGTGGCGGTCATCCATCGTCCTCGCTATGACGACTGGTCGTTACCCAAAGGCAAAATGGATCCTGGTGAAACCGAACCAATAACCGCGGCTCGAGAAATCTTCGAGGAGACCGGTCACCGTGCACAACTTGGTCGGCGGCTGCAGAACATCAGCTATCCGATCGATCAGGGTGTCAAAAGGGTTCGCTACTGGGCGGCTCGCAGCCTGGGCGGAGAATTCACCCCCGGTCGGGAAGTTGACGATCTGATCTGGCTGCCGATCTCCGACGCGATCGAGAAGGTGTCCTACTCACACGATCGAAAGGTCTTGCGCCGGTTCGCCAAATTCCCGGCCGACACCCAGACCGTACTAGTGGTCCGGCACGGCACCGCGGGCAGCAAGTCCCGATTCTCCGGTGACGACAAAATGCGACCGTTGGACAAGAAGGGCCGTGCGCAGGCCGAGGCACTCGTCGGGCAGCTATCGGCCTTCGGCCCCACCGATGTCTATGCCGCCGATCGCGTGCGCTGCCACCAGACAGTGGAACCGCTGGCCGAGGAGCTCGGCGTCGTCATCGGCAATGAGCCGACGCTGACCGAGGAGGCGTACGCCGACAACCCTAAACGCGGTCGACGGCGGGTTCTGCAGATCGCCGGCTCGCACGGCACACCGGTGATCTGTACGCAGGGCAAGGTGATTCCGGACCTGATCACGTGGTGGTCTGAACGCGACGGGATACTTCCGGACAAGTCCCGCAACCGCAAGGGCAGTACGTGGGTGCTGTCGCTGGCGGACGGCCGTCTGCTGGCAGCCGACCACATCGGCAGTGCGGTGGCCGCCAACGTCGTGACCTAGCACGCAGATTCGCCGCGGGCGTCTCGAGAGAGCCGGCCCCGCGGCGAATCTGTATTGAACTGGTTAGCGCCTACCGGCGGCCGCGACGGGCGGTGGCCTTCTTGGCCGGAGCCTTGGTGGCAGCCTTCTTGACGACAGCCTTCCTAACGGCCTTCTTCGCCACAGCCTTCGTGGCGGCTTTCTTCACCGCGGCCTTCTTCACGGCCTTGCGGGCCACAGCCTTCGTGGCGGCTTTCTTCACCGCGGCCTTCTTCACGGCCTTGCGGGCCACAGCCTTCGTGGCGGCTTTCTTCACCGCGGCCTTCTTCACGGCCTTGCGGGCCACAGCCCTCTTGGCGGCTTTCTTCACCGCGGCCTTCTTCACGGCCCCGCCCGCGACGACACCTCGCTTCACTGCTGGTCCTTCCGCTGGGAGGCGCTGTGCGCCAGAGACAACCGCTTTGAATTGTGCGCCCGGCCGGAACGCCGGCACGGACGTTGGCTTGACCTTCACCGTTTCGCCGGTGCGAGGATTACGCGCCACACGTGCCGCGCGACGGCGCTGTTCGAACACACCGAAGCCGGTAATGGTGACGCTGTCGCCCTTGTGCACGGCCCGCACAATAGTGTCGACGACATTCTCGACGGCGGCTGTTGCCGACCGACGGTCGGAGCCCAATTTCTCAGTGAGCACATCAATGAGCTCTGCCTTGTTCATGCATATCCTCCGCTTGCTAGCGGTCCACTTTGGACCGACTAGAGGACACGGTAAACCCTGAGGTGCCTGATTTCCAAGAGCCACGCGCAATTTCAGTCGGTTCTGGCGAACTTTTTAGGAATCCGGTTGCAGCGCATAGTCAGTGGCTTGGAACGGTTCGAGCCGTCAAATACGGCACTGGGGCGCCCTAAATTCGGGCCCAATCGAGCCGTCAGGAAGTGGGCAATGTCTGCGGTTTCCAAGTCGGCCGCTCCGACTCGAAAAGCTCGATCTCGTCACGTTTCCGCAGCGTAAGGGCTATGTCGTCGAGTCCCTCCAACAAACGCCAGGCGGTGTAGTCGTCAATCTTGAACGGCACCACCACCGTTCCTGCGGCCACATTCCGATCTTGAAGATTGGCAGTGATTTCCAACCCGGGGCTGCCCTCGATGAGCTTCCAGAGCAGTTCCACATCGTCTTGGGCAACTTCGGCAGCCAACAACCCCGCCTTCCCCGCATTGCCACGAAAAATGTCGCCGAAGCGAGACGAGATCACTACCCGGAATCCATAGTCCATAAGCGCCCAGACCGCGTGCTCCCGAGAGGATCCGGTGCCGAAATCGGGTCCGGCGACCAGTACCGAACCCCTGTCAAACGGACTGAGATTGAGCACAAAAGACGGATCGGTCCGCCAAGCCGCGAACAAACCATCCTCGAAACCCGTTCGGGTCACCCGCTTCAAATAGACCGCCGGAATGATCTGATCCGTGTCGACATTGGACCGCCGCAGCGGCACTCCGATACCCGTGTGAGTGTGAAAAGCGTCCATTACGGTTCTCCCTCAGTTAGTTCAAGTCGGCCGGGGCGGAGAGCTTCCCGCGCACCGCGGTGGCAGCGGCGACGGCAGGCGACACCAAGTGGGTACGGCCACCCTTGCCCTGGCGTCCCTCGAAATTGCGGTTTGACGTTGCCGCGCAGCGCTCCCCCGGCGCCAGCTGGTCCGGATTCATCCCGAGACACATCGAGCACCCAGCCTGCCGCCACTCGGCACCCGCAGCCGTGAAGATTTCGCCCAACCCTTCTTTTTCGGCCTGCGCCCGTACCCGCATCGATCCCGGCACAACCAGCATCCGCACCCCTTCGGCCACTTTGCGGCCTCGCAACACGTCGGCTACCACGCGCAAATCCTCCATGCGGCCGTTGGTACACGACCCGACAAACACGGCATCCACGGCGATGTCGCGCATCGGGATTCCGGGTCGAAGGTCCATGTACGCCAGCGCCTTCTCGGCGGCCTGGCGCTCGTTGTCATCGGTCATCAGCTCGGGGTCAGGCACCGCGGCTCCCAATGGCACTCCCTGCCCCGGATTTGTCCCCCAAGTGACGAACGGCGTCAACGAAGCGGCATCCAAATACACCTCGGTGTCAAACTCGGCGCCTTCGTCGGTAGCCAGCCGATCCCAATAGTCCAGCGCCGCATCCCACTGCGCGCCGGTCGGGGAATGCGGGCGTCCACGCAAGAATTCGTAGGTGGTCGTGTCGGGTGCAACCATCCCCGCCCGGGCCCCGGCCTCGATACTCATGTTGCAGATCGTCATCCGGGCCTCCATCGAGAGCGATTCGATGGCGCTGCCCCGATATTCGATGACATGGCCTTGGCCACCGCCGGTGCCGATCTTGGCGATCACCGCAAGGATGATGTCCTTGGCCGTCACGCCGGCAGGCAGCGTCCCGTCGACGTTGACGGCCATGGTCTTGAACGGCCGCAGCGGAAGTGTCTGGGTGGCCAGCACGTGCTCGACCTCAGAAGTGCCGATTCCCATTGCCAATGCGCCGAATGCGCCGTGCGTCGAGGTGTGGCTGTCACCACACACGATCGTCATCCCCGGCTGAGTCAGACCCAGCTGCGGGCCGACGACGTGCACGATGCCCTGATCGATATCGCCCATCGGGTATAGGCGGATCCCGAATTCGGCACAGTTGCGCCGCAGTGTCTCGACCTGGTTGCGCGAAACGGGGTCGGCGATCGGCTTGTCGATGTCGATGGTCGGCACATTGTGGTCTTCGGTGGCAACCGTCAATTCGGGTCGGTGCACCGGGCGTCCGGCCAGGCGCAGACCGTCAAATGCCTGCGGACTGGTGACCTCGTGGACCAAGTGCAGATCGATATAGATCAGGTCGGGCTCGGCGCCTCCGCCGGAGGCCACCACGTGGTCGTCCCAAACCTTCTGGGCCAACGTGCGCGGGCGCTCGGCATCAGTGTCGGCTGAAGTTTTCTTCACGAGGTCATCCCGATTCCGTTGGTTGTGGCCCACCGATGCGGCGCCATAACTTGATCTCACTATACGAGACGTTAGTATCTCTCTGTGAGACAGGATAGCGGCATCGGCGTTCTCGACAAAGCCGTGGGGGTGCTGCACACCATCGCGGAATCACCATGCGGGTTGGCCGAATTGTGCGATCGCACCGGTCTGCCCAGAGCCACGGCACACAGATTGGCCGCCGGCTTGGAGGTCCATCGCTTACTGGCCCGCGATGGCGATGGGCGTTGGCGGCTGGGCCCGGCGGTCAGCGAGCTGGCTGCTCAAGCCAGCGACCCACTACTGGCGGCAAGCGCATCGGTGCTGCCGCGGCTGCGCGACATCAGCGGCGAAAGCGTGCAGCTGTACCGCCGCGACGGCACCTGGCGGATCTGCATCGCCGCGGTGGAACCGCCTGCAGGCCTTCGCGATACCGTTCCGGTCGGTGCGCGGTTGCCGATGACGGCGGGTTCCGGTGCCAAGGTGCTGCTGGCATACAGCGACGACGCCACTCGGCACGCGGTACTGCCTAACGCAAAATTCAGCGACCGCGCGCTGGCCGAAGTCCGGCGCCGTGGTTGGGCCCAAAGCGCAGCCGAGCGCGAGCCCGGAGTAGCGAGTGTGTCCGCGCCGGTACGCGATGCCGGCGGTACGGTGATCGCCGCCATCTCGGTGTCGGGTCCGATCGACCGCATGGGCCGCCGCCCCGGCGCGCGCTGGGCGGCCGATCTGCTAGCGGCCGCCGATGCCCTTACTCGTCGACTGTGAAGCACGCCTTGATCGCCCGCCCGGCGTGCCCGCGGTAGCGACCTGACACACTGTCGCCATGGGAACCAACCAGCGCGCGCAGATCGTCATGTCGCAGGACGAGATCACCGATTTCGTCAACAGCAGCCGCACCGGCACGCTGGCTACTATCGGCCCGGACGGGCAGCCGCACTTGACCGCGATGTGGTACGGCGTGGTCGACGGCGAGATCTGGTTGGAAACCAAAGCCAAGTCGCAGAAGGCCGTCAACCTGACGCGCGATCCGCGGGTGAGCTTTCTGCTCGAGGGTGGCCAAACCTATGACACCTTGCGCGGGGTGTCCTTTGAAGGCGTCGCCGAGATCGTGGACGATCCCGACGCCATCTTCCGGGTCGGAGTCAGTGTGTGGGAGCGCTACACCGGCCCGTACACCGACGAGATGAAACCGGCGGTGGACATGATGATGAATAAGCGAGTCGCCGTGCGCATTGTCAGCCGCCGGACCCGCTCATGGGATCACCGCAAGCTTGGGATACCCCCCGTACCGGTGGGCGGGTCGACCGCGCCCGCTGCCGGCTAGTGCCGGCAGATATAAGTAGCCCCGATGGGATTCGAACCCACGCTACCGCCGTGAGAGGGCGGCGTCCTAGGCCGCTAGACGACGGGGCCAGAACTGATCCGAGGTGCCAGCATAGCTCACCGGCATACGCCCACCTAATTACTTGCGGTGGAGAAACTTTGCTGGGGTACCAGGACTCGAACCTAGAATGGCTGAACCAGAATCAGCTGTGTTGCCAATTACACCATACCCCATTGGCTGCCTAAAACAGCTGGTCAAGGGCTTCCCGCAGACAATGTGACGGTCGTGCGGCCGCTGCTGCCAGCCGTTATGGGCCGACGTGCAGACTACCAAACAATCCGGTCGCTTCTCACCCGCGCCCGTTCCGGACGCGAGCCGGAGCTGTCACCTTCGGCGTCGGTGTCCCTGAGCAGCGCAGAGCGAATCAAGCCGGTATGCGGGATGCCGTTGGCGACGGGTAGAACCGAACCCGTACGCCGACTGCTGCGGTCAGGATTTTCCTTTGCGGACAACGGGATTGGCCAATGTTCCAATTCCTTCGATGGTGACGCTGACGGTGTCGCCGTCTTCGATGGGTCCAACACCCGCCGGCGTGCCGGTGAGAATGAGATCGCCCGGCAACAATGTCATCACCGCCGAAATCCACTCCACGATCGCACCGACGTCGTGAATCATCAACGAGGTACGGCTGTGCTGTTTGACCTCGCCGTTGACTTCGGTGCGCAGTTCGAGGTCGGCCGGGTCGACGTCGGTGACGATCCACGGCCCGACGGGGCAGAAGGTGTCGTGGCCCTTCGCCCGTGTCCACTGGCCATCAGCCTGCTGTTGGTCGCGAGCTGATACGTCGTTGGCGATGGTGTAGCCGAGGATGCTCTCGGCGGCGCGCTCGGCTGAGACGTCCTTGCAAGGCCGACTGATGACGGCCGCCAGCTCGCCCTCGAAATGAACGGGCGACGCCTCAGCCGGCAGTCGGATCGGCACATTCGGCCCGATGATCGCGGTATTGGGCTTGAGGAAGATCACCGGGTCGGCCGGCGCCGGTCCCGTTATGCCACCCATCTCGGCGATGTGATCGGCGTAGTTCTTGCCGATGCAGACCACCTTGCTGGCCAACATCGGGGCCAGCAGTCGCACGTCGGCCAGCGGCCAGGAGCGACCGGTGAAAGTCGGGGTGCCGAAGGGGTGTTCGGCGATCTCGCGGGCAGTCATCCCGCCGGGCTCGTCCGGCTCGCCGTCGATGGTCACGAACGCGACACCGTCAGGACTGGCAATTCGGCCAAGGCGCATTTGCTTGAGCCTAGTGGGGCCGACGATGCGGGTCGGCAGGGACGGGTTGGTTATCGCTTTAGCCCCAGTACTCACATCGCTGTGCGAGCATGGATCGATGCCGACGGACCCGACCGGCACGGTCAGCCTCAGTACGGGCCGACGCTGGTCGATCGTCATCGTTTCGCTCGTGGTGACGGCGAGCGTGTTCGTCTTCATCAACGGCGTCGCTTTTCTCATCCCCGCGTTGGAGGACGATCTGGGCACGCCGCTGGCCGAGGCGGGCTTGCTGTCGTCGATGCCGAGCTTCGGCATGGTGGTGACGCTGATTCTGTGGGGCTATCTGCTGGACAGGGTGGGCGAACGCATCGTGCTGACGGTCGGTTCAGCGTTGACCGCGGTAGCCGCCTACTTCGCATCGACGGTCCACTCGATGGTGTCGTTCGCCGCGCTGCTGTTCGTCGGCGGCATGGCGGCCGCCAGCTGCAACTCGGCCGGCGGTCGCCTGGTCTCCGGGTGGTTCCCGCCCGAGCAACGCGGCCTGGCGATGGGTGTTCGCCAGACCGCGCAACCGCTGGGAATCGCGTTGGGCGCGCTGGTCATTCCCGGGCTCTCTGAGCACGCCCCGTCGGCGACGTGGGGGCTGATATTTCCGGCCGTGCTTTGTGCGGCGTCAGCGGTGGCCAGCGTCGTGGCCGTCGTCGACCCGCCTCGCAAGGAATGGGACGCGGCCACCGACCAGGAGTTGGCCAACCCTTACCGAAAGACGCACGTACTGCGTCGCATTCACGCGGTCGCTGCACTTCTGATGGTGCCGCAGACGGTGACTGTGACGTTCATGCTGGTCTGGTTGATCGCGAATTACCGGTGGTCGATCGCGTCGGCAGGAGCAGTGGTCACGCTGTCACAGCTGCTTGGGGCCGTCGGCCGGGTTGCGGTCGGCCGGTGGTCGGACCGGGTCGGCTCCCGGTTGCGTCCGGTGCGCATCATGGCCGTGACGGGCGTCCTGGCCCTTCTCGGATTGGCGTTGGCCGATCATCTGCGCTCATCGCTCGCCGTACCACTGATGGTCGCGGCATCGGTGGTCGCGGTGCTCGACAACGGCCTGGAATCAACCGCCGTCACCGAATACGCCGGACCGTTCTGGAGCGGGCGCGCGCTGGGCCTGCAGAACACCTATCAGCGGTTGATGGCGGCCGGCGCGCCGCCCGTTTTCGGTGAGCTGATCGCCGCCCACGGTTATCCGCCGGCATTCGCGGTTTGCAGCGTTTTCCCGCTGCTGGCGGTGCCGATGGTGCCGGCCAAGGTGTTACCGCCCGGGCTGGAAACTAGAGCGCGGACGCTATCCTTTCGCCGACTTCGACGGTGGATAGCTTTTCGGTCGGGCGACTGGCCAGATGGGACGCCACGGCCCGGTCCACTCGCGCGGCGGCAGCGTCTTCGCCGACGTGGGAAAGCAGCAACGCCACCGACATGATCGCGGCGGTCGGATCGGCGATTCCCTGACCGGCGATGTCGGGCGCGCTGCCGTGCACCGGCTCGAACATCGACGGGTTGGTCCGGGTGGCGTCGATATTCCCGCTGGCGGCCAGACCGATGCCGCCGCATACCGCGGCGGCCAAATCGGTGACGATGTCGCCGAATAGGTTGTCGGTCACGATCACATCGAACCGCCCCGGATCGGTGACCAGGTGGATGGTCGCGGCGTCGACGTGCTGATAGGCCACCTCGACGTCCGGATACTTCTCGCCGATTTCCTGCACGGTCCGCGACCACAGTGATCCGGCGAACGTCAGCACGTTCGTCTTGTGCACCAGGGTCAGATGCTTGCGACGTTGCCTCGCGCGCTCGAAAGCGTCTTCCACGACGCGGCGGACACCGAACGCGGTGTTGATACTGACCTCGGTGGCCACCTCATGCGCTGTGCCCCTTCGGATCACGCCGCCGGTTCCGGTGTATGGGCCTTCGGTCCCCTCCCGGATCACCACAAAATCGATGTCGGGATTACCGGCGAGCGGGCTGCGCACGCCCGGATACAGCCGCGCCGGGCGCAGGTTGACGTGGTGGTCCAGCTCGAAGCGCAGCCGTAGCAGCAGACCCCGCTCGAGCACGCCGCTGGGCACCGATGGATCCCCGATAGCGCCAAGCAGGATCGCGTCTTGGGCCCGCAGTTCGGCAAGCGCCGCGTCGGGCAGCACTTCCCCCGTCGCGTGAAATCGCCGCGCCCCCAGGTCGTAATCGGTTTTCTCCACGCCGGGCAGCACCGCGTCGAGAACCCTGACCGCCTCGGCGACCACCTCCGGCCCGATCCCGTCGCCGGCGATAACCGCCAGCTTCATGAGCGCCGCTCTCCCCCGCAAGCGGGTGGTACTCCCATAGCATCGCTCGAATTTGTTTTGTCGCCGGTGCGCTTCACGACAGGTCAACCACTTCGAGTTTGTTGGCGTTGACGGCCGCACCGATCGCCGACCGCACGTCAGCGGGGACGTCGCGGTCCAACCGCAGCAGGATCGTCGCGCCCGGACCCTCGGCGTCTTCGGACAGCTGGGCCGCGTGGATGTTGACCCCGGCGGTACCGAGCAGGGTGCCGATCTTGCCCAATGCCCCAGGCTGATCGACGTAGTTGATGACCAGGTTGATGCCCTGGGCCCGCAGGTCGAAGTTGCGGCCGTTGATCTGCACAACTTTTTCCACCTGCTGCGGTCCGGACAACGCGCCGGCGACGTTGACGACCGAACCATCGGAAGCCACGGCCCGGACGTCGACAACGCTGCGGTGGTTAGGGCTTTCGGTTGCCGTGCTGAGATCAGCGACCACGCCACGTTCTTCAGCTATCGCCGGGGCGTTGACAAACGTCACCTGATCCTCGATGACCGCGGAGAACAGCCCGCGCAACGCCGAAAGCCGCAGCACCTCAACGTCTTCGGAGGCAAGCTCACCACGTACCTGCACCGACAGCGACACCGGCAGTTCCTCGGAGAGCGCACCAACCAGCAGGCCGAGTTTGCGCACCAGGTCCAGCCAGGGTGACACCTCCTCGCTGACCACCCCGGCGCCCACGTTGACCGCGTCAGGAACGAACTCCCCCGCCAGCGCCAGCTTTACGCTTTCGGCCACATCGGTGCCGGCCCGGTCCTGCGCCTCGGCGGTCGAGGCACCCAGGTGCGGGGTGACCACCACTTGCGGCAGGTCGAAAAGCGGGCTGTCGGTGCAGGGTTCGCTGGTGAACACGTCGATGCCCGCCGCGCGGACATGTCCGCTGGTTACCGCCTCAGCCAGCGCGGCCTCGTCGACCAGCCCGCCGCGGGCGGCGTTGACGATGATCACGCCCGGCTTGGTCTTGGCCAGCGCCTCCTTGTCGATCAGGCCCGCGGTTTCGGGTGTCTTCGGTAGGTGCACCGAGATGAAGTCGGCCCGCACCAGGAGTTCGTCGAGGGTCAGCAGCTCGATACCCAACTGCGCCGCCCGCGCCGGCGACACATAGGGGTCGTAGGCCACGATATGCGCGCCGAAGGCGGCCAACCGCTGGGCGACCAACTGCCCGATGCGGCCCAGCCCGACCACCCCGACGGTCTTGCCGAAGATCTCGGTGCCCGAGAACGACGACCGCTTCCAGGCGTGCTCGCGCAGCGACGCATCGGCTGCGGGGATCTGGCGCGCCGCTGACAGCAGCAACGCCAACGCGTGCTCGGCGGCGCTGTGGATGTTCGACGTCGGCGCGTTGACGACCAGCACACCGCGTTCAGTGGCGGTGTCGACGTCGACGTTGTCCAGCCCGACGCCGGCCCGCGCCACGATTTTCAGCTTGGGTGCGGCAGTCAACACTTCGGCGTCGACGTTAGTAGCCGAGCGGACCAGCAGAGCGTCGGCCTCAGGCACCGCAGCCAGCAGCTTTTCCCGGTCCGGGCCGTCGACCCAGCGCACTTCTACCTGGTCACCCAGGGCCTCGACGGTTGATTCGGCAAGTTTGTCGGCGATTAAGACAACAGGCAGGCTCACCCGGCCAGCCTAATGGTGTCATCTGAAGCGATAGATGGCGGTGCACGGTGCTCCAGCAGGTGTTCGGGATCGGCGCCATGTCCACGATGACACCGTGACGAAGCTGGCGATCATCTACTACTCGGCAACCGGTCATGGAACGACCATGGCGAAGCGTGTCGCTGCGGCGGCCGAGTCGGCGGGCGCCGAGGTCCGGGTGCGGCACGTCGCCGAAACCCACGACCCGGAATCGTTCGCCCACAACCCGGCCTGGACAGCGAACTACGAAGCGACCAAGGACCTTCCGGCGGCCACCGGCGACGACATCGTGTGGGCCGACGCGGTGATCTTCGGCTCACCGACTCGATTCGGCTCACCAGCGGCGCAGTTGCGCACCTTCATCGACTCGCTGGGCGGGCTGTGGGCCGAAGGCAAGCTCGCCGACAAGGTGTATGCGGCGTTCACGTCGTCCAATACCGCGCACGGCGGCCAGGAAACCACCCTGCTTGCGCTTTACATCACTCTGATCCATTGGGGCGGCATCATCGTCCCGCCGGGCTACACCGACCCGTGCAAGTACGTCGACGGCAATCCGTACGGGGTGAGCCTGGTGACCACGCATGACAACATCGCCGAGTTCGACGACGCGACCGGCAACGCCCTGGACCACCTGGCCCGCCGGGTGGTGTCGGTCGCCGGCCGCCTCACGTCGTGAAAAGCGGCCGCATTTGGCGGCATTGACCAATAAAAATCCGGAGGAAACCCATGCCGCTCTATCAATGCCTCGTCCCAGCCGGATCCCTCGAGGCCGACACCCGGGCCTCGTTGGCCGAAGCGATCACGACTGTTCACACTTCGGTCATTTCCGTCCCCCGCATATTCGTCAATGTCGTGTTCATCGAATACGACCCGACCGCGTACTTCACCGGCGGACGGCGCGCCACGGTGTCGTAGATCATCGCAACCATCCGTGCTGGATTTGACGACGCGGTGCGAAGCGAAGTCCTGACTCGGCTATGCGACTCCTGGTCGTCCATCACCGGCCAGGACAGGCGCCGGGTCACGGTGTCCCTCGACGAGGTCGATGCCTCCTCCAGGATGGAAGGCGGGCTGATCCTGCCCAGTTTTGGTGACGAGGCCATCTGGGCGCGTGCACACGCTCACGAGCTTGCCGAGCTCGGGTGGCGCGATTGAGCACGCCCTACTGCGCGAAGACGCGACATCGACGCTAGCGCGACGACACGCCCCGAAACGGTCAGCGCTAGCGTCGATCTCGGTGAAGCCTTAGGCGGTTTCGGTGATCGGGCGGTCGACCCAGCTCATCAGGTCACGCAGCTTCTTGCCGACGACCTCGATGGGGTGTTCGGCATTTTCCTTGCGCAACTGCTCGAGCTGCTTGTTGCCGCCCTCGACGTTGGCGACCAGCTTCTTGACGAAGCTGCCGTCCTGGATGTCGCGCAGGATGCTGCGCATCCGTTCCTTGGTGTCGGCGTCGATGACTCGCGGACCCGACAGGTATCCGCCGAATTCGGCGGTGTCGGACACCGAGTAGTTCATCCGGGCGATGCCACCTTCGTACATCAGGTCGACGATGAGCTTGAGCTCGTGCAGCACCTCAAAGTACGCCATCTCCGGCGGGTAGCCCGCCTCGACCATGACGTCGAAACCAGTCTTCACCAATTCCTCTGTGCCACCACATAATACGGCCTGCTCGCCGAACAGATCGGTTTCGGTCTCGTCTTTGAAAGTCGTCTTGATGACGCCGGCGCGGGTGCCGCCGATGCCTTTGGCGTAGGACAACGCCAGCGCCTCGCCGTTACCGTTGGGGTCTTGGTCGACGGCGATCAGACACGGCACGCCCTTGCCGTCGACAAACTGGCGACGAACCAAGTGGCCCGGTCCCTTCGGGGCGACCATCGCCACGGTGACATCGGCGGGCGGCTTGATCAAGTCGAAGTGGATGTTGAGCCCGTGACCGAAGAACAGCGCATCGCCGGGCTTCAGGTTGGGCTCGATTTCGTTCTTGAAGATATCCGCCTGCGCGGTGTCGGGTGCCAGCAGCATGATCACGTCGGCCCACTTGGCCACCTCGGCTGGCGTGTTGACGTCCAGGCCCTGTTCCTCGACCTTGGCCCGGGACTTCGAGCCCTCCTTCAGCCCGACGCGCACCTGGACCCCGGAATCCCGCAGGCTCAGTGAGTGTGCGTGCCCCTGGCTGCCGTACCCGATGACGCCGACCTTGCGGCCCTGAATGATCGACAGGTCCGCATCGTCGTCGTAGAACATCTCCAAAGCCACCTGAATGTCTCCTTTTTTCTAGGCTCTCGGATTCGAATGGTTACTTTGCCGTGCCGATGCCGCGTGGACCGCGGGACAACGACACCACTCCCGATTGGACGATTTCGCGGATACCGAAGGGCTCGAGCACCCGCAGCAGCGCCTCGATCTTGCCGCGGTCACCGGTCGCTTCGATCGTCAGCGATTCGGGCGATACGTCAATTACCTTGGCGCGGAACAGGTTCACCGCTTCGATGACCTGGCTGCGGGTGCCGGCGTCGGCCCGCACCTTGATCAGCGCCAACTCCCGGGCCACCGACTTTTCGTCGTCCTGCTCGATGATCTTGATGACGTTGATGAGCTTGTTGAGCTGCTTGGTGATCTGCTCGAGGGGTGTCTCCTCCGCGGAGACGACGATCGTCATCCGGGACATGTCTTTCTGCTCGGTCGCGCCGACGGCGAGCGATTCAATGTTGAACCCGCGCCGGGAAAATAACCCAGCCACACGCGCGAGAACACCGGGTTTGTCTTCGACCAGTACCGACAACGTGTGCGTCTTCGGCGATCCAGTCATATGCGCCGCTCCTCCTCATCGCTACGCTCTGCATCGTCGCCGGCGCGCATCAGGCGTGTCCTTCGGACTCGTCGTCGAAGAGCGGGCGGATGCCGCGGGCAGCCTGAATCTCGTCGTTGCTGGTTCCGGCGGCAACCATCGGCCACACCTGCGCGTCCGCGCCGACGACGAAGTCGATCACCACCGGCCGGTCGTTGATCGCCCGGGCCTGGTTGATCACGTCGACCACGTCTTCTTCACGCTCGCAACGCAATCCGACGCAGCCCAGCGCCTCGGCCAACTTGACGAAGTCCGGGATGCGATGCGAGTGGGTGGCCAGGTCGGTCTGCGAATAGCGCTCCTGATAAAACAGCGACTGCCATTGCCGCACCATGCCCAGGTTGCCGTTGTTGATCAGCGCCACCTTGATCGGCGCGCCCTCGATCGCGCAGGTCGCCAGTTCCTGGTTGGTCATCTGGAAGCAGCCGTCGCCGTCAATCGCCCACACCTCTGCATCCGGGCGAGCGATCTTGGCGCCCATGGCCGCCGGGATGGCGAAACCCATGGTCCCCAGCCCGCCGGAATTCAACCAGGTGCGCGGCTTTTCGTACCTGATGAACTGAGCCGCCCACATCTGGTGCTGGCCGACACCGGCGACGTACACCGCATCCGGGCCTGCGATCTCACCCAGCTTCTCGATGACGTACTCGGGGCTCAGGCTGCCGTCGCTTTGCGGCCCGTAGCTCAACGGGTAGGTGGCCCGCACACCGTCGAGGTAGTCCCACCAGGCCGCGATGTCGCTCTGGCCCGCCACCTCGTCGTGGCGCAGCATCTCGATCAGATCGGTGATGACGGCCTTGACGTCACCGACGATCGGCACGTCGGCGTTTCGGTTCTTGCCGATCTCGGCGGGGTCGATGTCGGCGTGGATGACCTTGGCCTCGGGGGCGAACGAGTCGAGCTGTCCGGTCACCCGATCGTCGAAACGGGTGCCCAGCGCGATCAACAGGTCGCTGCGCTGCAGCCCCGCCACCGCCGCCACCGTGCCGTGCATGCCCGGCATGCCCAGGTGCTGCCGGTGGCTGTCCGGGAACGCCCCTCGTGCCATCAGCGTGGTCACCACCGGAATGCCGGTCAGCTCGGCCAATTCGCGCAGCTCCTCGGTGGCCTCGCCCCGAATGACGCCGCCACCGACGTAGAGCACAGGTTTGCGCGCGGCGGCGATCAATTTGGCGGCCTCGTGAACCTGACGGTTGTGCGGTTTGGTGTTCGGCTTGTAGCCGGGCAGGTGCATGTGCGGCGGCCAGCTGAACGTGCACTGGCCTTGCAGCACGTCTTTGGGGATGTCGACGAGCACCGCCCCGGGCCGTCCGGAGGACGCGATGTGGAAGGCCTCGGCTAGCACCCGGGGGATCTCGTCACCGTTGCGGACCAGGAAGTTGTGTTTGGTGATCGGCATGGTGATACCGGAGATGTCAGCCTCCTGGAAGGCGTCGGTCCCGATCAGCGAACGCCCGACCTGTCCGGTGACGGCGACCACCGGGATCGAGTCCATCTGCGCGTCGGCCAGCGGAGTCACCAGGTTGGTGGCACCGGGACCCGAGGTGGCCATGCAAACGCCGACTTTCCCGGTGGCGTGTGCGTAGCCGCTGGCCGCGTGGCCCGCGCCCTGCTCATGGCGAACCAGCACGTGGCGCAGCTTTTTCGAATCGAATAGCGGGTCATAGACGGGTAGTACGGCGCCGCCAGGGATTCCGAAGATGACGTCGACCTCGAGCTCCTCCAACGACCTGATCACCGACTGCGCGCCGGTCAGTTGTTGCGGCGCAACGTGTTTAGGCGGTGCCGGCGTCTTTGGCTTGGCCAGCGTGCCGTTGAGGGGTTGCGACGGCTGTGGCTGTCGCGTAGTGGGAGCGCTCACTGGTTCCTCTTTAAGTCCTGATGGTTGGTGTCGGAGGTTGATTTTGGAATATTGACAAGAAAAAACCCCCGCCAGCTCAGCGGCTGCACGAGGGTTGCGCGTTGGTGCTCGAAAGCTATCCTGGCGTGGGCTAGTCAGCAACCAACGCGCCGACCAATTACTACGAGCATTTCACGGCTGTCCATAACGTTCGACGGTAGCCTCCGCACAGGTCAGACGTCAAATCCCGGTTGTTGGGGCCGCTGGGCTGGGTGCCATGATGCACAGGTGGTTACCGATTCATCGGACACGCCCCCTACGCCGCCGGTGGTGATCAACATTTCACCGATGGCTCACTTCGCGGTGGGTTTCTTCGCTCTCGGGCTGCTGATCCCGGTCTTGACCTGGCCGGCGACCGCGCCGCTACTGATCATCCCGGTGGTCTTGTCGGCGTTGATCATTCGGCTTCGCACGCAGGCCGACCGAGACGGCGTGACCGTGCGCACGCTGCTGGGCAGTCAGACGGTGCGTTGGGCGGACATCGACGGGCTGCGGTTCAACAAAAGCTCATGGGCGCGTGCCCAGCTCAAAGACGGCGGCACGTTGCGATTGCCCGCGGTTACCTTCGCCACCTTGCCGCTGCTGACCGAGGCCAGCGGCGGCCGAGTGCCCAATCCGTACAGCTGATCGGGGTGAGCGTAGCTCAGCTCACCGGGTTGGCGCCGTTGAGCAGCACCCAGAGCGCGACGCCGGCGCCGATGCCCACTACCAGCGCCGCAAACGACCCGATGAACGGCCGCCGGGCCCACCCACGACCTGCGTCGAAGCCGTAACGCCCCGGCCCGACCAGGATGACGGCGACGGCCATGACGATGAGGGTGATCTCGTATTCGTGTCCGTTCGGCAGAAAGAACGGAAAGGACCTCGTGTGCTGCGCCGACATCCCGGCGAGCAGGCTGTTGGTCAGGTAGGCCAGCGCACCGGCAGCGGCCAGTGGGGTGAATAGCCCCAGCACCAGCAGGACCCCGGCGGCGATCTCGCCGCCGGCGGCGCAGTAGGTGAGGATGTCGGCGTGTTGATAGCCGGCGTCGGATAGCGAGTTCTTGAATCCACTCAGTCCCTGCCCGCCCCACCAGCCGAACAGCTTCTGGAGGCCGTGCGCGACGAGCACCGCGCCCAGACCGACCCGCAGGATCAGCAGACCGAGATGCTGGGTGCCGCGACGGGCGGCGGCACGTACCCGCTCGTCATCGGGGTGGTGCTCGTGTTCGTCGATTGCCTCGGTGCCGAATGCCGAGTGCCGGCCGTTGGATTGGGGCTGGTACGGCAACGGCTGATGCCCGCCGATCAGCCCGTATGCCGAGCTGGAAGAGCGGACACTGCTGGAGTCGTTGGAGTCGTAGTGCGGGATCGTGGTCGTCTCAAAATCGCCTGCATATGTGGCTGACGGCAGGTCGTCCTCCGGGTCGACCAGGCTTGCTGAGGCCGGCCGCACCGGAGTTGGCACCGCGGAATCGTCCGGCCGCTGCCAACGTGAGTCACTCGATTGACTGGTCACGGTGTCAGGGTAAGGGCAGTTCGGCCTGAATTGGGGATTTGAGCGGCGCTTTCGCTGTGCTGATTAGCGTGTCGCCGTGCGTGGGCCACCGTTTGCGGGCAAATACGAAAAGACGCGCGCCACCCCGTCGCGGGCACCTGAGCCGAGATATCCGTAATCTGGCAGCTATGCAGTCGTGGTGGTCGGGACGGCGCGCGCTAACCGCGCTCTGCTCAACGCTGCTGGTTTTGGCCGGTTGCGCGCAGTTCAACGATTCCGCATCGCAGCCTTTCACCACCGAGCCCGAACGCCATGCGCCGCCGAGTTCGACGCCCCCGCCGCCACCACCGTTGCCTGACAAGCCGTTTCCCAAGGAGTGTCCGGCACCAGGGGTAATGCAGGGCTGCCTGGAAAGCACCAGCGGCCTGCTCATGCAGCCTGACAGCAAGTCAGCACTGGTCGCCGAGCGGACGACCGGCGCCGTCAAAGAGGTGTCGGTCAGCGCCGAGCCGAAGGTGAAGACCGTCATCCCGGTCGACCCGTCCGGTGACGGCGGGCTGATGGACATCGTGCTCTCACCGACCTACTCACAGGACCGGCTGATGTACGCCTACGTCAGCACCCCCACCGACAACCGGATTATCCGCGTCGCCGACGGCGATGTCCCGAAGGACATCTTGACCGGGATCCCGAAAGGTGCGACCGGGAATACCGGCGCGCTGCTGTTCACCAGCCCCACCACGCTGGTCGTGCTCACCGGCGACGCCGGCAACCCGGCGATGGCCGCCGATCCCGCGTCGTTGGCCGGCAAAGTCATCCGCATCGAGCAGCCCACAACGCTGAACCAGGCACCGCCGACCACGGCGCTGAGCGGTGTCGGCGCCGGCGGCGGCTTGTGCACCGACCCCGTCGACGGCTCGCTCTATGTCCTCGACCGAGCTCCCACGGCCGACCGGTTGCAGCGCATCACCAAGGACTCGAAGGTCTCGACGGTGTGGACCTGGCCGGATCGGCCGGGTGTAGCCGGCTGCGCGGCGTTGGACGGCACCGTGCTGGTCAACCTGATCAATACCAAGCAGACGGTGGCCGTCCACCTCGCGCAGGGAACCGGCGCGGTCACCGGCCCGCCCGACGTCGTGCGTCAGGACACCCACGGCCACGCCTGGGCGCTGCGCATGTCGCCGGACGGCAACGTTTGGGGAGCGACGGTCAACAAGACCGACGGCGACGCCGCGAAGCTCGACGACGTGGTGTTCCCGCTGTTCCCACAGGGCGGCGGCTTCCCGCGGACCAACGAGGACAAGACCTAAGACTGGGTCGGCCTCAGGCCTCGTGACCGGGTTCGAGGTCAGCGACGTCGGGGAAGCTGACCAGGTCGTCGGAACTGTCACGGGCATCTCCGGTGACAGGTTCCAAAAGGTAACCAATGTGGTCGCCGAGGTCGATTCGCTTCAACGTCTTGCCGACGAACCATGCCACCGCGTCGTCGAGAATCGGCATCCCTTCCGGGCCGGTGCGCCAAGCGCAATGATCGAACTTGTTGACCTGGTCTCCGGTTTGGCCGCCGAAAAGGTGGGCCAACCCGATGTGGCGACGCGACAACACATGCACGGCCAGATGATCGGAGCGCGCCGCCACTCGACAGGTGTGATTTTTCCTGGACAGCCCGACCAGAAACCGTGGCGGGCGCATGCTGGTTTGGGTGGCGAAGCCGACCAGGCAACCCGACGGGTGTCCGTCGGCTTGGGTCGTCACGACAAACATCGTGTAGTCCAGCATCCCAACCAGCCGGTCGAATGATTCGTCGCCCACACCGCCATCATGGCCCAACGTCGCAGATGATTCGGGCGCAAGCGCGATTACGATGCGTCAGAACCGTTTTCGCCGTCCCCGAACAGGAACTCGTCGACGAGCGTGCTGACCAGAGCGGGGTCTTCCAGGCCGGCAAGGTGAGCCACCCCGTCCAGGACACGAATCGACGCGTTGGGGATGGCATCTGCCATCGCGATCGCGTCTCGTGGTGGGAACGTGGCGTCTTCAGCGCCCGCGACGACGAGCACCGGTGTCGTGATGCCGGCCAACAACGCCCGCTGGTCGGGTCGGGCCGGAACCACGCTCTTCACCGCCCACGAGGCAGAAGCGATATTGACCGATTGCACCGCCGAACGAACATGTGCCACAACGTCGGGACGCTCCCGAAAGGTCGTTGGCCCCAAGAAAGCCTTGAGCACCGGTCGGATCAGCATCGGTCCGAACTCTCCTTGCCATCGCGCAAGCCGGAGCAACATTGCGAATTGAACCTTCTGGCGGATGCTGGCCCGGCCGGCGGTGCAGTTCATCAGGACCGCCCGGCCGATCCGGTCCGGATGGGTCGCGGCGAACGTCGCGCCGATCATGCCGCCCCACGAGTTGCCGACGAAATGAGCTCGTTCAATGCCGAGCCCGTCGAGGATGTCGACAACACAGCGAGCGCAATCGCCGAACGTGAACATGTCTGTCAGGGGCTGACTTCCGCCTTGGCCCGGCGGGTCGACCAGGACCACCTGCGAGCGCCCAACGAGATCATCGGCCACCCCATGCCACATGTCGCCGGTCATCAACAAACTCGGCCAGAACACGATCGGGGTGCCCGTTCCACCGACCTGCACCCGCACTGTCCCGAGCGCGGTGTCCACCGTCCGCCCCCGAAGCTGATCGCCAATGTCCATGACTACACCACCTTACGTTGACGTGCTCCCCGCCACAGATGGCTGAGAGTGGCTGCTGGTCAATTCGGCTGGTCCGCATTGGCCGGTTTTCCGGGGGCGGGGTTTCTGGCGTTGTCGGTAGGACTCGCCCTCGGCGACGAGTTCGTAGGCTGCGGATTGGAGCCGGTCGGAGCTATTTCGATTCGTCCGCCACGGTGCCCTGGTAGCGCCTTTGGTCAGCGCGCGTAGTGACTGCGCAACGCGGCTATCACAGCGGCCACCGAAGATGACGGCCTTCCCGGCATCCGCGCCGCAAGAGCACGGCGGCGCCCTTGCGGGCTGTCCTGTACCCGCATGAGCTGCACCCCTTCTGGGAGGACGTCGGCGAGGTTGGGCGGCACGGTCGTCAGCCCGCAGTCGGCTGCGACGAGCTGCAGCTTCGTCAGCCAGTCCCGCACGGTGTGCGCGATGCGTGGGCGTCCGGCCAGGCCCGGCCACACTCCCAGGAGCTGCTCGTCACGCGCGACCGGGCCGGCAATCCAGTCCACGCCGTCGAGTTCGTCGAGCGACACAGTCCGGCGACCCGCGAAACGGCCGGCCGCCGACGCTGCGACGAGCAACACGGTCTCATCAAGGATCTCGGTGACCAAAGCAGGCAGCTCATCGTCGGGCGGCCGGTACGGAGGCCGCGAGGAGATGACAGCCAGATCAAGGGTGCCTGCTCGCAGTGCGCGTACCAGCGCGGGCGTGGTGCCCTCACGGGTGATCACCCGGATGTCGGGACGCTCGTCGCGAAGCGTGTGGAGCAACCGCGGCACGATGACCGCGCCGGCGCTGATGTAGGTCCCAAGGCGCACCACGCTCTCGCCCGGATCCCGACCTTCCAGTTCGCGCTCCGCCGCCGCGATCTCGTCGAGGATGACGCGCGCATGCCTAAGGACGGTCAACCCGTTGCTCGTCAGCCTTACGCCGGCCGCGTGGCGCTCGAACAGCGCCGCGTCGGCCTCGCGCTCGAGCGCGGCGACCTGGCGGGACACCGCCGACTGCGTGTAACCCAGTTCGGCCGCCGCGGCCGTGAAGCTACCGCGCTCGGCGACCGCGCACAGCACACGCAGCGCGGTCAGTGACGGCTCCATGACAAAACGTCATACCATGTATGCGCAATTTTCGTTTGCCGCATGACATGACTGCCCTCTACCGTCGACGTCGAGACGCATCTGGAAGGGAGCGGCAGTGAAAGCAGCGGTACTCGAAGAATTCGGAAAGCCCCTCAACATCACCGACGTGCCCGATCCACGGATCGGCACGGCAGAAGTGCTCGTCGATGTGCCGGCGACGTGCGTCGCGCCGTATTCGGCCGAGGTATTCAGCGGCGAGCGTGAGTATCCGCTTGAGCCGCCGGTGATATCTGGCGCTGGTGCGATCGGGCGGGTGATATCCTTCGGCCCCGACGCCACCCGGTTGCGGGCGGGCGATCTGGTGTGGTGCGATCCGACCGTCCGGTCCCGCGACGACGTATTGGCTCCCGACATCACGTTGCAAGGCTGGAGTTCCGCCGGCGAAGGCGGACTTCGGCTCTCCCGATACTTTCATGACGGGCCGTTCGCGGAGCAGATGGTGGTTCCGACCGAGAACGCAATCCCGTTGGGTGACATCGACATTGCCGACGTACCAAGGTGGACCGCGATCAGCGCTCTTCTAGTGCCGTACGGCGGATTGCTGGCCGCGGGGCTACAAGCCGGTGAGACGCTGTTGGTCAGCGGCGCGACAGGCAACTTCGGCAGCGCCGGCATCGCCGTCGGGCTTGCGATGGGAGCCGCGACGGTGGTCTGCCCGGGCCGGAATCAAACGGTGCTCGCCGACCTGAAATCGCGCTTCGGCGAACGGGTTAGAACCGTCACGCTGACAGGCGACGCCGAGACCGACCTCGCCGCCATGATCGCCGCATCACCGAACCCCATCGACGTCGTGCTGGACCTGCTGCCGCCGGGCGCCCCCGCCGCGATTGTGCGCACCGCCGCGATGGCGGTGCGCCCGTACGGGCGGGTGGTGCTCATGGGTGGCGTCGGCATGCTGGGCGGCGATGACCTCGCCCTGCCCTACCCATGGCTGATGCGCAATTCCGTGACCGTGCGCGGACAGTGGATGTACCCGCGAACGGCGAATCAGCAAATGATCCATCTGATCCGCAGCGGGGTACTCGACCTCAGCCACGAGCAAGTCACGACGTTTGGGCTCGAAGACGTCAACAAGGCCGTCGAGTTTGCCGCCGCGCACGGCGGGCCCTTCGACCGGACCGTGCTGCTACCGCGGCCGTTACCCGGCGCGCCCGCCTAATTCGTCAGCCGCTCGACCCAGCCCGGCCATGTTGTCGTGGGCAAAACCGGACTGAAGTCCGAGGCCCGCGTCCAATACGGTCAGCGGTCGGCGAGCTCGCGAGGTGTCACGAACACGTCGACGAGGGCGCCGTTGCGCCACACCGTCATTTCGATACGGCGCGCGATCGCGTCCTCGACCATCAGCTGCTGAATCGCGGTGGCGGTGACGACGTTCTTGCCGTCGACGCTGACCACGATGTCTCCCCGTCGCAGACCAGCTTCGGCGGCGGGACTGCCGGCGACCACGCTGGCGATCTGCAGGCCATGGGTGGTGCCGAGTTTCGCGGCGGCGGCCGGCGGCACCGGAATGTGTGCACCGGCAATGCCCAGCCATGCGCGGCGCACACGGCCGGTATGCATCAGCGCCGCGATGATCTTGTGAGTGGTTGCGTTGATGGGCACAGCCAATCCGAGGCCGACGCCCGCCACCGCGGTGTTGACCCCGACCATCCGTCCGCGCCCGTCGGCCAGCACGCCGCCGCTGTTTCCCGGATTGAGCGCGGCGTCGGTCTGAATCACTTCGTCGACGACGCGGCCGGATTTGGTGGGTAATGAGCGTCCGAGTCCGGAGACAATGCCGGCCGTGACGCTACCGGCCAGGCCCAGTGGATTGCCGATCGCCACGACGAGTTGTCCGACTTGCAGATCTTCGGCGCGGCCCATCGTCACCGGCTCGGGGACGGCACCTCGCGCCCTGAGCACGGCCAGGTCGGAAAGCTCGTCACGACCGGCGATATCCGCGGCGACGGTGGTGCCATCGGCGAATGTCACCTCCGCGGACCGAGTTCCGGCGACGACGTGAGCGCTGGTCAACAAGTAGCCATCGGGAGTGATGACGCTTGCGCTGCCGCCGCCATTGCCGCGGCGGCTGCGCACCGCGATGCTGGCCACGCTGGGCAGCACCGATTGCGCGACCGCCGTGACCACGGCCGAGTAGGCATCCAGGGCGTCAGCGTCCGGGCGATCTTCAGGCATAACCGCCTCAGCGTCGTCACCCGTTGCGTTATGCCCGTGTTCGCCGTCGGCTTAGACCCGCGCCAGCCGCTGATTGGTCACCACGAGTTGCCGGACGGTCGCGTCGGCAAGGACCCGGATCTGCTCGGGCCGCAGCCGCCCGCACAACCGGCCCCAGTGGATCGCGACCTCGTCACCGACGTCGACGTCGGGTACCGCGCTGTAGCCGTCGGCCCAGATGTCGAGGCGGCGCGCCGACGGGTCCGAGAGGGCCAGCACATCGCCGTCCCAGACCAGCCGTCGACACGACACCTCGACGCCATCACCGTCGCGGGAAAGCACTGTGCCCCAAGTGATCCGGCAGTTATCCAGCACACCCATCGGATGCTCGTCGACGCTCCCCCCTTTTAGGCCCAGTAGCCGCGACCATGGGTACACCCCGAACACGTGGAAGCAGTGATTGGCGGCGGCCTCGGGCACCAGATCCGGGCCGAGATGCGACCAGTAACGCCCCGCCTGTGGGCCGATGATCGCGAGCAATGCGTCGACGAACTCGCTCGCGTCCAGATCGGCACCGACACCGCCGCCGAGCCAGTAGGACTCGACGAGGCGATAGTCCAGCGGGTCGGCGATGCCGGTCATCGTGGAGAGCACCTGCAGATAGGGCCAGGCGCCGGAGAATTTCGTCGCGGCCGTCCGAACCTCCTCCACCGACCCGTCCCGCAGCGTCGCCCCCAACGGCGGACCGCAGTAGCCCAGCGCGTTCGGCGCGTAGGCGTAGCGGGCGAACATCTCAGTTCCCCGGATGTCCCGCTTGTCAGAGGTCGGCGCCGACACGGGTCAGGTCCGCCCGGACTCCACCAGCTTGAGGGCGTCTTTATGCATCCGGCCGAAGTTGTAGTAGGCCGCGCAGGCCCCTTCCGGGGACACCATGCAGGTTCCGATCGGAGTCTCCGGGGTGCATGCGGTGCCGAAAACCTTGCATTCCCAGGGTTTCAGCACGCCCTTGAGCACCTCACCGCATTGGCAAGCCTTCGGGTCGGCGACCCGCACACCGGGCATCGAATAGCGCAGTTCGGCGTCGAAGTCCGCGAAGTCATCGCTGAGCCGCAGCGCGCTTTGCGAGATGAAGCCCAGGCCCCGCCATTCGAAGTGCGGACGCAGCGCGAATACCTTGCCCATCAGTGCCAGAGCCGCCGGGTTGCCCTGTTCGGGCACCACCCGCGAGTACTGGTTCTCCACCTCGCAACGGCCTTCGCGGATCTGGGCCAACAGCATCGCGACCGAGGCCAGAATGTCCAGCGGCTCGAAACCGGCGACCACCAAAGGTTTTCCGTACACCTCAGGCACGAATCGGTATGGCCGGTTGCCGACGACTGTGGAGACGTGGCCTGGTCCGATGAAGCCGTTCAAGCGCAGGTCTGGTGAGTCAAGGATGGCCTTGATCGGCGGCACGATCGTGACGTGGTTGCAGAACACACTGAAATTGGGCAGGCCCAGATCGCGGGCACGCACCAACGTCACCGCGGTGGATGGGACGGTGGTCTCGAATCCGATGGCGAAGAAGACCACCTGATTGTCCGGATTGTCGGTGGCGATCTTGAGCGCGTCCAATGGCGAGTAAACGAACCGCACGTCGGCGCCGCGTGCTTTGGCGTCCAGCAGGCTGCCATTGGAGCCGGGCACCCGCATCATGTCGCCGAAACAGGTGAAAATCACGTCGGGTTGTTCGGCCAGCCACATCGCGTCGTCGATGCGACCCATCGGAATCACGCAGACCGGACAACCGGGACCGTGAACGAGTTCGACGTTTTCCGGCAGCAGGTGTTCGATGCCGTGCCGGTAGATGGTGTGGGTGTGGCCGCCGCACACCTCCATGAACTTGAAATGATCGGCGCCATCGCCGCTACCGGCCAGGTGTTCGATCGCGACCAGCAGTTTGCGAGCCGCCGCCGGGTCACGGAATTCGTCAACGAATTTCATGTCGTTTCCTTCCCGTCAGACAATCGCCGACGAATCGAAGGCTTCTATTTCGCTGGTGTAGGCGTCGCCGAGCTTCTTGACGGCCGCCAACGTGAGCAACGCTTCGGTCTCATCGATCTTGGCCATCGCGAAGCCGACGTGTACCAGCACCCAGTCGTCGGGTTCGGGCATCTCGTTTTCCAGCAGCCGCACCGAGATGGTGCGCTGCACACCGTTGACGTCGACCTTCGCCAAGTAGTTCTCGGCGTCGGTGATCTCGACGATCCGCCCCGGGATTCCCAGACACATGTGCGCTCAGCTCCTTTTCTCAGCAGATCCTCGGCAGCGGGTCGCCGACGAGCATGTCGACGATCCGGGAACCACCGAAACCAGTTCGCAGGACAACGGTTTCGGCGGGTTCGGCGACGATCTGCCCGACTTCGGCGGCCTCGGCGCCCAACGGATGCGACCGCATCGCCGCCAGACCGGCCTCAGCCTCCTCCGGCGCGACGACGGCAATGAACTTGCCCTCGTTGGCGACGTAAAGCGGGTCGATACCGAGTAGTTCGCACGCGCCGCTCACCATCGGGTGCACCGGGAGGCGATCCTCTTCCAGCAACACCCCCAGACCACAAGCCTGGGCCAGTTCGTTGCAGACGGTGCCGACGCCGCCGCGGGTCGGGTCACGCAGCCAGCGCGTCGACGGCGCGGCCGACAACAGCAGCTCCACCAGCGGGCTCACCGCGGCGGTGTCGGAATGAATGTCAGCCTCGATGGCCAAGTCACCACGGGCCAGCATCACCGCCATCCCGTGATCGCCCATCGACCCCGACAACAGCAGCTTGTCGCCCGGACGCACCGATGCCGGCGACAACTGGCGGCCCACAGGGATCACGCCCACACCGGTGGTCGTAATGAACAGGCCGTCGGCCGCGCCATTGGGTACGACTTTGGTGTCACCGGTCACGATCTGTGCACCGCATGCCGCGGCCGCTGCCGCCATGTCGGCGACGATCTCCTTCAACTCGGCGATCGGAAAGCCTTCTTCGATAACAAAGGCGGCCGAGATCCATTGCGGCACGGCACCGGCCACCGCCAGATCGTTAGCGGTGCCGTGCACCGCCAGTTCACCGACTGAGCCGCCGGGAAAACGCCTGGGCTGCACCACGAATGAATCAGTGGACATCACAAGCCGCTCACCGCCGGGCAAGTTGATCACCGCTCCGTCACCAAGGGACTCCAGCAGCGGATTGCGGAACGCCTCGATGAAGACGGCGTCCACCAAGGCGGCCGATGCTTTTCCGCCGGCGCCGTGCGCCAGCGTCACGTGATCGTCGAGCAATCGGGGGCGACGCCGGCGGAATGACTCGATCCGCTCGATCACGTCACCCTCGCCGAAACGCGGCCCCGAGGCCAAGTATTCGCCTGACGACTTACTCATAAGGCCTCCACTGGCTGGGTAGCCATCTGGTCGTGCACTGCCAGCCACAGCTGATAGCCAAGCAGCGCTTGGGATTCCTGAATCCTGTGCACACTTTGCGAGCGAACCACGAAGCAAGCGTCGACATCCGGGCTTTTCGCGAACGCGCCGCCCTCGTATCCGGCGAAGCCGACGGTGTACATGCCGCGATGGCGCGCCTCCTTTAGGGCGGCCATCAAGTTGGGCGAGCTGCCGCTGGTCGACATCGCGATCGCGATGTCGCCGGCTTTTCCGCGGGCGATCAACTGCCGGGCGAACACCAGCTCGAACCCGACGTCGTTGCCGAGCGCGGTGATGATGGCCTGATCGGCGGTCAACGACCAGGCCGGCAAGGGGCTACCGACCGGCGGCTGGGCGAACAGCCGCGCCAAAGTGGTGCAGTCGGTGCAACTTCCGCCGTTGCCGAAAGTAAACAGCCGTCCCCCGCTGCTGAACCGACGCGCCATCTCGGAGGCGGCGCGGCCGATCAGTTCGGTATTGGCCTCCAGCGTCGAGCGGCGCAGCGCCAGACTTTCGGCGGCCTTGGCCTGCGCCGAGGCGGCCAGGTCGGCGAGTAGCGATTTGGGATCGTCTTCCTGCGCGTCGATGAACGGATAGAGGAAGTTCGTGGGCTCGTCTTGTGGAACGGAAGTCATGAGCGCCGCTCTCCCCCGCAAGCGGGAGGTGCCCCCACCTCATCGCTGCTTCGTATATCGTCGCTGGCGCGGGTCATGAGCGCCGCTCCTCCTCGACGCGGCTGATCGCCGTCCCGGCGTGCACCAGTACCAGTTCGCCGGCGGCGACCGGGTCGACCAGTGTGGTCGCCACCGTTTCGACGCCGTTGGCGGTGCGTACCGTGGCCATTCCGTCGGCCGTCGCGGTAAGCACCTCTCCCAGGCGACCCTCGTCGCTGCAGGTGATACAGACCTCTTCGGTGCACACATCGGACTTTTTCAGCAGGCCCGGATGCTCGAAGCAGACGTGCGTCAGCTCCCACAGCAGGTGGTAAAACAACACGAACCCACCGGTCGCAGGGACTCTGGGGTCGGGGTCGTCCAGCCACAACACGTGGTCTGCCATCCCGGGGTTGGGCCGCTCGCCACTGCCGATCCAGACGGTCGTGACGCCCCACGCCCGGCTCCGGTGCATCACCGATCGCACTTCGGGGTCGTCGACGCCGGAGACGGCCACCACGATGTCGCCGGGCCGCACCGACACCCGCACCACGTCGACCACATCGGGTCCGGTGATCGCAACGGCCGGCAACGCCCGCTTGCCCACGATCACCGGATGGATGAATTCGACCGCGATATGCAGCGCATGCGGCTCCCACCCCGGGGCGATGGACCACATCGTGGCGCCCGCCGCGAACCGTTTGGCCAACGTGAACGAGGTGGTTGCCAGATCGGCGGCCAAGTCGGCGTCCAGCCCACGGTCGATCGCGGTGGTCGTCACATCGTTACCCACCGATTCATTCCTCCCCTCGTTCTTCGTCAAGCGCGGTCAGTACCGAAACGGCGGCCTGACCGAGCGCCAGTCCCCCGTCGTTGGGTGGAACAGCGTGGTGCGTCAACACTTCGAACCCCGCCTGCTGCAGCGGTTGTCGGCATTCGCGCAGCAGCAGCACGTTCTGGAACACCCCGCCGGTGAGGCCCACCATCCGCACCTCGCCTGCAACCAGGCTGACCACCTCCGAGACCGCTTCCGCGACGGCATGGTGGAAGCCCGCGGCCAGCACCGCCGGTTGGACGCCGTCGCGCAGCGCCGACACCATTGCCCGGACCATGCCGGTCGGGTCGATCACCCCGTCGGTGCGCACGTCCATTCGTAAACCAGCCGGGGCGTCATCAACCGAATCGGCCAGCACCTCAAGTTCGATGGCAGCCTGGCCCTCATAGTCGATGCGGTGCCGCACCCCGAGCAGGGAGGCGACGGCGTCGAACAGCCGGCCCATGCTCGAACACGCCACACAGCCCGTGTTGTTCTCCAATTGCGAACGGATGAGCCGTAATTCAGCAGGAGTGGCCGCGACGACCGGGGCCAAATCCAGAGTCCAGTCGATGCCGGCCATCCACAACTGGGACAGGGCCATCCGCCACGGGTTGCGCACTGCGGCGTCGCCGCCGGGCAGCGGCACCGCCAACAGGTGGCCGACCCGGACGAAGCGGTGGCTATCCGGCCCTACAGCGAGAATCTCGCCGCCCCAGATCGTTTCGTCGCAGCCATAGCCGGTGCCGTCGAAGGACACCCCGATGATCGGTTCGCCCAGCCGGCCGTGTTCGGCCAGCAGGGAGGCCACGTGGGCGTGGTGGTGCTGGACGAGATCCAACGGCCGGTCGTCGGCATGCCGCTCGGCCCAATCGCGGGTCTGATATCCGGGGTGCAGGTCCGCGGCCAATCGCACTGGCCGGTGACGGATCTCGCTGAGTTGGCCGACCGCTCGCTCAAACGCCCGCAGCGTCTCCAGCGTTTCCATGTCGCCGATGTGGCCGGACATGTAGGCGCGTGAGCCGTCGGTGAGGCAGAACGTGTTCTTGAGTTCGCCGCCGACGGCCAGTACCGCCGGGCCGTCGCGACCGAGGTCGACGGGCAGCGGTGCGTAGCCGCGGGAACGGCGGATCGGTAATTCCCGGCCGTCGATGACGCGGACCACCGAGTCGTCACACGGCACATGGATCGGCCGGTTGTGGTCGAGCACCGCGTCGCACAGTGCCGAAAGACGAGACGCGGCATCGTCTTCGGTGAAGCAGATGGGCTCGTCGGAGCGGTTGGCACTGGTCAGCACCAGCGCGTCGGGCACCGCGGGGTCGGCACCGGGAACGGGCGCGAGCAGCAGGTGATGGATCGGCGAATACGGCAGCATCAAACCCAGCAGTGGGCTGCCCGGTGCGACGGCGTCGGCGACGGGGGCATCGGCGCGTCGGCGCAGCAACACGATCGGCCGGACGGGGCTAGTGAGCACGGCGGCCTCGGCGTCCTCGATGTGCCCGTAGCGGCGGGCAATGCCGAGATCGCGCACCAGCATCGCGAACGGCTTGGCGCCGCGCGCCTTACGGCTCCGCAGCGCGCCGACCGCCGCCTCGTCGTCAACGACGCAGGCCAGGTGATAACCGCCGATACCCTTGATCGCGACGACAGCCCCGGCGGCCAGCGCCCGTTGCGTTGCGGCCAGCGCCGCCTCGGCGCCATCGACCCGCTCGGTTCCGGAGGAGAACCACAGCGACGGCCCGCAGTCCGGGCAGGCGATTGGCTGGGCGTGGAAGCGGCGGTTGGCCGGGTCGTGATACTCGACCGCACACCGGTCACACATCGCGAAAGTCGACATGGTGGTGGTCGGACGGTCGTAGGGCAACGCGCGGATGATGGTAAACCGCGGGCCGCAGTTGGTGCACGTGATGAACGGGTGCCGGTAGCGGCGGTTCCGCGGGTTGAACAGCTCGGTGATGCAGTCGTCGCAGACCGCGATGTCGGGCGGAATCGGCGTGGTGGCCCCGGGGGCGGTCTGGCTGTCGACGATGCGAAAGCCGTTGCCGCCGACGGTGTTCGCTTCGATGTCGGCGATGGATACCGTGTTGATCCGGGCCAGCGGCGGCGCCTCCGCGCACAGCCGACGCCCGAATTCGTCAATGCGGGCGATCGGCCCCTGAACTTCGATGAACACCGCACCGGAATCGTTGCCGACGAATCCCGCCAACCCGAGTTCGGTGGCGATCCGGTGGACGAAGGGGCGAAAACCTACTCCTTGGACGACGCCGACGACGGTGAACCGCTGCCTCACGTCGTCGGATCGCAGCATCAGTGTGTCCGTCATGTGGGCCGCCAAAGGGGCGCAGACATCGAGGTACTGGGCGGCACGACGTTATCGCCGCTTCGATGGGTACCCCAATCAGCACACGTCGCGATCACACCGTTCTGTTGTCACGGCTTCCCCGACAAAACCCATCGTAGGCGCGTACGACATGCCCCGGTCGGGATTCGACCAGCCCAACCCACAAGCGCTCAGGTCAGCTCGTACGCCTTTTGACGACCGTCATCGGAACTGCTTGATGGGCGCTGCTCACGCGTACAACGGTGTTCCAAGGGGCCAGATGGTCTTAGCCAATATCTTCGCGGAATTCAGGGTTTTATTAGCTTTTCCTCAGGCGGATTGTGCACGCACGTGTGCAGCGTGACTTACGTCACAACGGCCAGCGTCGAAGGAGATGGCCATGGAACTCGCCGCCCGCCCCTGGATCACCGCCGGTGTCGCGCTCGTCGGAGCCGGCGTCGTCATCGTCACCCCGGTGAAAGCGGCCGTACCCGATATCGAAGTGGCCGCCGTGCAGCTCGCCTCCAGTCCCGAAGGTATCGACCCGATCACGGCCATTGAGGACGCGTTCAAACTCGCGCAAACGAACAGTGTGGCGCTCGATGAGCACTTTTCGCCGGTTCCCCTGCCGACGCTGCAGCAGGTTATCGCCGATCTCCTCGACGGAAAACAAATCGACCTGCAGGCCGCGGGCAACGCGGCGGTCACTCCCTTCCTGCCCGGCTCCGCCTGCCCCCCGGTGAGATGCCCCCTGCCTACCTCTATTCGTCGCTGGATCCAATCCACACGCTGGCTTACACGGTGATTCACGGCACGCTGACGAGTCCGGATCTGCAGTCGCTGCTCGCGTTCACGGCTTCACCGCTCAGCGGCGTGTTCCTCGGTGACCTGGGCCCGATCCTCGACCCAGGGCTGGCGTCGGAAAACAGCATCCAGGACGCCCTCGCCGCGCCAGACCCGCAGTCGGCGTTATTCGACCTGCTCAACATTCCTACCAACATCGCCGACGCAACCCTCAACGGAGAATTCCTCGACGGAACTTTGCCGGAGCTCAACATTCTCCCGCTGCTGTCGCTGTTGCCGGCGGGCACTTTGCCACCCAGCGTCGACATCACGTCGCTCGACCTTGTCCTGGGCGGCCTGCTCAGCCCCGGCAGCTCGCTGCTCAATGGCATTAGCGCGACCATCAGCGGTCTTCCTGTCAGCCTCACGGGACACGCGGTCGGGCCCATTGGTTCCTCGATAGAGCTGGACCAGGCCATCGCGACGGCACTCGGCTTCAGCTTCCCAACTCCAGCCATGGACACGGTTGGCCCACTTGGTGATCTGTTGAGCACCCTCACTACCGCGCTCGACGGCGACCTGCCGACAGCCCTCACCGGTCTTTCCACCGACTTCAGCGCACTGCTGACGGATAGTCTGGGGAACCTGACGAGCCTGTTCTGAGTCCAGCCGCTAACTGCAGGCTTTGAGCACGAGCTCGCGAACCAGCGCAGCGTCGGCCTGGCCCTTGGTGGCCTTCATCACCGCGCCGACGATAGCGCCCGCCGCCTGCACTTTGCCGCCCCGGATCTTCTCCGCCACATCGGGATTGGCAGCCAACGCCTCGTCGACCGCGGCCTGGATCAGCGAATCGTCGCGCACCACGACCAGTCCGCGCGTGGTCATCACCTGTTCGGGCTCGCCTTCCCCGGCGAGCACGCCCTCGACGACTTGGCGGGCCAGCTTGTTGGACAGCTTGCCCTCATCGACCAACGCCACCACAGCGGCGACTTGCTTCGGCGTGATCGGCAGATCGTCGAGTTCGACGCCGGCCTCGTTGGCTTTTTGGACCAGGAAGTTGCCCCACCAGGCGCGGGCTTCCTTACTGGAAGCGCCGTGCTCGATAGTGGCAGTGACCAACTCGACTGCGCCGGCGTTGACGAGATCGCGCATCACCTCGTCGGAAACACCCCACTCTTGCTGAATTTCCTTGCGCCGCAGCCACGGTAGCTGCGGGATGGTCGGGCGCAATCGGTCGACCAACTCGCGGCTCGGCGCGACCGGCTCCAGGTCCGGCTCCGGGAAATAGCGGTAGTCCTCGGCGGTTTCCTTGGTGCGGCCCGGACTGGTGTACCCGGACTCGTGGAAGTGGCGGGTTTCCTGCGTGACCCGGCCTCCTGACGTCAGAACGGCGCCCTGCCGCTGCATTTCGTAGCGGACGGCGACCTCGACGCTCTTCAGCGAGTTGACGTTCTTGGTCTCGCTGCGAATGCCGAACTGCTCCGCCCCGACTGGCATCAGCGACACGTTGGCGTCACAACGCATCGAGCCCTGGTCCATTCGGACATCGGAGACACCCAAGGCGCGCAACAGATCTCGCAGCGCGGTCACGTAGGCCCGGGCGATCTGCGGAGCCCGTTCGCCGGCGCCAACGATGGGTTTGGTGACGATCTCGATCAGCGGCACACCCGCACGGTTGTAGTCGATCAGCGACATCGTCGCGCCATGAATGCGGCCGGTCTCGCTGCCCAGGTGGGTGAGCTTGCCGGTGTCCTCCTCCATGTGCGCGCGTTCGATCTCGACTCGCCAGCCGGTGCCGTCCTCCAGGGGCACCTCCAGATAGCCGTTGACGGCGATCGGCTCGTCATACTGCGAGATCTGGTAGTTCTTCGGCATGTCCGGGTAGAAGTAGTTCTTCCGGGCGAACCGGCACCAGGGCACGATCTCGCAGTTCAACGCCAGCCCGATCCGGATCGCCGATTCGACCGCGGCCTCGTTGAGCACCGGTAGCGAACCCGGCAGGCCCAGACACACCGGACACACCTGGGTGTTGGGTTCGGCACCGAACGCGGTGGCGCAGCCACAGAACATCTTGGTGGCGGTGGACAGCTCGACGTGCACTTCCAGGCCGAGCACCGGCTGGTAGCGCGCGATGACGTCGTCGTAGCCGAGCAACTCCGCGCCGGGCGCTTTGGCAGCTGCGGTCATGCGTTCGATCCTAATTGGCCGCCGGAGCCCGTCGGCGCGGGGAGGGCCTAGCCGAAGAAGGCGGCGGCGTCGTCGTAGCGGCTCTGCGGTACCAGTTTGAGCTGGCGCACCGCTTCTGCCAGCGGCACCCGGCCGATGTCCTGACCCCGCAGCGAGACCATCTGTCCGTATTCGGCGGCGTGCGCGGCGTCGGCGGCATTCACCCCGAAACGGGTGGCCAGTACCCGGTCAAAGGCGGTCGGCGTACCGCCGCGCTGGACGTGGCCAAGCACGGTCACCCGGACTTCTTTGTTGATGCGCTTCTCCACCTCGGCGGCCAACTGGTCGGCGACACCGGTGAATCGCTCATGGCCGAACTCGTCGATGCCGCCCTGGCGCAGCGTCATCGAGCCTTCAGCCGGTTTGGCGCCTTCGGCGACCACGCAAATGAAGTGTGAGTCGCCGCGCTGGAAACGCCGCTTGACCAATCGGCAGACCTCGTCGATGTCGAAGGGCTGCTCGGGGATCAGCGTCATGTGCGCGCCGGATGCCAGCCCGGCGTTGAGCGCGATCCAGCCGGCGTGTCTGCCCATCACCTCCACCAGCATCACCCGCTGGTGCGATTCGGCGGTGCTGTGCAATCGGTCGATGGCATCGGTGGCCACCGTCAGCGCGGTGTCGTGACCGAAAGTCACGTCGGTGCAATCGATGTCGTTGTCGATGGTCTTCGGCACACCGACGACGGGCACGTTCTCTTCAGAGAGCCAGTGCGCGGCGGTCAGCGTGCCTTCGCCGCCGATCGGGATGAGCACGTCGATACCGTTGTCGTCCAAGGTCTGCATGATCTGTTCCAGCCCGGCCCGCAGCTTGTCGGGGTGCACGCGGGCAGTGCCCAGCATCGTTCCACCCTTGGCCAGCAGCCGGTCATTACGGTCGTCGTTGGCCAGCTGCACACGCCGGTTCTCCAACAGCCCGCGCCAGCCGTCCTGGAATCCGACCACCGACGACCCGTACCGCGAGTCGCAGGTGCGCACCACCGCCCGGATGACGGCGTTGAGCCCGGGACAGTCCCCACCTCCGGTAAGAATTCCGATCCGCATGACCTCATCTTGCCCCGTGATTGTCGTTCAAGTGGCGCGAGCAGACGCAAAAGCCCCTTGACACGCCGGCGCGTTGGGGCCTTTGCGTCTGCTCGCCGTCAGATGGCCGACGGCAGGGGTCCCCGGGCAGCCTCGTAGGCCGCCGCCACCCGATAGAGCCGGTCGTCGGCCAGCGCCGGCGCCATGATCTGGAACCCGACCGGCAGCTTGTCGTCCGGCGACAAACCTGACGGCACCGACATCCCACAGTGACCGGCCAGGTTCAGCGGCAGCGTGCACAGGTCGAACAGATACATCGCCAACGGGTCGTCGACCTTCTCGCCCAACCGGAACGCCGTCGTCGGCGTGGTCGGCGACACCAGCACGTCAACGGATTGATAGGCCGTGTCGAGATCGCGGGCAATCAACGTGCGCACCTTCTGCGCCTGGTTGTAATAGGCGTCGTAATACCCGGCTGACAGCGCGTAAGTGCCGATCATGATGCGCCGCTTGACCTCCGGCCCGAACCCGGCTGCGCGGGTCAGCGCCATCACCTCCTCGGCGCTGTGCGTGCCGTCGTCGCCGACCCGCAGTCCGTAGCGCATCGCGTCGAAGCGCGCGAGGTTGCTCGACACCTCCGACGGCAAGATCAGGTAGTAGGCGGGCAGCGCGTGATCGAAATGGGGACAGTCAACTTCGGACACGTCGGCACCGATCGCCGTCAACTGCTCGACGGCGCTGTTGAAGGATGCCAACACGCCGGGCTGATACCCGTCGCCGCGCAGCTGCCGGACCACGCCGACGCGCACTCCACTCAGGTCGCCCGCTGCCCCCGCCTTCGCAGCGCCGACGACGTCGGGTATTTCGGCGTTGATGGAGGTGGAGTCGCGTGGATCGTGTCCGGCGATCACCTGGTGCAGCAGCGCGGTGTCGAGGACGTTGCGCGCACACGGACCGCCCTGGTCGAGCGACGACGCGCAGGCCACCAGGCCGTAGCGCGACACCGTGCCGTAGGTCGGTTTGACCCCGACCGTCGCGGTCAGCGCGGCCGGCTGGCGGATGGAGCCGCCGGTGTCGGTCCCGATGGCCAGCGGCGCCTGGAACGCGGCCAGCGCGGCGGCACTGCCGCCCCCGGAGCCGCCCGGCACCCGGTCGATGTTCCACGGGTTGCGGGTCGGGCCGTAAGCGGAGTTCTCCGTGGACGAGCCCATCGCGAACTCGTCCATATTGGTCTTGCCCAGGATCGGGATACCCGCCGCCCGCAGTCGCGCGGTCACCGTGGCGTCGTAGGGGGAACGCCAGCCCTCCAGGATCTTCGACCCGCACGTGGTGGGCATGTCGAGGCTGGTGAACACGTCTTTGAGGGCCAACGGCACCCCGGCCAGCGGCGACGGCGGCCGCTCGCCGGCCGCCAGCGCCTTGTCGACGGCGGCCGCAGCCGACAGCGCCGCATCGCCCGCCACGTGCAGGAACGCGCCGTAACGCTCATCGGTCGCCGCGATCTGGTCCAGGAAAGCCTGGGTGATCTCGGTCGATGACAACTCCTTGGCGGCGATTTTGCCGGCCAGGGTCGCAGCGTCCTGCCGGATGATGTCGGTCATTCCGGTTCCCCGAGGATCTGTGGGACGGCGAAGCGGCCGTCGAGGGCTTCAGGCGCCTCGGCGAGCGCTTCCTGCTGCGTCAGGCACGGTGTGGTCTGGTCCGGGCGGGTGATGTTGACGTCTTTGAGCGGGTTGTCGGTCGGTTCGACGCCGGTGACATCGACGGCTTGGATCTGGCTGACGTGGGTCAAGATGGCGTCGAGTTGGCCGGCGAAGCTGTCCAGCTCGGCGTCGGTCAACGCCAGCCGGGCCAGCCGGGCCAGATGGGCCACCTCGTCGCGGGAGATCTGGGACACGACCGAAAAGCCTAGCCGCCGCGAGTGTGACGCCAACGTGACGCTCGGTGTCGAGCGTCACGCTGGTGTGGCGCCCGCCTGCCGCCGTCGAAATGCCGCCGCCGCCTGGCTGTGCGACAGTGTGCGCGTGTCTTCCTATCTGCTGCGAGTTCAGCTTGCCGACCGGCCGGGCAGCCTCGGCTCGCTGGCCGTGGCCTTGGGGTCGGTAGGGGCCGACATCTTGTCGCTGGACGTCGTGGAACGCGGGTCCGGCTACGCGATCGACGATCTTGTGGTCGAGCTACCGCCCCGGGCCATGCCGGACACGCTGATCACGGCAGCCGAAGCGCTCAATGGTGTGCGGGTGGACAGCCTGCGACCGCACACCGGGCTGCTGGACGCGCACCGAGAGCTGGCGCTGATCGACCACGTCGCCGCAGAGGGCGACACAACGGCCAAGCTGAAGGTGCTCGTCGACGAAGCCCCCCAGGTGCTCCGGGTGAGCTGGTGCGCGGTGCTGCGCAGTTCCGACGACGGGATCCAGCCTGTGGTGGGCAGCCCGGGCGCGCCGGAAACCGGACTGAACGCCGTCCCGTGGATGCCTATCACGCGCGCCACTGCCCTGGACGCCACCGGCGACTGGGTACCGCGGGTGTGGCGCGAGCTGGACACCACCCTGGTCGCCGCGCCGCTGGGCGCGCCCGACACCGCGGTCATGCTGGGACGGCCTGGCGGTCCGGCATTCCGGCCGTCGGAGGTGGCACGGCTGGGCTACCTGGCCGGGATCGTCGGGACCCTGCTGCACTGAGCACGCCGATAAACGCCGATGAACGGGGTATTGCTCAAGTGTGAGCGTGCTGTCCGATGCCCAGATCGCTGCGATGTCCCCGGCCGAGCGCCGTCAACTGATACGACGGCTTGAGCGACCCCTGTCCGAGCTGATGCCGGTCGCCGTGGCGCGCCGGATCCGCTGGGGCTGGCTGGGGATCATGATCGGCGGGACGCTGGTGCTGATCCCCTGGACCGTCTACCTCGCCTTCGCACTGCCCGACGACTACGTGGTGCACGACTGGACGGCGACCTGGGTCGGCTTCGACCTGCTGCTGATTGCCCTGATGACCGCGACCGTCCTCTTCGGCATGTTGCGCCGACAGGTGATGCTGCTGACCGCGTTCGCAACCGGCATGTTGCTGATCTGCGACGCCTGGTTCGACGTGCTCACCGCCGGACCCAACGACTTCCGCATCTCGGAGCTGACCGCGGCACTGGGAGACTTGCCGCTGGCGGCGGTACTCATCACCGGCGCCCTGCGACTGTTCAGATTCACCGCGATCCGCATGTGGCTGCTCGAGCCGAGCACCCCGCTGTGGCGGCTGCCACTGCTGCCCTGATCCGAGTTCCGTATGAGGTTGATATGTATGGCGATGCGGCTGTCCACATACGCTGTTAGAGTTGGCGCACTGTGACTTTCAGCAAACGATCGAGAACGGACCAGCTGGGCTCCGTCGCGTGCGTGACGGTCGCCATCTGCGTTCTGGTCAGCGTAATCGGTTGTGGGCTGGCGCGATTCGAGCTCTCAGCCTCGGATCCACCTTCCGCAACGCTGGCATCGAGCGTTGACGATATCGACCGCGCAGACCTCAAACACGATTCGTTAGACGCCATCGCGCCACACCAACGCGCTGTACCTCAGCGGTTGCGCACTTTGACGATGTGGCGATGGTGGTACCGGCCAGCAGCTTCGCATGCCTTTCAGCACAGGTTCGGCGTCCCCGACGCGTTCGGTCTCGACATGTCCCGCACGGGCCGAAAGCTTTTGACACAGCTCTGTATCTCACTCTGCTGATCAGCCATGTGCCCAGCCGTCGCGCAGCTGCTATGTGACGACGGGCGGTGAACACTCTCCCGCGCTGATCCGCGTCCGCGCGGCAGACCACGCGCGCCATCCCTACCCACGGATCGGTGTGAACTGATCCGAGTCCGGCATCCGTCGAAACGACACGTCTCGTACGCAGAAAGCTGAATTCAGCTTGCCATCAATTCTTCTCGGGAGAATTCCATGTCTTTAGTCACTGTCCAGCCGCAAACGACACAGCGATGGCCCGCCATGGAGGGGCGGTAGCAATGGATTTCGGATTGCTACCACCGGAAACAAATTCCGCCCGCATTTACGCCGGTCCCGGCGCGGGGCCGCTGTTGGCTGCGGCGACGGCCTGGGACGGGCTTGCCGCCGACCTGCACGCGACCGCTGCGGCCTACCACGCGGTGATCTTGGAGCTGGCCACTGGACCCTGGCTGGGTCCGTCGTCGGCGCTGATGGTGGGCGCGTCCGTGCCCTACCTGGCGTGGCTGCATGAGACCGCCGGGCGAGCCGAGGGGACGGCAATCCAGGCCAAAGCCGCGGTCGCCGCCTACGAAGCAGCGCACAGGATGACGGTCCCTCCGCCGGTGATCGCCGCCAACCGCGCCCAGCTAGCCACGCTCGTCGCGAACAACGTTATGGGACAGAACACGCCGGCGATCGCAGCCAACGAGGCGAGTTACGGCGAGATGTGGGCCCAAGACAGCGCCGCGATGTATGTGTACGCGGGGGCTTCGGCCAGCGCGTCCAACGTGACGCCGTTTACTCCGCCTCCAACGACTACGAACGCTGCGGTCAGGTCCGGCGATGAAACATTGCCGCGCGGATCCCAGCTCACGTCAGCCATCGTCGGTGCGCTGCGGCGACTCGCGTCACCGTCATCGCCATCGCTGTCGACGACAAGAGAGACCTTGGACTCGATCAGCGGACATGCACGAACAGCCTCGTCCGCGGTGAATTCGGTTCTGGGCGGCGTCGGGCTCGGGAAACCCGTGAATGTGTCCGGTACGACGGTCCCTACCGGAATCCCCGGGCTCGGACCGGCAGTCGGCACCTCGTTGTCGGCGGGCCCGTCAGTCCCTGGGACCGCCGGCGGTGCCGCGATGACGGCAGCGGTGGGCAAGGCGGCATCGGTCGGAGCGTTATCTGTCCCGCGGAGCTGGACCGCGGCGGCACCGGAAACCACCTCTGCCATAGCCTCGCCCGGCGCCTGGGATCCCGCGCCGGTGAGCGGACCCGCGGGGGTGCCGGTAATGCCCGTCGCAGGAATGGCCGCCCGTGGCGCCGGGCGTTTCGCCGCCGTCTCTCGGGTCACGCGACGCCCCAGCGTGATTCCGCGGTCGCCGCTCGGCGGATGAGACAACGTATCTCTTTGAGCGAATTCGAAAGGAGACGAACGGCTTTGAGTACCGCACCAGTCGACGAATCTACATTCGTTGAAGAGTCCGAGCTTTTCGGCAGCGAGGCGCGACTGTCGTGGGTGCTGGCCGGTCTGGCCGGCCTGCTCGGCGCCACCGCCTTCACCCACTCCGCGGGATACTTCCTGACTTTCATGACGGGCAACAGCGAGCGTGCGGTACTGGGCTTCTTCCGCGACGAGTCCTGGTTGTCGATAACAGCGACGTCACTGCTGGCGGCATTCGTCGGTGGCGTCGTGATCGCGTCGCTGTGCCGGAGGCATATCTGGGTAGCTCATCCCCACGGTCCCACCGTGCTGACCACGTTTTGCCTGCTGACGGCCGTCGCAGTCGATGCGCTCGCGGGTGGATGGTCGGCCGACCACGTTTCCTTCGTGCCAATTCTTTTCGTTGCCTTCGGCATTGGCGCCTTGAACACTTCCTTCGTCAGAGATGGTGAGGTATCGATCCCGCTGAGCTACGTGACGGGGACGTTGGTGAAGCTAGGCCAAGGCATCGAACGACACCTCAGCGGCGGGGTCGCCGCGGCGTGGCTGGGTTACTTTCTGCTCTACGTCAGCTTCCTGGCCGGAGCGACGATCGGCGGCTGCATCAGTCTGGTCCTCAACGGGTCCGCGATGCTGGCGGTCGCCGCTGCCGGGTGTGCACTGACGACCGGGTACACCTACTGCCACGCCGATCGCCGTGTGCTGCTGGAAGCCTCGGGTAGACCTGATCGCGGCCGATCACTGCCGCGGATCATCGGGCGCAGGCGACCCTGATTACTCGTCTGGTTCGCTGCCGGAAGGCCCCTGGGCCAACAGCTTTCGGAATCCGTCCTCGTCGAGGACGGGCACGCCGAGTTCGACGGCCTTGTCGTATTTCGATCCGGGGGAATCGCCGGCGACGACATAGGCGGTCTTCTTCGACACCGACCCGGCGGCTTTGCCGCCACGCGCCACAATGGCCTCCTTGGCGTCATCGCGGGAAAAGCCGGTCAACGAGCCGGTCACCACGATCGTCAATCCCTCCAGCGTGCGGGGCACGCTGGCGTCACGCTCGTCGGCCATCCGCACGCCGGCCGATCGCCACTTGTCGACGATGGCCCGATGCCAGTCCACGCTGAACCACTCGGTCACCGCGGCGGCGATGGTGGGGCCGACACCCTCGACCGCGGCCAGCTGCTCGGTCGAGGCCGACGTGATCGCATCGAGGCTGCCGAACTCGGTCGCCAGCGCGCGGGCAGCAGTCGGCCCGACGTGGCGAATCGACAATGCCACCAGGACCCGCCACAGCGGTTGCTTCTTGGCCATGTCCAGGTTGACCAGCAGCCGCTTGCCGTTGGCAGAAAGCGTGCCGCTTTTGGTGGTGAACAACTCGGTGCGCAACAGGTCGTCTTCGGTGAGGCCGAACAGGTCACCCTCGTCGCCGATCACCTCGGCTTTCAGCAGTGCGATGGCCGCCTCGTAGCCGAGGCCTTCGATGTCGAAAGCACCACGGCCGGCGACGTGAAACACCCGCTCACGCAATTGCGCCGGGCAAGACTGCGCGTTGGGGCAGCGGATGTCGGCGTCGCCCTCCTTGGCTGGCGCCAGCGGGGTCCCGCATTCTGGACACGTTGTGGGCATGACGAATTCGCGTTCGGAGCCGTCACGCAAGTCGACGACGGGACCCAGCACTTCGGGGATTACGTCGCCGGCCTTGCGGATCACCACCGTGTCGCCGATCAGCACTCCCTTGCGCTTGACCTCAGCGGCGTTGTGCAGGGTGGCGAGCCCCACGGTCGATCCGGCGACGGTGACCGGCGTCATGAATGCGAACGGCGTGACCCGCCCGGTGCGCCCGACATTCACTCGGATATCGAGCAGCTTGGTCTGTACCTCCTGGGGCGGGTACTTGTATGCAATCGCCCAGCGCGGTGCCCGCGAGGTGGAACCCAGCCTGCGCTGCAGCGACACATCGTCGATTTTGACGACGACGCCGTCGATTTCGTGAGCCACGTCATGACGGTGCTCGCCCCAGTAGGCAATGCGCTCCAGGGCCCCGGCAGCGTTCTCCACCCGCGTGGTGTGTTCGGAGACGGGTAGGCCCCAGGCACCCAGCGCCAGATACCCGTCGTGCAGGGTGGGCGGCCGGAACCCCTCGATGTGTCCCAACCCGTGGCAGATCATTCGCAGCTTGCGGCGAGCGGTAACGGCGGGATCCTTCTGCCGCAGCGATCCCGCCGCACTGTTGCGTGGGTTGGCGAACGGCGTCTTGCCGTCTTCGACCAGTGCTGCGTTGAGCGCTTCGAAATCGGCGACCCGGAAGAACACCTCACCGCGTACCTCGAGCACGTCGGGTACCGGATAGTCGTCGCTGGCGGTGAGCCGCTCGGGGACGTCGTCGATCGTGCGCGCGTTGAGCGTGACGTCCTCGCCGGTGCGGCCGTCGCCGCGGGTTGCGGCCCGGACCAGCCGACCGTCGCGGTAGACCAAAGCCAATGCGACACCGTCGATCTTGAGCTCGCACAGAAATGGCACATCGTTACCGACCTCGGCGTGGATGCGCGCCGCCCACACGTCGAACTCCTCGGTGCTGAACACGTTGTCCAGGGACAGCATCCGTTCCAGGTGCTCGGCCGAGGTGAAATCGGTGGCGAAGCCGGCGCCGCCGACGAGCTGGGTCGGTGAGTCGGGCGTGCGCAGCTCGGGATGCTCATCCTCGAGTGCGGCCAGCCGACGCAGCAAGCGGTCAAAGTCGGCGTCGGCGATGATCGGCGCGTCGCGCACGTAGTAGCGGAACTGGTGTTCGCGCACCTCGTCGGCCAGTTCGCGCCAAAGACGGCGCACCTCGGGGGCGACAGGATCAGCCTCTGCTGAGCTCACGTTGGCAGGCTATCGGAGGACGCCGACGAAAAGACCGGCGCGCTCAGATCGCGTCGGGGTCGTCGGCGAAGGCCTCCGCGGCCCGCCGGGCGAGCCCGATGGCGGCGCGCGCCCATTGCGGCGTCGCCGAGGCGAGGCCGCACGCCGGGGTGACGCCGATACGGCCGCGCAGCGCCGAGCGGCCGAAGCCGAGCCGGTCGGTGACCGCCACGACGCCGGCCGCGACCTCCTCCGCCGAGGGATGCCGCGCCGGGGTGCTGGACGAGACGACGCCGAGGATGACGGCGCGGCCCGATTCGACGAATTCCGCGATCGAGTCCAGATCGGCGGCCTCAAGTGTCGACACATCGACAGAAACTGCTGCAACATTGCTGCGCTGCAATACTTTCCACGGCAACGCCGTCGCGCAGCTGTGCACTGACACCTCAGCGCCCGCGGCGGCCACGCAGGTGTCCAACATGGTGGTGGCCAGCGTCTCGTCGATCGGGGCCACCGGGCTCAGCGTGGTCACTCCGGTCAGCCGGCCCGCCACCGCCGCCGGCAGCAACGGCTCGTCTAATTGCACCACCACGGGCGTGTCGAGTCGACGGGACACCGACCCACGATGCGCGGCGACACCTTCGGCCAGTGAGGCGGCGATGTCGTGCACCGCCCCGAGATCGGTGATAGCCCGGTGACCGTTGGCCAATTCCAGCTCGGCGGCCAGGGTGATCGGCCCGGGCGCCTGGACCTTGACCGGCCGCCCATTGCCGCGCAAACCCGCGATCTCCCACGCCTCTTCCAGCGCGTCGATGTCTTCGTCGAGCAGGCTGACCGCCCGACGGGTCACCGCGCCGGGCCGGGCCGCCACCCGATAGCCACGCGGCACCGTGTCAATGGCCACGTCGATCAGCAGCGCACCGGCGCGCCCCACCAGGTCGGCGCCCACTCCCCTGGCCGGCAACTCGACGATGTGGGCCATCGCGCCACCCAGCTCGCCGACGACGACCTCGGCCGCTTGCCGCGCAGCGGTGCCGGGCCACGACCCGATGCCGCTGGCCGTTGCGAAAACGTTCACCGGCCAACCGTATTCGACCCGACATCATACGGCCGACCAGGGGCGCGACTAATCCCTGAATTCGTACGTTTGAGTCCTGCCAGGGTACTGGTCCGAGGGCCTTTTAGCACCTCAGCGACACGCTCGCCGGTTGACCTCGACTTACCGACCGCGCCGAACACCCACCTCGATGAAATCACCCACGAGTACCGCTTTGGCGACGGCGCGAGATGACAGTTTTGCGGCGTGCTTCGAGCGCGTCCTATCGGCCGGCGAACACCACTACTCGAGTCGGCCGGATCCGGTACAGGGAACGGACTTCGGTGCCGTCCGGATCGCGGAGAGGATAGGTAGATTCACCGAGATACATCTGACTGAGTTGATTGATGGAGTCTGTTGCCACGCTTCCGCGGACAGGGTCGTCCTCGTCGATGACGTCGTCGACAACACCTTGGATCGAGATCCAGTGATAGGAGTTGTCGGGATCTACGAAGAGCAAGGAGGCGTGGCGACGGTGTCGGAGGTTGCGGTCCTTTTGTCTTCCGCGCACTGAATTTACAAGGATCTCTCCGTTGTCGCGGCTGGCCCAGACGGGACTGATGTGGATGGTGCCGTTTCCATTCAGGCAGGACATACTGGCGGTGACTGCTCCGTCGAGCAGTTTGAGGTGTGTTGCGGGAAGATCGCCGAGCGACTGCTCAGTCTGTCGCGTTCCGACCGAGAATGAACCGCTTTGGCCGGGAGGTTTGAGGGTCGCGATTTTCCATGCTGGTTAGGCCTCTTCCAGGCTGGTGATCGTCAGTGCCTTGTTTGCGCTGTCGAGATGCTCGACGGTTACGAAAACGAGCTCGGTCTCGCCGATATTGTTCAGGTCGTGTAGAAGGTATTCACCGTGGTCGAAAGTCAAGTATTTCGAATCGCCGGGGTCGTAGCTCACTTCCCGTGTTGTGCCGTCGGATGTGTGTTGTCGGCTTCGGCCAGCGGTAGTGGCGATCCAGAAGTAGTCCAGGACATGGCGGTGTACGTGCAAGCGCTGTCCTGGCGCCAGCCGGATCTCCCAGACGCGAACGCGATTCGTTTCGAAGAGCAGCCGCGATCCGACGTGTCCGTCGTAGCTGTGCCGCGCAAATTCCTCCTTCAGCTCAGGCGACCAGCCATCGTGGTTCTCGGCGACGAGGGAGCCGGCCAGCGCGATCTTGGTCAAGGATTCAGCGCTGCCGTCTGTTGGGGTGGTGGATGTCATTGGTAGTCCTCTCGTGAAGCAGTTGGTGATGGGTTCGTCAGGCCGACGAGGAGTGCTGGTGTTGCGGCGTGCACGGAGGTGTTGGTCCGTATAGTCCGAAGCCCAGATTCGGGTCACCGGGGATCCAGGTGTTGTCTGACTGGCTCCGGTCGCCGATCTGCGCCGCTCGATTGACGAGGCTGTTGCCCAGCTCGAGCTGCGGGATCTCCCATTTGAGCAGCGCATCGGAAATATTGGGATGGTTGACCTCAAGCGTCGATGCAAGTGTCCACGCGTCCTCGGCGGCCTTGGCAGTTCCGGCTGCTGCGTGGGGACGGGCGACGAACGCTGCATCTCCGATCAGCGTGATCCGCCCGAAGGTCATCCGCGGAATCTTGATGTCGAAGATCGGCTGGATGTAGGGGTGCGCTGTGCTGAGGACGACTTCGGCTGCTGCCGGCGCGAGCGTGTTTAGTGCGGCTTGTTTGAGTTCGTCGATGAATCGATCCTGGACTTGGCCGGGCGGCACGCTGACGTCGCTGCGAGAGCCACTACGGCCGGTCAGTAGTTCGTCGAGGTCGGCACCTTCGGCGACATTGCGATACCACACGTAGTTCAGCCATCGTTTGCCCGGCCGCAGTGCAATGTTGGGTCCGGGTATCGGATAGATGAGCATATGGCTTCGGTCGCTTGTCGAGTAGGTGAGAGCATCGCTCAGGAGGCCGAAGGTGGATGCGCTGAGGTCGCTTTCGAGCACCATGCCCCGCCAGCCGACATAGTTTGCGTACCGGCGCTCGACCTTCGGTAGCAACAACCTGCGCGAGGTTGAGGAGATGCCGTCGGCGCAGACAACTAGGTCCGCCTCGGTGGCTGAGCCGCCGTTGAACTCGATCTGTACGGCCTCCGTTTCGTGTCGCAGTCCTGACATGGTGCGTCCGAGGTGGTAACGGTGGGTGCCGAAGTCAGATAACAATGCGCGGTAGATTGCGCTCCAGGACGTGAAGGCCCATTGTTTGGCCTCTTGGTAGAGGATCTCGTTGGCCGGCCCGAGGTAACGCACGAACTGACTGAAGGTGCTCAGGGTGTGCGGTCGACGTGACGAGCGCTCGCGGAACCAACGTATTGTCTCGGGCTGCAGAATGATTCCGCCGCCACGGCCGTCCAGCGGTTGAGTTGCGCGCTCGTAGACGTCGACGGTGAAGCCGAGATCGCGTAGCAGCAGTGCTGCGGTGAGCCCGCCGATGGAGCCACCGATAACCGCGGCGCGTTGGCCGTCGTATGTCGCCATTTCGTCGCTCCTTGTTTCAGCCGACCGTGATTCGGGCAGCCGGGGATTAGCAGCAGTAGGTGTTGTTGCACTAGGGATTTGGTAGCCGCTAAGGCGGGGCGGGTGCGTTTGTGACACCGTTTCGTTTAGCAGCGCGGGCTGCGGATATTGTGGTGTCCAGCCAGTCGAAGATGACTTGATGGGCGCGGGTGAGGGAGGCCACGTGGCAGTGTTCACCGAGACCTTCGGCGGTGGTGAACCTGGCGAGAGTGGCCGGCGCCGTCATCGCCTTGGCGAGCACCGACGGCTGCCCTTTGAGGAATTGGTCCTCTTCGGCATCCATGATCAGCGTCGGCGCGGTGATGCGATCTGCGAATCCAGTGAGAGTGTAATCGGTTGTGCGCCGGATGAAATCGGCGTATGAGGAGGCGCCCAGGGTCCAGACTCCGTTGTTCAGCCCCCAACGCACCTGGGTGCGCAGCGTAGCCATCACACCCATCAACCGATTGGCCAATCCATCCTTCCCATTACGGATCCGGCGCATCACCCAGGCCGGCAATGCGTTCACATAGGCCTGGTGGAAGTCGAAAATGCCGTCGTCGAGGATCAGCGCAGCCGGTCGGTGGTCGAACGCGGCGGCACGCGCAACCAGATAGGACCCCATGCTGTAGCCGAAGAGCACGATAGCGTGTGAGTCGATCTCAGCGCTGCCCTCGCAGTAGTCGAGGACCGGGGTCAGCACCGCTTCCCAGTCGGGCCGAAATACCAGACCGTGTTCTCGAATCACGGCACCTTGCCCCGGGCCGTCGTAGGCGAGCACGTTGTAACCACGCTCGAGAGCGGCTGCGGCGATCGCAAACCACGACTCTTCGGCGGTGGAGTCATATCCGTTGGTGTACACCACGGTCGGCCGGGCAACGCCCGAGTCATCGACCAAAAACAGATACCCGGGCAGCATCGTCGTCTCGTAGGGGATATCGATGCGAAGCGCCGGACGGTCCATCAAATTGATTGCGCTGGCGAACATCTGGCGGGACAGCCGCGCCACTGCACGCGCCTCGGTATCGCTCGCGGCATTCTTGCGCCGAAAGAACTCAGCGGTTCGGTAGTAGTTCGATGCCCGCAGGAACGCCTCCCGGGCACTCACCCGGTGACCGTTCTTCAAGGCGGTATCGGCGATTCCGTGGACACGCTCGGCGGTGTTGCGCCACGCCGTGAACCACCCGGTCTCGTCGCCGTTTCGGATCACGCGGGCTGTGGCCAGTACCTCCCCTAGATCCGCTCCGCCATACGGGGCGCTGCCCGCGGCGCGCAATGTCTCGAACGAGAAGGATTCGTCCCGAAATTGAAGAGCAGCGATGATCCGCGACCGTCGGGTGAAGCTCGTCGCAACCATACTGCCACCTGAGGGCTGGCGAGTCAGTGATGCGGAGGCGGTCATGGGAATGGACGTTCCTTTCGGTGGTTGTTTGGCTCCCTTCGGGGGCTACCGGAGTTGGTCGAGCAGCTCGTCTCTATGGGCCAGCGCCCAGTCGGTCATGTGGATCGGCTCGCGGCCCAACAGTTCACGCACGGTGTTAGTGGTGACGGCCGAGTAGTCCATGCGACCGTCGTACGTCTGCCGCAGCCAGTTGAGCGCGCTGGCCGCGTAGGCGGCGTCGTAAATCGAGGGGACCGCCACTTGCCCGGCCTCGATCAGGTTGACTAGGTCGTCAGGTGTGAGGATCAGCGCAGGTATCTCGCGCTCAAGCGCGCGCGATAAGGCAGCCGCGACCGCGTTTGGATCGAGTAGGTCGGTGGACAGGAAGTAATCCTTGCCGGCGTGGACGTCGGGCCCCTCGATGAGCACTTTGGCGGTGACGGCGGCGATGTCTTCGCCGGCGACCCAGCCCACAGACCGATCGCCCGCGGCCCACGCAAAAGAACCGTATTGCAACCGATTTACCGTCAGGAGGTTCTCCATGAACACATGAGGGTGGATATTCGCCCAGGCCAGCGTGCTGCCCTGGATGTAGCGCTCGATCATTTCGTGCCAGGCAAAGTGTGCATCGGTGGACCGGCCATTGCCGAAAACGCCCAGATGGACGATGAAGCTCACGTTGGCGCCTTCGGCGGCGTCGACCATCGTCTTGGCCTGTTCGATCATCGCGGCGGTGTATCCCGCCATCAGGAACACCCGGTCGATGCCCTTAAGCGCCAGCGGGAAGGTGTCCGGGTTGTCGAGGTCGAGGTGGACGGCCTGCTTGCCTTGTTTGAGCCACGTCGCAACGGTCTCTGGGTTGCGCGAGGCACGCACCGGGGTGACGCGCTCGGGTGCTTCGTCGAGCACGGCGGCCGTCGCGGCGCCGATACGCCCGCTTGACCCGATCACCAGTACGCGGGGCGCGGCCTGCTCGGTCGTTGTTGTCATGAATCCAATGTCGGATGTGTTGGCCTATATTGCAAAGACCAATATTGCTAGATATCCATAGCTTGTGCCTATACCTGGAGAGTGGCCATGAACTTGCGGCAGATGCAGTACTTCGTCGCCATCGCTGAGGACGGGTCGATCAGCCGCTCCGCCGAACGCCTCCTCGTGGCGCAACCGTCGCTGTCGGCACAGATAAAAAGGCTCGAGGCCGAATTGGGCGGCCCACTCTTCGAGCGGATACCACGGGGCGTTCGCCTGACCGCAGCTGGCAAAGCCTTCCTTCCCGAGGCCCGTGCGGCAATCACTCACGCCGCCAACGCGACCCGTAACGCGCGCAGTGTGCTCGGTCTCAAGGGAGGTGAGCTAGAGGTAGCCACCATCACCTCAGTCGCGTTCGGAATCCTGCCATCGGCATTCCAGATCTGGCATCAGCACTATCCCGCCGCCACCATCGCGCTGCGCGAATACACCGACCGCAATGCCCTCGCTGAGGCCGTGCGGATGGGCGTGGCCGATATCGCCGTAGGGCCGCAACCCGCCCAATGGCGCGGACCCATCATCGAGTTGGGATGGGAGCAATTCGTCGTCATAGTCCCGAGCAGAGATCCCTTGGCTGGGACTACCAACCCCGTGCCACTCAGTGCACTCGCCGACCGCGATTGGGTGCTGTTCGGACCCGGTCACGGGCTGTCGGACCTCATTCTCGAGGCGTGCGCGCTTGCCGGATTCGTTCCGCGTCGGACTGTGCAGACAACTCAAGTCGCGGCGGCGAGCCACCTGGCAGCCGCCGGACTCGGAGTAACACTCATACCCGAGAATGTGGCGCCCGCAGGCCTGCACGCCGCGACCCGGCACGTGAAGCCTCCCTTGGTCCGAAAATTGTTCGCCTACACAAGATCCGAATGGCCGCCACTGGCTACCACTTTCGTCGAAGCGCTTCAACGCCTGCGCTGGCCTACGAAACCGGACGACGCGACTGTTATCCCTTAGCCAGGACCTTGGCGTTTCAGCCTGTCAACCCGGCGACTTGCTTCTCCTCCCTTCGGCGGCGCGACTACTCTCGTGTGAAAGAAAAGAGCCCCGCTGAGCTGGGAAAAACCGGGAAAAGCGATGTCACAGATGGCGGTAGCGGTACGCCCGCTGGTGCTGTGCTGCGCGGCGCTGCTGTTCTCGGCATGCACCCGGGTGGTAGGCGGCGCCGCGGTACCGGCGTTCGGCGCCGAACCCAATCTTTCCGGGGTCGACGTCGACCGCGTCCTGCTCGATCAGTCCCGCATGCGTGCGATCACCGGCGCCGACGAGCACCTCACGATCATCCCGTCGATGGACGGCAAGTCCCCGGTCGACGTTGACACACTCGCCAAGACTGCGCCGCCGCAATGCCGGTTCGTCTACGAGGACACCGCCACCTTCGGACCCGACATCGAAGAGTTCCACAAGACCACTTTCCAATACCCGCCTCGCGGCGGGCTGATCTCCGAGGGCGCCGCCGCCTACCGCGATGCCAATACCGCGCGTCATGCGTTCGACGCCCTGGTGGCAACCGTCCGGGACTGCGCGAACACCTCGGCCGGGGAGGGATACGTCGGTCCCTGGATCGCCGACGAACGGTCGCTGCAGACTCGCCCCGGCGACTGCGGACGTGATTACGAAGTCAAGTCGGTGGTGCTGATCGAAGTCACCTACTGCGGATTCCCGGAGTCGGTGTCGACGATCGTCATCACCAACATCGCCGCCAACGTCCCGTCGCGTTAGGCCGTCGCGGTGGGCCCGAGGTCAGACCGCCTCGGACGCAAGGCGTAGATACGGACGGGTTGCGATTTCCCTTTCAACTGAACTGCAGGACGCTCGATCCAGGCATCATCGTCCTCGATCAAACTCCTTGTGGCGTGGGTGATCAGCAAGTCGTCTCCGGTGTCTCGGGTGGCCGATTCGACGCGAGCCGCGGTATTCACCGTGTCACCGATAACCGTGAAGTCTGTTGTTGCCGGGCGATCGGGTCAGGACGCGGCGCCGATGGTGGCGCTGCCGATCACCTCGTCGCCGTTGGGGTCGGGGCGATACAGCACAAGCGTCTGCCCCGGCGCCACACCGCGCAGCGCAGTGCGCAATCGCACCACAAGCTCGTCGCCCGCCAACTCGGCGACCGCGTCGACGGCCTCGCCGTGCGCACGCACCTGCACCGCACACTCGAAGGGTCCGACCGGCGGCGTCCCCGCGGTGAAAACCGGCTGCTGCCCGGTCAGCTTCCACACATCCAGTTCGGCCGCCGAGCCGACCTGCACGGTGCCGCTGTCGGCGTCGATCGCGGTGACGTAACGCGGCTGGCCGTCCGGGCCCGGGCCCGCAATGCCCAGTCCCTTGCGCTGTCCGATGGTGAAACCGTGCACCCCGTCATGGGTGGCCAGCACGGTCCCCCGCTGGTCGACGACCGAGCCGCGGCGCACGCCGATCCGGGCCCCCAGGAACGCGCGAGTGTCACCGGACGGGATGAAGCAGATGTCGTGGCTGTCCGGCTTGTCGGCGACCGCCAGGCCGCGGCGGGCCGCCTCGGCGCGGATCTGCGACTTGCGCGTGTCTCCGATCGGGAACGCCGCATGGCGCAGCTGACCGCGGGTCAGCACCGCCAGCACGTAGGACTGGTCCTTGTCCCGGTCGACAGCCCGACGCAGCTGCCCGCCGGACAGCCGGGCGTAATGCCCGGTGGCGACCGCGTCGAAACCCAATGCCAACGCGCGTGTCGCCAGCGCCGAGAACTTGATCCGCTCGTTGCACCGCACACATGGATTCGGGGTCTCACCGCGGGCGTAGGACGACACGAAATCGTCGATCACGTCTTCTTTGAACTTATCCGCGAAATCCCATACATAGAACGGGATCCCGAGCACATCGGCGACCCGCCGAGCATCTCCGGCGTCCTCTTTGGAGCAGCAGCCCCGCGAGCCGCTGCGCAGTGTCCCGGGGGCCTGCGATAGCGCCAGATGCACGCCGACCACGTCGTGTCCGGCGTCGACCATGCGGGCGGCGGCGACAGACGAATCGACACCGCCGCTCATCGCGGCGAGGACCTTCATCGCGACGCCCCCGCGGCGGCCAGCGCGGCTTGCCGGGCGCGGGCGACGGCGCCGGGCAGCACTCGCAGCGCCGCGTCGACGTCCGCCTCGACGCTGGTGTGCCCCAACGACAGTCGCAGCGACCCGCGGGCGCTGGCAGCATCAGCGCCCATCGCGAGCAGCACGTGCGACGGCTGCGGCACTCCGGCAGTGCACGCCGACCCGGTTGAGCATTCGATTCCGTTGGCGTCCAACAACATCAGCAGCGCATCGCCCTCGCACCCGTTGAAGGTGAAGTGCGCGTTACCCGGGAGTCGTCGAGATCCCGCAGCACCGTTGAGGCGGGTGTCCTCCACGCCTGCCAGCACACCGTCGATAAGACGGTCGCGCAGCAGCCGCAGCCGCGCGCTGTTGGCCTCCAGCCCGTCGACGGCAAGCTGCACCGCGGTCGCCATGCCTACGGCACCGGCAACGTCGGGAGTGCCGGAGCGGATGTCGCGTTCCTGCCCACCGCCGTGCGACAACGGCACACAGCCGACGTCGCGGCGCAGCAGCAGCGCGCCCACACCGGGCGGGCCGCCGAACTTGTGGGCGGCCACACTCATCGCCGACAGCTGGCTGGCGGCGAAGACGACCGGCAGCTGCCCAACCGCCTGAACCGCGTCACTGTGCATCGGGACGGCAAACTCGGCAGCGATGGCGGCGAGTTCATCGATCGGCATGACGGTGCCGACCTCGTTGTTGGCCCACATCACCGAGACCAACGCGACGTCGTCGTGACGCTGCAGCGCGTCACGCAGCGCGGCGCCGGACACCGATCCGTCCGCGGCGGTGGGCAACCAGGTCACCTCTGCGTCTTCATGCTCAACTAGCCAGTTCACCGAATCCAGCACGGCGTGGTGTTCCACGGCGGTGGTGACAATGCGCCGGTGGCGTGGCTCGGCGTCGCGGCGCGTCCAGTAGATCCCCTTGACCGCGAGATTGTCGCTCTCGGTGCCGCCGGCGGTGAAGATCACCTCGGACGGACGCGCACCCAGCTTGGCCGCGATCACCTCGCGGGATTCTTCCATTCGACGCCGAGCGGCCCGACCCGTGGTGTGCAGCGAGGAAGCGTTGCCCACGGTGTTCAGCGCGCCCGTCATCGCCTCGATGGCGGCGGGGTACATCGGGGAGGTAGCGGCGTGATCGAGATAGACCATGACCCGCCCAGACTACCGGCGCGGTCCTTAACCTCAGGAAGCCAGCACGGGTCGACGCGGCCCATGACCTGGGTGCGGCGCCGCCGTCGTGCGGATAGCGGCTTCGCAGCGACGGGCCAGCTCGCGCCGATCGGCGCCCGGCAGCTGCAGTGATTCGACGTAGACCCGCGCCACAGTGCGGCGGGCGACCAGCAGCCGGCCAATCGAACGCAGCAACGTGTCGTCGCCGATATAGGCCGGAACGGTCGAGACCCTGCCGTCCCGGTGGTGGTAGCGCAGCCGCAGCGGCTGGACCGGCCGGCCGGTGTCCACGGCGGCCTGGAACATCGCCGGATAGAACGGCCCAGACGCCAGGCCGCACCAGGTGGTGCCCTCCGGGAACGCCACCACCGTCTGACCGGCACGCAGCCGAGCGGCGACGGCATCGACGACACCGGGCAGCTGGCGCAGGCTGGCCCGGTCGATCGGGATGACCTTGATGATGAACGTCATCATCCGCACGACGAGATTGCCGGCCACATCGGCGCGGCCGACAAATGACGCGGGCGCCGCGCGCCACCGGCTGGTGGGAAGTACCGAGCCGATCGTCACGATATCCAGCCAAGACATGTGGTCGCTGACCACCAACACACCGGGCAGATTGCGAATCGGCCCGCCCGACACCGTGATCCGGACCCCGAGACACCACAGCATCAGTCCGCAGTAGAACCGCCTGGCCCGCGAACGGCCCGGTAGCGGAAGCGAGACCAGCAACAGCGCGGGCGCCAACAGCAGGCCCAGGCTGACACGCAGCGTCACCCGCAGCGCCACGATCAACCGACGGGACGCTTCCGGGCCTCCGGCCTGCAGACAGCTTGTATCGCAGGACGCCCGCGGCAGCCAGGCGTGGTCGCGCGCTAGCGGACTGCTCATCAGGCCACTCCGCTCGCTGCCTCGGTGGCCGCCGCTACCGACCGGAGGCGGCGCAGATATCGCGTGTCGGCTTGACGCTTGTCCAGCAGCGCGGGGAAATCGCCCACGCCGAAGTCGGCATCGAAGGCCGGCTCACCGCATATCCGCGCGCCCAACCGCAGGTAGCCGCGCATCAGCGGCGGGATCATCGGCCGCGCGGGCGCAGGGATCTCGTCGAGGGTGCGTCCGTCGATGATCACCGGGCGATGCGGATGCACCCGGTATTCGGGCGGGGCGGCATGGCGCCGCAGCACGAAGTCGCGCACGCCGCGAATCTGGGCGCCCGGCGGCCCGCCGTCGCCGGCGACCGGAACCGACACGCAGCCAGCGACGTAGTCGTAGCCGCATCGGTCTAGATAAGCCAGGATGCCGGCCCACATCAGCAGCACGACGGCACCGTTGCGGTGATCTTTGCGAACTACCGCGCGCCCCATCTCCACCAGCGACGGCCGCAGCGAATCCAGCGCCCGGATGTCGAATTCGGTTGCGGTATAAAGCCCTCCGGCGGCGACGGCACCGGTCGGCGACAGCATCCGGTAACAACCAACCAGCTCACCCGAGTTGTCCTCGCGGACCAGCAAGTGGTCGCAGTGCTCGTCGAAAAGGTCAACGTCGAGGCCCGCGTCCTGCCCGGTCAGCGTAAAGCCTGGCTCGTCGTTGAATACGTCGTAGCGGAGCCGCTGCGCGGACTCGATCAGCGCAGGATCGGTGGACAGCAGCAGTGAGTACCGCGGCTCGGTGGGCAAACCTGTCCCCGAGGCGGGCTTGTCGGCGGGTATGAGGATCGAGTCAATGCTCATGCCATCAGAGTTAGCCCTGTTGATCAGCTAAATGGCATCGGCGCCGTGACGTGTCCGTGCACGGCAGATGACGATGTCGCAGCGAAGATCCGACAACCGTGCAGGTCGAGGGCAAAAACGTTGCCTGGATCACAAAATTGGTTCAGTATTCTGCCGTGGCTTACAGGAGCAACGCAGGCTTGGTCTGTCACGGCTTCCGGGCACCCGCTTGGGCGGACGACCGCGAAGACTGCGATCGTGGCTGAGGTCGACGACGCGACATTTGACCCCGATGCACTGCGCGCCAAATACGCGCAGGAACGTCAGCGGCGCCTGCGCGCCGACGGGATCTCCCAATACGTGCAAGTCGCCGGCGCATTCAGCCGGTTTGCCCACGACCCATGGGCCGATCCCGACTTCACCCGCGACCCGATCACCGACGCGGTTGACGTCGCGGTCGTCGGCGCGGGCTTCGGCGGGTTACTCATCGGAGCGCGATGCAAGCAACTCGGCGTCGACAACGTCCGGTTGATCGACAAAGCCGCCGATGTCGGCGGTACCTGGTACTGGAATCGTTACCCCGGAATCGCCTGCGACGTCGAGTCCTACGTCTATATGCCGTTGCTCGAGGAGCTCGGCTACGTCCCGACCGAGAAGTATGCGAAGGGCGCCGAAATCCTGGCTCACTGCCGCCGCGTCGCCGAACGTTACGACTTGTACCGCGATGCGTGTCTGCAGACCGAGGTAGACGAAATTCGTTGGGAGCCCAATAGTTCACGCTGGGTGATCTCCACCGACCGCGGTGACGAGATTCGCGCACGGTTTGTGGCGATGGCAAACGGCTATCTACAGAGGCCGAAACTTCCTGGAATAACCGGTATTACCACGTTCGGCGGTCATGCATTCCACACCAGCCGGTGGGACTACGAATACACCGGCACCGACCTTGCCGGATTGTCCGACAAGCGCGTCGGCATCATCGGAACCGGCGCGACCGCGATTCAGTGCGTGCCGCGGCTGGCCGAATCCGCGCATCGGCTGTTCGTCTTCCAGCGCACCCCGTCAACGGTCGACGTGCGGGCCAACCGGCCGACCGAACCCGAATGGGCGGCATCGCTGGAACCCGGTTGGCAGCAGCGCCGCATGGAGAACTTCCAAATCCTCACCGCGGGTGGCGCAGCCGACGAGGATCTGGTCGACGACGCGTGGACCAGCCTCACCAAAAAAATGCCGATCGTGAACGACCAAGGGCCGAACGCCGCCGAATTGGCCGACTTCGCCAAGATGGAAGAGATCCGGGCACGCGTCGATGCGATCGTTTCCGACGCCGCCACCGCGGAGGCACTCAAGCCCTGGTACGGGTACTACTGCAAGCGGCCCTGCTTCCACGACGAGTACCTGCAGGCGTTCAACTGTGACAACGTCACCCTCGTCGACACGCACGGCCAGGGAGTCGAGCAGATCACCCGTGACGGCGTGGTCGTGGACGGCGTCGAATACCCGCTGGATTGTTTGATTTTCGCCACCGGCTTCGAGGTCGGCACCAGTTACTCGCAACGCACCGGCTTCGAAGTCATCGGCCGCGACGGCCTGACCCTCACCGAGAAATGGGCCAACGGCGTGCGCACGCTGCACGGCCTGCAGGTCAACGGATTTCCCAATTGCTTCATCGAAAGCATCGCTCAGTCCGGCTTCACGGTGAACTTCCCGTACCTCATCGACACCCAGTCCCGCCACATAGCCTGGGTGATCGCCTGGGCATTGCAGCACGGCGCCGCCGAGGTGGAGGCCAGCCCCGACGCCGAAGCAGGCTGGGTCGACACCGTGGTGGAACGCTCCAGCGTGATCGCCGGCCGGCGCGAGTCGTGCACCCCCGGCTACTACAACCGCGAGGGCCACGCGGACGCTAGCTTGAACCAGGACAGCTTCTTCTTCGGCAGCCCAACCGAATACGCCGACATCCTCGACCGCCTGGCGGGCGACGGGCAGCCTCGACGGACTCGACGTGCGCTCGTCGGCGTTGGCACCGGTGCCAACGGACTGAACGAACCACCTTTGACAGCCGCTGGGTGGGCGCGCCGTGGCGTCACCAACCCATGGAACCTGGAATTCCCTTGAAGGGCCCGACAATCCAACTCGTAATCCAGCCGCCGTAGAAACCTCCGGGCTGCGGGGTGACTTCTTCGCCATTGACCGTGCAGCGGTCGACGGCTGCGGGCATCACCGCGATGGCACCCGCGATGGGCGCGAAGTCTCGGCTGGGCTGCTGGTAGGTCCACGCCGCTCGTGGCGCCACCCGACCGGCGGTCACCAAGTCGTAGTAGCTCGCTTGCCCTTTCCATTCACACCAGGAAGAACCCGCAGCCGGTCGCAGCACGCCGTCGGCGAAGGCATCGCGGGGCAGGTAGTAGGTCGGCGGGTGACTGGTTTCCAACACCCTCCAGGCGCGCGTTGCCGACGCGATCGTCTGGCCGCCCAGCTCGACGGCGATCGAGCCGGTGAAGTCCTCCAGCCACGGCGGGCGGGGGTAATCCCACACCGACTCCTGTCCCGGACCGGGAGCATCGGGTTTCGGCCACGGCTTCACAGCTGCATTATTTCGTCGCGGATACGGGTAGGTCCGCGAAACGGCACCCGCGGTCAGGCGTGTAGCGCCTCCGATATCTTGCTGTCTGGATCTGGCTTGCCCACCGTTTGGCAGTACGTCACCGCCGACAGACGGGTCGTGGAGATCTCCGCCGTCGTGGGCTCAGCGCCGCTCTTGTCTTTGAGCGTCGAGTCTTTGAGCATCTTGCTGACCTCTTCGGTCTGCTTTTTCTCGTCTTGCGTGATGAAGTCCTTGCACTTGGTGTCGCCGCCGGTGTTGATCACCTGTGATACCGAGCATCCGCTGAATAGGAGCGCCGCGATCGCAATCGCGATAGGCACCGTAGCTTTCATCGTCGGACCTTTCCTGGGTCGGAGTAGCGACCTGTCTGTACACCGCCGCGTCCGATTCCAAACGCTCAATGGGATGTAGCGCTGGCGAGCCGCACCACCGGCGCTAGGCGCCGGCGCGGTCGGCTGATTTCGCGCGAATGCGGATAGGTCCGCGCGACGGTCGGTCCGGGTCAATCACGTTGCCGCGTTGGGTGATTTCGACGTCACCATCGCGCGCCAACGCGAACGCGACGGTCCGGCTCTGTGCGGTGAGTTCACGCCAGCGCTCGTCGCCGATGGCTCGGGCCGCATCGCATGGGCCTCGCACCCGTGGCCACGCTCTGAAATGCTCCTCAGTGAGCAGCCAACCAGTCGGCGAACCGAGTGGAGGCGATCAGCGCATCGTCACCGGTAACCAGGCTGTCCTCGGAAACGAGAGTGCCGAAGTAGCGGGCCGACGGGTCGACGATGACGGGGGTGGTACCACCCCGATGTGCCACCACTAAATTCGCTAGGTCGGCAAACCGCAGCTTCTCGGGGCCGCCGATATTGACCACACCGTTGACGGGGACGGCCTGGGCGACCCGCGCCACTTCGGCGGCGACTTCGTCGGCGGCGATCGGCTGGATCAGCCCATCGGGTGCCCGCACTTCGTCACCAATCGTCAGCGAGTCCGTAATTCCTTCGCCAAACTCGTGAAACTGGGTGGCGCGAACGATCGTGTACGGCAACCCCGACTCGGTGATGGTCCGTTCCTGAACGACTTTGGCGCGCATATAACCGCTTTCCGGCAACCCGTCGCAGCCCACGATGGACAGCGCGACGTAGTGGCCGACATTCGCCGACTTGGCCGCGTCCACCAGATTTCTGGTCGCTGTGGTGAAGAACTGCATCACGGGCTCGTCGTCGAACGACGGCGAGTTGATCACATCGACTAACACGTCGGCACCATCGAGCGCCTGCGCAAGCCCTTCTCCGGTCAGCACATCGGCACCTGAACTACGCGAAGCAGCGACCGTTTGATGCCCCGCCTCGTTTAACGAGGCGGTCACATCCTTGCCAATCAGACCGGTGGCTCCCAGCACTGTGATTTTCATTGTGCGAACTCCTTTCTCGGTGCGCTCAAATGGAGCGAGCAGACGGAAAAGCCCCCGACACGCCGCGCGTCCGGGGGCTTTTGCGTCTGCTCGCGCAAGAAACTCAGCCCTTGCGGGCCTTGACCGCCTCGGTGAGCTGCGGCGCAACCTTGAACAGGTCGCCGATCACGCCGTAGTCGGCGATCTCGAAGATCGGCGCCTCTTCGTCCTTGTTGACCGCGATGATCGTCTTCGACGTCTGCATGCCGGCGCGGTGCTGGATGGCGCCGGAGATCCCGAGCGCGATGTAGAGCTGCGGCGAGACCGTCTTACCGGTCTGGCCGACCTGGAACTGGCCCGGGTAGTAGCCGGAGTCCACCGCGGCCCGGGACGCGCCGACCGCGGCGCCCAGTGAGTCGGCCAATTCCTCGACCACGCTGAAGTTCTCGGCGCTGCCCACACCACGGCCACCGGAAACCACGATGGTCGCCTCGGTGAGCTCCGGTCGGTCGCCGGCGACCGCGGGCTCCCGCGCGGTGACCTTGGCCGCGTTCTCGGCGGCCTCCGGCACCTCCACGGTGACCTGCTCGCCCGCGCCGTCGGCGGGTTCGGCGTCGATCGCGCCGGCCCGCACGGTGATCACCGGGGTGTCGCCGTTGGCCTGCGCCTCGACGGTGAACGCACCACCGAAGATGGAGTGCACTGCCTTGGGCCCGGCCTGCACATCGACCACGTCGACCAGCAGACCGGAACCGATCCGGGCCGCCAGCCGACCCGCGATTTCTTTGCCGTCAGCGCTGGCCGCCAGCAAAACGGCTGCCGGACTTGCCGATTCGGCCAGAGCGGCCAGCACGTCGACGGCCGGAGTGATGAGATAACTCTCGGCGGTGTCGGATTCGGCCACGTAGATCTTGGCGGCACCGGCCGCCTTCAACCCGTCGACCAGTGGGGCGGCGGTGCCGGGCTTACCCACCACGACAGCAGCCGGCTCGCCCAAAACGCGAGCCGCAGTGATCAATTCGGAGCTGACCTTCTTCAAAGCGCCTTCAGCGTGCTCGGCGAGCACCAGTACTTCAGCCATGGGTTTTCCGTGTCTTTCGGTTCGGGATTTGAGTCTTAGATGAGCTTCTGCGAAACGAGGTACCCGGCGATCTTGCTACCGCCGTCGCCCTCGTCGGTGACCTTCTCACCCGCGGTCTTGGGCGGCTTGGGGGTGGCACTCAGCACCGTCGACCCGGCGTTCTCCAGCCCGACCTCGTCGGTCTCGACGCCGATCTCGGCCAGCGTCAGCTTGGTGACTTCTTTCTTCTTGGCGGCCATGATGCCCTTGAAGGACGGGAAGCGCGGCTCGTTGATCTTCTCGTTCACGCTCACCACAGCGGGCAGCGAGGCCTCGATGGTGAACACGCCGTCGTCGGTTTCCCGCTCGCCGGTGATCTTGCCGCCGTCGACCGACAGCTTCCGCAAATGGGTCAGCTGCGGCAGCCCTAAGTATTCGGCGATGATGGCCGGCACCGCGCCGCCGACGCCGTCGGTGGCCTCGTTACCGGCGATCACCAGCTCGGTGCCCTCGATGGTGCCTAGCGCGCGCGCCAGCGCCCACCCGGTCTGGACGACGTCCGAGCCGTGCATCCCGTCGTCGAGCAGGTGGACAGCCTTGTCGGCGCCCATCGACAACGCCTTGCGAATGGCCTCGGCGGCCCGCTCCGGGCCCGCGGTCAGCAAGGTCACCGATCCCTCGGTGCCGTCGGCGGCTTCTTTCTCCCGGATGAGCAGCGCCTCCTCGACGGCCCGCTCGTTGATCTCGTCCAGCACAGCGTCGGCGGCCTCACGGTCCAGCGTCCAATCGCCGTCTTTGAGCTTGCGCTCTGACCAGGTGTCTGGGACCTGCTTGATCAGGACCACGATGTTCGTCATGAGTGTGGCTCGTCCTCCTCGAATGAGTCCTGCAGCCGCCAGCGGCAAGACTTAGCTCATGTCTTTCGCCCCCGCACGCGCATGTTACTGACTGGTAACTTTGTGCGGTTCGCTCTCACACCATAGCGGGTCGTCCTGCAGGTTCTGCCCCCCCGTCTGCCCCGTGAGCGGGAATACCCCCGGTGAACCATTCGCGAAGGCGGCCCCAGGAGCTAGCCTGCCTATGCAATGAGCGCATTTGTCCCCGACGTTCCGCACGCCCCCGTCGACGCCGTTTTGACGTTGACCGGTGAACGCACCATCCCAGGCCTCGACGTGGAGAATTACTGGTTTCGCCGCCACGAGGTGGTCTACCAGCGGTTGGCGCAACGCTGCGCGGGCCGCGAAGTGCTCGAGGCGGGCTGCGGGGAAGGCTACGGCGCCGACCTGATCGCCGGGGTCGCGCGGCGGGTGATCGCACTGGACTACGACGAAGCCACGGTTGCGCACGTACGGGCCCACTACCCGCGGGTGGAGGTCGTCCACGGCAACCTGGCCGAGCTGCCGCTGGCCGACGCCTCGGTCGATGTGGTGGTCAACTTTCAAGTCATCGAGCACCTGTGGGATCAGGCCCAGTTCGTCGGCGAGTGCGCCAGGGTGCTGCGGTCATCGGGGCTGTTGATGGTGTCCACCCCCAACCGGATCACGTTCTCGCCGGGTCGCGACACCCCGATCAATCCGTTCCACACCAGAGAGCTCAATGCCGACGAGCTGACCCAGCTGCTGGTCGATGCCGATTTTGCCTCGGTGGCATTGAGTGGCGTGTTTCACGGTCCGCGGCTGGCCGAGATGGACGCCCGGCACGGCGGCTCGATCATCGACGCCCAGATCGCACGGGTGGTCGCCGACGCGCCCTGGCCGGCGAAGCTGCTGGCCGATGTCGCCGCGGTCACCACCGCGGACTTCGATGTGGTCGAGGCCGGAACCGATCAGGCGCACCACATCGATGACAGCTTGGATCTGGTCGCGATCGCGGTGCGCCCGTGAACCAGCCGACCGGTAGCCAGGTGCCCGGTCTGTTCACCCTGGTGCTGCACACCCATCTGCCGTGGCTGGCCCACCACGGCCGCTGGCCCGTGGGTGAGGAATGGCTCTACCAATCCTGGTCGGCGTCCTACCTGCCGCTGTTGCGGGTGCTGCGGAAGCTGGCCGGCGAGGACCGCCGTCGGCTGATCACGCTGGGCATGACGCCGGTGGTGACGGCGCAGCTCGACGATCCGTACTGCCTGGACGGGATGCATCACTGGTTGGCCAACTGGCAACTGCGCGCCGCCGAGGCGGCCAGCGTCCGTCCCGGAGACCTGTCCGATACCGTGACGTCTAGCACGCCAGAAGCATTGCGGTCCTTCGGGATTCGTGAATTCGCCGAGACCGAGCAGGCGCTCGACGATTTCACCACCGGGTGGCGGCATGGCGGAAGCCCCCTGCTGCGCGGGTTGATTGACGCCGGCACGGTTGAGTTGTTGGGCGGTCCGCTGGCGCATCCGTTTCAGCCGTTGCTGACACCGCGGTTGCGGGAGTTCGCGCTGCGCGAGGGCCTGGCCGATGCGCGGCAGCGGTTGTCGCACACGCCGATTGGCATCTGGGCACCCGAATGCGCCTACGCACCGGGAATGGAACACGACTATGCGGCCGCCGGGATCGGCCATTTCATGGTCGACGGGCCATCGCTGCACGGTGACACCGCGCTGGGCCGGCCGGTCGGCGACTCCGACGTCGTCGCGTTCGGGCGCGACCTGCAGGTCAGCTACCGGGTGTGGTCGCCGAAATCCGGCTATCCCGGCCACGCCGCCTATCGCGATTTCCACACCTACGACCACCGCACCGGCCTGAAGCCCGCCCGGGTCACCGGCCGCAACGTGCCGTCGGACGCCAAGGCGCCTTACGATCCCGAGCGTGCCGATCGCGCAATCGACGGCCACGTAGCTGATTTCGTTGACGTAGTCCGCCGCAGACTGCAGGCCGAATCCGAGCGCATCGGGCGACCCGCGCACGTGGTGGCGGCGTTCGACACCGAGTTGTTCGGCCACTGGTGGTACGAGGGACCGGTGTGGCTGGAGCGGGTGCTGCGGGCATTGCCGGAGGCCGGGGTGCGCATCGGCACGCTGAGCGATGCCGTCGCCGCGGGTTTCGTCGGCGACGCCATCGAATTACCGCCCAGCTCTTGGGGTTCGGGCAAAGACTGGCAGGTATGGGCCGGCGACAAGGTGGCCGACCTGGTGCAGCTCAACAACGAAGTCGTCGACACCGCGCTGAGCACCGTGGACAAGGCGCTGGCCCAGACCGCGTCCCTGGACGGGCCGATACCGCGCGACCACATCGCCGATCAGATCCTGCGCGAGACACTGCTTACCGTTTCCAGTGATTGGCCGTTCATGGTGAGCAAGGACTCGGCCGCCGACTATGCCCGCTACCGGGCACATCTGCACGCACATGCCACCCGTGAGATCGCCGATGCGCTGGCGTCCGGCCGCCGGGAGGTCGCGCAGCGCCTCGCAGATGGCTGGAACCGGGCCGACGGGCTCTTCGGCGCGTTGGACGCACGCAGGCTGCCGCGATGAAGGTTCTGATGGTGTCGTGGGAATACCCACCGGTCGTGATCGGTGGGCTCGGCCGCCACGTCCATCACCTTTCAACCGCGCTGGCGGCCGCCGGGCACGAGGTTGTCGTGCTGTCCCGCCGCCCGTCGGGAACCGACCCGAGCACCCACCCGTCGTCGGATGAAATGAACGAAGACGTCCGAGTCGTCGCGGCCGCGCAAGACCCGCACGAGTTCACCTTCGGCAAGGACATGATGGCCTGGACGCTGGCCATGGGCCATGCCATGGTCCGCCCCGGATTGTCGCTGAAGAAAAAGCGCAGCGGCCGCCCGTGGCGGCCCGATGTGGTGCACGCGCATGACTGGCTGGTGGCACATCCCGCCGTCGCACTATCTGAGTTTTACGACGTGCCAGTGGTTTCCACGATTCACGCCACCGAGGCCGGTCGGCATTCCGGATGGGTTTCCGGATCGCTGAGCAGGCAGGTACATGCCGTGGAGTCGTGGCTGGTGCGCGAATCCGATTCGCTGATCACCTGTTCGGCGTCGATGCGCGACGAGATCACCGAGCTGTTCGGGCCCGGCCTGGCCGAGGTCACCGTGATCCGCAATGGCATCGACGCAGCCCGCTGGCCGTTCGCGGAACGCCGGCGCCACGGTGTGGCCGGCGGGCCGCCGGAGCTGCTTTTCGTGGGCCGGCTGGAATACGAGAAGGGTGTGCACGACGCGATCGCGGCACTGCCGCGGATCAGGCGCGCCCACCCCGGTACCACGCTGACGATTGCCGGTGACGGCACCCAGCAGGACTGGCTGGTCGAGCAGGCTCGTAAACACCGGGTGCTCAAGGCAACCCGGTTCGTCGGACGGCTCGATCACGCCGAGCTCCTGGCGGCGCTGCATCGCGCCGACGCCGCGGTGCTGCCCAGTCACTATGAGCCGTTCGGGCTGGTGGCGCTGGAGGCCGCCGCGGCGGGAACGCCGTTGGTGACGTCGAACATCGGCGGGCTGGGCGAGGCGGTGATCAACGGCGAAACCGGGATGTCGTGTCCGCCCCGCGATGTGGCGCGGCTGGCCGAAGCGGTCGGCGCCGTGCTTGACGATCCGGCCGCCGCCCAGCGCCGGGCCCGGGCCGCTCGTGAACGCCTGACCTCAGACTTCGACTGGCACACGGTGGCTGACGAGACCGCGCAGGTGTACCTGGCGTCCAAACGCCGTGAACGCCAGCCGCTTCCGCGGCTGCCGATCGTCGAGCACGCGCTGCCTGACCGCTAGTCGGCCCGGCGACGATGCAGGCCGTGAACGCCTGAGGTGGGGGCACCCCAGCCGCGCAGCGGCAAGGGGGCGAGCCGGGCAATATACGGGGGCCCGCCGAATTCGCCGGTACCGTCGGGTAGATGGGACTTGTGTATTCCAGCGTGGTCGACGCGCCAATCTACGAAGTGTTCGACTGGCACACCCGGCCCGGCGCGATCACCCGGCTGACACCGCCCTGGCAGCCGGTGCGGGTCGTCGCCGAGGCGGAGTCGCTGCGCAACGGGCGCGCTGAACTCGGCCTTCCCGGCGGTCTGCGCTGGGTGGCCGACCATCAACCGGATGCCTACGATCCGCCGCGACGCTTCGTCGACTCGATCGGCGCCGAAGGACTGGCGTCGTTGCCGGTTCGGCTGGCGGTCCGCTGGCGGCACACCCACGACTTCGACGAGGTCGGCCATGACCGCACCCGGGTGACCGACCGCGTCGCCACACCGATCCCCGCCAGTGCGCTGCGCGCGATGTTCGCTTACCGGCATCGCCAGTTGGCCGATGACCTCGCCGCCCACCGGCATGCCACCACGCAAGGTTTGGCGCCGATCACGGTTGCGGTCACCGGATCGTCCGGGCTGGTCGGGTCGGCGTTGACCGCCTTCCTGACCACCGGCGGTCATCGGGTGATCCACCTGGTGCGCCACGCTGCGACCAAACCTGATGAACGGCAATGGAATCCGGACGATCCCGATCCGGATCTGCTGAATGGCGCCGACGCGGTGATTCACCTGGCCGGCGCATCGATCGCCGGCCGCTTCACCGAGTCGCACCGAGCCGCGATCCGCGACAGCCGGATCGGTCCCACTCGCCGCCTCGCGGAACTGATCGCGAAATCAGCCGACGGGCCGAAGGTGCTGATCTGCGCGTCGGCGATCGGTTACTACGGCTATGACCGCGGCGACCAGACACTGACCGAGGAAACCGACCGCGGGGACGGGTTCCTCGCCGACGTGGTCGACGACTGGGAGCTCGCCGCGACGGCGGCCGAGGACGGCGGGGTGCGAGTGGTACGAGTGCGCACCGGGATCGTGCAATCCCCTGGCGGCGGCACCCTTCGCCTGCTACTTCCGCTGTTCCGCGCCGGGCTCGGCGGTCGCGTCGGCGACGGTCAACAGTGGTTTTCCTACATCGGGATCGACGATCTTGTCGACGTGTATCACCGCGGGCTGTGGGACACCACGCTGTCTGGACCGGTCAACGCGGTGGCCGCAGATCCGGTGCGCAACATCGACTACACCCGAACACTCGCCAAGGTGCTGCGCCGGCCCGCGGTGTTGCCGGTGCCGCCGTTTGGACCGCGGTTGCTGCTTGGCGAGCAGGGCGCGCGGGAACTCGCCTGCGCTAATCAACGTGTGCTGCCGGCCCGGCTGCAACAAGCCGCTCACCGGTTTCGCCGTCCCGGCCTCGACCAGACGCTGCGGCATCTGCTCGGGCGCTGATCACAGGCCGCGGCGCGCCGCCCGGACGGCCGCGACGGCCCGCGGGTCGCCGTCGAATTCGACCTGCACGGCATCGCGGCCCGCGACGAACAACACCAACTCCTGCGGTTCGCCGGTTACTGTGACGGCATCTCCACGCCCGACGCGGGCAATCTGTCGACCGTCGGTCGTCCGCAGGACGATCGGGGCGGGCTGCCTCGTTAGCGTCATGCGGCTCAGCAAACCGAGCTGCCGACCCAGCGCGGTGACGGTCGATTCGTCGAGTACCCGGGGCTGCCAACCGTCGACGGCGCGGCGCACGTCCTCGTGATGGATGAACATCTCGCCGAGATTGGCCACCGAGTCGAGCAGCTTGAACGGTGAGTACACCGGCGGCCCCGAGGCGACCATCTCGACCAGGTCCTCCCAGCTGGTTGATTGCGCTGTCTGGTTCTGGACCTTGGCGGTGTAACCGGCAAGAAAGGGAATCGTGATCCCGGGCGTTGCGTCCAGTCGCCGTTCCCGCACGACGAGGTGGGCTGCCAGGTCCCGGGTCGTCCAGCCCGCGCAGAGGGTGGGCGCGTCGGGCCCGACTGTGCGCAGGGTCTCGACAAGGGCGCTTCGTTCACGCTGGGCGTCGGTCATGGCCACACGATAAGCGAGATAGCGCGGCTATGGCCGCGCTGCTTCTTCGAAGGCTTTGCTCTGGCGAGCGCGCTAGAAGTTCAGTAAGTTAAACTTTAATCTTGTGAAGTTAACCTGGGTCGGGCCAGGCAGGCGTGTTTGTCGTCGTTGCTTAGGGGAATGCGTTTCGCCCTTGTCGCTTTCGCGTCGAAACGGGAATTCACCCGCCCGCTCTGGACTGGCTGAAAACCGCGCGACCGGCCCGCCGCGTATCGCCGCTGATCCAGCGGGTTTCCTATACGCTTGTCGAACAATCGCTAAAAAGGATGCGGTTAGGTGACTAAGCGGGGCACAGACAGTTCACCAAACCGAGCAGACCTGGAGGAGCTGATGTCCGCAGATATGCGGGCGGTTACAGCGCAGTCTGATCGGATGGGTCGATATTTCGCGCGCCAGAACGACGTGAGCGGCAACGACTTCCACGCCTTGCTGCACGTGATGGTTGCCGAAACTGCCGGAACACCGTTGACCATGGCTCAACTACGGCAGCGCATGGACGTCTCACCGGCCGCGATCACCTACCTCGTCGATCGGATGATCGACGCCGGCCACGTTCGGCGTGAAGCGGATCCAACGGATCGACGCAAAGCCCTTCTTCGGTACGAAGATAGCGGTATGGAACTGGCGCACGCGTTTTTTGCCCCGATGGGCGTTCATCTCCGCTCGGCGCTTGCCGAGCTGCCCGACACGGACCTGATGGCGGCTCATCGGGTGTTCACCGCAATGATCGCCGCGATGTCAACGTTTGAAAGCGAACTGGTTGCGCAGCAGGCTAAGTCGACAAGTTCGCGAGCCACCGTTAACAGCAAACCCACGAAACAGACTGAGCCCGCCTGATTTACGCGCCGCAGCCGTGGGCGCCAATCACCCGTACTTACGGCATCGGTGTCACGCCGATATCGCGCAGGGTCCGAAGATCGGCCGCCCCGGCACCGTGCAGGCAGATTCCCAGCTCGTCGATGAACCGCTGCAGCCAATCGATTACGGCGCCAGAAGACTCGATCGCCGCAGCGAGTAGCGGACGCGCGATCGCGACCACGTCGGCGCCCAACGCCAGCGCTTTAGCCGCGTCCATGCCGGTGCGAATACCTCCGGAGGCGACCAGCGGGATAGTGGGCAGCGCCCTCCGCACCTCCACGATCGCCTGTGCTGTGGGTATCCCCCAGTCGGCCAAGTCGGGATAACGCAGCTCGCCGTACCTGACAAGTTGCTCCACGCGTGACCACGAGGTGCCGCCGGCCCCTGCGACGTCGATAGCCGCGACCGGTGGCTCGCCGCATGGCCCGGTCAACTCCGCGACGGCCGATGCACCGATTCCGTGGCCAACCTCTTTGAGAAGCACCGGATATTCCAGCGCGCCGGCGACTTCGCGCAGCCTGTCGATCGATCCGGCAAAGTCGCTGTCGCCGTTGCGCTGTACCGCCTCCTGCAGCGGATTGGTGTGCACCGCAAGCACATCTGCTCCGACCCGTTTCAGCGCATTCGAAATATCGTCGACGGCAGCCACTGTCAGCTGCGAGAGCCCAATATTGCCGAACAACAATACATCCGGCGCAACGTCGCGGACGGTAAAGCTACTGGCCGCCTCCTCCCCCTGTGCACTGTCCAACATGATCCGCTGCGAGCCGAGCATCATTCCGACACCCAGCCGCTGGGCGGCGGCGGCCAGGTTCCTGTTGATCGTCCCGGACAGTTCGGCGCCGCCGGTCATTGCGCCGATCAATATCGGTGCTTGCAAGGACGCGCCGAGGAACTCGGTGGACAAGTCGATATGGGCGAGGCTTGTCTGCGTCAGCGCGTTGTATGGCAGGCAATAGCGTTCCAGCCCGGTGGTGACTCCGGAATACGCGACCCGGTCGTCAAGGCACACGTCGATGTGACGTCGCTTGCGGGTTGTCATCCCGCCGGGGTCTGTTGGCACGGCCATTCGCCCCCTCTCCGCTTAGCATGTACTCGGTTAGGTGCCTACCACCGGGTTACCCCGTAGCAGCACGTTGGCTGCTGGGTGGTTCGACTGATGCGAGCTCATCTTGATATCGCCGCATGGCATCGATCAGCGCGGCGAACACCCGCCGGGCTGCGGCCAGGTCAGCGTCGGGCAAGTCGGCCATCGCGGTGCGGGTTTGCTGTCCCAATGGGGCAACGAACGCTCGAGCGGTGTCGAGGCCGGAATCCGAGTGGCGCAGGATCACCTTGCGCCGATCGCCCGGGTCGGACTGCCGGGCGCGGACGTCGGCGAAAACTCGGCCGATCTGCTCGGATTCGGCCGTCAATACTCGCAGATCGGCCGAGATCTGCGACTCGAGCGCGAATCGGCCGTCGGCAGTCTCATCAGAGCCCATGACGCCTTGAAGTTTATCCGCATTCCGCCATTACTTCAGTTGATTAATACTTAAATCACTGAAACACTCGTCTGTAATGGCGCCATCGTGCTGCGCTGGCGTTCGGGGCGTCTGCCGAAGTTGAAGGGAGACAACGTGAATAAGCCGACGCTGGCTGCCACGACACTCGCGGTCGCGGCAGCGGCGGGTATCGGAAGCATCGCCAGCCGGCCGCGTTCAATGTCCTGGTATTCCCGGCTGAAGAAACCCTCCTATGTGCCGCCGAACGAGCTGTTCCCGGTCGCCTGGACCGCGCTCTACACCGATATCGCGGCCACGTCCGCGGCGGCCATCGACCGATTGCGCGCAGCGGGGCGCCACGGAGCCGACAGGGAAGCCCGCACCTACGTCGTCGCGCTGGCCGTCAACCTGATCCTCAATGCCGGCTGGAGCTGGCTGTTTTTCTCCTACCACCGACTCGGCGCATCGGCGGTCGGTGCGGCGGTGCTGGCGGCCAGCAGCGCGGACCTGACCCGCCGGACCGCCCGGGCAGATCCGCGGGCCGGGGCCGCGCTGCTGCCGTATCCGCTGTGGTCCGCCTTCGCCACCGCGATGTCCGGCCACATCTGGGTACTCAACCGGTCATGAGGCAGGTAGCCCGGTAATGCGGGCGTTGTTGTGGTTCCGCCGTGACCTGAGACTGCGTGACCTCCCTCCGCTGCTCAACGCCGTCGCCAACAGCGACGAGGTACTTGCCTGCTTTGTGCTCGATCCGCGCCTGGAGGCGTCCTCGGGTGGGCGCAGGATGCAATTTCTGTGCGACTCGCTACGCCAGCTGCGCGACGACCTGGATGGCCGCCTACTGGTGACACGCGGGCGGCCCGAGGAGCGGATTCCCGCCATCGCCGAGGAAGTCGACGCGCGGTCGGTGCATGTCTCGGAGGACTTCGCGCCGTTCGGGCGGCGCCGCGACGGTCGGGTGCGAGAAGCGCTGGGCAACGTGCCGTTGGTCGCCACCGGATCGCCGTATCTGGTGTCGCCCGGGCGCGTCACCAAGGACGACGGCGAGCCGTACACGGTGTTCACCCCGTTCTTCGGCCGATGGCGCGAATTGGGGTGGCGGAAACCTGCTCGAACCGGCCCCAAATCAGCGCGCTGGGTCGATCCCGCGCAGCTGGGAAAGCGGGCGAAATCAGTCGAGATACCCGATCCGGGCGTCGAGCTTGAGCTGCCCGCAGGCGAGGCGGGCGCGGGGCGGCAATGGAAAGCATTCGTTCACCACGGCCTGGGCCGCTACTCCGACGACCGAGACCGGCCCGACCGAGAGGCCACCAGCCGGATGTCGGCGCACCTGAAGTTCGGCACGATCCACCCGCGGACGATGGTGGCCGACTTGGACCAGCGTCGCGCCGGCGCGCGAGCATACTTGCGGCAGTTGGCATTTCGCGACTTCTACGCTGCGGTTCTGCATCACTGGCCGGATAGCGCCTGGTGGAACTGGAACCGCGACTTCGACGCCATCCAGACCGACACCGGCGCGGACGCCAAGCGGCGCTTCCAGGCGTGGAAAGCCGGCGAAACCGGTTTCCCGATCGTCGACGCCGGCATGCGCCAGCTACACGAGACCGGTTTCATGCACAACCGGGTGCGGATGGTCGTTGCGTCGTTTCTGGTCAAAGACCTGCACCTGCCCTGGCAGTGGGGGGCCCGCTGGTTCCTCGATCAGCTGGTTGACGGCGACATGGCCAATAACCAGCACGGCTGGCAGTGGTGCGCGGGCTGCGGCACCGACGCGGCACCGTACTTCCGGGTGTTCAACCCGGCTACACAGGCCGAGAAGTTCGATCCGTCAGGCGATTACATTCGTCGCTGGGTGCCCGAGCTTGCCGAGGTCGACGATGTCCGTCTGACCAAGGGCGACCGGCCTCCTGGGTATCCCGAGCCGATCGTCGATCATGGCGCGGAACGCAGCGAGGCGCTGCGCCGCTACCAAGAGATCAGCTGAGAAGCCTCAGTGGTTGGCCTTTTTGCGTTCGATGTCGGCCAGGGCCGCAGCCAATTCGGCGCGCTGCGCTGCCGACGTCTCCCAGGACAGCTTCCGGTTTTTGACCACCTTGGCCGGTGCGCCGACCGCGATCGAATAGTCCGGGATATCGCCGCGGACCACTGCGTGCGATCCCAGCACGCAGCCCCGCCCGATGGTGGTGCCCCGCAGCACCGTCGCCTTGACGCCGACCCAGGTGTCCGGCCCGATCCGGACCGGGGACTTGATGATGCCCTGATCCTTGATCGGCAAATTGATGTCGTCCATTCGGTGGTCGAAATCGCAGACGTAGCACCAGTCGGCCATCAGCGCCGAATCGCCGAGCTCGATATCCAGGTAGCAATTGATGACGTTGTCGCGGCCCAGCACCACCTTGTCGCCGAACCGCAGCGAGCCCTCGTGTGCGCGGATGGTGTTCTTGTCCCCGATGTGCACCCAGCGGCCGATCTCCAGCCGCGCCAGTTCGGGTGTGCAGTGGATCTCGACGCCCTTGCCCAGGAAAACCATGCCGCGGGTGATGATGTGCGGGTTGGCCAGCTTGAACTTCAGCAGCCGCCAGTAGCGCACCAGATACCAGGGGGTCCACGCGCGGTTGGCCAGCACCCATTTCAGCGATGCCAGGGTGAGGAACTTGGCCTGGCGTGGGTCACGGAGCATCGATCCCCGCCAGCGGCGATGCAGAGGTGCCCCCCACATTGTCGTCATGGCCGGAAACTCTAGCGCCAGCCGCGCAACGACAAGCTGAGGAGGCGGGCAATCAGACTCACGCGAGGCGGCACAAGTTACCCTCGGCTGTACTCGATCGCAGCTCATGCTCCGCAGATAAAAGGCCGGCACCCGCTGTGCCATCCGCGTTCCGGGAAGGATGTGGAACCCACACCGTGTTCTGGCCAGGCCCTCGACGTGCACTACGGCGTTGGTCATGCACGATGTCGGCGGTTCTGGCGGCCATCCTGGCCGGCTGCGGCAACACCGACTCGTGGGTCGACACCGTGCCCGCCGAGGGCTGGCCCGCGCAATACGGTGACGCCGCCAATAGCAGCTACACGGCGACCTCCGGGGCTACCAGCCTGACCCTGCGCTGGACCCGCTCGGTCAAGGGCTCGCTGGCGTCCGCACCGGCGCTGAGCTCCCGCAACTGGATGGCACTGAACGCTCAAACCCCGGGCGGCTGCTCGCTGATGGAGTGGGAGAACGACGATAACGGCAGGCAACGCTGGTGCACTCGGCTCTTCCAGGGCGGCGGAATCTCCGGCCCATTGTTCGACGGCTTCGACAACCTCTACGTCGGCCAGCCCGGGGCGATAGTGTCCTTTCCCATCACCCAGTGGATCCGTTGGCGCCGACCGGTAATCGGAATGCCTTCCACCCCAAGGTTTCTCGGACACAGTCAACTGCTCGTCGTCACACATCTTGGGCAGGTGCAGGTTTTCGACGCGCACCGCGGCACCGTGGTCGGCAATTCCGTGGATCTGGTGGACAGCGTCGACCCGGCCGATTTCACCCGCGGGCTCTCCGATTGCGGACCGGCCCGGGCAGGCTGCCCGGTCGCCGCGGCGCCGGCATTCGCGGCGGCGAACGGGATGGTGGTCGTGGGCCTGTGGCAGCCGGGTGCCCCTGCGGCCGCGCTGACCGCGTTGAAGTATCACCCCGGTCAGAGCCCGCTGCTCACCCGGGAATGGACCAGCGACGCGGTCAACGCCGGTGTACTGGCCAGCCCGGTGCTGTCCAAGGACGGCTCCACGATTTACATCAACGGCCGCGACGAGCGGTTGTGGGCGCTGCATGCCGCCGACGGCAAGCCGAAATGGTCGGTGCCGCTGGCGTTCCTCGCGCAGACGCCGCCGTCGGTGACGCCGAATGGGTTGATCGTGTCGGGCGGCGGCCCGGACACCCGACTGGTCGCCTTCAAGGACGCCGGCGACCACGCCCAGCAGGTCTGGCGCCGCAACGACGTCAGCCCGCTGTCGACGTCGAGCCTGGCCGGTCCGGGCGTCGGCTATGTGGTGGTGACCGGCGGGCCGGGCAGGGGGGCACGGGGGATGTCGCTGCTGGTCTTCGATCCGGGCAGCGGCCGCACGCTTAGCAACTATTCGCTGCCCGAGGCGACGGGATACCCGGTCGGGGTCTCGATCGGCCACGACCGCCGGGTGGTCACGGCCACCAGCGACGGCCAGGTGTACAGCTTCGGGCCGAACTGACTGGTCCTATGGGCCGGCGGCGCCATCTTGTTTGCCGACGTGCTCGTCACGCTGATTCGACTGTCGGCCAGCGGGTCGCGTGGGTCGTGCCGCTCATCGGCCGCATCGCTCAGCTGGCACTGGCCTTCGGCGCTGGGGGGATGGAATCGCTGGCGGGCCCGGTCTAGGGCGTTGTCGTTGGACGCAACGCTACTGTCACAACCGTCACACAAGTCTCTGCGGATTGCAGTGCTCCTTGTGCGCGGCCTCTGAGGGAAAAGTTCCCTGCGCGCCTTGGTTTGTCGCTACAAGGCGGGCAAATTGCCTACCGGCTCTGCGCAGAGATCGGCGTGACAGATGTGACTGCTGTACGGCCTAGGGCGTCGCTGGTGCCGTAACGACGCCGAGAGTGCATCAGCCCTTGACCGTCAGCGGCGGGATGGCGTTGCGCGGCACGTGAACCTGGCTGGCGCCGGCGATTGACGCCGGCAGCAGCTCTCCGGGCGCGAAGTAGAAAATCACCTCGTCATCGGTGATGGCGAAGTTCTGATAGTGCGACGAATCGAGGCCGGAGCCGGGCAGGATCGCCGCACCGAACCCGGTCTGCCGTCCCAGGTCACGCTGCACGATCGGAAAAATGGAATCAAGCGGTTTGCTGTTAGGCACGAAGAGCGTGTCGAAGGTGATCGCCTGCTGTGATCCGAGGTCGTAGTTGAAACTCTTGTAGGAGGTAGACGGGCGCGGGCCGCCGAGGTCCTCGAAGACCTTCAGCACCACGCTTCGGGTGCCGCCCGGTGGCTGGCCGGAATGGTACTGCTCGGAGGTCACCTCCATTTGGTACGGCACCTCGCGCGTTCCCGATGTCTGCGACGACGTCTGCGCGACGCTGACAAATCCATCGCGGTTCTGGCCGATGTAGTCGGTGAGCGCCTGCTCGTCGGGGTAGTCGCGCGGAAACTTCATGTCCAGGGTGTAGGTGGACGTGGAGGCATGTACATGGCACGTCTGATCACCCTCGACGTCGCCGCCCAAGTTGCCGCACGTCGAGTCCGCGGCCGCGACCGGCCCACCGTACCAACCCAACAGGGCTCCGGCCGCGATCAGCACGGCCGTCATCAGGTAGCGCATGGGTGACTTGTCCTCGCAGACTGGGAACGGCTCAAATGCCGTCTCGACAGCCTACCCGGCTCCTATCAGGACGGGCGGCAAACGTCCGCCGTCGCCGACATGAGGCAGAAGCATAGAACAGCGACAGCAGCTCGGCCAGGAAGCCGCCGCTGGTAGCGGCCGCGGTGCCGGACTCGTTACCCAACGCCGAGATGATGTCGATGCTCCTATGTTGCGGCAATGGTTTTGGCGGTTCCCGATGGTCGGAGGACCACTTGGCCCCCAGGAAGTAGCGGAAACGCATTCCCGCAGGTCACTGTGCGTCTGCCGGGCGAGGGGCAGCGTGCATCACGTGTACAGACGTGCAGGTCGTTCACCATGACGTATGACGTGTGGTCCCAGACTGGTCCCCAAAGCGGCGGTTAGCTTCTCAATCTGTCGCGGTACGTGAAGGGGGGCCGGATGGTTGAGACACAGCCCAGTCTCATAGTGCCTTGCCTGTGAGCGGTCGCGACCGCATTAGGACGAATCCGGCGATCCTGGCCCATCGTTGCCCTGGGCCTCGGACTCTTGATCGTTGCCCTGGGTTTTTGGCTTTGACCATGGATCGAAAGAGCGCAGTGCCGAATCGGTCGCAAGAACGTTTGGCCACAACTCAACGATCTCCCCGGCCACTTGCTGGTTGAACGGGTGACCCTCGAGGCGCTTCAAACCTTCCGAGATGAGGTCCCCTCGGAGGGCTCAGCGGTGTCACGGACAGCTGAAGTAAGGAAATTCGGCCGTGATCTGCGCTGGATCGGGCGCGACACCGGCGCCCAGCGGGGAGTTGGTCAACACCGACAGCACGTTGTCCAGCACGTTGTCCATCAGCCCGCGCCCGTTCATTCCGGTGTAGTCGAAAGATGCGGGCGTGCCCAGCTCGTAGGGCAGGGTCATCGATCCGAACAGGTCGGCCACGCGGCGCGCGTAGGCGGCCGGATCAGCGGAAGTGCCGGCGAGTGTGACGTATTTGGTGACGGTGTCGATGGTGCGCGCGACGAACCGCGAATTGTCTCCGGACGGGGCGGTCGAGTTGAACGCCTCGCTCAACTCGTCGTCGTTGAGGTGGAGGTGGGTGAACATCGGCAGGCCCCAGCGGGCGACCTGCTGCTCAGGCGCGTGGCCGCACAGCGACACCGTGGCCCAGGCCTGCACCCTGGTCGTGCTGCTGATCAACTCGTTGGGCGCCTCGACGACGATGCCGGCGACGGTCCGATCCCGGAAGACGTTGACCTGGTTGGTGAAAGCCTCGGGTTTGTAGACGCCGGCCGCGAAGGCGTGCCTGAAGTCATTGAGGCCCGCATTACCGGCGAACACATCATGCACCACTCCGGCGAAGACGCGCACCCCGCTCTCGCCGGCGACTGTGACGCCGGTCGTTCCCGACGCGATCAACTCGCCAGATCCACCCTGAGCTGCGTCGGCGCCGGTGGCGAGGCGCAGCTCGAAGGTCTGTGCGTGTCCGCCCGCGGCGGCCGCGCTGTGCACCACCTCAGCGAACTTGAGTTTGAAGGACACCTCCTCACGGGTGTCACCGTCTGTGTCGAAGCGAAACACGTAGAGAGCCTCATCGCGAAAAGGGGCACACGTGTCCACGGTGGCCACCGGGTTGACCGTCATCGCCATCACGGTCTTTCCGGGGTCGCCGGCGAAAAGATAGAAATCGCAGAGATTCAGACGGGGGTCTTCGCGACCCGTCGGGGTGTCGAAATGATGGGACATCGGTCTCGGCTCTCCTGAATCCATCAGCGACAGGAATGGTGAGACGTCGGCGAGCTGCGATCGCATGAGTCGAAGGGCTCCCTGCGCGCACGGTACACCGGTTCGCCTGCCGTTGCTCGATCAGAGCTCGCGCGGTCTGGGCCTCGGGGTCGTGGTCGGAGTCGCGCTCGCCGCCCTAGGCGCGGGATACGCCGGCCATGTAGACCCGCCCAACGATGGCCCCCTTTGGGTAGACGTCGTTGAAGTCATCATGGCGCCCTCGACACCAGATGCTCTCATGTTGCGGCAAGGGTTTGAGTAAGGATTTCTTGGCGTGTGGGCCGCACGGCGTGGTAGATCTCGCGGGCGATGTATCTCTTTATGCAGCGCATGATTTCGGCTTTTGTCCTGCCTTCGCCGATGCGGCGGGCGAGGTAGTCGCGGGTGGGTTGGTGGCGGCGGAGTCGGACAACGCAGATGATGTGCAGGGCGCGGTTGGCGTCGCGGTTTCCGCCTCTGTTGAGTCGGTGTCGCACGGTTTTGCCGCTGGATGCTTCGATGGGCGAGACCCCGCAGAGTTTGGCGAACGCAGCGTCGGACCCGATGCGTTCGGGGTTGTCGCCCAGGGCGACGAGCAGGGTGGCGGCGGTGTCGGGGCCGACGCCGTACACCTGGCGTAGAGCGGGGCATGCGTGCGCGGTGAGGGCCTCGATCTGTGTGTCCAGTGTCTTGGTTTCGGCGTCGAGTGCTAGACAGCGCTCGGCCAGCGATTTCAGCGCAACCGACACCGCTTCTGCTGGGGTAGAGGGGATTTCGGATGTAGCCAAGGCGGTACATGCCTCGACGAGGTGGCGTTTGTGCCGGCCGGCGAGCTGTTCACGTAGGTCGGCCGGTGCGGTGACGATGAGGTCCTTGAGAGCGTTAAATGCTTTCGCGCGGGCGCGTACGGCGCTGACCCGTGCGATGCGCAGCACCCGCAGCATTTCGGTGATCCCGTCGGCGGTCTTGGGGTCGCCGAGGTCTTCACCGGCCAGCACCATGGCGGCCGCTCCGGCGGCATCGACACTGTCGGTCTTGCCGTGGCGGGCGCGGCGTTGCCGGCTGGGGCGGCCGACCTCGGTGACCCGCACACCGACCCCGCGTAGATGGCGGCCCAGTCCGGCCCCGTAGTGTCCGACGCCTTCGATACCCACCACCTCGAGATGCCCGAGGCCCTGTGCCCAGGCCAGGAAGTCGCCGTATCCGATGCTGGTGGTGGGCATGGTGTAGCTGCCCAGGGGTCGGCCGAGCTCATCGGCGGCGTGCGCGACATGAAAGTGTTTGTGGGTGTCGACCCCGATGGTGACCTGTGGGAGACTGGCTGGCGCGGTGGATGTCATTGCGGCCCTTCCGATGTGCGGTTGTGGACATGTCATCGCGGGTCCGCCAGGGTGGGGACGGTACTGCTACGGGACTCTTGGTCGGGCTCCTATGAAGTCACTCCATCCTGGCGGGCCGCATCACGCCGCCACTGGTCGACGAATCTGCATTCAAGGCACGCCCGCGAGGGAGCGGCCGGTAAAGAAATGGGTCAGACCAGCAGCGACGTGACGCGGACCCTACCGACGAACCTTTCGCCTCAAGCGGAAGGAAACGCCGGTGGTTCTTTAATAGCAGTAGAGAAAGTCGGCGCCTCGAGCCGAAGCGGTCGCACTGTCACACAAGAGGACTCTCTCAGCTCTTTTTCTAGCCGAAACTGCGCAGGGTCGCGGGCCCTAGCCCAGCAAGTCTTCGGCCGAGATCAGCGCCGCGTGCGCGATTTTCGCCATCAGCGCTAGACCGCTGAGGCCCATTGGCTTATTGACTGGCGTGCAATATGGACGAAACAAAACCTGAGAAAACACTGAGTATGTTCTCAGCTTGTATTCGGACGATGCGAACTCAAAGGCCACTCGCGGTGGAATGCCGTTTAGCGCAGCGCTACCGCGACGGGCGGCACACAAATGCAATCCCCCTCGCCGCTGCACCCGAGCCGACCCGGGTGATCACCACCGTCAAGGCCTGGCTGCCCCGCAACGCCAATCGCCAGCGCAGCGCCGTGGGGTCGACATCCACGCCGCGCACCAGGATCTCCAACGCGCCGCCGTCCAGCGCTGAGAGCGCCTGACGCAACCGCCGCTCGTCGAACGGCAGCTGCTGGAGAACCTCGAATCCGCGAACTCCCGTGGGCAATTGGTCCCCGGACAGGTAGGCGATGTGCGGGTCCAGCTGCCACAGGCTGTGGCGCGCAGCGTAATGGCGCACCAGGCCGGCCCGCACCACCGCGCCGTCGGGGTCGACGATCCACCGGCCGACGGGCCGCACCGGGCAATCGTCCGGCTCGGCGTCGGTGATCTGTTCGCCGCGGTCCAGGATGCTAGCCCGCCGGCGCACAGCCGGCTCGGCCAAACCGGCCGACCACAAGCACGCTTCCCGCACCGACCCCCGATAAGAGGTCACCTCGATCTCGCCGTCGAAACCGAGGCGTCTCACGACGTCGAAATCGATTCCGGGAGCAGATTTTACGACCAGCTCCCGGCCACGATAGACATCGAATAGCTGGTCCAGAGCGGGCTGGTACTCGCGCGGGTTGAAGCGCCGTCGTCCGCTGCCGCGCCGCGCCGGGTCGGCCATCACGACCGCGTCGCGGGTCACTGGGTGTAGCGCGTCGGCGCGGCACAGGTCGGCCGCGGCACCCAGGTTGTGTCGCGCCATCGCCAGCCGCACCGGGTCGACGTCGCTGCCCACCACCCGGGCGGCAGAACCGCGCAGCGCCGCCACCTCGGTGCCGATCGAGCACGTTACATCGTGCACAATCCGGCCGGCCAACCGCTGCGCCCGATGCGACGCCACAGCCGCGGCGCTGGCTTGCTGCAGCGCCTCGTCGGTGAACAGCCACTCGCCGGTACCGGGCAGCTTGTCGGCCGCGCGCCGCCGCAGCAACACCGTTTCCACCAGTGCCGGTGTCCGATTACCGAATTGCTTTCGTAGCGCAGCGATCTCGGTGACGCGATCGGTCAGCGGCAACCCATCCACGATGGTCAGCGCCGCACGGCCCGCGTCCGATATCAGGTAAGCAACGTCGTCGAGCCCGAAGTTCAGGACGGCTTGATCCCGGTGATCATCACGTTGTAGAACCAGCCCTTCGGCACCACGCGGCGGCACAGGTTCTCATCAACCCAGCTCAACGTCTTCCAGCCGTTGAACGCGAACTTGGCCCAGACCCCGCCCAGCCGTTCCGAGGGCACGGCATACTCGAAGGTGCGCAGCGGCCAGCCCAGCATTGCCGCTGTGAACTCGACGGTGGCGGTCTCGACGTCCACAGCGCCGGCGGAGACGGCCATCTTCTCCAGGTCACTGGGAGTAAAGGTGTGCAGGTCGACAACGGCCTCCAGCGCCGCGGCGCGCGAGGACTCGTCCAGCTCGGCCTGTGGACGCCGCCAACTGCCCAGACCGGGCAACTTGGTGACATTGGTGGTGATCCGCCAGGTCAGTGTCGACAGCGTCCGGGCGTAGCCGTTGCCCACAGACGTCGGCTCGCCGGCGAAGACGAAGCGCCCGCCCGGCCGCAGCACCCGCAGCACCTCACGCAGCGACAGCTCTACGTCCGGAATATGGTGCAGCACAGCATGTCCCACCACCAGGTCGAATGTGTTGTCGTCATACGGGATGCCCTCAGCGTCGGCGACCCGACCGTCGATGTCCAGGCCCAGCGACTGCCCGTTGCGAGTGGCGACTTTGACCATGCCCGGGGACAGGTCGGTGACCGAACCACGCCGCGCGACCCCGGACTGAATCAGATTCAGCAGGAAAAATCCTGTGCCACAGCCTAATTCGAGAGCCCGGTCGTACGGCAGGCGGTAGATCTCATCGTCAGGGATGACGGCGTCGAAGCAGTCCCGCGCGTAGTCGATGCAGCGCTGGTCGTAGGAGATGGACCACTTCTCGTCGTAGTTCTCCGCCTCCCAGTCGTGGTAGAGCACCTGGGCCAGCTTGCTGTCGTGGCGGGCGGCCTCAACCTGCTCGGCGGTGGCATGCGGTTGCGGCGCCGGCTCACCGGCGGCCTTCGAACTCCTCGTCACGATGCGCCAGCTTAGTTGCACTGCCGAACACGTCCACAAAGCGGCGGCGTTCGGCGGCCACCCGCTCGGCCGGAGCCAGCTCGAACACGTCGTTGATGCCGGCCTTGGCCGCCGCCAGCGCGTACGGGGGTCCGTCGACGAAGCGCCCGGCCCAGGCCACGGCGGCGTCGTACACGTTGTCAGGAGCCACCACCTCGTCGACCAGGCACAAGGCCACCGCCTCCTCGGCGTCGAAGAAACGTCCGCTGTACACCAGTTCCTTGGCTCTGCTGACCCCGACCGTGCGGGTCAACCGCGCCATGCCCCCACCGTCAGGCACCAAACCGGCCAGGATCTCCGTCGCACCGAAGCGCACGTTGTCACCGCTCACTCGCCAGTCGGCGGCCAGCGCCAGGCCCAGCCCGGCGCCCAGCGCGTAACCGGTGATCGCGGCCACGGTCGGCTTCGGAATCGCCGCGACGGCATCGACGGCGTCGCGCCGCACCTGTGCCCAGGTCTCGGCTTCCGGAGCGGTCAGCGCGCGCAGTTGGGGCATGTCGTCACCCGCGGAGAAGATCTCGTGGCCGCCGAAGATGATCACCGTGGCGATGTCGTCGCGACGTGCGACCTCGGCCGCGGCCTGCCCGATCTCCCGGTAGACCTGCCGGGTCATGGCATTGGTAGGCGGCCGCGATACCACCAGCGTGCCGACCCCCGGGCGCTCTATGCCCAGGTGGATGCTGACGAACTCGCTCACAGCCGCCATCGGTGTCCACCGGATTTCCGTGCCGCGTGGTAGCGATCGGAGTCGAAGAACTCGAACACCCAGTTGTCGCCGTCGATCTCCAGATTCGGCTGCACGGTGACGATCTGACGCTCGACGGCCAACACGTCGGCGACCGTGCGTCCGGCCAGCGAGTCCAGCTGGGTCCAGGTCGGCGGCAGCAGGAAGCTGCGGCCGGCCGCGAAGTCGTCGATGGCGGCCCGCGGCGTGGTCCAATCCGCACGGTCGGATTCGGTGTTCTCCCCGTCGGCCCGCTGACCCTCCGGCAACGCTCCGACGAAGAAGTACGTGTCGTAGCGGCGGGTGCGCTCGGCTTCCGGGGTTACCCAGTTGGCCCACGGTCGGAGCAGGTCAGCCCGCAGCACCAGGTTTTCGCCGCGGAGGAAGTCGGCGAACGACAGCGTCCGATCGGCCAGCGCCAGCCGCGATTCGCGATACGCGGACGCGTCGCCGACGATGCCGCCCGGGTCGTCGGCCGGGCCGGCGAACAGCACGCCGCACTCCTCGAACGTCTCCCGGGCCGCAGCGCACACCAGGGCTTCGGCCAGCTCGGTTTCGATGCTGAACCGCTGCGCCCACCACGACGGCGGCGGCCCGGCCCAAGCGATCTCGGCGTTGCGGTCGCGGTCGTCGACGCCGCCGCCGGGGAACACCATCACCCCGGCGGCGAATTCCATCGCCGAGTGCCGGCGCATCAAGAAGACAGAAACGCCTTGGGAGCCGTCGCGGATCAGCATCACGGTGGCGGCGGGCCGGGGCGTCAGCGGGACGTAGGGTTCGTCGGTCGACGAGGTCATCAGCGCCTCCGATGGGCCGCGCGGGTGCGAGTTCGCCGGGCGAAGTAACGTCCGTCGATCACGTCGACCGTGATCGACTGGCCGAACGCCGTCGATAGATTCTCGCCGGTCAGTACGTCTGTCAGCAAACCTGCCGCGACGACTTGTCCCTCCGACATCAGCATGCAGTGGCTGAAGCCGGGCGGAATCTCCTCGACGTGGTGTGTGACCAGGACCAGCGCCGGAGCGTCGGGGTCGGCGGCCAAGTCGGTCAGCCGCGCCACCAGTTCCTCGCGGCCGCCCAAGTCCAGACCGGCAGCCGGTTCGTCGAGCAGCAGCAACTCGGGATCGGTCATCAACGCGCGCGCGATCAGCACCCGCTTGCGCTCGCCCTCCGACAGGGTCTCGTACATGCGGTCGGCCAGGTGCTCGGAGCCCAGGCTTTCCAGCATGTCGATGGCCCGGTGGTAGTCGACGTCCTCGTAGCGTTCCCGCCACCGGCCCAGCACCGCGTAACCGGCCGAGACGACCAAGTCGCGCACCACCTCATGACCGGGAATCCGTTGCGCCAGCGCCGAGGAACTCAAGCCCACCCGGGAGCGCAACTCGGACACGTCGACGCGGCCGAGGCGCTCACCGAGCACGTAGGCGACGCCCGACGAGGGGTGCTCGGCGGCAGCGGCGATGCGTAGCAACGATGTCTTGCCGGCACCGTTGGCCCCAATGATCACCCAGCGTTCGTCGAGCTCGACCGACCAACTCACCGGCCCGACCAGCAGATGGCCATCACGGTGCAACGAAACGTCCTTGAAGTCGATCAGCAGATCGGGGTCGGCTGCGTCGTTAGTCTGGTCGGTTCCACCCTCGGATTCTCTCGAATCCTCGGGTTTCACCTCCGGCTTCCGGTTTCGGGCACCCGACCATCGTGCCGTACCGCGACGCCGCGGCGGCTGTCGGGTCGCGGCCGGTCGCGAGCAGACGCAAAAGCCCCCGACACGCCGAGACGTGGGGGGCTTTTGCGTCTGCTCGGCGATTATTCGGGTGGGATCTCGACGCGTCGCACCACACCGTCGACCGCGTCCGCGGCCTCGATCTCGCCGCGCGTGACGCCGAGCAAGAACAGCACGGTGTCCAGGTACGGGTAGCTCAGCGAGGCGTCGGCAACTTCCCGCAGCGCGGGTTTGGCGTTGAACGCCACGCCCAGGCCCGCGGCGGCCAGCATGTCGATGTCGTTGGCGCCGTCGCCCACCGCGACCGTCTGCGCCATCGGCACGCCGACCTGATGCGCGAAGTCCCGCAGTGCCTTTGCCTTACCGGCGCGGTCGACGATCTGTCCGACGACCTGGCCGGTGATTTTGCCGTCGACGATCTCCAGCTCATTGGCGGCGACGAAGTCCAGCATCAGCTCATGCGCCAACGGCTCGATGACCTGCCGGAAGCCGCCGGAGACCACGCCCACGTGATAACCCAGCCGCCGCAACGTACGCAGCGTGGTCCGCGCGCCCGCCGTCAGCTCCAACTCTTCGCCGACCTCGTCGAGCACTTCGGCGGGCAGACCCGCCAAGGTGGCCACCCGCTGCCGCAGCGACTCCGCGAAGTCCAGTTCGCCGCGCATCGCGGCCTCGGTGATCGCGGCGACGGCCTCCTGAGCTCCTACCCGGGCGGCCAGCATCTCGATGACTTCGCCCTGGATCAGCGTCGAGTCGACATCGAACACGATCAGCCGTTTAGCGCGCCGGGACAGACCGTAATCCTCCACCGCGATGTCGACGCACTGGTCCGCGGCCACCTGCGTCAACGCGGCCTGCAGCCGGCTTCCGACGCCCGGTGGCGCGGAAACGCGCAATTCCAGGCCGGTGACCGGGTAGTCGGAGACGCCGCGAATGAGGTCGATGTTGACGCCCAGTGCGGCCACCTCCCGGGCCACCACGCCGAACGCCTCGGCGGTGATCGGTCGGCCGAGCACCACGATGGTGTGCGTCGACGGTTCCCGGATGATCGGCAGATCGTCGCTGCGCTCGATGCTGACGTCCAGGCCGACCGCGTGGATGGCCGCCTCGACGTCCGCCCGCAGCGTCTTACCCTCGGCCACCTCGAGTGGAGCCGACACCAGCACGCCCAAGGTCAGCCGGCCCCGGATCACGACTTGCTCGACGTTGAGCAGTTCGACCTCGTGGCCGGAGAGAACCTCGAATAGCGCCGACGTCACGCCTGGCTTGTCGACACCGGTGACGGTGATCAGCGCCGACACCTTGCGGGGTGTACTCAGCTCGAGGGCACCTCGGCCAGCTCCTGGCTGTGTCCGCGGCCCACGTGCGCCTCGGCACGCAATCGCTCCACCATGTGCGGGTAGTGCAACTCGAAGGCCGGGCGCTCAGAACGGATGCGGGGCAGCTCGGTGAAGTTGTGCCGCGGCGGTGGGCAGCTGGTGGCCCACTCCAGCGAGTTCCCGTACCCCCACGGGTCGTCGACCGTGACCACTTCGCCGTAGCGCCAGCTCTTGAAGACGTTCCAGACGAACGGAATCATCGACACGCCAAGGATGAACGCCCCGACCGTGGAAACAACGTTGTAGGGCTGGAATCCGTCGGTGGGCAGGTAATCGGCATAGCGGCGCGGCATCCCCATGTCGCCCAGCCAGTGCTGAATCAGGAACGTGGTGTGAAAACCGATGAACGTCAGCCAGAAATGCAGCTTGCCCAGCCGCTCGTCGAGCAGCCGGCCGGTCATCTTCGGGAACCAGAAATACGTACCGGCGAAGGTGGCGAACACGATGGTCCCGAACAACACGTAGTGGAAGTGCGCGACCACGAAATAGCTGTCGGTGACCTGGAAGTCCAGCGGCGGGCTGGCCAGCAGCACCCCGGTCAGACCACCCAACAGGAAGGTGATCAGAAAGCCGACCGCGAACAGCATCGGCGTCTCAAAGGTCAGCTGGCCCTTCCACATGGTGCCGATCCAGTTGAAGAACTTGATGCCGGTCGGCACCGCGATCAGATAGGTCATGAAGGAGAAGAACGGCAGCAGCACCGCGCCGGTGGCGAACATGTGGTGCGCCCACACCGCAACCGACAACGCGGCGATCGACAACGTCGCATAGACCAACGTGGTGTAGCCGAAGATCGGTTTACGGGAGAACACCGGGAAAATCTCGGTAACGATGCCGAAGAACGGCAACGCCACGATGTAGACCTCGGGGTGACCGAAGAACCAGAACAGGTGCTGCCACAACAGAACTCCGCCGTTGGCCGAGTCGTAGACGTGGGCTCCCAGGTGTCGGTCGGCGGCCAGCCCGAACAAAGCCGCGGTCAGCAGCGGGAACGCGATCAACACCAGGATCGACGTCACCAGGATGTTCCAGGTGAAGATCGGCATCCGGAACATCGTCATCCCCGGCGCGCGCATGCACACCACCGTGGTGATCATGTTGACCCCGCCCAGGATGGTGCCCAGACCGGCGACGATCAACCCCATGATCCACAGGTCGGCCCCGATGCCGGGTGAGTGGATGGCGTCGGTCAACGGGGTGTAAGCGGTCCAGCCGAAGTCGGCGGCCCCACCCGGGGTGATGAAACCGGCCATGCCGATCGTCGCGCCGAACAAGAACAGCCAGAACGACAAGGCATTCAGCCGCGGGAACGCCACGTCAGGCGCGCCGATCTGCAGCGGCAGCACCAGGTTGGCGAAGCCGAACACGATCGGCGTCGCATAGAACAGCAGCATGATCGTGCCGTGCATGGTGAACAGCTGGTTGAACTGCTCGTTCGACAAGAACTGCAGACCCGGAGCGGCCAACTCGGTACGCATCAGCAGCGCCATCAGCCCGCCGACGAAGAAGAAAATGAAGCAGGTGACCACGTACATGATCCCGATCATCTTGTGATCGGTGGTGGTGATCAGCCGGTAGACCAGGTTGCCTTTAGGTCCAGTTCGCGGCGGGTACGGACGACTCGCCTCGAGTTCTCCCAGCGGGGGCGCTTCGGTAGTCAAGAGCTCCTCCAAACGTCGGGCGGGGCAACTGGGATCAGTGGCACCTGAGTCTAGCGTTCGAACGTGCCCCGCGAGCGACTGGTCCTACAAACTGTCGTACTCGGCCAGTGAACGGCGCGGCTCGTCGTCTCGCGCATGCAGCCGGCGTCAGCTAACCGGATGTTACCGTCGGACCCGTGCTGTTCAGGGGTGTGCGACCGGTGATGTCCGCTGCCGCTGCGACAGCGATTTCGGCCGCGCTGTGCACTGGTTGCACAACGGGATCGCCCGGCGGCGGTTCATCGCCGACGTCGGTTATCACCAGCACCACCCAAATTGCCGGGGCCGGCGTTTTGGGCAACCAGCGGCGACCAGACGAGTCGTGCGCGCCGCAACCGGCTGAGCCGGATCCCGGGCCGGCGACTCGCACGGCCCACAACGCGGCGGGGGTGCAGCCCGATGTCGCCCAGGTGCCCGCTGATCCGCAGCGGATCGTCGTGCTCTCCGGCGACCAGCTCGACGCCCTGTGCGCGCTGGGCCTGCAGTCGCGGATCGTCGCCGCCGCGCTGCCGGACGGCTCCTCGAGCCAGCCGTCCTACCTGGGCACGGTCGTGCGTCGCCTGCCGGGCGTGGGCACCCGCAGCAGTCCCGACCTAGGGGCTATCGGGGCGGCCAAGCCGGATCTGATTCTTGGCTCTCAGGCGTTGACGCCGAAGTTGTATTCGGCGTTGGCCGCGATCGCGCCGACGGTCTTCACCGGGGCACCGGGTGCGGCCTGGGAGGACAACCTGCGTGGGGTGGGTGCGGCCACCGGTCGGGCCGACGCCGCCGGCGGCGTGATCGACGGCTTCACCAAGAAGGCCCACGACGACGGCGCGGCTCACGACGCCGCCCACTACCAGGCGTCGATCGTGCAGTTCACCGAGAACACCATCCGGGTATACGGTGCCGAGAATTTCCCGGCCAGTGTGCTGGCCACGGTCGGCGTGGATCGCCCTGCGTCGCAACGGTTTACCGACAAGCCCTACATCGAGATCGGCAGCACCGACGCCGACCTGGCGGGCACCCCGGCCTTCTCCCCGGCCGATGCCGACCTGGTGTACGTGTCGTTCGCGTCGCCGGCCGCCAAGGACCGCGCCGCAACCATTTTCGACAGCGATTCGTGGCGCAAGCTGGCCGCCACCCGCGACAACCGAGTCTTCGTGGTCAACAATGAGATTTGGCAGACCGGCGAGGGCGTGGTTGCGGCGCGCGGTGTCATCGATGATCTGCGCTTCGTGAACGCCCCGATCAACTGACGGCCAGCGGTCTGTGATCTCGACCGCACCGCACGAAATACATAGTTTACCTATGCTAATCTGGTTGTGTTCAATAGAATTCGATACGAAACAAGCGCACTCAAGAGGATTGCCCAATGAGCAGTGTTTCCGCGTATGCCGCTACCTCGGCGAACGCGCCGCTGACCAAGACCACGATCACCCGCCGCGACCCCGGCCCGCACGACGTGGCCATCGCCATCAAGTTCGCCGGTATCTGCCACTCCGACATCCACACCGTGAAAGCCGAATGGGGCCAACCCAATTACCCCGTGGTTCCCGGCCACGAAATCGCCGGCGTGGTGAGCGCCGTCGGCCCTGAGGTCAGCAAATACCAGGTGGGCGATCACGTTGGCGTCGGCTGCATGGTGAACTCCTGCGGTAAGTGCAGCAGCTGTAAGGCCGGGCTCGAGCAGTACTGCAAGCCGGGCGCTACCTTCACCTACAACTCGATCGATAAAGACGGCACGTCAACGCAGGGCGGCTACAGCCAGGCAGTCGTCGTCGACGAGAACTTCGTCGTGCGCATCCCCGACTCGTTGCCGCTGGACAAAGCGGCCCCGCTGCTGTGCGCGGGCGTCACGCTCTTCTCGCCGCTCCGACACTGGAAAGCGGGGCCGGACACGCGGCTCGCGATCATCGGCCTGGGCGGGCTGGGTCACATGGGCGTCAAGCTGGGCGCGGCGATGGGCGCCCACGTGACGGTGTTATCGCAGTCGCTGAAGAAGATGGAGGACGGACTGCGTCTGGGTGCCAGCCACTACTACGCCACCGCCGACCCGGACACCTTCCGCAACCTTCGCGGCAGCTTCGACCTGATCCTCAATACCGTCTCGGCCAACCTCAAACTCGGCGACTACCTGAACCTGCTTGACGTCGACGGCACGCTCGTCGAGCTGGGTATCCCCGAGCACCCGATGGAGGTGCCGGCATTCCCGTTGGCGCTGGCACGCCGCAGCCTGTCCGGGTCGAACATCGGCGGGATCGCCGAGACCCAGGAGATGCTGGACTTCTGCGCCGAGCACGACGTGACGCCGGAAATCGAACTCATCGAGCCCGGTTACATCAACGAGGCTTACGAGCGGGTGCTGGCCAGCGACGTGCGCTACCGCTTCGTGATCGACACGTCAGGCTTGTGAGGCGGCGGCTTCGCCGTTAGACGCGTCCGCGATACCCGACAGCGGCCAACCGGCGGCGGCCAGCCTGGCGGCCACCCGCGCGATGTTCTCCGGACCGGCGTCGTATTGCGTCATGTCCGAGATGAAGTCCGCGATCACGTCACGGTTAACTGGGCCCTCGACGTCCTCATCGATGGCGTCGACCACTTCGGTGATCTCATCCTCGCTCAGCGGGGTGCTGTGCAGCAGCGCAAGCAGCGGCACGCGGTCCGGACCAGGAACGCCTTCCGGGTAGCCGACCTGCAGCCACCGGATCACTGAACGGAAGAAATCGGCCGTAGAAGATGGTGTTATCGCCACCTCATCAGTGTCACGAAAGGTGGGTGAGCGGCGCCACCGTCCCGGCGCGCCATTCATACAATTCACGCACCGTTCATCTTTTTCGGCGGTCCTGATCGGCCGATCGGCCCGCTTGCGGCTCGATCTGATTCCACAGGATGGCCAGACAGAGCAGGTTCTGGTCCACGGGATTTCTGTAAATCCAAACCGGTCAGCTTCTCCGATCCGTTGGATGCGATAGCGCACGGTATTGCGGTGCACGATGAGTTCCGCGCGGTGGCTCCGCGGTCAAAGCTGTTGGCTGCCAACAGCACAAACATTGCCCAGCGATCCTGAGCCGATGACAATTGCGCTCCGCCCAACCGGACAGAGGATTAGGTCGGCCCGACGACATTGGAGGCAGCATGACAATCGTCCGCAACGCGATCCTCGATTTGCTTCGCGCCCACAACCTGACGACCTTTTTCGGCAATCCCGGTTTATCGGAACTTGCTCTTCTGCAAGACTTTCCAGAGGACTTCCGCTATTTCCTCGGGCCGCAGGAGATGATCCCAGTCGGGATGGCCGATGCCTATGCGCAGATCACCGGTCGGCAGGCTCTGGTCAACCTGCACACCGCGCCCGGGATGGGCAACGCCCAAGGCCAGCTGTACAACGCCTACTGCAACAAGACCCCGTTGATCGTTACGGCCGGAAATCAGCGACGGAACATGCAAAACCGCACCATTCCGGTCGGCGTGTAAGCGCGAATACCATTAGCCCGCATGGAGCCCATCGGCTGGCGGCAGCCCACCGGCACGTTCTCTAAGAAAGGCCACCCGCAGTTCATCGAAGTGCGAGCGGCCAAGGTTCATGGAGCGGACCAGTACCAGGGTCAGGTGGGCCCAAGCTGCTTTCGTCGATGGTGTCCGGCGCGCCGCGAGTTCATGCGCAACGAGAAACAGCGAGGCGGTTAGCGCCGCCCTAGTTGTGACCTCCGGCGAGCAGCGCGACATTTCGTTGAATCCGTCGCACCGTGAGCGACGAGAACAGGAGCGTGATCGCGCTCAGCAAAGCAAGCACCCCATAGAACAGTCTGTCGCTATTGAAGTTCACCGCCGCTGCCGCGACGGCTGCCGCGAACAAGAGCCCGAACGTGATCCAGGTCCATATCTCCGCGTGCTTGAGTTGATCAGCAGACTTGTTGCGCAGCCAGACCCTGCCAACCCGGATCGCGGACGCCCGCACGTCAGGATCAGAAGGCACTACGCCGTGCGCGACGGCATCGATCGCCTGGGAACGTCCCGTCTGGTCCAGTCCAGACAGCGCCTCCAGGGCTCCTCGATGCGTAGCTTGGCTTGTGGCAGTGAAAAATCCGGCAACGATGGCACCGAAAAAGATTGCCGAAAGGATGTTGCTTTCAATCTCAACGCGCGACTCCAAGGTGGTAAGCGCACCCCACCCCACAGCGAGGAAGAACGCCCACACGAGGAATCGCAGCCAGGCGGGTTGCAGGATCAGCCGAATGCGCACAACTGGCCTGCGGGCTAGAAGTTCCAGTCCTCGTCTTCGGTGACGACGGCCTTGCCGATGACATACGACGATCCCGATCCGGAGAAGAAGTCATGGTTTTCGTCGGCATTGGGCGACAGGGCGGACAGGATGGCCGGGTTGACGTCGGTTTCGTCGCGCGGGAACAACGCCTCATAGCCGAGGTTCATCAGCGCCTTGTTGGCGTTGTAGCGCAGGAACTTCTTGACGTCCTCGGTGAGCCCGACTTCGTCGTAGAGATCCTGGGTGTACTCCACCTCGTTGTCGTAGAGCTCGAAAAGCAGCTCGTAGGTGTAGTCCTTCAGCTCGGCCTGCCTGGCTGCGTCCTCGAGCGCCAGCCCGCGCTGGAATTTGTACCCGATGTAATAGCCGTGGACGGCCTCGTCGCGGATGATCAGCCGGATCAAGTCGGCGGTGTTGGTCAGCTTGGCCCGGCTCGACCAGTACATCGGAAGGTAGAAGCCGGAGTAGAACAGGAAGCTTTCCAGCAGCGTGGAGGCCACTTTGCGCTTGAGCGGTTCGTCGCCGCGGTAGTACTCCATCACGATTTCGGCCTTGCGCTGCAGGTTAGGGTTCTCCTCCGACCAGCGGAAGGCGTCGTCGATCTCGGCGGTCGAGCATAGCGTGGAGAAGATCGAGCTGTAGCTTTTGGCGTGCACCGACTCCATGAAAGCGATGTTGGTGTAGACCGCCTCTTCGTGCGGCGTCAGCGCGTCGGGAATCAGGCTGACCGCCCCGACCGTGCCCTGAATGGTGTCCAGCAACGTCAACCCGGTGAACACCCGCATGGTCAGCTGTTTCTCGTTGGCCGTCAGCGTGCCCCACGACGGGATGTCGTTGGACACCGGCACCTTCTCCGGCAGCCAGAAGTTCCCCGTGAGCCGCTCCCAGACTTCGGCGTCCTTCTCGTCTTGCAGACGGTTCCAGTTGATCGCCGAAACTCGATCGATCAGCTTCATTTTTTCGGTCACCAGAACCCCACTTCACCAGGCCGGATAGTCGAGCGTTGCTCAGGCTTCAAACACTACCCCTGGGGTGCGACAAGCCGAGGTAACACAAGAAGTTGTGTTCGCGTGTCGCGCTTCGCGTCAGTCCAGTCCGGCGTGCCGCAAGGTGTGCGTGAGGCCATCTTCCAGGGCGCTGAGCGCGATGTCGGTGAGGCGGCTTAGTTCGTCGATGTCGTCGGGGTCATGCCCGCCTTTGCTCATCCACTCTTCCAGCGCAACGAACACCGCGGTCGCAAGGCTGTGCGCAGCGATGTCGGCGATCATGGCCCCGTCGGCAGTGGGTGCCGAGCGTTCGTGGATGAAGCGCTGGATCTCGTGGGCGACCTGATCGCGCATCCGTCGAATGTGGGTGGTGATGATGTCTTGGTCGAGGTCGCGAGATCGAATGGTGGCCGCTTCGCGGACCATTGCGAAATCAAAAGGGAAAGCGTCCACGGCTTTTCGCACCGACCTCGTGATGGGTTCCCCGTGTGGACGCAGCGCCAACGCGCGAGCGAACCACTCAAAGCCGATGTCGTAGTCGGCGAAGATCACCGCGTGCTTGGACGGGAAGTGCCGGTAGAAGGTTCGCTCGGTGACCCCGACGTCGGCGGCGATGTCGGCGACGCTGGTTTGCTGTACGCCGTCGGCCACGAAGCGCTTCATCGCCGCCTGTTGCAACGCCTGACGCGTGCGCTGTCTACGAGATTCCACACTGTCAGCACACACCAAATGTCACCATTGACGCAAATATGTCAGGTGTGACATTGTGCGGTCGAGGCGCAGGATCACCACGGATCGGGAGGCAGGTCAGCATGGCGGACTACGACGCGATCATCATCGGGGCGGGCCACAACGGTCTGGTTGCCGCCAACGTCCTCGCCAAGAACGGCGCGAAAGTCCTTGTGCTGGAACGGGCGCACTTCCTCGGGGGGATGGCCGCGACCCGGGAACTCTTCGACGGATACAAGCACAGCGTCGGCGCGTGGGCGGTGCTGATCTGGCGACAGGAGATGACCGATCGGCTGGAGCTGACCAAGTGGGGCTTCGAACTGATGGATCAGTGGACGTCCACCTGCACGTTCGGCGACGCGGCGGATCCCCCGTTCGTGATGTACAACGACCTCGAGCGCATGGGACGCCATCTGATGGACGACCACGGCCCCGAGGTTGCGACGGCGCTGGGCGGATTGTTCGCACATATCGGCCGGTTCGCGCCGTATTTCGTCGACTCGGCGTTCGGTCCCCCGCTGGACATCATCGAGGTGATCGCCGAGCAGCCCACACCTGAGGCCCGTCACGATTTCGCGCAGATGTGGTACGGCAGCACGATGGACACGGTCCGCCGCTTCTTGGCGCCGGATCAGGGTCGCTGCATCCAGGGCTCATTGGCGGCCATGTCCATTGACGCCTTCGACGGTGGACCCTGGACCCCGGGCTCGAATGCGTCGACGCTGTATCACTACCTGATCGGCGGCGGCAACGTCGAATACATCATGCCGCGCGGCGGCATTGGCTCGCTGAGCACCGCGTTGTGCCGGCGAGCCGAATCACTCGGCGCCGAGGTGCAGATGAAGGCCCATGTCAAGCAAATCCTAGTGACCGACGGACGCGCCACCGGGGTCGAACTGCGGGACGGCACAACGATTTCGGCTGATGCAGTGCTCTCGTCGCTCGACCCGTACACCACATTCGTCAATCTGGCCGGCGCGCAGAACTTTCCGCCCGACTACATCCGCAAGATCAAGGAAATCAACTTCAACCTGGGATACATCCAGGCCCACCTGACCATTGACCAAGCCCCACAATGGATCGAACGGCTGCAGCCATACATGTCCGACAACGGGCAATGGTGTCCCACCGTCGCCTACGCGCCGTCGCCGGAATACATCAGCGACGCGTGGGAGCAATACCGCAAGGGACAGCTTCCCGACGCCCCGCCCACCTACCTGTACATCCCCAGCATGGTGGACTCGTCGCTGGCGCCCGAAGGTAAGCACACCGCAACCATTTTCACCCCGTACTTCCCCACCGGACTAGACGCCGACGAAAACCGAAGCTGGAAAGAGCAATACGCCGACACCTGCGTGCGGATCTTCGACAAGTACGCGCCCGGGTTCGCCGACTCCGTCACCAACCGCGTGGTGTTCTCCAACCGCTACTTCGGCAGCACCTTCAGCGCCCACGCCGGCGACTACTCTCATGGCCTGCTGCAGCCCAACCAGCTGTGGACCGGTCGCGTCGTCCAGGGCGAGGACAAGTTCGCGACGCCCGTCGACGGTCTCTACCTGTGCGGGCAATGCACCCACCCAGGCCCGGGAGTGACCGGGATTCCGGGGTGGAACGGCGCCGAGGCCGCGCTCAAGCATCTCAACGCCCGCGTCGCGTAAGGGCGTATGCAAAACCCAAGAGTCGATGTACCATTTGGTACATGTTTAACGAGGACAGTATCGAGATCGACGCGCCGCCGCAGCTCGTATGGGATGTCTTCAGCGATGTCGAGCGCTGGCCCGAGTGGACCGCCTCGGTAACTTCCCTGGTCGGGCGGGACGGGCCCGATCTCGCCGTCGGCAAACGGTTCGCAATCAAGCAGCCCGGGATGCAGAAGCTGGTTTGGCGGGTCACCGAGATCGATCCAGGCTCGTCATGGACGTGGGTGCAACGCTCTCCCGGTGTGCTGGTGACCGCCCGCCACGATGTCGTCGCCCAACCCGGTGGCCGCACCCTGGTACGCCAGCAACTCGACCAGCGCGGCGTACTCGGTTCCCTCGTCGGGCGGCTGATGGTCAAGAAGACCAAGCGCTTCCTCGAACTGGAGGCCCAAGGTCTCAAGGCATGCGCAGAGCAGCGAAGCCGCGCCGATGGTCCGCACTCCTGACCTGGACCGGCGCAAGCACCTTCTCGATGCACTCGTCGACGAGTTCGCGGCGGGCGGCGTCGGCGACCGGTCGTTGCGCGAGGTAGCCGCCGCGATCGGCACAAGCCATCGAATGCTGTTGCACCACTTCGGGTCTCGAGAAGGTCTGCTGATCGCGGTCGTCGAGCAGGCCGAGCGCCGCCAGATGGCCCTCGTCCCCGATTTACCCATGAATCCTGCGGAGAGCTTCGCCACGATGTGGGCCGACCTTCGTCGCCCCGAACTACGGCAGCTCGAACGCCTTTTCTTCGAGTGTTACTCGAGGGCGGCCCAGGGCGAAAAGCCGTTCACGCGTATGGTTCCCGGCGCCGTCGATGGCTGGCTGCGCGAGGTCGAGGCTGCCGCCGACGTTCCATACGATGCTGCGATGGCACGGCTCGAGCTGGCCGTCACTCGTGGACTGCTGCTGGACCTTGTCGCCACCGAGGACGAGGCCGGTGTCGATGCGGCCGCGGAAGCGTTCGTGAACCTACTAAGCGGTTACCGCCCGGCGGCTGGCCCGTGAGCCGGCGCCTACCCCGAAGAACCGGTATTCCGCGGGTCTTAGCGATCGAGTGGATCGCCAGTACTGCCAGGTCATCCCGCTCCACAGCGTCCGGTTGACGCCGTGCTCGTCGAGGTACCAGCTGCTGCAGCCGCCGGTGTTCCAGACCGAGCCGGCCAGCTTGTCCTGCAACTCGCTGTTGAACCGGTCCTGAGCTGAGCGGCTGGGCGCCAACGCCTGCGCACCGAACTTCTCGACCGTCGCGATCGCCTCGGTCACGTAGTGGATCTGCGATTCGATCATGAAGACCACCGAGGTGTGGCCCAGCCCGGTGTTGGGCCCGAGCAGGAAGAAGAGATTCGGCATGTCGGCCACGGCGATGCCGCGATGCGCCACCACACCCTCCCGGTTCCAGCGGTCCACCAGGTCTTCGCCGCGCAGACCCTTGACATCGACATAGGTGTAGGAGTCGGTGGTGTGAAATCCGGTGGCGTACACGATCACGTCGACCGGGTGCTCGACGCCGTCGTCGGTGACGATCCCGTCGGGGGTGATGCGGCTGATCCGCTCGGTGATCAGCGTCGTCTTGGAATTGTCCACCGCCTGGTAGTAGTTGCCGGCGTACAGGATTCGCTTGCAGCCGGCGCGGTAGCGCGGCGTGAGCCTGCGGCGCAGGTCCTTGTCGCGAACGTTGCGGCGGATGTTCCACTTGCCGACCAATTCGACGGCACGCAGCAGGCTCGGGCGTTGCGTCATCGCGTAGCCCAGGCCCTCGAGTCCCCAGTAGATTCCCGACCGCACCGCCAGCCGCAGACCCGGCACGTTCGCGAATGCCTTGCGCACGGCGTCCGGCAGCAGACCGTTCGGCCGCGGCACCACCCACGGCGGGGTGCGCTGATAGAGCTGCACTTCGGTCACACCGGCGTCGCGGCGCACCAACTCAGGCACAATCTGAATGGCGCTGGCCCCGGTGCCGATCACCGCCACCCGCTTCGCGGTCAGGTCGACACTGTGATCCCACTGCGCGGAATGGAAAGCGGCGCCACGGAATTCCTCCATACCCTGGATAGCCGGCAACCGCGGAATGTGTAGCGCGCCGGCACCAGAGATCAAAAACTGGGTGACGTACTCCTGCCCGGACTCGGTGAACACATGCCAGCGGTATTCGCTGTCGTCCCAATGCGCGCGATCGACCCGCGAACCGAACCGGATGTAGCGACGCAGCCCGTACTTCTCGGTGACGCCCTTGAGGTAGTCGAGGATCTCCGGCTGCGGCGAGAACAGCTTGCTCCACGTGGCCTTCGGTTCGAACGAGAACGAGTACAGGTGCGACGGCACGTCGCAGGCGCAACCGGGGTAGCTGTTGTCCCGCCAGGTGCCGCCGATCTCGTCGGCCTTCTCCAGAATGACGAAGTCCACGCCCTGACGCTGCAGCGCGATGGCCATCCCCAGTCCGGCGAAACCCGTCCCGATGATGACCGCACGGGTATGCACAGGCAGAGCCTGCGCCTCGGGCTGGGTCGTCGACTCGGCAATGCTCATGTGCGCCGCTCCTCCTCATCGCTTCGTCCCCCTCGCCGCTGCGCGGCTGGGGGTGCCCCCACTTCATCGTCGCCGGCGCGGCTCATTTCGGATCGATCTTCCTTTTCAAGTACCCGGTACCCACGGTATCGGAAAAGTGTTGTCGATGGCCGCGGCGATGTCAACGCCGCCGATGCTCAGCTGGCAGCAGAGTCTTGCGGCACCGCGTTGTGGATGGGCAGATCGGGGTCCAGCTTGATGCCGAGCAGCTCGGCCGTACCACCGATGACACCCATCATGATCGTGGTCAGGTGCTCGACGAACTGGTCGCGGGGCATCCGCCGCGGGCTGTCGGGGTCGGATCCCAGCCACCAATCGGTGGCCGACGCCGCCGAGCCGAACGCGGCGAAGGCCGCAAGTTCGATCGAGGCGGGGTTGAGTTCCATCTCACGCAGCTCGTTGTTGAACATCTCGGCCATCGCCAGCGTGATCTCGCGGCCTTCGTTCAGCGTCCGCATGGTCGACTCGGACTGCTCCGGGAAGCGGCCCTGAATGAAGAACCGCAACACGTTGGGATGCTCGTCGACCAGGCTGACATACTCCTCTGCGCTACGCCGGATGATCTCGCGAGCCGAGTTGGTGGCGAAGTCGACCGAGGAGAACACCGCGGCCCACAGCATGTCGCGCAGCCGCTCCCCGATCGCCTGGAACAGGTCGGATTTGTCGGTGAAATGCCGGTAGATCTTGGGTTTGGCGGTGCCGGCCTCTTCGGCGATCTCGCGGACACTGAGGTCGGGCCCCAACCGGTCGATGGCGCGGAAGGCCGCCTCGACGATCTCACCGCGTACCTTTTTGCGGTGTTCGCGCCAGCGCTCGCTGCGCGCGTCGACCTTCACCCCAGGCTTCGGGCCCGGGTGCGGCAGGGCGGGTCGGGGAATTCTGACCACGTCAAGCACCTTACCGCTGTGCCGCCACTGACCTGGGCAGACCGGCCCGTAAACCCTTATGAGTCCGATATCAGCAGCGAAACGAGCGATCCCGGCATCACCGCACCGTTTCGGGTCAGAACAGCCCTGGCCCGGCTCCCCTAATAGCCGCAGCGGCTTGCGCCGGGCAATCGCTGATCTTCTTCTCAGATTAGGCTCAGGAGCTGTTCGACGTCGGTTAGCTTGCCGATGGTGTACGTACATCGGCGCCTTTCAGGGCAGCACGTTCCAGGGCAGGTAATGGCGAAGTAGAGAGCTATCGCATCTACTGCTTGACCGGAAGCGGTGTGGTGTTGCCGCACCCCTACGACTCGCTGGGCCGCTACAGCATGCAGGACACGCAGCCCTCGACCTCGGTTCCTTCCAACGCCATCTGGCGCAGCCGGATGTAGTACAGCGTCTTGATGCCCTTGCGCCAGGCATAGATCTGCGCCTTGTTCACGTCGCGGGTGGTCGCGGTGTCCATGAAGAACAGCGTCAGCGAGAGCCCTTGATCCACATGCTGGGTGGCCGCCGCATAGGTGTCGATGATCTTCTCGTAGCCGATCTCGTAGGCGTCCTGGTAGTAGTCCAGGTTGTCGTTGGTCATGTAAGGCGCCGGGTAGTAGACGCGGCCGATCTTGCCTTCCTTACGGATCTCGACCTTCGACACGATCGGGTGGATCGACGACGTCGAATGGTTGATGTAGGAGATCGACCCGGTCGGCGGCACCGCCTGCAGGTTCTGGTTGTAGATGCCGTGCGCCTGCACTGACTCTTTCAGCTTGCGCCAGTCGTCTTGGTCCGGGATGCGGATCTCTGCGTCGGCGAAAAGCTGGAGCACCTTCTCGCTCTTGGGTTCCCAGATCTGGTCGGTGTACTTGTCGAAGAACTCTCCCGACGCGTACTTGGACTGAGCGAAGCCCTTGAAACTCGTACCGCGTTCGATCGCAATGCGATTCGATGCGCGCAGCGCATGGTAGAGCACCGTGTAGAAGTAGATATTGGTGAAGTCGATGCCCTCTTCAGAGCCGTAGAAGATGTGTTCGCGGGCCAGATAGCCGTGCAGGTTCATCTGCCCGAGCCCGATCGCGTGCGAGTCGTTGTTGCCCTGCTCGATTGAGGGCACCGACCAGATGTGGGTCTGGTCGCTCACCGCGGTCAACGCCCGGATCGCCACCTCGATGGTCTGCGCGAAGTCCGGCGAGTCCATCGTTTTGGCGATGTTCAGCGAACCCAGGTTGCACGAAATGTCCTTGCCCACTTTGGCATACGTGAGATCCTCGTTGAACAACGACGGCGTGGACACCTGCAGGATCTCCGAGCACAGGTTGGAGTGGGTGATCTTGCCCTCGATTGGGTTGGCCCGGTTCACCGTGTCCTCGTACATGATGTAGGGGTAACCGGACTCGAATTGCAGCTCAGCCAGCGTCTGGAAGAACTCGCGGGCCTTGATCTTGGTCTTGCTGATGCGCGAGTCGTCGAGCATCTCGTAATACTTCTCGGTGACCGAGATGTCGGCGAACGGCACACCGTAGATGCGTTCGACGTCATACGGCGAGAACAGATACATGTCCTCGTTGTTCTTGGCCAGCTCGAAGGTGATGTCGGGAATCACCACGCCCAGGCTCAGCGTCTTGATCCGGATCTTCTCGTCGGCGTTTTCCCGCTTGGTGTCCAGGAAGCGGTAGATGTCCGGGTGATGGGCATTCAGGTAGACCGCGCCGGCGCCCTGGCGTGCGCCGAGCTGGTTGGCGTAGGAGAACGAGTCCTCCAGCAGCTTCATGATCGGGATGACCCCGGAAGACTGGTTCTCGATGTTCTTGATCGGCGCGCCATGCTCACGAATGTTGCTCAGCAGCAACGCGACTCCCCCACCCCGCTTGGACAACTGTAGTGCGGAGTTGATCGAGCGCCCGATCGATTCCATGTTGTCTTCGATGCGCAGCAAAAAGCAGCTCACCGGTTCGCCGCGCTGCTTCTTGCCCGAGTTGAGGAACGTCGGGGTGGCCGGCTGGAACCGGCCGTCGATGATCTCGTCGACGAGCTTCTCGGCCAATGCCGTGTCACCGGCGGCCAGGGTAAGCGCGACCATGACGACTCGGTCTTCGAAGCGCTCCAGATACCGCTTGCCGTCGAAAGTCTTCAACGTGTAGGAGGTGTAGTACTTGAACGCGCCCAGGAACGTCGGGAACCGGAACTTCTTGGCATACGCGCGATCCAGCAGGGTCTTGACGAAGTTGCGCGAGTACTGGTCGAGAACCTCACGCTCGTAATAGTTTTCGCGGATCAGGTAGTCGAGCTTCTCGTCCTGGTTGTGAAAGAAGACGGTGTTCTGGTTGACGTGCTGCAGGAAGTACTGATGTGCGGCTTCCCGGTCCTTGTCGAACTGAATGTTGCCGTCGGCGTCGTACAGATTCAGCATCGCATTCAGGGCGTGGTAATCCGTCTCGCCCGGCAATGCGCCGTGCCCGGCGGGCGTTACACGCTCTGCAGTTGCGGCGGTTGGTGACACGTGTCGTCCTTCCAGAAGTCAGCTAGGCCCGCGCGGACGGCTTCCACGTCGTCCTCGGTTCCCATCAGTTCGAAGCGGTAGAGGTAGGGAACGCCGCACTTGCCGGAGACCACGTTGCCCGCATAGGCGAATTCGGCACCGAAGTTGTTGTTGCCCGCGGCGATGACGCCGCGGATCAGCGACCGGTTGTGCTCGTTGTTCAAAAAGGCGATGACCTGCTTGGGGACATAGCCGCCGTCATTGATGTTCGGAGTCGCGCGGCCGCCCCCGTAGGTCGGTAGCACCAGCACATACGGCCGGTCCACCTCGATGCGGCCGTGCAGCGGTATCCGCGTCGCCGGAACACCCAGCTTCTGCACGAAGCGGTGGGTGTTCTCCGACACGCTGGAGAAATACACCAGGCTGCAGGACGGCACGGCGATCTCTTCCTGTTCTACTGCGGCGCTGCCGGCTACGCGCTCAGCACGGCAGCGGCGAGCGCCTTGATCCGGTCGGGCCGGAAGCCCGACCAGTGCTCGTTTCCGGCCACCACGACGGGAGCCTGCAGGTATCCCAGCGCCATCACGTAGTCGCGGGCCTCGGAATCCAGGCTGATGTCGACCTTGTCGTAGGCGATGCCTTGCATGTCCAGTGCCTTGTATGTGGCGTTGCACTGCACACATGCCGGTTTGGTGTAAACGGTGATGCTCATCGGCCGTACGACTCCTCTGTCGAAGGTGGGAACGAGACACGGACTGGCAACTACTCAGGTATTGCATCTGTACTGATGTTCAGCAGACCGCCACGCCACAGAATTCCCATCTTGCCGATCCGCCTTCAGCCTGCGTGCGATGCCGGTTGAGGCGGCCCGGCCGACCTGACGAACCTGGGTCTGTCGGTGTCCGGAACACTACACCTAGTGGGTGACAATGAGAAGGTATACAAGATGTTCTGAAAGACATTCATGAAATTCCCTGGTCGTAAGCCCTACTGTCGGCGCGGCTTCGGCGTGTCGTAGATCACAAAATGGTCTCGCGGCGGTATACACCTAGACCTACCACTCGGCACCGACAAAACACGCTGGTCGCATCCGTCCAGCAAAGGACCCGACACGCGTGCAGGCCCCGGGCATTGCCCGGGGCCTGCACGCCGATGTCAGCTGACTTCGGCAACCAGCTTGCCCACTGCATCGCGCACATTGTCTACCGTCTCGGCGTGCTCCCGCGGCGTTTGGCCGTCCAGCGATCCGAACGGCACCGACAGCTTGATCGACTCGACGACGCGCGGACCGGCGACTCCAAAGGACTTGCGAGTCTCGTCATGCGCCCAGACGCCACCGTAGCGGCCGAACGACCCGCCGATGACGGCCAGCGGCTTGTCCTTCAGTGCCCCGTCGCCAAACGGCCGGGAGAGCCAGTCGATGGCGTTCTTGATGACCGCCGGGATGCTGCCGTTGTATTCCGGGGTCACCACCAGGGCGGCATCGGCCTCGGCCGCGACGGCCCGTAGCGCGGTGACCGAGGCGGGCACGTCGGCCTCGTTGTCGATGTCCTCGTTGTAGAACGGCAGCTCACCGAGCTGATCGAAGATGGTCACGGTGACGCCGTCCGGAGCGACGTCCGCCGCCAGCTCAGCGATCTGACGGTTGAGCGACGCGGCACGCAAGCTCCCTACCAACGTCAACACCTTGATGTCCGACATTGCCTGCTTCCCTTCGGTAGTTGATCAACATCTTTGCATGACTTAAACGGACCATGGTCCGGATTATTCCATTCGGGTTAAAGTGCAGGTGTGAGCGCTGTCGACTGGCTGGGCGAGCTGCCCCCCTCCCCGCCGCTGGAGCGCGGCGATGCGGCCCGCAACCGTGCGCTGCTGCTGGACGCCGCGCGCCGGCTCATCGCTGAGCGCGGCGCCGATGCGGTCAGCATGGACGACATCGCCGCCGCCGCCGGCGTCGGCAAGGGCACGGTTTTTCGTCGGTTCGGCAGCCGGGCCGGCTTGATGATGGTGTTGCTCGACGAGGACGAGCGGGCCAGCCAGCAGGCGTTCCTCTTCGGTCCGCCGCCGCTCGGTCCGGATGCGCCGCCGATGGAACGCCTGGTGGCGTTCGGGCGCGACCGTTTGCGTTTTACCCATGCCCACCATGAGCTGCTCTCCGCCGCCAACCGCGACCCCCAGACCCGTTACGGTTCGCCGGTCAATGCCCCCTACATGGTGCTACGCATGCATGTTCGGATGCTGCTGGCCTCGGCCGGGACGACCGGCAACCTCGACGCCCAAACCGATGCCCTGCTGGCGCTGCTCGACGCCGACTACGTCGAGCATCAGCTGAACTATGCCGGCCAGACCCTGCAGACGTTAAGCGACGCGTGGGAAAGCCTGGCGCGCAAGCTGTGTGGACGGTGAGCGACCCGAGTCCGGTGCCGAAAAGGTGGATCCTGCACGTCGACCTCGACCAATTCCTGGCCTCGGTCGAACTACGTCGCCGCCCCGAGTTGGCCGGCCTGCCGGTCATCGTCGGGGGCAACGGCGATCCGACTGAAGCGCGCAAGGTGGTCACATGTGCGTCATACGAAGCCCGCGAATTCGGCGTGCACGCGGGTATGCCGCTGCGCACCGCGGCCCGGCGCTGTCCCGACGCCACCTTCTTGCCGTCGGATCCCGCGGCCTATGACGCGGCCTCTGACCAGGTGATGGGACTGCTGCGCGACTTAGGGCACCCCGTCGAGGTGTGGGGCTGGGACGAGGCGTACTTGGCGGCCGACGCCGGGGACGTCAGCGAACTCGCCGAGCAGATCCGCACCGTCATCTCTTCGGCAACCGGGCTGTCCTGCTCGGTGGGCATCAGCGACAACAAACAGCGTGCCAAGGTCGCCACCGGATTCGCGAAACCCGACGGCGTGGCTACCCTCACCGACGCGAACTGGATCACGGTGATGGGCGACCGGTCGGTCGACGCACTCTGGGGTGTTGGCCCGAAGACCGCGAAGAAGCTTGCCGGCCTTGGCATCACAACAGTATGGCAATTGGCGCACACTGATGCCGAGCTGCTGACATCGACATTCGGCCCACGGACCGGGCTGTGGCTGTTGCTGCTGGCCAATGGCGGCGGCGACGACACGGTCAGCGCGGGGCCGTGGGTCCCGCGCTCCCGCAGTCACGTCGTGACCTTCCCGCGAGACCTCACCGATCGAGGCGAAATGAATTCAGCGATAACCGAATTGGCCCAGAAGGCACTGAGCGAGGTAGTGGCTGCGTCGCGGATCGTCACCCGGGTCGCCGTGACGGTCCGCACCGCCACGTTCTACACCCGCACAAAGATCCGCAAGCTCGTCGAGCCCACGACTGACGCTGATGTGATCGTCGCGGCCGCGCTGCGGGTGCTGGACCTGTTCGAGTTGGACCGCCCGGTCCGGCTGCTCGGGGTACGGCTGGAACTACAGATGCCGCAATAAATCAGCGCGGTATGGGCGCAGGCCGGAGCGCCCGGGCAAACAACGTGTTGACATGGCGCATCGCCACGCTGTAGGGCCACCACGCGACCCGTTTGAACGCATACAGCGCGCGGATGTCCACCGAGGTATAGATGAGGAAGCGATTTTTGACGACTCCGGCCAGGATCTTCTCCGCGGCTTTTTCCGGCGACACCGCGTGGCCGGCGAAGCGATCCACCCAGCGGATTACTGCGGGATCGTCGCGGTCCACGCCGGCGATCTCGACAGTGTTCACCAGCGGGGTCTTGACGGCGCCCGGCACCACCACCGACACCCCGATGCGGTTTCGGGCTAGGTCGAAGCGCAGCACCTCGGAGAGGCCGCGCAACCCGAACTTGCTGGCGCTGTATGCGGCATGCCAGGGCAACCCGATCAGCCCGGCCGCCGAGGACACGTTGACCAGATGACCGCCCCGGCGGGCCGCCACCATCGGTGGCACGAAGTTCTCGATGACGTGGATCGGGCCCATCAGGTTGATCGCGATCACCTTGTCCCACTGTTCGTGGGTGAGCCGGTCGACGGTCCCCCACGCCGATATCCCGGCGATGTTCATGACGACGTCCATGCTCGGGTGCTTGGCATGAATCTCGTCGGCGAACGAGGCGACGTCGTCGTAGTTGGCGACATCCAGCGCCCGATGCTCGGGGACTTGTGCACCCAGCGCGCGAGCATCGGCCACCGTCTGCGCCAGACCTTCGGCGTTGCGGTCGGTCAGGTAGAGCTCGGCGCCTTCGGCGGCGAGTCGCAACGCGGTCGCGCGGCCAATGCCGCTGGCCGCACCCGTGATAAAGCACCGCTTACCCGCGAACGTCGTGTGCGCCATGGGACATGACGATACCGACGGTACCGGGGTCGGGACTAGGTGGCTGCCGAGCCACCCCACAGCGCGTTAAGCCACAACGCCTCGAGCACCCGCACACCGCGCTGCACGTCACCGTCGGCGCCGAGAAAGGTGGTGTCGCCAGTCAGCATCAGCGCAGTGGTGGCCGCCAACATGCGGACCAGCGCCGGGATGTCGTCGCTGATCGGATCTGCGGTGCCCGCCCTGGCCTCGTCCTCGACGATGCCGATGATCTGCTCGATCACGCCGTCGACCTGCTGGTCGAGAAGGTCGCGGATCTCGGCGTCGGTGCTGCGGGCGGCATTGCATGCCGACATCACCGGGTCGTTGTGGGCGTAGACGGCCGCCGCACTGCCTACCATCCGCTTGGCGAACGCCGCCGGCGACTCGTCGCGTCCACGCGGGGCGAAGTAGTGGGTGAGCTCTTCGAGCTCGTGGGTGGCCTCGGCGAGGATCTGGGCCAGCACCGAGTACTTCGAGTCGAAGTAGAAGTAGAACCCAGAACGGGCTACACCCGCGCGGTCGCTGATGGTGCTGACCGATAACTGCGCGAAGGGTTTTTCCTCGAGCAGCTCACGCACCGCCTGCACAATGGCCTGCCGCTGCCGATCACCCCGTCGTATCGGAGCCTGCACGACCGCGCCTTGATCAGCCACCCGGCCGGCCTCCTGCTCGATGCGCACCCTTCGACCTTGCACCACGCCACGTACAAAAGGAAACTTGACAGCCGTCAAGTTTCATCGAAGGATATCGGTGAGTGATGCCTGCCACAACGCCGGTCTGCCCTCACCCCAGGCGTCGAGGAGGAGTGTCAATGCCGACCATCAGCACCCCGAATTACCTGCTCGATCAGGCGAAGCGCCGGCTGACGCCGTCATTCAACAACTTTCCCGGCATGGCTGCCGTCGAACAGAGGCTGCTGAACACCGACTGGTCGCCGAGGAAGCTCGCGGATCCGCCGCCGGGCAGCGGGCTCAAGCCGGTCATGGGCGATCGGGGCCTGCCGATCCTCGGCCACCTCATCGAGATGATGCGGGGCGGACCGGACTACCTGCTATTCCTGTACCAAACCAAAGGTCCGGTCATATTCGGTGACTCACCGGTCGTGCCGGGCGTCGCGGCGCTGGGTCCCGACACAGCCCAGATCATCTACTCCAATCGCAACAAGGACTACTCCCAGCAGGGCTGGGTGCCGGTGATCGGGCCGTTCTTCCACCGCGGCCTGATGTTGCTCGATTTCGAGGAGCACATGTTCCATCGGCGGATCATGCAGGAAGCGTTCATCCGCTCCCGACTGGTCGGCTATGTCGAGCAGATGGACAAGGTCGTCTCGCAGGTAGTGGCTAACGACTGGGTGGTCAACGACTCACGTTTTCTGCTCTACCCGGCAATGAAGGAGCTCACCCTCGACATCGCGTCGATGGTGTTCATGGGTCACGAACCCGGCACCGACCATGAGCTGGTGACCAAGGTGAATAAGGCCTTCACAATCACCACCCGCGCAGGAAACGCGATCATCCGCACCAGCGTGCCGCCGTTCACCTGGTGGCGCGGTCTCCAGGCGCGTGAGCTGCTAGAGAACTACTTCCGTGAGCGCGTCACGGAGCGCCGCGGCAAGGAAGGCAGCGACCTACTAACTGTCCTGTGCCACACCGAGGACGAGGACGGCAACAGTTTCTCCGACGAGGACATCGTCAGCCACATGATCTTCCTCATGATGGCCGCGCATGACACCTCGACATCGACCACGACGACGATGGCCTACAACCTGGCCGCCAACCCCGAGTGGCAGGAACGCTGCCGCGACGAATCGGATCGGCTCGGGGACGGTCCGCTGGACATCGAGTCACTGGAGAAGCTGGAGTCGCTTGATCTGGTGATGAACGAGTCGATCCGGCTGGTGACACCGGTGCAGTGGGCGATGCGCCGGACTGTGCGCGACACCGAGTTGCTGGGCTACTACCTGCCTGCGGGGACGAACGTCATCGCGTATCCAGGGATGAACCATCGCCTGCCGGAGATCTGGACGGATCCGCTGAAATTCGACCCCGACCGGTTCACCGAGCCGCGCAGCGAGCACAAACGGCACCGTTACGCGTTCACGCCGTTCGGCGGCGGCCCGCACAAGTGCATCGGGATGACGTTCGGCCAGCTGGAGATCAAGACGATCCTGCACCGGCTGCTGCGCCGCTACCGGCTTGAGTTGCCTCGCGCGGGGTACCAGGCGAAATGGGACTACGGCGGCATGCCGATCCCGATGGACGGCATGCCGATGGTGTTGCGCCCGCTCTAGGGCGAGCAGACGCAAAAGCCCCTCACGCCTCGGCGTGTCAGGGGCTTTTGCTGGGGGTACCTCCCGCTTGCGGGGGACTGCTCACGTGAGATCCGCGTACAGCCGGTTCGCGCAGGCAATGACCGCATACAGCGCCGACTGCGTCGGGTCCTCCGACCAGCCCATCGCCCACTCGGCCCGGCAGCCGTCGCTGCCCTGGATGAAGGTCGCGGTGGTGCCCTCTGACCGCAGCTGATGAAACCGCAGCATCTCCACCGCGATGCCGTGGTCATAGAGCATCGCGGTCAACGCGGCAACCGGTCCGGTCGCGGTGGCAGTCGCGGTCTCGATGCGATCGCCGAACCCCAGCGTCGCCTGGAATGTTCGGGCCTGCGGGCCCAACCGGGTGGCGGGACGCTCGGTGTCAGTGCATTCCCAGTGGCCCAAGCGCAGCGGCCCGGCGCTGGCTTCGTAGGTGGCGGTGAAAGTGCTCCACGACATGGTGTCGGCGTCCTCCCGGATTCCCCGCGGTAGCGGGATGCCGTCAAAGCGGACCGATGGCGATTCGGGTGGAGCGGGCGGCGTCTCGACGCCACTCGGAAACCTCAGGTCGATGATTGTCATGTGCCGGTCTTCTCTGGTCTGCAGTGGTGACCGACAGGTAGTAGCTTCCGACCCACAGCGGGGGGTCGGTCTGGATCAGACCCCGCTGCGGGTGCTGGCTACTACGAGAAGATGTTGCACGATCGCCGAGGTTAGACGCTGATGGGCACCCGATGCAACTTCATTATTTTCTGCGTCGAGATTGCCGCCAGGGTCGTGGTCGGCGCCGAATCGCAGCCCTGAGTGCAATCTGGCGAAGGAACGCCGCGTCGTAGGTGTAGAACGGGGTTCATGGGCCTGCCCTGCCCTCAGTGCTCGACGGCGGTGAGCCGCCATGCATGAGCTTTCGCTGTGCCAAGCGATCGCCGGGGTGGTCAAACCGTACGCCGACGGTCGCCACGTCGATATCGTCCGCGTCAAGATCGGTGCGCTGCGCCAGGTGGTGCCCGACTCGCTGACGTTCTGCTGGACCCTGGTCCGCGACTATGAGGACATGCCCGACGCCGAGCTGGAGCTCGAGCTCGTCACCGCCGAGGTGCAGTGCCGGTCGTGTGGGCAACGTTCGACGATCACCTCGCAGTGGTCGCTGCTGTGCCCCGGGTGCGAGAGCGCCGATGTCGAGGTGCTGCGCGGTAACGAGTTCTTGGTGACTTCGCTGGACGTTTCGTGAAGAGCCGGTGAAAGGTAGAGCACATGGGCAGGTTTCATCGACACGACGACGGCACGGTGCACACCCACGAGGACGCCGAATACCCCCACGAGCATCACGACCACGGAGACCACAGCGGCTACGAGACCGGCTCGCAGCGCATCGACGTGCTGGAGTCGATCTTCGCCGAAAATGACGTCCGCGCCGACTACAACCGAAAAGCGTTTGAAAGCAACGGCGTTCGCGCGCTGAACCTGATGAGCTCACCCGGCTCGGGCAAGACGACGGTACTGGGGGCGACGCTGGACGAACTCGCCGGCGAGTTCGCCGTCGGGGTGATCGAAGGCGATATCGCCACCGACCTCGACGCGGCCAAGCTCGGTGGCCGGGGCGCTCAGATATCCCTGCTCAACACCGGCAACGGGTTCGGCGGCGAATGTCATCTCGATGCGCCGATGGTCAACCGCGCGCTGCAGGGGCTGGACCTCCCCGACCTGGACCTGGTGATCATCGAAAACGTCGGAAATCTGGTGTGCCCGGCCGAGTTCGACGTCGGCGAGCACGCCAAGGCGATGGTCTATTCGGTCACCGAGGGCGATGACAAACCACTGAAGTACCCGGTGATGTTTCGCGCTGTGGACGTGGTGCTGCTCAACAAGATCGATCTGGTTCCGTATTTGGACGTCGACGTCGACTCCTACAGCGCCCGCGTGCGCGAGGTCAATCCAACGGCGACGATTTTGCCGATCAGTGCCCGCACCGGCGCCGGGATGTCTGCCTGGTTCGGTTGGCTGCGGCGGTTCATGGCAGCCTCAGCGACCTGAGTGCACGGCGGGGCGCGGCGAGGCGGGTAGGCGGAATTCGCTTGACTCGCAACACATGCGACTAATTCGCAAGAAGGCAAATGTGTTGCTGATCAGCACGCATCACTGATGGCCCAAGACGGCGAACGAGACCTCACAATACGCCGCGGCAGGCGAAATCAAGGCGAAAATCCGGAAACCCGTACGCCGCCTCCGAATTTGCCAGGACATCGTTGACAAGGCAGTTCGGCGAGAGTAGACCCAGGGAATAGCGCCGCGTAAGCGGGCCGACGGTCGACTCCCGCGGTGTCAGGGGCCTTTAGCCCGGGCCCCGGAAAGCTGCGGTATGCCAACAGAAGCAGCAGTCAAAGCGGAAGAAACATTGATCCACGTTCTGTGGATCAACGCGGGTCTCAGTTGTGATGGCGATTCGGTGGCGCTGACTGCCGCCACCCAACCCAGTATTGAGGAGATTGCGCTGGGCGCACTCCCCGGACTGCCCAAGATCGCCGTGCACTGGCCGCTGATCGACTTCGAATGCGGGCCCACCGGCGGGGCCGATGATTTCCTCGAGTGGTTCTTCAAGGCCGATCGCGGTGAGCTCGAACCGTTCGTGCTCGTCGTGGAGGGGTCGATTCCCAACGAGGCGCTCAAGAGCGAGGGCTATTGGTGCGGGTTCGGCAACAACCCGGCCACCGGGCAGCCGATGACCACCAGTGAGTGGCTCGACCGATTGACACCCAAGGCGACCGCAGTGGTTGCGGTGGGGACCTGCGCCACCTACGGCGGCATCCACGCGATGGCCGGCAACCCAACCGGCGCGATGGGCGTACCCGACTACCTGGGCTGGGACTGGAAGAGCAAGGCCGGAATCCCGATCGTTTGCGTCCCGGGTTGCCCGATCCACCCGGACAACCTGTCAGAGACACTGACTTACCTGCTTTACATGGCCACCGGACAGGCACCGATGATCCCGCTCGATGATGCGCTACGGCCACAGTGGCTGTTCGGCAACACCGTGCACGAGGGCTGCGACCGGGCCGGCTACTACGAGCAGGGCGACTTCGCCACCGAGTACGGATCACCGAAATGCATTGTCAAGCTGGGCTGCTGGGGCCCGGTGGTCAAGTGCAACGTGCCCAAGCGCGGGTGGTTGAACGGTATCGGCGGCTGCCCAAACGTCGGCGGCATCTGCATCGGGTGCACCATGCCCGGGTTCCCGGACAAGTTCATGCCGTTTATGGACGAGCCGCCGGGCGGCAAGGTTTCCACCGCCGCATCGGGACTGTACGGCTCGCTGATCCGCAACCTACGCGGCGTCACCAACCGCACCCTCGACAAGGAGCCGCGCTGGCGGCACAAGGGCGACAAACTCACGACGGGCGCACGCCGCACCTGGTAAGGCGCGACGCGGCATCTGAGCTGAAGATAGGGAGCTAAGTTCGATGACAACGATCATCCCCGAGCCGTCCCACGCGAAGCGCGAGCCCGGCCAACTCGTCGAAATGGCATGGGATCCGATCACCCGGATCGTAGGCAGCCTCGGCATCTACACCAAGATCGACTTCGAGAACCGCGAAGTCGTCGAGTGCCACAGCACATCGTCGATCTTCCGCGGCTACTCGATTTTCATGAAGGGCAAGGATCCTCGCGACGCGCACTTCATCACCAGCCGCATCTGCGGTATCTGTGGGGACAACCACTGCACGTGTTCGTGCTACGCGCAGAACATGGCCTACGGCGTCAAGCCTCCGCACCTGGGCGAGTGGATCGTCAACCTCGGCGAGGCCGCGGAATACATGTTCGACCACAACATCTTCCAGGAGAATCTGGTCGGCGTGGACTTCTGCGAAAAGATGGTCTCCGAGACCAACCCAGGTGTGCTGGCCAAAGCGGAAAACACCGCAGCTCCGCATGCCGACGCACACGGGTACAAGACCATCGCCGACATCATGCGGTCGCTCAACCCGTTCAGCGGGGAGTTCTACCGCGAGGCGTTACAAGTCAGCCGGTACACGCGGGAAATGTTCTGCCTCATGGAGGGCAGGCATGTACACCCGTCCACGCTGTACCCCGGTGGGGTCGGCACCGTGGCGACCATCCAATTGATGACCGACTACATGAGCCGGCTGATGCGCTACGTCGAATTCATGAAGAAGGTCGTGCCCATGCACGACGATCTCTTCGATTTCTTCTACGAGGCGATACCCGGTTACGAGAAGGTCGGTCTGCGCCGCACCCTGCTGGGCTGCTGGGGCTCGTTCCAGGATCCCGAGGTGTGCAACTTCGCATACAAGGACATGGAGCGGTGGGGCAACGCCATGTTCGTCACACCGGGCGTGGTCGTCGACGGCAAGCTGGTGACCCACTCACTGGTCGACATCAACCTGGGCCTCCGGATCCTGTTGGGCAGTTCGTATTACGACGACTGGACCGATCAGGAGATGTTCGTCAAGACCGACCCGCTGGGTAATCCGGTCGACCGGCGCCACCCGTGGAATCAGCACACCAACCCGCATCCGCAGAAGCGGGATATGGACGGCGGCAAGTACACCTGGGTGATGTCGCCGCGCTGGTTCGACGGCAAGGACCACCTCGCGCTGGATACCGGCGGCGGCCCGCTGGCCCGGCTGTGGGCAACCGCTCTGGCCGGCTTGGTCGACATCGGCTACGTCAAGTCCACCGGCCACAGCGTGCAGATCAACCTGCCCAAGACCGTGCTCAAGGGCCCGGTCGAACTGGAATGGAAGATTCCGCAGCACGGCAGCAACACGATCGAACGCGATCGGGCCCGGACCTACTTCCAGGCGTACGCGGCAGCATGTGCGCTGCACTTCTGCGAGCAGGCACTGGGCGAGATCCGGGCCGGCCGCACCAAGACCTGGGAGAAGTTCGAGGTGCCCAAGGAGGGCATCGGCTGTGGCTTCACCGAGGCGGTGCGCGGAGTGTTGAGCCATCACATGGTGATCCGCGACGGCAAGATCGCCAACTACCACCCGTATCCCCCGACGCCGTGGAATGCCAGCCCGCGCGACAGCTTCGGCACGCCGGGGCCCTACGAGGACGCGGTGCAGGGCCAGCCGATCTTCGAGGAGAACGACCGGGAGCACTTCAAGGGCATCGACATCATGCGCACGGTCCGCAGCTTCGACCCGTGCCTGCCCTGTGGCGTGCACATGTACCTCGGCAACGGCAAGACACTGGAGCGGCTGCACTCGCCGACACAAACGGCGACCGGGGAGTGATGCATGGCTGATCGCCCCGAGGAGTTGCAGGGGGACGCGCAGTGGCGCTCGGCGGGCGATCGGATCCAGACGCTGCTGGACGCAACGGCGGCCAGTGGGGTGGCCGCGCGTGAGCGCGCCGAGCAGCTGGTCCGCGAAGTAGTCGAGCTCTACGGCGCGGGCCTGTCGCGAATCCTCGCGGCAGTCGGCGATCAGGCGGATCCGGGCATTCTGGACCGCCTGGTCGCCGACGACTTGGTGGCCAGCTTGCTGCTCGTGCACGGCCTGCACCCCTACGACGTGCGGCGACGGGTATCCGACGCACTCGACCGGGTCCGGCCGTACCTGGGCTCGCACGGCGGCGATGTGCATCTGCTCGACATCGTCGGCGACACCGTGCAGCTTCAATTCGCCGGCAGCTGTAAGAGTTGCCCGTCGTCGGCGGTGACGCTGGAATTGGCAGTCGAGGACGCGATTCGGGCTGCCGCACCGGAGGTTTCGTCGATTGAAGTGGTGGCGCCCGACCCCGGCGCGGGAAAGTCGGCGACCGTGATCCCGGCCGAATCGCTGCTCGCTTCCGTCCATTCCAGGGCCCCGTCCAACGGCGGCGGCTCGGCGTGGCATCAGGTGCCCGACCTGGCCGACCTGGCTCCCGGGGAGGTCGGCGGCTTCTCGGTCGCCGGCGTGGTGGTGCTGGCGTGCCGGGTCGGCGACCAGTTGTACGCCTACCGTGATCACTGCCCGGCCTGCGAGGGATCCCTGGCCGGTGCGGCGCTGCATCGACCGGCCGCAGGGGGCAACCCGGTGCTGCGATGTCCGCGCTGTCACGCGCATTTCGATGTCGTGCACGCCGGGGCGGGCCTGGATGACGGCACCGAGCGCCACCTCGATCCCATCCCACTGCTGCTGCGCGAAGGGGTGCTTTCCATCGCGGTGCCGGCTGAGCCGATGGGCGCGCCGGCATGACCACCCCTTACGACGTCCTGGCCCGCATCACCGGAAACCGGCGCGGGCCGGAGCCGGCCGGACAGCGGTGCGAGATGTGCTCGGAAGCTATCGCCGACGCGCACCAACACGTGGTGAATGTGGCTGGGCGGCAATTGATGTGCGTATGCCGGGGCTGCTATCTGCTGTTCACCGACAGCCAAGCGGAGCTGCGCTATCGCGCGGTCCCGGACCGGTATCTGTCTTTTCCGGATTTCGCGCTCGATCGCCGCACCTGGGAAGCGTTACAGATCCCGGTCGGCCTGGCGTTCTTCTTCCGCAACTCGGCGCTGGACCGCACTGTCGGGTTCTACCCGGGGCCGGCCGGTGCAACCGAATCCGAACTCGACCTCGACGCCTGGAGCGCAATCAGCGCAGCCGAACCTAGGGTCGGACTGCTCGCTGACGACGTCGAGGCGCTGTTGGTACGCGTGCCCGATGATGCAGAGGCCGACGGGGCGCCCGAGTGCCACCTGGTCCCGATCGACGCCTGCTACGAGTTCGTCGGCGGACTACGAACGCGGTGGCGCGGCTTCGACGGTGGCCAAGAAGCGCGCGAGTTCATCGACGAGTTCTTCACCGCGCTCGCCGAACGCAGTGTGGAGCAAGGGCCATGACTGCGCCAGCCACCCAGAGGAGGGAGAGGAGCGGCGCTCATGACTGAGCCAGGCACCTCGTTCACCGTTGCCGACGTGGGCCCCGAGCCGTATGCGATCACGCCGATGCTGACCGCGCGCATCGCTGTCTCGGGGCCCGGCGATCAGCCGGTGCACGCGATCGCGCTGCGATGTCAGGTCCGTATCGACCCGTTGCGGCGGGGTTATTCCGACGACGAGGCCGCCGCAGTGACCGACTTGTTCGGACCGCGGGAACGTTGGGCAACCACCCAGCACACGTTCCTGTGGCAGCACTGCGCGGCGATGGTACCGGGATTCACCGGCACCACCGAGGTCCCGCTCCCGCTGGAATGCACGTACGACTTCGAGGTAACGGCGGCCAAGTATCTGCACGCGCTGCGCGACGGCCTGGTCCCGCTGCAGTTCCTGTTCAGCGGAACGATTTTCATGGTGGGCCAGCAAGGGTTCTCGGTGCAGCAAGTACCGTGGGACTGCGAGGACCGCTACGACATGCCGGTGTCGGTGTGGCGGGACCTGATCAAGCAGCACTACCCCAACAGCGGATGGGTACGCCTCGACCACGACACAGTCGCCGCTCTGAACAGGTACAAATCGGCGCGCGGACTCTTGGGCCTCGACGACGCGGTCACCGAGTTACTGGCCCAGGCTCGCGAGGAGGTCCGGTGAGCGCGAATTGGGACCGGGCCCGTACCATCGCCGACGCCGTGCTCTACGAGGGCTACCTGCTGTACCCCTACCGCGCGTCATCGCGGAAGAATCAAATCCGCTGGCAATTCGGGGTTTTAGGTCCGCGCGGTGCGGCCGATGCGGGTATCGGCGAGGATGACAGCCTTTCGGCGCAGTTCCTCGTTGACGGCGTGAACGGCATCAAGCTGGTCGTGCGGTTCCTGCAATTGCAGCACCGGGCCGCCGAGCGCGAGACCGGCGGCGGTCGCTATCAGCCGGTCGACGAGCTCACCACGCCCGCCGGGTCGTGGCTCAGTTGGGACGAGGCCGTCGAAGTCGAATTGCCGTTCGGCTCCTTCTACTTCGCCGAGCCAGCCGGGCCGTGGACACTGCCGGTGACAGCACCCTCGGGCAGCGATATCGAAGTGGTCGAGGGCGGCAGACTGGTGCGAACCAGGGAGAGCATCCGCGGTGAGCTGACCGTCGGCGTCGAACACGTCGACGACGTCAATCGCGTCACCGTCACGGTTCGCAACACCGTGCCCTGCAGCGACGAAGCGGGGAAGGACTGGGCGATCGCCAGATCCCTGATCGGCACTCACCTCATCGCCGAAGTTATTGGCGGTGAGTTCATTTCGCTGCTTGATCCCCCCGATCGCGCGGCGACCGCGGCCGCGGACTGCCGCCAACACCGCTGCTTCCCGGTGCTGGCCGGCCCGGCCGGTGAGACGGACCTGCTGCTGGTGTCGCCGATCATCCTCTACGACCACCCGGAGATCGCGGAACAAAGTGAGGGTGCGCTTTACGACTCCACCGAAATCGACGAGATCTTGACCCTGCGGGTGATGACCATGACCGACGAGGAGAAGGCGCAGGCCCGGGCCACCGATCCGCTGGCCGCGCAGATCATCGACCGCTGCGATGCGATGTCGCCCGAGGCGATGCAGCGCTTGCACGGCGTCTTGCGCGATCCCCACCTGGGCGAGTCGGCCGGCGAACCGGGTCTGATCCCGGAAATACCCGACGGCGTGCAGTGGTGGGACCCGCTGGCCGACAACGCTGTTCGCCCGGACATCGACGCGGTTCTGGTGAACGGTGTGCGGGTGTCGCGGGGCAGCCGGGTGCGGTTGCATCCGGGTCGCCGCGCCGACGCGCAAGACTTGTTCTTCTCCGGCAAGACCGCGCGTGTCACCTCGGTGCACGAAGACGTCGACGGCAACCAGCACGTCGGAGTCGTCGTCGATGACGATCCGGCCGCCGACCTACACGAGTGGTACGGCCGCTACCTGTACTTCGCACCCGACGAAGTCGAACCGCTCGAAACCACCACCACGGAAAGGAATTCGACATGGAGATCGTAGGGTGGGTGTTCATCGGCATACTTGGACTGATGGTGTTCTCGGCAGTGGTGCTGGGCCTGGTGTCCCTGCCAGATGCCCGGCGCTACCTGAAGATACGGCACATGTAGCGGATTCGACCGCGGCGGTATGGCGTCCCGCATCCTGATAGCCGGCATCGGCAACATCTTCCTCGGCGACGACGGCTTCGGTCCCGAGGTGTTGCGTCGCGTCTTCGACCGGGTCAACGGCTCCGACGCGGTGCGCGCCACCGACTACGGCATCGGGGGCATGCATCTGGCCTACGACCTGCTCGAGGACTGGGATGCGCTGGTACTCGTCGACGCGATCCCCAATCGCGGCTCGTCCGGGACGGTGCACGTGTTCGAGGCCGACCATGGATCACCGGATGCTCCAGCGGGCCTGGACGCACACGGCATGGATCCCGCGACGGTGTTCGCGAGTCTTCGCGCCCTGGGCGGGACTGCCCCGCGGACCATCGTGGTGGGATGCGAGGTCGCCGACGTCGCCGACGGAATGGGCTTGAGCGAGCCCGTCGAAGCCGCGGTCCCGGAAGCGGTGCGGGCGGTCGAATCGGTGGTGGCGATGTTGCGCGCAGAAGACGAAGCTCGGGTAAGAGAGGTTTGACAGATGTGTCTGGGGATTCCCGGCCAAGTAGTGCGGATGCTCGACGGCTACAACAACCAGGTCGCGCTGGTCGACGTCGTCGGTGAGCATCGCAAGGTCAATGTCGGCATGCTGCCGGAGGAAACATTCGCGCCGGGCGACTGGGTGATCATCCACATGGGCTTCGTCGTGGAGAAGACCGACAAAGCCGGCGCCGAGGAGGCGATGGCCGGTCTGGAGTTGATGGGCCGCGGCCGCAGCGAGCCGGACGGCATCACCTGATCTAGATTTGCGGATTTATCGTCCAGGTCGCCGGAACGACGTAGCGTTTGTTGCCAGCTGGCAAACGCCATGTTCACTCCCATTCGGCTGAGGTGATGGCAATGACTACAGATGCAGCGAATCCGGCGAGCCCGGCGAAAGCGGATGTGCCCCATGAAGTGGTGGTCACCTGCCCGGCCACCGGAAAGGTGGTCGGCCGCGTCCCGGTGGCGACGTCGGTGGAGGTCGAGGCGGTGGCGGCCCGGCTGCGGGCGGCCCAGCCGGCTTGGCAGCGGATCGGTGTCGAGGGCCGCTCACGGTGGCTGGGTAAGTGGCGTGACTGGCTGCTCGACCACAGTGACGAGCTGTTGACGTTGCTGCAGCTCGAAACGGGCAAGTCTTGGGGTGACGCCAACATCGAAATCGCCGGTGTGCAGATCATTAACTACTGGATCGACAACGCCGCCGATTTCCTCGCCGACCAGACTGTTCGCCCCTACGGCGCGGCCAACGCAGCGAACAAACTGACCATTGCCTACGAGCCGTATCCACTCGTCGGCGTGATCACGCCGTGGAACGGCCCGCTTTTGGTGCCGCTGTGCGACATTCCTGCAGCGTTGATGGCCGGTTGCGCCGTGCTGTCCAAGCCCTCGGAGGTCACCCCGCTGGTGTGGCGGATGGCGGTCGACGGGTGGAAGCAGATCGGTGCACCGGACGTGCTCGACGCGGTGTACGGGTTCGGCCAAACCGGGGCCGCCTTGGTCAATCTGGTGGACAACGTGATGTTCACCGGCTCGGTCAATACCGGGCGCCGCATCGCCGTCGCGGCCGCGCAGCGACTGATCCCGTGCAGCCTGGAGCTCGGCGGTAAAGACGCGATGATTGTCTGCGCCGACGCCGACATTGACCGCGCCGCCGACGGCGCGGTCTGGGGCGCATTCACCCTCACCGGCCAAGCCTGCATATCGGTCGAACGGTGCTACGTCGAGGAACCGGTGTACGACGAGTTCGTCAGCAAGGTGGTGGCCAAAACCTCGAGGCTGCGCCAAGGCATGGACGCCGAACATGACTATTCCTGCGAGGTCGGCTCGATGACCACCGCGCAGCAACTCGCCATTGTGTCCGGCCACGTCGACGATGCCGTCAGCAAGGGTGCGAGGGTCCTGGTCGGGGGCAAGTCGAGCGACCCCGCCACTGAGGGACTGTTTTACCAGCCGACGGTGCTTGTCGACGTCGACCACGGCATGAAGTGCATGCGGGAAGAGACCTTCGGCCCGACCTTGCCGGTGATGAAGGTCCGTGATGTCGCCGAGGCGATCGAGAAGGCGAACGACTCCCCGTTGGGGTTGTCCGGCAGTGTGTGGACGCGAGACAAGAACAAGGGGATGGCGTTGGCGCGCAAAATGAACACCGGCATTGTGGACATCAACAATGTCCTCGCTTTCCAGTTCCCGGCACCGATGGAAGGCTGGAACGACTCGGGACTCGGTTCCCGCTCCGGCGGGGCCGACGGGATCCGGAAATACTGCCGCACCAAAAGTATTGTGGCCGGGCGGGTTACGATGAAAAAGGAGCCGCTCTGGTATCCCTACGGCCGCAAGAAGGGCAAGATTATCGCAGCCATGCTCCGTATGACGTCGGCCAAAGACTGGCGGCGCCGACTCGGACGGTAACGCCGAATTACAACCACCAGGACGCGGTGGCGTCCAAGTGACGACGCGTGCGGTAACGCGCGAGGCTGTCGTCGCCATCCGCGACTGCCCCGATGATTCGCAGGTGAGCGCGTTGCACATCGACCAGATCGCTGTGGCTCGGGATCGGCTGCTCGGTGCTGACCCAGTGCCGGCGGAACACTTCGACGAGGATCCGTAAGAACAAGTCCAGCACGGCATTACCTGCCAGCTGAGCCAGTCCGGTGTGGAACAGGAACTCTTCCATACCGGCCTTGCGCAGATCGTTGCCTGCTTCTTCGATGGTCAGCCGATGGGTGTCCAGGAAGGCACGCACCTCCGGCGCGTCGCGGCGCTTGACCACCTTTGCGACGTTATCGATCTCGATGGCGTCGCGGACCAATCGCAGGTCTTCGCCGCGGGGCTTGCGGTATTGCAGGTAGAGCGCGATGGTGTCAATGCTGGCCTGCGCCTGCGGTTCTGCCACCACCAGCCCGCCGCCGGGTCCGCGACGCATCTTGGCGACCGCGTGGTGTTCCAGCAGCCGCACTGCTTCGCGCAGCACCGACCGGCTGACTCGATAACGTTCCAGCAGCGCGACTTCGGTCCCGAACACCTCCCCGATCTGGCGGCCACTGGTGGCGATATCGTCGCGGATGGCTGTCGCCAACACCTCGGCGAGCTTGCCGTGCGGCGCCGCGCGGTCCAATCCGCGCCCGTTGCGGGCGCGGCCCGGGGGCTGGTGGTCTTGCAGCCATGCCGTCACCGATTCCGCGTGCCACTCGCTCAGCGTATTGGCCCGCGCCGAGTCGCCCGCGGTGACCGCGGCGACGATATCCGCGTGTTCCCGGTGCCTGCGGCCGCTCGCTTCGAGGGCATCGCTGGTGGAGTCCAGCCGCGAATCTTCCGCGTACCGGACGGTCAATCGCATGAGGATGTCGATAAACAGTTGCAGCACAGGATTTTTGGACTGTTCGGCTAGTGCCGCATGGAACTCGTCGCGCGCCGACGCCGGTCCGGGTGTGCGGTGCTGCTCGGCGCGCAGCACCGCGCGCAGCCGATCGATGCCCGCTTCATCGATATGCTCCGCGGCAAGCGATGCCGCTAACGGCTCCAGCAACAGCCGGGCATCCAGCAGATCACCAACCGTGGTGCCCAGATACTCCAGGTAGATGATGATGGCGTGAGTCGCCGGGGCGGCGTCGGGCTCGCAGACCAGCAGACCGCCGTTGGGCCCGCGACGCATACGCGCGACTTGGTGGTGCTCGACGAGCCGAACGGCTTCCCGCAGCACCGATCTGCTGACCCGGTAACGCTGTTGCAGCGCTTGCTCGGAACCCAGAATTTGCCCGACCGGCCAGCCACGCCGAATGATGTCAGCCTCGATGCGACGCGCAATCTGTGAAGCTCGCTTATCGGGCCGGTGCTCGGCGTCACTACCGGCTTTGACATGCGGACGAGCTTCAGGACTCAATTGCAGGCCCGCACAGAGTCACTCAACATGTCAGCAGCATGCATCCGGCGATCGGACCGCCGCCCACGGCGGCCACCGCGACTTCGGGCCGGCGCTGCACCTGCCGCTCCCCTGCCTCACCGCGCAATTGCAAGCAGGTCTCGTGCAGTAGCCAATAGCCATGCATGCGGCCCGCCGACAGCTGCCCGCCGTAGGTGTTCAGCGGCAGCGTGCCGTCAAGCGCAATCCGGTCGGCCCCCTCGACGAATGGGCCCGCTTCGCCGTCAGCGCAGATGCCCAGGGCTTCCAGCCACGCGAAGGTGAGGAAGGTGAACCCGTCGTAAAGCTCGGCGAGGTTCAGATCGGCGGGCGTCAGATCGGTCCGCGACCACATCTGCGCCGCCGCATCGGCCGACGCCATCTTTGGATAGTCGGCGCGGTGAAACCAGCCACCTGCGCCGTCCGTGCCCCCGATCGCCTCGACCTTCACCGCCCGGTGCGGACAGTCTTTGGCGTAGTCGGCGCCCGACACCACCACCGCGATCGACCCGTCGATCGGGACGTCGCAATCCAGCAGCCCGAAGGGTGTGGAAACCGGCCGGGCGGCCAGATAATCGGCCATCGTCATCGGATCCCGATAGACCGCAAGCGGATTCAAGGCCGCATTACGCCTGCTGTTGATCGCCAGCCAGCCCAACTGCTCCTTGGTGGTTCCGTACAGCTCCATATGCCGACGGCAATTCAGCGACAGCCAATTCGCCGCGGAATACGCATGGGCGGCAACCAGATCGTTGACATCGTCCATCGGGCCGACCACCGGCGGTTCTTCGCCTGCCGGTGTCTCGAACATCCGGGCGAGCGGCGGTGCCGGCGCATTCTCTTCCTTCTTCACCGGGACGGTGCCGCCCAGCATTTGAATCGTCCGGTAGATGACCACATGCCGGGTGTGGCGCTCGGACACCGCACGGCATGCCGACATCACCGGATTCAGCAGACCGCCAGTGCCGAACCCCGACCCACAGTCGGACGCCTCGATTTGCAGCGCGGCAAGGACTTCGGCGGCGGGGGTGTCGCCCAGGGTGGCAATGCCGTCGATGTCGGCCGCAGCCAGGCCGGCGTCGTCGATAGCGGCGCGGACCGCTTCCATGGTGAGCTCCAGCCCGGGAATGCCGGTGCGACGGCCGATTCGGGAGATGCTGACACCGGAAATGATCGCGTCTTTTTCGAAATAACTCATCTGCGCCGTCCGTTAGACCAACCCGCTGCACAACAACCCAAGGTAATAGAGTGTACTGTATTGCTCGTGTCGACCGAGGCGACGTCCCAGCTACTCATCGAGCACTGCGACCATTGCGCGCACTGGGTGCACCCCGCGGCCGGCGAATGCCGAGACTGCGGCGGTCCGCTGGTCGCGCGGCCGGTATCGGGTCACGGCAGCGTATTCACCTACACGGTCAATTACCACGCCTTCAACCCGGAGCTTCCGACGCCCTACGTGATCGCCATCGTCGAGCTCGTCGAACAGAGTGGACTACGGGTAGCGGCGAATATCGTTGACTGTGAACCCGATTCAGTGGCGTGCGGGATGCGCGTCGAGGCACTGCCGGAGCCTGGCACCGGCGGCGCACCACGGTTCGCACCCGCCAGCTAGCGCGAGCAGACGCAAAAGCCCCCGACTCAAGCCGTACATTAAGGGGCTTTTGCGTCTGCTCGCCAAGGCGTGTCCGCTAGTTGATCAGCGGGTCGCGCGGCATGCCAAGTATCCGCTCGGCGATCTGATTGCGGGTCACCTCGGAGGTACCGCCGGCGATGGCCATGCTCCGCGCGGCCATGATCAAGCGGCCCGACAGCACACCCGGCCCGTCGAGCACCGCGACCTCGGGCCCTACCAGCGCCGCCATGATCGCCGCGCCCTCGACCATGTGCTCGGCCAACTTCAGCTTGGTCACGTTGCCTTCCGGACCCGGGCCCGCTCCTTCGACGCTGCGCGCGACGCGGCGCAAATTCAGCAGTCGCAGGGCATCCTCCTCAGCAAGGTACGCCCCTACCCGAATTCTCCCGCCCTCCAACCGATCCGGATGGTCCCGGACCAGCTGAACCAACTGCGCCGCCGACCCCTCGTAGAAAGATCCGCTGCCGCCGATGCTGACCCGCTCGTTGCCTAGCGTTGCCCTCGCGACCGTCCAGCCCGAATTGGGCGGCCCGACGACATCCTCGTCGGGCACAAACAAGTCGTTGAAGAACACCTCGTTGAAGTCCGAGCCACCGGTGATCTGCCGCAGCGGGCGAACCTCGACCTCGGGCGCTTTCATGTCGACGATCACCGTAGTGATGCCGGCATGCTTGGGCGCCTCCGGGTCGGTGCGTACGGTGGCCAGGCCGCGGGCGCAGTAGTGGGCCCCACTGGTCCACACCTTCTGCCCGTTGATTTTCCAGCCGCCATCCACCCGGGTGGCCCGGGTCTTGATGGACGCCGCGTCCGAGCCGGCGTCGGGTTCGGAGAACAGCTGGCACCAGACCTCGTCTTTGCGGAGCGCCTTCTCGACGAATCGTTCTATCTGCCAAGGCGTTCCGTGCTGGATCAAGGTCAGGATCACCCAGCTGGTGATGCCATAGTCGGGACGCTTGATGCCCGCCGAGCGGAATTCCTCTTCGATGACCAACTGTTCGACCGCGTCCGCGGCGCGACCCCAAGGCTTGGGCCAGTGCGGCATCACATAGCCCGTTTCGATCAGCTTGTCCCGCTGCGCCTGCTTGTCCAGTGCGGCGATCTCGGCGGCGTCGGCACGAATCCTGGTGCGCAACTCCTCGGCCTCTGGCGGCAGGTCCAGGCTGTTCTCCCGAGCGGCACCGGCGGCCGTGCGCTCGAACACGTCGCGGGCCGGCGCGTCACCGCCGAACAGTGCCGTGGTCACCAACGCTCGGCGCAGATGCAAATGCGCATCGTGCTCCCAGGTGAAACCGATACCGCCATGCACCTGAATGTTCAGTTCCGCATTGCGCGCGTACGTCGGAAACGCCAGCGCTGCCGCCGAAGCGGCCGCCAGCCGGAACTGGGCTTCATCTTTTGATAGGTCCTCGGATGCCGCGCGGGAGGCGTCCCATACCGCTGCGATCGCAGACTCGACGCCGACCAACATGTTCGCGCAGTGATGCTTGACCGCCTGGAACGTGGCGATGGTGCGGCCAAACTGCTGGCGCACCTTGGCATAGTCGACGGCGGCTTCGACGCAGTCGGCCGCCCCACCGACTGCTTCGGCAGCCAGCAGCGTTCGGGCGCGGGCCAGTGCCGATTCCCGCGCTGCCGGCAAGATGTCGTCGGCGGAGACACTCACCTTCTGGAGTCGGACCCGTCCGGAGCGCCGAGTCGGATCCAAATTCTCGGGGACCTCGACCGACACTCCGGCACGCTCGCGTTCCACCACCAGCACATCGTCACCCGCTGCGATCAACAGCAGGTCGCCCAGGCCCGCACCTAACACCAGTCCGGCCTCGCCGTCGGCCACGCCATCGTTGAGTCCTACATGGCCTTCCAGACCGATGCCCGCAGTGACGGTTCCGTCGATCAGCCCCGGGAGCAGCCGCGACTTTTGCTCGGCGGTGCCGTCTTTGGCGATCACCGCCGACGCGATGACGGTCGGCACGAACGGGCCCGGCGCCACCGCACGGCCGAGTTCGTCGATGACGACTACGAGCTCGGGCAGCCCGTAGCCCGAGCCGCCGTATTCCTCGTCGATGTGCAGGCCGAGCCAGCCCAGTTCTACGATGCCCTGCCAGAACGGAGGTCGGGCCTCCTCGGGCGCGTCGAGCAGGGACCTCGCCGCCGAACGCGCCTTCTGGGACGTCAGGAAGCCGCGGGCGACCTCAGCGAGTTCGCGATGGTCATCAGTCAGTGCGATACCCATTCGAGGGCCTTCCTCTTGGAAGCAATAGGCCGGTGGGAAAGAGTGTACTTAAATGCGGTTGCCGCCCAACCGGGTGGTTGGCCCAGACGACGACCATCGCATCACTTAGGCGCGAACCGCTGTCCGGCGTCCAGCCGTAGGCACTGGCCGTTGAGCATCGGGTTGTCCACGATGGCCGCCACGAGTTTGGCGTACTCCTCCGGGCGGCCCAGCCGCTTGGGGAACGCCGCGTCCTTGGTCAGCGCGGTGGCGTAGTCGTCCGGAATGCCCTTGGTCAACCCGGTGGCGAACAAGCTTGGCGCGATGGCTAATACGCGGATGCCCAGCGATCCGAGATCGCGTGCCATGGTCAGGCACATGCCGGCGATGCCGGCTTTGGCCGCGGTGTAGGCGACCTGACCGATCTGGCCCTCGAATGCCGCGATCGACGCGGTGTTGATGATGACGCCGCGCTCCTCGTCTTCCGGCTCGTTCTTGCTCATGTGGTCTGCCGCCAGCCGGCTGATGTTGAACGTGGCGATGAGATTGAGGTCGATCACCGACTCGAAGGACTCGAGATCGTGCGGACCGGACTTCGACATCGTCCGCTTGGCGATGCCACCGCCGGCCGTCGTCACGGTGACGTGCAGGCCGCCGAGACTGTCGACCGCGGACTGCAGGACCTCTTCGGTACCGGCGAAATCGGTGACGTCCACCGGATAGAAGGAGCCACCGATGCCGGCGGCGACGTCCTTGCCGTCCGACCCTTCGCGATCCAGCACCACGACACTCGCCCCGCGGGCGGCCAGCAGTTCGGCGCTGGCGCGGCCCATGCCCGAGGCGCCGCCGATGACGACCACCTTCTTGCCGTTGATTTCCATTCAAACCTCCTTGACAGGTTCTGATGCCCGGCTTCTCCTCATCGCGCTGCGCGCTCTGCATCGTCGCCGGGCGTTTCGATTGCCCGGCTTCTCCTCATCGCGCTGCGCGCTCTGCATCGTCGCCGGGCGTAGCTGCACGTTATCGCGGCCGTGCGTGACGTTGTCGGCCAGGCGTGTAAAGGTGGGCTGTGCTGCTGATCGACGTGGCGACGACCTCGGCCGAAGTGGGTGGCTCCGCTTCGCGGCTGGCCAAAGTCGCGCGGATCGCCGACTTGCTCGGCCGGGCCGCAACCGATCCCATGCTGGTCGCGATCATCGTGTCGTGGCTTTCCGGGGAGCTGCCGCAACGCCAAATCGGTGTCGGCTGGGCGGCTTTGCGGTCTCTACCGTCCCCCGCGGCGCAGCCAAGCCTGACCGTAACCGGCGTCGACGCCACCTTCTCGACGATCGGCGCCGTCTCGGGCAAGGGCTCGCAGGCGCGACGCGCCGAGCTTGTTGCCGGATTGTTCGCGTCCGCAACAGAGGTCGAGCAGACGTTTCTGCGACGGCTGCTCACCGGTGAGCTGCGTCAGGGCGCGCTGGCCGGCGTGATGGCCGATGCGGTCGCCGCCGCCGCGCAGATCCCCGCCACGGCCGTGCGGCGCGCGGCGATGCTGGGCGGACACCTGCCCGCGGTCGCCGCCGCGGGCCTTACCGGCGGCACAGTGGCACTGGACGCGTTCACCCTGCGGGTGGGCCGACCTGTCGGCCCAATGCTGGCGCAGACCGCGGCAAGCGTCACCGACGCTCTCGAAAAACTCGGCGGCACAGCAGCGTTCGAGGCAAAGCTGGATGGCGCACGGGTGCAGGTGCACCGGGCGGGTGATCAGGTGACGGTCTACACCCGAAGCCTCGACGACGTCACCGCCCGGCTGCCCGAGGTGGTCGAGGCGACGCTGGCGCTACCGGTCACCGACTTGATCGCCGACGGGGAGGCGATCGCGTTGCGCCCAGACGGTCGGCCGCAGCCATTCCAGGTCACCGGATCGCGATTCGGCCGATCCGTCGATGTCCCGGCCGCCCGCGCGAGCCAGCCGCTGTCGGTATTCTTCTTCGACATCCTGCACTGCGACGGCGTCGACCTCCTCGACGCAGCCGCCACCGAGCGGATGGCGGTGCTCGACCAGATCACGTCCGCGCAGCACCGGGTCGATCGGCTGGTCACCTCGGATCCGGCCGCCGCGGCCGATTTCCTGGAGGCGACGCTGGCCGCGCGCCACGAGGGCGTGATGGCCAAGTCGTTAACCGCGCGCTACGAGGCGGGCCGCCGCGGCGCCGGCTGGCTCAAGGTCAAACCGGTCCACACCCTCGACCTGGTGGTGCTGGCCGTCGAGTGGGGCTCGGGCCGGCGTCGGGGGAAGCTGTCCAATATTCATCTGGGCGCTCGTGACCCGGCCAGCGGTGGCTACGTGATGCTGGGTAAGACGTTCAAGGGGATGACCGACGCGATGCTGGACTGGCAAACCACACGGTTTACCGAACTGGCCGTCGGTGGAACCGATAGCTATGTCGTGCAGCTGCGACCCGAGCAAGTGGTCGAGGTGGCGTTCGACGGGGTTCAGCAGTCGTCGCGCTACCCCGGCGGTTTGGCGCTGCGGTTCGCCCGGGTGCTGCGCTACCGGGACGACAAGGGTCCGGACCAGGCCGACACCATCGACACCGTGCGCGCCCTGCATCAGAGCTGAACCAGCGGTTGCGCGACCGTGAACGTCGCGACGCCACAGGCCGATGGAGACATGGGCATGTTCACAGGCGCGTAGGGTCCCGGCCGTGGAAGGGCACAGTGGGGTCAGTGGGCACGTCAGCTACATCCACGCCGACGCTGACCTGCCGCCCGTCGCGGTCATCGACCGCCCACCGATCCGCACCAGGCACAAGATCATTTTCGGGGTGATCGCCCTGCTCGGTGCGGTGGCCTGGGCAGTCATCGCCTTCGCCCGCGGCGAGACCGTCAACGCGGTCTGGTTCGTCATCGCGGCGATCTGCACCTACGTCATCGGCTACCGGTTCTATGCGCGGCTGATCGAGAGGAAAATCGTCCAGCCGCGCGATGACCACGCCACCCCCGCAGAAATCTTCGAAAACGGCACTGACTATGTGCCCACCGACATGCTCTCCGACGGGCTGGGCAATCTGGGCGCTCCGCTGGCTAAGCTGCGCAACCCGAGCTGGCGTCCGGGCGCCTGGGGTTGCAGCCTGGCCGTCGTCGCGGCTTGGGGCAGCATGCTGCTGAGCGGCGTGACCGATCCGCTTGGCGGCATCAACTCGCTGTTTCCGCTGTTCGGCATCGCCAACCAGCTGCTGGCCGGGATCGCGTTGACGGTGATCACCGTGGTCGTCATCAAGAAGGGTCTGTTGAAGTGGGCGTGGATACCGGGCATTCCACTGCTGTGGGTGCTAACTGTCACGTTGACGGCGTCGTGGCAGAAGATCTTTTCGCCAGATCCCAACGTGGGCTACTGGACTCAGCATTTCCGGTACGCCGCCGCCAAAGCATCGGGTAAGACGGCATTCGGCTCGGCGAAGACGCCTGGCCAGATAACAGACGTTATCAGGAACACCTTTGTCCAGGGCACGCTGTCGGTCACCTTTGCCAGCGCCGTGATAATCGTGCTTGTCGCCGCAATTACCTCGGTGTTCAAGACAATTCGTGGCGACGGCCTGCCGCTGACCGAAGACGACCCGGTGCCGTCAAAGGATGTTCGCACCCTCCGGCATGATCCCCACTGTGGTGGAACGGGAGGTGCAAAGACGATGGGACGCGCTGCGCTTGACGCCGTTGGGGTGATCTGGTTGCGCCGTATCGCCCGCGGAATCTCCTGGTACTGGGGCACCGTGATGGGCGACACCCACTACCGGCGCTACCTTGACTACCGCCGACGCACGCACCCGGGCGAACCGGTGCTGTCCGAGCGGGACTACTGGCGGGAGCGATACCGCGCCGAGCGCGGCGCGCGGTGCTGCTGAGAAAGCGGCGCCCGACGACGTGCGGTGACACCGCGCGTCTTTCCGGAGGTTAAACCTCGGCCGACGAAGGTTACGGCAAGATGTACGGGGGAATGCGTTCTGTCGTCGGCAGGAGTCCACTTTGGTGTCAGTCACGACTGGTCGAGAAATCCAGGTGTTGGCGCGCGAACCACAGCCAGCAGCGCCCCGACGGCCGCATGGCGCCAGGGACCTCCCTGCCGTGCCGGTCGAGCCGGGCGGGGGCGCCGAACAGGTTGACGCTGCGTCAACGCGGCGGCGTCGGCTGACGCTGGTCAGGCGGACGGCGATCACCATCTGGGCCCTCGTCGTGACCTATCGGACTTTGACCGACGGGCTCGCATTCAACCGCGAACTGCTGCTGCTCTACATCGCCACCGGGCTCATCGCCGCCACCATCGGTCGCGGGCACAAAGTTTTTGCGGTCGTGTGCGATTGGCTCCCATTCGCGGTTGTGCTGCTGGTGTATGACCTCAGCCGGGGGGCGGCCGCACTGCTCGGAGCGCCAACACTTTGGCATTTCCAGCCCCAGGCGGATCGATGGTTGTTCTTCGGCACCGTCCCGACCGTGTGGTTGCAGGAGCGCATCAAGATGCCGCAACCGCCGTGGTGGGAGGTGATCATCAGCGGCGTCTACATGTCGTTTTTCGTCCTGCCCTATGCGGTCGCCGGAGTGCTGTGGCTGCGCAACCGGAACGACTGGGCAGCGTTTGTCCGGCGGTTCGTGGCGTTGTCCTTCGCCGCTCTCATCGTCTACATCGTTCTGCCGGCAGCACCGCCGTGGGCAGCCGCCCGCTGCACACCGGCCGACATCGCCGGCGGCCCGTCCAGCCCGCGCTGCATGTTCAGAATTCCCGCACACGTCCCTCACGGCGGGCTGCTGGGCCCGATGCACAGAAGCCAGCCCGGTGCGCACCTGTTCGTCGAGCGGATCTCGACTCGCGGCTGGGGAACGCTGCATCTACAATCGGCCGGCGCACTGGTCAACTCCGGACAGGCCAGCGTGAATCTGGTCGCGGCGATTCCCTCGTTGCACGCCGCACTGACCGCGATGATCTCGGTGTTCCTGTGGCGACGCGTCAAGCGCAGGTGGCGGCCGCTGCTGGTGGCTTACCCGTTGGCAATGGCCTTCGTGCTCGTGTACTCCGCCGAGCACTTCGTGATCGACATCCTGTTGGGCTGGGCGCTCGCTGCGATGGTGTCGCTGGTCTTCGGTTGGCTTGACTCCTGGTGGTCGCGGCGCCGCGCACCGAAGTCAGGCCTGGCTAAGCCAACGGGCGATCTTGGCGGCGGCCTCACCGTAGAAGGTGCGGTAGACGCGGTCGGCGACGTAACCGATGTGTGGGGTGGCAACGACAGTGTCCAGCGAGCGCAGCGGGTGCCCGGCCGGCAACGGCTCGGTGTCGAAGACGTCGAGGCCGGCCCCGGCCAGCCGGCGCGACCGCAACGCGTCGACGAGAGCTGGCTCATCGACGATCGGGCCGCGCGATGTGTTGACTAGCAACGCCGTCGGTTTCATCAGTCCCAATTCGGCGGCGCCGACCAGACCACGAGTGCGCTCGCTGAGCACCAGATGGATGGTCAGAACGTCGGCGCGACTGAACAACTCGTCTTTGGATACGTAGGTCGCCCCGGATTGTTCGGCGGCCTGCGGGGTCAAGTTCGTACTCCAGGCGACGACGTCCATGCCGAACGCCGTCCCGACCCGCGCCACCCGGCTGCCGATCCGCCCCAGACCCAGCACGCCCAGCACCGTCCCGCCGAGTTGACGGCCGACCGACGTCTGCCAACCGCCGTCGCGCACCGAGAGGCACTCATCGACGGTCCGTCGGGCGCTGGCAAGGATCAGCGCCCAGGTCAGTTCGACCGTCGACTCCACATAGCCGCCGGTCGTGCTGACGTAGATGCCGCGTTCCTTGGCGGCCGCGACGTCGATGGAAGCGTTGAACGGCCCAGTGGAGGCGATCATCTTCAGCCGTGGCAGGCGCTCGATTACGGTGCGCGGCAGCGGTGTGCGCTCACGCATCACGCACACCACATCGAACGGCGCCAGCCGGTTTACGACGGCGTCGTGATCGGCGAGGTGATCGGTGAAGACGGTGATGTCGGCGCGCGCCACCACCTCCGACCAGTCGGCCATGCTCAGCGCGACGTTCTGATAGTCGTCGAGGATCGCGACCCGCATCGTGCCAATGTCCCACATGTGGTTTGAGGCGGTAGCAGGCCGGGTAAATACCCCCTGACGCAAACCAGCGTGACCATAAGTCATCAAGAGGAAGCAGAAGCGCATGGGCGCCCACGACAAAGTGAGCAACAAGATTGACGACGTCGGCGGCAAGGCCAAAGAGGCCGTCGGCAAGGCCACCGGAGACCGCAGCACCGAGAACGAAGGCAAGATCGACCAGGCGAAGTCGAGCCTGAAAGACGCGGGCGAGAAGGTAAAGGACGCCTTCAAGAAGTAGGCCACAACGGACTAGCGCAGAGGACGGCCACCGGTGGATGCGACCCCGGTGGTCTTCCATTTGTTGGGGACTGTGCGTGGATTCGGCGCCAACGGGTAACCGATCAGCAGATCAAGCGTGCTAAGGAGCAGAAATGATCGGAACGATTGTCGGTGCAATCTTCGTCGGCCTCATTGTCGGTGCACTCGCCCGGCTCATCCTTCCGGGTAAGCAGAACATCGGCGTCATCATGACGATCCTGCTCGGCGCGCTCGGGTCGTTCGTCGGATCGTGGGTCACCTACCGGCTGGTATCCACCGCCAACCAAGGCAAATTCGAACTCACGGCCTTTCTCGTAGGCATCATCATCGCGGTCATTCTCATCGCGATCTACGTCGGCATTACCGGAAGACGCGGCACCAAAATTCGCTGATCGAACCCGTTGGCATTGCTTCGTAGGCGTCAGCACGCGGTCCAGTGTTCGCCTGACGCGTTACTTTCGACGGGTTCGTTGACGCCAAATATGAACGGCGCGAACACGACTTCGCGGCCGTCAGGATCGCGGTAGGTGACGGCGCCCGTCGCGGCCCAATACGGATGGGACTCGGTCGGCTGTAGTCCCACCGCCGAAAGCCGCGCTGTCGCTTGCTGCTGTGCGGTCGCGTCGGGGAAATACAGGCACAACTGGTCGCCGGCGTCGACCGCGACGGGTTCGTCGGCCTCGACGATCTCAAAGGTCAGCGCGGTTCCGGGCAGCCCGAATATCGCGCCGTTGCTGCCGTAGCTATCCCCGAACGTGGCAACGAGCGGCAGTCCGACCAGGTCCCGGTAAAACTGGACGGTTGACTCGAATTGTGTGGAGCGCCGGGCGAATCGGATCGCACCGATCAAGGCCAATTCGTCGGGCCAGCCGGTCGCCGGCAGGGGTTGTTCGGTCATGGCATCGACGTTAGGACCTCAACCCTACTTCAGGTCAAGCGCTTGACGCGGTGGCTCGAGTAGAAGTAGACATTGCCGATGTCCACCTGGCTTATCACCGGCTGTTCAAGCGGGCTGGGCCGCGCGCTCGCCGAAGCGGTTATCGGCGCCGGCCACAACGCCGTCGTCACCGCTCGTAATATCAGCAGCGCTGCCGACCTGTCCGACACGGCGCCCGAGCGCGTGCTCGCCGTCGGCCTTGACGTCACCAAGCCTGAGCAAGTCGCCTCGGCGGTGCAGCAGGCCGAAGAGCGGTTCGGCGGCGTAGACGTCCTGGTCAACAACGCCGGCTATGGTTACCGCTCCGCCGTCGAAGAAGGCGACGACGCCGACATCCGCGCCCTGTTCGAAACACACTTCTTCGGCGCCGTCGCGATGATCAAGGCTGTCCTACCGGGCATGCGGGGTCGCCGAAGCGGCGCCATCGTCAACATCTCCTCGATCGGTGTTCAGTTGGCCGCGGTTGGATCGGGCTATTACGCGGCAGCGAAGGCCGCGATCGAAGGCCTCAGTGGGGCGCTGCGTGGTGAGCTCGCCCCGCTTGGCATCTCGGTCACTGTCGTTGAGCCGGGCGCATTCCGCACCGACTTCGCCGGACGCTCACTCGCCCAGTCGGTTACGGTGATCGACGACTACGCCGCCACAGCCGGGCAGCGTCGCAAAGAGCACGACACCATGGATGGCAACCAGCCCGGGGACCCCGCCAAGGCTGGCGCCGCAATAATGGCCGCCGTCGAATCAGCTGAGCCTCCAGCGTTTCTGCTCCTCGGCACCGACGCCCTTGCCCTCTACCGCTACGTCGCCGACGGGCGCGCTAAGGAGATCGCGAACTGGGAACGGCTGACCACGAGCACCGACTTCGACTCCTGAGCGGCTCTGTTTGAGTTAGCGTCGGGGCATGCCCGAGCTAGATTTGGAAACCCTTTCGACGCCCGAACACGGCTACACCGTCGACGATAGGGATGACGACGATCCGATCTTGCTAGATCAGGACGGCAATCACATCGAGACGTGGCGCGAGCGCTACCCATATGACCACCGGATGTCGGACGAAGAGTACGAGCGGCTGAAGCGTCGGCTGCAAATCGAGCTGCTGAAGCTGCAGAATCATGCCAAACGCACCGGCGCCCGGCACGTGATCGTGTTCGAGGGTCGTGACGCCGCCGGCAAGGGCGGCACCATCCAGCGGTTCATGGAGCACCTCAACCCGCGCAGCGCAAGGGTCGTCGCACTGGAAAAGCCGAGCGAACGCGAACAGACGCAGTGGTATTTCCAGCGCTACATAACCCATCTGCCGGCCGCCGGCGAGATGGTGTTGTTCGACCGGTCCTGGTACAACCGCGCCGGCGTCGAGAAGGTGATGGGCTTCTGCACCCCCGAGCAGCACGCCGAATTCTTGCAGCAGGCACCGCTCTTCGAAGAGATGCTGGTCAACAACGGGATCGATCTGACCAAGTTTTGGTTCTCGGTGTCGCCCGCCGAGCAACGCACCCGGTTCGCCGTCCGGCTGGTCGACCCGGTGCGGCAGTGGAAGTTCTCGCCGATGGACATGGAGTCGGTTGACAGGTGGGACAACTACACCGAGGCGAAGGAAGAGATGTTCGGTGCGACCGACACCGACGCCGCACCGTGGATCGTGGTGAAAAGCAACGACAAGAAACGGGCCCGCATCAACGCCATGCGCCACCTTCTCGCCAAATGCGACTACGACGATAAGGACCACGAGGTGGTGGGCGAGCCGGATCCGTTGATCGTCGGCCGTGCGTTGGCCGACTGAGCGACCTGGCCCGAACGATTACAACAGATTTCGCGCCTGCCGACGGCATTCCTCGGCGATTTGTTGTTCGCGTGAGAACAGCAACCCGTAGGTGAAGCCGTTCTCCCCGGCTGTTGTCCCTGCCGACAAGGCCATTCGCCGCACGGCGGCCGATGCCACAACGGTGTCCTGATGGTCACCGAGTACAGATTGAATTCCTTTGTAATGCTTCCTTATACGTTTCGTCTGCTTCGCACCACCGAGGGGCTTCAATAACTCGGTTGCGTAACGAGCCCGCTTGGCTGCCTTGCGAGCCCGATGCAGCATCGCGTCGTCTCCATCGCGTAAGGCGGCGGTGAGCCGTCGGTCCGCTTTCCGCCCAGCACGCCGGGTCGTGCGAATCAGCTGCCCCTTCGTCGTTTCGGGATTGATCGGCGGGTTGGTGCGCCAGTTACGCAGCACGGTCATGATGGCCAGATACCGCGGTGAGTCCATGGCGTCGCGCACACGGGCACGCGCCGGAAATTCGATGCTTTGCAATTCGTTGCGGACGTGCGACCGCACCGGACCCAGGACGAGTTCCGCCGGGAACTCATCGAGCGCCGCAGCGAATCTGCGGTGCTGCACCTGGCAGTCGCGGACATCACCGAGCAGGCCGGCGAACCAGCGCAGCTCACCGTCGAAGTCACCGATAACCGACCGGTCCAGCGCCTTGCGGAAGACCCGTAGCGTACTTCTGAGGCGCCGGATCGCGACACGGGTGTCGTGAATGGGGTCATGCCCACGACGCAATCCCAGGTCACCCGCAACGATTGCATCGATCTGCGCGCCCAGATATTTCGCCAAAGCGCGCCCCGCCCGCGACGCTGGCTGGGCAACCGGAGCCGCCGGTAACACATGTGAAAGCTTGGACTCGTAGCGCGACGGTCGCGCTCCGGCGGACCGGAGGCGATCGGTCAGTCGCTTGAAAAACAAATCTGTGGCGCGCCCGTGCTCGACCTCAATCTCGCGCCAGGCCAACGAGCGCTGATCCGACCAGGCTCGCACGGAGTCATCGGCGACCTCGGCGCACAGCTCGTCAGCTTCGGCATCGCGGATCCGATACCAGTCGCGCACGGTGTGAATGGTCGCGACATCGGTCAGGTCCTTGCCCAAGCTGATGCCGGTGAGCAGCTTCGTCAGCGAATCCGGCGGCGAATCCGTGAGCGCCCAGCGCAGTTCGGTCCGACCTCCGGTCGCGGGTGTCTTCAGCTGCCAGCCCGCATCATCGTCGCCGTCGCGGCGACGCAGCAGGATGCCATGAGCCTGCAAATCTCGCCCCGGAGTGTCGTAATAGACGCTGGTCAGATCGACCTTGTCATGCTCGACATGGCCACCGACGACGATGTCTCCGAGATCGGGCAGTTCGAACTGTTCGCCAACATCCCACTTGTCTTCACGCTCCAGAACTTCTCGCATGCAAGTGGGGTTTCCGCATGACCAGGCGGTCAAACCGCGAGTTTATTCTTGGCTATCTCGCCGTGGCCGGGCATTCTTTTCGGTATGCATCTGATCAACTGGAGTCCGCGACCCGGCAACAAGTTTTCCGCTCGACACTCTTGTGGACGATGCGGGCGAACGTCGGCAGGCCAATCGGGCGATCGCCGTCAGCGCCGTCGGACTGGCACTGACCGGACTCGTCGAATTGGCGATCGCGCTGTTATCGGGGTCGGTAGCGCTGCTGGGCGATGCGCTGCACAACTTGTCGGATGTCTCGACCAGCGCCCTGGTGTTCGTCGGATTCCGGGCATCACGCCACCTACCCACCGAGCGCTATCCCTACGGCTACGAGCGCGCCGAAGACCTCGCCGGAATCGGTGTGGCACTGGTGATTTGGGGCAGCGCTCTGGTCGCCGGTTTTGAAAGCGTCCATAAGCTGCTGCGTCACGGCGGCACGGGCCACGTCGGCTGGGGCATCGCTGCCGCGGCGGTGGGCATTGCAGGCAATCAACTTGTGGCGCGCTACAAACTGACGGTGGGCCGACGGATCCGCTCCGCGACCATGGTCGCCGACGCCAAGCATTCGTGGCTCGATGCGTTGTCCTCGGCCGGGGCGATGCTCGGGCTGATCGGCGTGGCCGTTGGTTGGGCTTGGGCCGACGCGGTCGCGGGCATCGTGGTTACCGGATTCATCTGCCACGTGGGCTACGAGGTAACCACCGATATCGCGCACCGGCTGCTCGATGGCGTGGAACCGGAGATCATCACGACCGCCGAAGCCACCGCCATCGCGGTACCCGGTGTGCAGCATGCGCATGCTCGAGCCCGCTGGACCGGGCGCACTTTACGTGTCGAGGTGGAAGGCTTCCTCGACCCCGACACTCCGCTGGCTGCCGCCGATCAAATCGGTCGCAGCGTCGCCGCCGCACTGACAGCACGAATTCCCGAGATGCACAGCTTCACGTGGACGGCACGGGCCGCCTGACGGCGGCCTCGATGAGGACTTCCGCGGCAGACCGCGCGTGCAGCAACGGCGCAGTGTCGTTGAGCGACGTGCTCAATGACGTCGCACCTTCGAAGAGCACCGCCAGCTGATGACCCAACCGGTAGGGGTCTTCGGCGCCGGCTTCCGCGGCCACGTCGGTGAGCCGCGAAATGAACTGCAGCTTGTGTTCGTGTACCACGTCGTGAACACCGGGCATCTGGTCAGCCGCCTCGACGGCCGCGTTGTGAAAAGGGCAGCCACGGAAACGATCGGCCGGCGGGCTGTCGAAGATCGCCAATAGGCGGATGCGCGGGCTTACACCGAGAGTGTCGAGGGCTTTCTCGTTGGGCATCCCCCCGGTGTCGTGGATACGGCGCAGATACGCCTCGACCAGCCGCGTCTTGCTCCCGAAGAGCTGGTACATCGTGCGCTTTGACACGCCTGCCTCTTCTGCGATGCGTTCCACCCCCGTCGCGTGGATGCCTTCGCGGTAGAAGAGCGATCCGGCGGCGGACAGGACCCTTTCCTGCGCGTTGGCGCTGCTCGACGCAGATTCGGTGTGCTTAACGTTCATAGGACCGACAGTACACCGATCAGTTTTCTTACTGATGAATCATCATTCTTCCAGTCTATCTCGGAATACCGATCGGTTTTCAGGCGTTGGAGCGAAAGTCAGCACAGGCATCTGCCAGCGGGAAGGCGATAACCATGACCACCAAGAACGATCTATTCCTGATCACCGGCGCTACCGGCAAGACCGGTGCACACACCGTCCGCCTATTGCGTGAACGAGGGCTTCGCGTCCGCGCATTCGTGCACGCGTTGGATGACCGCGCGCACCAGCTGGCGGAGCAAGGCGCCGAAATCGTCCAGGGCGACCTGCTCGACTTTCCCGCCGTCAGCGCTGCGATGCCCGGCGTCACCGCGGCCTACTTCAATTACCCGATTGTCCCGGGTTTGATCGAGGCGACGGTGAACTTCGCTCAGGCCGCTAGTGAGGCCGGTGTGCACGCGGTCGTGAACATGTCGCAAATCTCGGCGCGACGTGAAGCCAAAAGCAATGCCGCACGGCAGCATTGGATTGCAGAGCGGCTCTTGGATCGCACCGCACTCGTCACCACACATCTGCGACCCACCTTCTTCATGGAATGGCTGAACGGGTTCTGGGTCCGCACCGACAGCCAAGAAGGCATCTATCGGCTGCCCCTGGCCGACGTTCGCCACGCCCCAATCGCCGCGGCCGATCAAGCCAACGTCATTGCAGCGATTCTGCAGAGCCCCGACCCGCATGACCGCCAGGTCTATCCGCTGTTCGGTGCCGAGGAGCTCGATTGGTACGCCATCGCCGCGAAAGTCGGTGACACTTTGGGCATTCCGGTCCGCTACGAGCCGATCGAGATCTCGACATTCGCCGCAGGTCTGGCGGCCGCCGGTGGGTCCGACCATTTTGTGCAGCATCTCAGCAACGTGACGCAGGACTACCGCGACGGCGTCTTCTCCGGCATCAACAACCTCGTCGAGCTGATCGGCGGATCCAAGCCAACGACCGTTGAAGAGCACGTCGCCGCCACCCGCGCCACATTCGACACAGACGGCCCGTTCGGCATCACCGACGCGCGACTACCCGCCGCGTAACGCCACGCCTCAGGCGAAGCGAGCAACCGGACTACGCGCCGATCTCGGGCATCAACTCGCCCATCTCGATGGCGTTGCTGGCCGGAGTCTCCTCGAGGGCCAGCAGCATCTGAACATCGGCGGCGCCGGTCGCGCGCTGAAGCAGCGACTTGAGCCCAAAGAGCAGTTTGCTCCTATAGTCGGCCGGCCGACCCGCGCGGACCTTGACCGTCAGGATCACCGCCGGCCCCGCCTCGCGGCCGATAAAACCGTCATCGGGAGGAAAGCTGTTGAAGAGGATCTTCGTGTAAGCCTCGTCCAAACCGGACATTTGGCTGTGAAACTCGGTGATCTCCGCAGCGAGCGCCGCCTTCGCTTCCGAGGAAAGCAATCCGTCCGGCGTTGTGATCTTGTAGAGCGGCATCGTGATCTCAGCCTTTCATTCTGGAGCGTTGTCGCATGTCGCTGATTGTGGCGCGGCTGCGAGGCAAATCGCTGAATCCACGCGAAGCTTGTTCTCGGGCACAGCGGTTGGGGTGGATCGTTGTCGCCGGTGACATCGACAGACTCAGCGGTTTCTGAGCACGGTGGTAGCAGCGCACGACACCCCAATGGCTCCGGTTGAGTGCCGTTCTCTAGCTGGGGTTTCGTTCTTGCGTCTTGACGGCATCACGACCTCCCTCCGCTTGACCTCCCCTACCGGGAGGGTGGACCGGACCTGGAAAGGTCAGGCAGTGAGCCCGTCAGAACGAATTCGTCGCCGGGCCGAACACCGTTGCAGCTCAGAATCTGTCGAAGATGCTGTTGACAATGTCGTCACCGATGCCGATGCCCGCGCCGGTGACGATCGCCTGGCCAAACCGCCCGCCAAGGAACCGCTGCAGCGTCCCGCCAGATGGCGCGGGCTGTTGGTACTGCGGTTGGTACTGAGGTTGGTATTGCGGCGGTTGCGCGTACTGGGCGGTTGGCGGGTAGTACGGCGGCGCGGACGGCTCGGTGGCAGCGACATGGTTGTCAACCAGCGCGTGAATCGCCTGCAGGAGTTCCGTGGTAGTGCTTTGCTCGTCGCGGATGGATAACGCGATCTCCTTGAGATCCAATGCCCATTCGCGGGCATTGGGGTCGCCTGCAGCGGCCGCGGTGGACAATTTGCCGGCGAGCGTCTGGATCAACGTCGCGGTTTGTTGCGCCTGTTGCTGCAGAGCACTGAATTGGCGGTCCACGGTCTCGGTGTCCACTGTCGCGCTCCCTTAGCTAGGTGTCCGAACTGACTCCTACCATCACAGCCGACGTTGCTGAGACCCGGCTGAATGATTTCTATGATTCGCTTGGGCCAGGTGGACTTCACCCTGATCCGAGCTCAGATCGTAGACACCATTCCCCCGTCGCATCTGATCGCTGTGCCAGTGATGTATGAGGCTTGGGTGCTACAGAGAAAAGCCGCAACGGCGCCAAATTCCTCGGGCTGGCCGTAGCGACCCATGGGTATCTGGCGAAACACTTCCTGCTCGGCCTCGGCGACCGAGACGCCAAAGGCCTCCGCGACGGCTTTGTCGATCTGACGGGTTCGCTGTGTCGAGACACGTCCTGGTAGAAGCGAATTCACCGTAATGCCCAGCGGGGCAACCTCTCCAGCGAGCGTCTTCAAATATCCTGACAACGCAGCGCGGCCCAAGTTGGACAATGCCAGATTGGGTATCGGTTCAACCACGCTGGTGGAGCTGATGCTAAGGATGCGTCCCCACCGCTTCGCCGACATGCCCGGAAGGGCCAATCTCACTAACTCCAGCTGCGGCATAAGCAATGTCGCTAACGCCGAATCGGCGGCACCAGCCTCGATGTCAACCGCACGCCCCGGCGGCGGACCGGGTCCGTTAAGAACCAGGATGTCGATATCACCGACTTTGTCAGTCGCAGCCTCGAACAGTTGCCCAGCACCGCCCTCGCCCGCAAGGTCACATCCGATCGCAACCGCCCGGGGCAATCCGGCGGCCACCTCCTCTGCACGATCGGCCGACCGGCCGTTGATTATGACAGTCGCGCCTTCGCCAGCAAGCGCCTGTGCGGTTGCCAGCCCTAATCCCGACGTCGATGCGCAAATCAACGCCGTGCGCTGATCCAAGCCAAAATTCATTGAACTGCCTTTCAAGCACAGTCCGTTTGAGAGTACTCAGCCGCCGTCTATATCGGTTGAGGTTGGCCACCGGGTTGGCGGAGCGCTATTCACCTGACCCCTTCAGCCGTGACTGTCTGGCTGTCCTGCCTGCACGGCTTTGCCGCCCGAGCTTCTCGTGTTGACGAGGACATTCGGCGATGCGCACAAGGGTGGTGTTGCGGGATTCACCGCGATCAGCGGTCGAGAAGGCGGGTGAGCTCGCGTCTGAGGTCCGGCCAGGGATCTCGTTGAATCGGAGTCGTCCGAGGCTGGATGGTGAGTGTGAGCGCGAGGCCGCGCATGGCATCGAGCGCGACGCTGAATCGCCGGGTCCACTCGGCGCGCGAAACGTTCTTCGGCGCTGCGTCGGCGGCGATCGCGGCGAATACGGCGGATTGGGGCCGCTCCAGCGGGGCAAGCGCGGCGTAGAGCTCGGGATCGTCGGCGGCAGCGATCCACACCTTGACCCACACGGTGTACAGGTCGTCGGTGAACGCGGTCCAGAGCACGTCGAGCAAAGCAGGCGTACGGCGCGCACCGCCGACGGCCGCCGTGTGCGCGGCCCGAGCCCGCAAGTCGGTCTCCATTCGACGCCAGACCTCGTCGAGCGCCGTCGCGATGAGATCAACCCGGGCCGGGAAATGATGTGCAATCGCCCCGAGCGACGCTCCAGCGGACTCCGCGATCTGCCTGGTCGTCGTGGCCGGATACCCGTGATCGGCAATGGATCTGATGGTCGCCTGGATCAGTCGGGCGCGGGTCTGATCGCGCCGCGCCTGCTGCGTCCGCGGAGTGCCGCCACGAACCGGAGTCGATGCCACAAGAACACTATATAGACGACAGGTCAGTTGACCTGTAACCTAGCGCCAGGTCACTTGACCCGTAATGTTGAATCCTGGAGGTATGCCCGTGACCGGTACCGAAACCGCGACACGAACCGCCCCGACCGACGGCGGGCTGCGCGTGGAACACCCGGCAGAGGGCGTACGGGTACTGGTCCTCGATCGCCGGGAGCGCCGCAACTCACTCGATCTCGAGGTCTTCACCCGACTGGCCCACGAATTGGCGCTGATAAGAACCGATTCCGCCGTAAAGGCAGTGATTCTCACCGGCGCGAACGGCGCGTTCAGTTCGGGCGCAGACTTCGATTTGATAGAACATCTTTCGCAGCTGCCCGAGGCCGAAGTGGCCGAATTGCTGGCCCGGCACATGCGGGTCGTCGACATGCTCTGGGCATTGCCGCAGCCGACGATCGCCGCCATCGACGGCCCCGCGGTCGGTGCCGCTATGTCGTTGGCGCTGGCCTGCGACATCCGGGTGGGATCCCCGACGATGGCCCTGTTCCCGTCGTTCATCAGAATGGGCCTCTTGCCTGATATGGGTGCGAGCTGGTTGCTGCCGCGCCTGATCGGCGAAGGCGCGGCATTGGAGTTACTGCTCGCCGGGCGACCGGTCGACGCCGAGCGCGCGCTGCGGATAGGGCTTGTGCACAAGCTCAGTGACGATGCGTTGGCCACGGCGCTCGATCTCGCCACGACGTTTGCCGCGCGCCCCGCCGCGGCGGTGGTGGCGACCAAACGACTGCTGCGTGGGGCTGCCGACGGTGACCTCGCGCGGGCGGTCGACCTCGAAGCAGGCGCCCAAGCGGCAGCGAGTCACGGCAGCGAGTTCGCCGACATGTTCGCAACATGGCGGGCCACCCGGATCGCCGACTGATGGCCGGAGTGCGATGTGGGCACTTCTTCCGAGACTACGAAGACGTCCGCACCCGTGCCGGCGCAGTGGCGAACGGGCTTGCCGCCCTTGATGTCACGGCCGGTGACCGAGTCGCCATTTACCTGCACAACGACATCGCGTTCATCGAAGCGAGTATTGGTATCGGCATGCTGGGTGCGGTACCGGTGCCAGTGAACTGGCACTGGAAAGGGGCCGAGCTCGTCTACCTGCTCGACGACAGTGATAGCAAAGTGATCTTCGCCCACACCAGCCTCATCTCCACCGCCGAGGCGGTAGCGGGCGATCGGGTGCTCATCGAAGTCACCCAGGAATCGGAACGGCCGACCGGAAGGCATCCGGTCTACGAGGACTGGTTGGCGGCGCAGAGCAAGTGGTCCGAACCGCCCCGGCAGGCGCCGATGTCGATGGTGTACACCTCCGGGACGACGGGCAGACCAAAGGGTGTGGTCCGCGCGGCATCCACCCCCGCGCAGGCCCAAGCCATTGCGGGGCTGGTGTTCTCGACATTCGGGCTGACGCCGGGGATGCGAACTCTGGTCGCGGCGCCGATGTATCACAGCGCACCCAACGTCCACGCGCTCGTCAGTGCCGCCGCCGGAATCGATCTGACGATCATGGCGAGCTTCGACGCCGAAGAACTGCTACGACTGATCGAGGAACACCACATCGATCACTTTCAAGCTGTCCCAACGATGTTCGTCCGGTTGCTACAACTACCCGATCAGGTCCGGATGAAATACGACGTCTCCTCGCTCAAGTCGGTCGTGCATGCCGCGGCGCCATGCCCACCGGAAGTAAAACGACGCATCATCGACTGGTTCGGGCCGATCGTCGGTGAGTACTACGGCGGCACCGAAACTGGCGCCTGCGTGTCTTGCGACAGCGCCGAGTGGCTCGCGCACCCCGGCACCGTCGGACGACCGATCGGGGAGGCCGACGTCAGGATCTACTCCGAGAACGGAGACCTGCTGCCAGAAGGCGAATCTGGGCGGATCCACCTACGCCCACCTTCGGCCTGGCCGGACTTCACCTACCATGGCAATCCGGACAAACGGGCTGCGATGGAGAAAGACGGATACCTCGACATCGGCGACATCGGCTACCTCGATCACGACGGCTTCCTCTACCTCAACGACCGCAGCACGGACATGATCATCTCGGGCGGAGTGAACATCTACCCGGCCGAAATCGAGGCGTGCCTGCTCGAACTCGACGGCGTACGTGACGCCGCCGTGTTCGGAATTCCAGACGAGGACTTCGGCGAATCGATCGCCGCGCACATCGAGGCGACCGGCCTGACCGAAGACGTTGTGCGCGAACATGTCCGGACGAACCTAGCTGGCTACAAAGTGCCCAAAGTGGTCGTGTTCGACAACGACCTGCCCCGAGAAGACACCGGAAAACTGATGAAGCGCAAGATCCGCGCGCGATACTGGCCGGCGGCGCGGTGATGGATCGATCGTTCATGCCGAAAGCGCGGGTTGCCACCCTTAAGGTCGCCGGTGGGGAGCGGCCAGCGTACGGCCGCCGCTGGCGCTAGACTCACTCCCGCGTCGTCGGGATCCGCGATGGCTCGACGTTATCGGCTCGCCCGAACAGGCTTATTAGCGACGAGTACAACATGACATCCCGCCACGCAGACCCGAAGGCAGCTTCTTCAGTGCGCGATCCAGTGGCGCCAGTCGTCGACGACCTGCCCCAAGGTCTCGCCGACACCGTCGCCGAAATCATTGGGAAGCCACGCGCCCGCGGCTGGATCCACCTCTGCTCGGCGGTGATCGCCACCGTGGGCGGATTAGCATTGGTGGCGGTTGCGGGGATCTCGTCGTCGCAGAAAGCTGTCCTTGCGACCCTGATCTACACCGTCACCATTGTCGCAATGTTCAGCGTCAGCGCCGTGTATCACCGCAAGCACTGGCACAGTCCGGTGGCCTTGAAATGGATGAAGCGGCTCGACCACTCGGTGATCTTCGTCTTCATCGCCGGCAGTTACACCCCCTTCGCGCTCTTGGCGATGCCGCCGCGCACCGGCGCCGAAGTGCTGGTCATCGTGTGGATGGGCGCAATAGCCGGTGTGGCACTCAAGATGTGGTGGCCGTCGGCCCCGCGATGGGTCGGCGTGCCGCTGTACCTCCTACTCGGCTGGGTGGCGATCTGCTTCGCCGGCAGCCTGCTCGACGGCGGTGGTCTGATCGTCGTCGGCCTGCTCGTCCTCGGCGGGATCCTTTACAACGTCGGCGCCATCCTCTACGGCCTTCGCTGGCCGAACCCGTGGCCGCATACATTCGGCTATCACGAGTTTTTTCACGCCTTCACCGCAGCGGCGGCGGTGAGTCACTACGCCGCCGTGTGGTTCGTCGTCCTATAACTTCCGCCGCGAGTCCTTGACATCACGCTTTTGTGTGGAGGTGAGCGTTCTGGCGAACTTCTTGATCGTCAATCGTCTTGTCTGATGGAGCTAAGGGGACTCAAACCCCTTCCTTGACCAGGCGAAAGCGCAGCCTTAACTGGGGTTTCGTTCCGTCTCGTTCCGGTTCAGTACCGCTCGTTACCTGCGGTTTCGATTTCGGGTCTTGACGGCGTCAACGTCATTGACCGACGTGCGCCCTGCCTCCCGATAGATTGCTCGGATGACAAACATCCTGCTCGTCGCCGCCGTCGTCGCCTCCGTGGCGGTAAGTCTCTGGCTCGTCCAGCGAGGTGGTCGTAACCGCTGAAGTTTGCCGACGAAGCAACCCCGAAAAGTTGGTCGGTTGCGCTGCCGGGTGACGCGTAACCACGGGTGACCCCGAATTTGCGCGCGCGGTGAGTGAAAGGAATATCTGCGCCGCCCCGGCGGGTTGTCTCGCACATGCCCGCCGGAGTAGTTCTTCATCGGAGCGCGACGGCGGTCAACGCCGTCGACAACGTCATCGATCAGGCTCGCAGCGTTTTCGCCGCGGGTGTCCGCCAGGTCTGGGTGTCTCAGCAGTTCGACCACGACGCCATCTCCCTGGCCGGATTGATCGGCGCGGCCGTGCCCGGCCTGGGCGTGGGAACGTTCGTCGTGCCCATCAATCCGCGCCACCCGTTGGTCGTCGCGTCGTTGGCACAGACGGCCCAGGCTGCGTCGCACGGAAACTTCAGCCTCGGACTCGGCCTCGGAGCGCACGGCCCCGAGCGGCAGGCCTTCGGTACGGCATGGCCCAACACCATCGAACGACTTCGGGAACATCTCCAAGTGCTCCGGTCGATCACCGACACCGGCGAGGTCGACTTCCATGGCACGGAATTCACCGCGGCCCCCGAGTGGCCCGTCGCACTGCCGGGCGGCACACCGCTGCCGGTCTACGTAGCGGCGATGGGGCCCAACGCCTTACGGGTGACCGGCGAGTTAGCCGACGGCACGTTGCCCTACCTCGCCGGGCCGCGCACCATCGCGGAGTTCATCGCACCGACCATCACGAAGGCCGCCGCGGACGCAGGCAGGCCGGAGCCGCGCGTCATCGCCGCGGTGCCGGTGCTGGTGACCGACGACGTCGACGCGGGCCGCGCTGCCGCCGCGGACACCCTCGGCTTCTACGCGACGATCCCGTCGTATCAGAAGGTCATCGCGCGAGAAGGCGTGGAATCCGTCGCGGACCTGGCCGCAGTGGGACCGGCTGAGGTGGTGCGTGCGCAGTTGCAGCGCTACCGCGATGCGGGCGCGACCGATCTCGTGCTGAGTCCATTGCGCGGCGTGGAAGCGGATCGGCAACGCCTCTGGCAGGTCGCCGCCTCGCTATGAGTGGGGGCTAGCCGAGTTGGCGGCGACCGCACCGCCATCGCCAAGTTGATCCCTCAGCACTCGGTGGCGGCGGCGCCCAGCCGCGAGCGCTCGGCGAGCTCGTAACGACGCCGTCAGCGGAACTGATCGAGGTGACGCGGGTCGCTGGCATCGACTACCCGCACCCGCGTAGGAGAATGCCGGCCTGAAGCTCGACGAGAACAATCTCGCGCCAGGGACCCGCCAGCTGCCTCAGGTTACGACAGTAATGCGCTGGCGGCCGCCGGTGCGGACTGCTGTTGGAACTCGGAGACCACCAGCAGCCCAACGGCTTCCAGCGTGCCGGTGATCAGGATTGCGATGCGGGCGCGTCCAGGAAAGAGTCGGTGCAGAATGACGACGGCGCCTGCGTAGAGGACGCCGGCCCCTGCGCGCACGCAGCAGGCGACACCCGCGCGACTACGGTGTAGGCAGGATGCGATGCCCCTGCGCCGAGGTGCCTGGGTGGCGGATCGTGCTGTGCCCGAGCTTGCGATTGTGCATGGGTTCGCGCGCCGACTTCTGGTGTTCGAGCTGCCGGATCAACTCATGCTTGGCTTCGTGAAGGGCGCGGGTGATGTCGCGGTTGTCGGCGACGGCCACGAGCGGCGGGAGACCAGGCAAGGTCGTCCGCAACGTGACGCGCTGCTCCTTGCGGCCGCGATCCTGCAACGAGACTTCCAGGCTGATGTCAGTCGGGTCCCACCGGCCCAGATGCGGCTCGAGCGTAGCCAACGCCTCCAGCACGTGCGGACGTTCCCTGGCGACGAATCCCGCACCCATGTGCAGGACATACTCGCCGAGCGGATTATGCGTTCTGTCGCGGGACCTTCTCATCGTGCTGATGGTGACCTCATCTCGGGCGGTCTGGTTGCTGAACGATCGTGGCCAGCAGCTGCGGAAGTGGCGCGGTGGCGAAGCCGATGGCGCCGTCGGCGATCCCGTAGGGGATCACCAGGGTGTCGGCGTGAACGAGCGCGCCGCAGGAGTAGACGACGTTGGGCACGTAGCCGTTCTGTTCGTCGCGAGCGGGGCTGAGCAGTGGGCGTCGTAGCTGGCCGAGCACCCGGGTCGGATCGTCGAGATGAAGCAAAATCGCGCCGATGCTATACGTGCGCATGGGTCCGACGCCGTGGGTGAGCACCAGCCACCCTGCGTCGGTTTCGATTGGCGGGCCGCAATTTCCGAGTTGCAGCGCTTCCCATGCCTCGGCCGGCTGCTGGCAGGGCGACGCGCTCGTCCAGACCGCAAGATGGTCGGCGAAGGCGACGGTGTTGGTCTCGCGGTCCGATCGCGACATGGCAGCGTAGCGACCGTGTATTCGTCTGGGGAACAAGGCCAAACCCTTATTGGCCGCGGCCTTCCCGACAAGCGGCCCGGAGGTGAAGGACTGGAAGTCCTCGGTCTTGAGCAGTTGTTGGCTGATGTGGGAGCCGCTGTAGGCCGTGTAGGTGGCGTAGTAGGTGACCGAGCCGTCGTCGTCGACGAAGCGGACGAAGCGGGCGTCCTCCATGCCGGCCTGCTCGGCCTCCATCGACGGCCACAGCACGCGCTCGGAAACCGATACTTCGCTGGGGAATTCGACGGCATAGGATCGAGCGGCGATCGCGCGGATCAGGGCGACCGCGCGCTCCCCGTGTCCGCGAGTGCTCAGGTTGGCCCGGAGATTTTCGAGTCGCACGTCGAGGTCGGATCGCGTGAAGCGGTCGCCGAGCGCGTTGAAGACGTAGTTCGCGGCCTCGCCGGCATTCCCGATGCGGCCGAGTTCGCCGCGGAACACCGCGGCCTCGAGCAGCGCGCCCGACACGCTTCCGGTGGTGGCGAAGCGGGTCGGCTCGTCGATCGTGGCCCGGCCCCCGGCGTCGATGACACCGGTGCGGAACCCGATGGACGAGCGGTGTCCTTCCCCGATCCCCCGCACGCTCATCACGAATCGCAGGCTGCCTGCCGCCGTGTCGGTCTGGTCGGGGTGGGCCACAATGCTGGGGTTGCACAGCGCCGCCCCCTCGATGGCGTACTCGCTGGTAAAGGTCGCTCCCAGCAACAGTATTCGCGCATCGGAGAGGTGGATGTCGGGATCCAGGCGGTCAGCGAGCTCGTGGGCGTGCCGACGGAACGTGCCCACGAGGTCACGGTGGCGTCCGTCGAAGCGGATGATGACGTCGTCCAGGGACGACCGAACGTCGTCCTCGGTCAGCGCGAGGATGCGCTTGAGCACCGCTCCCGCTCGGGACTCCTGAAGCTCGAAGCCCTCCTGGCCGGGCACGAAGAGCTGGGTGATCACCCGCGCCGAGTTGGCCGCCATCCGGTGAGGGTCGCGGGTGACGAGCCCGGTGCGCATCAAAGTCATTGTGGGACTAGCGAAAAGCGCCGCGCGTGTTGCAGGGTGGAGATCACCGCAAGGGTCGATTCGGCGCCCTGGTTAAGGTTGACGCACTCGGCGAGCAACCCGTCGAAACCACCACCGGTCTCCGCGTCCCACATGAGCAACCCGGAGTCGTTGGCGCCCTGGAACCAGGAGGCGGACGACCGGATCCCATCCGGCCAGAGCGCCCGCGGATCGGCGGCTGCGGCGCGTGCACAAGCGTCAGCGAGGGTGGCCACCTCGATCGGCTGCTGGTCGAAGGCGGGCCGGCTGTCCTGCGGTCCCCGGCCGCCCATGGGGGTGGGCGACAGGTGGCCGTCAATCGTTTCATAGTCGAGCAGCCACTCCAGCAGATCCAGGCCACGCTGTTTCAGGTCCGGGTCGTCCAGCGCGACGCTGGCAGCGATCATCGCCTCGGGGAGAATCGCATTCGCGTAGGTGAGCCTTGGCTCGGGCCATGGCCAGTCGGACTTGGTCTTGGGTCTCGCGACGGTGGCGGCGTAGTCGGCGAGGAGTCGCAGGGCCGCGGAATTACCGGGCTCGACGCTTAGGAGTTCGGCGGCGCCGACGGCGGCGAACGCCATCGCCCGCGGCCACGGCGACCTGGCCTTGGCAGCGCGCTCGAACTGAATCACGGCCAATCGGCGCACCAGGCTGACGCTGCTGTGGGCGGCGGCGGTGCCGAGACCCCAGATGCACCGGCCCCAGTGGTCGTCCGTGGTGGGCTGGTCGGTCCAATTTCCGCCGCTGTCCATCCGGTTGCGGCAGGAGCCGTTGTAGGACTGGGCGTCGTTCAAGAACTGCAGGGCCTTGCCGGCGAGGCCCTTCACGGCACCCGGTGCGTCGGGCTCGCGGGTGGTGACGACGAGCACTCTGGCCATATCGTCGGTGCAGTACCCGTGGTCACGGCGGGGCTCGGTCATGCAGGCGTGCTCGAAGGTGGCGCGATGGTCCGTCATTCGCAACAGATGCGCGAACACCGGGGTGGGCGCGGCGCTGGTCACGTCAGTGCCGATTGAGTGGCCAGCAGCCGTTGCGCCACGCCGACGTAGGCGTTCGCGACGACGGACCAGGCAATCGTCGGGGCCAGCCCGCGGGCTTCGATGGCCATGGAGTCGGCGACGTGCGGATCGGTCAACAGCTGGCGCAGCGCTGCGACCAGTGCGTCGGGATCGTCGTGAGCGACGACGCTGCCCGCGCCGCTGCCGAGGACCTCGACCGCGTGGGGGAAAGCGGTGGCGACGATCGGGCGACCACTCGCGAGGGAGTCGACCAGCACACCGGAGGTGACCTGGTCCTTCGAGTCGTAGGGCAGGACGACGACGGTAGCCGTCTGGATGAGCGCGGTGAGCTCTTCGGGGGCGCGGTACACGGCGTCGAAGGACACCGAATCGGCGACGCCGAGGCGTTTCGCCTGCGCGACAAGGGCTTCGCGATACCTTTCCCCTTGCGCGGCGAGGACTTTGGGGTGAGTGCGGCCGGCGATGATGTACCGCGGCGGGTTGGGCAGGTTCTTGAGCGAAGCCATGGCGTCGATGACCCGCTCGATGCCCTTGCCCGGTCCCAGCAGGCCCCAGGTCAAGATGGTCGGCCGGTCGGGATGTTGCACGCCGTTGGTGCTGGGGAGTGCCGCGCCGTGCGGAATGGTGGTGACCTTGTGGCGGTCGACGGCGAAGCCTACGCACAGGCGTTGGCGGGCCACCTCCGACATCACGACCACTTGATCGGCCAATGCCATCACCGATTCGAGCACCGAACGTTGGTGTCGTGTCGGATGTTTGAGCACCGTGTGAACGACGACGATCGACGGGACGCGCAATCCGGCCATGATCTGGACGACTTCATCTCCGTCGGGACCGCCATAGATGCCGTACTCGTGCTGGATGACGGCGACGTCGCTCTGGTTGAGGAGCTCGGAGGTCGCCTCTACGGACGAAGCCGAGCCGTTGACGAGCTCGCCAGCGACGTTGGGCTCGTCGGAGACGTCACCGTCGGCGATGCGCACGACATTGATGTCGGCGCCTCTAGCTGTCAATTCGCCTGCCAAGGCCGCGCTAAAGGTCGCCAGGCCGCATGGTGTCGGCAAGTAGGTGCCGAGGATGCCAAAGCTCGGAATGTACGAAAAGTATTGCATTCCAAAGGGAGCAATCAACGGCTGAAACAACGATGGAGCATTCAAATTTATCCCGACTGAACGGTAAAAACGGTATGTCCGGCTTGAGCGGATGCTCGGGCAGATCAGCGTCAGAAGCTGCGCCATTCCGGATGGCTGGGAGTACCAACACCGCTCACGCTACACCATCACGGGTCGAAAGGCTTGGTCGTGGGTGCGCCGAGGTCGAAGAAGCGTTCGTCGGGCGGGCTTCAATAGGCGGAGCGCGCCTGCGGTGAGACGACATTTCTCAAACGAGCGATCCAAGCAGCTGAGCGATATGACGAAGCCGTCCAACGTGATGCGCTGGACTCGATGGGCTCGCTGTTTGCGTCGAACGACGTCGACGCTGGCGAAACTGAATCGAGTTGCCGTCAAACGTGCTTTCGAGGGTGCGTCGAAGTGCCGTTTGTACCAGTGGAGCTAAGGGGACTCGAGCCCCGCCTTTGACCAGGCGAAATAGGGATTTAACTGCGGTTTCGTTCCGTCTCGGTCCCGTTCGGTACCGCTCGTTGCGTGCCGAAACCGACTCGGGTATTGACGCCGTCAAGACATCCTCAACCCCATCCTCGGACTTCTCGGGACGGTCGGCGGCATTTTCACCAGCTAACTCCTCTTAGCACTAGAGCCCGCGGCTGTAGCCGCAACTGCGTTGAGGTGTGATAGCACCGGGCCCGCCTGATTCGCCGCGCACTTTCGCGCACACGCCCCGCGAAGTAGCGTACCGACGTGAGGGTTTTGCTCGTTGAGGACGAGCCACGATTGTCGGCGACACTGTCTAGAGGGTTGAAGGCCGAGGGCTTCGTCGTCGTCGCCGTCGGCACAGGCGTCGAGGGCCTACAGGAGGCAATCGAGAACAGCTTCGACGTCGTGGTTCTCGACATCATGCTCCCTGGCCACAGCGGATATGAGGTGCTGCGGCGGATGCGGGCCCAGGAAGTATGGACACCGGTGCTCATGCTTACTGCCAAGGATGGTGAGTACGACGAGACCGATGCGTTCGACCTCGGAGCGGATGACTATCTGACGAAACCGTTTTCGTTTCGGGTCCTCGTAGCGCGCATGCAAGCGCTGGTCCGTCGCGGCGCACCAGAGCGCCCCGTGGTGTTGACCGCCGGATCGCTGTCACTGGATCCCACTCGACACACGGTCCAACGGGGTTCGACCCCAATCACTTTGACTCCCCGTGAGTATGGGCTGCTCGAGTTTCTGATGCGCAACAAGGACATGGTGGCGACGAAAGCCGAGATATTGCGCAACGTATGGGATGCGCACTATCAGGGTCCTGACAATGTTGTCGAGGTTTATGTGGGATATCTGCGACGCAAGATCGACGTTCCCTTCGGTACTAACACTATTGAGACAATCCGAGGCGTCGGCTACCGATTAATTTGTTGAGGCAAAGTCACGATTAGCGTTGTTCCGCCGCCGGTGCGGTCGTCAATAGTGACCGTGCCGCCGTGCGCGGCCGCGACCTCGGCGACGATCGCTAAGCCCAGGCCGGTCCCTCCGCCGCTGCGGGCGCGGTCTGAGTCTAGGCGCACGAACCGTTCGAAAACCCGGGCTCGATCGGCTGGGGCGATGCCTGGCCCGTCATCACTGACGGTGAGTATGACGTTGCCGTCTCGGCTGCCAACGTGGATGTCGACACGCGATTTGGCGTGGCGGACAGCGTTATCCACGAGATTGCGGATCATCCGCGAGACCGCTGCCCGGTCGCCGACCAAACGCTCCGGAGAGATTGCGGTGTGGATCGTGCAGCCGTCTCGCCGCACACGAGCAGCCTCCACTTCGGCGAGTTCGTCGAGCGGCACCTCCTCGTTGCGCATCAGCAGGCTTTGTTCATCGGCGCGGGCCAGCAAGAGCAAATCCTCGATCAGCGCCCGCATGCGGTGCGCCTCGGGAAGCAGGGTGTCGACGGCCAATTCCGCATCAAGCAGTTCCGGATGCGCCTCGGCGACTTCCAAACCGGAGACGATGGTGGACAGCGGGCTGCGCAGTTCGTGAGAGGCGTCGCTGAGGAATCGCTGTTGCGCTCGGTGACCGGCTTCGAGGCGCGCCAGCATTTCGTTCATGGTGACTGCCAGGGCTGAAATTTCGTCACGCCCCGTAGGCACCGGTACCCGCTCGGCCAAATAGGAGGTTGAGATTTCAGCCACCCTGCCGCGGATTGCGTCCACCGATTGCAGTGACCGGCGAACGAGCCGGTAGCTGGCGGCTGCTGCTACCCCGATGATGATCGGGGCGCCGCCAGCCACCAGCAGCGCAACGGTCCGCACAGTCGCCTCGACCGCTTCGCTACCTCCGCCGACAAGCACTGTGTACTGACCGGACGCGGCGTTGACCTTCTGACCGCTCACGCGCAGGTCGTCATTGGGCACCGCATCGTCTGGCATGCCGCGCCGCAAGTTGAAGTCAAACTCGTTGATGGGTATCAGAGGCGTCGCAGGTGCGGACCCGGCCCGCTTCACCACCCTGCCGTCAGGGGCTATCAATTGGATTGCGACCACGCGCTGATTGGTGGTGAGAAGCGCGCTGTCGAGATCGTCGGGCGAATTCGAATGCAGGGCGTCAACAATGGTGCGAACTCTGCCCGCGGTGGCGTCGTCGACACCCGCTAACAACGACCGGTACAAGATCAGGCAAAAGGTCGTGCCCGCGAGCGCAAGAGCGACCAGGACGACCACTGCCGAGACCGCGGCTGAGCGAGCGGCGATACCCAAACTGGGCAGGCGCATCAGACGCGCGAGCTCACTCCGCCCCAGCGGCCGGGAAGACACCCACATAGTCTGATCCTGCAGGGCCGAAGCCGGCTGAGAACGGCGAAGCTGACCGCGTTATCCGCGCCGGGTACTCGGCCCGATGCCTTTCTCAGCGGCTTCTCAGCGACCCGCTCATACCCTGGCGCTCCCATGTTGACGGACCGAATTCACCGCATTGTGGAAGCGGTTCCTTAATCCGCAACCGAATAGCGGATCTATGACCCAGATTTCTTGGAGCAGAAGCACTTAACGGCGATCCGGGTTGCAAGCAAGGGAGGGATGTTGAGCTACCACATCGATGCGGCCCCTCGGTCCATGGCGCGCCGACCGGCCTCTGATTTCCGCGGCACCGGACGTTTCACCGAGTCCGAGGCCAGTGTTCTGAGCAAGCCACGGTTGCGCGGATGGATCCATCTTTATTGCGTCTTTGCGGCGCTGGTAGCCGGTTCTGCGTTGGTCGCGGTGTCGTGGGCTGTGGTATCGACGCGAGCTGGCCACGCGACGTTGGCCTACACGCTGGCCATCGTGGCGATGTTTACCGTAAGCGCCACGTATCACCGTGTCAGTTGGGGTTCGACGGTTGCCAGGAACTGGATGAGGCGGCTGGATCACTCGATGATCTTTGTGTTCATCGCTGGCACTTATACGCCGTTCGCCAGGCTGGACATGCCACCGTCGACTGGTCATCAGGTGTTAGCGATCGTGTGGGGCGGGGCGCTGGCCGGAGTTGCGTTGACGCTATTCTGGCCCGACGCCCCGCGCTGGCTGGGCGTGGCGCTCTATTTGCTGCTTGGTTGGGTCGCGGTTTCGTATGCAGCGACGATCCTGCATAACGCGGGCGTGGCCGCGGCGGTACTGCTCGCGGTCGGCGGCGCACTTTACAGTCTTGGTGCGGTGTTTTACGCACTACGCTGGCCCGACCCGTGGCCTGCGACCTTCGGCTATCACGAGATATTTCACGCGTTCACCACAGTCGCGGCGATTTGCCACTTCGTGGCGGTCTGCATCGCGGTAGGCCGTTGATGAAGATCGCGTCCGTCGGCGCCCGGCAAGTGCTGGACTGCAAGGCCCGGCCGTTGTTAGAGGTCGAAATCACCACTGACACGGGCCATGTCGGCCGTGGCGCAGCGCCGACGGGTACTTCGGTCGGCGAGCACGAGGCGTTCGTCCTGCGTGACGAAGACCGGTCAGAATACAACGGGCTGAGCGTGCACCGGGCCGTCTCCGCCGTGACCGACGAAATCGCTCCCGTTCTTGTCGGCGCCGAACTCGACGACCCGCGGTCCCTAGACCGGGTCCTGATCGAGCTCGACGGCACGCCGAACAAGCACCGGCTTGGCGGAAACGCGATCTACTCCACCTCGATCGCGCTACTGCGCGCGGCGTCCGCGGCGGCGGGCATGCCCACCTATGCCTACGTCGCTGCACTACTGGGACTCAAACCGCCGACCACCGTGCCGGCGCCCAGCTTCAACATGATCAACGGTGGCCGCTACGGGGATATCTTCCAGACGTTCAACGAGTTCCTCGTCGTGCCCTATCGCGCCGACTCCATCGAGTCGGCGGTCGAAAAGGGTGTGAGTCTGTTCGGCGTGCTGGGCGAGGTGCTTGCGCGACGGCTTGGCCGCGCGCCGCTGATCGCATCGTCGTACGGGTACGTCGCTCCGTCCAGCGACCCGCGCGTCGTCATGGAGGTGCTCGCCGAGGCAATCGAGCGCGCCGGCTGTGCCGACATCATGGCGTTTGCACTGGACTGTGCGTCAAGCGAGGTGTACGACAAAAGCGCGCAAACCTACGCTTTCAACGGCGACCGGGTGACTGCGGAGGCTCTGATCAATTACGCGCGGGCACTGTCGGAGGACTTCCCGATGGTGTTCATCGAGGACCTGCTCAACGGGGATGACTGGGACGGGTTCACCAAAGCGGTGCAGACCATCGACCGCACAATCATCCTCGGCGACGATCTAATCGTCACCAACCGAGACCGCCTGGAAAGGGCTGTCAATATCTCAGCCGTTGACGGCTTCATCCTCAAGCCCAATCAGGTCGGGACAATCGCCGAGGCACTGGACTGCTTCGAATACGCGTCGCAAAACGCCATTCTGACGATCCCGTCGGGCCGGTCCGGTGGTGTCATCGACGATGTCGTGATGGACCTGGCGGTGGGACTAGGCGCGCCGTTCCAGAAGAACGGCGCGCCGCGGTCGGGCGAGCGCATCGAGAAACTCAACTTCCTGTTGCGCGCGGCCGAACGCATCCCCAATTGCGCGCTCGCAGACGTGCCGGCACTGGTGCGGTTCTGAGAGCTGTCGGCCGCTAGGCGCCCAACAGCAGCGCTGCCGCCAAGGCGGTCGCGCACACCGCCGACGCGATCGAAAGTGCCACCCAGTCAGCACGTTTCGGCTTCGACGGGACCGCCGAGATCTGACCGGTGCCGCCGCGGGCGGTGATCGCATCGCCCATCTCGTCGGCCCGTCGCAGTGTCACGGTGATAACCGCAACAATCAGGTCGATCACGTCTGCCGCCAATTGCCTGAGACGGGCCCCGCGGGTGGGCGGTTTCTCTTTGGGCCGCAACCGGCGAGCGGCGTAGAGCACCCGGAACTCGTCGATCAGCATCGGGAAGGTGCGCAGTGCGAGCGCCAATGCGACCGACCAGTCGTCGACCGGGATGCGCAATGGTCGCAGTCGGCGACCCAAAGTAGCGACCGCGGGGGCGATTTCGGCGACATTGGTCGTCCACGACACCAGCGCGCCCATCCCGAGCAACACGACCGACAGCGCGGTGAAACGCAGAAATTCTAATAGGCCGCCGAGACCGAGCGTGACCGTGCCCACCTGGATCTGCGGACTACCACCGGCCAATGTCGCAGTGACACCGACGATGGCCAGCATGATCCACAGCAAGCGCGGCGGTGACGGCAGCACACCTCGAGGAATACGGGCGACCCACGCTCCCGCCAGCACCAGCGCGGCCACAAGTCCGATCGCCACCCATCCCGGGTACAGCGTCAGCAATATCGAAATGCCAAAAGCGACAAGCAGTTTGGTGCCAGCCCACAGCTCGTGGATGACGGAGCGCCCGGGCACCGGGCGCAGCAACACAACGGGTCGACGTGGGCGGCGGGTCGGGTGCTGCCTCGGCGCGGGCGCCGTCAACTCACTTATCTGGGCCGCGACGGGCGCCGGTTCCAGCAGACCGTCGCGCAGGTGCAGAGTCCGCGGGCACAGCTCCTCCAGCCCGGCGAAGTCATGCGAAATGACTACAACGGTCAGACCGGTGTCACGGCGCCGGTCCGCGAGCAGCCGCACAAGACCGCGCTGACTAGCGGCGTCTAGTCCCGCGAGCGGCTCGTCGAGTATCAACACCCGCGGCGACCGCGCCAGCAATCCGGCCAGAACCACGCGGCGCATCTGGCCGCCACTGAGCTGATCGACGGGCCGCTTCGCCAGTGCGGCATCCAGGCCGACAGCGGCCAGCGCTGCGGTCACTCGGGCATGGTCGTCAGGCGAAAAGCCGCCCGCCGAGGACACTTCCAGGTCGACACGGCTGCGCATCAACTGCAACCGGGCCGCCTGGAACTGGAGCGCTACGGCGCCGACCTGCTCGGAGGCGACCCGCTCGTCAAGCAGACAGGTGCCGGTGGTGGGTACCGTCAACCCCGCCATGATCCACGCCAGCGTCGACTTACCGGAGCCGTTACCGCCGTGGATCAGAAGCCCGTCGCCCTCATGCACTACGAAGCTGACATCGCGGAGCGCGGTCTGCGCCCAGGGGGTGCCACTCCCGTATTCGTGGCCGACGCCTGCAAGTTTGAGCACCGGCGCGTGAGAGTGGTGTCCTGCCGTGACCGTTGGCTTGGGCGGGGGCGCGGTCTCGACCATGGCGGTGTTATCCAGCGAGTCGCTGAGATTGACTGTGCGGTCGGCATAATCAGCCTCGTTGTTGTAGTGGGTGATGTGCACCAGCGCGGTTTGGTGATGGTCGGTGAGACCGGACAGCACGGCCAGCAGTGCATCCCGGCCCCGCTGGTCGACCATGCTGGTGACTTCGTCGGCAATGAGCAGCGCTGGCTCCCGCGCCAGCGCAGCGGCTACGGCGAGGCGCTGCAGTTCCCCGCCGGACAGGCCGCCGGTGTCGCGTTCGGCGAGGCCGAGCAGCCCGACTTCACTGAGTAATCGGTTGACATCGGTGGTCTTGCCGGGAGGCAGTCCCCACACCACGTCGTCGGCGACCCGCGTGCCCAGCACCTGGCTTTCCGGGTGCTGCATGATGACGGCCGTGCCACCGAGTTGACCGAGACCCACCGCACCAAGGCGTTCGACTGTGCCCGAGGTAGGTTCCCGGCCGGCCAGGATCAGCATCAGCGTCGTCTTCCCGGAGCCGTTGGCACCGGTGACCGCAACGTGCTCGGCCGGCCGCACATCCAGGCTGACCGCACGCAGTGCGTCGTGGTCGGTGTGCGGGTAGCGCAGGCGCACCTCGTCCAGCCGCACCGGGACCGGCTGGATCGGCCCGGTGTCGGCCGACGTGTCCAGTTTGTGCACATCGGGAATGCCGCCCAGCCGCTCCAGCACGCGCGAGAGCGCCCACCAACCGATCAGCGAGGTGCCCATGATGGCGACGACGGCGAATCCGAGGGCGAGCCACTGCCAGTAATCCAATGCTCCGGCAAATATCCGCTTGACCTCCTGCGCGACCGCCTGCAGGTGCGGCACCCGCGCCAGGACTGCCGCGACTCCGTCCACGGCGGCGGTGATCGCGCGGAACAACAGGTGCCGAAGCGGCGCCAGGACCGTCAACGCGACGACCACCACGGCACCGGCGCCAACACCGGCGCCAAAGGACGCCGCGGTGACGGTCGGCGGGCCGTGACCGCGGCGTTTCACGATTCCAGCCAGCCCGCCGACATAGGCGCAGAGCGCGACCGCCCCGAAGCCGCTCAAGCCGACTACCAAGAAGCCGATCACAGCGGCTGCGACCGTAGATGTGACCAGTACGCGGATCCGATAGCGGTAGGCCAGCAGCCCCATCGGCACGGCGCCCAGCAGTCCCAGGCCCCCTGCGTGCGGGAGGACGACCGCAATGATCGCGATCGCTGCGCACAGAGCGCCCATCACCGATGCATGCGCCAGTTCGCTCGGCTGTAGTGACCGAGCCTGACCAACGCAACCAACGCCGCTCGCAAGTGACGTGCGACAGTCGTCGGCTTCATCCTGCGGAAGCGCCCGAATCATTTTGCTGCGCCACCCAATCGAGCCCACGACCCGCGAGTCCGGCAGGCGAAGCGGCCCGTCCTATACATGGGAGCCAAGCGTATGAATGGGGTGTTGAGAAGTCGCTGAGAAAGTCGCTGACCTCGATGTCCACCGCGTCACGCCGGGCGCGCGAGATGGTGTTCGGGTCTACTCCTGCGCGATCACACAGCGCCACTGCCGGCGTACCGAGTGTTCGGCGAGTCGGATCCGGTGCTCGTGACGCGTGCGGTGTTCGCGACGGTCGATTGGCTGCAATTCAGGGAGCTCGCCAAATAGCCTGGCTCGCGGCCAAAACACGCAGTAACGTCGGGGAATGCAAACGGCAACAAGCGATATTCGCACCGACATTGTGGTCAAGTGCCCCGCCACCGGAGAGGTGGTCGGCAGGGTGGCGGTGACATCCGCCGCGGAGGTCGAGGCGGTTGCGGCCCGGCTGCGCGCGGCCCAGCCCGCGTGGCAGGCCATGGGCGTCGAGGGGCGCGCCGAGTGGCTCGGCAAGTGGCGGGACTGGATACTCGACCACACTGACGAACTGCTCAGCATGGTCCAGCGTGAGACCGGGAAGTCGTGGGGTGATACGGCGGGTAGCGAGGCGCTGGTGCCGCAGCTCATCAACTACTGGGCAGACAACGCGGCGGAGTTCCTGGCCGACGAGAATGTTCGGCCGGTCGGCGCTGCCAACGCAGCGAAGAAGCTAACCGTCGCCTATGAGCCGTACCAACTCGTCGGGGTGATCACCCCCTGGAACGGTCCGCTGTCGGTGCCGATGCTGGATATCGCGCCCGCCTTGATGGCAGGTTGCGCCGTGTTGTCCAAACCGTCCGAATTCACTCCGCTCTGTTGGCAACTGATGATCGCCGGCTGGCAGGAGATCGGGGCGCCGGACGTCCTCGCCGCGGTCTACGGCTACGGTGAAACCGGCTCTGCGGTTATTGATCTCGTCGACTTCGTGATGTTCACCGGATCGGTTAACACTGGCCGGCGGGTCGCGGTCGCCGCCGCGCAGCGGCTGATCCCGTGCAGCCTCGAACTGGGTGGTAAGGACGCGATGATCGTCTGCGCCGATGCCGATATCGACCGGGCTGTCGACGGCGCTTTGTGGGGCGGCTACTTCAACTCCGGCCAGATCTGCGTATCGGTCGAGCGGGTGTACGTCGAAGCGCCGGTCTACGACGAGTTCGTGCAGAAGCTGGTCGCCGGGACGAAGCAGTTGCGTCAAGGTATTGATACACAGCACGACTACTCGGTGGATGTCGGCGCGATGGCCAACGAACAACAATTGAAGATCGTGGCCCGTCACGTCGACGATGCGGTGAGCATGGGCGCCAAAGTTCTCGCTGGCGGGGAAGCGGACACGACACGGGGCTACTTCTACCGGCCGACGGTGCTGGTCGATGTGGACCACAGCATGGACTGCATGCGGGAGGAGACTTTCGGCCCGACGCTGCCGGTGATGAAGGTAGGGGATGTGGACGAGGCGATCCAACTCGCCAACGACTCCCGGTTCGGCCTGTCGGGCAGCGTATTCACCCGGGACAAGGACAAGGCGATGGCCGTGGCCAAACGGATGAACACCGGCACGGTGAACATCAACAACGTGCTGATGGGACTCGCGCAGGCACCGGTGCCCATGGCGGGATGGGGTGAGTCGGGACTCGGATCTCGCCAAGGTGGGGCAGCGGGCATCCGCAAGTACTGCCGGACGAAGAGCATCGTCGGCGACCGCGTCGCGATGAAGAAAGAACTGAACTGGTACCCGTACACCCGCAGGAAGGGTCGGATCCTGACGGGGATGCTCAGGGTCCTCAACGCCAGGGATTGGCGCCGCCGACTCGGACGCTGATCGGGGTCGACCGACAATTTCTGGAGTTGAGCGGGACAGACTCAATCTTCAGGTCGTTAACGGTGTCGGATCGGCCTGGTCGCCGCGACCCCAGACCATCTGGTCTGGGGTTTCTCCTGTGGAGCTAAGGGGACTCGAACCCCTCTTTGACCAGGCAAAATAGCGGCTTGCCTGCAGTTTCGCTCCGTCTCGTTCCGATTCGCTCCCGCTCGTTACCTGCGGTTTCGTTCTCGGGTCTTGACGGCGTCAACCCGCCGGGTCCGCACGCAGAGCGCCGTCGAATACGGCGTGGAAATCTGATCGCGCGAGTGCGACATCAGCTAATGCGTACTCATTGGTCAGCACCGAGGCCAGGTGGGCAAGGCTGCCCGCATCCCCGTCCCGGATCTCCCCTGTCTGCTGTCCCTGGCGGATCAGGTCGGTCATCAGATTCATAGCGTTGGCGTAGCGGCCGTAGACATCCTCGGCGAAGGCGTCCAGTACTGGGCCCAGGATCGTTGACCCTCCTTGCATCTGCCGCAGCACTGACCGGAAGTGGCCACGCGCACTGAAATATTCGGCCGCCGTGTCGACGATGAGATGCAGGCGATCCAACGGGGTTCCTGCGGACCGCGCAGCCTGTCTTAGCTCAACCAGATACTCGTCGCCGCGCCGGTTGAGTACCTCGGCGACGAGATGTTGCTTGCTGTCGAAGAACTTGTAGATCGCGGCCGTCGAGTACCCCGACAGGTCGGCGATCCGACGCAGCGAGCCGGTCCGGAGGCCGTCTTCGCCGAAGACCCGTTCTGCGGCGTCGAGGATCTCGCTTCTGTTCTCGGCGCGGCGGGCGGCGCGCCGCTGGCTGCGGACCTCTGCGCGAGCCGTATCTGTCACGGTGCCCACCATAACCACTCCACCTTGATTTATAGACATCGATCCATCAAAGTGGACGAGTGTCCACAGTTGCCACGTCCCAAGAGAGCAGCGCGGCCGGCAGCCCTGACGAAGACCTGATCCGCCGCTCGGTCGCCGCGTTCAACGCCGGCGATATCGAGGGCTATCTGGCCGGGTTCTCCCCTGACGCCCCGCGATGGGTCAGCGGACTGCAAACACCGCTCACGCTCAACGACATCCGGGCGAACCTCACCTTGCTGACCGAAGCGTTCGACCGTCTGCACCTCGACGAGGATCTGCTTTTCGGCGCAAGGGGTTTCGTCTGTGCCCGCTGGACGCTGCGGGGTGTCCACGTCGGTGACTACGGTGGCATCGCGCCGACGAATCGCGACATCGCCGTGGAGAGCTGCGAGATCTACGCCCTCGCCGGCGGCAAGGTGGTCGAATCGTGGGTTTACAGCGAGATGACCGGTCTGTTCGACCAGATCACCGAGCGCCCATGACCAGGTTGAGCAGCTCGATGCTGCTGGACCCCTCGGTGCTTGCCGACCCGTACGACTTCTACCGGACGCTGCGCGAGCAGGCACCCGTGTGGTCGGTGCCCGGAACCGAGGTCGTCGCCATCAGCACCTTCGACCTGCTATCGGAGGCGGTCGCACGGCCGGAGGACTTCTCGTCCACGATGCGCTGCCTGCTCTACCGCGATGAGGACGGGCTGCCGGCGCGCCTCGACTTCGGCGGCGCGGCCACCCCCACGCTGGCGGCCGCCGACCCTCCGCTGCACACCACACACCGGCGCGCGGTGTTTCCCGAGTTAGTGGCACGGCGCATGCGCGCCCTGGAAGACGATATCCGCGCGCTGTCGGCGACCACCGTCGCTTCGGCCCTGCGCGACAACAACTTCGACTTCATGGCCACGATCGGTAACATCGTGCCAATCACCGTGGTCGCCAAGCTGATCGGCTTCCGAGATACCGACCCGATGCGGCTGCTGCAGGCGGCGTTCGAATCCACCACGATGGTCGGGGGCACCATGCCACTGGATCGACTCAACGACCTCGTCACCCGCATCGGCGTCATCCAGGACTGGATCGCAGACCAGGTCACCGCCGCCGACGAGGGCGACGACGAAACGATCCTGCTGGTGGTGCGGCGTGCTCTGGACGTCGGCACCTTGCAGATGGGCGAGGTTCAGACGATCCTGCACACCCTGCTCAGTGCGGGCGGAGAGTCGACGACCAGCCTGCTCGGCAACGCAGTCCGGATGCTTGCCGAGGATCCCGCGTTGCAGCAGCGGCTACGCGCTCGGCCCGAGGACATTGACGTGTTCGTGGAAGAGGCCCTGCGCCTTGAGTCGCCATTTCGACACATGCTGCGCAGCGTGCCCCACGACACCACACTGGGCGGCGTCGACGTCGCGGCCGGTTCGACGGCCCTGCTGTTCTTCGCTGCCGGGAATCGGGATCCTGCCCAGTTCGACAACCCCGATCGCGTGGACTTGACGCGGGGATCCCCCAAGCGCCACTTGGCATTCGGGCACGGCATCCACTTCTGCGTCGGAGCGGCACTCGCGCGCATAGAGGCCCGCGCCGTGCTCACCGAACTCCTTGAGCAGACCCAAGACTTCACGCTCGACCCCGACCATGACCCACACTGGGTGGACAGCCTCCTGGTCCGACGACACGAGCAACTCCATCTGCACGCCAACCATTGACAAACCTTGACTGGACCGCCAGATTTCCACTTGCGAAATCTAGCGGTCGATTGCGGCCGATCGAGGGTGCATGCGCACCGCCCTTAACGCGCCTCGGTCAGCTCGATGTTGTCGCGCACTATTCGTCCCGCGCAGACGCAGCAGCTTAGGACGACGTCGAGATCAGCCCCACAGCGTGTATGCGTCAGCGTGGTGTCTGACTCCGCCGGGCCAAGCCAGCGTCGCCCCCAGTCCAGGATGGCTAGCGGGACGGGATAGAGGTCAGCACCCTTGTCGGTGAGCCGGTACTCGTGGCGCACTGCCCAACTGTCGTCGGCGACCTTGGCGATGATGCCGAACGCGACGAGTCGCTGCAGTCGCTCCGACAAAATGTTGGGTGCAATCTTCAGCCGGCGTTGGAATTCATCGAAGCGGCGGGTGCCAAAGAAGCACTCTCGCACGATCAATGCGCTCCACCACTCCCCCATGACCATCAGCGTCCGAGCGATGGAGCACGGACGGCTGCGCTCCAGCAGCTCAAGTCCCGGCCTGCGGCGTCTGGCGCCCTTCATCACCCTGATCGGGTTCTCCGTAAACGGCTGGCCCGGACTGGTCGTTACCTCACGCGCCCGCAGCACCTCGCGGCAGTGCGCGCACCGCAGGACGGCCTCCAACGGGCTGCCGCAAGGGGTATGCGCACCCTTCTGCGGCCGCGCGTCCGGCCGGAAGTACCACTGGTCGCCCCAGCGCATCGCTATCAACAGACAGCCCAGGAAGTCTCGGCCTGAGTCGGTCAGGCGGTATTCGGTACCCCGAGGGGGGGTCTCGTGCACCAGTAAACCGGCCGCGGTCAACTGGGATAGGCGCGCCGACAGTGTCGAGCGAGGCGCTTCGAGCCGCTTCTGAAACTCGGCGAACCGGGTCACGCCGTGAAGGACCGCCTCCCGCATCACCAGCCACGACCACGCATCCCCGACCACCTCCGCCGTGCGCAGGATCGAGTCAGGCCCGCCGGTGGGCAGGGCCGGCGCAGCGTCGTTCACAGTGTTCGTACCTTACCCATCCCGACCACTTTAGTATGTTTATGGAATCTACTTGCATAACAAGACTGCGGGATCTAGTGTAATCACGCCGGAACAGACTGAGGTGAGGACGCTTGATGGCTGAGAAATCATCCCCATCGGGGAAGTTGATCGTGGACCAGGAGGGTGCGGTGACCACCATCACGCTCAACCGCCCGCGGGTACACAACGCGCTCGATCAGGAAATCTCGGCGGAATTGAACGCCGCGGTCAAGGCCGTGGCGGTGGACCGCGATTGCCGGGTGCTGGTCCTGCGCGGAGCGGGCGAAACCTTCTGCGCCGGTGACGATATCAAGGGTTTCCTGGACTTCGCTCCCGACGACGGACCATGGAACATCCGGATGTACCAGGAGACGGTCAACATCATCGACGACCTGGTCCCGGTCACCATCGCCGGTGTCGATGGCATCTGCACCGGCGGCGGCCTGGAGCTCACCTTGGTCTGCGATTTCGTCATCGCCACCCACCGCTCGCGATGGGGCATGCCGGAAATCAACTGGGGAATTACGCCCGGCTGGGGTGGTACAGGGCGGCTGAGCAAATTCGCCGGCCGACGCAAGACCAAGGAATGGAACCTTCTCGGCTACCTGTTCAATGCGGCGACCGCAGAACGCTACGACCTGGTCAACCGCCTTTGTGAGCCTGGAGCCCTCGATGCGGAGATCACAGCACTAACCGAAGTCCTGCTGTCCAAGGACCGCCACGCCACCACCGTCACCAAATACTTCGTAGACAAGGGCGCCGACCTCGACATGTGGCGCAGCATGTTCTTTGAGGGGAACCCGGCACGATTCGGTCCAGGAGAGAACGCGATGGCGGGAATCCAAGACTTCACCGAGAAGTCGACCCGCGACGAACGCCGCAAACTCATCATGAACTTCTGGCAAGACTAACGGCAAGGCGCGAGACAGCTTGGCGCGCCCCGCAATTCCTCAGCACGATCGCGCGTCCCTATCCGAGGCGATGCGCGATGGCCGCGCCCATTGCGCCGGAGCCCACGATGACTATGACGTTCTTGCTCAATTAATTTGACCTTCAATGGTTTCTGCGATGGAGGCCGCCGCGAGCGTCGTGGCGACCTCGTCGCTTTTTTGGCCAGGTATCCGGTACCGCTTCATCGGACAATTCTCATCCGGATACGCCGCCGTCGATGGTCATCAGCGACCCAGTGGTGTAGGTGGACGCGTCCGACAGCAAGTACACGACCGCGCCAAGGATCTCGTCCGGGCGACCGACCCGACCTAGCGCGATGGGCCGCACGATCTCGGGCAGCAGGTCCGCGTTGCGCACGAAGCCCGCCGCGGCGTCGGTGTCGAAGGTGCCACAGATGATGCCGTTCACGCGGATACCTGCGCGGGCGTATTCGAGCGCCGCCGCCCTCGTCAGCGCGTTGAGTCCGGCCTTCGCAGCGGAATACACGGGCGCCGTCGGGATCGGTTTCACCGATGCCAGCGAGCTGATGTTGATGATCGAGCCACCACCGGTGGCCTTCATCGCCTTGGCGGCCAGGGCCGTCAGCCGCGTCGGACCCTTGAGGTTGACGCCGATCACCTTGTCGAACAATGTCTCCGACGTCTCCAGCAGCGATGGCGCCAGCGGACTCATGCCGGCATTGTTGATGAGCCCGTCGAGCCGCCCCCACCGCGCCGCAGCGTCTGCGACGACCCGGTCGAGCGATTCCCAGTTCCCGACGTGGCAGGCCGCGGCGAACGCGTCGCCGCCGTTTCCGCGGATCTGTGCCGCGAGCTCCTCGCAGGCGTCGAGCTTGCGGCTCGCGATCACCACCTGTGCCCCGCGTTCGGCGAGCCCTAGACACACGGCCCGCCCAAGTCCGCGGCTGCCGCCGGTCACCAGGACGACTCGGCCGGCGACGGAGAACAGCGGGTCGGTCATCGTGCGAACCTCCTTGCGCGCGAGAGTAGTTCGTCGACGACGAATCCGAAGACTTCGTGGTGCGGGTTGGTGGACTCGCCGCGACGGAACTTCGCATGCGAGGCTTCCAGGACGATCGCCAACTTCCATGCGCTGAAGGCCTGATACCAATCGAATGCGGAGAGATCGCGACCGGTGGCCGCCGCGTACCGCTGCACCAATTGTTCTGGCGTTTGGCATTGTTCGGCGGCGATGCCGTTGGGTGTTCCGGGCGGGGCCAGCGCGATCAGGTTGCCGTCCTCGGGCCAGAAGATCAGCGCCCAGGCCAGGTCGATGAGCGGGTCCCCCACGGTAGTCATTTCGAAGTCGACGACACTGAGCACTCGAGGGGGTGGTTGCCGCGACCACAACACGTTGTCGAGTTTGTAATCGCCGTGCATCACCGTCAGGTCACCACGTGTCGGTTGGTTGGCTGCGAGCCATGCGGCGACGTCGTCGACGCCGTCTAGGTCGCGGGAACGGTAGGACTCCAGCTGGGTCATCCACCGATCCACCTGCCGGGCCAGGAAACCCTCCGGATGTGACAGCTCGGTCAGCGGCGTGGATCGCCAGTCGACCGCGTGCAGGCTCACCAGTGTGTCGATCAATCCCTCCCCTAGCGCATGGTGCGACTGAGGTTGTGCCGCAAGGGCTTCGGGGAGGCCGTTGCGGCGCACCACGTCGCCGTCGACAAAGGACATCACGAAGAAGGGCGCCCCAGGATGGCGGGGTCGTCGCCGATGGCCAGGATGGTGGGCACCGGCACTGCCGAGCCGGCCAGTGCCTCGATGACGCGGGCTTCGCGGACCACGTGGTGTGCGGTGTCGGACACCGACGTCAGGGGCGCGCGGCGTACCACCCAGGACCTACCCAGCCGTTCGACTCGGAACATCTCGCAGCTGGCGCCCCCGCTCATCGGTGTCACCGTCACCTCGGCGGGCTCGCCGGTCGCCCGCTCCAGCCAGTCGGTGAAGCGCGGGACGTCGAACGCCGCCGCGGTGCGGTTCACCCGCTTGCCTCCAGCAGGTGGGCGAACCGGGCACGGGCGGCGGCCAGCCGGGTCGGGACGTGTTCGCTGGGCCAGCCTTCTTTCGGCTCGTACCGGGCCAGCTCACTCTTGGCGACGCTGACCTTGTGCACTTCGTTGGCGCCATCGACGAGGCTGGCCATCCGCGCCATCCGGTACATCGACTCCAGCGGCATATCGCCGCTGTAGCCCAGGGATCCGTGTACCTGCAACGCCCGGTCCACCACGTTGTGGACGACCTGGGCGTTGTACACCTTGCACATGGCGATGTCGCTGCGCGCGGCCCGGTTGCCCTCGCGGTCGAACTTCCACGCAGCCCGCAGGGTAAGGAGTTTCGCCGTCTCCAGCTCGATGCGAGAGTCGGCGACGTACTCCTGCACCATCTGGTGGCGGGTGTAGCTCTTGCCGAACGAGGACCGCGACTGGGCCCGCTCGCACATCATGTCGAAGGCCCGCTCGGCCTCGGCCAGCCAACGCGTCGCGTGATGCAGCCGTCCCGGGCCCAGCCGGACCTGTGACAGCACGAATCCATGACCCTGCGGGCCGATCAGGTGGTCGCGGGGAACGCGCACGTCGTGCAGCACGACCTCGGCATGGTTGCCGATTCGGCCGAAGGTCACGTCCGGATCGTGCATCGAGGGAATGTCACGCAGGATCGTCAAGCCGGGGGTACCCTTCTCCACCACGATCATCGAGCACCGAAGATGTGGCGCCGCCTCCGGATCGGTGACCACCATGAAGATGATGAAGTCCGCGATCGACGCGTTGGTGATCATCCACTTTCGCCCATTCAGCACCCACTCGTCGCCCTCGAGCACCCCTGTCGACTCGATCTGCGTCGGGTCGGTGCCCGACACCCAGGGCTCGGTGATGGCGAACGCACTGCGAAGGTCACCGCGCAGGTTGGGCCACAACCAGCGCTCCTTCTGCTCCTCGGTTCCTCCCTCGGCGATGAGTTCGGCGTTGCCCGAGTCCGGGGCCATGTTCCCGAAGACCTCCATCGCCAGGCCCACCCGGCCGGTGATCAGGTTCATCTGGGCCAGCGGCAGCTGGCCGAAGCCGTTGCCGCCCAGGTCCTTCGGCAGATGCACGGCCCACAGACCTCGCTCTCGGACCTGTTCCTTGAGCGGGTCCAACAGGTTCTTGGCCTGCTGCGGTGACAGGTATGGCAGTAGCGGCTCGATCGGGCGTAGCTCGTCGTCCACGAAACTCCGAACCCAGTCGAGCGTGGGTTCGAAGTCCTGATCCGCGCAGAAGTCCCATGCCATGCCAACTACCTCTCCGACCCGGCCGACTGGCCACTTTCGGGTCAGGTATTAGAAAAACACCGTTTTCACAATTTTGCAAAGGGGTGTTCAGGGGCGGTGCGACTCGTCGAGTTAGCGGCGCCGGCCGATGGTCGTCGCCGAAAGCGCCTCCTGGCGGACTCCGGCGACGATCCAGTCGATGGTTCGCAGATAGGACTGCTGTCGTTTCTTCGCGTCCAGGCCGCCGCCGCGGGCGGGTGGCGCCTGTCGCAGCGCCTGCGCTTCGACGATGGTGTGGTTGATCGTCGTGTTCACCAACGAACGGCAGCAGTCGGTGGCGAGCCGGCGGTCGATTCCCGCCTGCACCAGCGACTTCAGTAGTTTGTCGACATAGGAGGTGACGGCACCACGGTCATCGACGTTCATCAGTTCGGTGAGGAACGGATGCGCCTGCAGCGCGTCGTGGAGCGCGAGACTCCATTGCACAGCGGTGGACTCCCAGGTGTCGTATTCGTGGAAGTCCAATTGAAGCTGCGAGAAATGACGACCGACGAGTGCCCGAATCAACGCTTCGCGATTGCCCACCTGCTGGTAGAGCGTGCGGGTGGAGCATTTGAGGTCCGAGGCGAGCCGTCGCGCATTGAGTGCATGGGCACCCTTGGCGTCGATTAGCGCCAAGGCGTGTTCGTAGATCACGTCGACCGGTATGAGCGGCTTAGCCATTGGCAGGCTCCCCTCGCGGCATAGACGACATGCCGTCATCTTACGGTGACGGCGTAGTTCTAACCGTGCACGCTCCTCCGCTAGTAGCGCACGGCAGGCCACCTTGTGACCCGCACCACCATGCTGTAGAAAAACGATGTAGTTTTACTGTGGTGACATCGTGCACCCAACCGCTCGAAGGGAGTGAACGCATGGCGCCGACGCTGAGGGAGGACATCGTGACTCTGACTCCTGATCTCGTCCACGAGGCCGTTCGCCGGTTCACCGCCGCCGATGGGATCTTCGCCGTAACCGAACGGCAGGTGGCCGGACTACCCCAACGCGTCTTCACACACGCTGCACCCACCATCCTCGACATCCTCAGCTCAGGTCGCGGGCACGGCGGCGCGGACTTTCTCGTCTTCGGTGAGCAACGGTGGACCTTCGACCAGTTCTTCGCCGACGTCGACGCACTGGCTGTCGTGCTGCAACACGATATCGGTGTCAAGCCTGGCGATCGGATCGCCATTGCGATGCGCAACTGTCCGGACTGGGTCCTGACCTTCGCGGCTGCGGTCCATGTCGGCGCGGTCCCGGTGCTGATCAACAGTTGGGGATCGGCCGAGGAGCTCGAGTTCACGCTGCGCGACTCGGATCCGACCGTGCTGGCCGCCGACCTCCCCCGCACCCGACTGGCCGCCGATGTGCTACGGCAGCGCCGAACGGCAGTGCTGTTCAGCGATATCGACGGCGGCGACCAACACCTGGCCCACGACTCGCTAGCACACATCGACGTGCGGCCCATCCAGGACGCTGTAGCAGCAGGGCGCGGCCGCGACTACACCACTGTCAAATCTCAACCCGAAGACATGGCAATGCTGCTCTACACCTCGGGCAGCACCGGCCATCCCAAAGGCGTTGTTTATCGGCATATCTCAGTAGGCCAGGCGCTCATGCACATGATGCTGGCCGGCTTCCTCCCCCTCGAATTCAGCGGCGCCGTTGAACTTCGCGGTGGCGCGACCGCCGAGGCGCAACTGGTCACGGTGCCGCTGTTTCACGCGACCGGACTGTTCAGCGGCTTCCTGCTGCCCTGCGCTGTGGGTCAGAAAGTGGTTCTGCTGCGCAAATGGGACGCTGTGACTGCAATGCAGACAATCCAGGGCGAGAAGGTCACGATGATCGCGACTGTGCCTGCGATCCTCAAAGACCTGCTCACTCATCCCAGATTCGACGACTTCGACCTGTCGTCCATCTCGCGGGTCGCCGCAGCCGGGGCCGCCACCCCCGCCGGGCTTCCCGAGTTACTGCGCGACAGACTCGGCATCGAGAACCGGTCGGCGGGCTACGGGATGACCGAGACCGCATCGGTGTGTGCAACCATGAGCGGTCCGGTGTTCGATCTCAAACCCATGGCCGCAGGCATCATTTCACCCATCATCGACCTTCGCGTCGTCGACGCGCAAGGCGACGCTCTGCCATCCAGCCAGGACGGTGAAATACAACTACGGGGCGTCACCATCACTCCCGGATACTGGCAACGCGACGACCTCACCCAAGAAGCGTTCACCGCCGACGGCTGGCTCCGCACCGGCGACCTGGGCAACATCGACGACGACGGCTTCCTGCACATCACCGGGCGGATCAAGGAAATCGTCATCCGCGGCGGAGAGAACATCGCGCCCATCGAGATCGAGAACGTCGCCTACCGACATCCTTCGGTGAAGGAGGTCGCGGTCTTCGGTGTTCCCGACGACCTCATGGGTGAGGAACTGGCGATGGTGTGCCACCCCCAGCCAGGTTCCGCACTCACCGAGGACGAACTACGTGCGCACCTGCGCAATGCGCTGCCATCCTTCAAGGTGCCGAAATACGTTGCAATGACCGACGAACCACTGCCCCGTAACGCCAGCGAGAAAATTCACCGACTGGCGCTGCGCAACAGCTTCGTCGCGAACTAACTGCCACCACGAAGCGAGGAGAGCTCTCGATGAACGTACGCCGCGTAGTGACCGGCCACGACGCGCACGGCAAAGCGGTCATTGTCGACGATGGCGTCGTCGAACCGACGACCGTGACGTTGAGTCCCACCGTCTATCACGAACTGTGGCGCGCAGACTCAAGTCCCACGCTCCCCGACTCCGGCGTCAACGGCCCCAAGACGACCTTCTTCCCCCCGGTAGGCGGGTATCGCTTCTTCCTGTTGACCTTCCCGCCCGGCGATGGCGGCGCCGACCTCGAAGGCCTTGACATCGAAGCCGGTCTGCGGGAGCTGCAGGAGAAGCTGCCCGGCATGTTGGAAACCAACGAATTCGACAACCCCGGCATGCACACCACCAACACGGTCGACATGGAGATCGTGATATCCGGCGAGATCGTCCTCGAACTCGACGGCGGCGTCGAGACGACGTTGCGCCCAGGCGACGTCAACATCCAGAACGGCACCCGGCACCGCTGGCACAACCGCGGCACCGAACCCGCCGTCATGGCGGTCGCGATGGTCGGACTGCCGCGAACCACCTGAACGCAGAGAGCGACGATGGAGATCTACGACGTCATGGGGACCACATTCGCAGCGCGCGAGTTCACCGACGACCCCCTTCCCGATGCGGTCCTCTACCGAATCCTCGACAATGCCCGCTTCGCGCCGAGTGGCGGCAATAGACAAGGCACGCACATCGTCGCAGTTCGGGATGCGGCCCTGCGCGAACGACTCGGCGACCTCAACGTCCCGGGCGCACGACGATACTTCAGTCAATTAGCTGCGGGCGAAAACCCTTGGAACCCCGTTGAACCGAGCGGTGTGCCCGCTGAGACGATCGCGGGCACGACGGTTCCCGATGAATTCACCGCGCCGTTCCGGCGAGCGGCGGTGGTGCTGGTCGTCACCGTCGACCTGAGGTACGTGGCCGCCATGGACCAGCACCTGCACAGGATCGGTGTCGTCACCGGCGCATCGGTCTATCCGCTGGTGTGGAACATTCTGCTGGCCGCCCGAAACGAGGGGTACGGCGGCACTCTCACCACGATGGCGGTCCCCGAAGAGGTGCAGATCCGTGACCTCCTCGGCATCCCCGACACCCACGCCGTCGCCGCCCTGGTTCCGCTCGGGAAACCCACACGCCAGCTGAGCAAGCTCCGCCGCCGACCCGTCGAGGAATTCACCACCCGGGACCGGCTCGACGGACCACCCTTCCAACCCCAAAATTGAACGACCCAAAGCCCAGCGCGGGTCACCCAGAAAGGAAGCCGAAGATGAGTGGAGTTCCGAGTCGTCAGGCACGATTGGCCCACGCGGCCAAGCACGCCGAGTTGTGGAACGCAGGCAAGCGGGACGAGTGGATTGCATCCTGGCGCACCATCGCGCCAGCTGAGGTTCGTATGTTCGACCCCGTAGGCACCGAGGAGAAACACGGTTTCGACACTGCGACGGCCGACGCATACGACATGTTCCAGTCCATCCTCAAGATCAAGATGATCACGGTTCAAGTGAACGGCAACGAGATGGCCTGGGTCTGTGAGAACTACTTCGGCACCGAACCGAACGTTCAAAAGGCCTACAGCATAGAGACATTCGCGTGGGACGACGACGGGAATCTGCTCATCAAGACCTACTACCCGATGCCTGAAAGTGTGGGCTCCGATGGAGACCCCTACGCGCACCTCCTGAATGAGCAGCAGTAACGGCGGCACGCAACCGGCCTAGCGCATGCTTAGTCCGTTGCCGGGAAGAGCGGGACATAGGTCACCACGCCCTGGGCGACCGGCTCCGCTAACCCGTCGCTGTAGAGGACGGTGTCCACGACGGATCCTCGCTTGCCGAACTTGAGCAGCCGTCCTTCAACCCGCAGAACGCCCACGGGAGCGGGCCGGAGAAACTGCATCGAGATCGCGCTGGTGAACCCGTTAGAGCCCTTCGGCGCTCGGGACATCGTCACCAGATAACCCATCGAGTCGACGACCAGGAACAGGTTGGGGCCCGCAATGACGCCACCCGGTCGGAGATCCGAGTCGTCGAATCGAGCGCTCGCCACAATCACGTCCTCGCCGTACTGCTCGATCGACAGAATTCCGGAATCCTCCACCGTGCGGCCGGTCATCCCGAGGAAGAGCGCTTGCAGTTCGTCACGGGTGTGCGTCAGCATCGATCCACCTCAGGGATACCTCGTGCCACGAGTTGGCTTTTCGAGCCGGCGCACAAAAGTAGAAGTGCTGCTCGGCACTGCCGGTCTTCTGTCTTTGCGGTCTGAAAACATGTGTAGCACAAGCAAATGCAAAATACAACGACGGGGTTTTCTTAAAATGTTCCCCGGTCGGCAGCGGTATGCAATGGTCCTCCCATGCACAGGACCGCTGTGAGGCTTCTTAAGCCCTTGGCCGCGCATGGGCGGTTTGTTAGAGATGTCAGGCAGAAGGCCTTGACGCTCGCGTTACACCGGGTGTTCCAGGGTCAGGAGCTGTTGATCTGACTTAGTTCTCGTTTGCTGCCGATTTCACCACCATCTCCAGGAGTAATCATGGACCTCAACAATGCCGTCTTGCCACGGCCCCAACTCTCGTTCGCTTGCCCTCCGGGCGGTCGATCGGTTGAGCACAGCCGAGTAGCGGAGAGGCTCGGCTACGAGCGGGTATGGCTTTTCGACTCGCCATCGATGTATACCGACATTTGGGTTTCGCTGGCACGCATCGCAGACGCGACCGAGCGCATCGGACTAGGAACGGGTGTGGCCGTCCCTAGCATGCGACATCCGATGGTCACGGCCTCGGCAATCGCCGCCGTGGAAGAGTTGGCTCCTGGCCGACTCGTCGTCGCGTTTGGAACCGGTTTCACGGCCCGGCTCACCATGGGGCAAAAGCCGATGCGATGGAGTGCGCTCGTGGAATACACCCGGCAAGTGCGTGCACTGCTGGACGGCGCTGTTGTCCAGATAGACGGCGGCGCATGCCAGATGATGCATGTGGACGATCTGGCGCCGCAACGACCTATTCGTGTTCCCCTGTGGGTCGCTCCCTCCGGCCCAAAAGGTATGCGCGCCGCCCGGGACCTCGGTGTCGAGGGTGTCCTAGTGATATCGCCGCCTGACGAGCCGCTTGACTGCGCCCACCGCGGACTGCTGGTTTTCGGCACCGTACTTCGACCAGGAGAAGACGAGACATCTAGCCGCGTGCTGGCGGCCCTTGGTCCGAGCTACGCGACGACCGTCCACGGACTGTGGGACCTCGCTCCAGCCCTGCTGAGTTCTATTCCGGGGGGCCAGGAGTGGCATGCGCGTGTCAATGCTGACCGTCCGGACGGAGAGCGCCACCTCATCGTTCATCGGGGCCACTTGTCGACCGTTACTGATCGTGATCGTGACCTTGTCCACGCAGCGGGCAGCACGATTCTCGGAACTGGCTGGACCGGTGATGCTGCTTCGATCGCGGCGAGGCTCGACGAGGCAGCCGGATGCGGGATCACCGAAATTCTCTACATACCAGCGGGTCCCGATGTGCCCGCCGAGCTGGAAGCATTCTCGAAAGCCGCCCAACTTTGATCATCGATGTGCACAGGCGTCTGGCGGGTCACCCATAACGACTCCCTTGCTTGCCTGGCGACGCGGTGATATGTTCCGGAAAACCGTGTTACCTTAAGTGATCGGGGCCCCGGATCGCGAGGCTGAGAGTGAGGCCATGGCCTGGGATTGTGCCGAGCCAAATGTCCAGCGCAAGTTCGACTGGATCGACATAATCGTCGCCGACGAACTGCACCCACTGGAACTGTTACGGCCTGCCTCGACACTGACGACGCCCGGCGGGTAAACGGAGCTGACCGGCCATCTGGGCTACGCCAAGGGCGATCCTGAAGATCGACTACCTCCTAACTCCCGCAACGGTTTTAGCGAAACAACGGCCTGCAACGAGATCGACGACGTGACCTTGGCGATCCCGCGCCCCCGCTGGCGTTCCGCTCCGTCACCGCGGCCCAGGTTAGCGTCGACCTCGGCCGCATCCTCAGCGGGAAGGGATTCACCTGGGAAACGAAGGCCCACTTCTACTTTCGACGGGGTTGGTCCTCCGCGGCGCTGCGGCGCGATCAGTGACGCGGCCGCGGTAACAGTGAGGTCGAGTTGGCCGCGTCCAAGGGGGGACTGGTAATCCGTGGATAACTGGTCCCTGAATGGGGCTCGCTCCCTCTGCCAGGATTGAGCCAACAGGGATTCCAGGTTGGACCTGAATTCAATACTAGTGTTCGGAAGGACATTCTGATGGCCCGCAAGAAGGCAAATATCGACATCCCCAATCTGCGTGGAAAGCTGGCGCTGGTGACTGGGGCCAGTGATGGCCTCGGGCTGGAAATCGCGCGACGGCTTGCTCTGGCCGGCGCCGAGGTGATCATGCCCGTGCGCAATCCGAAGAAGGGCGCCGCCGCGGTTGACCGGATCGCCGCCGAGGTAACAGATTCGGTGGTGAGCACCCGCGCACTGGACCTCGCCTCTCTGCAGTCGGTGCATGATCTCGGAGAGGTGTTGTTGGGTGAAGGCCGCCCGATCAACATCTGGGTGAACAATGCCGGCGTCATGATTCCCCCGATCCGCTACGAGTCCGAGGACGGATTCGAGCTTCAGTTCGCGACGAACTTTCTTGGTCACTTCGCGTTGGTGGGCCACGCCCTGCCACTTCTCCAGGCCGGTCACGCGCACATGACGACCATGTCGAGCTTCGGCTCACGCAACGGGAAGATCGATTTCGACGACCTGCAAAGCAGCAAGAAGTACAAGCCGTGGCCGGCGTACAACCAGTCCAAGCTCGCGCTGACTTTGTTCGCCCGTGAATTCGCACGTCGCAGCGCCGTCGAGCAATGGGGTGTGATGAGCAATGTGGCGCACCCGGGTCTGACGGTTACCAATCTGCAGGGCTCGGGGCCGAACATGGGCCGCGATTCACGTTCAGCCATGTCGCGGACATTCCCCTGGATGGGGCGGCACTTTCCGTCCGTCGTGCAACAGGTCGACACCGGGGCGCTTCCTGCCCTTTACGCCGCCACCAGCCCCGACGCCAAGAATGACACGTTCTACGGGCCGGGCGGCCGAGGTCATCTCACCGGAGCCCCCGGCGAGCAGGAGTATTACCCGACCGCTGAGAACTTCAAAGAGGCCAAGCAGCTGTGGGCAGTTGCCGAGAACCTCTGCGGCGTGACCCTGCCCCTTCGATGACCGATACCTCTGCGGTGCGATCGCTTCGCCCGGTACGCTCCGCCGCCGCGACGCAGGATCATCGTGGTCGGTGCCGGACGCCAGCCGGCGGACCATAATGAGCTCCGATGTTGATTCGCCTCCTGGCCATGGGATGCGAACATGAGGAAGACCATGATGGATCGCGCACAGCTGGCGGACTTCCTCCGCAGGCGTCGAGACGCGTTGCGGCCCGGAGATGTCGGGCTGACCAGCGGGCCCCGCCGCCGCACCGAAGGCCTGCGGCGTGAGGAAGTGGCGGCCCTGTGCGGGATGAGCGTGGACTACCTCGCACGGTTGGAGCAGCAACGCGGGCCTCAGCCTTCCGACCAGATGCTCGCCGCGATCGCTCGCGGTTTGCGGCTCACTCAGGATGAGCGTGATCATTTGTTTCAGCTCGCGGGCCGCAACGCGCCGCAGCGGGCGCTGCGGGCGACCCATGTCAATCCGGGAATGATGCGCGTTCTCGACCGCCTCTACGACACGCCCGCCCAGGTGGTGACGGGTCTGGGGGAGGTTCTCGTTCAGAACCAGACTGCGACGGCGTTGCTGGGCGACGCGTCGCAGTACACCGGTAAGCAGCGCAGCCTGATCTACCGGTGGTTCACCGATGTCGACACCCGCAGAATCTATCCCCATGAGGACCACGAGATGCACAGCCGGGCGTTCGCCGCGGATCTGCGCACAGTGGTCAGTCGTGAGGGCAATGCGTCAAGCGCCGCGGCCATGGTTCGCGAACTCAGGGAAGTCAGCCCCGAGTTCGAACGAGTGTGGGAGGCCCATGAGGTCGGCTTGATTCGCAGCGACCTCAAACGCATCGTCCACCCTGAGCTGGGCGTTCTGGAGTTGCACTGTCAGATGCTGTTCGACTTCGGCCAGTCGCAGGCGTTGCTGGTCTTCACTGCAACGCCGGGCAGCGAAAGCTACGAGAAATTGCAGCTCCTGGCGGTGATCGGCGAGCAGCGGCTCAATCCGTGACCGCCCTCATCGAGTCAGCTCCCAATGCCAACGTCCGATCGTGTCGCACATGCCGACGCGGAGCTTCCTCGACTTCGCCGTGGCCCGCCTGCGCTCAGCGCTCGCCGCGCTGCCACGGCCGACGCCGTCAGTCCTTCGTGACGGCAATACAGTCGACCTCGACGTCGAAGGGGCCCGTCCACTCCGGCACGCAGAAGAAGATGCGGGCAGGCGGGTTCTTCGGGAAAAAGCGCTTGTAGACCTCGTTGAAAGCCTTGAAGCGGTCGGCCGAGATGCACATCACGTTGCACTTCAGCACATGGTCGAGATCCGAGCCGGCGGCCTCGAGCGCCTTCTTCACCTGGGTGAGGATGAGCTCGACCTGGTGTTCGAACGGCGCGTTCGGGAGGATTTCCCCGGTGTCGGGGTCGAAAGGCGGCATGCCCGAGACGAACACCATGTTGCCGGCCCGGGTGCAGGTCGACACCGGCGCGCCCCACTTCTCGAAATTGCTGTCGATGGGTTCGACCCGGATGATTTCCCGTTCCATGCGTTCGCTCCTGGTCCGTGTGGCGTCAGTCTAAGGCCCCCAACCCCCAGGCGCGGGCCGCTCTCATGGCGAAAAGCTCGATCGGAGTTACATGAGGCGCCGATGGACTTCGATTGCCAAACACAATTCGGCGACGTCCCTGGGACGGGCCAACGATCGGCGGGTGCGTTGCTCGATTCGCCGGAGCCGGTAACGCACGGTATTGGGATGACAAAAGAGCGCCTCGGCGACCACGGACAGCGATGGGCTTTCCTGCCAGAGCCGAAACATCTCAAACAGCAGTTCCCGCTCCTGCTCGCTGACGTCGTCGAAGCCGCTGAGTATGGGCTGGACCGATTTGACCATGACTGCGGGCGCGCTGACGGCGGCGCTCCGCTGTCGAACTATCGAAGACTCTTTGAAACGCGACCTCAAACAGTTGGTTCTCTTAACCTCAGTACACTTGCATGCCTCATCATCAGCCGCCTGGCGTGCCATCTACATCCGCCAACCGCACAGGGCGACTGGCCAGTCAGCCTGACCTCAGCGGCGGGTCAATCGGCCAGGACACGCCCGAGCTGGTTGCGCGATTCGATGCCGAGTTTGATGAAGACCTTTTTCAGGTGGTATTGGACGGTGCGTGCGCTGAGGAACAACCGGACGCCGATCTCGGGATTAGACAGCCCGTCGCGGGCCATCCGCGCGATCTGGGCCTCCTGCGCGGTCAGCTGATCATCGCTGGTGGGGACGCTGGGTTTGGGTGCCGTCTCGGCACCTTGGAATCTATGTTCCTAAAAAGCAACAATAGGCAAGCCTAGGGAGCCTATCATGCCAATTCGAATTGGCGATGTCACCATAATCTCAAACTCATCGCGCCCGCTTTTCCAAAAGGTATTCATCAGAGGCGAGCCCGAATTTTCTAAAGTGATTCGTCGCTTCGGCGTCACCGGAGACGACGGCGTAGTGTTTCAAAACGCGGCGCGCATATTCATAGGTTGGCGTAAATACCAATTGTCCGTTAATCGACCGAGCACCCTTGTTCCATTCCGGGCCGCCGTCAAGCTTGTTCCATTCATCTACCAGCGTTTGCGCCCAAGAAAGCTCCTCAGCGGAGACACCGAACACCTCGTTAGCCATCGGGATTAAGCGTGGGAAAACCAATGTGACTCCGTCAAATCCCATTCCCCTTGATGCCCGCATAGCCTGCATGGAAGTATCCGCTCCAAGTGCGCTGAGGCTGACTAGGTCACCTGCGTTCCACTCTTTCCAGCGCGCGACCGCAAGCACTCTCGCGCGACAATAAGTCAACCAGTCTTCGGAGGTCGTAGCTTCCGGACCGAATAGTCTAGCCCCTATCTCCAGCGCGAAATCGTACGCCGCGACGGACAAACTCGTCACGGCCGTCGATGTTCGCGCAACGGTATCGAGATCGGCCAGCATGCCGGGCGTATCGACCTCGATGAGAATCTCTACCTTTCTTGCCGGCGCAAACGAATAGAGACAACCTTCGGCAAGCGTCACGTCCGACGCGCTGTAGGCGTGCGACAACATTATGCTGTCGGCCCCGGCGTCCGCGACCGCCTTGATGTCCTCTACAAACCATGGCGATGCCGGACTGTTGACTCTTACACAAATCTCACCCGCACGAAATCTACCAGCCCCTATCGCATTGACGACCATCTCCCTGGCCTGCAGTTTTGCCGCGTCAAGCTTCGCAATGGCATCTTGAAGATCGAAGACGAGGACATCAGCTTCCAGGCGACGGCATTTGTCGAGGTACTCGGGAACATTGCCGGGAATGATGATCATGGAACGGCGAAGTCTTTTCACAATTCTCTCCTGTAACGGTTATGCTCAGCTAGCGTTGGCAGTTGAATTTCCGCGATTACTAACGCACGAATTGTCAGCTTGGATCAGATCCCCGTCAGACAGCAATTTGGCGATTACCTTTTCTTCAACGCCAAGCTCTCGAAGACATTCGATGCTGTGTTGCCCCAATGCCGGCGGCGGCATTCGAGTCGACGGCAAACAAGCCGCTTCAGACATCGTCAAGGGGCTTGCTGGTACTCGCCAAGTTCCCAACGTCGGATGAGGAATTGATTCAATCAGCCCAGGCTGATTCATCTGAGCGTCTTCGAGCGCCCGGGGCACGGAGCAAACCGGACTCGATGGAATTCCTGCTGCAACAAGTTTCCGCGACCAGTTTTCAGCCGTGTCGTTCCCAAGGCGTTCGTCGATGAGTCGTTTGAGAGATTCCGGATTGGAGATACGTGCCGTAGGCGTACCAAATTCTTCGGACTCTATCAAATTCTCTAGCCCGACCAATTCGCAGAATTTCAGCCACATGCTAGGTGAAGCCGGTGCAATAACGATCAGTTCGTCTTTCGCTTGAAATACGCCATATGGAGAAATTGCTGGGCGGATATTCCCGGACCGAGTTGGTGTGACTCCAGCAGTCAAGTAGTTCTGCGCGTGGTTCACCAGCATTCCAGTCAATGTCGAAAGCAACGAGGTATCCACGCGTTGGCCGCGCCCAGTTGCCTCCCGCTGGAGTACAGCTGCGACCACACCCAGCGCCAGCCACATACCTGCCCCAATATCACCTAGTGGCACACCCATGCGAAGAGGGTCGCCATCAGGCGCCCCATTGATGCTCATCACGCCGGAGAGGGCCTGCAGCGTCACATCGAAGCCGGCCTCGTCCGAGCGTGCCCCGTTACGCCCAAAGCCTGAGATACTCCCAAAGATTAAGCGCGGATTGGTAAGGCTTACTTTCTCATAACCAAGCCCCATTTTCTCAATCACACCTGGGCGAAAGTTCTCAAGCAGTACATCGCAATTGGTCGCCATGGTTCGAACGGCTTCCATCGCGAGTGGCGCTCGATAATTTAGTAGAACACCTCGCTTGTTTCGATTCGTTGCCAAGTTATAGGTGCTCTCACCTCGTACTTTCGTACCCCATGAGCGGATCAGATCCCCGTGGGGAGCGGATTCGAGCTTGATGACATCCGCGCCGAGATCTGCAAGGATCATCGACGCATAAGGTCCCGCAAGAGCGCGGGTCAGATCAAGCACCTTGACGCCTGTAAGAGGCAGAGACATCTTTTTACGCTTCGGTTCTTTAGGTGGACCACGGGCTTGCTGATGTGACGTCAGCGTCGATCGAGCGCACTCGTATCGCAATTACGCCCGTGCGGAAGGAACAAGCACTCGGGCTGCATTCGCGTCGTAAAAGTGGCCCGACTCTTTCCCCAGAACCGTCAGTCGATGCATCAGTCGCGGGGTGTTCGGATCCTGCACATAATCCGCCAATGCAATGTGCTGGCAGGCGCGGTTGTCCCAGAACACTAGGTCATCCACGGAGTAAGTATGCCGATAGGTAAACTCCAATGTCGCTGCATGCTTGAAGAGAAACTGAAGCAGTCCTCGGCCTTCATCGTCGGTCAGGCCGACGATCCGGTTGACTTGACCCTCGCTCACATACAGCGCTTTCTTTCCTGTTTCGGGATGGACCAGCACAAGGGGATGGACCACTGGCGGATATCTCTCAGCAATCGGTGCCAGATCCTTGATGCCTGGCTTCCAGTGCAGCGTGGGACGTATGAAGTGCAGCAATTCATGAACGCATTCCAGCTTGTCAAGCATTCGTTTCATGGTGTCTGAAAGCGTGTCGTATGCGATATACATGTTGGAGAACGCAGTTGTCCCTCCCGTGGGAGGCAGGCTTCGGCAGTAGAGCATGCTGATCAAAGTCGGTCGAGTCGTATACGAATGATCCGAGTGCCACAGCCGACCGATATCTCGGGTTCTCGACAGCTTCCCATTGACCATGTGGTTGCCAATAAGAAAAATTTCTGGATAGCTGTCAAGCCTGGACGCCGGGTCTTCGCGGTGATCGTCCAGTGGTCCGAAACGGCCAGCAAAAGCGATCAACTGCTCCGGTGTCAACTTCTGGCCCGGGAAGATCAGCACAATGTACTTTAGCCAAGCCGCGTAAATATCCTCCCACTGTGCCTCGCTCAGCGGGTGGCTCAAATCTACCTCAGTGATTTCCGCCCCAATCGCATGGGACACCTGACGAACTTTCATGAGCGATTGCCTCCTGGTTTGGCCTCCATTGGCCGCCGCTTTAGCGGCGAAAGCACCCCGGCTGGGGCGTCCTCTTGCATTCCTCATCATCAGCCGCCTGGCGCGCCATCCACATCCGCCAACCGCACAGGGCGACCGGCCAGTCAGCCTGATCTGGGCGGCGGGTTAATCGGCCAGGACACGCCCGAGCTGGTTGCGCGATTGGATGCCGAGTTTGATGAAGACCTTTTTCAGGTGGTATTGGACGGTACGTGCGCTGAGGAACAACCGGGCGCCGATCTCGGGATTAGACAGGCCGTCGCGTGCCAACCGCGCGATCTGGGACTCCTGCGCGGTCAGCTGATCATCGTTGGTGGGGACGCTTGGCTTGGGTGCCGTCTCGCCGGTGGCCCGTAGCTCACGTCTGGCCCGCTCGGCAAACGCCTCCATCCCCATCGCCTCGAACATGTCGTTAGCTATGCGAAGCTGGGCCCGCGCGTCGCCGCGGCGGCGCTCCCGGCGCAGCCATTCGCCGTAGAGCAGGCGTGCACGGGCAAGTTCAGTGCGGATAGAGGTGCGGTCAAGGTGCTGGATCGCCTCGCGGTACAAACGTTCGGCGGCCGGACCCTCGGTGAGCAGTGCGCGTGAGCGTGCCTCGAGGCCCAGCGCCCAGTCGGTGCCACTGGCGCTGGTGTCAACCGCGAGCCGGCCAAGAGCATCCGCGGCGATGTCGTTGCGTCCACTGCGGGTGGCCGCCTCGATCAGCTCGACCAACGCCCACCGCGGTATGGCCGCAGCCAATTCCGGGCTGCTGATGGCGCTTTGGGCCGCTGTCATCGCCTCCTGGTAGTGACCGAGGCTGTTGCTGAGCAGTGCGCTTGCCCAGTCGGCGAACAATATTCCTCTGCCTTCGCCTCGTTCGCTCACCTCCCTGACGGTGGCCTCGATCAGGGCGGCCGCCTCGGCGTGCCGGCCGCGCCGAGCGGCCACGCCCAGCGCCGCGTACGGGGCGAGACGGATGCCGGTGGCCTCCTGTGCCGCTTGAAGCTCCCCGATCAGCAGCGATGCCTCGGTGAGCTCACCGGCATAGGCCAGGATCGTCACTTTGCTCGTCAGAGCCATCGGAAGCTCGCTGAGCGCACCGAGGCCGCGGACAAGCTCGACATACCGATCTGAAAGCGGGTTGAAGCGATGGTCCTCCCACAAGAGGTTGGCTACTTGGAAGGCTAAAAAGTGCCAGCGCAGCTCGTCCTCCGGTGACAGGTCGCTGTCGAAGACGTCGAGCGCCCTGCGCAGTATCGGCACTGCCGCCTCATATCCGATGTTGCAGAGCGCGGCCAGCCCATCCAGAAAAAGGTCAGGTGCGCGCACGCGCTGCGGGCCTGGTGCGGCTGCGGCGGCGCGAGCCACCTCCTGCACGCCGCCGCCGAGGGCCAGCTGGCGGGCAAACAAGACGGCATGCAATGCCCGCAGGTAGGTCGCCCGGCAAAGGGCAATGTCGATGGGCTCGAGGCGGCGTGCGGCCTTTAGCAGCAGCGCCGGCGCGTCACCGCCCCGGCTTTCGACGAACGCGAGCTCGGCCCTTATCACGTCGATACGCGCGTGCTGGAAGTCGTTGAGCGACTGAGCTTCTGCGATGGACAGCATTTCGCGCGCCGCGTCGAACGAGCCGGCCTGAACGTGGGCCGCCGCGGCGGCCAACGCCCGCTCGGCTCGCTGTGCCGGGTCCAGCGTCAACATCGTGGCGCGCCCGAGGAACGCCGCTGCGGCAGCGAGCCCACCACGGGATTGCGCCCGCGCCGCCGAGCGCTGCAGCTCCGCCGCGACCTCCTGATCCGGCCCGGCTACCGCGTGCGCCCGGTGCCAGGCACGCCGGTCGGGATCAAGCTGGGCGTCGGTAACCTGCGCCAGGGCGCCATGTACCTGCCGTCTTATCAGTGCTGACGCGGAAGCGTAGACCGCCGAGCGCACCAGAGGGTGGCGAAACCGCACCCGACCGGCGAACTCGACCAGGCCGGCCTCCACCGCCGGTTCCGCCGCCTCGGCGCCAATCCCGAACCGCGCCGCCGCCCCCCACACCAGCGCCGGATCGCCGAGCGGCTCCGCCGCCGCGACTAGCAGCAGGCGACACGTCTCCTCCGGGAGGGCGTCGATCCGCCGTCGGAAGCTGTCTTCGATGCCGCCCGACAACCGAACCGCGTCCAGAAACCCAAATCCCCCGGCCAGCTCCTGCGCAGTCAATCCCCGCGGCAATTCCAGCAGTGCCAGCGGATTGCCCCGGGTCTCGGCGATGACCCGATCACGCACCCGGGCATCCAACGGCCCAACCAAGGCAGTGTCCAGCAACGCACGGGCATCGGCGGCCCGCAGCCCCTCGATCCCGAGCTCGGACAAGCCAGCCAGATCGCTGCTTGGGACCCGGGCCGCGAACACCAAACCCACCGATTCCGCCACCACACGCCGAGCGACAAAACCCAGCACTTGCGCCGAGGAGCGATCCAACCACTGCTCGTCATCCACCAAACACACCAGCGGCCGCTGCTCGGCAACATCGGCCAGCAGACCCAACACCGCCAGGCCGACCAGAAACCGATCCGGCGCCGACCCCACCGTCATACCGAAAGCAATCCGCAGTGCATCGCGCTGCGGCACCGGCAAACGCTCAAGGTTGCCCAGCACGGGCGCGCACACCTGATGCAATGCCGCGAACGGCAACTCCATCTCCGACTGCACACCCGCGGCCCGAATGACGCGACAATCCGAGGCCTGCTCAGCGACATAGTCCAGCAGCGCCGTCTTGCCCACACCGGCTTCGCCGGACAGCACGATCGCCCGGCTCTCCCCGGCACACACGGCTTCGACAAGCCGGTCGAGTTCACAACACTCTATGTGACGGCCAATCAGCTTCATCGCCTGTCCCACGCCAAGTGATCCGCCCGCACCTGCACAATAGTTGCTCGCATATTGGCTCAGCGAACCGATCATCTAGCAGGGCTCAGCTCGAGAGGCGAAACCTGCATATCGCCTAGTCAAAAGGGTGGAGCTAAGGGGACTCGAACCCCTCTCTTGACCAGGGAAAACGCCGTCTCAGCTGCGGTTTCGTTCCGTCTCGTTCCGATTCAGTACCGTTCGTTACCTGCGGTTTCGTTTCGGGTCTTGACGGCGTCAAGAGCACCCATGAGGCGTCGCAGCCTTTTCGATAGGGACCACCCCGCATCCCGTATTGACGCATTTTTCCCGGTTCGAAGATGGTGCCAGCGGTGTCAGTCCCCGGTACTACGGTGAAGTTCCCTTCCCCTCAGCCTTGCCAGCGAAGCGATAAAGATAAAGAGGACCGTCCGATGACGCCTACCAGTCCACGCAAACTGCGTGACGAGGACCTTTACCGATATTGCGAGGCGGAGGAGACGATGGCAACCAAAACGGAACGGTTGTCGCGATGACCAAGACAGAGCGTTGGTACGCAATCGTCGAGGAGTTGCGCGCCTCGTCGCCGCGGTTGTGCTCCTACGGATTTCAGCGCCTCCGCCTACGTCCTAGTGCCAGCTGCTGAGCGGCAGGGTTAGCCCCGATCGACGTCACGTTTGCGGGATCAACCGCGACGTCGTTGAACGCGCCCGGTCGGAAAGCAATAGGGGCAGTGACGGATCAGCTGAGTATTTTTGCCGGTAAGCCTCGTCGACAGCAGCGATCGAGACAGAGTCCCTATCCAGGATGAGGCTGACCTTGTACTGCACACCCTCGGCGTCGACGTACGCCTGCGAGCCAGTGGCGTGGCGGTACCAGAACCCGTTCTTCCCGAACCCGGATCGGACATACAAGTCGTCGCCGACTCGTACGACCCAGACCGGAGTCCAGCGGTTGTATCCGCCACCCGTACGTTCGCTGCTGATACGGATTTCCTCCCGATCGCCAATTTCGCTGAGAATTTGGGGTTTCCAGCCAACTGTCATATCTGCTTCCTTCATTGCGTAGCGTTGTGCCGGACCAACGCGAACGGTGTCACTGGCACCGTCACCACTTAACTGGGGTGCGACGTGTCAGGCGATTTCACAGTGCCCTGACCCGACGACTCCGCCGAGCCAGCCGCTCCGGGTTGATCGTTCCAGCCGGCCGCACGTACGATGTCGAACCACGTCACTGCCGGTGTCGTCGGGTAATAGAGCTGATGCAGATGACCGGGCAAGGTCAACGAAGGCCCTTTTGCCGGGTTGTCTTCGACTTGACGTGCAATGAGTTCGGCCAGTGCATAGCCGATGTCATAGCGTGGCCACTCCGTATGAACAGCGTCAGCGAAACCCGTTGGAAGTAATTGTCTTTCAGCGCCGACGATGTCCGCTGCGATACCCATCTGGGCGACGGCGTGGACGGCGCCAAACCTGTGCGCGAGGCCGATGCTCGTGTGCAGCGCGATCGCCTGCCAGACCGTAGTGACCCGCGCTTCCTGCACCCCTTCGCCGCACAGAAAGCGCACCGCGGCGTCGGCCCCATCGACTTCAAACCGCTGGTCGCCATTCGCGTAGTCGGTGACACCGAGGTCGTGCAGCACGCAGCTCAGGTAAACGAGTTCGTCGTCGTAGTCGACATCGGGGTATAGCCCCTTGGCTGCGGCGAGCTCACGGGCGAACAGGTAACTACGCACGCTGTGATGCGCAACGGGTACCGGCGAGACATCGAACAAGAACTGTCTTGCTGCGCAGGCTATATCGGAATTTGGAAGGGCCAGCCGACTCGACATGGCTCAACAGTGCCGGAACAGAGCATTGCACACCAGTGGCCAGATAGCCGGGAACCGCTAAGATCTAGCCACGATGATCGTCGCTGTGCTGGCGCTGGACCAGGTCATGGGTTTCGAATTGATGATTCCCGGCCAGGTGTTCGGCATGGCCAACCTTGCAGCAGCGGAGGCTGGTGCTATTGGCGCCGACGCCCAGGGTGTGCCCCGATACGAGATACGGGTGTGCGGGGAACGCCCCACGATCAGCACGACCGCTGAGTGGGGCCAGGTCGAGATCCGCACTTCCTCCGGTTTGGACGCATTGGCGGAAGCAGACCTGGTGGTGGTGCCGGGGTCGCATCGATTCATGGAGGAGCCAGGCCGGCGCGCACTGGTCGCGCTTCAATCCGCCGCCGATAACGGCGTCAGAATCGCATCGATGTGCGTCGGCGCGTTCACGCTGGCTGCCGCCGGACTGCTGGACGGCAGACGGGCCACCACACATTGGCGGTTTGCCGAGGAATTGGCCCGACGGTATCCCGATATCGACGTCGACCCCAGCGTGCTGTTCGTCGACGAGGGCCCCGTCTTGACGTCGGCAGGAGTCGCCTCGGGGGTGGACTTGTGTCTGCACCTGATCCGCCAGCACCACGGCCCAGACCTGGCGGGGCAAACTGCGCGACGGGTAGTGGTACCTGCGTGGCGGGACGGGGGTCAGGCGCAGTACATCGAGCACGCCGGACCCGTCGACGCCGACCATCCGCTGCAACCGACGATCGTGTGGATGGAGGACAACGCACTCGCCGATCTCGACCTGCAGGCCATCGCGAATCATGCGTCAGTGAGCGTACGAACGCTCAACCGCCAATTCCGAGAGCATTTCGGCACCACACCGATGGAATTGCTGGCAAGGTTACGCGTGGACCGCGCGCGACGGCTGCTGGAGTCCACTGGACTGACCATCGATCGCGTCGCCGAGCAGTCCGGGTTCGGCTCCTACGCCTCGCTGCGCTTTCACTTCCAGCGCACTGTCGGAGTGTCGCCCCAGCGATACCGACAGAGCTACGCCGCCGGGCACTGACGACATGACGGCAGGGACCGCCGATCTCCGATGGCCAGATCTTGTCATCTTGTGACTATCTCGCCACTGGTGCCTCAGCTAGGACGCGGGAACGATTGCCAGCAGGATGAGCAAGGCGGGAATGGTCGGGATGGAGCTTGCGGCGCGAGAGATTCTCTCGGTCTGCGAGACCCTCGATGAGGATCAGTGGCGGCTGCCCAGCGCGGCCACCGGTTGGTCGGTGCAAGACGTCGTGGTTCACGAAGCGTGTCTCCTCGGGGATTTGATTGCCGCAGTGGGCGGCGAGGTCCTGCCCGATCTGAAGATCGAGGCGCTCAACAACATCCAGGTCGACGAAAAGCGTGGCTGGGCGAGCGGGCAAGTGGTCGAATTCTTCCAGCGGCAACTTAACAAGGCGCTGGGTACATTCGCTCCATTGCAGGATGAACCGTTGGCCTCAGTGGAAACTCAGATGTTAGACCTCGGCGCGTATCCGCTGCATTCCATCGTCGATATGTTCACGTTCGACATGACAACTCACCTGCGCTACGACGTCTTGAAGCCGCGCGGCCCCATCGACCAACACCTACCCCCGCTGACTGAAGCAGTGCTTGGCCCAAGCGTGTCATGGCTTTTGGGAGGGCTCCCCAAGATGCAACCCGCACTGCCACAGAGCATTTCGGCGCCGATCGCTCTTCATCTGACCGGTCCGGCCGCCGTGCATTTCGTGATCAGTGTTGTTGACGGAGCTATATCGGTAAGACCCCAGACCGACGCCGCCGCAACGGTGACGTCGTCAACATCAGATTTCCTGGTGTGGTCGACCAAGCGGTTGCCATGGGAGCCGCTGGTGACAATCGACGGCGACCGCGATGCGGCGCAACGTTTTCTGAATGCAATCAACTTGATCTGACGAGGAGGGCGTATGGCGAGCTATCAGGACTCCGCGACGTCGACGGCGACGGGTGCCAACGGTGTCACCTACTCTTACCGTCGGATGGGCACATCGAACAGTGCGCAGCCGCTGGTCCTCTTGCAGCACTTCCGGGGCAACCTGGACAACTGGGACCCTGCGCTCATCGACGCCCTTGCCGCAGAGCGCGAAGTCATCGCATTCGACAACGTCGGGGTGGGCGCAACAACGGGCCAGGTTCCTGCGTCTGTCACCCAGATGGCCCACGGCGCAATCGCATTCATCAGTGCGCTCGACCTGACCCGTGTCGACTTGCTTGGCTACTCTCTCGGCGGGTTTGTCGCCCAAGAGATCGCGCTGATCCGCCCCGACCTCGTCGAGCGGATCGTGCTGGCCGCGACGGCGCCGCAAGGCGCGCCAGGCATGCACGGTTGGGTGTCCGACATCATTGACGCCGTCGGCAGCCCCGAGACCACCGGGGATCAATTGCTGCACGCGTTCTTCACCACGTCCGAGTCCAGCCGGATAGCCGGCGGCGAGTTTCTCAGCCGCATCTTTGCTCGCACCGATGACCGCGACGAACCAACGGACTGGCCAACCCGCACCGCGCACTACGACGCCGTCGTGCAGTGGGGCATCCCCAACGTCAGTCTGTTGGAGCGGTTGACCGGCATATCTCAGCCGGTACTCGTCGCCAACGGAGACAGTGACCGGATGATTCTGCCGCGCTACTCACACCTGCTTGGCGGCCTCCTGCCCGACGCGACGGTCAAGATTTATCCCGATGCGGCCCATGGCTTCCTGTTTCAGCATCACGCCGAGTTCGCCACCGACGTGAACTCATTCCTCGACGCTGATCTCAAGACGTGATGGTCACCGTATTCATCTCCGCGGGACTACCCCAGTCCGCGCTCGCCATCGAACAACTGGCTGCCTTCCGGAGGCTGCACGCCTCGATCAACCCTGCCGGTGCCTGACAACCCCACCGCACTCGACCAGCTCGTCGCCTTCACCGGTCGCAATCCCGCAGTGACTTCGCCGAACACCATCAAGCGCGTCATAGACGTCGACGGTGCAGTGCTTCACGCCGACACACGTTGGGGCGCGACCCCTGCGCTGGTCTTTTTGCACTACTGGGGAGGTTCGCGGCGCACCTGGCCGCCAGTGCTCGTTCGCCTGCAACCCGATCAGGCTTTCGTGAACTACGACCAACGGGGTTGGGGTGACTCCGTGGACGCGCCTGGGCCCTACGACATACAACGGCTCGCCGACGATGCCCAGTCGGTGGTCGCGACATCGGGGTACAGCGACTACGTCCTGGTTGGACATTCCATGGGCGGCAAGGTGGCCCAAGCGCTCGCCGCGCGCAGGCCCGCAGGTCTGGCCGGTGTCGTGCTGGTCGCACCCGCGCCCGCCGCGCCGGTGGGTTCGCTCGAACAACTCCAGCAGCTGACGATGCATGCCTACGACGATGAGCAGTCCGTGCAGCAGAGCATCGATCACATGCTTACCCATCAATCACTGAGGGCCGAACTTAGGAAGCAGATCGTCGACGACAGTCTGCGCGCAGGAAGTGATGCCCGACTAGCGTGGCCGAGATACGCTCTGGCCCAAGATGTCTCGGAGGGTCTTTCCAACGTCACATCCCGGTCCTAGTCCTCGCGGGCGACCACGACCGCGTCGAGCCGCCCGCCGTCCTGGCTGAGCACCTGCTGCCCCTCATCCTCACACCACAATGACCGTCCTCTTGTACCTCGCCGCAATCGCCACAACGACCAATCCTCGCAGCACCACACAAGGTCAACAACTTGACGATGCCCTCAGGACGCGGGCGCCATCCTCCCGATGAACTCGTCTGCGTATTTGGTGTCGAAGAGTTCGTGCAATTTGCAGACCTTGTCGCCACGAAAAAAGAACAGGGCGTGATAAGTGTTCTCGTAGCTGCGGCCGTCTATCAACAGCCCGCGTCCAGTGAACTCGGCTGCGACACGGTCATCTTCAGCGGTGAGCACCACGTTCTCGAACGCGATCTCGCCTTCGAGCAGTCTCACCAGTCCACTCGCCACCTCAAGGAAGCCAGCTTTGTCATGCTCACCGCTGATTATCGCGGTCCCTAAGAGCCTGTAGACCAAGTCCTCGGTCGTCAGGTCGGCAAGTGCCTGGACGTCGCGACTGCTCATGGCGTTCATGAATTCTCCCACGAGTTGCTTGTTCTGAGTGGTCGACATCTTCTGTCTCCTAATTTGATTGGGCGTACGTGTTAGGTTTTCGTCTGTCGGGTGCGCGGCTAGACGCGAAACTCTTTGGGTTGGCGCGGCGGCGGGGTCGAAGGATTGTTCGATCTTGAGTCCTTCCCAACATCACAGTTGATCGTGATTCTGGCGCATGGTGTGCATGTCACACTAGCTACTGCTGCGCGCCGAAATAACTGCTTGTTGCGCTTCAACATTAGTGTTGGTACCGAGTGTGGCAGGAATATGACGCGAAGTGCCTCCTCTAGGAGGCTGAGGGGTACCGCCCACATGCGACGGAGTGTCGACATGAGGTTGGTGGATGCAGGGTGACCTGTCAGGCCCACCAATGTCTGCGCTTTGCAGCCTTAAACCGCTTACAGTCGCGATGCCGTCATACCCGTCCCATCACTGGATCCCCAGATTCGACATGCGACCGAAGGGTCTCGACCTGGACGACCCTTCCGGCTGCGCTGACCTGAAGACGATTCAACAGAGGCGTTGACTCTAGGGGGTAATCCTCAGTACCGTCAAGTCCTGGAAGTGTCGCCACCGTTCAGCTGGCTTGATCGATTCTGCGGGCACCAGTCGGCTCGGCCGAGAACGCCGGAATCATCCAGGAGATCCGGTCCGGCCGCTGCCCGAGGTCGGGATGGCGGCGCGGTGCTCGGGAAAGTGGCCGCAGAGGATCACACATGGAATGGGAGCGGTCGTGAACGAGAAGGAACGCGCTCGACAAATGACAACATCCAACAGGGAACGCTTCATGGGCGGATTCGGGTCAGGCCCGGGAGCAGTGTCCTCATCGGATGTGCTAGCGCCTCTCGTTGTGGATTCGCCACAAGCGGTGAGCTGGGACGACACCGCCGATATCGTGGTCGTCGGATTCGGTGCTGCGGGTGCGTCAGTGGCGCTCGAGGTCTCCGAGCGGCGACCGACTGCCGACGTTCTCGTGATCGATCGATTCGAGGGTGGCGGGGCGACCGCGCTGAGCGGTGGGGTGGTGTACGCCGGCGGCACCCGGCATCAACGTGAAGCCGGCTACGACGACACCGCCGAGGAAATGTTCGCCTACGTTAGCCGCGAAGTCGGAGATGCCGTCAGTGAGCAGACATTGCGCCGATTCTGTGAGACCAGCAGCGACAACCTCGAGTGGTTGGAGCGAAACGGCGTGCCCTTCGGCTCTGCGGTCATGACGGAGAAGACCACGTATCCACCGAACGGCAAGTACCTGTACTTCTCCGGGAACGAGAACACGACCGCCAACGCAGCCCACGCAAAGCCGGCCCCACGGGGTCACCGGACGGTCGGCAAAAACTGGACCGGTTACGTGTTCTTCGACGCTCTGCGCGCAGCGGTGGAGCGCTCCGGAGCGCGGCTCATGACCCACTCACCGGTACGCCGGCTCGTCATCGACGCCCAGGGCGCGGTCATCGGCGTCGAGGTTTGGCGTATCCCGAAGAGCGGTCACCGCAGGCACCAACGACTCTTCCGGAAAGTGAATCCGACTCGGCCGCTGCAGAACCGCCGAGCCGAGCGGGCAATCATCAAGGCAGAGAACTTGGAGAACAGCTTTCGGGATCATCTGCTCATCCGGGCGCGAACCGGCGTCGTCCTCGCTACCGGCGGGTTCATCTACAACGCGGGCATGCTTGAGCAGTTCGCCGCCAAGAACTGTGCCGACAACCAAATGTCGCTGGTCCGCGTGGGGAGCATGGGCTGCTCCGGCTCTGGGATCCGGCTCGGTATGTCCGTGGGTGGCGCTGTCGGGAAGATAGACAATCTCGCTCTGGCCCGGAACATGGCACCGCCGAACGGTTTGCTCCGTGGGCTGATCGTGAACAAGGCCGGACGTCGGTTCATCAACGAGGACGCCTACGCGGGAAACGTCGGGGAGGCCATCTGCGCCCAGGACGATGCCGAAGGCTGGTTGATCTTAGACCGCCGCACACTCAAACAGGTGCTGCGCCAACTTCTCCCGACTGGCGATGGGAACTTCCTGCTCCTCAAGCTGCCGACCCTCGGCAACCTGCTGTTCGGCGGCACCCGACGAGCACGCACGATCGACGCGCTAGCACGCAAATGTGGAATTGACCCCGCAGGGCTCAGCGACGAATTGGCGAGATACAACGCGGCAGTCACCGCCGGAGTGGATCCGCTAGGGAAGGCAGGCGAATACCTCTCGCCGGTCACCCGACAACCTTTCTACGCGATCAACATCGCGCTGGCGAATCAGCTTGCTCCCACCCTCTCCATGACCCTGGGCGGGCTCAGCGTCGACGAGGACACCGGGAACGTGCGCCGATCCGACGGCAGCTCCGTACCGGGTCTTTACGCGATCGGTCGCAGCGCTGTCGGCATCTGCTCCAACGTCTACTTCAGCGGCACAGCACTCGCCGACTGCGTCTTCTCGGGGCGCCGCGCTGCAGCAGCCCTCGCAGCGACCACGACAGACGAACCAAGCTCCGCGCATAGAGATTGAGCGCTTAGGCCAACCTCAGAGACCATGAGAGACGCTGGCAGACGACTCGGGCGCCATCTCCCGAGAACTACGGTCATCGCCCCACGAATCTGCCGTCGCCGCGCCGTGTTGTTCGACGAAGTCTGCTTGCCATTGAGCGTGTAGAGCACCGCCGTGTAGGTACTGCCGTCCTTGCGCTGCCGTAGCCGGATGCTTGCCACGGGCGGATTCTAATGCCGATCTTGACGGCAGTCTTGACGCGGCTTGCGTAGGAACCCTTTTTAGGGCTGTGACCTGTATGGATTCCGGTGGAGCTAAGGGTGGAGCTAAGGGGACTCGAACCCCTGACCCCCACACTGCCAGTGTGAAAGCGACTGTTCTGGGCCGTTCCGCAGTGTCTACAGAGTGGCGATCTGTACAGCTAGATGAACAATTCTCATGCTGATGTGTCCCAGCGCGTGTCAGCGGGTCGTCGCGTGTCTTAGGACATCGCTAGGACGCGACGAACACGCGTTCGCAGTTTGTTGGCTCCCAGTTCTACACTCAGCCCGCGCAGCCCTAAATCGAAGTTGATGCGGTACGCCCCTGCCGTCTCTGCGGACTACTCGTCGCTGGTTCGGTCCAGCCGGGACCACAAGGTCATAGCGTTATTTGCCTCTCGCGCATAACATCTGCACGACAGATAGCGTTGACCTATATAAGCAAGGGTGGGCGGAGGGCATCGAACCGCCGACCGCTGGTGTGTAAATCCGAACCGGACTGTCTACCGCGTTTCATGCGGTGCCATAGCGTCTTCAAATGCGCAGGTCAGCGGCTCGTTCGTGTCCACTGTGTCCACCGAGTGTCGGGCTGTTTTTGCCTGTCTTGGCACACTCTTGGTACAACGGGGGTTTGGTCGTCAGGCGTTCGGTTGCGCTTACGGCTCCGGCGCTGCGTCGCGTGACCGTAGTTATGCCATTAGGCGATTTGGATGCGTTCATCGCCGAGATCGACTTCGATGCGGAGCTGGCCGCCGAGGGCGTCGACGTAGCGGCGCAGGGTGTCGACTTGAGTGTGTTCGACCTCACCGCGTTCCAAGGCACTGACGCGGTTTTGGCTAACGTGCAACAGGCCAGCCAGTTGGGTTTGGGTGAGTCCTTGGGCCTCCCGCAGTTCGCGTAGGGCGTAGGCACGTAGTTGGCCGCGCATGCGGGCTTTATGGGCGTCGACGGCGTCGCGGTTGACGGGGCGCTTTTTGAGCCAGTCGTCGAGTGTGGTCATCGGCGTTTGCGTCCTTTCTGCTGCTTGGTCTGTTTCAGTTTGTTGAGGTGTGTGTCGAACAGGTCGTCGGCGATGGGGATGTTTTGGTCGTACCAGCGTTTCCATCGCCCTTGCTTGTCGCCGGCGACGAGCATGATCGCTGCTCGTTGCGGGTCGAAGGCGAACAGTGCGCGTAGCTCGGTTCGGCCTGCGCTGCCGGGTCGTAGTTCTTTCATGTTGTTGTGTCGCGAGCTGGTGACTGTGTCGACGAGGGGCCGTCCGAGCAGCGGTCCCCGCTCGGCCAACAGTTCCAGGGCGGCGATCACAAGTTCGTGGCTGCGATCGTCAAGGCCGGCCAGCCAGTCGGTGATCAGTCCCACGTCGACCACCCAGCTCACTTTGACCATCCTACAACCTTGGAGTTGTACAACTCAAAGGTTTTAGGGCGTTCGCATCTGCGTCATCCTCACCTCCCCCAGCTCCCCGATAGTGGCCTGCTTTTGCGCGGTGGTGTGGCTGCTGTCAAGGCTCGGCCCGCGGGCCGACCGCATAGCGGCGTGGCCTTGACGGCAGCCACACCACCGTTGAGCACAATTTCGGCCCGGGGCGGTCTGGTCGTACGCTGGTGCACACCGCCCGTCCCCTCTGGGGGCGGGTTTTCTGTTTCCTGGTGATCGACCTGAGAGTCCTCCGTACACCGCGACAACTGGCGGGGCGAGCGCGGCCCGGACCACGGGCCCGGTGATCACCGAGCAGCGCGACCCGAGCGCCCACCAGAGAGTCCGGCTGCTCACAGCTCACTAGTCTTCGGCAGGAGCCGTGGCGGGGTGGCCTATCAAGCTGGTTCTGGGTGATTGGAGGAAGCCGATGATCGCGCTCCCTGCGAAGGACGATGCAAGTGCGCGCCGCTGCCCTGATGGACTGGACATCCTAGCCAAGCCCTGAAAGGACGCCGATAACCCTTCGTGGACAGGTTCGGACCTCAGGTTGTAGAGGGTTGACAGCAACTCACGGCGCAACGCGCGGGCGCTGCGAGTACCCCTCGTCAGGCCGAAAGCGTCCTCGAAGTTGCCGTGCTGGACGAGCTCGTCGAGATCTTGCGGCATCAGTTCGTCGAAGAAGTTGATAAACCTGGTGGTGAGGCGTTCGGTCTTCCAAGGTTGGTAGGGGTTGGTGAGGCATTCGGCCGCGACGACGTACATGATGAGGGCGACTTGTTCGCGCTGTTGGCGGATAGCTGCGTCGAAGCTCAGGAATGCGCCGCGCGCTCGATCAACACTGGGCATACCTCCCCGATCGAACAAGTCGTTGAAGATGTCCAGCGAGACCCCGTTTCGAGCGAGATTGGGAATCGCCATGTCTTGACGTCGGCTATCAAGTTCTGCCAAGGACTCATTCGTGGCTGGAAAGATACTGGGCGGCAAGTTGACTGGTCGCCCGAGGGCGAAGGTGCAGATCGCAGCGACCTCTTCTAGGAGGCGGTGACTCGTCGGGTCGGTTAATGGTCCATGGACTGGTCCCTGAAGCGCGATGTGGACATCAACGATCGCTTGTGGGGCAAAGGGCGAGTTTTCAACCGATGTTTCACCTTCCGGCTGGTCTTCCCGGAAGTTGAGCAGTACGTTCCAGCCGAGTCGCCGCCACCCCAGAATTCGCGTGTGGTTGGTGAGCATCTCTTGTATGCGGGTCATGAATAGCGCATCGATGCCCCACTTCTCGCCGACGAGTGTGGCCGAGTACCAAACGTGGCCACCAAATTCGCCTACTGCGACCAAGTCCCCGCTCCGCTGCACCAGTTCGTCGATCTGCTGCTGGTGAGCCGGGTCGCTCGAGACCGCGGTGATCCATGGAGCGGTGTCCGTTGGCATCACGTCGATATGGAACTCGTCATGACGTCCGATGATGAACGGCGCGACGGAAAGGCTGATCTGCGGTACTTCGTAACCTGCCTCTCGGACAAGGCGGAGTAGCCATGAGGCACTTAACAATTGATTGTTTCGGAGGGGTGATCCGATCGGGGCTATCGTCATGAGTCGTGTAGGTCCGTCCGTGTTCCGCGGCCTGGGCGTGCGCCGTTCCACTTGTAGATCGTCTCGGGGCTCCAGCCGCGGACGGTTCCTCGTGGCAGCGAACCGTCTTCGTCGACCGGGCCGATGACCGCATCCGGTGGCGGGAGCTTGTAGCGGCCGAGCTGTTGGGAGCGCCACCGATCCGTTCGGCGAACTGCGCCTGCGGCAGGTAGTTCCCACGCTGGTGACGGCCTAATGGACTTCGGCCCGTCCGCCAGGTCACCAACGCTTACATGGTCCAGTTGCTTTCGCACGCCACCATCTTGGCAGCGCACCACGCCAACAGTTCGTAGCTGGGCTCACCGACCCCAGCTGTGCCCGTTCCATTCCGAGCGGTCCCTACCTAAGCGGTTCTCACCCCGCAACGATCCGTCAGATCCGTCAGATCCGTCAGCGACGCTGTCAGCGACGCAACGTTTCCAAAAGTGTTCCCAACCGGCATGAAAATGGCCCCCGGAGAAATCTCCGAGGGCCGTTCCGAGTGGTAGCGGGGACAGGATTCGAACCTGCGACCTCTGGGTTATGAGCTACGCACCAGGGGTTTTCCCGTGTCCGCCTAGTCTCAAAAGCGCAGGTCAACGCCCTTCGGGTGTCTGGCCCGTTGCGCCACATCGCACCGATTCTGGTGGTTTCACCGCGTTTTGTTCCCAAATTTGTTCCCAAATGGGCCGGCATTGCCGAGGAGCCAGAGTCCCACCAACGCGCCCAGGACGATGTCGAGCACCTTGCGTCGGAGAAGACCTGTCGGTCAGCGATAGCCCACTACTCGGGTCGCTGCGCCGCGCCGATGCCGCCGGCTTCGCCCAGGGCCATCGCCAAACGCGCTGGGGAGCTGACCACGATGGACAAGGCGGTCGCCACGAAGATCACCACGCGCTGCGTCTGGTGTCCGCCCGGGTCAGGCGAGCGTGCCCATTGCCATCGCGTGCCGCCCACTCGCGCACACCGAGTTCAAGACCGAGAACGGAGCAGGCACAAAGTCTTGCAATCCGCTAGGCACGGCATGATTCTTGGTGCCATGGCCGCGACGATCGACACACGCGACGGTGGCGCACTTCCGCTGGCGCCGAAAATCCGCTGCCCTATCGGCAGTTGCTGACAGCGGCGCGGGTTTTGCACACCGGACTAGTACTGCTGCGCGACGCCGGCGGACCGGTGACCCGCATCGTACTGGTGCCAAAGTTAGTTGCCCGCCCGTTGTGCTGGTCACCTCGCCCAGCGGGATCCGCGATGTGTTGGGACGCACGGACGGACTCACCGAGCGATGCCAGATCCACGAGGAAGTGCGGAACGTGGTCGTAGGCGACCTCAGCCTCGCCTACGAGGTCATGGAACTCTCGGCCGACACCGGCCTGACCCTCACCGCCTACAGCCCCGAACCCGACAGGCCATCCCAGGACGGGCTGGCCCTTCTCGCCAGCTGGGCCGCGACACTGGACCAGAGCGACCAGGACGAGACGGCCCACCCGGCAGATCGATGAAACACCCAGCGGCACAACAAAGCCAGCACAAGATCGGCGCCATCACACTAGGTCGTAGCCGTTCTCAGAGTAGTCTCCGCATGATCGCCAGTGCCCGGTCGGTGTGTGGGGGGTACGTCAGTGTCGGGTCGGGCCGGGACCGCCTGGCCAGCACCGCGCGGCGGTGGCTGAGTGTCTCGAATCCCCATCGGCCGTGGTAGGCACCCATTCCGCTGGCACCGACGCCACCGAACGGCAGTTGCGGTACCAGGCAGTGCATCATCACGTGGTTGATGACGGCACCGCCCGACGGCGCCCGGTCGATGATGGCCCGCCCCAATCGGCGGTTGTCGGTGAAGACGTACAGCGCCAAGGGCTTTGGCCGGCTGTTGACGAAATCGACGGCGGCGGCGGTCGATTCGACGGTGAGAATCGGCAGCACGGGACCGAAGATCTCGTCGGCCATGACAGCATCGGACGGCGAGGGGTCGACGATCACGGTCGGTTCGATCCGTAGGGCCGAACGGTCGGAACCGCCGCCGCTGACGATCGTGCCGTCCGTCGAGGCGATCAGTGATACCAACCTGTCGAACTGGCGCTCATTGACGATGGGCAGAGTCGGGGCGGATCTGAACGCGGGGATGTTGGCAACGACCTTGGTGATCAGCTCGTCGGCGACCGCCTGTTCCACCAGCACGTAGTCGGGTGCGATGCAGGTCTGTCCCGAGTTGATCAGCTTGCCAGAGGCAAGCCTGCGCGCCGTGACATCGAGGTCGGCGTCGGCAGTCACGATGGCCGGGCTCTTACCCCCGAGTTCGAGGGTGACCGGTGTCAGTGTCGGCGCCGCCGCGGCCATGATCTTGCGGCCGACCTCCGTGCCACCGGTGAACAGCGCATGGTCGAAACCCTGCGCCAGCAGATGCTGAGTGGTCTTCGCATCACCCTCGACAACCCGAATCGCCTGACCGTCGAGATATTGCGGCGCCAGTCGTGCGATCAGCGCCGAGGTGGCGGGAGCCAACTCGGAGGGCTTGACCACCACGCCGTTCCCGGCGGCCACCGCCGCCACCACCGGTGCCATCGTCAGGTAGAACGGGTAGTTCCACGGCCCGATCACCAGGATCACTCCCAGCGGGTCGTACTGCACCCAGGCCCGGCCGGGTAGTTGCGCCAGCGGCACTGAGGCTCGCTTCCGACGCATCCACTTCTTGAGGTGTTTACGCGCGAAGGCGGCTTCGCCCTTGGTCGAAACTAGGTCGCCCATCCAGGCTTCGAACGCTGACCGGCCGAGATCTGAGGCCAACGCGGCGGCGATCGCGGATTCCTGCTCGTCGCACATCTGCTCGATCGCGCGCAGTTGCTGCACCCGCCATTGCGGCGCCCGGGTCCGCCCGGAGGCGAACACTCGGCGCACCTCGGTGAGTACGTTGGTGCGACCCGTCGTCGAATCGGTGTCGATGGTGGTCACGCTTCTCCTAACGGATTTCCGCCGGTGGAATGACGCCGGTGGCCATCGCGGCGATGCCGCCGCCGTCGACGGCCAGCGCCTGGCCGTTAATCCACCGGGCATCGTCAGAGGCCAGGAACAGCACCGCACCGGCGATATCGTCGGGGGTGGCGTGCCGGCCCAGCAGTGCTTTGGCGCCGTCGAGGGTGTCCTTGCCCATCGTGGCTTCGAAGTCGACAAGGATCGGTGTCTCCACCGGCCCGGGCAACACTGCGTTGATCCGAAGGCCACGCTGGTTGAACGCCAGCGCCATCGACATCGCGTACACGGTCGCCACCTCTTTGGAGAAGTTGTAGGCGTTGCCCTGCTGCGGATGCCCCTTGAACCACGCCGCACCGTCGTCGAACGAGTTGGTGGCCATCAGCTCCCGGATGGCATCCAGGCGCGCCGGCCAGCCGAAGCCGGCAATGGAGGAGACGATGACCACGGAGCCGCCGGGGACCAGTCGATCGACGAACGCCTCAGACAGGTGCCGCACGGCGAGGCTGTTGACCGCGAGCACCAGGTCACCGGGCGCGGTGCCCGGGATACCGGCCACGTTGATCAGACCGTCATAGGTGCCGTCGAGGCGTTCCAGGGCGGCGTCGATGCTGTGCGGGCTGGCCAGGTCGACCTCGATGTGGCCGACGACCGCCGCGGAGGGAGTGTTGCGGTCCAGGGAGTAGACCTCGGCTCCGGCGGTCAGGAGTCGTTCGGCCACTGCGTGCCCGATTCCTGACGCGGCGCCGGTCACCACGAAACGCCTGCCGGAAACATCAGCCATGGTGTGTCTCCTTCGAATAGCTCAATCTCAATTGTCTTTTCACGTTGTGGATGCCGTGACGTAGCGGGCCTTGAGCTTGCCCTTGACGAGCTTGCCGGTGGGTGTCCGCGGCAGTTCGTCGACGAAATCCACCGACTTCGGCGCCTTGTAGTGAGCAAGCCGGTCGCGGACATGACCGATGAGCTCCGCGGCGAGGTTCTCGCCCGGCGCGACACCGTCCCTCAGCTGGACGAAAGCCTTGACCTGCTCCCCCATCTCGGGATCGGGAATACCGATCACCGCGACGTCGAAGATCGCCGGGTGAAGCGTCAGCACGTTCTCGATCTCCTGCGGATAGATGTTGACACCGCCGGAGATGATCATGAACGACTTGCGGTCTGTCAGGAACAGATAGCCGTCGTCGTCGAGGTATCCGAGATCGCCGACAGTCGACCAGTTTTCGTGGTCGGGATGAGTTGCCTCAGAGGTTTTTTCGGGATCGTTGTGATACACGAACGGCAGGGCGTCACGTTCGAAGTAGACGGTGCCCACCTGGCCGGGTGCAAGCTCAGCGCCGGTGTCGTCGCAGATGTGCGGCACCCCGAGCACGGCCCTGCCAACCGACCCGCGCTTGTGCTCCCACTCCGCCGATGTCATCGCCGCCATGCCGTGGCCCTCGGTGGCGCTGTAGTACTCGAGCAGGATGGGACCCCACCAGGCGATCATCGCGTCTTTGACGTCGGGCGGGCAGGGCGCGCCTGCGTGCACGGCCACTCGCAGTGACGACAGGTCGTAACGGCTGCGGACCTCGTCAGGCAGTTGCAGCATGCGCACGAACATCGTCGGCACCAGCTGGGTCATCGTCACCAGGTGTTGCTCGATGGCTGCAAGTGCTGCCTCGGCGTCGAACTTGTCCATGAGGATCACCGTGCCGCCGAGTGCCTGAATTCCGGCGCAGTATTTCAGCGGGGCGGCATGGTAGACCGGCGCCGGAGACAGGTAGATGGTGTCGGGTCCGACCTGGAACAGCTTTTCCAGCAGGGCAATGAGTGGCTCGCCGGGCTCGTCGATCTGGATCGGCAGTAGGTGCGGTTTGATGCCCTTGGGTCGGCCGGTGGTGCCTGACGAGTAGAGCATGTCCGATCCGCGGGGCTGGTCGGTCAGTAGCGGCGCCGCCGTGTCGAGCAACTCCTGATAGGAGGCATAGCCGCGCATGTCTGCACCGAAGGCGTACCGCCGCACCGAATCCGGTGTCTCGCTGATGATCCGCTGGGCCAGGTCCGCCAGCCGGGCCGACACGAACAGCACCTTCGCCCCACTGTCGGTGATGATGTAGCCGACCTCGGCGGGGTTCAGGTGGCGATTGATCGCGGTGATGTAGAGGCCGGAACGCAGTGCTGCCCAGTAGATCACGAACACCTCGGCGACGTTGTCCGACAGCATGGCGATGACGTCGCCCCGGCGGAGGCCGACGTCATGAAGGGCGGCCGCGAGCCGCGCGGAGCGGTCCTCCAGCTCACCGAAGGTTAGGGTCGCGCCGCTACCGGCCATGACGACCGCTGGCCGGCCCGCGGATACGGCGGCATGAGCTCCTGGATACACGGTTGTCCTCACTTCACCAGCGGTTGGCGATTTCTTTCTGGCGCTCAAAGAAGCTCAGGTCGATCAGCTGCCCGCCGATCAGCTGGTTGTGCGCGTGGCAGAGCTGATGCGACGCGAACGACATCTGCATTGCGTTGACCCGGCCCTGGTTGTCCTGGGCGGTGTTGACTGCTTCCTTGGCGAGTTTCAATGCGAACAAGGGTTGTTCGGCGATGCGGCGGGCCAGGCTCATGGTGAACTCGCGGAGCTCGTCGAGGGGCACGACGTGGTTGACCATGCCCAGCCGGTAAGCGTCGGCGGCCCCGACCGCGTCGGAGGTGAACAACATCTCCTTGGCCTTTCGGACCCCGAGCTCCCACGGATGGTTGAAGAATTCGGCGCCGGCGATGCCCATCGCCACGGTGTTGTCGACGAAGACCGCGTCATCGGCGGCGATCACGATGTCGCACGGCCACACCAGCATCAGTCCGCCCGCGATGACCTTGCCCTGCACCTCGGCGATGGTGGGTTTGGGGATGTTGCGCCACCGCTCCGAGAACCCGAGGTAGATCTCCTTCTCCCTGGCCATGTGTCCCTCGGCACCTGCACAGCCGAACCCGCACCACGTCCCGACGGTGCGGTGGTCGTCCATCGCCCCGTCGGGGTTCTCCCGCAGGTCGTGACCGGACGAGAAGTGCGGGCCGTCGGCCGCCAGGATGATCACCTTGACGGTGTCGTCGCGGGCAGCTTGGTCAAACACGTCGTTGAGCTCGTAGAGCATCCGGGTATCCTGCGAGTTCCGGGTCTGCGGGCGGGCCAACACGATGCGGGCAATGCCGGTCTCCGGGTTCTCGTAGCGGATCCTGTTGTCTGTCAAGGTCTCTCCGTTCAGAACGTGCAGGGCATTGATTGCACTGCGTGGATGAAGTTGCCGGCCAGGTATTTCGGGTCACCGGCCTCGATGTCGGGCAGCTGGGTCAGCAGTTCGCGAAAGATTGCCCGAAGCTGCGCCTTGGCCAACTGTGCACCCAAGCAGAAGTGGGCACCTCCACCGCCGAATGCGACATGGCGGGGGTTGCGGCTCAGGTCGAAGCGTTCTGGGTGGTCGAAGACCGCCGAGTCACGATTGGCCGACGAGTAGATCATCACCACCTTGTCGCCCGCGGCGATGGGTTGTCCGTGCAGCTCATAATCGCGGGCGGCGATCCGGCTGAACGTCATCACAGGCGTGGACCAGCGGACGAACTCCTCCACCGCGGTCCCGATGCGGTTCTCGTAGTCCGCCATCAGCCATTCGCGTTGTTCGGGAAACTGGGTCAGCGCATGCAAGGTCAGGCTGGTGGTCTGGCGGGTGGTGTCGTTACCGGCCACCGAGAGCAGCACCGTGAACGCGCCGATCTCGGCGTTGGTCAGGCGTTCGCCGTCGACCTCGGCCTGGATCAGGTTGGTCATGATGTCGGCCTTGGGTGAGCGCCGCCGCTCCTCGGCCATCTCGACGGCCACCTGGTGCAAGAACATCTGATTAGTGATCAGCACCTCCAGGCTGTTACGGCCGTCCAGCCACACCGGATCGGTCACTGACACCATCGCGTCGGCGGCGTCGCGCACCGCGTCGCGCTGAGAGTCGGGGACGCCGACCATGTCGGCGAAGGTGACCAGCGGCAGCTTCACGGCGCAGTTGCGCACGAAATCGCAACCGCTGCCGACGTCGGCGAGCTGATGCACGATTCCCTTCGAGTTCTTCTCAATGCTGTCCATGAGGCCCTTGACGGCGCGCGGGGTGAAGGCGGAACGGACCAGACCGCGGATCTTGGCGTGCTTCTTGCCGTCCATACCCAAGAACGACAGCGACGCCTCAATGAGGTCCTCCGGCACCGGCTCGAGGTGCACACCTTTGCTGGAAATGAAGACGTCGCTGTTTCGGCTGACCTCGACCACGTCAGCGTTGGTGACAACCGCCCAGAATCCCGATTCGGCCGCGACCGGCATCAGGGCCGGTGCATCGACTGGCCGGTGCCATGACACCGGCCGCTGCTCGCGCAGGATCGCGAAGCTGCGCTCACGCTCGTCGGCGGTAGTGGCCCAGAACTCCCTGGATGACAGGTCGATTTCATCGAAATCCGGCTTACCGGGGATCGTCGATGTCATGAAATCCTCCTCCGTGCGCGCCGTCCACCGGTAGGTGCCTCCACCAGAAGGCGCCACGTGAGGCACACCACATCAATTGCTCCTCTGCAAGGTAGGTCGCGGAGACGCAGATGTCAAGACACAGTGTCTTAGACATCTTGTCTTGAGTTGCTGGATGCGTGTTAAAGTCGCTTAGTGTCGTCCATTACACGCGGCCCGAAAGCCACCCCCCGCACCTCACCCACCCTGCGGAAGCAGCGTCGCGACGAGTTGCGACGTCGCCTGCTTGAGGCCACCGAGACCTTGATGCGTGACGGCGCCTCGTTCACCGAACTCGGCGTCGAGCGGCTCGCTGTCGCCGCCGGCGCCTCGCGGGCCACGTTCTACGTCTATTTCAAGGACAAGTCCCAGCTCCTGCAGGGCTTCGCCGAGCAGGTGCTCACCGAGATCGCCGACGCCGTTCAACAGCTGTGGCAACAGAGCGGACCCAGCGGGCCCGATGACATGCGACAGGCCGTCCAAGGCGTCATCGCCTCCTACCGCAAGCACCAGCAAATCCTGACCGCGGTCATGGAACTCGCGCACTACACACCAGAGATCGACGAGGTCTATCGGCGACTCATCGAGCGCAACGCCGGCTACAGCCGCGACTTCCTGGACCGCGGCCAGGCTGCCGGCCGGATCCGCGAACTCGACAGTGCCGAAACTGCACACGTCATCACGTGGATGGTCGAACGGTGCTGTTACCAGATGCTGCGTGACGCGCCACCTGCGGCGGACCGGAAGCTTGCCGACACGCTGACCCAAATGATCTGGGGCGCTATCTATTCTGGAAGATCCCAACGGCCATTACGTGCTGACCTGACGGGTTGCGGCGCCCGCCGTGGTCAGCATCGCGTCGAACAGCCCTTCAACGGTGTCTTCGTTGCTGACTTGGATGTGGCGGCTCCACGCCGGGCGCGGCGAGCTCGGCGGCCTGTTCGTCGTCGAGGTCGGCGATGACGACAGCAACGCGGCCTTGATGGATGCTCAAAGCGGGATGTTTTCGTAGTAGGGCACAACGATTTCGGTGGTGGAGGTGACGTCGCCCAGCATCGAGGTGGTGAGTGGGTGCACGACGTTGGGGTCGATAGCGACGTTGATGCAGGCGGGCTTGTCGGCAGCGAACGCGCGGGTGACCGCTGGACCGAGGTCGTCTAGCTTTTCGACTCGTTCGCCGTACCCACCGAACGCGGTACAGACCTGCTCGTAGGCGCTGTCTTTCAGGGTGCTGATCACCACTCCTTGGGCACCGAACACGGCTTCCTGGCCGTGGATTGACATGCCCCACACCTGGTTGGTGAACACGACGGTGACGATGGGCAGATTGTGGCGGACCATGGTGTCGAATTCGGCCAGGTTGAACGCGACGGCGCCGTCGCCGGAGAGCAGTAGGACGGGGCGGTCGGGCTCCGCGCGGGCGGCGCCGATGGCGAAGCCTTGGCCGACGCCGAGGCACCCCAGATAGCCCAGTCGCAGAACACTGTTCGGCTCCTCGGCGGCCAGGAAGAACTCCATCCATGCCGGCGCCTCTCCGCCGTCGAGCACGGAAATGGTGCGCGGGGGTAGCGCTGCGGCGATCTCTCGTGCCGCGAAATAGGGTGTAGGCGCCCGGATTCGGTCGTGGTGTCGGTGTAGAGCTGGCGGTGCATGTGTTGCCCGGTGACGGCTTGTTTCGCCCATTCCTGGAAGTCGGGGAAGTCCCGCTTGGTGGCAGCGGCGGAGAACGCGGTCAGGGCGGTGCGGCAGTCGGCCGGGACCCCGACGGCGACATCTTGCAGCCGGCCGATCTCGCCGAAGTCGACGTCGACCTGCACGATCGTGGCAGTTGCCAAGACGCCGCTTCGGCCGCCGGTGAACATTCCGGCGCGGCATCCGAGCAGGATGATCAGATCGGGCGCTTGCGCGGTGAGCGGCAACGAACCCAACGCGACTGCCCCGCCTCCCCACAGCGGGTGGCTGGCCGCCAGGATCCCGTCGCCCTTGTTCATGGTGAACACCGGAACGTTGAGTTGCTCGGCGAAGAAGCGCAGTTCATCTGAACAGCCCGAGAGCATGGCGCCGCCGCCGGTGACGATGACCGGGCGCTGGGCGTTGGCCAATGCGTCCAAGGCCTCTTGGGTCTGGGCGGGTGTCGGTGCCGGCCGTGGGATGTCGTGGGGGAAGGCCGGCATCCGCACTTGCGACTCATCGACTGGGCGCACCATGACGTCGATCGGAATCTCGAGGAGCACGGGGCCCGGCTTCCCGGAGGTGGCGTGGCGCAGCGCGAGTGCCACCAGCTCGGGGATGCGTTCACCGTTGGTGACCCGGTGGGCCCATTTGGTGACCGGGGCGGCCGCGGCGATCTGGTCGAATCCCCCTTGCAGTGGGTTGGTCTCCTGCTCGCGCAGCGGGGGTGCGCCGACGACGAACAGCACCGGTATCGCGTCGAGGTAGGCGTTGACGATCGCGGTGTAGACGTTGGTGAAGCCGGGCCCCGACGTCACGACGCACACCCCCGGACGCTGGGTTACGCGGGCCCAGGCGTCGGCCGCGTGCCCGGCCGTCGCCTCGTGGCGAGCATCGGTGAGCCGAATCCCGCTGTCGGAGCAGGCCACGAGGAACGCATCCAGGTGACCGCCGTGCAGCGTGAAAACCTCGCGGACCTCGGCCTTTTCGAGGGCTTGAGCAAACAGCTCTCCGCCGGTGATCGTCATGTGGAGTTCCTCTTCGTTGGGGCCGCCCGATGTGGCGTCGCGATTGTTATGACCTTCAGCACACCGTAAAGAGTGGGGATATTACACCGCAAGAGTGGCACTATGCCACCATTCACGGTTCACGGCGACCTTGGCGGGCTCTGCGGTGGCTGCGACACCGCGATGCCGCGGCAGCGGTCGCCCTGGAACTGCCGTGGAGGCATGCGCTGTGCAGTACCGCCGGCGACGGGATTGGTGGTCGATGGCGAGCACCAGAGGGCCGCACCGGTAGTCAGGTGTGGAGCGGGTTTTGGCCGTGTTGGCGCGACTAGTTCGCCTGCTCGATGAGCACGGGGGCTTTGTCGGTGCCTCGTCCGTTGGCGTGGTCAGTCACCGATTGCGCCACTGCGGCCACATCCTGACCGAGGTCGGCGATCGCGTGACCCGACAGCGGCCCGTGCAGGTCGACGATGCACAGTGCCAGCGCCGCGTTGCCCGTACGGTCGAACACCGGGGCGTTGATCGAGACGGGCCAGTATTCGCCGTCCGGGTCGAGGTCGCCGACGAGGACGACGTCGCGCAGCTGGTCGACTTGATCCCCGACGAGGCGGGCGGCTCGGCTGGAGCCATACTGCGACCCGGCAAGCGCTTCGAGAAGTTCTCCAGTGCCAGCGGTGAGGGCGGGAACTCTTCGACGGCATAGCCCCTGTCACGGACAAGGTCCAAGGTGGCCTCGTAGTGACGGCGTTCGTCGACGTCGCCGTGGTCGGGGAAACGACGGTCGAGCCACTGACCGATCCTCTCGGCTGGCGACCATGCGACCAAGACCGATCCCAGCGGGGGGCGCATCACGATGCGATCACCCGCCCGCAGGCCAAGGGCTCGCCGCTGCGCCTGCCCGCGAGCGGTGACGATCGCGGCCACCACCAGGTCCTCACCGGAGGGTGCGATCGCCAGGCAGGGCGCACCGGTGCGTTCGGCGAGCGCACCAAGACCGTCGCGGGCCAGATCGACGATATCGATGGCGGTCTCGGCGGCGCGCCCGACGGCGACGAGCCTGGGGCCCAGGTGAAAGGTTTTGCGGCGAGGATGCCGGTGTAGCCACCCGACCCTGGTCAATTCCATCAGCATCGGATAGCAGGTCGCCTTGTCGACGCAGAGGTGCCGGGCGATCTCAGCCAGGCTGCGGCCGGCCGTCCCGCAGTCGGTCAGCATCTCGACGACTTCAACTAACCGTTCCGTCTGCGGCGATGTCCGAACCATGGTGGCATGATGCCACTTCTAGGTTGGCACTGTGTCGCCGGCGTCGCCGCACCGTCCGGGAACCCAGCTTTTACCGGCGCGGTTCCAGCGGTTGTCGAGCGCTTCGCTGCGATGGCGACGGCGATGTCGAGCGTGCGGCCCATCGCGACGATCGCCTCGGTGAGCGTGGCGCGGTCGGCGGCCAGGGTGCCGTTGATCCAGCTCGTCACGAGATCGGTGCCACCGGCAATGAAAATGCGGGTCACCAGTTCGCGGGGCACGGTGTCGCCCGGCCCGCCGTTCGGGTTGTCGTTCGCGATCACGTTGGTGACGGCGGTGATGGCGTCTTCGCGGCGGCTTTGCAGAGCAGGCACCGCCGGCGACTCGGCATACAGGCGGGCCCGCCGGGGATCGCTGCACAGCGCCGCCACCACGACTTCGGTGATCACCCGGGCCCTCTCAGCGGGTTCGGCACGCCGGCTGGCTTCGCGGATCTGGGCGATCACGTCGGTGAACAGCTCATCGAGCGCCGCGACAAGGATCGCGTCGCGGTCGGTGAAGCTCTCGTAGAAGTAGCGCTTGGTCAACTTCGCCTCAGCCGAGACGGACTCCGCCGTCACCGCCGGCGTACCGCCGCGGCCCACCAGGTCCAAACATGCCTCCAGCAACACCCGACGCCGCTGGTCACGTCGGTCGTCAGCGGACACACCGCGGTAGCTGCGCTTGACCTCGCTCACACACCCATCTTGACACAGGGGCGTGTCACATTCTATGTTGACACGCATACGTGTCAGATACCTGGCGAGACGAAGGCGGAGAAATGGCAGTGAGCACCCACGACCGGAGCCTGTTGATCCGGCGTCCCGACCAGATCAGCGGCGAGTGGCTCGGCGAGGTGCTCGGTGTCGATGACCTCGTCGTCGTGTCGGTGAACCCGATCGGCACGGGCCAGATCAGCCAGAACCACCGGGTGCGGTTCGACACCCCGTCGGGCCCGAACTCGGTGGTCATCAAGTTGGCGTCCGAGGACGAGGGCAGTCGCTCAATCGGGGTGGGGATGGGCGTCTACGACCGCGAAGTCGCGTTCTACAACGACTTCTCGACGAGCATGCGCGGCTCGCTGGCGGGCTGTCATCTCGCTGTCTATGACCCGGCGGAGGGCTGGTTCACCCTGGTCCTCGAAGACATGGTCGGCGCCGTGGCCGGCGACCAGATCCTGGGCAGCTCGCAGCAGCAGGCGCGGCTGGCCCTGCGGGCCCTGGCCGGGTTGCAGGCCCCGATCCTCAACGATGATTCCGTGGGCTCGCGCGAATACCTCAGCCGGCCGACACCGCTGACCCAGGCGCTGTTGTCGTCGCTGCTGCCGGACTTCCTGGGCCGCCACGGAGACCGGATCACCGACGAACACGCCCAGGTGTGCCGCACCTTCGTCGCCGTCGCCGACGCCTGGCAGGCCGATCGGCGTGCCCCGCTCGGCCTGATCCACGGTGACTACCGGTTGGACAATCTGCTGTTCACCGACGACTCATGCACGGTCGTGGACTGGCAGACCGTGCGTGGGGCCCCGCATTGCGCGACGCCGCCTATTTCGTCGGCACCGGCCTCAGCGACGCCGACCGCCGCCACCACGAACGCGACCTCGTGCGCTTCTACTACGACGAACTGGTCCGCGGCGGCGTTGACGACTTCAGCTGGCAGCAGTGTTGGGATGAATACCGCCGCCAAACGTTCGCAAGTCTGCGGGTGACCATCTTCGCCGGTGTCGTCGTCGAACGCACCGACCGCGGCGACGACATGCTCATGGCCCTGCTGGCGCGAACCTGTCAACAAATCCTCGACCTCGACGCCCTCAGCCTGCTGCCCGGCGCCGACGCGCCCCGCGCGGCGCTGCAGCCGCAACCCTCCGACGAGGGCCGACACCACCCCGGACCTGAGCCGCTATGGAACGAAAGCTGGTACTTCGACGCCGTCGACGACTCCGAAACCCTCGGCGTCTACGTCCGGATCGGCCGGATCCCCAACCAAGGCCACTGCTTTTACAGCGCGGCGATCGTGCGGCCCGGACACCCTGCGCTGATGGTCGTCGACAACGCAGCACCCCTCGACGACACCGACGGCGCCGTAGAGACGGTGGTGACCGATGCTCTGCGGTCGACCCTGCACTGCACCGAACCGCTGACCCGATTCCACGTCACACTCGACGCGACAGCGCAGGCACACACCGACCATTCCGCCCCGCTGCGCGACGAAGCAGGCCAACCCGTTCCGGTGTCACTAGAGCTGACCTGGGACACCGACGGCATCCCCTACGCCTGGCGCACCCGCAGCAGATACGAAATCCCCTGCCGCGTCACCGGTGTCATCCGCATCGGCGACCAGGAATTCCCCTTCGCCGGCCCGGGACAGCGCGACCACTCCTGGGGACTACGGGACTGGTGGGCCAACGACTGGATGTGGAGCGCGTTTCACCTCAACGACGGCACACACACCCATGCGGTGACCGTGCCGACCATCCCCGGCGGGCTCGGTCGTCGGATACCTCCAGCGCGGCGACACCCTCAGCGAAGCGCAGACCGTCGCCGCCACACAGACCGTGGACACCAACGGCCTCATCCGCGACGCTCAACTCGTTACCGGCCCCGACGACCTCACCCTCGATGTCGAGCCACTCGCATTCGGCGCCCTGCTCCTCGTCGCCGACGACGGACGCATCTCCCACTTCCCCCGCGCCATGGCCCGCGTCCGGGCAGCCGACGGACGCACCGGCATCGGATGGATCGAATGGAACCGCAACCAACCGCGACAGGCACTGAACTACTGCGCACACCCTTCCGCGCCGACACACCAACGCACCACGGATATTCACCGTTGAGGAGAACTCCACAGCATGCGGACGGATACAGGCGCGAAAACAGACAGCGACCCAACGGTTCACAGCGCTGCTGCGCCGCGTAAGGTCACTGGCCGCGTCATCGCAGCGACCCTCACCATCCACGCGGGCTGACCCCGCCGATCTCCGCTTCTTCGGCATGCCCACCCGCTTTTCCGGTCCCACGGTGATCACGGCGGGACCCGACGGCGCGGCGTGGACGATGCAGATGTTCGCCAACCAAATCGCCCGCGTCGATCCCGTCACCGGACACGTCCGCGAATACCCGGTCCCTTGGGGGCCGGCCTGCCCGCGGCCACACACATCGGCCGGCCCGCGGATCCTGCCTGCCGGATTCACCCCGTTGTCGTGCACCATCAAGCCCGGCGCCGACGGCAACATCTACTTCACCAACGGCATCCGTAGCCAGATCGGACAACTCAATCCCGACACCGGTGCGGTCAGGTTGTTCACCCCGCCCAGCCGCTTCGGGGGCCTGTTTCCGCTGACTGACCTCTCATTGTCGGCGGATGCGATCTGGTTCAGCCAAACCACCGCCAACCGCATCGGCCGCTTCGACCTGGCCACCCACAAGTTCCGCGACTACGCCATCCCGACCCGCGCGTCCATGCCGGTCGGTGTGTTCAGCAGTTCCGACGGATCGGTGTGGTTCGCCGAAACCGCCGCGAACAAGATCAGCCACGTGGATCCGGACACCGGACGCATCACCGAATACCGGCTACCGCAATCGCTGTCGGGGCCCTTCGTCATCAACGGCGAAACCGAAGGCCGCTACGTGTGGTTCACCCAGATGAGTCGCAACCGGATCGGGCGGCTCGACCTGCACACCAACACCATCGACAGCTACCGGGTGCCGCTGCGAGCCTCGTTCCCTGCCGAAGTGTGCGCGGCACCAGACGGCAAAATCTACTTCACCCACCTGATCCGCAACGGGATCGGGCGCCTGGACCCGCGCGACGGAACCGTCACCAACATCGCCATCCCCGCCCAACGCATGCTGTCCAGGCTGCCGATCAAGGTCCGGCCCACCGCGACCGTCGGCATCTGCAGCGGACCCGGAAACGCCATCTGGTTCACCTGGGGCTTCGGCAACAGAGTCGGCCGTATTGCCCTGAACTGAGCCGGCCACCTCACCACCGACACCAAAGGATTCACCTCATGCGCGCCTGGATCTACCACGGAAACACCGACATTCGGCTCGAAGAACTGCCCGAACCTCAACCCGGGCCAGGCGAAGTGGCCGTGCGCATCGCCTACAACGGACTATGCGGAAGCGACCTACACGAATACTTCGACGGCCCGATGTTCATTCCGATACAGCAGCCCAACCCCGTGACCGGCCACCACGGTCCGGTGACCCTCGGACACGAAGCCTCCGGAACCATCACCGCCCTCGGCGACGGTGTCGAGGACCTCGAGGTGGGGACCCGGGTGGCGATCGAACCGATCGTCCGGACTCCCGGCGACGATGCCCACTACAACATCGGCGCCGCCTTCTACGGACTGATGAAGCCCGGCTTCCTCGCCGACACCGCAGTCGTCGGACGCAAATCGATACACCCACTGCCCACCCACGTCAGCCTGCGCCAGGGAGCGCTCACCGAACCGCTCTCGGTCGCATGGCACGCCGCCGCCAAAACCGGACTCGGTCAGGGACAAACCGCGATAGTGTTCGGCGGCGGACCGATCGGAATCGGCACCGCCCTGAGCCTGCGCGCCCGCAACGTCGACCACGTCCTGATGGTCGAGCCCGCGGCAAGACGCCGCACACTTCTTGCCGACCTCGGATTCGACACCGCCGACCCAACCGACCCCGACTTCCCCCGCCGGCTGGCCGAGATCGCGCCCCACGGATTCGACGGTGCCGTCGACTCCGCCGGAGCCGGCGCCGCCTTGACCGCAGGCATCAACGCCCTTGCCCCGCAAGGAGTCCTCGCCATCGTGGCCATCCACACCAAACCCGTATCCATCGACCCCAACCTGCTCCTAGCAGCCGAGCGGACAATCGTCGGATCGATGGGCTACCGCGACGATTTCCCCGCCGTCCTGGCGGCGCAGGCCGCCGGAGCATTCCCCACCGACGGGTGGGTCGATACCATCCCGTTCGACAACCTCATCGACGACGGCCTCAACCGACTCCACCGCGGCGAAGCCGTGAAAATACTCGTCGAAGTCGCACCAGAATGAGCCGCGTCGAGCAGACGTGAGGAACTGCGCGACGTGGCTGGCCAACGGTCGGCTGCTGCAGCACATTGAATGCACAGCGGGACAAACGGGGAGCGCATATGAATCTGGACTGGTCGGCGACCGACCTGGCGTTCCGCGACGAGGTCCGCAGCTTTCTGGATGAGAAGTTGACGGCGGAGTTGCGGCAGGCTGGCCGGCTGATGACAAGCGTGTATTCCGACCACGAGGCCAGCATGCAGTGGCAGCGGATCCTGCACGAGCGGGGCTGGGCAGCGCCGGCCTGGCCGGTCGAATACGGCGGCTGCGACTGGAGCCTGACTCAGCACTACATCTTCAGCCGCGAGTCGACGCTGGCCGGCGCTCCGGTGTTGTCGCCGATGGGGATTCGGATGGTCGCCCACGCGATCATGGCGCACGGCACGCAGGAGCAGAAGGAGTTCTTTCTGCCCCGCATCCTGACCGGTGAGGTGTTCTTCTGTCAGGGCTACTCCGAACCCGAAGCGGGTTCGGATCTGGCTTCGCTGTCGATGGCCGCGGTCGATGACGGCGACAACCTGGTGTGCACCGGCAGCAAGATCTGGACGACGCACGCAGGCGAGGCGAACTGGATGTTCGGTCTGGTGCGTACCGCGCGCATGCAGCGCAAACAACAGGGCATCACGTTTGTGCTGATCGACATGACCTCCCCGGGCATCCAGATCCGCCCGCTGGTGATGACCTCCGGCGAGGAGATCCAGAACCAGGTGTTCTTCGACGGCGTCCGGGTGCCCAAGGCGAACGTGGTCGGCGAGATCGACGACGGCTGGACCGTGGCCAAGTACCTGCTGGAGTTCGAACGCGGCGGAGGTGCGGCCGCACCGGCGCTGCAGGTGATGGCCGAGGACATCGCTACGGTCGCCGCCGCCCAACCGGGACCCGCCGGCGGCAGGCTGCTCGACGACCCGGCCTTCGCGCACAAGCTCGCCGATGCGCGGATCCGGACCGAGGTGCTCGAGATCCTCGAATACCGAACCTTGGCGACAGTGGCCGACGGCAAGAACCCGGGCGCCGCGTCGTCAATGCTCAAGATCCTGGCTACCGAGCTGAGCCAGGCGCTCACCGAACTCGCCCTGGAGGCGGCCGGGCCTCGTGGCCGGGTCTATCAACCGCATGCGACGCGGCCCGGCGGGCCGGTCTCCGAATTCGAGCCACCCGCCGACGGATACGTCAGCGGGGAACCGTGGCAGGCGGTCGCACCGCTGCACTACTTCAATGACCGGGCGGGCTCAATCTTCGCCGGCAGCAACGAAATTCAGCGCAACATTCTGGCCAAAGCGGCTTTGGGGCTCTGATGGATTTCAACCTGACCAAGGAACAAGAACTGCTGCGCGACGGGCTCGGAAGGTTCCTGGCGACCCGCTACGACCTCGACAAGAGCCGCACCGCCGCCAAATCCGGCGCCGGTTGGCAACCGGAAATCTGGCGAGGATTTGCCGATGAACTCGGCATCCTGGGCGCCACCCTGCCCGAAGACGTCGGCGGAATGGGCGGCGGCCCGGTGGAACTCATGGTCATCACCGAAGCGCTGGGTCAGGCACTGGTCGTCGAGCCCTACGTCGACACCGTCGTGGTGGCGGGCGGACTGTTGCGCCGTGCCGGCGGGGAGGCGGCCACCTCGGTACTGGAACGGATCGTGGCGGGCACCGCGATCGTCGCCTTGGCCGCAGCCGAACCGACATCCGGCGATCGTTGGCAACACGTGACGACCACAGCGGAACGTCACGGCGACGACTGGGTGCTGAATGGGACCAAGATCGTCGCGGTCGGCGCGCCCCTGGCCACACATCTGCTGGTAACCGCGCGGACCTCCGGCACCGGGTTGCTTCCCGTCGGCATCTCGCTCTTCCTTGTCGATTTGGACAGGGCGGGTCCCGGCCTCGAGGTCCACAGTTACCCAACGATCGACGACCGTCGCGCGGCCGACCTGGTGTTCGACCGGCTGCGGCTGCCCGCCGGCGCGCTACTCGGCGACGAGGGACAGGCCTGGTCGTCCGTTGCGCAGGCGCGTGATGAGGGAGCAGCGGCGATCTGCTCAGAAGCAGTGGGCTGCATGCGAAAAGTGTTGAACGACACCGTCCAGTACTGCAAACAACGCCAGCAATTCGGGCAGCCGATCGGTAGCTTTCAGGTCCTGCAACACCGCATGGTGGACATGTACATGGAGCTCGAGCAGGCGATTGCGGCCGTGTACCTCGCGATCCTGCACCTGGCGGCCGAGCCGGCCAGCCGCGCGCGGGCGGTTTCGGCCGCGAAGGCGACGATCGGGCGCGCGGCTCGCTTCATCGGGCAGAACGCCGTGCAACTGCACGGCGGCATGGGCATGACGGAGGAACTGGCGATCGGGCACTACTTCAAACGACTGACCGCCATCCAGTACGAGTTCGGATCAGCCGACTACCACCTCGCACGGTATGCGGAGCTGACCAACCCAGCTGACGAAGTAGTCGGGGCACCTCACGCAGGCGGGGTCGAATCGGCGGGTGTGACGAACCGGTAGCCCCGATCTGTCGTTACGACAGTTCCAACGACCGGGTCGGCGAAATGCGTGCCGAACAGTCTTATTTCCGTGTCCGAGCTCTTGCTGCTCACACCGGCCGAGTGAACACCCTCTGAGTGGGCCCATTGACATATCTCGTGGCATGACCCGGCGCCGAATTCGACGGATCGACGCCTCCTCGAACTCGCGGTGTGCGGATCGCCAATCGAGCGAAGTCCGGCATCCAGCTTGGGTTCGAGCCGCCTAAGGGGCCGGCAAGGGAGAGACGTCGACTGCGCTTCGGTATATTCCGAACAGCCTTACTGCGCAACGGGATTCGATCATAGCGCCTGGTGCGTTCTGTCCGCTCCTTCCATTGCCGACAGTCCGCTGTCTCACCAGCGTGCATTGTCGCTGTCGGCCTGGATTGGTCAGCGGTCGATGGCGGCCATGTTCCCTTCGTCGTGGCGTTCGCCAGCGGCAGGAGTGAGGTTGTTGAGCCTTTCGATCTGTTCGGCGCTCAGCTCGATGCCATCGGCGGCGGTGTTCTCCTCGACGCGAGCGACCCGCTTGGTACCGGGGATCGGGGCGATGTCGTTGCCCTGGGCGAGTAGCCAGGCCAGTGCGATCTGCGCTGGTGTGGCACCTGCCTCGGCGGCGACGGCCCGGACCTCGTCGACGATGCGCAGGTTGCGCTGGAAGTTCTCGCCGACGAAGCGTGGATTGGTCTTGCGCCAGTCGTCGTCAGAGAATGTCGTCAGTGGAGCGGATTTGCCCGGTGAGGAAGCCGTGGCCCAGCGGCGAGTAGGGCACGAAGCCGACGCCCAGCTCGCGCAGCAGCGGCAGCAGCTCGGCCTCCACGTCGCGCGTCCACAGGGAATACTCCGTCTGCAGTGCGGTGATCGGGTGCACGGCGTGGGCGCGGCGGATCGTGTCGACCCCGGCTTCGGACAGTCCGATGTGGCGGACCTTGCCCTCGGCCACCAGCTCGGCCACCGCGCCAACGGTGTCCTCGATCGGAGTGTTGGGGTCGACCCGGTGCTGGTAGTACAGGTCGATGTGGTCAGTGTTGAGGCGCGTCAGTGAGCCCTCGACCGCAGCGCGGACGTTCGCCGGGCTGCTGTCGACGACGCCGGGCCCGCCGCCGGAATGGGACACCAGGCCGAACTTCGTCGCCACCACGACCTGGTCACGGCGGCCCTTGATGGCTCGGCCGACCAGTTCCTCGTTGAGGTAAGGGCCGTAGATCTCGGCGGTGTCGAGGTGGGTGACGCCCAGGTCCAGTGCCCGGTGGATGGTGCGGATCGACTCGGCCTCGCTGCCTTCACCTGTGTTGTAGTAGCCGGACATCGTCATGGCGCCCAGACCGATCCGGGACACGTCGAGTCCACTTAGTGTGATGTGTTTCATCAGATAACTCCAATTCTGAGTGTCGTCTTTTCCCGGTGGTGACAGACGCCGCGTCTTGGTGGGTCTGCACCCAGAGAACCTGAAATGCCGGACCCGTGACAGTGGCTGTCTATCCATGTACTGGTCGCCCACCCCAGCACGCGGCCCGCGACCGTAGCCTGGCTGTGTGGACAGCAAGAACGAGATACGCGAGTTCCTGGCCACCAGACGGGCCAGGATCTCCCCCCAACAGGCCGGCCTGGCCACCTACGGGAGGCGACGTGTCCCGGGACTCCGCCGCGAAGAAGTGGCAGTGCTGGCCGGAGTCAGCACCGACTATTACGCCCAACTTGAACGGGGCAACTTCACCGGAGTCTCCGATAGCGTGCTTGACGCCATCGCCCGCGCCCTGCAGCTCGACGAAGCCGAACACGCACATTTGCATGACCTGGCCCGCGCCGCCAACACCACACCCCACACCCGTCGCCGCCCTGCCCCCAAGCACCAGATCCGTCCCGTCGTGCAACGCATCCTCGACAGCATGACCGCGCTCCCGGCGATCGTTCTCAACGGGCGTCTGGACCTTCTGGCGGCCAACCGGCTCGGACGCGCCCTCTACTCACCGGCGTATGACGGCCCGGCCCGGCCGGTGAACCTTGCGAGATTCACCTTTCTCAACCCCCAGGCAACGCAGCTCTACCCGAACTGGGACGACGCCGCAAACACAACGGTCGGCATGCTTCGCACCGACGCCGGCCGAAACCCCTACGACCGCAGGCTATCCGACCTCATCGGAGAACTGTCGACCCGTAGCGAAACCTTCCGCAATCGCTGGGCTGCCCACAACGTGCGACTCCACCGAGCCGGCGCCAAACAGTTCCATCATCCAGTCGTGGGCGACCTCAGCCTCGCGTACGAAGTCATGCAACTCACCGCCGACACCGGCCTGACCCTCACTGCCTACAGCCCCGAACCCGACAGCCCCTCCCATGACGGACTGGCTCTTCTCGCCAGCTGGGCTGCAACCATGGATCAGAGCGAACTGGACGAGACGAACTACTCCGCAGATCGATCAAATCCGCACTAGCGTGCGACGCGCTGCTCAACGGCTCACGCGGAAGCGCTTGAGCCGCGACGTCGTTCCGGATACCAATTCGACTCGGCTTCTTGGCAATTGAAGGTGGGCTGCCAGTAACCGGGTGACCGCGTCGTTCGCCTTGCCGTCAACCGCTGGCTCCCGGACGTAGATCGTCAGCTCACCGTCAGGACCGACCTCGACAAGGGGTCCCTTGCGACTGCTCGGCTTGACCTTGACGACGACGGAGTCGTTCATGCGGCGTAAGGCTACCGTCCGGACTCGTGTGCTGGGCAAGTGCGATCTCGAGTTCGGGCCGACAGCTCGCTGCTCGGGCCGAGGACCCGCTGTACTGACTAGCCGGGCGGCGCTACCGGTGGCGGACGGCATACGTTGGCGGCCGGATCCCACCACCAGCCGTTGTCGCATCCCAGCGGTTGCGGCCCGACACCCAGCGGCCGGCATACATTAGCGGTCGGGTCCCACCAATGGCCCGGCTCGCATGCCAACGGTTGTGGCCCGACGCCCAGCGGCCGGCACACTTTGCCCGTCGGGTCCCACCACTCGCCGTCCGCGCATTCGGCCGAGCTCACTGCCGGCGTAGCGATCGTCACGGCGGCCATCGACGCCAACGCCACCATGATGATGGGAACCAGATGACGAACGACCATCCTCATCGCAGGCCTCCCCTAGTCTGCTTCGACCTTGGCCAGCCCTCCAGCTTCTGTGTCTGGCCGGCGTATTCAACATCGAACCCAGCCTGGGCATAAGGGTCAACACCATCCTGCTCGATCGCGCCACGTATCGGGCCGTCGGGATCACATGATGCCAGCTGAAGCCTCCACCGGGTCCGAGCGGCGGCTACCGTGAATTCCGTGACGACAGCTAGCGAGCACTGAGCTTCTGAGTAACTCGCGCCTTGGCAAACAATAACCGAAGCGCGGCCGGAGCAAGAGAACGCCATATGCTCGGCAAAAAGCTGGAACCTAGCGATAGAAGCACAGAACAGTTAACTAGTAAACCTAGCTAATGTGGCCAGATACGTGGCCATCGGGCATGAAAACGACCCCCGGAGACGTCTCCGGGGGCCGTTTCCGCTGGTAGCGGGGACAGGATTCGAACCTGCGACCTCTGGGTTATGAGCTACGCACCAGGCGCTTTACGGTGTCCCCTGAGCCTCAAATGGACAGGTAAACAGGGGTGGCACTTCTCACTTGTCGCGCCGTGTCGCAGCGATTTCGGCCAGTTCCGCAGAGTTTTGTTCCCAAATTTGTTCCCAAAAGCGCCACGCGGGCGAACAAGACCACCCTCCTGTCGGAAACCTGTCCGCACCGCCACCGGCTACAGCGAGAGCGGCGAGCTGTGCGTCAAGGTCCTGTCCGGTGGCGCTGACTCGCGCGTAACCGAGAATCGCCGCCATGCCGCGCACTGTCTCATTCGCTACCGACAGACCAGATCTCCGATCGCGCTAAGAGTCAAGAGCGCATGGCGTGGTGATGTGGTCCCCGCGGTGCGGGCTTGATCTCGGCGCGTGGGATCTGTTCCGGTTGAGCACCGGCCTCCGCTATCAGCGTCGACTTTGCTGACCAGATCGCTGAACGGCCAGCGGTCTTGAGGTAGCCGCTGCTGTCCACGGTAAGGCCGGCGAAGCCTACGATCGCAACGGGCTATACGAGACCGACGCTCGTACGCAGGTCTACTGGATCGGCGAAGCTTATGCCGGGATAACCCGGTCTAGTAGAACGCTTGTTGGCCTAACCATCCCCCCGTTGCCGGACGCGACGATCGTCAGCTATGTCTCGCCGGCGAGGGGAAGCTCAATCGCGCTGTGGTGGTGGGGGTCGTGGAAAATTTCTTGGTTTGCGATCACGAGTTTCGTTGCGGCAGCAAGTGGTTGTCCGGTGCCCAGGTTGCGGTTGAAGCGTGGATGAGCGCCGCTGGTGATCTGAATCCGGATCCGGTGTCCGGTCCGGAAGACGTGACCAGCCGGCCACAGGGCGACCCGTGTCTGGCGAATTCCGTCGCTGTCTGGTGGAAAGTTGGTGGCGTGCAGTCGGGTCAGCCCATCGCAGATGTTGATCGACTTGCCGCGTGGGTGGACATCGCAGAGCCGGACGAAGACATCGGTATAGACGACGCTGGATCGGACGTAGACGGTCGCGCTAACTGGTCCGATGACAGTCAGGCCAGCGGTCAGCGGGGCGCTGGTGAACGTCAGCACATCGTCGCGGCGCTCGATCGCACGGTTGTCGCGGGCGCCGGCGCGCAACCCTACGGCGGTGCCACCGGTGGTCGGTGTCGGATCAGCCGGGTCGTAGCGGTAGCGCGACGGCGGCGACATGGGTGCTGGATGGGTTGCTAATCCGCCACCGGGTTGGGGATACCACGGGATGGGTCGGTGCGCGGGAGGCCAGGCTGGTTCCTCGCGCCAGTGTGTGCGGCCGGTGATGCGCAGCCGCACCGCAGCAGGTTCGCGATGGCCTGGCGCCCGAACGTGGCCGAAGGCGCCGTCCAACAGCGCAAAGGTGTCGCGCTGATAGGCGCGGGTGGCCATGTTGCGGCCGTGGGCCCCCGATCCGACCAGCAGCCGCACCGTGTGGCCGCTCTGTTTGAGTCGGGCGTAGTTCTCCAGCACGTCGGGCAGAAAGAAGTCCACCCAGCCGCCGCCCAGATGGACGATCGGCGGCAGATTGGTGGCGTAGGCCCGATAGTCCATTTGTGCCCAGTACTCGTCGTAGGTCTCGTGGGTGATCCAGTCCTGGTAATACGCGACCCGATCACCGGTGGCGATCGTGTCAGCGGCGGAGATCGGCAGCCGGTCGCAGGCGCGGGCTAGGCGGCGGGCGCCAGTCAATGCCGACATCGTCGAGGCGACAGTGCTGCGGCCCTGGCGAAACAGATTGTGCACCAGCTGAACCCAGCCCAGCGCATTGCCGATCGCAAACGCCCCGCCCGGACACATGAAATGGTGGTAGAAGTCGGCGGGGGCGACGTCGATGATTGCGGCTTTCCATTCGGCGATGGCGCTGCTGGCGAGGTCCCATTGGGCGTAGCCGAGATAGCTGGCACCCCAAGTCGCGAACGCGCCGGGAAACCAGTCTTGCCGGCGTAGCCATGTGATGGTGGCGGGCCCGTCGCCGCGTTCCATGACGAAGCCGTTGAACTGCCCGCCTGATCCGTCGGTACCTCGCAAGGCCTGGATGAGGACCTGGTAGCCGCGCTCGGCGAACAGCCGAGCGATCAGAATGTTGGCCGACCGGCGCCCGTACGGGGTACGGATCAATAGCAGCGGCGCTATCGTGGCCAGCCGGGTAGTAGCGGTCGGCGAGCAGGACAACGCCGTCGGTGGCCGGGATTTCCAGATCGCGCACGGCACACACCCGCGGAGTTCGCACAGGTGGTAGACCGAGCAGCCAGCCGAGCACACGGCCGCTGACATTCACCACAGCGCTGCCGCGCCCGTGACCTCCGCGCCCAGGAAGCGGCTCCACCCAAACAGCCTGAAAGGCTGGCTGCATCGCCGGTAGCACATGCCGCCGGGGCCTGGTTCGACGTTGCGATCGTCAGGCATGGCCCTAACCTACGTCGGCAGTTGGGCGGGGATGGCCGGGTTGGGTCTGAAGGCGTGTTTTGGCCCTCAGGCGGCAGTCGCGGTGGTCGCTCGTCGAAACGCTCGATCTTCGTTGAACAGCTCTCGCGTTTGCAGCAGTGATAGGGCTGTCCGAGGAGTTTGTTGAACAGGTGCCTGGTGCCGGCGCCGTGGCGGTCGCCGTGTTCTCGCCGGCGCCGGTAGTGCTGGCGGGCGGCGGGGCAGTTGGCGGCCGCGGCGAAGGCCCAGATCCAGCCTGCCGTGGCGAGTCGATTGTTTTTGATGCGGCGATGGGTGATGCAGATGGAGCGTCCGGAGGCCCGGGTGACGCGCGCAGATCCCGAGTAGGCCCTCAACGCTCGTGACTGTCTTACGCACTCTGAGGCTCGTTAGATTATCGAATGGTGTTAGACGTTAACAGTCACCAGTCTGCGCGAGATCGTTGTCGAAGTTGTTATGTGCGGAGGATCTATCTTTGACGAACCAATTGTGTCTTTCCCGGGCCGACGAGTTCGACGAGCGTGGCCCGGTGTGCACCTCGCGACCCTTGCCAGCCCCTGTCACGCGGTCGGTTACAGCGCGGGTCACGACTTTCGGGCCGCTGCGAGAGTTGGTCTGCCCGAGCGGGTTTGTTTAGTGCACGTCGAGGAGGTCGAACGCAGCGACCGCGGCAATGGCGAAGACGACGGCCACGCCGATGAGCACCGCGGCCCAGGCGAGCGGCAGTCCGTGTTCGAGTTGGCGGTCGCCGACGGCGTAGAAGAACGGGGACAAATAGCGGGTCGGGCGGAGCCAGCCGATGACGGGTGCGAGAGAGTTAACCAGGTAGGCGATGGCGGCGGAGGTCAGGCCCAGCGCCAGGCCTCGGCTGCCGGTGGCCGCGCCGATCAGTAGCGCGAGGGTGCCGAAGACCAGCCCGAGCAGGGTCACACCGACGGTGACAGCGAGGAGTGGGCCGGAATCGATGGTCAGGCCGAATCCGCGGCCGGCCAGCACGCATAGCGCGGTGGCGACGGGGACGGGCAGCGCCTGCGCCAGTAGGGCGGCGAGCTTGCCGACGATGATGACGCGCCGGGTCACCGGCAGGGTGGTGACTAGTCCGAGGGTGGCGTCCTCGTCCTGGCCGGCGATGCCCGAGGCACCGTAGCCGATGGTGGCCAACAACACGGTCAACGGCACGAAATTGGCGTACAGGTTGGCACCCAGCCAGCCGGCCGGTGAGGTGAGGGTGCCGACGGCGCCGAGCACGGCGGCGACGGCGGATCCGTTCTCGGTGAGCTGGTTTAGGCCGGTATCGGTCTTGAGCGACGGGTAGAGCGCGACGACGACTAGGGCGTAGGCGGCGATGCCGAGCGTGTAGCCGATGATGAGTCGGCGGCGCAGCCGCAGGTCGAGCATTGTGATGTCACCGGCCATGACTGCGCGCCTCGTCGGATTCGGCGCGGTAAAAGCTCAGGAATAGCTCGTCGAGATCGGCGGATCGGGCGCTCATGTCGACTGGGTCGAGGTCGGCGGTGAGTCGTAGCAGCGGTCCGACCGGCCCAGTGACTGACAGCTGCAGGCCGGTGCTGTTGTGGGATAGCACCCGCACCGCGTCTAGGTGCTGGAACGGTGTTGGGTCGACGGGGCGCGCGAAGCGGAACTCGACGGTTCTGGGTGCGCTGGCGCGCAGGTGCTCGACGGTGTCGGTGACGATGAGACGGCCCTCTTTGATGATGGCGAGCCGGTCGACGAGGCGTTGCACTTCATCGAGGTCGTGCGAAGACAGGAACACCGTGCGTCCGTCGTGGGCGGTTTCGCGCACCAGTCGGGTGAACTCGTCCTGTAGCAGCCGGATCAAGACCGGAGGTGGGTTCGTCGAGAATGATGCAGTTCGGGTCGGTGCGCGAAAGCGAGAACCAGCCCGATCTTTTGGACGTTGCCTTTGGACAAGGTGCGCACCGGCCGGTCGAGCTCGACTGTGAACCGGTCGACGAGCTCGTCGCGATAGCGGTGATCGCTATGCCCGCGGATCCGGGCGACGCGGTCAAGAATCTGCCGACCGGTCAGCCGCGGGAACAGGGCGAGTTCACCCGGCAAATAGCCGACCCGCCGCTGCACCTCGACACTGTCTCGGCGCGGCTCGAGCCCGAACACGACGGCGCGGCCGGCACTTGGCCGGTAGAGACCTAGTAGCAGCCGGATCGTGGTCAATTTCCCCGCCCCGTTTGGGCCGAGGAACCCAAATACTTCCCCGCGGGCAACGCCGAAGGTGACGTCGATGATCCCGCGCCGTCGCCCGAAGCGGCGAGTGAGCCCCTCGGTGGCAACCACCGTGTCCGCGGCGATAGAAGCTATCATAAGCCGCTGAAGCTTTCATTCGAAGCGATTGCGACGCTTGCCTTTCCTCCCTCATTGCCAACACATGGACAGGAAGGCCGACGCCGCGTTTCCACTTCCGTGTGGCCGAGTTCGTCGATGCAGAGCTGGTCAACGCGGCGGGAGCGGCTGATGGTCTTAGCGAGCTGATTGTCGTCAGCGGCCTCGAAGAGTTCGTTGACCAATTTGGTGGCCAAGGTGTAGCGCGGTATCCCGCCATGGCGGATTGGGTGCCGAGCGCGATCACCAGCCGCGTTTTTGTCGGCGCCCGAGCCGGCGATCAGACACGCCGGCATGCCCTCTTGATCCACTCGCACTTGGCCAGGGTGTCGACCATGACCGGGTTGGAGTCGAAGTCGAACTCGCGCAACGATTTCTGGCGCGGGAATGCCGACATGATCAACGTGGGCCATGGAGTTGGCGTGGTCGCGGCGGCTACGCGACATACTCGGGTAATGTGATGTCGTCGCGGAATTCGCGCCGGATGACCCAGTCGGCCACCTGTGGGATGTTCAGCAGTTTGGACGCCTGATTGCGGGTCCACAGGCCGAGCGACGTCTTTGGCGCAAACATCGAGGCGAATCCGCATGCCGACCGCTGCCTGGCCTCGACGATCGGACGCAGCTGGCGCTCATACCGACGAAACGCTTCCCGATGATCGGCGCCCGCGCGGCTCAGTTCGCCCGCCAGCACGTAGGCCTGCACCATCGCCAGACCCGCCCCCTCGCCCGCCAGCAACGAGACCGCGGCTGCGGCGTCGCCGATGAGCGCTACCCGCTCATCCGACCAGTGGTCCATGACGATTTGGCTTGCCCGGTCGAAATACACATCGGAGGCCCCGTCGAGTTTGCGCAGGATCTCAGGGCATTCCCACCCGGCGTCACCGAAGACTTGACGCAGGGTGATCTTGACCTCCGACAAGTTCTTTGGATCGGGTGGGCTCATGTGGACGGCAGTGAAAACGAGAAGAAACAGGGTCCGGTCGTCACGCATCGCGAATCGCGCCACCATGCGCCCGGGTGTGGTGTAGGCGAGATAGACGAGTTCATCGCGCGGCTGATAGCCATCGGCGTCAAAGGCGGCGACTCGGTAGCCGAGATCGGCCTGAAATGCCGATTCGGGGCCGAATACCAAGCCGCGCACGGGCGAATGAATTCCACCGGCGCCAACGACCAAGTCGAACGTTCGTGACCGGCCGCGCTCGAACGTGACCCGCACACCCGAGTCGTGTTGCGCGATGGCCGAAACGCTTTCACCAAACAGGGTTTCGAGATGGCCGTCGATGCAGTGGTAGATCATGGCCGACAGATCACCGCGCGGCACCGTGACGAACCGGCCGTCGACGTTCCGCCGGAATGAATCCAACGAAAAGCCACCTACTGTCCGCGTGTTTCGGTCGACCAATCGCACTTCTTGAACGGCATACCCTGTGGCGTGCAATTCGGCGATGAGACCCATCCGTTCGGCGACGGCGTATCCGCCACCCCAGAAATCGACGACATGACCCCCCGTGCGCAGCTGTGGGGCCTTTTCGATCAGTGTCGGCTCGTGACCGTAGCGCCATAGCCAGTACGCGAGCGTCGGCCCCCCGATGCCAGCACCGACAATTGCGATTTTCATGACCCGAGACCTCCGATCGAGCGTCTATTGGCGTGGGACGAGCCGCACGAACGGTATTCGTCGACCGACCGCCCGGAAATCGGCCTCCGACCCGTCGACGGAAAAGCCCAACACGTAAGGCAGGACGTATTTCGCCGCCGTGTGTAGGAGGTATTTCGCCGCGGTGCGGGGTCGGGAGAAATACCGGGCGAAGACGTCTGCCCCTTCGTCTTCGGTGAGCGGCACCGCAGTCACGGGTATCGCACGCGTGCCGACTCGGATGCTGACGTCCGGCGTGTGACGGACATTGCGGTACCAGGCAGCGCCGGGCCCCCATCCGGACGCGACCACGAAGCTGTCATCCGTGCGATCGTGTTCGACGACTTCCAAAATGACTTGGCGCTGCTTGCGGGAGACTCGACCGATGTGATTGAGCAGCAGGATGCGGTTGCCGAACAGCCACCCCAGGCCCAGCCGATAGAGGTGGATCGGCGCCCGGAACAAGGCCCGGCTCACTCCCGCCGGTGGTTGCACCGTCTTCACGATTTTCACGGTCGCCTCCTGTGATGTGGCGACGGCCCCGAGAGGGCTTGTCCGATCGGCAGGTGAACCGCCATATGTCAGACACCCGCGATGTAAGTGGCCACCTCGTCTCCCAGTGACACCTACGGATCCCTGGTTCGGGGATCGTGTCGCCGTGTTCCACGCTACATCTATTGTTGCGAATTGCACAATATACAATAAAGATATGATGCGCTATGCATGTAGTGCTTTCGGCATACCATCGCGTGAGATAAGGAGGCCGCCGATGACATCAACGAGCAACCGCAGCCGGCCCAAGGCCTCGGCCGAAGCCGAGGAATACGCCGTCAGGCTCGAACGAGCCACCCGCGGACTGTTCGCGCTCAACGTTTCCGTCCTCGAGCACATGGCGGTTCGTGTCGGCCTAGCGCCGCTGCGCGCGCTTCAAGCACTCGACCGCCGGGGCCCGTGTTTGGTCGGCGAACTCGGCGATGACCTGGGCCTGGTGCCGTCAACCGCGAGCCGACTCAGCGATCGCCTCACAGATGCCGGACTGATCACCCGCCGCCCCGCCCCGAGCAACCGACGATCCACCCTGCTAGAACTGACCGACGCCGGCCGCGGGGTTCTCGACGAACTGGTCTCCCTTCGCGTGGCGGCGTTGCGCGCGGTCGCCGAGCAGATGAGCAACAAAGACCGCGGCGCGTTGATTCAGGGCGCCCACACATTCACCACCGTGCAGCAAAGAATGTCCGACCAGAGCGGTAAGCACCGCGTCCAGGTCCCCCGAGCCAGCAGCGAGCACCCCTGATTGTCGACTCTGATGGCGGTGTGGGGCATCTCCAGGCAAGTTGTCCCCTCGATGCCGCGGCGTTGAGGGGCGCCGGGAATGCCTTGGCTTCGTCGAAGGTCTACTTACGAAGCTCTGTTGGCCTTCCCTCCGATGAGCTGTTCGCGATCCCAGCGACACACACGGCGTCGGTCAATGTTGAGAGCTCTGGGATTTCGGTAGCAGAGCTGTGGGCATGTTCGCCCAACAGAATTAGAGTTCGAGCCCTGCGGGCGTCCCAGTCGGCGACGCCTCAACCATGAAGCCGGCATCAAACCCGGGACGGCTCACGAAGAACATTTCGAAATTCTTGATTCATGTGAACCACGGCGTGATGGCGTGCGAGATCTCGATATAGACCGGGATTCCGATCGTGACGTTGTAGGAAAACGTCAAGCCCAATGATGCGGCTAGTGGCAGGGTGGGGCTCGCCTCGGGGATCGCCAGACGCTGAACCGCCGGCAGGGCGATGTACGACGCCGCGCCGCACAGTACGGCGAACAGGATGTAACTGCCCGGCTCGAAATGGGCACGGGTGAAGTGAGCGTAGGCATGAGCGACGATGAGCCCGATAGTGGCGAACACGTTGGGCGCCAGTAGACCGAAGGCGATGAAACCGGGGCCCGCGCTCTTCAGGTCCTTCAATCGGCGAGCGGCAGTCATCCCCATTTCGAGCAAGAACAGACACAGCACGCCCTGGAAGGCCGCCACAAAGACCCTGTCGTTGTCGTGCACGACCTTCACTCCCTGCAACCGACTGATGAGGCCGATGACGATGCCACCGAAGAGCAGATAGAGCCCCGGGTTGAGCAAGACCTCCCTCAGCAGCTTGACCGTGCGAGCGCCCGACTTTGGGTCATCCCCATCGACGCTGTCACCGGGATGCTTCCGCAGTTCCAGCGCGATCTCCGTCTCCTGCTCGATCGCCAGCTCGTGTTCGTTATCGAGATGCTCTCCCGGTGCCGGCCAGCTAGCCGCACCGGGCCCCAGGTTAGCCACCGGCTTGTAGCCGGGCTCGCCCGGCATGTTCCCCAACGCGTCCATCCCCTTGTGCCGCAGCCGCGCCGCCAAATACAGCGCCACCAGGCAGCCAGGCATTTCCATGACAGCCAACATCACCGACATGAAACCGTTGAAGACCATCCCCACGGTCGCAAGGACGCCGATACAGGTTGCGAACGTGCCTGCCGAGTCCGACCCGTAATAGCCGGCGACCGTGGCCCTGTCGATCCGCCGCATCTTCGTCATGCGGGTCAGCAGCACATAGGCGAGAAAACCTATCAGGAAGTTCAGCAGGAATCCCAGGACGATGAATCCGACGATGCTGCCGATGCTCCCTACATGGATCGTGGCGAGCTCTTCACCGCCCTTCCAGCCGATGGCCAGCAACAGGTACATCGTCACGCCTTGGTAGATCACATAAGGAAACTCGAACTGCACCTTCAGAATTGGGATAAGAAAGCCGAGGTAGAAGAACAACAACAGCGGCTTGAACAGGTTATGGGTGAAGTTGTGCAAAAACTCATGCAGCATCGAGCTCTCCCTTATCTATCGAGGTCGGATTACCGTGTGGTGCAACGCCTTTCACCCTTTGCTCACCAGCGGTTCGCAAAGACCGCGCGAAGCACCCGGCCGGCGGTTGCGGTTGTGTGCTTAAACAAGGGCCACGTCCGCCAGCGGAACTGTCGGATGAATCGCTTCCGGCGGACCCTGCCGCGGTTGACTTTGGATTCTTTGCCTCATGTCGAATAAAAATGTGCCCAGGGTAGCGAGTGGTTATCGCGGTGAAAGCGGCCATGTTCGCGTCACGCTCCGGTCAGCTAATCGGAAATCTAAATATCGACCACCGTCACCCTGCAGCGGCGGAGATCAACAGTTGTGGCAACGGTAAGCTCCATCGTTGCGATACCGGGTGAGCCCAGTCGCGGTCAACCCGGCGCCGTAAACCACGTGTGTCAACGTATGCAGCTTGGCGGAATACCGGCAGATCGGCGGCATCGGCGATCTGCGGGACTGCCTTCGGCCAGTCGTGGCCGCAGTCGATGAAGAGCTCTAGGAACCCCTGTGGCGCCATTGCCGATGCATTCGGCGTTCTCGATAGGCACCCACGTCGCGATTGCGCCGAAGTGCACCGAGTTCAAAAGCGCGCCACAAATATTGGCCTGTGAACTTCGACGCCGTCGCCCGGGGATTGTCTGCGCTCCAGTGAAGCGACCGACTATCACCGGCGAAACGCACTATATATGCCCAGGTTTCGCTGTGGCCGGACTCTCGGAAGACCCTCTGCCCGCCCACGCTGGACGAAGCCGAGGGCGCCAATCCCGCCCGTGTCCCCGCGGCGGCGGTCTCGTCGGGACCTCGGGACAGGATGCTGGAGCAGAGCGGCATCGGTTGATTTGTGTTAGGCCCAGTTGGAGCCGGCAGCGCAGTCAGTATGGGCCATGTTGGAACCCGCGGTTTGCACCTTGGAACCGTGCGCGTTGGCCTGCTCATAGGTCACCTGGAAGTTCCGACCCAACTCCGTGAACTGCTCACACGCCGTCGGCCCGTCACCACCCCGAAAGTCCCCAACAGCCAAACATCACGGATGATCGCCTGGTGCTCGGCGTCGAGCGCCATGACTTGAGCCCGAATGGTGGCACCATGGGCACCTACATGGCCGAACTGGTAGCCAATAGTCATCAACGCCCCTAACGTCTGAAAAGACTACGTGATTGCCGCTCTGATCGCGCGGGCTGAATGCCGAGCCTCTACTGAGAGACTTGCCACACCCATACCGTGCGCCATACGAAGACATGGTCGGCCATTACCCACATGCAGGAGGGGCGCAATATCGACGCACCGACTTAGCGAATCACCCCAGACCGTTTGCGATACACTTTTCACCTAACATTTACCTTCTAGCCCAACGCAATTCGCCATTTCGTTCTGTGCTAGACACCAGTTGTTGTGGGTACGGTTGGTGCAACAGCCGACGTCACATCGGCGGTTCAGCACGGATGCCATACTGAACTACCCCAGGTTTAGTTCTGATCGGAACAAAACCTGGGTACTTCAAGCCGCTTCGCGGTGGTGCAGGGTGTGGGCGTGTCTATGATGAACGAGGCCGTCTATGGAACCAAATCTGTGTTCGACCTAAAGTCTTTCTCGTGCGAGTGGACCGCGAGCGTCTCTTCGCCGCTATCGCGAACGAGCGGCGCCAGACTGCAACACTGGTCGACGGCTTTGACGGCACACAGTTAGCCCATCGCAGCCTGTGCGCAGGAGTGGACGGCGGGCTTTACCGCGATCTGACCAAACATGCTTCCGACAGACGTGGTGGGCGCCCTGCCGTATGCCGGCTCTGCCAGCACGCCGCAATTACCGCGGTGCTGTTGATGCCGGTGTTCTTCTGCGACCCCCACGCATCCAGGACCTACTCGACTACCTCGACAGCCGACCCGATCCCATTTTCTGGGGATAACAACCGGTTACCCTCGTCGCAGTGATGCGCTGACCAGTTGAGCTCAAGTCTAGATTCGAGACCGTAACGGCTCGCCCCCTTGGGGGCGCCGCACACTGGAATGTTCGCCAGGATGTGCATATGTGTCAGTTGGTTCTGCTATCGCTGGATAAAAACCGGCCAGCGAGCTGCCGTGATGAATGACGCCGGCCGCTATGGCCTGATCATCCTTTTCGCTAGTGCCGTTGGTCTGGTTGCGGTGATGGCTAATCAGGTGACGGAGCGTGTCAAGATCCCCGTGCCGCTGTTGGTGCTGGCGGGGGCTGCACTGGCTTCCAATTTGCTGCCTGCGCTATATCCATCCGAGGAGACGGTGGAGCAGATCATCACGATTGCTCTGGTGTTGGTGCTCTTCGCCGGCGGCATGCACATCGGCTGGTCCCGGTTTCGCGAAGCCGCGTTCCCGATCGTGGCAGTCGGTGTTGTGGGCACCTTCCTCACCGCGGCAGGAGGCGCAGTCGTTCTGCATCTCGGCTGCGGAATCAGCTGGTACCTCGCGCTGCTGGTTGCCACCGCCGTGGCCCCCACCGATCCCGCGGTGGTGTTCTCCGTCTTAGGTAAGCGCGAGTTCGCCGGCCGCAGCGGCACCATTCTGGAAGGCGAGTCCGGGGCGAATGATCCAGTCAGTATCGCCGTGATGATCAGCCTTCTAACCGCTGGGGGCCTAAGTACAGCCAGTTTGTCCGGCATCGCAGTCGAGTTCGTAGAGCAAATGATGATTGGCGGAGCGGTCGGTGTGTTGGGTGGCCGCGCACTGCTGATGTTCATCCGTCGGGTGCCGCTGCCCAGCGAAGGCCTGTACCCACTGCGCACCTTGGCTGCCAGTTTGATGCTCTACGGCTTCGCGACGCTGGCGCACGGCTCAGGATTCCTGGCGGCGTTCATCGCGGGGATTGTCATCGGAGATGCCCGTGCCCCGCATAAGCCCGAGATTGAGCGCTTTCATGCCGCACTAGCCGGTTTGGCAGAAATTATCGCCTTTGCGATCCTAGGCCTGACTGTCGACCTCCACACCATCGCAGACGCCGACGTGTGGGGTCCTGGGCTGGCTCTCGGTGTCGCCGCCACGATGCTGGTCCGACCACTGGCGGTCGGCGCGTGTCTTGTTCCGGTCCGCCTGCAGATCAACGAACGCATCTTTATCTTGATCGCCGGCCTCAAGGGCGCTGTTGCGATTCTGCTCGGCGTATTTCTGCGCGCTGCCCAGGTGCCGCAGGCCGAACGCCTCTACGGCATTGTGGTCGTCGTCGTAGCGTTCTCGGTTTTGGTTCAGGGCAGCTCAGTACCGGCGCTTGCACGTGTTCTTCATCTGCCGATGCGAACGACCGAACCGAAACCCTGGGCAGTTGCCGTGCGATTACGCGAGGAACCGCGCGGGGTCCACCGGCTCACCGTCGCCACCGGGTCCACCGCGGACGGAGCGACCGTCGAGAGGCTTAGCGACCACGTTGGCGACATCTGGGTGAGCATCGTGGTCCGCGGCAGCGGGCTGATACCGGTCCGTGCCGACACCGAACTTCGGGCCGGCGACGACGTCGTCATCTTGGCCGAGCCTGAGCTCGCCAATAGACTCAGTATGGTTTTCCGTTGTCCGGCAACGTGATCAAAGCCAAGATAACTCAACTAATCTCCATGAGGCGATCTAAACAGCAGCTGTCGACCATCTGCGCCAACAGGTCGGTGACATCACCGAAGGCGTCAGCTTTGCTCCAGCCCTCAACGGGCTCGCGATTGCCAGGCGGTCATTCCTTCGACGAAGAGGAGACTGCAGGGAACTGCGAGGTAATCAACGCGTTCGCCGGGCGGCTGACCCGGGTGCCTGCGGACGCGAGGTCAGTTCTCGAACTGGTTGTGGCCAAGGGCTTTAAGGCATACGGGCCGGACGAAGAGTTCCGTATTCCTGAGCCTGTACTTAAGGGCTTGGCCGACAGTTCCCTGCAGAAGTTGCGTGAACACGCGCACATTCTGGACTACTTCGGGCTGCTGTATATAGACACCGATCCAGTCGATGGAGGGCGCCTCAATACGTCGTTCACAGCTCCACGCAGGCCGTCGGATGGCCTCTGCTACAAGACATTCGAGAACATCTGGGTAGCGATCATGCGGTACTGAGACGCATCTTTTGCGACTTAGACTTCAGCGCCCTCGACAATTAGTCTTGCTACGGTCGCGGCTTCTACAAGCAATGGAATCCTGGCCTGGACCCATTGACCCGCTGACCAAGCAGCGCCCGGCGCCACCATAAGTGGCATGAAGTGGTGCCTTGCGGGGTCGATTCGGTGCTAGTCCATCGACCAGTCGTCTCCGCCAAAACCGAGTGTGTGCAGGTTCCCCCGGATTGCGGCGCGCTGATCTTCGGTGAGTTTGTCGAGTTCGCTGGACTCGATGTCGATGGTGTTCTGGATCTGAAAGATGTTGTTCACCATACAGATCGAGGGTCCCAGCCTAGGTTCAATGGGTCGTCGCAACACCGGCTGATTGAACCGATAGTAGATGGTCGTTGAGGGCTTCGGCCGGTGTTCTCCAGTTCAGTGTCTTGCGAGGTCGGTTGTTGAGTGCCAGCGCAACGGCGTCGATCTCCTCGCCATCCCAACGCGACAGGTCGGTTCCCTTCGGAAAGTACTGCCGCAGAAGTCCATTGGTGTTCTCGTTCGTTCCTCGTTGCCACGGGCTGTGCGGATCGGCGAAGTACACCTGCACTCCGGTGTCGACGCTCAACTGGGCATGTGCGGCCAGTTCCTTGCCGCGATCCCAGGTCAGCGTTTGACGCAGATTGTGCGGCAGCGTCGTGATCTTGGCGGCGATGGCATCCCTCATGGCCTGGGCGCCGTAGCCACCCAGGGCGGGGCCATTCTTGACCGGAGCGATGACACCGTGACCAGCCATCCGCGGCAGATGCAGCAGCATCGTGAACCGGGTGCAGCGCTCCACCAAGGTGCCGATCGCCGAGCGGTCCGACCCGATGATCAAATCTCCCTCCCAGTGCCCTGGAACCGCACGATCGTCGACCTCCGCCGGACGCTGACTGATCATGACCTCGGCTGTCACGTGCCCGGCGGCTCGTTGCCGGGCACGCGCTCGAGGCACACGCAATGCCCGTCCAGTTCTCAAACACGCGACCAACTCTCGACGCAAGGCGCCGCGCCCCTGGACATACAGCGAGCGGTAGATGGTCTCATGGGAGATCCGCATGGATTCATCATCGGGGAAATCGATCGGCAGCCGGTGGGCGATCTGTTCTGGACTCCACGCCGTAGCCCATCGCCGGTGCTGCCGCCGGCCCTTGTTGCGGCCCTTCCACTGCGGTGCCGCAGCTCCTGCGACTGGCGATCCGTCGGCCAGGCGAATCATTCCGGCGAGCCGATCGGCCACGTACTGGTGCAGCGCTCCGTTGACCACCAGCTTGGCCGTCTTGGGTCGACGCGCCATCAACTCGGCCTTCCACTGCGCCACCGACGCGCGATACGCCAAAGATCCACTGCGCGTGGCGGCATTGCGCCGCAGCTCACGCGAGATCGTCGACGGTGTCCGTCCGATCATGCCGGCGATCTCACGCACGCCGACCCCCTGAGCTTTCAGTAGCGCGATCTCCTCCCGCTCGACAAATGACAAATATCGACCCGACAAGGCGGTGAGCTGCATCGATGGCATGCCACCACGGTCTCTGAACCAGCGCGAACCAACCGGCCCCGACACGCCGCACGCCACCGCCGCGTCCTCACTGGTCAATCCCTCAGCGATCTTGACCCAAAACGCCCGCTCCACATCGATCAGCGCTTGATAGATCGTTTCGGCGGCCTGCTTGATCCGATCAGCGGCATCGGCATTGCGTAGCGCGTCGAGCACCTCCAACAAGGCAGACTGATCCAGGGCCATCGCGATGTTCCTCTCGGTAGTGATCCTTGGTCGTTTCACCACAGAGACTCACGCGATGGCCCTCCACATCTGAGGACCGACACGCCGTCGCCACCTACACCACATCAAGGGACGCTCCCCGCCGAAGCGGGCATCCAGCCCTCGGTCGGCGCCGTCGGAAGCTCCTATGACAACGCGTTGGCCGAGACGATCAACGGCCTATACAAGACGGAGCTGATCAAACCTAGCAAGCCCTGGCGCACCATCGAAGATGTCGAGCTGGTCACCGCACAGTGGATCCACTGGTTTAACCACCGCCGCCTCTACGAGTGCTGCGGAGATGTCCCACCGGCCGAGCTGGAGGCCGCCTACTACGCTCAACACCGGAGACCAGCCGCTGGCTGAGTTCTCAGATCCGAAAGTCTCCGGACATCCCGGGGCGGTTCACCCCACCGACAACATCCATCTGCCACAACTCCATCGGCCGACCCCGCTCCCAGCGCTTGTAGTCGCTGCGCCGCCGACGGCGTCTGGCCGGATCGATGCGCCCGTTACGAACCAACGCCCGATACACACTGGAGCGACCCGGCACCGCAACAACACCTTCGCGCGTCAGCTCATAAACGATCCTGGTCGGACCCCAACGGGGATTGCGATCACGCAAAACCAACACCCGCGCCTCCACCGCCGGCGCCATCTGATGCGGACACCCACGCGGACGCGACGACCGGTCCTCAAGATTGAGCACCGCCCCCTCACGCGCATACCGGCGCAGCCACGCATGCACCGTCTGCCGCGACACCCCATACCGGCGGGCAACAGCGCTAATCACAGCCCCATCCAGGACCTCCAGCACCGCCCGATAACGCATCTCGGACACACGCAGCTCCCGTAACATGGCCGGCCCCTTCCGCAGTCCACCAACGACTACGAAAGAACCCACACCCACCAGCGGGTGTAAAGCACCTACCGGAACTGTTGTCGCGGACCTACCGGAACCGCGTCCCGAAACCGTAAAGCAGCAACCGGACCTCAAACGTCAAGCATCAACCGGAACTGCACACGAACCGAGTCGGATACTCCGATGACCGGATCGCACACACATCACACGCATTAGCTGGCCCAGGCCAGAAAACGCTTCTGACCTGGGCCAACACTAGTAGCGGGGACAGGATTCGAACCTGCGACCTCTGGGTTATGAGCTACGCACCAGGGGTTTTCGGGTGTCCGTAGAGTCTCAAATGTGGAGGTAAACAGGGGTGGCACTTCTCATTTGTTGCGCCGTGTCGCAGCGATTTGGGCCAGTTTCACAGAGTTTTGTTCCCAAATTTGTTCCCAAAAGCGCCACGCGGGCGAACAAGACCACCCTCCCGGGTAATACCGGGACGACCGGGTCTACGGGGCTGGCGGAGGGTGTGGCGGCACTGGTCGTGGAGAACGGCTAGTGGCCAGCACCAGCCGACCAGTTTACGGGCAATCGCGGCGTTGGCCTGTTGATCGAGTCAAACGATCAGGATCGCAGTTACTTACCTATGTAAGTGACATATACTCCTCTCATGAGGACTGATCGCCAGCCGCGATGCCGGTGTCGGGTCGGCCCCGCCAGCTTCGAGGTCCAGGCGAAGGTCGAGCGTTTCACCGAACCCGCCGTGCTGTTGTTATTGGCGGAACGGCCGAGCCACGGCTACGAAATCGCGGAATCGCTGGAGGGCCTGCTCAACGAAGGCAGGGTCGACTTCGGCAACCTCTACCGCCTCTTGCGTTCGCTCGAGGCCGAAGGCCTCGTCAGCTCGTCGTGCAACGACGACGTACCACGGCCGCTCAAGCGCACATACCAGCTCACGGGCGAAGGCGCTGCTTTGCTCAGTGCCTGGGCTGCCTCGCTGCGGGCTGGAGTGCAACGGATCAACGCATTGCTTCAACGTCACGACGATGTCGCCAAGCGGATCAAGGAGATCCAGAAAGGAGAGCAACAACCATGAGAACAATCCAGCGAGACGAGGCCCAGCGCTCGGAGGGTGATCACCGGCGCGGTTGCTGCGGAGGATCAAGCCGTGAGGGCGGCCATGGCTGCGGATCACACGGGCACGTCGAAGACACGGCGGTGGCCCGGCGCAGCGCACTCGAAGAGCGCCAACGCGACCTCGAGCAGGAGCTCGCCGACGTTGCCGAGCAGCTTCGTGATCTGCCTGCCGACGAGCCCGAAGCAAGCGAGTGATGCCCCGGTTGCACCAGCGGCATGGCACGCCCACATCGTCTTGATGACACGACGAGCGAAGTGTCACCATCCTCTGTGTCACTTGTCCGACAAGAGATTTGATCTACAGAGGCTGCGGCAGATGCGCGGCGCCGCGGCCGAGCCGGTACAACCGGGCCACGCCGGAATCATGCGAAGCCGGCCCACCCCGGAAACGACACGTCGAGGGGTGGATTCGGCGTCGTCGCCGGCCAGTTTCCGGTGACAATCCAGTGGACAACCGAAAGCGGCACCGGGTCCAGCGCGGCCAACGCCTCGATTAGCGCGTGCTCAACCACCACCGCAGGCTACCCAGGCTGTCCACCCGCGGGCTCGGCGGATCGCCGTGTCGACGGCGGCCGTCTCGGCGGCCGCGACCGTGGTATGGCGCTGGGCGCCGCGGCGGGCACGTCGTGCTGTTGAGGAGAACACACGGGATCGGCGGGCACCTCCGCGTGGGCCCGCCGATCTTGAGCTCTGATCACGAGATCGCGTTGACGGCGGTGGACACTCTCGACTCGAAATCAGCCGCAGCGTTACCGCGCCGCCAGTTTCAACACCGGCCGGTTGCGAAAGTCGGTCGTGCACGATCTGGGCGGCAAGTATCTTGGAAAGACTCGCGATTGAGCGATGAATGAATCACTGTGCGGCACAGGAGAGTACGCTCGCGACTAGACAAGCGGACCAGCTCCAACTCGAAAGTTTCGTCCTGCGGTAGCCAACCCGCGCATATCCTAATGTCAGGCTATCGGGGTTGGCCGGCTAGCCCTGCACCGCATCGCGATGACCCAGGCCCGGATGCCCCCGCCCGTGCACTGCTGCACCGCGAACTACTGCACCGGCGAAAACCCAACGGCGATGGCGGCATGGAAGCACTGCGCATCCTCAAACGCCGACTCTCCTCAACTCCGACGCACACCTCATCCGGTCGACGAAAAGCGGCCGCCGCACACTCCGGCCGCCGCTTTTCTCTGCCCACTTGACAGGGTCACTTCCATATCAGCTCAGATCCGAAATAGCGTGGCGGAGAACAGGATAGTCATACCGATAGCCATCCCCGCCTGACTTAGGTTACCCAGCGACTTGAAGCGGGACTGTTCATGCCGGCGTTTGACGAAGTACCAGTAGGTCCAGAAGACCGCCGCGACCACGAAGCCGACGGTACCGACCCAGCTGACTGCGCTAAACCACATGGGCGACCCGCTGCTTGCCGGCATATCTGTGCCAGCCATGTCCATACCCGGCATAGGCATAGTCGGCTGAGCGACGTCGCGGGTGCTCGAGCGGACTGGAAACAACTGGGCGTTCATGATGGCATACATCCAGCCCGTTGCCAGCATCATCACAGCGTGGTATCCGTACCGCACTCGCAGGTGGGCGGTTCGGGCAACAACGACCGCCATCGTCACGAACGTCATCGCCGCCAGCAGGAAATACGCCGCGGGTCCAGTCGAGGGCAATTGTGCGCCCCAGGGCCAGGCCATCACCACCATCGCTATTGCCATGACGAAATGCAGCCCGTGGCTGACGACCCACGTCCACGGTCGGCGTTTGGCGATGATCGCTAGCACACATTCGGCGGCGGTCAGCGAGAACAGCCCGGTGACCACCCAACGAAGTACCAGGTCATGGATCATGCGACAGCAGGCCGCTCGGCTCGGGAAGACGTCATGAAGTTGCTATGCGCAATGCTACTGATGGCGATGTGAGCCTTGGTCAGGTGTCGTGGCCGAACCGGCGTAGCCGCAGCGAGTTGGTCACCACGCTGACTGAGGACAATCCCATAGCGGCACCCGCCACGACGGGGTTCAGCATGCCGATGGCGGCAAGGGGGATCGCGGCGGTGTTATAGCCAAAAGCCCAGCCAAGATTCTGGTAGATCGTGCGCAGGGTCTGCCTCGAGAGCTGGATCGAACGCACGACACCGTCGAGCCGATCAGACATCAGTGTGATGTCGGAGGCCTCGATGGCCACGTCGGTCCCGGTGCCGATCGCGATGCCTAGATCGGCTTGCACCAAGGCCGGCGCGTCGTTGACGCCGTCGCCGACCATCGCGACCACATTGCCCTCGTCTTGGAGCCGCCGCACCTCGGTGACCTTGTCTTGCGGCAACACCTCCGCCAGCACTCGGTCGATGCCGACCTGCTTGGCGATCGCGGTAGCCGTGCGGGTGTTGTCGCCGGTGATCATGGCGACCTGCAGCCCCATGGCGTGCAACTGATGGACCACGTCGATGGCGTCGTCTTTGACCGTGTCAGCCACCGCGAGCACGCCGACAACGTTGCCGTCGCGGCCGACGAACACCGCGGTGCGGCCCTGCTCTTCGAGCTCTGCGGCGGCCGCAGCGAGGTGGTCGGGCAGCTGCAAATCGTGCTCGTCGATGAGCTTGCGCCGCCCGACCAGCACGGGCTTGCCGTCGATTTCGGCCCGCACCCCGTGCCCGGCCAGGTTGGCGAACGCGGTGGCGGCCGGAATCTCCAAACCTCGTTCGTGCGCACCGGCGACGATCGCCGCGCCGATGGGGTGCTCAGAGCCCGACTCGACCGCGGCGGCGATCCGCAGCACCACATCGGGCTGGCGGCGCTTGCCGACAATGACATCGGTGAGCTGCATTTGGCCGCGGGTGAGGGTGCCGGTCTTGTCGAACACCACGGTGTCGATCTTCTTCGAGGCTTCCAGCACGTCGCCGCCTTTGACCAGGATTCCGAGGTCGGCGCCGCGGCCGGTGCCGACCATGATCGCCGTGGGAGTGGCCAGGCCCAGCGCGCACGGGCACGCGATGATCAGCACCGCGACTGCCGCGGTCATGCCGGCAACCGGGTTGGCAGCGATGAGTGTCCATCCCGCAAACGTCGCGATCGCAACGGCAATGACGGCCGGGACAAACACCGCCGAGACCCGGTCGGCCAGCCGCTGCACTGGGGCCTTGCCGCCCTGCGCCTGCTCGACCAGTCGCACGATCTGGGCCAGCGCGGTATCGGCCCCGACGGCGGTGGCGCGCACGGTCAGCAGCCCATCGGTGTTGACTGTTGCCCCGGCAACATAGTCACCCACTGTTTTTTCGACCGGGACGGACTCGCCGGTCAGCATCGACTCGTCGACGGCGGCGCGCCCGTCGATGACCTCACCGTCGACCGGGATCTTTTCCCCCGGCCGTACCCGGACCAGGTCTCCGACTCGGACCTTATCTATTGGCACGCGGCGCTCCTGGCCGTCGACAACCAGCGTGGCTTCCTTAGCGCCCATCTCCAGCAGCTTGCTGATCGCCTCCCGCGCCTTGCCCTGGGCTCTGGCCTCGAAATAGCGGCCCAGCACCACGAACGCGATAATCAGCGCCGAGGTGTCGAAGAACAGCGGTCCACCGGCAAACAACTGATATGTGGAATAGATGAACGCGGTCAACGTGCCCAGCGCGATCAGCGTGTCCATGTTGGAGGTCAACGCCCGCGCCTGCTGCACCGCCCCTTTGAGAAACGGCCACCCGGCGACGAATTGCACCGGCACCGTCGCGGCGAAGGCCAACCACCCCGCCCACGGATAAGCGCCGAAAAACATTGTCGAAGCTAGCGCCACCAGCCCCAACGGAAAGGCCAGCCATACCCGGCGCAACCACTTTCGTCGCTCGCGCCTACTCTGCTCAGTCGGCGACGACCCGGTCGCGCTGACCGGTCCAGAATCGCAGCTGCCGCCACTCTCGACGTCGGGCAGGCGGTCTTCCGCGTGATGGCGCAGGCCGAACAGCGCCAGCCCGATCCCGCTGGCAATCCTGCGCACCACACCGGTCTTGGGGATATCAGCCGAGCGCGGGGCACGCGCGGGCACCAACTCTGCAGGAACGTGCTCGGCTTCGCCGATCGCGCGCAGCACAGCAGCGGTGTCGCACTGCTGGGGCGAATACCAGATCACCACCGAGGCCGTTCGCGGATAGGCTGCCACGGCTTGCACGCCGGTCACTTGGGAGATCGTCTCTTCGATCGCGACAGCCCGAACCGCGTCGACACCAAACCCGGTGACGTGCACCCGCATCCGCCCCGACGCGTCCGAAACAACCTTCAGACCGATGTCGGCACCAGGCAGGACATCAGCGGTCATGGTCGTCGCCCGAGTCCACCACCGTCAGCGGTGCAGCTTCCTCCCCGGCGCGCTCTTTCGCCTCGGCCACCACGTCGGCGACCGTCAGTCGAGCCTGCTCGGCGCCCGCCCCGGCCTTGCGCTCCGCCTCGCGGACAACGCGTATGCCCCAGGCGGTAGCGATGACCGTTGCCTTCCGCAGGGGAGCCTTCCCCGCCGCCTTGCGCAGTGCCTCATAGGCCGCGACCCCCACCACGCCGGTCACCACCGTGGGCGCCGCCTTCACCAAGAATCCATGCAACACCATTCCGAACACTCCCTTCATATTTGTTGCCCATAGCAGGGCTTGCGGACAGTCCCAGTCCCGGCCGCCACGTTTACTTCTGGACGGCAGCCATCCCGGTGGCGGGTCTGACATCTCGATCACGTGTTGAATGTGTGTGACCCGGTGGCTGGCGCCACGAATTTAGGGTCGTCATACCGTGCCCCTGCCGGCACTGGGGTCTCATCGCGAGTTTCGCCGACCGCGGCACCGCTCAACTGTGCCTGCGGGCCCGTCAGTGCAGGCGTGAACTTAAGCGCATCAATGAGCTCCTCGATGGCCACTTGCCCGCGGCCGTCCTGCACCTCGGTGGAAAAGCACGTCTCCAAGTGGTTGTGCAACATCACCCGATTTGCCCGCTCCAGCGAGGACTGCACCGCCGAGATCTGCTTCATCACGTCCACGCAGTACGCATCGGACTCCAGCATCCGAATGATCCCGTCGAGGTGGCCCCGAACCGTCTTCAGCCGGTTGAGCGCCGCACGTTTCTTCGCCGTCAATTCCTGCTCATCGCCACACCGCATGTCACCACCATACTCCACCCCACCCGGGGTGGGATATCAACGGGCCGACTCGGCCGCCTCGTCCGGCGCGTCTCCCCTACGGCAGGGCACCGAACATCAGGGCTGTGCCAGCAGCAACCGCCTGATACACCTACTCCGGGCGCCGGTAGCCGAGAAACCTACTATATGTGTACGTAGATAGTAGACTAGGCGAGCGGGATCGACAATCACGGCCCCGATGGACATCGGCTGGCAAGCATCGTTGCAAACTACGATTTATGTGCGTAGGTAGTTAGGCGGGGAACGCAGCTAACTACGACGAATCCCGTTTCGAGACAGCGAAGGAGGATCGGAGCATGACGGATCTATCGCGGTTTCAGCATCCCCGTTTTGCGCGGATGTATGAACGGATCAGCGCCGAGTCAGAACGGCGTGGCACCGCCGAGCACCGGGATCGGGTGCTGACCGGGTTGACGGGCCGGGTGATCGAAATCGGTGCCGGCAACGGGCTAAACTTCGGCCACTACCCCGACACGGTCGCCGAAGTGGTGGCGGTCGAGCCCGACGACACATTGCGTACGATCGCCGAGGCTGCCGCCGACCGGGCCACCGTGCCCGTGCGGGTGGTGGCTGGCCATGCGACCGCACTTCCCGCCGACGACGCCAGCTTCGACGCGGCGATCGCGTCGTTGGTGCTTTGTTCGGTTTCCGACGTTGGGGGCGCGTTGGCCGAAATGCGGCGCGTGCTCAGGCCCGGCGGCGAACTGCGGTTCTTCGAGCACGTGCGCTCGGGCCACCTGGTGTTCGGCATGCTGCAGGACGCCATCACCCCGCTGTGGTCGCGTGCGGGCGGGGGTTGTCACCCCAACCGGAACACTGCCGCCGCGATCGGGGCCGCCGGTTTCGGGATCGATCAGATCGACCGGTTCTCCTATGCCCCGCTGCGGTTCTTTCCGAAGCACACCCACATCCTCGGACGCGCCCGGGCCGTCGGTTAAGTTGGTCAACCCGCTTCAATTGGATGCGGCGCGGGGGATCAAATGCGTTTAATCGGTGCAATAATCACGTCCGGCGGTCGCCCAACGCCGGGAATCGAAACACCGGCGTTATGTGGATGCGTTCAGTCCCCTCGTGGTCGGACATCCGACGTTGTATGCGCGGCAGCGTTAATCTACTATGTGTCTACGTAGGCAGTGCTTGTTGGTGAGTGGCGTGGGAATGTTGGGCAGATCGGAGGCTAGCGGTGCGGGTGCGCGGGTTCGGGGAGTTGGAAGCGGTGGTGATGGACCACATTTGGGACCGGGATGGAACGACGACGGTGCGGGAGATTTTTGACGAGCTGGCCGCCGAACGCGAGATCGCCTACACCACCGTGATGTCGACCATGGACAACCTGCACACCAAGGGGTGGTTGGCGCGTGAACGAGACGGCAAGGCCTACCGGTATTGGCCGAGGTTGACCCGCGAGCAGCACAGTGCCCAGCTCATGCGCGAGGTGTTCGACGCCGGGGGGGGCTCCGAACTGGTGCTCAGCCACTTCCTCGAACAGATCAGCCCCGAGGAATCCGCGCGTTTGCGTCATGCGTTGCAGCGGCTGGCCAGACGAACCCGACGCAAGTAACCATTGCTGGGTAACCGGGTCCTGGCCGAGGCCGTCGAAAACGACTGGGTTGCAGGAATATTGGTTCGGACTTGCCTCGCGGTCGCCGACGCCTACGGTGGCCCCATCATGCCGCCGGGTCCCATCATGCCGCCGGGTCCCATCATGCCGCCCGGTCCCATCATGTCGCCCGACCCGCCCATCATGCCGCGCATCATCGCGGGCATCCCGTCGTGCACGAACCCGCTCACCTCGCGGGCGTGAGCCCGGATGGTGTCGGTCAACGCGGGATCATCAGCGGTTTCCTCGGCGATGACACCCCTGGGGGTCAAAGTCAGCTGGCGGTGGTAGGCGCCGGAGTTGCGGAACAGCGTCGGCAGGGTCGGGCTCATACACATCACCTCGGAGCCCTGGTCGACATGGGAGTACATGCTTGACACGTGGCCGTGCAGTTGCGCCGTGAGATCCGGCGAGTTTGTCTCGGTGGTGGTGCGCACCCCACCGGGGATCTCCTCGACCGTGCGGCTGATCTCGGTGTGCCGGCGGAACATCTCCATGTAGCCGCTCATGTCGGCCGCACTGGCACCCATCATGCCGCCGTCGGTCAACCGGATCCGCAGCATCGGTGGCCCCGGCACGCCGCGCAGCACATACCCCAGACCGGCCACGGCGCTGGCGCCCAGCGCCGCCAGCGCCGCGCGACGGGTAAATCTACCCATGTGACGACCTCCCGGATACCTCAATCAGTTGTACACGGTGAAACACCCGCGCGATCACCGCAAAATCCCAGACTTACCTCAACCTGCGGTAGAAATCGTCGTCACCCATATCGCTTCACGCACCAGGCGACGCCGCCACCTGCCGGGCCCGAGTAAACCGCGATCCCCACTTGGCCAGAATCGATCCTCCGACTAAGTTACCTTCCATCAAGGTTATCTACTGCCTATGTACACAGATAGTAGATTGGATCGGCATTGCCCGCAACCGAAGTCGACACCGTGGTGAGTCCAGGAAGGACCGACGCGACGAATACCGGCATCATCCGCTGGCGCGCCGACTATGGTGGGGCGCAGGATTACACCATGTTCCTGCCAACGCAGGAACATGCTCGCCGACATGAGCAAGGAAATGACTTCATGAGCGAGCCGGCACGCATCACGCTGCTGTCCCAGGACGACTGCGGCTTTGCGAGCATGCGAAACACGTCGTGACTCGGGTGGGAGTGCGATATCCGTTGCAGGTCACCGAAATCAGTCTCGACAGCTAGGAAGGTGAGGCGATCGCGACGCCCGCCGGCGTGCTGTTCGCCCCTGGCGTGCTGGTTGACGGCCGGCCCTTCTCGTTCGGGCGGCTGTCTGAGCGAAAACTGCTGCGAGCACTAGAGAAACGTGCCCTGTAACAAGACAATGATGGAGGGAGGTCGGACGTGGCACGGTTGAGCGGGCCCTCGTCAATGAAACGCACCGCCGTTCTTCGTGTCGGAGGGCTGCACTGGGCGACGTCGGCAGCATCGGTAGAGACCACGTTGCTTCGCCGCCCGGGCGTGATGTCGGTGCAGGCCAACGCCGCCAACCAGACCGCCACCGTCAGCTACGACTCGACCCGAACGTCGGTCGCCGAGTTGTCGAAGTGGGTCCGCGACTGCGGATTTCACTGTGCTGGCCGCTCGGTGCCGGAGCACATCTGCGATCCGATGTCCGAACCCGCCGAGCCGGGCGCAGGGGCGCCAGCGCCAGAGCCGCTCGCGGGAGATGGCGGGCACGCCGCGATGTCCATGGATCATATGGCCCGGGATATGCGTAACAGGTTTCTGGTGGCGTTGGTGCTCTCGATCCCGATCATGTTGTGGTCGCCAATGGGCCGGGACATGTTCGGGTTCGCGGTGCCGACACCGTTCGGGTTGCGGGACGACCTCTTTGCGCTCCTGCTGAGCCTGCCGGTGGTGTTCTACTCGGCGTGGATCTTCTTCGACGGTGCATGGCGGGCCCTGCGCGCGCGGACGTTGGACATGATGGTGCTGGTAGCCATGGCGGTGGCCGCCGGATGGCTCTACAGCGTCGCAGTCACCATCACCGGCGGGGGCGAGGTGTTCTACGAGGCCACCTCGATGTTGACGACGTTCGTGCTGCTGGGGCATTGGCTGGAAATGCGGGCTCGTGGCGGGGCAAACGATGCGATCCGCACTTTGCTGGCGCTGGCCCCCCCGATGGCGGTGGTGGTGCGCGATGCCGAGCCCGTGCAGATCCCCACGGCGGAGGTCACAGTGGGTGATCTGCTGCTGATCCGACCGGGCGCCAAGATTCCGGTTGACGGCACCGTTGAAGACGGCCACTCGGAGGTCGACGAATCCATGGTCACCGGGGAGAGCCTGCCGGTGACAAAAGATCCTGGCTCGAATGTCGTTGGCGCGTCGATCAATACCACCGGGACGCTGCGGGTCCGCGCTACGAAGGTCGGCTCTGACACGGTGCTGGCCCAAATCGTGCAAATGGTGCAGGAGGCGCAGAACTCCAAGGCCCCGGGCCAGCGTCTGGCCGATCGCGCAGCGTTTTGGCTGGTGCTGGTCGCCCTGCTCGGAGGAGCCGGCACTTTTCTGGTGTGGTGGGCGGCTGGCGCTGAGCCGCGCACAGCGCTGCTGTTCGCGATCACCGTCATCGTGATCACTTGTCCCGACGCGCTGGGCCTAGCCACCCCCGCCGCGATCATGGTTGGCACGGGGCTGGGCGCCAAACGTGGCGTGTTGTTCAAGAACGCGACCGCGCTGGAAGCGTCGGCGAGCATCGACACCGTCGTGATGGACAAGACCGGCACGCTCACCAAGGGCGAACCTGAGGTCACCGACGTCGTGACCGACGGGGTCGGTGAGGACGAGCTGCTGACGCTGGTCTCCGCGGTGGAGACAGCATCGGAGCATCCGTTGGCCGCCGCAATCGTACGGTATGCCGCGGCCCGGGGTGTGAAATCGTTGTCGGTGAACGGTTTTCGCAACGTGCCCGGGCATGGCGCCGTCGCGGAGGCAGATGGCCACTGTGTCGCGGTCGGAAACCGCAAGCTCATGATCGAGGAGAACATCGACTTCGGTTCGCTGATGGGCAGGCGCGACGAGCTGGCATCCAGCGGGCGAACCGCGGTGCTCGTCGCCGTCGACGGGCGTGCCGCCGGGGTTATCGCGCTTGCCGACGCGGCCCGCGAAGCCTCACCCGATGCCGTCGCGGCGCTGCACGCCCAGGGTGTGGAGGTGGTGATGCTGACCGGCGACAATCAGGCAACGGCTGAGCGCATCGCCGCGCAATTGGGCATCGGGACCGTTATCTCCGAGGTGTTGCCGGGCGATAAGGCCGCCGAGATCGCCGCCCTACAGCGGGTCGGCAAGAAGGTTGCCATGGTCGGTGACGGCGTCAACGATGCTCCGGCGCTGGCGCAAGCCGACGTGGGCATCGCGATCGGAGCCGGCACCGACGTCGCTATCGAGACCGCGGATCTGGTATTGATGCGGTCGGATCCGCTCGACGTTGCCATCGCGCTGCGGATAGCCCGAGGGACTCGGCGCAAGATGCGCCAGAACCTTGCGTGGGCTGTGGGTTATAACGCCGTCGCGATACCGATCGCCGCCGGAGTCTTTGCACCCTGGCTGGGGCTGGTGCTGCGTCCCGAGGTCGCTGCGCTCTCGATGTCGGGTTCGACGCTGATCGTTACCGTTAACGCGCTGATGCTCAAACGGCTGAGCCTCCCGAGCGCAGCCGCCGCGACGCCACGCGACCTCACAGCTGTGGACCGGCAGCGCTCCGGATGATGCAACGCACGGCGGACCGGATCAGCAGCAGTGCCGGCCGCGCCATGCGTCGCGCCCTTCTTTGACCACGACCGCAGCGATGACCAGGGCGACGACCGGGTCGGCCCAGGACCAACCGAGCATGGAGTTGAGCAGCAGACCGGCCAGCAGGATGCCGGACAGGTAGGTTCGCGAATCCGGCCCATCGTCTGGTCCGGATGTTCCACGATCAACAGACGCCCCGCCGATGCCAACAGCCATGGGCCGCGCTAATCGTTGGACCAGTCGAATTCGAAGAAGATCCAGTTGGTGTGTGTCGCCCCTGCACCGGCCGGCGCGAGCACGGCGGTCACAACAGTGCCCGTCGCGAGGCAGCGCGGCAGCCTGGTCGCAGCGCCGGTGTTGCTGCGCGGCGATCGGACATGCTGATTGCCTCTTTGGGCGGGGGGGTGGGAGTGTGGTCAGATGGCGCGGTCATGGTGTGGTGAGGGCGTGTGCGCTTTCTCGTTCCATCATCTACTATGCGTGTACGTAGACAGTACATCGTCGTTGACGGCGTGATCGATTGGGGCCGTCTACCACAGCGCCGGTGACCAGACAGGAAGGATTGGCCGTGCCGGAGTCCACGACCATCCGCGAGATTTCGACCAGCTGGCCGCCGAACGTCAAGGGCGGAATGGCTTTCCCAAAGCCGCGTAATGGAATCTAGCGAAGCCGGAGGTACACATGACCGAAACACCCCGAACCTCAAGCGAATCCGCCGCCGAAACGGCGGGCCGGGAACGTCCCAGTCGCCTCAGTCAGGCCGCGGCGGCGGTGGGCATCATCGCCGGCGTTGTCTTCATCGTCGGGGTGATCTTTTTCTCGGGATTTTTCTTGGGCTCAAAATCGGAGCAGCACAGGGGACCGCAGGTGATGCACTGCGAGATGGGCGGCTCCGGCGGCGGAATGGGAGGCATGATGGGTCCCGGTGGCATGGGGCCGATGGGACCGAAGGGACCCGGTCCATCGCCGTCGTCGACATCGACTAGTCCCCCGGCCCCGAGCACGCCGCAGCCTTAGACGCCCTCGGCAGTGGCGGGCGCATCCAGGTCGCTTGCCAAAATCCAGCAGACCGTGGACTGATCGTGTTCGGTGGGCGCACTGTGCGACGCGTTGTCGAGAAGGGCCTGCAAGTGGCCTTCGAGGGCGACGAGTTCGACGATCTGGGCGCGGACTTGGTCGAGGCGGCTGTTCAGGAGCTGCCGAACGTGCCCGCACGGCGCCTCGCCGCGGTCGTGGATCGCGAGGATTTGGCGCACCTTCTGTAAGGTCAGCCCGGCCGCTTGACCACGATGGATGAACCGCAGCCGATCCACCATCTCGGGTCCATAGTCGCGATACCCGGACGCACTGCGTGCGGGCGGCGGTAGCAGTCCCGAGTCCTCGTAGAAGCGGATGGTCTTGGTGCTGGTGTTGGTGAGTTTCGCCAGCTCGCCGATCTGCATGCAAACCTCCTTGACCTTCCATTGCACTGGAAGGATAACACTGGGTTGTGTCGTGGGATCGGAGGTAATCGTGGTGACCACAGCGGTCGTTTCGGTACCCGAAATCTCTTGCGCGGCTTGCAAGAGCGCCATCGAGGGCGCGCTCAACCCGCTCGATGGTGTGCGCGCTGCCGTCGTCGATATAGACGCAAGGCGAGTAAGCGTGGACTTCGATGAGGCCGTGATCGGTCACGACGCACTGGTGGCCGCGATCGAGAGCCAGGGTTACGCGGTTGCTGGGGATGGCTGACGCCATGACGCAGAGCCACGACCTCACCTTCGAACCTCGACTTTACGGTCGAGGGGATGACCTGCGGGTCGTGTGCGACGCGCGTTCAACGGATCCTGGGCAGACAGCCCGGTGTCGAATCCGCGTATGTCAACTACGCGACATCGGGCGCCCGGGTCGTGCTCGCCGGGCAGCCCGCTGATCCCGATGCGCTGCGCGCCGCGGTCGAGCAGATCGGCTACCGGCTATCACCGCTGGAGGCCGGCACGCCGCTCGACGCCGGCGGGGAGGAGGCCGCGCCCGAACGGGCCTGGCTGCATCGGGTGATCGTGGGTTGGCCGCTGGCGCTGGCGGTGGGCTATCTGGCGATGTTCTCCGGGACGCTGCGCGCGCAGCCCTGGGTGCACTGGGTCGAGTTCGTCCTCACCACACCGGTGCAGTTCTACGTCGGCTGGCCGTTCCTGCGCGAGGCCGCGCGCCGGTCCCGTCGCCACACGGCCAACATGGACACCCTGATCGCGATGGGCACCCTGGCGGCCTACACCTTTTCCACCGCGCGGCTGCTGTTTTTCGGCGGCGACATGTATTTCGAAAGTGCTGCACTGATCATCGCGTTTCTGGTGCTGGGCCGCTACCTTGAGGCGCGAGCGAAACGGCGGGCCGGCAACGCGATTCGCACGCTGCTGGAACTGGGCGCCAAGCAGGCCCGGGTGCAGCGCGACGGGACCCAGATGATGATCCCGATCGAGCAGGTGCGCGTCGGCGACCTGATGCGGGTGCGGCCGGGCGAGAAGGTGCCCACCGACGGCGAGGTCATCGACGGTGCCAGCGCCGTGGACGAGTCGATGCTGACTGGTGAGTCGGTGCCGGTGGAAAAGACCGTGGGATCGGCGGTGGTTGGGGCCACGGTGAACACCAGCGGCGTGCTCACCGTCGCAGCGACCGCGGTCGGGTCGGCCACCGCGCTCGCCCAGATCGTGTCGCTCGTCTATGCGGCGCAGGCCGGGCGGGGCCACACGCAGCGGCTGGCCGACCGGATTTCGGCGGTCTTCGTCCCGACCGTGATCGGCCTCGCCGGGCTGACCTTCCTGGGCTGGTGGCTGCTCGGGAACGACCCGGTGGCTGGGCTGATCGCCGCGGTCGCAGTATTGATCGTCGCGTGCCCATGCGCGCTGGGGTTGGCCATCCCGGTGGCAATCATGGTCGGCACCGGCCGCGGCGCACGCCTGGGCATCCTGATCAAAGGGGTGGAGGTTCTCGAACGCACCCGCACCATCAGTACGGTTCTCTTCGACAAGACCGGCACCCTCACGAGTGGCGAGATGTCCGTGACCGAGGTGCTGGCCAGCGCGGGCAACGACCGCGATGACATCCTGCGCGCGGCCGGCGCCGCAGAAGCCGACAGCGAGCACCCGATCGGGGCGGCGATCGCGGCCGCGGCGCGATCCAGATTCGGCACGGCGAGTCCCGTGCGCGACTTCACGGCGCTCGCCGGGCACGGTATGCGGGCCACCATCGACGACGTCACCGTCATGGTGGGTCGGCACAGCATGTTTGTCGAGGCGGGATGGACCGTGCCCGCCGACCTGGCCGAGCATGCGCAGCGGCTGGAGGAAGGCGGGAACACCGCGGTGTTCGTGGGCTGGGCTTGCCGGGTGAATGGCCTGGTCGCGGTCGCCGACACGGTCAAGCCCGACGCCGCCGACATTGTCGCGCGGCTGCACCGCATGGGCCTGCGGGTGGCGATGATCACCGGCGACAACGCCCGCACCGCCGACGCCGTCGCCCGCCGGCTGGACATCGAGCGGGTGCTGGCCGGAGTGCTGCCGGCCGACAAGCAGGCCGAGGTGGCCGCCCTGCAAGCCGCCGGTGAGGTGGTGGCCATGGTCGGGGACGGCGTCAACGACGCGCCGGCCCTCGTACAGGCCGACCTGGGCATCGCGATCGGCACCGGCACCGATGTCGCCATCCAGTCCAGCGACCTGACTTTGGTGCGCTCCGACCTGACGGGCGTTCCCACCGCGATCCTGTTGTCGCGCCGCATCTATCGCACCATCGTCCAGAACCTGGGCTGGGCGTTCGGCTACAACGTAGTCGCGATCCCGCTGGCCGCGGCAGGTCTGCTCAATCCGATCATCGCCGGCGCGGCGATGGGTTTCTCCTCGGTCAGCGTGGTCACCAATTCGCTGCGCCTGCTGCGCTTCGACGCAACCACACGGGCGACAAAATCCGGGGAGCGGCAGGTAAGGGCGGCGTGATGAGTGTCGCGGTGTGTCTGCTGCTGTACAGCTTCGCGGTCGCGACGCTCTCACCGGCAGTGTTGGTTCGCTTGACCCGGGCGGGCTCCGTGCCGCGGTTAGGGGTGGTTGCGTGGCTGGTGGCGATGGTCAGCGTGGTCGCGTTGTGGGTGACCGCGGCAGCCTTCCTTATCGGGTCCCTCATGCGGTATCGGGACCAGCCGGGCCGGCTCGCCACCGCGTGTTTGGCGGCGCTGCGCCGGCTCTTCGACGGCGGCTCCGGGCCAGTGCTGCAGGCCGGGTTGTTCACGCTGGCCGCTGCCGGGGCCAGCGCACTGGCCATTCTGGGTTGGCGGTTGGGTCGATCGCTGTGGCGGGCACGCGCACACAGCCGCGGGCATGCTGAGAGGGCCTGGCGTAATCGGCCGCCGAATCGATGGCGTGGACGCCGTCGTGGTGGATGCTCCCGAACGGGCCGCCTACTGCGTGGCCGGGCGCCCGGACACCATCGTCGTGACCAGCGCGGCACTCGACGCGCTCACCGATCGCCATCTGCAAGCGGTGCTGGCCCACGAGCGCGCCCATTTGGCCGGGCGCCACCACCATGTCCTGGCCTTCGCCCGCGCGTTGGCGGTGGCCATTCCCCGGGTGGCCTTGTTCAGCGCGGGCGCTCGAGAGATCGCCCGGTTGTTGGAGATATCCGCCGACGACGCCGCGGCCCGCAGCCACGGCTCGCAGACACTGCTAGACGCGCTGCTGGCGTTGTCCACCGGTGCCCCGATGCCGCATGGCGCCGTCGGAGCTACCGGAACCGATGTTCTGGCCCGCGCCGAACATCTGGCCGCACCGTTCGCGGCCCGAAACCAGTGGACCGCCGGGCTGTTGCTCACCGCCACAACGCTTCTCATCGCCGGGGGACCGCTGATCCCTGCCGCTCTGACTGCGGCCGGCGCAATGTGGTGCTACCCAGTCCAGTGAATCGCCCCCAACTGCGATCGAAGCTCACGGTTTAACGACCGAGAAGGCGTCGTTTCTGTTCGCTGAATTCCTCGTCGGTGAGAATTCCCGAGTCGCGGAGTTCGGCGAGTTCGCGTAGCTCCGCAGCGATTCCCGTCAAAGAGCTGCCTGGCAATCGCTGCGGCTGCGCGGGGCGTGGCCGAGTAGTCGCGCCGACGTACTCCTGGCCGCCTGGGCTAACAGTTCCGCCGATCGCCCGTCCGGCCATGTTTGCCATAGCCATCTCGCTGAACAGGCTTCCCGGGCTACCTGCGAAGACTTCTGGGGCGGCGCTGAGGCTGGTGGCCGGCAGCGCCACCGCGGCCAGTCTGATCGCCGGGGCCGCCGCGGTCCAGGCCGACGGCACCGACAACGCCCCGACGGCGTTCGCCTGGCCCACACCCGCGGACACCACCGTCCGCACCGCTCCCAACTGGTCGAACCGGTTCATAATTCGACCCTCCATGCCGGTAATTTGACCCATCGCGCCCATAACCTGGCCGTCCATGCCGGTCATTTCATCGTCCGCGGCGATCATCGCTGCGTCGGCGTTTGACGCGGACTGCCATGCCCCTGAGGCCACCCCCAGCCCAGCCGACGACACACCCCCATCCACATAGCCCAGAGGGGATGCCAGGCCCAGGCTCTGCAGGATTCCGGTGAGCCCGGACGACGCGGCTGCCGACGTGGAGGGCAAGGGCGACGCCAGCCCCTGGAGCGCCGTCGGCACTGCGGCGGTCAGTTGCGACAGCACTGTCTGCGTGTTCGTCGCGGCGGAGGTGCCGGTGGCTTGGGCGACCGCGGCGGCTTGGCCGGCCAGCCCGCCCGGGTTGGTGGTGGGGGCGGGTGGGGTGAATGGCGTCAGCGTTGTCGCGGATGCCGACGAACCCGCGTAGCCGTACATCGCGCCAGCATCCTGGGCCCACATCTCGGCGTATTGGGTTTCGGTCGCCGCGATCGCCGGGGTGTTTTGACCCAGAACGTTGGTCGCGATCAGCGCCATCAACAGGCTGCGGTTGGCAGCGATCACCGGTGGGGGCACCGTCGCCGCAAACGCGGTCTCATAGGCGGCCGCCACCGCTTTGGCCTGGGCGGCCGTCTGCTCGGCCTGCGCGGCGGTGGCGCTCATCCACGCCACATAGGCGGCGGCCGCGGCCGCCATCGACGCCGAAGACGGGCCCAGCCACGGCCCCGCGGTTAGTCCCGAGATCACCGACTGATACGAGGTGGCCGTCGAATACAGCTCGGCGGCCACCCCGTCCCAGGCCGCCGCAGCGGCCAGCATCCGTCCCGACCCCGGACCAGCATACATCCGTCCGGAGTTGATCTCCGGTGGAAACATGGCGAAATCCATTGCTACACAACTCCTTATCCGACCGTGATTGCGTTGGCGGCCTCGGTCGCCGCATAAGAACCGGCACTGGCGCTCAGGGTGCTCACCAACATGCTGTGAACCGCCGCCGCCTGCGCGCTCACCGCCTGATACATGCCCGCGTGCGCGGCGAACTGCGCCGCCGTCAGTTCCGACACCTCATCGGCGGCGGCGGGGACCAATGCGGTAATCGGGCCCGCCGCTGCGTTATCGGCGCCGATCGCCGAGCCGATAAGCGACAAATCGCTGGCCGCAGCCGCCAGCATGTCCGGCTGTATTGTCGTGAACGACATGTGCTTGTCTCCTTCAGAGTTATTGCCAAGCTCTAGGGATGGTGTTGTGTGTCAGGTGTGCGCCGTTTGGAGTGGCTCGTCGGATACTCAATGGGGATGTCGACACGCGATCGAGCTTCTTGTCGTTGTCCAACAAGGCTTTTGAGCAGTTCTCGCGACCTGATCACGCTGGCTATCCCGTGTTTGAGCCTCCAGACGATGGCCCCGGTTCGACGCGGTTTAAGGCCAGAGCAGCAGTGGTCGCGACGAGAACCAGTCCCGCCCATACGAGTTCGCCGAGGTACACCGGGGCCCGGCCGGCATAGACCGAGCGCGCGTTGTACCCTCGCGAGAATGGGCTGCCGCGAATTGCACGGCGCAAGAGTCCCTATGGACTCGACGGTGTCGATGGACAAGACATGGTTCATGGGATCGTCGCTTCTGCAACGGACCGCGACGAAAGCGCGGCTAGTGACGTGGGTCAGCAATCACTGGCCGTCGTGACAAGCACAACGACCTGACGCTGACCAATCAGCGACGAGCGCGACAGAACCGCGTCAAGAGATCTTGACCGCTGAGGGCACTACCGAGCGCACGCGGCGGACCCCGACCGGCCACCACCGGAGGCTGCGCGAGCCAACCCCTGATGGCCACCACTGCCATGACCGCACCATGCGCAACCGAAGCGGTGCCCGGCCGCGGTAGTACCGCCGTCGTCACCGGTTCGTGGCATGCCGTCGACGAGACGTCAACAAGATGCGAGTGCTCAGCGTCGACGGTGAATTCACTGCCCAGCGATGAAAGCAACGGATGCGGTGTATGAGATGCACGGGGCCCGGACAGGTTCGACCCGCAATGGCCGACCACGGCAACGACCGCAACCGCGGCTGCCACGCCGATGAACAATCGCAGCCCTGACCGTTTGGGCGCGGCGGCGTGCCGAACATCCAAGTCGGCGTCCTGCACCGAGCCGCCGCTGCGGGCACAGCCGCGCCCGCTCAGGTGGGGCCGCATGCAGGAGTAGTAGGTCACGGTGATCGCGGCGACCGCGATGAGGCCGGCCAGCCAAGTGGGCATTATTGCCCGCCGGCAGTGCGGTCATCGGCGCGCTGGGCCTTGAGCTGCTCGATTTCGGCGCGCAGCGCCTGGACCTCCGGTTGGCTGCCGTGGTCCTCGCCAGCAGCGGCGTCCTTGCCTTGGCCGCGCATCATCATCCACATCATCAGGCCCATCCCCACCGGGCAGGCCAGGGCCGCAACCCCCAGCAACAACGACTGCATGGTTACTCCCTTGCCGGGGTGGACATTCGACATCCGCCAACTCGACTACGGTCTACGTACAGACATAGTAGATTACTTTGGTGTGCAGCGCACGCTGGTGACGCCATCGTGTTCGGCCGCCCGGCCACCGCGCGCTACTATCTACGTACGGATGACGTAGATAGTAGCCGCGAGCCACACGGAGAGGGGAATTGATGCGCGCACCGTCGCACAGGGGCTGCCGCCGTGGGTGAAGTGCTGTTCGGGACCACGCTGCTGGCGTCGTTTCTGGGCGGGGTGGTGGCCCTGCTGGCGCCGTGCTGTATCTCTGTCATGTTGCCCGCCTACCTGTCGACCGGGTTCCGTCACCGCGGTGGGGTGGTTCCGGCGACCCTGGTGTTCGGCGCGGGGGTCGCGACGATGATCCTGCCGATCGGGCTGGGCGCGACCGCGCTGAGCAGCCTGCTGATGACCGGGCACCTGTGGATCTTTTCCATTGGCGGCGCCCTGATGATCATGGCCGGGGCGGCGACGCTGGCCGGGTGGAAACCCAACCAGCCCATGCCCGGGGCCCGACCGGCCAAAGAGGGCAGCTTCGGCTCGGCTTACGTGCTCGGCGCCTTCTCCGGTGCGGCGAGCGCCTGCTGCGCCCCGGTGCTGGCCGGGGTCGCGGTGCTGTCGGGGGCCGCCGCATCCTTCCCGGTGGCCCTGGCCATCGGCGCCGCCTATGTGGGCGGGATGGTCGCACCGCTGGCGGTCATGGCCCTGCTGTGGGACAAGCGCCGCGAACGCGCCACCCGGCTGCTCACCGATCGCGCCGTGCGGCTACAGATCGGCCGATGGCAACGGTCGATGGCGCTGGGCAGCGCCGTGAGCGGACTGTTGATGATCGCCATGGGCGTGCTGGCGGTGACCTTGGCCTTCACCGGGCCGGGCATGCCCAGCGGCGGCTGGCAAACCCAACTGTCGGCCTCGCTGCAGCACATCAGCAGCGTGGCCCTGGGCGCCCTGTCCTGGATCCCGGGCTGGGTACTGCTGGCCGTGTTACTGCTGGGCCTAGCCCTGCTCATCCGACGAGCGCTGCATACCCCCACCGCGACGCCCGCCGACACCTCGTCCGGCTGCGCCGCCGGGAACGAATCTGTAACGCCCGCAACCGCCGAGACCCTCGAGGAGAAGGCACATGAATAAGACCAGCATTAAGGCCACGCGCCGACAGCGAGAGGCCAGCCAGCAGATGCTGCGGCTGCGTGGCCAGGCGCTCTGGCGCGGAGGATGGATCATCGGTGGTGCGGTGGTCGCCGTGTTAGTCGTGGCGCTATACCTGGTCTATCAGAGCTCACAGGGCAAGCACGCCGCGCCGGCCAGCGGCAGCGGTTTCAAACATGTGGCCGGTCAGCCCGGCGCGGGCCGCGTTGCGCCCATGTTCACCCTGACCTCGGGCACCGGCGAACAGGTCAGCCTTACCGATTTCCGCGGCCGCAACGTGCTGCTGTACTTCCAGGAGGGTCTGTCGTGCCCGCCGTGCTGGGATCAGATCAAAGACCTCGAACAAAACCAGGCGGCGCTGAAGACCGCAGGCGTTGATGCGGTGGTATCGATCACCACCGACCCGGCCAACCTGATCGGCCGGAAGGCCGCCGACGAAAAGCTAACCACCCCAGTGTTGTCCGACCCGAGCATGCAAGTCTCCCGCGCCTACAACGCCAACCACTACGGGATGATGGGCGAGATGCGCGACGGCCACAGCTTCATCCTGGTCGGCCCCGACGGGACGATCCGCTGGCGCGCCGACTACGGCGGAAAACCCAACTACACAATGTTCTTGCCCACCGCCAAGATGCTTATCGACCTGACCGCCGAACGCACGCCGTGACCGACCCGGTACAGATCACCCTGCTCACCACGGACGACTGCGGCTTCTGCGACCACGCCAAACAGGTTCTGCGCCAGCTCGGCGACACCTACCCGCTGCGGGTGACCGAGATCGACCTGGCCAGCCACGAGGGCCGGCAACTCGCGGGGACGGCGGGCGTGCTGTTCGCGCCTGGCGTATTAGTCGACGGCAGGCCGTTCTCCTACGGGCGGCTCTCCGAACGCAAGCTGCGCCGCACGCTCGACAAGCGCTTACCTCAGCATTCGGCCTGACCAAGGCCGCGGTTGTAGCGCTGCGCCGGTGGCGTCTCGTTAGGGTAAGGCCGCCGCGGTGGTTATGACCGTTCGACTTATCGCGCGGCCGTCGGGTTCCGGTGTGACAGCGAAGAGATCGTTGCATGTCATCACATTGCGCAACTGGGGCAATTGTCTCCCCCCAGTTCACCCCGTACCGCAATTTCTAGACCGAGCGCTGCAGCATCACCCGACCGTTGTCGGCCAAAACCACCTGCACTGCGGCGATCTGATCAACCGGGGTCGAAATGCTGGCGGTGGGCACTGCTGTATGACCCGGGATCGCCACCCAAGTCGCCAGCCGGGATTGGCTACCGTCGCGACCCACCACAACCAGCGCCACCCTGTCATGGTGGGCATCCACCGGCGCCGTACACACGAAATTCAGCGCGATGTGTGTTCCCCACTGCTGGCCGCTGAGCGACACCGTCGAGGCCAGCAGCGTGGTCCCCACCTGCGCCATCGGCAGCGCCGAGGCGGTCGTCTGCGCTGGCAGAGAGGTCGTGGAATGGCCCGCAACTCCGACCAACACACCGATCGCCAGCACGACGGCCGCGGCGGCCGCGGCCGTCCAAGCCGCCAAGCGGGTACGCCGGCGGCGCCAACGCAGCGTGGCCAGCAACGACGGCAGCAGCTCCGCCGACATCTCCTGCGCCCCGGATGTGTGGTCGGACTCGTTAATCGCGGCTACCTCGTTGCGGTCGAGCCGCGAGAGCAGGGCCGGCATGCCGCTGAGCTGGGCGACGGCCTCCCGGCATGACGGGCAGTCGGCCATGTGCGCCTCGAATTCGCGCCGGTCGGCGGAAGATAGCGATCCCAGCACGTAGGCGGCATCCCACATCGCATAGCGGTGGTTGTCACCCCCGGACACTTCTTTGTCACCGGGCGGGCCGAATCCCCGTAGAAACGTCATGATGACAATCCATCTCCTGAAAGCATCATCAGGTAGACGCGGCCGACGGCCGCGCGGATGGGAAGTAGCGTGCCCTTGTTGTAACGCCACTCGCCTTGCACCAGTTGGCATTCGGGGGCATTGGGCGTCCGGATTGGCTGTGGCGCCGTCATCGGGTCACCCCCATCTCTTGCAGCGTGAGTCGGAGTGCCCGCACCGCATAGTGCAATCGGGACTTCACGGTTCCTTCGGCGATTCCGAGATCGGCGGCGATCTGCGCCGTGGTCCATCCTCGGTAGTAGGAGCGCTCGATCACTGCCCGATGTTCGCCCGAATAGTTGGGTCATCGCGTCGGCGATCAGCATCCGGTCCAGCGTCGCGTTCACCTCGTCCGGAGTGGACTGCTCAGGTGTGCTTGAGTCGTCGAGCGAATTGACGACATTGCGGAACCGTGCACTGCGTCGCTCGTCGATGATCATGTTGCGCGCGACGGTGAACAGCCACGCCCGTGCCGAGCGCTCGGAGTCACCCACGACTTCCGGATGCTGCCACGCCGGCAGCAGCGTCTCCTGGACAACGTCTTCGGCGCGGCTGGCGTCACCGGTCAACCGCATTGCGTAGCGCCACAAAACCGCGGCGTGCTCGTCGTAGAGCTCCTTCATCACCGCCGCTTCCGGATTCGACGTCCCGGCGACATGAGCCACAGTCGCTCACCTCCTGCTATTGATACGAGTCCGACGCCAGCTCAGTTCACTTGTCACTGATGGTTACGCCCTCGCCGAGGCGGTTACTGCTAGCGTTCGCGGCAGCATCTACTAGCTACGTACCCAGATAGTAGCTGTTGCCGGCAGGCAGTAACAACGAAGACTTTGAGGCAACCAGAAGTTGCCGACTGGCAGGAGGTGTGAGCGAGAGCCGCTGGCAATCCGAAGCGTTGGGCGATGAGGTCTTCGGGTTGGGTCGGTCGTGCTGTCCAGTTAGCGCTCCACAACGATATGAGATATCGCGCGACAAGCACTATGGCGGTGATTACCAGCGCCCAGATCACCACCATCGCGATCGTCGGCACGACCCCCCACAGAACTCTCCAATGTCCCCAACCGCCTCCATCACACATCATCTTCATCGCCATTTACGCGCGCGGCGAGATCGACGACGACGAATACCACCGCCGGACAACGCTGCTGCGGGAGGGCAGTTGAGCCACAACCTATTTCACCATAGGCCGGTGCAGATGAGACCGTCTCCGGCATGGTGTCGGCTAGGTAGCTGGTGTTTTTCGCGTGGCGGTACCCCGCTGATCGGCGCGAATTGAAAGCACCAACCGGCTGTCCGGGTAACCGCGACATCTCCCATCGGTGTTCGTAACCGGGTGAATCTTCATCTGTTCTATTTGCGCGGAACGGTGCCGCGCCCGCCCTCAACGGCGGGATTTCCTCGCCACGGTGGGTATTTGGCTGGTCCGCGGGCCTCCGCGCGACGACACTGGCACTGCGGCAATTTATCTCAGGGTAGCCGCCGCGGTCGCGGCCGGCGAGCGCTCGCTTCGATACCTAACCCCGCTGGTGGAAGTTTAGAGGCCGGAGGGGAAGTCGTACCGGCTTGGTATGGATCCGGCGGATTGGGGGTTGCCATATATCAGGGCGATCTCGTCATGGGCGTTAAGGATCACCGCCGCCGGGTTCGCTGTCACTTGGGTACCATTGACAAAGACGCGCAGCGCCTTACCATCACCGACATGCAGCCCTCCGACGTTGTCCGGTGACAGGCTGACATCCCATTCGGTGAAGAACTCGCCGAGGGTGAATGCCCGGTTGACCGGCGACTCGATGTGGATCACCCCGGTGGCATCATGGGTGTGCAGCGGGCTGATGCCGCGACGAGAGCGGTCGATGCCGATTCCGGCAGGCACCTCGACGGGTTGACCGTTAACTTTGCCCTCCTGGCTCAGCATCGGCAACCCGGCCGCACGAACGGCGGCCGCCGCGTCGGCCGGGGCATTCCACGGTGGAGGGGTATCGCGGCCGACCGCGGTGGTGGCCGGCGGGTTGTTCAGTGCAGGTATCGTCCCCCGTTCGCGTTGCGAATGACCGGATTTCGTCACCGCGACAACAACGCCCAGCGCAACAGCGACGATCGCGGCCGCGGCGAGCCACCACGACCTGCTGCCGCGGCCGGCGCGGGCCCGCGCGACGGCATTGCGCCCGGCCGCTGTGCGGCCTTTCCGCCGGCCCGCACCGGATGGTTTCGCCGCCTTGGATGTGCCGTCGGACATCTGTGAGGCCTCCATTTTCGTGGTGTCGTGCTTTTCGGTCGATCCCGGGGAGATGGACCACGGACCTGGTCGTTTCAGCCGCCGCGGTCGGCCGGATGTCAAGCCGTCCGCTCCACCTGGAGCGGTCGGGTTTGGGGGCTCACCAGTTGAGGCATGGATGGTCATGGCTCCTCGGCCAGGCGTCGGATCAGTGGCGTCAGATCGGTGGTCAGCAGCGCTCTGAGGAATACCGCCGCCACCCGGTGCCGGCGGTCGAGGACCGCAGTGGTCGGGACGACACTGGTGGGGTAGTGGCTGCCCAGGACGATCAAGCTGCGCATCGAGGGATCGAAGATCGATGGGTAGGTGACCCGACGGTCGATCACAAAGTCTTGCGCGGCCTGCCGGGCGTCGCGGACATCGATGCCGAGGAACTGCACGCCGAGCTGTTGGGTTGCGGTGAACACCTTCTCCAGCTCCGGGGTCTCGGTGCGGCACGGGGCACACCAGGACCCCCAGACGTTGATCACGACGATCTTCTTGCTGTAGTCGGACACGTGAATCGGGTGGCCGTTCACCAGATCCGGCCCGGTCAGATCGCCGATCGTGCCGCGCGAAGACGGCGGATCGTAGAGGATGTCGACCTTGCCGCCCGGTGAGACGAAGTCGAATGCGCCGCCTTGGGCGACGGCGTCGCGGCCGCTACATCCCGCCGCGAGAAGGGCGGACGCCACGACCACGGCCAGCCGACGACGGTGGTTCGGCAACGGGTCCTCCGGGCGCCAGCAGTTCGTTACAGCTACTATCTATGTACGTAGATCGTAGACCAAGCAGGTGCGATCAACAAACACGGCTCCGGTGAGATCGGCTTGCCGGCCTTCCGCCCGTACTACTATCTGTGTACATAGATCACGCTATGATCCCCTTCCCCCGATTAGGGCCGGACGCCGCGGCAGTGTGGTGACCTTGGCCGTCCCATAATCTACGATGTGTGTACGTAGAATGCGCATCGTCGTGGGTGGCGTAGTTGAATGTCGGCGCGCACGCGACAATGTGGCATCGAGATCGGAGGGTGGCCCGTGCGGGTACGCGGATTCGGGGAGTTGGAAGCGATGGTGATGGACCACATTTGGGACCGGGACGGAACGACGACGGTCCGCGAGATTTTTGACGAGCTCGCCGCCGAACGCGAAATCGCCTACACCACCGTGATGTCGACCATGGACAACCTGCACACCAAGGGGTGGCTGGCGCGTGAACGAGACGGCAAGGCCTACCGGTACTGGCCGACGTTGACCCGCGAGCAACACAGCGCCCAGCTCATGCGCGAGGCACTGGACGGCGGGGGGCGCTCCGAACTGGTGCTCAGCCACTTCCTCGAACAGATCAGCCCCGAAGAATCCGCGCGTTTGCGAAATGCGTTGCAGCGGATGGCCAGACGCGCCCGACGCAAGTGAGCACCGCATTGGCAGACCTTGCATCTGGATGGCGACGCCGCGAAAATCCTTGGGCCGTTTCGCGCTTCCCGAACTCGCCGACGCCTCGCGGGCGACGGCGGCTTACGGTGATCCGCCAGGTCCCATCATCCCCGGGTCCCATCATGCCGCCCGAACCGCCCATCATGCCTCGCATCGTCGCGGGCATTCCGTCGTGCACGAACCCGCTCACCTCACCGTCCCTTTAAGCCGGCCACCGTTGGCCGCCTGGATTCTTAGGTGATCGTCGGCTTGGGAATCGTCGGCATGACCTTGGGCTTGACGCCGTAGCGCGGGGCGCCGAAGCTCGAGCCGCCACGACCGCCGTTGGCGACCGCGGGCATGCCGGCAATGCCGGCCGGAGACCCGGTCGACATCCCCCCAGTGGGTGCGGCGGTGGTCCAGCTTTGAGACGCCAACGTGACGGGCGTGCTCGCCGTCGGCACTGCGGCCCCGCCGGCCCAGCTGGGCGGCACCGACAGCGGGCCGATCGACGACCCCGAGCCGGCCGCCGCCAACACCGGCGCCGCACCCATTCCGCCGGCTCCGCCGACGGCCCCCGCCGGACCGACGTCGCCGACCAGGCCGGATCCCAAGCCCCCGAGGTCGGCGGACATGGTCGAGGGACCGGCCAGCGCAGTGAGCAGACCGCCACCGCCCATGCCGATCAAGTCCGATTCGGAGGAGGCAAAGTTACCGACCTCGTCGAACCCCGTGCTGAAGAGGCTGTTGTTGACGAGGGGTAGGCCAGTCAGGAAGGACGTCAGGCTGGTGATGGCGTCGGTGATGCCCCCTTGCGCAGGCTGCGCGGCGGCCGACGACCCGCTGTTGGCCAGCGAGGAAGCGGCGGCCCCGGCCTGGTTGGCTCCTTCGGTCTCCTGGTAGGAGCCAGACGAGCTCTGCAGCAGGTTCACGAACTGCTGGTGGATGGCCTGGGCCTGGGCGCTGACCGATTGGTAGAGCTGGCCATAGGTCGAGAACACGCCGGCCTGCAGAGCCGACACCTCATCGGCAGCCGCGGGGGCGATCGCCGTGGTCGAGCCCGCGGCCGCCGAACTCTCGGTGGCAAACGAGGTACCAACACCTTCCAGCTGGGTCGCGGCCGCGGAAATGGCGGCGGGCGCTGTGGTCACGAATGACATGTATTTCTCCTGGGTGCCAAGCGGCCGGCCCCAACGGGGTCGGCCACGGTGGTCAGTGTCAGTGTGTGCGGGAATCCGGCAGCGGTTCCACGGCTCTACCTTGACGTAAATCGGCGGGGGGGCATAGCCGGGTAATGGCTTTTTAACGTGCGGTCCGAACTTTTAACATACCTACTACGTAGGTACGCAGATAGTGGATCGGATCGTTACCCGCCACGAGCCGTGACGATGCGGGGCTTGCTGCGGCCGGTCATAGCCACTGTCACAGGCCCCGACCCCGATCCAGTGTCGGTGGCGCGTTCGGCCTTAGGCCGCCCGATCTCGGCCCGCAACTCTTCGATCTGTTGACTGCCGGGGTTGATGGTCTGATGGGTGCGGCCATGACCGCGCATCATGATCCACATCATCAGGCCCATCCCAACAGGGCAGGCGAGTGTCGCCGCCACTGCAAGCAATGGCTGCATCACATCTCTTTCGCTGGGCGCAGGCCGCCAGCGCCCGCTGCCACCTATGGCCTACGTACCGACTTAGTATATATAGTGCAGGCGTTAGGAGTCAGCCGCAATCGTGGCATAGCAGAAGGGGATGAATGGATGAGGCGATGGGTGCTAATCATCGGTGGGGCCGCGCTTGCGGTCCTGGTCACCATGACCGCGTGTAGCAGCTCAGGCAATAAGTCCGCGACCAGCGGCACAAGCTCGGCTGGCTCGTCGGCCGCATCCACCTCGACACCGGCCACAAGCGCACACAACCAAGCCGATGTCACGTTCGCCCAAAACATGATTCCCCACCACGAGCAGCACTGCATCCAGATGAGCGACATCATCCTGGGCAAGCAGGGCATCGATCCCCGCGTGGTTCAGCTGGCTAACCAGATCAAGGCGGAGCAAGGCCCCGAGATCCAGCAGATGCGGAGCTGGCTAAGCCAGTGGGGTCAGCCCACGATATCGATGGCCCCCGGCGCGATGTCCGATCAGGACATGACTGCTTTGCAGAACGCGCAGGGTGTGGACGCGAGCAAGCAGTTTTTGACTGGGATGATTCAGGAACATCAGGCAGCCATCGCGATGGCCCAGGACGAAATCAAGTCCGGTCAGTATCCGCCGGCCGTGGCGCTGGCCCACTCGATCGTCACCAACCACCAGCAGGAGATCACCACGATGCAAGGCATTTTGGCCTCGCTGTAGAAACAATGGTCGCCGGTCACAACTGAGTTGGCGTCGACGACCCCAGTTCCCAAGGGGTGCTGTGGGCCCGCTCCACCGCTTGGTGGGCGTCAAGTCATGCAGCCATCACCCCGGTGTGGTCGCGCGCGGACGGCGGCTGTCACCCCAACCGCGACACTGCCGCGGCGATCGAGGCCGCTGGTTTCCGGATCGAGGAGATCGACCGGTTCTCCTATGCTCCGCTGCGATTCTTCCCGAAACACACCCAAGTCCTCGGACGCGGCCGGGCCGGTCCCCGCGGTAGCTGCACCCTGCATTGGGGTCCGAATCATATTGCCCGGTTGCTCATTCCGGTGATCCGCTGCGAATGCACACCTCACGCGACGCCGAGGGACGCGGCGACGGCCCTGTGCGCGGCCCGCCTCCGCCGAGGGGATGCGGCAGCGCGGATCCGGCGAGTTGGAACCGAACGCGGCCAGCGACTCGGTGTCGGCGAACAGGCCCATGGCCGTGCCCCCGAATGCGGCGGCCGCCAGCACCGCCCCCGTGTCGCAGTCGTCGGCGACGTGCAGGTTGATTGTGCTGCCGATCCCACCGTCCATGCCGATTACGCCCACCCCCACTCGGCAGATACTCGCCTCGCACCGATCTCGATCAAAACGCTTCGCTCGCGACGAGATCGACGAAGATGAATATCGGCGGCGCCTGACGCCGCTAGGTGAAGACCTGTGAATGTGAAGCGCTCTCACGATCGCGCGGTACTGAGCAACCACGGTTCGACCTGGACGCCGACGATGAGGTCGTGCTGCTGCGGCGCGAGTTACTGACTTGCGCGAACGGACATCGCTCAGGCTGAACGAAGGAGCTGAACATACGATGACATCCACCAAGGACCGCACCGCCCGGTGGCATCGCTACTGGGACAAGAAATCCCGCTCCTACGACAAGGAGATGCGGTTCTGGGATCGCCGCTTGTTCGGCGACTCCCGGGGCTGGGCCTGCGGGCAGGCGACCGGCAAGGTGCTGGAAGTGGCCGTCGGGACCGGGCTCAACCTCGGTGCCTACCCCGACGACGTCACCCTGACCGGCATCGACCTCAGCGAGGCCATGCTCGACATCGCCCGCGGGCGATCAACCATGCTCGGACGCCGTGCCGCGCTACTTCAGGGTGACGCCCAACAGCTGCCGTTCGACGATGCCTCTTTCGACACCGTCGTCTGCACCTTCGGGCTGTGCGCAATTCCCGACCACACCAGGGCCATCACCGAAATGACCCGAGTCCTGCGGCCGGGTGGGCGACTGATCCTCGTCGACCACATCGAAAGCACCTCGCGACCAGTACGTGGGGTGCAACGTGTGCTGGAGACCTTTACCGTTCCTTTGGGTGGAGAACACTTCCTGCGCCGGCCACTGACCCAGGTCCGCGCGGCCGGATTCGACATCGAACAAGCACAGCGATTCAAACTCGGCCTGGTCGAACGCCTTGTCGCCCGCAAACCCAACACACCCTGATCTCGGAGGCAGCCACCAGTAGAGATCCGCTCGGATCATGCGGTGAAGGGGCCGCACGGCAGCGGGTTGTGTGGCGTGAGGCCGTGCGGCGTGAAGCCGTGTACTCCCGCCCACACGACGAAGGGACCGAACACGACGACAGCGGTGACTGCGGCCAGCAGGAGGCGGGCGCGGACTCGTGCCACGGCGGTGTCGGGGTCGGCGAGCCTGGTGACCCGTGCACACACCCCGACGGTGTTGGCGCCCAACGCTGCTGACGGGATCGGGTCGGCGCCGACAAGGGCGAGGATTGCCGCGAGCAGCACCGCGGTGCCGTGCCGCCGGGCTGCGGTGTCGTCCGCGCACATCTCCAGCAGCCGCGCGATCTCCGTCTCGGCGACGGTGAACAGCCGGATGCGCGGCAGGCTTGCCGCAAGGGCTCGCGTGACGGCGAGCAGCAGATGATGTCGCCCTGCAAGGTGGGCGCGTTCATGGGCCAACACAGCATCGAGGTGAGCAGGCTCGAGGGTAGCGATCGCAGCGCTGGTGACCACAATCGTTTCAGGGCGCCCGCCCAGGCAGTAGGCCATCTTCTGCGGCGCGTCGAGCACCAGGCCGCCCACCCCGGCGACGCGGCGACCGACGATGTGCGCGGACCGGGCGTGTCGGCGACTGCTGGTACGGGCGCGTAGCAGGGATCGGCCGACGCGGGCCGCCAGGGTGACCGTGAAGGCCCCCACGACGATCGTCAGCGCCCAGAGCCCGATCTGCGTCCCCACTCCGTGCTGCCCGGCGGCGGCCGAACGCAACGCCGCGAAGCACGCGCGCAAAGCTAGCGGATCGGGCCGAGTCCAAGTCCGCGCGACATACACGACGAGTGCGACCGCCGCGGCGGCCCACGACGCCAGCACGCTGGTTAGCACGATCAGCCACACGGCGATGGCAGCGCCGGGGGCACTCCCGCGGCGGGTTAGGGGCGGCAGCAGCCGCGGCGCGATCACACACACCACAGCGGCGTACAGCAGCAGACAGACCGCGACACTCACCGCGCACCCTTCCCCGACCTCACGCGCACGGGCCCAACGCGCCCTAACACCTTGCGCAGCGCCGCGGAGTCCTCGGCGCTGATCTGCTCCAGGAAGTGCGCAAGCACGCGATCCGACCGGCCGCCGGCGTCGAGCGCCTCGCGCATGAGCGCGGCGCCGTACTGTTCGCGCGTCATGCTCGGCCAGTACCGATAGGCTTTTCCATCGCGTTCCCGCGACAGCCAGCCCTTGCGGTGCAGGTTGTCCATCGTCGACATCACGGTCGTGTAGGCGATCTCGCGGTCACGGAGCAGGTCCTCAAAGACCTCACGCACCGTGGTCGCGCCGTCACACTCCCACAAGCGGTCCATCACTACCGCCTCCAGATCGCCGAATCCACGTGCCACTGGTCCTCCTCGTTTTGCCCGCCTGGCATAGGCCGCCGCATGTATACCATCTATGTACGTAGATCGTAGACCGCCGGTGTGTCGAGCGCATCGCGATGTCGAGGAGCGGTTGGTGAACGCGGCGTGGTGGAACTGCCCGGTGGGGACTATGCGCGCTGCGGGTAATGCCGTGTCGGTCGAGGAGCCGAGGCCCGTGATCGGCCTCGGAGCCAACGCCGGGGTGCGCTTCGCACCCGGAATCCATGTCGACGGTGACCCGTTGTCCTGGCAGCGGCTCCCGCAAGGCACAACGCGCCGCCTCCTGGATTACCGCGCAGCCGCACGATGACCACCGTCCGCCGCGCCGCAGCGGTGCTCGGCGTGCTGGTCGTGTTGGCGGCCCTGGGCGTCGGGGCCGGCGGCTCGGCCGCGGCGCACCCGACGTTGTTGTTCACCGACCCCGCCGCCGACACGGCAGTACCGGTTGCGCCGCAAGCGATCGCGCTGATATTCAACGAGCCGGTCACCATTGGCCGCGACGCCGTCGTCATCCTCGACAAGGACGGCCGCGCGAAACCGATCGGTTCTGCGACGACCACGCGCGGTGGGCAGCTGGTGACCGCCCGCCCGGCCGCGCCGCTGCCGCCAGGCAGTTACACGGTGCGCTGGCGGGCCATCGGCACCGACGGTGACCTGGTCGAAGAGGAATTCCGGTTCGGCGTCGGCTACGCGCTGACCGCCGCCGCGGCGAGCCCCATCGGATCGTCGATCGCGTGGCTGGCGGCGGCGCTGCGCTGGGTGTTGTTCGCGGGGTTCGCGATCGCGTTCGGCGGCCTGATCGCCGAACGGTTCACCTCCTCGGCGCGGGCGGAGAATCCGCGCCTTCCGGCGCTGCGTTCGTGGATCGCCGGCGCCCTGCTGGCCGCACTGGCAGGCGCCGCCGGTCTCGCGGTCCAGGTGGTGGCCGACGCGGGGCGGGTAAGCGCCTTGTGGCGCAACGGTTCTGGGCTGGTCGTGTCGGCCGAAGCGGCAACGCTGCTGACCGCACTGGTTCTGGTCGGTATCCGAAGGCGGTCCTGGGCCCCGCTCCCGCTGCTGGTGGTCTTCGGCGCCGAGGGATGGCGGTCGCACGCTCACGCGACGGCCGGAATGTGGGGCGCTGTACTGACCGGCGTCCACCTGGCCGCCGCTGCGATCTGGGTCGGGGCGCTCGTGGCGACAGCACGGACGGTGCTTGCATGGCGGCGTGAGCCTCCGGCGGTGCGGTGGGTGCTCACCAGCTACATGCGCCTGGCGGTGTGGACGTTCGCGGTCGTCATCGGCACCGGTGTGGGGTCGGCGCTGGTGCTGCTGCCGCTGTCAGAGGTGTTCTCCACTGGATACGGGCGGGTGCTCGTGGTCAAACTCATGTTTGTTGGCGCCGCGGCCGCACTCGCCCTCACCGGCCGGACGATCCAACGCAGCCAAGCGCGTATCCAGAAGCTGCCCAACGTGATCCGTGCCGAAAGCCTAGCCCTAGCGTCGGTGCTCGCCCTGGCCGCCACACTGGTCTCCACGCCGCCGGTCACCGGCGCGGCGCAACCAGCGCCGCCGGAACCCTCCGGCCCGGTGCTGCCCTTAGGGGCACTCGCCGGCCAGATCGGAGTAGCCGTCGCCGCCAGCGCCGGGCAACTGGTGGTGCGGCTGTCGGCGCCGCGGCGCGGGATTACTACGCTCCTCAGCCCGACCGGCACTACATGCTGTCCGGGCGGCTCAGCAGACCCAACGGTGCCGCTGCGGCCCTGAAGTTTCGCGGCTGCGGACAGGGCTGCTTCGTCGCCGCCGCGGCCTGGGGTGACGGCGACAACGTGTTGAGCATGGCCGCCGGCGCTGACGACGCCCGAGGCGCGCCAGTGAGCCTGCTGGTGCCGTGGCCGACGCTGCCCGGCGCCGATGAGCTCGCGCGCGCGGTGGCCGCGACGCGCTCCGTCGGCAACCTCACCGTCTACGAATCAGTGACCAGTGACCCGACGGCCGGCGCCGTTGAGCCCAAGCCGCTGGATTTGTCGGCGGAGTTCTTCATCTCGCAGGAACCCTACGCAGCCGGCAGCGCCCCGCAGGCGGTTCGTCTCTCGGGTGGCAGCGGGGCGACCCGGCTGGCCCTCGGATATCCCGCCGCGTCGATCACCGTGCTGCTCACCCTCGATCGGGCGGGGCGAATCGCCGACGAAACACTCACCGACCCAAGCCATCTTGTGGCCCGGCGGATCGTGTACCCCGACCACGACTGACCGGAACGTCCGAGAACGGCGTCTGTGCGCGCCACGAATCTTGGGCCCGCAACACACGCGGCTTCTAACGGCCAGCGCGAAGAAAACCGATGCCATGGCGCACTCTCGACTATGGAGCGATCCGCACGATTAGCCGGTCTGGATTCGTTCACACCTCGACCGCGGGGTGTGCGCCGTTCCCCGGGATTGTCGGGTGTTGAACGCTAAGCCAACCAAAGAATCACACAGCGGGTCGCAGTCATCTCAGCATTGTTGGTCTGGCCCGGCCCTTTGGTCGTCGACCGTGCGCAGCTCAATCGGGAACATGTTCACTAACGTGTATTTTGCTGGCTGACAGTCAATTCCGACCATGCAACTGAAGCTCAACTCCTGCGGTCGACAGGGCCGGCGACGTGTATGCCGCCGACCGAGGCAACTTCCGGGTGCTGAAGCTGGCCGTGGGGGCCAACGCCCAGACCGTGCTGCCGTTCACGGGGCTAGCCGACCCCGCGGGTGTGGCTGTGGACACGGTGGGCAACGTCTACGTCGCCGACTTTCACAAGCGGCGGGTGCTGAAACTGGCGGCGGGGTAACGCATCGCAAAGCAACCACACCAAGCGGGAATTCCACACGCCACGGTGGCCAGGACGTCCGCCCTCCCGTTCGTGCCCACTCAGATGCTGGTTGCGGTGGGGCATGACATCGCCGCAGTGAGCACTCTCGAGGTGGGCAGCAATGGTGGGCTGTGACATCCCCGCAGCGGCGTCGGGTCACCTATCGAACGAAACAGCGCCGCCGCGGGCGCTAGCTCCACCCGTTCCACGATCCGCTCGACGGGCTTTTCGACGACCTCCACTCGCACCGCCACCGCACGCCACCCGACCGCCAAGCCAGCAACGATGGCCGCCACATCCGACCAACAAGCCCGCACTCGCGAAGCCGGCCGTGCCGCCCTCAACGGTGCCGGGCACGCCGCTGCTCGCGCTGAAGCCGCCCGGCTTGCCCGCCGCTGCGCCCAGCGCCATACCACGGTCGCGGCCGCCGAGACGGCCGCCGTCGACACGGCGATTCGCCGAGCCCGCGGGTGGACAGCCTGGGTAGCCTGCGGTGGTGGTTGAGCACGCGCTAATCGAGGCGTTGGGCGCGCTGGACCCGGTGCCGCTTTCGGTTGTCCACTGGATTGTCACCGGAAACTGGCCGGCGACGACGCCGAATCCACCCCTCGACGTGTCGTTTCCGGGGTGGGCTGGCTTGGCATGATTCCGGCCTGGCCTGGTTGTACCGGCTCGGCCGCGGCGCCGCCCAGCTGCCGCCGCTCTGTAGATCGAATCTCTTGCCGCACAATTGACCATAACCGGACTTGCTCTACTACGCTTGCCCTACAACCGTTTTCCCGCTAATTCCCGCCGCCTCTTTCTTTTCCGTTACTCACCCGCCGACATCGCTGACGCCGCACAGCAATTCACTAAAACTGACCGCCGTTGACCGTGGCACATTTGCACCAGGGGTGCAAGCATGGGTGTGGCGAACCTTCGGTGCGCCACACCGCCCCTCGCCCGAGGGGGGCGGTCACGTTGGACAGGTGGTCGGCGATGCTCACGATTGCACCGCTTAAGCGGCAATCGATCCGCTACTACAACGACACTGCACAAGCGGCCGTCTCGGCGTCAATAGACCGCCAAAAAGCCGGCGGCGGGCTGGCCGAATACTACTGCGAGGGCGAGACCCGCGCTCCGGTGTGGATGTGCTGGGCGACACCGAAAAGGCCGCGGAATTGGTCGGTTTGAGTGCCGCCGAACGCGCTGGTGGGCACGCCGACATGGACGCGGTGGCGCGCTGGCTCGACGATGGAATCGCCCCCAATGGGGCCAGCGGATGCAAGTTCGCCAAGCGCGCCAATCACGGTTTCGATCTGACGTTTTGCGCCCCGAAAAGTGTGTCGCTGCTGCGCGCCGTGGGCGGCGATGAGGTGCTGTCCAAAGCCGTCGTCGACGCCCACAACACCGCGACGCGGGAAGCGTTGGAGTACCTGCACACCCACGCGGGATACACCCGGGTACACAACCCGACCACCGGCATGAAAGATCTTGTGCGCCTACCGGGATTGGTCACCGCGGCCTACCAGCACGAGACCAGCCGAGCCGGCGATCCGCACCTACACACGCACGTGTTGTTGCCCAACAAGCAGGCCCGCGCCGATGGGAAATTGGTTGCCATCGACAGCGATTCACTGTGGCGAAGCCATGGAGGCCGCCGAGGCGATCCACGCCACCGGGGTGTTCAGATCGCGAAGCGATAATCCAACGATGGCAATCAGCGGGAGCGACTGGTATGACAGCTTCGATATCGAGTGGGCGCACAAGGACCTAGGATTTACCGACCGCGGGTGGCGAATGAAGATCATGGACGGCGGCATGCTGCTCCTTGAGGGGAAGCAACCACTTGAAGGCCCGCCTGGCTCCTGGGTAGCCCCGCCTCACGCCTGGACACGTGTGAAGACGCCCTCGGTCGACCTCACGGCAATCAAGCCGAGCGACTGGTGCAACAACTCCGCGGGCGCACGCCTATACCACCGGCCGCAGCGCCACTGACGTCGCCCGCGACATCTTGGATCGTCGATTGCGACTGGACGCGAGCTGATGGGCGGTCATCTTCATGCCCGACACCGGTTCCGTTGCCTATCGCCGGTGACCGGCGCAGAATGGAGCCGATCGTGACCGAGATACCTCGTGAAACTCGCGTCCTGGACGCGGTCGTCTCGCTGGTGGACAGTCTGCTCGACGACTTCGACGTTGTCGACCTGCTCACCGAGCTCACCGAGCAGTGCGCACAGCTGCTGGATGTCGCGGCGGCGGGATTGCTGCTCGCCAACCCGCTGCGCGATCACCTGCATCTGATGGCGGCCACCTCGGAGAAGATCCACGACCTGGAGTTGTTCCAGCTGCAGGCCGACCAGGGCCCGTGCCTGGACTGTTACGCCACCGGGCAGCCGATCTCGGTGTCCGAGGTGCAGGCCGAGGCGGCGCGGTGGCCGCGGTTCGTGGCGGCCGCCACCGAGGCGGGCTTCGCCTCGGTGCATGCGGTGCCGATGCGCGCGGCCGGCACTGTGCTGGGTGCCCTGGGCTTGTTCGGCACCGGGGTCGGGGAGCTCAACGACGCCGATCTGTTGGTGGCCCAGACGCTGGCACATATTGCCTGCGTGGCGATCCTGCAGGTACACCCCGCCACCCCGGCGACCGTGCTCCTGCACCTCCGCACCGCGTTGACCAGCCGGATCGTGGTCGATCAGGCCAAGGGGTTCCTCTCCCAGCGCCTGGATGTGTCCGTGGACGACGCATTCAAGCTGCTGCGCCGCTACGTGCGAACCCACGGCGATCATCTGACCGAGGTATCCCGTCGCCTGATCACCGATCCCGACGGCCGCCAGACGATCCTGGCGGCGATGAGGCAGATGCTGGCGGCGGCTCCATCGTGATGTGCGGCGGTCAGGATTGGCGGTGATGCACCTGGGCGCGGCGCACGGCCTCCTCGACCAGGCGTGCGCGATCACGGCGAGTTCGACGTTTCGGATTGACTGATCCGCCGCCACCGGGTCCTGCGCACTGCCACGCCGAAGTAGAGTGTGGCAGCGCCTGGTGGCCGAGCACGGTGCGCAGATGTCGGAATCGACGATTACCCGCTATGTGAAACGCCGCCGGGTCGAGTTAGGTCTGGTCGAGGTGGAAGTTTCAGTGCCGCAGGCCCGTGTTCAGCTATACCGACTGCAGGAGTGATCACTGTGCACATCAACCCGATATCCCGGTCGCGGGTCAGGCGAATGGCCTGGTCAATAGTCCGGCACCCCACGAAGAGCCGCGATTTCCCGGCCAAGCATGAACGCCTGGTCACCGCGGACGAGTTGCTGCACCTCGAGGTGTAGCGCACCGAGCGGGCCCGGGGCGATCGAACTGATTTCAGGATGGAGCGAGTGTGGTCATCTGAGTTGGCCCCGGCTGGGTGTGCTGAAGCACTCGCGGTTGTGAGCTTCACGCGGCGCCTCCTTTTCGTCGATGGCGTCAACGACCAGCAGCAGGCCTGAGGCGGCTCCCGCCCGCAGCAGGATCCTCGTACAGGTCCGGGAGTGCCTTGTCGACTCTGCTACCGGTCCGGCGTTAGATCCGCTCCGTTGCTAAGGGGACCACCAATAGGATCGTTTGAACCCAGCTATGCACACCTGAATGCCCAGCTCGGGGTATCGGAACTGTGACAGGCGGCCCAATCCCTCCGTGGGGGTGGCGGCGATCCGACCCTGGACCGCGTCGACGGCGCGCCGCCGGGCGCGTGGCGGCGTTGGTGGTCGGCGCGCTGCCCGCGCTTGCCTTTCCCGCGCCGTCCTGGTGGTGGCTGGCCTGGGTCGGTGTGGTGCCGCTGCTGCTGGTGGTGCGCGCTGCGCCCACCGCGCGAGAGGGTGGCGTGCGGGCGTGGTGCGGTCTCGCCGGATATGTGCTGACCACGCAGTACTGGCTGCTGCCCAGCGCCGGTCCGCTGCTGGTGGTGATGGCCGCCTTACTCGGCGCGTTCTGGCTGCCGTGGGGATGGGCCGCGCACCGGCTGCTGTCCGCCCCGGTCACAACGCGCCGGACACTTGCCGCGGTGATCGTGTTGCCCAGCGCGTGGGTGATGGCCGAGGCGATTCGGTCCTGGCAGAGTCTGGGCGGCCCTTGGGCTTTGCTGGGCGCGTCGGAGTGGAACCGGCCCGCCACGCTGGCCTCGGCCTCACTCGGCGGGGTTTGGCTGACAACTTTTCTGCTCGTCGCGGCGAACACCGCGATTGCCGGGGTGATGCTGCGCCGCGGTGTGTCCGGTCGGGTCATCGCACTGGCGGTAGCCCTGGTGTGTGCGGGACTCGGCCCGGCCTGGTTCGTGCTGGGACCGGAACCCCCGGTCGGTTCGACGGTGCGGGTGGCGCTGGTGCAGCCCGGCGACATCGCAGACTCCGCGGCCCGTCAGGCGGCCGCCGAAGCGCTCACCGCGACTCTGACAGGACAGCGGCCCGACCTGGTTGTGTGGGGAGAGAGCAGTGTCGGCGTCGATCTCACCAGCCATCCGGACGCCCTGACGGACCTCGCGCAGCTGTCCCGGCGGGTCGGCGCGGACCTGCTCGTCAACGTCGACGCACCCGCCCCGACCGGGGGAATCTACAAGTCGTCCGTCCTCATCGGCCCGAACGGAACACTCGGCGCCTACAAGGCCAACCCAGCGGCCACGGTATCTATCGGGGGCGATACCTGGCATGGCACCGCCCGACCCGCCACACCGCGCGAGCGCGACGAGATCTGGAAGGCGTCGAGATCTACCCCGGCTTGAGGAAGTACGAAGCGCGGGCCGGCGAACGCCACATAGAGGCGTTCGTCCTCAGCCGGAACTGAGAGCGTTGGCCGGCACCTCGACACCCCTGACTCGCCCCGAGGGCATCACGGGGATGAATACGACGGAATACGCAGGGCTACCAACGCAGGTAGTCCTCGACGGCGTAGCCCTGCAGCACCGGCATGAACGGGCACTCGGCGTCGCTCGCCTCGCGCCACAGTGCGCGCAGCACTACATAGTTGTGCACGGTAGCGAGGTGACCACCTGCACCTGCGCCTGAACTGCACCCTTCACCGGATGGGCCACAGCCCAGGCGAGGCCGTCGAGACGGCCGTTGAGCGCGATCCACTTCGCGAACCGCTCGACGGTCAACTCCTCGCGCGGCAACAGGGTCTCCGAATCGACGCCACCTGGCGTGGCGCAGTGCGCTGCTGTGCACCGCGAGCCATGGGCCGCCGGGATCGATCGCTATGCGTTGGGGCGACGTGTCCTCATTGACTCTTTCTATGGACGGTCTGGTTGTTCAGGCAGGGCCTCGTGGCTTTGCCTGCTCTTCTTCCATGCGCTGCCGGATCAGGGGGCGCACGTCTTCGCCATAGCCGGTCATGGCTCCGCCGTCGACATCCAGTAGTTGGCCCGTCACCATGTCGGCGCGATCGCTGGCGAAATAGATGACAGCTCCGGCGATGTCGTCGGGCGTGCACCACCGGCCGAGCGGAATAAGCCGCTTCCTGACCATTTCGCGGTACTCGGGTGTGGAGCCCTGTTCGGCCAACGGGGTAAGTGTCGCGCCCGGGCATATCGCGTTCACGGTGATGTTGCTGTCGGCCAGTTCCCAGGCCAGATGCTGGGTGAGACCGACTCCTCCGTGTTTGGACGCGGTGTAGTCGGCGCTGCCGAAAAACGTCATCCGGCGCCCAGCCAGGGAATTGATGTTGATGATGCGGCCCTTGTTCTGCTTCATCATCACCGGGATCACTGCCTTGCAGCACAAGAAGACGCCCTTGAGGTTGACTTTGAGCACCCGGTCCCACTGCTCTTCGGTGATGTCCTTGAGAAGTCTGGGGGTGGACTGGATGCCGGCGTTGTTGACCAGAATGTCGACGGCCCCGAACCTTTCGACGGTGGCGTCGACCATCGCGGTGATCTCGTCTGTGTTGGTCACGTCGGCTTGGTAGGCCATCGCCGAGCCGCCGTCACGCTCGATGGCCCCGGCCACCGCCTCGGCGGCGTCCATGCTCCTGTTGTTGACGACCACGTTGGCGCCCTCGCGCCCCACAGCCTTGGCGATCCCCTCACCGATGCCCCGGCCTGCGCCAGTGACGATCGCGGTCTTTCCTTTGAGTTCCATGGCGTTTCCTCCGTGCGGCGTGCTCAGATGCGTTCTTCGGTGCGGGCGATGATCTCGGCCCGCAGCTCGGGCGTCAGGGTGCTCATCGAAGGTTCCTCACTAACGATCGTGGTCGATCTCGGCCACATCGTCGCCCACGGGGCCTTGGCTTACTCGGCGCAATGAGTTCCGGACTGCTGCGTTATGCGCATTGTCCGGTCGCGATCATCCACGACGAGGACCCGTTGATCTCGCAACCCAGGTCTGGCCTAGCACGGCTCGAGGCCCTGATGTGTTGGTCGCCATAGCGTTTCGCGCACTTTATCGGTGGGCAGCCAGGGGCATCAAATGGGAGGTGAACCAGTCACGGGCCAATACCGCCACCCGCTCGAGGCTGCCGGGTTCTTCGAAAAGGTGGGTGGCGCCCGAAACCACTACAAGCCGGCACTCGCCGGGCATTGCGGCTTGTGCGCGGCGGTTCAGTTTCAGCACCACGGTGTCGCGGCCCCCCACGATCAGCAGTGTCGGCGCGACCACGTGGGTCAGCGACTGGCCCGCCAGATCGGTCCTTCCCCCGCGCGACACCACCGCTGCCACCTTCACCCGGGGATCGGCGGCCGCGACCAGGGCCGCGCCCGCTCCGGTGCTGGCGCCGAAATAGCCGACGGGCAGCGACGCCGTGTCACGCTGGCCCCCCAGCCAGCCGGTGACATCGACTAGCCGACGGGCCAGCAGCTCGATGTCGAAAACGTTAGCGCGGTTGCGTTCTTCGGCCGGTGTGAGCAAATCGAACACCAAGGTGGCCAGGCCCGCTCGGTTGAGGACCTCGGCGACATACCGGTTGCGTGGGCCGTGCCTGCTGCTCCCGCTGCCGTGGGCGAACACCACCACACCTGACGGGTGCTCCGGGATCGTGAGATGCCCGGCCACCGACACCGGTCCGGCGCTCACCCAGACTTCCTCATCGCGCAGCGGCGGGTCGGCTGCACCGCCGGCGGCAGCGATCCGCCGGACATCGCCGCGGGCGCGATCGAGCAGCGCCACCACCTCGTCATCGGAGGTCTGCGTGAAGTTGCGGTATCCCTGCCCCACCGCATAGAAGAACGCGGGCGCATGAAGGCAGACCACCTCATCGGCGTGGGGGGCCAGCACTTCGGCGGTGTCGGCAGCACCGATGGGAACCGCCAACACCACCCTGCTCGCACCCTGGGCGCGGGCCACCTGGCAGGCAGCCTTTGCGGTCGCCCCGGTCGCGATGCCGTCATCCACGATCACCGCGACCCGCCCCGCCAGCGAGATCTGCTCACGTCCCTGGCGAAACCTTTGCGACCGACGTTGCACCTCGGCCCGCTGCCGCTTTTCGACCGCGGCCATATCCTCGTCGCTGAGGTTCGCCTCGCGCACGACCGACTCGTTGATCACCCGCACCCCGCCCTCGCCGATGGCGCCGAAGGCCAATTCGGGCTGAAATGGCACACCAAGCTTGCGCACCACAAGAACATCCAGCGGTGCTTGCAGCGCCTCGGCAACTTCGAAGGCCACCGGCACCCCGCCGCGCGGCAGCCCCAACACGACGACGTCCTGGCCGCGCAAAAAAGCCAGGCGTTGGGCCAGTTGACGTCCGGCGTCAGCACGATCCTTGAACAGCCTCATGTGTTGAGTGTGTCTCACGCGGTGGTGCACCAATAAGGGAAAAAGGTCACTTCAGCCGCCCAGTGTCCGGCGAACGTCCGCCCAGCGTGGTCATGGCGTTGTATTCCCTTTCAGCTGGATGCGGCCAGGATCCGATTCAGTGCGAACCGGCCAGATTCCTCGTCGACCATCTCCATGGCGATGCGGCGCGCCCGGACCGCGGCACGGTCTGCCTTGACGTTGATGTCGCGCCGCGGCTCGATGGTCTCGCCGAGCCGACGCTGAATCGTCTGCAACACCACCGCATCTCGCATCGCCCACTCGTGAAACATGGTGCGGAGAAACTCGGCGACCCTGCCGTTGTCGGTCGCAAAATTGCGGGCCATCTGCAGAAAGACGTGGCTCGCTGTCGGGGATTCGGGCGTGAACCCCTGAATCCGCAAGAGCTCATGACCTTTTCCGTCCTCGGGAGCAATAACGTAATGCTGAACATGCAGCGCCGGTGAGACGAATGTTCCTTCCTCACGCCGGATGCCCGCAGTGTCGGCGGGAAGGCCGGTGATCTCGGCCTCCCACGGCGCGAGCCCGCTCGACGGCAGCTCCCGGAAGTAGGAGACGGACCGTTCGGAGACTTCGACCTCGTCGAGCTGTGGCAGCACCTCGATATCCGGCGGCACGACCTCCGGATGCATCACGAACACGTCCGTGAGGTCGAGGTAGTGCTCGTGCAACAACAGGTAGTTGGCCTCGACGCGCAGCACCTCGGTGGTGCTCCCCATCCCGTCCCATCGGCGTACCAGGGCATGTGCGGCGGCGGGCGCAGTGCGGCCACGCCGGGATCACCGAGCCAGATCCAGACGAACGGCGACTGCTCATGCACCGGGTAGGTGCGCACTCGGGCGCCGGGCGGCACGTTCTCCTGGGACGGCACGTCGACCAAGCAGCCGTCGGGATCGTAGGCGAAACCGTGGTAGCCGCACACCACGCGGTCGCCGTCGCGCCGGCCGGCCGACAACGGATAAGCCCGGTGGATGCAGCGGTCCTCCATCGCCACGATCTCGCCGGAGCCGCGGCGATACAGCAGCACGGGCTTATCGAGCAGGCGGCGAGCGAGCAATTCCGGCCCGACCTCGTCGCTGGTTGCGGCCACATACCAGCAGTTGAATGGGTAGTTGGATCTCATAGGTCGAGCACCAGCCTTTCCGAACGAGAGCGCGAAACGCAGATCATCATGACGTCGCCTCGGGCCTTCTCGGCATCGTTCAGCACCGAGTCACGATGGTCGGGCTCGCCCTCGAGCACATCGCATTCGCAAGTGCCGCAGACGCCTTCCATGCAGGAGCCGAGCACGTCGACGCCGGCGTCTTCGCATGCCTCATAGACCGACTTGTCCGGTGGCACGGTCAGGGTGATGCCGGAGCGCTGGCATTCGACCTCGAATGTCTCCAGCGCCTCCGGTGACGGCGGTTCGAGCTCTTTGGCCGAGAACCGCTCGACGTGCAGGATGTCCTCGGGCCAGGTCTTGCACGCGTCCTCAACCGCGCTCAGCAGCCCTTCGGGTCCACAGCAGTACACCAGCGTGTTCTCCTGCGCCGGCAAGAGCACCGCGTCGAGGTTCGTCCGGAAGTTCGCGCCGTCCTGCGCATCCCGGGGGCAGACGGTTACGCGGTCACCGTAACGCTGCAGTTCGTCGACGAAGGCCATCGACGACCGTGTCCTGCCGCCGTAGAGCAGCCGCCAGTCGGCACGGGCCGCCGCGGTCGCCGCGATCATCGGCACTATCGGGGTGACGCCGATTCCGCCGGCGATGAACAGGTACCGCGGCGAACCCACCAACGGGAAGTGGTTGCGGGGGCCGCGCACGCGAACCGTCGTGCCCTCGTGGAGCTTGTCGTGCACGAACTGGGATCCGCCGCGACTGTTGGGATCAAGCAGCACGCCGACTTGCCATTCGGCACGGTTGGCGGTGTCGCCGCACAACGAGTATTGGCGCACCAGCGACGGTGTCATCAGCAGATCGATGTGTGCGCCCGGCGCCCACTCCGGCAAGTCTGCGCCGCCGGGGTCGGCGAGTGTCAGCGTGACGACGCCGTCGGAGACCGCCTCGCGGCGCCGAACCTCGACGTCGACCTCGACTTCGCGGTAGGCGGCCCTGTTGCGGGTCGGCTGCTCGGTAGTCGTCACGATGTTCTACGCACCGGGATCGACTTGTACTGGTTGAGGAACAACGCCCGCACTCGTGTCGGCTCGCCGTCCAGTGCGAGGTCCGGGAAGCGTTCCAGCGTCTGCTGGATCCACAGCTTGAGCTCGAGGCGCGCGAGGTTGGCGCCCAGGCAGAAGTGGCGTCCGCGGCCGCCGAAACCCTGATGCTTGTCGGCCAGCCCCTCGCGCGTGATGTCGAACTTGTCCGGATTCGGGAACACAGTCTCGTCGCGGTTAGACGCCAGATACCAGAGCAGCAGCCGATCGTTCTCCTTGATCGTCTTGCCGTGCAGCTCGACGTCTTTGGTCGCCGCGCGGGCCATGAACGCGAATGCTGGGTAGCAGCGCAGCCCCTCTTCCACCGCGGCGTCGATCAGGTCGGGGTTCTCGCGCAGCTGCTCACGGAGCTCCGGGTTACGCAGTATCTCCAGCATCGTCGCGCTGTACGTCGCCCGGGTCGAGTCGTTGCCCGCCGCCATCAGCAAGACAAAGAAGACGGCGATTTCAAGCTCAGTGAGCTTCTCGCCGTCAACCTCGGCATTGAGCATGGCGGTGACCAGCTTGCCGCTCGTGTCACTGCGCAGCGCGAGCTGATTGTTGACGTAGTCGACGATCTCGGTCACCACCGCCGCGGTGTCGGTCCACTGCTCCCGGATCGCCGGATCTTCGAACGCGGTGAAGACGTTCGTCCAGTGCACCAGCTTCTCGTCGTCCTCGGGAGGGGTACCCAGCAGCGAACCGATCACCCGCGCGGGAATGGGCCGCGCGACATCGGCGACCAGATCGAATCGCTCACGGTCGGCGACGCTGTCGAGCACACCGCTGACGATCTGCTTGATGGCGTTCTCGTGCGCGGCGACCTTCTCCGGGGTGAATTCCTTGATGACCAGTGCCTTGAGCCTGTCGTGGCGGGGCGGGTCCATCGAGATCATCTGCTGCGTTTGCAGATCCAGCGGCACGCCGATGTCGTCCACGCTGAAGATGCCGCGACGTTCCGAGGAGAAGGTCTTGTGATCCCGGCTGATGGCGCGGATGTCGTCGAAGCGGGTGATCGACCAGAAACCGCCCTCCCCAGGCACATTGTTTTGCGGACTGAAGTGCACCGGCGCCTCGCGCTGCATCCTCTTGAAGAGGTCGTACGGAGGCCCGTCATCCCACACAGCAGGGTCGGCCAAGTCGACACTGTCGAGATTCTGAAGGGACGCTGTACTCATCATTTGCTCCTTTGCTAGTTAGTGGCTTGGGTTTGCGGGTGATGTCATCACGCCTCCACCGGCACGGCGATGTCGCGCTTGAGGATCTTGCCGGTCGGGCCTTTCGGCAGCTCGTCGACGAACCAGATCCTTCGCGGGTACTTGTAGCCGGCGACGCGCTCCCTCACGAAGTCGCGGATCGCAGCGGCGTCGGCCTCGGCGCCCGGCGCGAGCTATGGCGACGCCCACCTCTTCGCCGAGCTGTCGTCGGGTACACCGACGACCGCCGCCTCCCGGACGGCCGGATGTTCGTAGAGGACTTCCTCGATTTCGCGCGGGTAGACGTTGTAGCCGCCGCGGATGATCATGTCCTTGGACCGGTCGACGATGAAGTAGTAGCCCTCCTCGTCGACGCGGGCGAGGTCGCCGGTGTGGAACCAGCCGTCCGCGTCGGTCGCGGCGGCGGTCGCGTCGGGGCGGTTCCAGTAGCCCTTCATGACGTTGTGACCGCGGATGGCGATCTCGCCGACTCCGTCCTCGTTCGGTTCGACCAACTTCATCTCGACACCGGCGACCGGGGTGCCGATCGAGCCCGGCTTGCGTTCCCGGTCGGGATGGTTGAACGATGCCACGGGCGAGGTCTCGCTCAAGCCGTAGCCCTCGAGCACCATGCAGTCGAAGGTGTCCTCGAAGCCGCGCATCACCTCGACCGGCATGGCCGCCCCGCCGGAAACACAGAGTCGCAGCGAGGTGGTGTCGGGTCGTTCGTTGCTGTGCAGCATCGCCGCGAACATCGTTGGGACGCCTTCGAAGACGGTGACGCGGTCGCGCTCGATGATCGACAGTGCCTTCGCCGGGGAAAAGCGCGGGATGAGCGTCAGGCAGCCGCCTGCGGCGAGCGTGGCGTTGAGCCCGGCGGTCTGGCCGAACGCGTGGAACAGCGGCAGGGCGCCCAGGATCACGTCGCCGGGGGTGAGCCACAACATTTCGACCACGGTCGCGACGTTGCGACGCAGGTTGGCGTGGGTCAGCTTGGCGCCCTTGGGCGTCCCGGTCGTGCCCGACGTGTACAGGATCACCGCAGTGTCAGCATCCTCGCGCGTGATGGGCTCGACAAGGGGCTCGGCCGCGCCGATCACCTCTTCGAAGTCGCCCGGGTGACCACGAGGCACTCGGCCCCAGCGGTGTCGGCCCCAGCCTGGGCGGCCGTTCGTCACTACCCCGACGATGCCACCTAGCGGCTGGGCACAAGGGCTCAACGGCAACGACAGCTTTGGCGGTGGCGGTTGCGCTATCCCCAGCATCGGATGCTGAGCAGTTCCCGGCCCTGAGATCGACTGAGACGAACGAAAAGACCCGCCTCGCCTCGTCCTGGACGTCGAGAGCCGCCAAACAGGCACGAAAAGCGTGATCCTCCAACGCCACCGGCGCACCGAACACCGCCATGATCCCGTCGCCAGTGAATTTGTCGACCGTGCCGCCGTACCGCTCTACAACGGCGGCACAGCGGTCAGCGAGGTCGGCCATGACTTCCCGCAGCCGCTCTGTGCCCACCGCCGCCGCGATGTCCATCGAATGAACCACATCGGCGAAGAGAACTGTCACCTGCTTGTACTCTGCGTGGGCGTCACTGTCGCGGACTGGTGAGCCGCAGCTGTGGCAAAACCGGGCGTGCTCCAGAGGCTCGGTGCCACATGTCCGGCATGCCGCTACGGTCGTCATCCGACCTTCCGCCTATCCCGGCCCCGAGCGTTTGCAGTGGTCCTCAAAGGATAGGCCGCTGAACACTCCACCAGGGAATGTTGGCTTCACCGAGGGTGACGCTGATACGAAGTTTTGAGAGCCTCGTATGTCGTCCTATTTCGAGACACCCAGAGCAGCTAGGCATGAACCCTCGGTCAGCCCTCCGAATCCCGACCCGATGATGACGACGCGATGGCGCGTGCCGGCAGCCGGCATGCTCATAGACCTCCTTGGTTACGACTTCGCGTGGGCCGCAAGATCTCCGTCGCTCGCGCGCACGGCGGGTTGATCGCTGTCACCCAGGCGGCTCCACGGGCGTGTGTGGGCCTCGACCATCTCCAGAGCCTTCGGGGTATACACCCGATAGCCGAGATTTGGCCGATACCCGTGGATCTCGCAGGTATCCAGGCTGCGCAAAACGACAGGATCTGTTGGCTGAAGATCTGCCCGGGACCAGCACAGGGAATCCCGGCGGATACGGGGTGACAAACGTGGCGGAGACCACCTGCTCCCCGGACTCGATCCTGTCCTCCACCTCGTCGGAAGTCAGGTATTCGCAAAGGCTGTCGTCGTAGCCAAGGTAGAAGGCCCGACGCACGTCGCCGTCGGGGGTGGATGCGCTTCCGTCACCGCTCTTTTCCAGGAAGCCGGTGTGGAATCCGCTGAAGTCGGGCAGCGGCGCCGAAGGGTTGGTCAGCCGCTGTACCGCCTGCTCGTGCCGTGCGCGGTCGTTCAAGCTCATGTCGGCGATCTTGTCGTCGAGTTCTTGGGCAAGCTTGACCAGAACCTCCACCAGGTACGCCACCGAGCTGCGGGTGGTGCCGATGTTGGTCATGAACAGCACGCTGTTGCGGGAGGTCTTGTTGATCTGCACGCCGTAGCGGTCCATCAACTGGGCGCGTTTGAAGGTGTCGCCATCGATCCCGGTGCCACCGATGTACAGGGTGATACGGCTCGGGTCGAGCACGAACTCGTCCTGGTCCCACGCGGTGGCCATGTTCCGCAGACCGGTACGCAGCGGTTGGTCAAGGTGGGACGGGCGGAACCGGTCCGGAATCATCTCCGCCGTCGACAGGCAGTGCATGTACTTACTCAGCAACGGGTGCTTGTCGATCGCGTCCCGCAGTTGCATCGCGTTCTCGACCTGCTTTTGGACCAGCTCCACGCATTCGAGGTCGGCCTGCCGCCGCCCGATGTCCATCGAGGCAAGAATCTGATAGTTCGGCGAGGTGGAGGTGTGCGCCATGTACGCCTCGTGGAAGGTCTCTTGCACCTTCTGGTCGAAATCCTGGTCGAAGACGTGGATCATCGAACCCTGCCGCAGCGAGGTCAACGTCTTGTGGGTGGATTGAGTGGCATAGACCCGGACCCGGGCGCGGGCAGGATCGGCCATGAGGCGCTCGCCCAGCAACGTCTCGTCGTCGGCACCGACAAGCTTCTCGGCATACGTGGCGTAGGCCTGTCGATACTCGGGTGTTCGCAGCCGCTCGCGGATCGCCCGTGCCGCATACATCGCGGTGCGCTTGCGGTAGACGTAGTGAAACCGGGCGAACGCGAACCACGCTTCGTCCCAGAGGAATACCAGGTCAGGCTTGATAGCCAGGCATTCCTCCATCACCCGCTCGACGTCGTAGACGATCCCGTCGAAGGTGCAGTTGGTCAGCGTCAACAGCTTGACCCGGTCCAGCTTGCCGGCCGCGCGCAGGGCCAGCAGCCGAGACTTGATCTCCCGCAACGGCACCGCGCCATACATCGAGTACTGGTTGAGCGGATAGGCGTCCAGATACGTGACCTGGGCGCCCGCCATCATGAGCCCGTAGTGATGCGACTGGTGGCAGTTCCGGTCGACCAGCACGATGTCGCCCGGTGCGACCAGCGCTTGTTCGACGATCTTGTTGGCGGTCGAGGTGCCGTTGGTCACGAAGAACGTCTGCTGCGATCCGAATGTCTTGGCCGCAAGCTCCTGCGCCTCCCGCAGCGGACCGGTCGGTTCCAGCAGCGAATCCAGGCCCCCACAGGTCGCCGAGGTCTCCGCCAGGAACACCTCCAGCCCATAGAAGTCGATCATGTCGGAGATCCAGTGCGAGCTGATGATCGACTTGCCCTGCGAGATCGGCAGCGCGTGAAAGACCCCGGTCGGGCGGTGGCTGTATTCGCGCAGCGCGGAAAAGAACGGGGTCCGGTAGCGCGCCGCGACACCCTCGAGCAGGCACAGGTGCTGATCGAGCCCGGCCTCCCCGCCGTGGAACACCCGCCGGAAGTGGTGGCCGAGCCGGGCGGCAACGTCCTCCACCTCGAGCTCGGTGATCAGATACAGGTCGATCTCGGGGCGGCTGTCCTTGATGGCTCGGGCCAGGATCGCGGCCCGCTCCTCGGGCGAATGCTCCGCGAGGTCCTCGGCGACGTGGGCATCCACGAAGTGCGCCAACGCGGACAGATCTCGGCGCGAGCGATGTGCGAATCGCCGGGTTATCGCGCATGCCTGCAGGCTTGCGTTCAGCCGGGCGGCGATCACCGCCTCGTCACCGCTGCCGACGACCACGATTTCGTAAACGAACGCGTCGTCCGGGCGGCGACGGCTGTGAATCTCGTTGCGTAGCGCACGTTCCTGAGCCTCGGTCATCGTCGCGACGATCAGCAGCTCGAAGTACGGGCGGCCGGGCCGGTGGAGGCCGAGCACCTCGAGGGCACCGTCATCCCCGGTCAGAGTCTCGTTCTCGCCCTCGAGCGGTGAGGTCAGCACGCCGCTGCGGTAGGACTCGGTGACCAACGCACGATTGATCTTGGCGACCGTTCTGCCGAACAACTCGTAAGCACCGGTGGCGAAGAGGCGGGCCGCCTGTCCGAAAACGTGAATGCCCGGGAATGCCCAGTAGCGTTCGAACGGCCGCAGCTGAGACAGCAGCCCCTCGACCAAGTCGACCAACTGCGTGAGATCATTTCCCCGCGCCGCGGCGGTCGACAGCCGTCTGCTGGCTTCTTCCAGCCGACACCATGCATCCGCACGGAATTGCCATGCCGTGTTGTATGCATGTGGGTTGACGTCAGCCATCTCAAGCCTCCACCCCGAGGAAGATGATGTCTTCAGGCTAGGCCTCTGCCGCCGCCGCCGCCCGGGGGGTGGTTCGCCGGGTGCGACGGCCACGGCTTCAGGCACAATCCCGATGGCACGTACACGCGATGCTTCTGACCACTTCCCAGCCCTGAGATCGACTCAGACAAACGAAAAGATCACCCTCAGCTTCCCGCCGATCGCTGCCTGGTCGCGGTGATGGTCAACGCAGCTTGACCTCTGACCGTTAACGGTGAGCAGGTGATCCCGCAACCCGGCGGCTCCTATCGCGACTGGGAAACCAGGTGGTCGTCGGCCCGGCCAACCAGGACCTACTCGACTACCTCGATAGCCGAGCCGATCCCATTTTCTGGGGATAACAACCGGTTACCCTAGTCGCAGTAATGCGCTGACCAGTTGAGCTCAGGTCTATTCCGAGACGGCGTTCAGTTCTGTTCGGGCCTGGTCGATTTGGTCGTAGGCGTAGGTCACCATCGCGGCGGTGGTCATCGCCTCACCCTTGCGGGCGAGCGATTCGTAGGTCGCCTCGCCGAGCACATCGCGGAGGTGGGTGATCGCGGTGGTGATCTCGGGGACCCCCGCTGCGGCGAGGGGACTGAGGGCGAACCCGGCGATGGTGGCCGCCGGTTCGTAGCGTTCGAGCCGGTCGAAAAGAACGGCGAGGACGGCCAGCGGGCCGCGGATCGTGGTGGTGTCGCCCGCATTGTGGTAGTTGCGGATCGCCAGAGTGAGGTGATCGAGCGCGGCCACCGGGTCGCCGTGTTCGGCCTCAAGTCGTGCCAGAAACGACGCCAGGAGTGACGCGTTGGTGCGGTTGCCGCTGTCTTGAGCGATTACCAGACCCCGGCCGAGGGCGTTAACCGCCCCGACGGGATCTGCGTCACGGAAAGCCACACCGTAGGCACCGAGCGCGAACGCGAGGAACATCGGGTTGCCTGTTGCCTCCGCAGCCTCGATGAGGCCATCCGCGGAATCCATCGCCTCCCCACCGGAGCCGGCGAATGCAAGGGCGGCAACCAGCCATGCCCGGATGGCGACGTGGGTGTCGCGGCGGCGTGCGAGCTGGGCGCGGCACAACTCGGCCCATCGCTCGGGCTGCCCGATGGCTAGGTATACGGCTCCAAGCCAGGCTTCGATGCCGCCCGGCAGCGCATCGCGGCTCCTGCCGAGAACGATCTGGCCGGCGTCGCTGTAGCGGACAGCCGCCTCGATTCGTCCGGTCGTGAAGCACTGCGACGCAATGACGTACAGGAACGCCAGCCGGGGGTGGTCGACGGTGCGGGCGGGCTCGATCAGCTCTTCAGCCCAGGCGACCGGCTCAAGGGTTTGGACCATATTGCCGAGCAACCCCGCATAGGTGGCGATGGTGGCGGCGGCGTCCAGATCGCCGTGGTCGGCGGCCCACCGAAACGCGGTGCGCAGATTGGCCAGTTCGATAGTGAACCAGTCGTAGGCCTCACGTTGTTGGGGGCTGTCCCACAGGGCCAGGATGTCGGCTTCGCATCCGGCGAAGTAGCGGGCATGCGCTGTCCGGGCTGCGGTCGCCGCCCCGCTGGCGGCGAGTTGGTCCTCGGCGAACTGGCGGATCGTCTCCAGCATCGAAAACCGGGTCCGCCCCGAAGACCGGTCGGCGACCAGCAGCGACTTGCGCACCAGGGCATCGAGCAGATCCAGGGTGGCGAAGTCATCATCGGAACCCGCTACCGCGCAGGCGCTGTGCAGGTCGAATCCTCCGGCGAACACCGCACACCGATCCAGCAGCGCCTTTTCCGTGTCGTCGAGCAGCTCGTAGGACCACGCCACCATGTGGCGCAGGGTGTGGTGGCGTGCCAGGCCGCGCCGCGAGCCGACCAGCAGCCGGAACCGCTGATCGAGACGATCACGCACCTCGCTGGCGGTCATCGACGCCATCCGAGAGGCCGCCAACTCGATGGCTAACGGGATGCCGTCGAGTCTGCGGCAGATTTCCACCACCGCGTCCGCCTCGCCGGGCTGGGCCAGCGAGAAGTCCGACACGACACCTTGGGCACGGTCGACGAAAAGGTTCACGGCGGCGGATTCGGCTCCGGAGTTGACGTCGAGCGACGGGACACGCCATAACTGTTCTTCGCTGACCCCCAATCCTTCGCGGCTGGTCGCAAGAATCGTTACGGTCGCCGAGGCGGCGAGGATCGCCTCGACCAGATCCGCGACACTGTCGACAACGTGCTCGCAGTTGTCGAACACCAGCAGCCGCACTCTGCCCTCCAGGGCGGCCGCGACACTCTCGGCCACACTCTTGCCCGGTTGCTGGGTGACGCCCAACACCGCCGCGACGGCGTCGGGTACCGCCGCGGGGTCGGTGACTGCGGCCAGCTCGAAAAACCAAACCCCGTCGGTAAACTCATCGGCAAGCCGCGCCGCGACTTCCAGCGCCAGGCGGGTCTTGCCGACCCCACCTACCCCGGTCAGCGTGACCAGCCGATGAGCTTTCACCGCGGCGTGCAGCTCGGCGACCTCCGACTCACGCCCGATGAAGCTCGTGGTCGCAGCCCGCAGGTTCCCCGGACTCGCGTCCAGCGCCCGCAACGCAGGAAAGTCCGCCTGCAGGCCCGCCGCTCGGACCTGAAATACCCCGACCGCGGTGGGCAGATCCCGCAACCGCCGGGGTCCCAAATCCACCAGATCAACTCCGCTGAGCAGACCCGCCGTCGACTCGGCCAACAGGATCTGCCCGCCGTGCCCGGCGGCCATCACCCGTGCAGCCCGATTCAGCACCGCACCGAAGTAATCCCCACCCCGCAGCTCGGCTTCGCCGGTCGCTATCCCCATCCGCACCAGCAACTCCAGCTGCAGCTGCGCGGCCACCGCGGCATCGACGGCACACCTGGGTGAGGCGAAGGCGGCGCACACGCCGTCGCCGGTGTGCTTGAACAACCAGCCCCCGTGAGCCTCGATCGCCTTGCACAACACCTCGTCATGGGCGGCCAGCGCCACCCGCATCTCGTCCGCGTCGGCCTCCCACCGACGAGTCGAACCCTCCACATCGGTGAACAAAAACGTCACCACCCCCGAAGGGGCAGCCGCCGTCATGGCATCGCCTCGGCCCATGCGATATGCCCCTCGAACCCAAGCGTTTTCGCTATGTCGCGGTAGCGATCCCGTAACTGCGCGTAAGCCGTCGCCTCGCCGTGAGCCCGCGCCAGTAGGGCCCGCAGCCGCAATAGCCAGATCTCGCGCATCACCAGACCCTCATCGGCTGGTGCGGCCGCTAACCGCTCGATAGCGGCCTCGGCTTCGGCCACGTCACTCTCGGCCCCGCGGTCCAGCAGTGTCTCCACCAGAACACCGGTCGCTGGAACGCCCCACAGCAGCAGCCGTCCCTCCCGGAACAGATGGTCGACGGCGGCGCGCATGAGCGGTATGGCGTCATCGCGATCTGCACGCCGAGCCTTCTCACGCGCCACGTACACGTTGACGATCGGTACCTCGGCCAGGTTGTGTCCCCGGCGCAGGAACACCTCGCCGACTTCGGCCAGGAGCTTCTGTCCGCGGTCAAGCTCGGCAGCCGTGTGACGGTGCACCAGCGCCACGCCCAGCGTCCCCCGGGTGAAGGCCGAGGCCACTTCATCACCGGATCGTTCGGCATTCTGCAGGGCATCATCGATCTCGCGCACCGTACGATCGTCTGCGCGCAGCACGCCCAGCGGTACTCCCGGGAAGTAGACCCAGTCGACAACCCTGGCGTATGACATGAGGTCGACGCTGCGGGCGATGGCCAGGCCGTGCCGTACCCGTCACACTCGTGTGGGGTGCCGCCGACCGGCTGTTTCCCCTCGATCACGCCCGGCGACTCCTCAATGCCTTTCCGCAAGCAACTTTGGACGAAGTTCCTGAAAGCTCCACATTTGTCATGCTCGACGCTCCACGCGAACTCGCCGCGGCGATCCGCAATTCGTGACCGCCCGCGGGCAGACCGGCCACCTTCGATGGAGCGTCCCTGGACTATCCTTCACCCGCCGATCAGAAAGGGACGCCATGACCAACCACACCTACCGGGTGATCGAAATAGTCGGTACATCACCCGACAGCGTCGACGCGGCTATCCGCAGCGGGCTGGCCCGAGCGGCAGAGACGACACGCGGACTCGACTGGTTCGAGGTGCAGTCCGTCCGCGGCCACCTGGAGGACGGGCCCGTCGCACACTTCCAGGTGACGCTAAAGGTCGGCCTCCGGCTCGAGGACGCTTAGTTCCGAAGCCTGCAAGGGCACCCCCTCACGCCGATGGGACGCGATGCCCCTATTGGTCTAAGTGTGACTACTGCCTCGCGCTGTCCGGCCAGGTTGGCGACATACGGGTATCGGGTAACGTGCCAGGACGGATGTCCAGTGATCGAGGAGGCGTCGGTGCCGACCGATGAGCGCGCAAACGTGGATGCCACGGATGTCGACCCGGCGGGTGTGGCAAGTCTGGTCAACGCGATCTTCGAGGACCGGATTCCAGTGATACGCGGGCTGGGAATCCGGATTGTCGAGGCGCGAGACGGGTTCGTCGCCGGGGAGGCAACGGCCACTAGGCGGACAGACTTGATCCGTCGGCTCGGTTAGTAGCTATTTGCTTGCGGCTGTCTCTTCCTTAGCTGCCTTAATAACCTCCTTCTGGTGATGGCCATGCGCCAGCAACTTGAAGTGCCCGCGCAGTGGGCCGTACTACGGACGAGATCGGACGCGTTGGGCTCACGACTTGGAAGAAGGAGGGGCTTGTTGTCAGAACACGAAGCGCCTGCTGCACTTCATCGAGACTGATCCCGGTCCTTGTGACGATAGCAACCGCCGGTCCCGCTACCACGGTTCCAGCGCCGTGGGTTGGCTGCTGTCGATCGTGAGGCAGGTCTTCGCGATGGCTCCGCAGACCTCTTAGAAAGCCGATCGTAGCGTCCAGGCGTGTCCGCGGAAATGCATGACTGTGCGACTCACTGGGGCAATGTCGATGCGCCAGAACGACTTCGGCGGTGCATCGAGAGCGACGAGGATCACCGCGGGATGGGTTACCGCCACCGTCTGCGATCGGCTTGTGGTCAGGGAGTCCAACCAGCCGGCCACCCGGTTCGCCAGATCGACCACGGACTCGCCGCCGTGCGGTGCCCGCGTCGGGTCGGTCAGCCATCCGGCCAGGTCGGCTGGGCGCACGCCGCCCAGGACGTCGCCGCGCCACCTGCCGCAATCCAGGTCGGCCAGCCGTGGCTCGACCGTCGCCCGCACGCCAAGCAGCTCGGCGGTCTGGCGGGTGCGCTTCTCCGGCCCGGTCAGCGCGGTGCAGCCGGGTTCGCCTGAACGGCTTCGGATTCCGAGATCGATCGACGCGTCGACCTGCCGACGGCCGGTCGCGTTGAGTGGTTCATCGGTGGCAAACCGTCCGCCCGCCATCGCATCGGTCATGGCATGCGACACGAACGTCAGCCGGACGACCTCGGTCACGCAGCAGTTAGCCCACGCTGTACGGCTGCGGCCGCTGCGGCTGGGGCTGTGGCGGCTGGGGGGCCCCGCCGTAACCGAGCTGGGAGGCGGTGTATCTCGCGGCGTCGGTGACCGGCACGGCCTGCACGGCCGTACCGTATGCGCAGATCGTCATCCACACGTCGCCGAGTTCGGTGGTGTCGAACCGCATCCCGATGACCGCGTTGGCGGCTCGGTTGCGCACCTCGTTGATCAGCCGTCCCATCGCCTTGTTGCGGCTGTCCGCCAGGTTCTTGGTCATGCCCTGCAGCTCGCCGCCGAACATCGACTTGAATCCCGCGCCGATCTGGGCGAAGGCATTTCGCGATCGGATCTCCCAGCCGGGAATGTCGTTTGTGGTGACGACCAGCACGGGCCGACCTTTCTGCGTGCGCGGTTACTTGGCCGCGTGGCTTCCGCCGGTTGCGGCCGGCTCGGCCTTAGGCAGGTCGGGTTCGGCCGACTTGGCCGGCTTGGGGGTGCCGGTGAAGGTCAACACCGCACCTTCGCCGGAGCCCTCGCCATCCCAGTTGTCGACGTCGACGGTGACGAGCTGGCCGGGACCGACCTCCTCGAAGAGGATCTTCTCGCTCAGCGCGTCCTCGATCTCCCGCTGGATGGTGCGCCGCAGCGGGCGAGCGCCCAGCACGGGGTCGAACCCACGCTTGGCCAGCAGCGACTTGGCCTTGTCGGACAGCTCCAGGGCCATGTCCTTGCCCTTGAGCTGCTTTTCGACCCTGCCGATCATCAGGTCGACCATCCGGACGATCTCTTCGGGAGTCAGCTGGTGGAAGACGATGACCTCGTCGATGCGGTTGAAGAACTCCGGGCGGAAGTGCTTCTTCAGCTCGTCGTTGACCTTCTGCTTCATCCGCTCGTAGTCGTTCGCGCCGCCGCCCTGGGTGAAGCCCAGGCCGACCGGCTTGGAGATGTCGGCCGTGCCCAGGTTGGAGGTGAAGATCAACACGGTGTTCTTGAAGTCCACCGTGCGGCCCTGCCCGTCGGTCAGCCGGCCGTCCTCGAGCACCTGCAACAGGCTGTTGTAGATCTCCTGATGCGCCTTCTCGATCTCGTCGAACAGCACCACCGAGAACGGCTTGCGTCGCACCTTCTCGGTGAGCTGGCCGCCCTCCTCGTAGCCGACGTATCCCGGCGGGGCGCCGAACAACCGCGACGCGGTGAATCGGTCGTGGAATTCGCCCATGTCGATCTGGATCAGCGCGTCGTCGTCACCGAACAAGAAGTTGGCCAGCGCCCTGGACAGCTCGGTCTTACCCACACCGGACGGGCCGGCGAAGATGAACGAGCCCGACGGGCGCTTGGGGTCCTTCAGCCCGGCGCGGGTCCGGCGGATCGCCTTGGAGACCGCCCTGACCGCGTCGTCCTGGCCGATGATCCGCTTGTGCACCTCGTCTTCCATCCGCAGCAGCCGGGTGGTCTCGGCCTCGGTGAGCTTGACCACCGGGATACCGGTCCAGTTACCCAGCACCTCGGCGATCTCGTTGTCGTCGACCTCGGCGACCACATCCATATCGCCTGAACGCCACTGCTTTTCGCGCTCACCCCGCTGGCCCACCAGTTGCTTTTCGCGGTCGCGGAGGCTGGCCGCCTTCTCGAAGTCCTGCGCGTCGATCGCCGATTCCTTCTCCCGGCGTGCCTCGGCGATCTTCTCGTCGAACTCACGCAGGTCTGGCGGCGCGGTCATCCGGCGGATCCGCATCCGCGCGCCGGCCTCGTCGATCAGGTCGATGGCCTTGTCCGGCAGGAACCGGTCGTTGATGTAGCGGTCGGCCAGGGTGGCAGCGGCCACGATCGCGCTGTCGGTGATCGACACCCGGTGGTGGGCCTCGTAGCGGTCCCGCAGGCCCTTGAGGATCTCGATGGTGTGCTCCACCGTCGGCTCCCCGACCTGCACCGGCTGGAAGCGGCGCTCCAGCGGGGCGTCCTTCTCGATGTACTTGCGGTACTCGTCGAGCGTGGTGGCACCGATGGTTTGCAGTTCGCCGCGGGCCAGCTTCGGCTTGAGGATCGACGCCGCGTCGATCGCGCCCTCGGCGGCACCGGCGCCCACCAACGTGTGCAGCTCGTCGATGAACAGGATGATGTCGCCGCGGGTGTTGATCTCCTTGAGCACCTTCTTCAGGCGCTCCTCGAAGTCACCGCGGTACCTGACCCCGCGACCAGGGAACCGAGGTCCAGGGTGTAGAGCTGCTTGTCCTTCAGCGTCTCGGGAACCTCGCCGTGCACGATGGCCTGCGCCAGGCCCTCCACCACGGCGGTCTTGCCCACACCGGGTTCACCGATCAGCACCGGGTTGTTCTTGGTGCGCCGCGAAAGCACCTGCATCACCCGCTCGATTTCCTTCTCGCGACCGATGACCGGGTCCAGCTTGCCCTCCATCGCGGCGGCCGTCAGATTGCGGCCGAACTGGTCGAGCACCAACGACGTGGACGGGCTGCCTGCCTCACCGCCACGACCACCGGTGCCGGCCTCGGCGACCTCCTTACCCTGGTAGCCCGACAGCAGCTGGATCACCTGCTGGCGCACCCGGGTCAGCTCGGCGCCCAGCTTCACCAGGACCTGCGCGGCCACGCCCTCGCCCTCCCGGATGAGACCCAGCAGAATGTGCTCGGTGCCGATGTAGTTGTGGCCCAGCTGCAGCGCCTCACGCAGACTCAGCTCAAGAACCTTCTTGGCGCGCGGGGTGAACGGGATGTGCCCGGACGACGGAGCCTGCTGGCCCTGGCCGATGATCTCCTCGACCTGGCTGCGAACGCCCTCCAGCGAGATGCCCAGCGACTCCAGCGACTTCGCCGCGACACCTTCGCCCTCGTGGATCAGACCCAACAGGATGTGCTCGGTGCCGATGTAGTTGTGGTTGAGCATCCGGGCCTCTTCTTGCGCCAGGACGACGACCCTGCGGGCACGGTCGGTAAATCGTTCGAACATCGGCGGTTACCTGCTCTCCCTCACCATCGGGTACAACGGATGCGCGCGGAACCCGCCTCCCACTCTAATCCGAAGTTACGGCCGTGAAGTCGGGTGAAACCTTAGTTGTGCTGGGTTTTCGTGGTTTTCGTGTGGTGGTTGTTCTGGCTACTGGAGGGTCAGTGGGATGGCGGCGCCGAGTAGTTGGAAGGCGTGGCCTTCGGTGTCGGTGGCCTGGGCGAGGATGGGCACCGAGGTGCCGGCCAAGCTGGAAGAGTTGCTGGCGGGCATCGGGGCCGCCATCGACGCGGTCGGGGGCAGCTTCACGATGCGGTACACCACGGTTGCGGTCACTGCGGCGCGAACCGGCGCCGCCTCACCGGCATTTACGCTATCCGCCCCTGGCGGGGACGCCGAAACTGTCCGCAGGCACGGAGATTTCGTGTCCGCGGAGCCGGAGGACACCTGTCCGCCAGTCCGGAGTTCGCACTGACCGTTGACACTGGGCCGTAGGGGTATAGGTAGCGCTGTGTCGTGCTCAGGTCACGTCGACTCGCCCTATGCTCGGCGGGCAGATGTCGACACCGGGCCGACCGACTGGAGGTAGTTCGCGCGTGAACGAATCTTCCGATACCCCGATAAGCCCGTCAAACGGCAGGACTACGCCGGTCTGCGCGCCGAATTAGCAGAGATGGTAGAAACCTTCGTACCCGTTATCGATGAGCTGTGGCCCCGTTTGGAAGATCACAAATACCGTTGGGAGCTGTATGGCTACGGGCTGCCAGACGGATACGACAAACTTGTCGCCTCGGACATCATCGCCCTGCTGATCGAGGCGCTCAAGAGCATCGGTGTCGCCGGCAACAAACTGTCACATGCTCACCTCAAAGCCGACGACCACAGCCCCGGCCACCCCGAAGCGACATGATCAAGAACTCCTCTGGGACCGGAGGTGCTTACCGACTGCCGGTCGGGATACGGGTAGCGCTGTGAGATGGTGAGGCAGCGGTAGCCGCCGATACCTCCCACAGTTGTCAATCTCAGCATCGTCATCGGGTGTGTGAGCCGCGCGATCACGCCCTTGTGATAGTCCAGTCGCGTCAACGACCACGCCTCGGTGATTAAGGCCGAACTGTGTTACAAGGTCCAGCACTGGGGTTGCCACGCGACTCATCGCACCAAGTCTTGCTCAAAACGAGCGGAATTGCATCTGCTGCAACAACATTGCGCGATTCATGAGAAGTCTGGCGCTCGGCCTCTTACATTCGTGACTGCGCATGTGGGAGGGCGTCGGGCATCGGGTCGAAACGGTTATGGCGAGCACCGTAACCTTTCGCACCTATCGCTGGTTTGCGGCGCGGTATTGGTCGTCGGTGACGGGTTCGAGCCAGGTGGCGCCGTCGCCGTTTCCGGTGCCTTCGAGCATGGCGAGGTGGCACATGCGAATCGCGCAGGCGCGCCAGCTATTCGACGACGATGTCGTTGCCGGACGCCGATACGGTGCCGCGTCTAAGAGGCCAAACTTTCGTCAGCATCTTGAACGTCGTTCCGAGTCCGGGGATCTTGGCGAAAATCTGTTGGGGTCCGCGGACCATCTGCCCGTTCTCGACGTCGTATGCGGATTGGTGCCACGGGCAGACCAGTCGCCCGTCCTCGATCGATCCGCCCGCTAGGTCTGCGCGCAGATGTCGACACCGCCGCGTGACCGCGAAGTAGTTGCCGCCGATGTTTCCAACGGCATACGGTCCCGCACCGGTCACCGTCCCCGGGGGCATCTCGGAAACCGGGCATACTGTGATCTGCTTTGCCATGCCAGCCTCCAGTCACCGCCGACGGTCCTTAACACGTCATTGTCCACCCACCCTCGGCCTCACGCGGGAAAACACCTAAGCCCGCCCGAGCCACAAATGCAACAGATTCATTGACTGAAGCGGGGGGCTGAGGAGGACGCCGCTGCAGCATCGTCGCAGCGACCGTAGAACGTGGGTCCAAGATCTCGGATCGACAAATTCAACCGTCCCGCCGGCAAAGTCAATGATGATTGACCATGATTGGCACCAAGAGGCCTTGTCGGACAGTTCCTTTGGTCTCGGCGTGTCCTTGGTTGACCATGTCTCTGTTATCGGCGAAACGCTTGCGCCACGGCGTCTTTCAAATTTGCGGCTCTTAATGCGCTGCCAGACACCTCCCGCGCCGCGGCATGACCTGGGCTGCGCGCTCGAGGTGGTCGACGTCGACTCCGTTGGACGCGGCGACATCCCGGATGCCCTCGAGGTCGCCAGCGCCGCGCTGGGCGTCGAGAAGCATCGCGGCGAGCTTCCTGTCCCGACCGGTCGTTACGGGCGCGATGGCGACGCGGTCTGGTAGCCGTCGGCCTCGGCCGCGCCTTCGAGCGCATCGGCGGCGGCTTGTGCCGCCTGAGCCGCATCGGCGGCAGCGTGCGCTGCCAAGTCGTCGGAGGAGGTTTCGCGGGTGGCCGATGACTTGGGTAGCGCCTGGGTGAAGGCGCGGGATACGTCTTGCAGGGCGGCGGTGACCTCGCTTGGAATTACCCAGAACGTGTTTCCCGGGCCCTGGGCCAGCTGCGGCAGCATCTGAAGATACTGATAGGCGAGCAGTTTGGGGTCGGGGTCGTTGCGGTGCACGGATTGAAATACCTCGTCGATAGCGCGGGCCTGGCCCTCGGCCTTGAGGATCGCTGCGGTCCGGTTGCCCTCGGCGCGCAGGACGGCGGCCTGCTTGTCACCCTCGGCGGTGAGGATCTGAGACTGGCGTTGGCCTTCGGCGCCCAGGATTGCCGCACGCTTGTCGCGCTCGGCCCGCATCTGCTTCTCCATCGCGTCCTTGATGGATTGCGGCGGGTCGATGGCCTTGATCTCTACCCGGTTGACCCGCAGCCCCCACTTGCCGGTGGCCTCGTCCAGCACACCTCTGAGTTGGCTGTTGATGGTGTCGCGGGAGGTGAGTGTGCGCTCCAAGTCCATGGACCCGACGACATTGCGCAGTGTGGTGACCGTGAGCTGTTCGACGGCTTGCAGGAAGTTGGCGATCTCATAGGCGGCTGCGCGCGCGTCGGTCACCTGGAAATAGAGCACAGTATCGATCTCGACGACCAAATTGTCCTCGGTAATCACCGGTTGCGGTCGGAACGAGACTACCTGTTCCCGCAGGTCAATCATCGGATAGACCCGGTCGAAGTAGGGGATGACGAAATTGAGGCCGGGACACAACGTGCGGTCGTAGCGGCCGAGCCGTTCGACGTTGCGGGCACGCGCCTGGGGCACGATGCGCACCGCCCGCAGCACGGTGAAGGCTACGAACAGCGCGATGACCAGTCCGGGGATAAGAGCGAGTGCGGTTTCCATGGGTTACTCCCGGGGGTACACGAGCGCGGTGGTGCCGCTGATCTCCAGCACGTCGACGGTCGCTCCGGCGGGTATCACCAGGGTTTGGTCGTAGGCGCGCGCCGTCCACTCCTCACCACGGATACCGCCGATGCGAACCCTGCCGTCCAGCCGGGACACCTCTGACACGACATAGGCGGGCTTACCGATTAATGCTTCTATGCCGAAACGCTCGAGCTGGGGCCGGAGCATGCGCCGACGGACGATGGGGCCGATGAGCAGCACCCCGATCGTGGCTGTGACTGTGAACGCAAGGAGTTGGACAGAAACGGGTAGTCCAAGTGCGGCGAAGCCCGCGGTGATCAGCGCAGCGACACCGAGCATCCCGACAGCTGCGGTGATCGTGAGCATCTCGACCACCAGCAACACTACGGCGATGATCAACCAGATCAGCCATGCATCCATGCGGCGATCCTCCTTGAACATTCGACGGATGCGCGGGCGGGATGACTGTCACTTCCTCCATCGTGTGCGGTAGGTCACACCCTTACATTATGTCCCCCAAGATGTCCCCCAAGCCATGCTGGCGCCGCATTGCGTTTCCGGATTCCGGCAAAGTGGTGACCGGTCTTGGCGGGTGCGCGCGCATCCGGGCGAGTCCGCGCCGGCCGGCGTGTCGCATCGCTCGGCACTGTCACGGTGAAAACACGCGCCGAACCCGTCCAGATCTGGCGGGTCGACAGTCTGCCCTAATGGTTGTCTGCTACCTGCCGTTCGGTACTACCTGGTTGCCGAGCGGGCATCGCCACTTCGCATGGACACCAAGCGATCAGGAAGGGCGCCCCGACTGCTGATGCCAGCGGTCCAGCAGGGCCGGGATTTCGTCGAGAAGGACGGCGTAGAAGTCGCGCATATGGGTGGATCGACCTAGTGAAAATCCCGGCGGAAGACGCGTGCGCCCTCTCCCCCGGTCACACCGACGGAACCAGAACGTCGATCCGAGGCACAGGTTCCCCCACATCCCGTGGCCGTGGCGCCCCCAATAGCACGGTCAATACGGCGGGATCGAATACGGCGGGTTACCGGTAGAAGTCTGCGTTTTTGCCTGCACCACAAGCAGTCTCGTTGTCTCTCTCTGCCGGTCGCCTGTGCCTCTAGAGGGCAGTCAAAAGTCGCTCTCGGACCGGCGGTCTTGTCGTCTCAACGACCTCGGGGAGCGATCCGGCGGGGCCTCGCGTGGGCCGTCGTTGCGCGAGCTTGGGCTGATCGGCTTCGGGGAGGAGTTCGAATCGGTTGGGAGTTCTCCATAGTTCGATGGTTTGAATGACCCAATAGACGGTGAACTCGAGGATCAGCGCGGTCTCGACAACGATGACCCAGTGGTTCCAGCTGTCGAGCACGAGGTGCAGCACCACAACGGCGATCAACGTCACGATCATCGCCGCCGCAATGCCCTGGTAGAGCATGTAATAGAGGTGCCGATGTGGAGATTTGGTGTCATCTTGACGGCTGACGAGGAATGCCGTGGTGACGACGGTGGTGATGATCGCCAGGAACATGATGACCGCGGCAATGCCGTGTGCATTCGAGTCGAACCAGTTTCGGAAGAAGATCAGTGCGACAAGGCCTAGCGGCCATGATCGCCCGCAGAAACATACATCGATACCGTGCCCAAGACGCTCTTGGGCACGAGCGGTGTTCGTGCGTCGGTACAGCCACCACGACACCACGCGAGCGATCACCAGGGCGATCACGACGGCCCACACATTGTTCGTGATTGCGTGCTCCATGTTGTATTCGGCCGGCAAACCGTAGCGCCCGCACAGCAACAGAGGTCGGGTGGTGGGGACCATGGCGACGATGAACGCGAACATGCCCGCGAGAGTCAGCAGGACATCCTCGGTGTCGCTGCTGCCCTTATAGACGATGAATTGCACGCCGAGGGCGCACAGCGCTGCGATGAAGATGCTGTGTGCGGTAGTGAAGTAGTAGGCGCTGATCGAGGTTTGCCAGCAAGTTGCCGTCAGCCGTTCGCCGATCACCGCCGCGCCGAGCATGACGATCATGACCGCCATGCCGCCGCGCAGGTAGCGGTAGGTATCAAGCGTGATGTCGCGAGTATGTGTCGTCGTATCGCCTGGCATTTTCGTCTGCTCCCCGCGTTACCAGAAGAATCGTTCGCTTGTCCGCACGCAGCTCGCTTGCTGTGTTGAGAGCACTCCGGGCTTCGTGACCGAGATAGCGCGTGAGTAACTAACTACCCGCTCCAGCTTTGGGCGGTGGCCGATCCGCGAAAGTCACGATGTCCAGATCGAGGGCGACCCGGCCCGTCGGGCGGGAAATGCTCGATCCCGTGCCGTGTCGATCCGGCCACCCTGAGGCCAGGATCGGCGCCCGATCCACACCTTCGCCCACTACGTCCATTGCCGGTGTCGACAGCCTGAGCGCCCTAGCAGGCCCCGCTCAGAGGCTGACCCCGAGGGGAGGCGCCTGACCAACTACTCCCCTACCTCATCGTGGCGCGCCAACACGACGAATACGGCGGAATCGAATACGAGGCTTTACCGGTACCATTCTCCGTATTCATTAGCGCGCTGTGCGACATCATTTTTGGGATTTCAGCTAGTTGCCGATAACTGTGTGCGTATCGCTACTGCGCACTAGCGCACGATTGTCGAGTTGGACGCGATGGCCGTCTTGTACAGTTGCAGCCAAACAAAGCCGTAATCCACCTGTGGTCCGGGTCAGCTAGGATTGCCTGTCCAACAGCATGGTTCGAGCTTCGCCGCCGCTGAAGCAGCGCGTCGGCGATCCGGCGATCGAAGTCCGGAACCAGATCATGTCGACAAGCCCAAACTCGTGGCAGCGGCGCTATACACAGAGTGGATCATCGATGTACTGCGTCGGCAGATCGCCTTCTACTTCCAGGTCGATGCCCCGTCCGCCGAGGCCTTCGGCGACTCGGGCAAGCCGCGGCTGCCGCCGACGGAGGCCCCACCCGAAGCACCGCCGGAGTGGCCGATTCCCCCTATGCCCGTGCCGCTGGAACGGCGCCAGAAGACCGGGTTGCCGGAGGTAGCGCAGCTACGGGCCCCGATCGCGCGCCTGCTGCGTGATATCTGCGAGGACCTTGACGACAGCAAGGGAACCAAGATCGCAGATTGTTAGGAAGTCCACGGCTTGTACGGTCGGAAGTTCGCTGGTTCAATCCCAACTTGTTGAATGTGGCCAGGAGGGCGTGGTCTGCAGCCATGCTCTTCTAGGCGGTGATCGGGTGTGGCTCGTTCAATCCCTGTCGCCTGCTGGCTGACTACTTACTGGCTTGCCAGCCCGGTCACCGCCGCCCCTGCGGGGAGTGGCTGAAGAGAGGCCTGCGTTGCCGAAAGTTGGTGTGCCCTCCTCGCTTTTGAATTGTGTCGAGGCAAAGGAGAGGTTGGTGCCGGTTGCGGTGACGAGGATATCCGGTGATCGGGTCGTGGTTGCGGTTGATCCGCACAAGGCGTCGTGGACCGCGGCCGCGGTGGATGGTTCACTGCAGCCATTGGCCACCGTGCGTGTGCCGGTCAGCCGCGACGGCTATCGGGCGCTGCGCCGGTTCGCGCACCGCTGGCCGCACGCCCGCTGGGCAATCGAAGGAGCCGCCGGTCTGGGGGCACCGCTGACTACGCGGCTGGGTACCGATGGCATCGAGGTGATCGACGTCCCGGCGAAGCTGGCCGCTCGGGTGCGAGTGCTGTCGAGCGGGCATGGCCGCAAAAACGACGATGCCGACGCGCTGTCGGTCGGTATCGCTGCGCTCACGTCACCTGCGCTGGGCACTGCCAAGATCGATGCTGCTACCACGGCTTTGCGCGCTGTCGTCGAGCACCGCGATGACCTGGTGAAGACCCGCACCCAGACCGTCAACCGACTCCATGTCGTGCTCACCAGGCTGGTTCCGGCTGGTGCCAGGCGCCACCTGAGCGCCGATCATGCCGCCGAACTTTTGCGCGGCGTGCGACCCCGCGACGCCGCCGCCAAGACGCTGCGTGCCCTGGCGATGGATCTGGTCAGCGAGGTGCGCCAGCTCGATCGCCGGATCGCCAAGGCCGCCAATGATATCCAGATGGCCGTCAGCGCATCCGACACCACCTTGACCGCGTTGCATGGTCTCGGCGCGCTGACCGCCGGCAAGATCCTCGGCCGCGTCGGTGATGTCAGTCGCTTCCGCTCGGCCGCCGCGTTCGCCAGTTACACCGGCACCGCCCCCATCGAGGTGTCCTCCGGCGAGGTGGTGCGCCACCGGCTTTCCCGCGCTGGCGATCGCCAACTCAATTTCTGCCTGCACGTCATGGCCATCGCCCAAATCCGCCACGATACCCCCGGCAGGGCCTACTACCTGCGGAAACGATCCGAAGGCAAAAATCACAACGAAGCCATGCGCTGCTTGAAACGCCGCCTGTCCGACATCGTGTACCGACAGCTGATCGGCGACGCAGTCAAACAAAAGGCGGGCCCGGGAGGACACTCGGGGGCGGCTCTATCGTCTCGCGCGGCCAGCTGACACCCCGCACACCGGCTCTTCAGACAAGTCACTTCCCGAGCCCGCCCCCAAACCCTACAACCCGGCAAAAACCAACTACTTGACACAGAGAGGCGCCAGTATCGCGCACCAGCATTATTGCAGTTAAAAGGCTGTTTTTGAGCCTAGAAGCCGCTCGGCGTGAACTCCCCGTGAACTCCAGCTCCGCTCGGGAAACCGACAAGGAGCTACCGTGCCCGACCACACTATCCCCGACCCCGAGGCCGACCCCGAACAGGCGGCGCTGCGGGTCATCACATACCTACCCGCCAAGATCATCGGCACCGGGTTCACCGCTGTCTGGGCCGCATACGCGGCTGTGCTCGCCGAACACCGCGCCTTCCGGGGGCTCGACTGGGCCGACGCCGGCAACTGCGCCTACATGATCGCCGACGCCATCACCCGACCCGACCCGGCCGACGTGCTACTCAACCACGTCCGCGACGCGCTCGCCGGCACGGACGGCGTCGGGTGGTGTAATCGCGAGCGGGTGGCGCGTGCGTTTGTCCTCGCGGCCACCGACGACGAGTGATAAGGCAGAGAATCATGATCGACTAGAGTGACGACGACGAGGAGGGGCAGACCCGATGAGCGCGCCCAAGCCGTCACCCGCCGCTCGGCACATCGCCGCCGCGACAAAAAACAGCTCGACGCCGAGTACGTGCGCCGGGAGCTGGACCTGCACTGATTAGGGAGTGAGAGATGACCTGGCACTTCGCCGATGGCGATCAGGGTCTCATCCGCGTAATGACAAGCGCGCCAATGGGATCCAAGGAATTCTACGACGCAGAAGCCGAACGATTCACGGCGCGGGGGGACTGGCGTCCGTCAGCGTCCGGCTACAACCTTGCGAGTGAGGCAATCAATAGTGGCAGCTACATGCCGGTAGACGAGGCCGAAGTCATGGCAGTGATGGCCGCGATGCACCGGGCGATCGGCGACTGAGTCACCACGCGGATCAACGCCTGATCTCCGTCTGCGAAATACCAGCACTCCAGCGCTTTGGTGGTCGTCATAGGAATCGCCTCCACCTATAGATTAGCAGGTCAGGGGCGGTTTTCGGCCACCGGGGCGGCTGGAATCGAGCGTCAGCGCGGCCGGTGCTGCGCCGGCACGGGGATCCGCTCCCACACCTGGCCGGACATGTCGCCGAAGAACTCTGCCGCCTCGACGACGTCATCGCGATGGATCCTCACCATCGATGCGCCACCGTAGATCGCCGAGACCCTCAGCCAGTCCGGCGCCCCCTTGATGTTGCGGCCCGGGACATTCGTCGCCGGCACCACGATCGCGGCGCCGGCGACGCGGCGCTCCTCGAACATCTCCGCGGAGCGCGCCGCGCCCGCGGCCTTCAGCTCCGCGAAGTCCGGATCGTCGTACAGCCGCGCATCGGGCCGGCACTGTCGATCGCAGTCGTCGCGGAGCAGCTCGCGCCAGGTACCCGGGCGCCAGCTGGTAACCGGCACCTCCGGCGCCGCCGCGATCAACCGGCATCGGGATGCCAGCGCTTGTTCACGGCATTGCGGGCCTTGATCGAGCGCAACGACTCCGGCGCCGGCACGGCGGTCGACACCTTCGAGAGCAGGCGCGTCGTGGCCGTCTCCTGCAGCCGGATCTCCCTCGGCACCTTGATCTTGTCCTTGACGTCGACGGCTTCCGCGTACGCGGCGGCCAACTCCACCCCGCGGTCGATCGCATCCGCGGCCATGCTGATGATCTGGCGCTCGGATGCACTCCAGCCCAGCGAGCGACCCGCCGCGGCGCCGTTGGCGGCCAGCTCCGCATCCAGCTCGTCGAGTAGCCGCTGCGCCTCGATCGAGTGCTTCTTCATGGCGACAAGCCTACGCGGCCGGACCCGAATAGGAGATTTGTACGTACGCCCAGCAAGATCCGCGGTGCTGAGCCGGGAGCGGAGGGTGCTGGGGTGCCTTCCCGCCACCCGGGTGGGGTGGTCCTAACTCAGGGGCCCGGGAAGGATGCAGCGGGGCAACGCTTGTCGGGGGGATGGTCGCGGCTCAGTCTCATCACTAGATCGTCCGCGTTGGGATGGTGTTGTTTTCGCCGCACCCTCCGGCGAATCCCCCTCCGTCGGCCACGGGCGTTCGACGTTATGACCGGCGAGGTAATGGCCCTCCTTTGACGTCTTCTTATCGGAGCATGACCTGCACACCCCTTGGCAATTGGAATCGGTGTCGGGGCCGCCAGCCGCCAGCGGGATCACATGGTCACAGATGGTCGAGGTCCCCGTACATCCCGCATATCCCAACTGGCACATAGGATCCCGTCGCAGGATGCGTAGCCTTCGGGCCTTGTGGGCAGTCGTGGCTGTGCGGTTGGTCCCAACCTTGGGTCCCCACTTGCCATTCCGGCGATGATGCTTCGGGCACCGAGACGCATCATCGTATGTCAGGGTGCTGCAACCTTCTTGGCTGCAAATCTTGGGGGCCCTCATACGCCAATCCTAAGCCGCCGGTGGGCAGTTACTCATCACGGCGTCGCTGTAGCCGGTGGGTCGGCAGCTCATCCGGTGAAGGCACACATATAGCCGCTCTGCGGGATTGTCGCTGTCTTTGAACAGCTCCCACGGTTGACCGCATTGCGGGCAGTATCGGATGGTCATGACGCTCGCCGCGCTTGCTTCCTGAAGCTGGCCGACATGTGTAACACACTGACATTAGGTTCGACAGTTCATCCGTCCCACCATATTTCGGTGCTACGAAGAAGGCCGCAGTGTCGGAGGGCCTACCGCATAATCGGCAACGGTAGCGGTCACGCCGAAATACGGTGGCGCGTTTGCGGCTTCGTTCATCGGTCATTCGAATGTCCTTATCTAATCTATTGGGCAACACCCGACCCGGCCGGAGTGCTGTGCACCAGGCGCATCCGGGCTCGGCGGTGACCCTCACCGGCCCGGACCTAGTCCGTATCCAGCTCCAAACAGACGAGGGACCCAGCTGCGAAGACGAGTAGGAGACTCAGCCGTGGCCGGATGAGCCGCCGACGCCGAGCTGCACCGCGGATGATCGAGCACGCGCCCGGCACGTTATGACCAAACCACTGACAATCCGCCGCATAACTTGTCATTGATTATCAACGACGCACATACCTGACTTCACCTGACACCCGACCGGCGAGGCCAGATAACGCGCGGGCAGTGTGTCGGTGGCCGGACCATCCACCGGCCACCGGGTTCAGCGGACCAGCACGCCGACTGCGGCGATGGCTCCAACGTCGATATGTTGATCGTGGTTCTGATCGTGCCCACGCGACTACAAGGGTGCAGCCGACCCGAGCCACTAGGACTACCGTGTCGCCGCTTAGGGCCGGCGAGGGTCAGCTCCCCTGGGGGGCGGTGTGCACTGAGCACACGGCCGGACGGCACGGCGTACCGTCGAGATTGAGTCCACTCCGCTCCCCGACCGCGGGGTATCCGGGGTATTGACCGCTTTCACCACCGCTCATTGGTGTGCCTTTCAATGTTTGGGTGGCCGGGGCCTCGGCGCGCCCGCGCATCAAGCAAGGCCCCGACCACCGTGGGATGCGCGCTGCTGGAGTAGAACGGCTCCGCGCTGCACAGATTAGCGTTCGCGTAGAGGAGCCGATCTGATGATCAAGAAGATTTGTTTCAGTTGCCACTCAAATCTGTTCCCTGGCAAGCCAATTCGGAAGGCTACTTTGGGTCGTCAAGCGTTTTGTGTAAGAAGTCAACTGATCGGGTTGAGCAAATGATTCCTGTTGAAACAGAGGATATTCCAGAAGGGGAGTGTAATGGCAAGTGCAGCAGAGCATTTCAATAGCCCCCCGGTTCGCCCTGGGCGCCGAAGCGGAAACTCGGCTAAACACTCGGTGTCTTGTCCGGTCGAAGATTGCGATAGATGCCGGGCTCTTGCTGGCGTTCGCAATCTATGTCTGGACAATCTCAACGCAGGTCGTCCAGATTTACATTGCACTTTCGGTGACGAAACATCCGGGCGGGTCGACCGGCGGCAGCACGCCGTCGACGTGCCGGTCTCGAAATAAGTTCCGCGGTGCAGGCAGATCGGGGCTCATTTGCACAGATCCGCTATGCGCGCTGGCCGTCTCGCCGTCGCGGAGCCGTCCGGCCTGGGCCGGGTCGTCGTTGGGCGCGCCGGCCAGGGCATTGGCCGCGATATCCAGCAGATCGTCGGCGAAGGTGTGGATCGCCGCCGCAAGCGGCGGTGGCGTCGCCGGGTCCAGCCGGTTCAGCAGATATTGCGCGCTGGCGACCTCCGACAAGCGGGCGTCGACCGCTACCGCCGGGGTGGCGACGGGGTCAGCGGCCCCGGTGGCGTGGGTTTGCAGCGACACCCCGGTGCGCACCGTGGTGTAGGCGGCGCAGGCCCGCGCCTTGGCGTCGGCGACCTGCTGGTTGGCGAATGCTGGCCAGGCCCCCACCGACGCGCTGCGACCCGACCAACCGCCCAGCGCCGCAGCGCATCACCAGTTCGCCGTCTACCTCGCCGATGCCTACACCCAGACCGTCACCCCGGCGGCCGCGGCCAGCTACGCCGCCGCGTCGTGCCGCAAACCGCGCCGAGCAAGTGGGGCGGCAAAACCGTCCACTGGGCGGACCTGTACTGCGGTCCGATCACCTTCCAGATCCGCGACCAACTCGGCCTGCGCAGTGCGCTGGCTCTGTTGACACGCATACACAAGACCGCGGTCGCCGTCTGCATTAGCGCCCACCATGTTTGATGGAGCCCAATCCGCACAGGTCAGGAAGTCGAGGACGCGTTCGCAACGGAGCCGCCCCGGGTCCACCGGAGGACGCCTCTCGTCGATCTCGACCGCCGGACGGATGTCCTTACTTTGGGCGAGCCGATGGGGCTGGACCAGCCAGCCGGCAAGGGCGACTCTGCACTCATACCGACGGCTTGATTCGCGCTCGATGCCGCCAGCATCTGGGTATCTGTGCTGGTCAGATCTAGGCTGGTAGATATGCGGAACGCGCTTACCATGAGCAACTATCTGCTCTGACCCACCCAATCGAGGGACCAATGATGTCCGACAAATCACCGCGTAAGTCCATGTCGAAGAAGTCCGGAAAGTCGCTCAAGGAAAAGCGAGCCGACAAGAAGGCGAAGTCGAGCGAACACACTGTCATCGAGACCGCGTTCCATGCCAAGAAACGCTGACGCTCGACCGCTCCTCACCCTCGGCGTCGTGGCGCATTCTCGCAAGGAGAACGAACGACGGCTTCCGATCCATCCGATGCATTTCCAGCGAATCGACGCCGACCTTCGGGAACACATCTACCTGGAGAACGGGTACGGCGAGTCGTTCGGCGTGACCGACGAGCAGTTGGCGCCGTACGTGGGTGGGCTGCTGCCCCGGGACGGGCTGCTCGGCGACTGCGACGTCATCGTGCTGCCGAAGCTTCAGCCCAGTGATCTTGCGGAGATGCGGGAAGGTCAGATCGTGTGGGGCTGGCCGCATTGCGTCCAGGATGCCGAGGTCACCCAGCTGGCCATCGACCGGCGGCTGACCCTGATCGCGTTCGAGGCGATGAACCACTGGGCCCGTGACGGTGGCTTCTTGCTGCACGTCTTTCACAAGAACAACGAACTCGCGGGCTACTGCTCGGTGCTGCACGCGCTCGAGCTGATCGGGACGACCGGCATCTACGGTCGTCGGCTGCGCGCGGCGGTCATCGGCTTCGGTGCGACCGCCCGGGGAGCGGTGACGGCGCTCAACGCGCACGGTGTCGGCGACGTTCGGGTACTCACCTACCGCATGGTTGCTGCCGTCGGCTCACCGATTCACTCGGTGCAGATCGTGCACCTGGACCACGATTCCGACGACCCCAATCTCACCTGCGCGGTCACCAACGACGGCCGAGTGGCGCTGGCGCCGTTCCTGGCCGAGAACGACATCGTCGTCAACTGCGTGCTGCAGGACACCGACGCTCCGTTGACCTTCCTCACCGAGCAGGACCTCGGCGCCTTCCTGCCGGGAAGTCTCATCGTCGACGTGTCCTGCGACGAGGGGATGGGCTTCAGTTGGGCCCGCCCAACCTCGTTCACCGCTCCGAGCTTCGTGGTCGGTGACAACGTGCACTACTACGCCGTCGACCACAGCCCGTCGTATCTATGGAACTCGGCCACCTGGGAGATCAGCGAGGCTCTGCTGCCGCACCTGCGGACGGTGCTGGCAGGCCGCGCCGCGTGGGAGGCCGATCCCACCATCGGGCGGGCGATCGACATCCGCGACGGCGAGATCCTGAACCCGAACGTGCTGTCCTTCCAACATCGCGGCGACGTGTATCCGCACGCGGTCGTGTCGAGCGGGATCCTGCACTAGCTCGGCTAGAACCTGCGAAGCCGGGTTTTGAGTCAAGTTTGGTGTGCTGGGGTCGGGTTGATGGTGTCATGCGGCGAGACCTGTTGTGCGGGTGAGGTTGTCGAGCGCGGTCTGGTATGCGTGGGAGGCTGTCCGTAGCGGTGGGGAGGCGATCTTATCGGTGAGCCGGAGCGCCTCGATCCCGCCCGTCAAGTACTTGCCCTTCCAGGCATGCACCGCCTGCCGTGACACCCCGTACCGGACGGCCACCTCACCTACCGGTGAGCCGTCCAACACCTCCAGCACCGCCCGATATCGCTGCTCTACCAACCACTCTCGATCCCCGGAGTCGACACTCACAGTCACGGCAAGCAAGCCTCACAATTCCCCAGCGCCGTGTCAAGCAAGTCCCGAGAACGATGCGTTATCCATCTCCTGAGACCTCACATGACAGGCACTTCTGGTACTGGTAGCGACCACACCGCTGCGACGTCCACGTCCATCCTCTTCCGGCCATGACGGCGGCCTCTCTTGGCGATCTGGTCGTTGACAACTGCGGGTCATCACAGTGTTGCCGTTGTTGAGGTCATATACCCCGAGCTGGTCACCCTTCAGGGCGTGGGCGCTCGGCGGTCGGTGCCACCATGAGCAGCGCGGCGAGTGCGGCGAGGGGCGCGGTGTACGCCGTCGACAACGGCAAGACCGCGGGCTGAACTTTCTGGGGCGCCGCGGGGGACTTTCGGACTCACCGTGGCGGATCCGCTTCCGCCGAGTTCGAATCGCGCGCACGATAGAGGAGTCTGCGGTCTCAAATGAGGAAGGGAGCGGGCGATGAAAGCGAAGGTGGGCGACTTCCTGGTGGTCAAGGGCACGACCACCGAACGGCATGATCAGCACGCGGAGATCGTCGAGGTCCGCTCGCAAGACGGCTCGCCGCCCTATGTCGTGCGCTGGCTCGTGACCGACCACGAGGCCACGGTGTATCCGGGCTCCGATGCGGTGGTGGTCACCGCCGCCGAGCACACGCAGGCGGCCGAGCGGGCGTCAGAGCGGGCGGGCCGCGTGGGTACGTAGCCGCGGCTCAGGCTAGTCGACCCCAAGGTGGTGCGCATCAGCATCACGCTGTAGGTGGACCACCGGCGTACACATCGACTGCGAGAGTCTTCTCGGTGTCGGCCATGACTCCTTAGTGGCGTCGATGCGGGGTCCGACCACTCCCCGTGCCAGCATGACCCACGCAGACGCCGAGAGCACCGGGGCTACGAGACGGACCACCGGGGCACGCCGTCAGCTACGGCTTCCCGGCGCCTGGTGCGGGGGCTGGGAACACGACGAGCTGCCCGGTAGGTTCCGTCGGCTCCGGGCCGCCCCACTCCTGGCCGACGACGTACAGCTGCGGCCGATCGCCGCGGCTGAGCGTGCAGGCGAAGGCACCTCGGTCCAGTTCGACCGTGGCAAGAACCTCGCCGCCCTCGCGCACCCGCACGCAGTGCCGGTTACCCACGTCGGCGTACCAGACGGCGCCCTCGGCATCGACACAGATCCCGTCGGGGTGGTCGTCCCCGGTGTCCGCCCACGTTCGCCGGTTGGCCAGGTCGCCGTCCTGACCGATGTCGTAGGCCGTGAGCCGGTTGCCGTGGGACTCGGCCACGATCAGCGTGGAGCCGTCGGCGGTGATCGCCATGCCGTTGGGAAAGGCGAGGTCGTCCGCGACCAACCGGACAGCTCCCTGCGGCGTGACGAGCACCACGCTGCCGGGCGCGGGCTCACCACCGGGGAAGTCGAAGCCGATGTTGTTGACGTAGGCGTTGCCGCGCGCGTCCACCACGATGTCATTCCACGGCTTCTCGCGAGATGGGGGCCAGGTCGGCATGGGTGACCATCGAGCCGTCGGGCTCGCGGCGAAGTAGCCGCCGCTGCGCCGAGTCCACCACCAGCAACCGCCCGTCGGGCAGGAAGTCGATGCACATGGGAAACGACGGCACGCTGACCACCACCTCATGGCCGCCCTGGGGATCGAGCGCAATCACCTGATGCGCGCCCCAGTCGGAAAACCAGACTCGCCCGTCGTGCCAACGCGGCGACTCACCGAACGAGATTCCTTCCATCAACACAGTCATGAGAGACAGACTGCCCGCAAGGCCAAGACTCATCGGTCGCTGCCGGGGAGGAGATCCGTCCGCGACCGTGCGAGCTGGTCTTGCGACACGGCCGCCGGATCGGGCGCTCACTGCGAAGACGGTGTGGCGTGACCCCTCCTGGTTGATCCAGGTGGATCAGTTAACGGGGTCTGGCCACGCTGTTGGGCGGCGTACTTCTTCTCGAACAAGAACGTCCCACCGCTGAGGGATGAGCGACCTGAGGATTGCGACAAGATGTTGAGAATCCGCAACCGACACAAATCCTGCGAAGCCGCAGGTCAGTCACGTACGGCGATGACAAGCTCGCCGAGAAACCTACCTTGCGGTCGCCCACCCATCAAGCGAGGATTGACACCAGGCCAGCCGGCCAGCATAGAGAGACCCTCCACGATTGGAGGGGAAGCGCAACCTCTAGCCGGGTCAGGCGTTGGTGTCGATGTCGTTGAGAATACGGCCCATCAGTCGCGAATTGCGGTCGGTGAGGCCGGGGATGGGGAATGGTGGGGGCATGACGCTGCTGCCGCACCATCGGGGGTCTTGGGCGGACCGTGACGGCCTTGTGCTCGGTTGATGGTGGCCATTCAGGAGCAGCTGCTCGCGGCGGTCGGTGACCGGCGGGGTGTGGGCGCCGCCGATCGGCTGTGTGAGGCCTGCGTGGTGTTGTTTGGCGTTGACGCGGCAACGATTTCGTTGGTTTTCGATGGGGCCAACGCCGGCACGCTGGGGGCCAGCGGGGTGTCGGCACGGGTGTTAGACGAGCTGCAGTTCACTCTGGGTGAGGGGCCGTGCCTGGACTCGGTGGCCTACCGCGCGCCGGTGCTGGTGGTCGATCTGGCCGATCCCGATGTTGTTCGGTGGCCGGCGTATGGGCCGGCGATGTTGGCGCATCAGATTCGCGGTGTGTACGCGATGCCGGTGGTGGTGGCCAGCCAGTATGTGGGCGCCTTGGACCTGTTTCGGGCTGATCCCGGTGTGTTGGGTGACGAGCAGCTGGCCGGTGCGTTGGTGGCGGCCGAGCTGGCTCAGATGCCGCTGCTGGATCTCCTCGGTGCGGATCTGCAGACCGCGGTCACCGACCCGGACAGTGACGCCTGGGCGGAGCTGAACACGTTGTCGCGGGCCGAGGTGAGTCAGGCCACCGGCATGCTGGTGGCCCAGCTTGACGTCGAGCCGGCGGAGGCGCTGGTGCGGCTGCGCGCGCACGCCTATGCCACCGGCCGCAGCGCCACCGACGTCGCCCGCGACATCCTGGATCGTCGATTGCGACTGGAGGCGAGCTGATGGGCGCTCATCACATGCTCGACAGCGGTTCGGTTGCCGACTGGACGGTGACCGGCGCAGAATGGAGCCGATCGTGACCGAGATACCTCGTGAAACTCGCGTCCTGGACGCGGTCGTCTCGCTGGTGGACAGTCTGCTCGACGACTTCGACGTTGTTGACCTGCTCACCGAGCTCACCGAGCAGTGCGCGCAGCTGCTGGATGTCGCGGCGGCGGGATTGCTGCTCGCCACCCCGCGCCGCCAGTTGCAGCTGATGGCTGCCACCTCGGAGAAGATCCACGATCTGGAGTTGTTCCAGCTGCAGGCTGACCAGGGCCCGTGCCTGGACTGCTATGCCACCGGGCAGCCGATCTCGGTGGCCGACATCCAGACCGAGGCGGCGCGGTGGCCGCGGTTCGCGGCGGCCGCCACCGAGGCGGGCTTCGCCTCGGTGCACGCGGTGCCGATGCGCGCGGCCAGCACCGTGCTGGGTGCCCTGGGGTTGTTCGGCACCGGGGTCGGGGAGCTCAACGACGCCGATCGGCTGGTGGCCCAGACGCTGGCACATATTGCCTGCGTGGCGATCCTGCAGGACCACCCCGCCACCCCGGCGACTGTGCTCCCTCACCTGCACGCCGCGTTGACCAGCCGGATCGTGGTCGATCAGGCCAAGGGCTTCCTCTCCCAGCGTCTAGCGGTGTCGGTGGACGATGCATTCACGCTGCTGCGCCGCTACGCGCGAACCCACGGCGATCACCTGACCGAGCTATCTCGTCGCCTGATCACCGAACCCGACGGCCGCCAGACGATCCTGGCGGCGATGACGCAGATGATGGGGGCGCCTGCATCGTGACGTGCGGCGGTTAGGAGTCGCGGTGGCGGGCATGGGCGCGGCGCACCGCCTCCTGGACTAGGCGTTGCGCGATCACGGCGAGTTCGACGTTTCGGATTGACTGATCCGCCGCCACCGGGTCCTGCGCACTGCCACGCCGAAGTAGAGTGTGGGAGCGCCTGGTGGCCGAGCACGGTGCGCAGATGTCGGAATCGACGATTACCCGCTATGTGAAACGCCGCCGGGTCGAGTTAGGTCTGGTCGAGGTGGAAGTTTCAGTGCCGCAGGCCCGTGTTCAGCTATACCGACTGCAGGAGTGATCACTGTGCACATCAACCCGATATCCCGGTCGCGGGTCAGGCGAATGGCCTGGTCATTAGTCCGGCACCCCATGAAGTGCCGCGATTTCCCGGCCAAGCATGAACGCCTGGTCACCGCGGACGAGTTGCTGCACCTCGAGGTGTAGCGCACCGAGCGGGCCCGGGGCGATCGATACTGATTTCAGGATGGAGTGAGTGTGGTCATCTGAGTTGGCCCCGGCTGGGTGCGCTGGAGGACTCGCGGTTGTGAGCTTCACGCGGCGCCTCCTTTTCGTCGATGGCGTCAACGACCAGCAGCAGGCCTGAGCCGGCTCCCGCCCGCAGCAGGCTGAGAATACCCAAGCCGAGCAGATCGGCCCCTCGATTGCCACTGGTCTGCCAATTGGCAGATCGTGGTGAGACATCGTCGTGCTCTTCGGCCACTCGCTCGGCGGGCGAACCGCACCGCCCCCAGCGACAATTCGTCAGTGACCGTTGGGGCTGGCTGTTTCCCCGTGCGGTGACGTTGCATCACGACCGTGCTTGCGGGTACTACCCAAGACAAGCGAGGAGGAGGTGGCCCGTGGCCAAGGCGGACATCGCCGCGGTGCTTGCCCTGGTTGCCGCCCTGTTCATCGCGATCAGCGACGCCGTTCAGCAGCGGTTGGCGCACGACGTCACCGACGAGCGGGTCGGTGCGATCGCGTTGTTCACCCGGCTGCTGCGTAACCCGCGGTGGTGGCTGGGCAGCCTGATCGCCGCGGTCGGCTTCGCGTTGCAGGCCGCGGCGCTGGGCCTGGGGTCGGTGTTGTGGTCCAGGCGCTTTTTGTCACCTCTCTGCTGTTCGCGCTGCCGATCAGCGCCAAGCTCGGCCACCGCAAGGTAACCCCCTCGGAGTGGACCTCGGCGGTGCTGCTGGCGGCCAGCGTGGCCGTCTTCGTCACCGTCGTGACCCGCAGGCCGGGCATTCCCGGGCACCGCTGGGAACCTGGATGGTGGTGGTGGCCGTGATGGGCCCGCGCTGGTGCTGTGCCTGCTCGGCGCCCGGATTTGGTCGGGCCCGGTCCGCGCGGTGCTGTTGGGGCTGGTCTCCGGTTCTCTGTGGGGCCTGTTCGCGGTGCTGACCAAGGGCGTGGTCGACCGGCTCGGCGACGGGATATGGGCGGTGCTGCGCACGCCCGAGCTGTACGCGTGGGCGCTGGTCGCCATCGCTGCCACGGTATGGCAGCAGTCTCGTTCCAGGCCGGCACACTGACCGCCTCGCTGCCGACGTTGACGGTGGCCGAGCCGGCCGTCGGCTCGGTGCTCGGCATCATGATGCTCGGCGAGAGGCTTCAGACCAATGACGTCGGCAGGTTCGCGCTCGCGTTGGCGGTGGTCGTGATGGTCGCGGCCACGGCGGCACTGGCCCGCGGTGCGGCCGTGGCGACCGAAAAACCGAGGGCTCCCCCGGCCACCGAAACAGCCCGCGCGGAGTCCTCGGGACCCTAGTGGGAAGGCGCGCTGAGCGCCATACCACGCGGTCGTACCCGCCGCCAGAAGACCACTCTCTAGGCAGCTACTTGCTCGTGCCGGACCCGGCGACGGGACAGGTCGAAGGTGCCGTCGGCGTTGCGGGTGCGGCGTCGGTTAGTCCTCGGCTCGTGTGGGAGGGACGCTCGCTGGTTTGGCGGGGCCGAGTCCGGTGAGGTGAGCTTCGGCGATTTGCGGAAGGCCGCCACGAGGCGGCTGTGGTGCCGGCGCGGGTGGCCAGGACGACGTGGCTCGGCTCGACGCCTTCGAGGGGAACCGTGGTGAGGCCGGGGCGCAGGCTGCTGATGCCAGCGCTGGCCGGGATGATGGCCACGGCCTGCCCGCTGGCGATGAGTTCGAACTTGTCCTCGATGGCTTCGACGAGGGGACCGTTGGGTGCCGGGCGTCCGTCGGGTCGGGGGTCGATGCGCTAGAAGGCGTCCCAGGCGGGGTCGGGCGCCCCCGGGGTAGGGGTTCGTCGGCGATGTGGTCGAGGGTGATGGATTCCTTGCCGGCCAGGTGGTGGTCTAGGGCAACCCGCAGCACCCGGGCTCGTCGTAGCGAACCGTCACGTGCAACTGGTCGGTCGGGAACGGCAGCCGGACCACCGCCGCGTCCACGCGGTGATCGAGCAGGGCCGCGCGCGGTTCGTTCCAGTCCAGGTGCATGAAGTTACGGCTCAATCGCCTGGTGACCGAAAGCAGAAGGTCCGATTCGGTTACGTCTCTTTCGAGATAGGACAAGTACGGGGTCAGCGCCGTCAGCCGGAGTCGAGCATGTGGGCAAGCATCCGGAGCTAGATCAACATTCTCTGGCCGCAGACCGAGCCAATCCCGGCAGCGACGCGCAAACTTCACCTGAATAATGCAACTTCGGGGGCAACCTTCACACGAACACTGCAACCTTCACCCGTACGCGACACCATTGTCTCGTCCGGGTGAAGATTGCGAGGGATGCCCCGCGCTTGCCCTGGGGTTCGCAGTCTAGGTCTGGACGATCCTTGCGAAGGTTGTTCAGATTTACATTGCAATTTCGGCGACGGGAGCATTCTGGCGGGTCGACCGGCTCGACATCGAGAAAGGTTCCAGCGGCGTGAGCGAACCCGCCCGATGCTGTCGATCTGGGGCCCGCCTCTTCGTCGGTAATAGTGAGGCCTCGTTATGTCGGGGTCGACCGCTAGCGACCGGACCAAGGAGAACCCGCGATGTCGCAGATACCGATTACCCCGCCCACACAGACCGGGCAGCCGCCGATCGTGAGCCGCGACGAGTGGCTGCGGGCGCGCCGAGAGCTGCTGGCGAAAGAGAAGGATCTCACCCGGATGAGCGATGAGCTCGCCCGGCAGCGGCAGGAGCTTCCGTGGGTGCCGGTCGAGAAGCAGTACACCCTCCAGACCGCGGGCGGGCCCACGACCCTGGCGGAGCTGTTTGATGGCCGCTCGCAGTTGGTGGTCTACCACTTCATGTTCGGCCCTGACTACGAGGCGGGCTGCCCGAGCTGCTCGTCGACCGCTGACAGCTTCAATGGCGTACTCGCCCACCTCAAGGCCCGCGACGTGACGATGATCTGCGTCTCGCGCGCGCCGATCGAGAAGCTACTCGCCTATCGGGAGCGCATGGGCTGGAGCTTCAACTGGGCGTCCAGCCACGAAAGCGACTTCAACTTCGATTACGGCGTATCGGCCGGGGAGGGGATCACGCACGACCCAGCCGCGCCGCTGCTCGAGGCCAGCGAGCTCGCGCTTCTGAAGCTGCTGAACGAGCAGCCGGCCGTCCGTGAGAACCTGCCGCGGATCGCAATCCAGAACGTGAGCTCGAGCGGGACGAACGTCGACGGCTATTTCTCCGAGGGACACGGCGTCAGCACGTTCGCGCGCGACGGCGACACCGTCTACCACTGCTACTCCAGCTACGCCCGCGGTACGGAGTTCCTGATGGGCTTCTACCCGATCCTTGACCGGGTGCCGAAAGGCCGCGACGAGGCCGATGGGGCCCAGATCTGGATCCGCCGCCACGACGAGTATGGCAGCCACTGACGCCTGCCGAACCAGGCGCCGCCGGGCCGCCGCTGCGGTGGCCGGCCGGTCAATCGGTCGACGCGCCTCGACAAGTAGCGCCGTCATAGATCAACAGTCTGTGCCGTAGACCGAGCCAATCCCGGCAGCGACGCGCAACCTTCACCCGGACAATGCAACTTCGGGTGCAACCTTCGCCCGGACAGTGCAGCTTTCACCTGGACGCGACAAGCCTACTTAGCCCGACTCATCATCACCAATAGCCGCCCCTCCTCGCCCAACACACCTCTTGCATCTTGGGGCGTCGGTACGAAATACGGTCGCCGGTAACCCCACAGAGCCGCGTCAGATTATCTCGATCTCGAACGCCCGCCGCCGCTACGCTGGCAAGAAGAAGCGGCGCGCTGGCCGACGTCGCCGAGCGCTTAAAAGAAGGCGCGTAATGCCTTGCGCTGCCTGCTACTAGCCGAGGTCGTCGCGGTCCTGCGACCGCGCGGCGGCAAGCCCGGGACCGGGGCCGTACCAACGCGACCACCGCTCGTCCCATGAGCGTCGCTGGCGCAGGAGCTCCTCGTAGACCCGCTCCTTGTGATAGGCCACTAGGGCGTTGGTGAACCGGACGGCCGCAAGGTTGTTTAGGTCGCATTCGTGGCCGCCCCAGCGGTCGAACGCGCCTTCTTCCGCTCGGTGGGTGAGCTCGGCCAGCACAGTCCGCCACGCCTGTTGGCTTCCCAGCACGATCTTTATCGCCTCGTCGACTGTCGGCTTGGCCGGCGCCTTCTCGGCACGTTCCACCTCGACGACGCGCACTGCGACCGCGCCGGCGGCGGCTGCTTTGCGTTCCTCGTAGGCGGCGCGGCGGCATCGCTGCGAGCACCAGCGGCGCGGCCGGCCCGAGCGCGCGGGCGCCTCCAGGGGGACGCCGCAGCGGGCGCACGTGCGGGTGTTCATGGTGTCCTCGATCGTCATAGGCCGCACCGTATCCGCGCCAGCACCACATTGCCCACCACCGCTGCGCGGCGATCCACATGCTGCTCAACGCAGGCCTACTCACCTACCCGCGCGTGCGCACGGAACCGACCCAGGGACCGCCCGGATGTGCCCCCACGATGTACGGCCATGCACCCTACGACCGCAGCGGTCACGCCGACGCCTTCGGCGGTTGCCCGCGCCGACCCGCGCCCGCCGTCAGACCTGGGAAGAGGCGGATTCAGCAGTCCCGCAATCGCTTAACGCTGAAAACCAAACCACCTCGCCATCGGTCCTGGTTCGCGCGGCTGCGGTGCCGCAGCGTCGCGGCGTCCGTGCCGCCGCCGCGCGCACGCGGTGGTGGTGTCGCGGTTGGATGAATTAGCGCGGGCAACGGTTGGTTGGGTCAAGAGGCAACCGGCTTCCGGTTCGGTCTCAACCGATATGGGCGGTCCAGTTTGCGCCGTCCCACCAACGCCAGCGGCGTGGGTCGCTGGGGTCGGTGTACCACCCTGCTGGGGGAGCTCCGCAGGAGGCGGGTCAGCCGTGTCGGCGGCGAGTTGTGCGATCGCGACGTCGCGGCGTTGGCCGGCCTCTGGGGGTGGGGTCACAGAAATCCCGACTGCGGTCAGCATGGTGATGTCGAGCGTCCACTGGGTTTCGGAGTGCAACCGCCACAGCCGGAAGGCGTCATCGACGTGGCTGTGGGCTTGGTGGTCCTGCCATTGGTTGACGGCCATCAGGTGCTGTAGGGCTTGGTGGTCGCGTTCGCGGATGCTGGCCAGGCCGAAGTGGGTGACCTCGTGGCAGGGGGTGCATAGGCAGACAAGGCGTTTGAGTGTCTGCACGTCATAAGTGGTGTAGTCCCATCGCTCGTGGGCCTCCAGATACACGCCGGTGTCGGTGTTCTTCGTGGCGCCGCATGCTTCGCACCGGTGGCCGGCGCGGCGATAGACCATGAGCCGTAGGCGATCCCAGTCTCTGGCACTGACACAGGACCGCACATTTGTGAACCAACATGACGACGGCACAAGGTCGACAAACAGCCCGGATCCGAAGTTTCGGTCCTCACCGGGAAGCAGGTCCGGTAGCGGCTTCCACCGCACCAGTTGGTGAGCACGGGCCCGGGGCGCATACCAGCGCCGCATCTGCGGATCCCAGCAAGCCCCAGCCCTTTTCGCCGCGTCTTTCTCGGCGAAAGGTACATCCAGCCACAGACGGTCGTTGTCCACCCGACGTCCTCCCTATGCGTGATGGTTTCCGCTATTAACTGTGATTGACGTGGACTCAGATCGTCGAGCAGCGGGGGCCCGGCGACGGCAACGTGGCCACAGCGATCGGTTCCGAGCAGGCGCGGCGGATTGCGGCGCTGAGCGGCGCGGACGGGCCAGGCGGGCGGCTTCGTCGCGTGCGGCCGCGCGCCCAGAACTATTGAGGGCGGCGCGGCGGCCGGCTGAAGCGGTGTACTACGAAGCAAAGGCTGAAGCCGCTCGCACGCGATATGTTAAATATATGTATGCGTGCAAGCGTGCGTGCATGTATTCTTACGTGCATGTATACACGGTGGAAGGTAAAGTGTCGTGGTCGGGTCGATTTGTGATCGAAATGCGGCGATCGCGCGCCGCGTCGCTGTGGATTTTGCTGTGGTTCAACAGTTCATGCATCGCGTGAGGACTGTCTGTGCCGAGCTGCATGCCGAGCCCTTCAATACGGGCGTACGGGCTGAGCTACTTGCGTTGCTGGTCGATGCGGCTCCGTATGTGGACGATGCAGCGCTACGGCTCGGCGACGATATGGGTTGGACGTAAATCCCTAGGTTGTCGCGAGTCGGCCTTGCCATGCTGACATGCATGCGTGCGTGCGTGTAGGTTTACGTGCATGCCTGGGAGTGAGGAGGCCGGCGGCGAGGCGACTGCCGCGCCGGCACCGCCGGCGGTGGCGCCATCAGCGAAGCTCCAAGCGCGCAAGCGCCAGCCGAAGGTCCCGTTGAACACCTACGTGTCGCCAGGCACCCAACAACGCATGGAGTGGTTCAGAATTCAGGGGGGTTACACGGTGACCGACGTCGTTGAGGTTGCGCTCAGCGAGTTCTTCGACAAAGCGGGTGTTCCACCACCCGATCACCTCGATCGGTAGGAGACACGAGCGAAAGTCAGCAAAGCCCCGTCTCTTTGTGCCCTGTTTTGGTTTCGTGGCGCGCCTTGGCGAGTACGCTGCGGCCGCGCAGCGTACTCGACACTGTCGGCCATCGGCGACCGGTGCTGGTGAGGTGGCGGCGTGCGTGTTTCTCTACGAACAGCGGGATGAAGTCGCGGATGGGGCTGGCGTCAAAGCGTGCGTAAGCGCGTTTGATCGTGTTTAGTTACCTTTCATCATCTTTTTTGACGTCCATTGTTGAGCCACTTCCGTTGTGCATAGCGGTTTTCCGAATCTGCCCCTCATTGGTAGGCGTGTGTCGGCGCCCGGGGCTACGGTGAAGCCAACTGGGACTGCCAGCCCGCTGATGTTGCCGCGCTGGTCGATCCCGAGGAGGGGTGATGGCACGGGTGCATATTGAATCGGAGGCTGTGGCGGTGGCGGCCGAGGCGGCGAATGAGGGGCGTTCGGCGTCTGCAGCGCACGGTGCTGTTGTCCCGGCGGGTGTGAATGCGGTCGACGCGGCCGCGGGCACGTTGTTGGCGTGGGCTGCCGGGACTCATGAGGCGGTCGGCGCGGCGATCTCGGGGCGGGCCGGCCTCGTTGGAGACCGTTCGGCCGGTGGGTTTTCGGCGATGGCTGCGATGAACGACACGAACGCAGCGGATCTTGGATCGGTCACGACATGAGTACGCCGCCGCCGGCACCCCAGTTTGTGCAGCCATATGGGCCCGGGCCCGCACCTGTGGGGGGTGGGCCGCGCCAGCGTGCCAGGCCGGCATTGATGGTCGTTGCGTTGGCCGCGTCGGGTATCGCGGTGGTCATGAGCGGGTTCGCGTTGGTCCGCGGTCCCACGCCAGCGGCGAGTCCGCCGCAAGTCGCTAGCGGAGCGTCGTCCGCACCGGTGGAGCCCAGCCCGGCCTCGGCCGAGGTGGCTGCGGCGCGAAAGGAGGCCTGCGATGCGTGGGCGGCAGCCGGGCCAGCAGCCATGGCATCGCGGCAGGCCTTCGCCGATTTGCCAAACGGCTTTAGCTGGAGCGATCCGAATGTGAGTGCCCTGCTGACGCAGGCAGAGGCCGGTGTTCTAACGCAGATGGAATACCTTCGCCTGCACACGCGGGCCGCGACTCCTGCTGAGGTGGCTGGTCCGATCCAGGACTACGTCGCCGCCGCGATCGATCTGGTCGCACTCGACGGTCAGCACGCGTCTGCGGCGGTGGCCAACGCCGCCGCAGACCGGGTGACTGAGGCCATGAATAAGATTCGGGCCGCCTGCGGCCTGCCGAGGTAGGGAGAGCAGACTGATGGTTGCCGTAGTGCCGCGTGGGCAACCGTATTCCGATCAGATAGTCCCAGCAGAGCTGTGGCCGACGGTCGCCGCGGCCGCGTCTGACGCCGCCGACTACTACGCCCAGGCGGGCAAGGACTGCGCGACGAAAGCGGACAACTACCGGGCGGCTGCGGGCCGGTTGGGCATGTTGACGGAAGGCGCGTTCTCCGATGCGATGGTTGCTGCGCACCAGCGGATCGCCGTTGCGCACGACGACCACGGGAAGATTGTCGAACATCTCAAAAGCGCGGCTGGCGAGATCGCCGACGTAGCCAACGCCTTAGCGGGGCGCCTCGACCTCATCGATGGCCAAGCCCACCAAGCGATTTCGGCTTCGCCGCCAGAAGCGCGCGCCGGCATCATTGCGGCGGCACACGCCGCCGCCGTCAGCACACATGATGCCGCCGCTGCGGATATAGGCCGTTTACATGCGCGGGTCACCGCGCGGGTCGCACCGCTCGTCGCCGGGATTGGCTTGCCAGCACCCGCTGCGCCCGCACCCCCCGACACCCAAGCACCGGGCGGGGGCGATGGCGGTGGTGCTCCGCGGCGCGACGGCGCGGCACCTCCGTCCCCAGAAAGCCGCACTAGTAGCGCTGGTGGCGCATACCGCAACTCTTCGTCGTCGTCACCGGAGGCTAGTGCCGATGATGGTTCCGGCGCCCACCGCGATGGATCATCGTCACCGGCGTTGCCACCATTGCCGGTATCGCCGCTGGGCGGGTTCGGTGGTGGCGGGCCGGCTGGCAGTGGTGGCGGTGGTTTAGGTGGCGGTGCCCTCGGTTCGGGACTTGGCGGCGGCGGCCCGCTGTCGTCGTTGATGGGTGGTTTGGGTTCGAATCCGGCGTCATCGGGGTTGGGCAGCGGGATTCCCTCGTCGCCGATGTCGAATACTGCCAGTGCGGCGGGTTTGGGTAATCCGGGGGCTTTTGGGCAGGGCTTGGCGGCGGGGGCGGCGGTGAGTCCGGTGGCTGCGTCGCCGTCGACGGCGGCGCCCGGTGTGGGTAGCAGGCCGGCCGCTGTGCCGCCGGTTGCTGGGCCTGGTGCGGCGGCCGGGTCGACGTCATCCGCGTCGGGTCTGCACGGGGCAGCGGCGCCAGCGGCGGCGGCCTCGGCTGCGCCGGTGATGTTCCCGTCGACCGGGATGGGGGCGCCTGGGTCTGCGGGGTCGGCGGCGGCGTCTGCGGTGGGGTCGGCGACGACCAGTCCCGCCGGCGGCAGCGGTGGGGTGGGGTCGGCTGCGGTGTCCGGCGGTGGTGCGCCTGGTGCGGGTGCGGGTGCGGCGTTGGTGCCCGCGGCGGTGGTGAACCCGGTGCCTCCACCATCGGTGAGGAGTTTGACGCCGGACGCGCAGGCGGCGGCGATGTTGGCGTGGCGGCTGCAACGCGACTGCTCGGTGCGTGGGTTGGTGGTCGATTGGGCGCTGGGTGTGTTCCGGTCGGAGCGCGGTGGAGCGCCGTCGGAGACAGTGGTGATTTCCAGCGAGGGCTCCGGTTATGTGCCGCAGGGTGTGTACGTCCCTTGTGGGGTGGGCCTGTTGGTAGCGGATCGTTACGTGGTGGATGAGTCGTTTCGGGGCAGGTGGTTTGGGTGGCGGGATCCGGCGGAGGTTTTGGTTGAGTATGCGAGGCTGCGGCTCGGGGATGGCTGGTCGCTGGTGGCGGCGGCCAGTACCGGGAAGGTGGATGCGCTGCGCACCGCTGGTGTCGCGCACCCGGATCGCTGCACGCACGCCCGTAACCCGTTCCGCGAGGTTGCACCAGCAGTGTTGGACGAAAGGCATGTGCACCGCCTGCAGCTGGAGGACGCGGACCTGTATGAGCGGCTGAGCGTTATGGCCGGCGAAGCCGATCAGGCCCGGGTCGAGGCGGTGATGTTACGGCTGGCCTACGAGTTGGTGTCGTTGGCGCGGGGCCTGGATGATCCGGGCGAATCGGTCTGCGATGGCCCAGAACTGGGTCCGCGCCAGCAGCTGTTGGAAGCCTGGCAGCAGATCAGCGGTACGCACTCGGGGGCGGGAACGTGGGATGAGGAGCGGTGGCACGAGTACCGTGCCACCGCGAACATGCAATTCGGGTTGACCTCGGTCAAGGCGGCGACGGACGGACCGGACCACCACTACCGGCAGAAGTGGCTACTTTCCCGCGCCATGGAATACGTGGGCTGCTGGGCTGAGCGGCCGTTGCCGCTGGCCGACATGGTTTATGCGGCGTTGGCGGTGGGCTTGCGTGATGTCCGGGTGAAGGTGGACGAGGCCGTAGCTGCCCTTGGGTCGGCGGGGGAGGCTGACGGCGATGGCTGACGTGTTTTTGCGTGCGGGCGAGCAGGTGCACGCGTTAGGAGAGCGTCATGGGGAGTTGGCTGGGACGCTCGGGTTGGCAGCGGTGTGGGCCGGCGCCGCGGCGGATTTCACGGCCGAGACGGTGGCCGATGCGTCAGCAGCACAGGTGTGCGACGAAATCGCCGAGGAGGTGATGGGGGAGAACTCTTCGCCGTCGCCGCTCTACCTCGAGCTTCGACGCCGGCACCTGCTGATGCCGGTGGTGTCGGGGCGGTTCGCGCGCGAGCTGGAAGCCTGCGGTAAGGGCGTCGACGAGGCGGGCCGCGCGCTGGAGAGGACTCTTTCGCACTACGGGCGGTTGTTTTCACATGGTCACAGGCGGGCGTCGGCGTCACCGGATGACGTCGCCGAGGCCGGAAGCGGCGGCGGGGGTCTGCGTTGCAACGGGCAGTACGGGCTGGCCGCGAAGAATCCAGTGAGAGCTCGGTGGGCCTCAGCAGTGGTGGCGGCGGCGGCAGTGCTTCACGAGCTCGAAGTGGTGGAGGACCGTCTGTGCTCCCCGGCCGCGGCGCGCATACCAGCGGCCGGGCTCGATGTGTATGCGCAGGCGATGACGGCGGCGTGTGACGCTGCGGACGGTGTGTATAGGCAGGCGTGTGCGGCCGCGGCGAAAGCCCGGTTTATGCCGCTGCTGCTGACGCTTCCGCCGGGCTACTGGACGGCCAAGGTGGTCTACCTGTGGATGCGGACGCTCACGGCGGCCGGGTGTACGACCGAGCGCGAGTCTGCACTGCGCGGGCTGGAACCGCAGTGGCCCGACGTGGTGGCCTGGGTGCGGGAGCTGGACTCCCAACAGGCTGGGTAGGGCTGCTGCGGCTCGCGAAATTTGAACTGCCATGCGGGTTTTCAGAGCGCAGTCGTCGCTGATACTGCGGCTGCGTTCGCGGCGCACTCACGCAGTTTTTGGTGGAAGCGCTGCGCTTCGACTATGCCGGTGTGGCCCGCCCTCGACCGCACAAAGTCGTCGTGGGGTGATAGGCAGTGTGGCGGTGGTGTGGTTACGGTGGCTGGCTATGATGCTGCGCGTTCTGGACCCGAACACGCTGACGTTGGCGCAGGCCCGCCGGATCGCGCGGCAGCGGTTAGCGAAGGCTCAGCAGGAGCAGGTCGAGCGGGAGCCGAAGCGCGCGGATGCGGTCGAGGTCGCTCGGAAACGTGCTGCGCTGGCGGCCGATGTGGTGGTCCATCTTTCGCGGCTTGTGTCGGCCTTGAACGCCGCGGCCGAGTACGCACATTGCACCGGCGACGTCGATGGGGCCGAGGACCTGGATTACCAGCGCAGCATGTACGCCATGCTGGCGCGACAAGTGTCCAGCGAGGCGGATAATGCCCACGCGCACTGGGTGCACCTGGAATCGCGGTCGCGCACAACCTGAGCAGATCGGCACCGGCTCGCAGGCACGGCGCATTCACCGCGTGATCGCCGCCGAGGCTCGGCGCCGACCGTGTGGCCAGCGCCGCGGCACACCCGCACCGCAGCACGCACAAACGCGGGCGCCTGTGTCGAAGCGGGGGTTGACTTCGGACTTGAGCGGGGCTCCGACCGCCCGCGCGAATTCGCTCCGCCGGGCCGCCAAGCAGAAGGCGCGCGCCGGCGCGTGCAACGCTACTGAGCGTCTAACGCATCCGCCGCGGTGTCCAGCGGGGTCCGTTGGGTTGGCTTGTGCCCGCTTGGTCTGACCTGGGCGATGTGCGGCGGGCCGCCGCACGGTCTCGGGACTAGGTGTTCACTCCGGCGTTAAACAGCGCGTCAAGGGGTGTGGGCGGCCGCACGAATGGTGGGTGTCCACTGGCCGCGGTTGAGTGTGCCGTCCGCCGCGGCGGCGGCGAGGCCTTCGAGCACGGTGCGGCAGGCGCGCCGGGATTTCGGTTGTTGAAAGCCGTCGTTTAGGCGTTCCGCGGTTCGCTAGTGGCGAGTCCCCGATACTGAGTCCACCCGGAGTTAGAGCCAGGTTGTTGTTGTTTCGGATTCAGTTGATCTCGCAGGCCACCGGGGTAGTGCGTGTGCCTGCATCGGGCAGCGTACTCGGCCGGTGTTCGGTAGCCCAGGGCCGAATGGCGGTGCGGTGGTTGTGCTCGTCCTTGAAGTCGCCGATCACCACGCGGGCCTCGAACAGGGTGTTCCAGTGGTTGCGGTTGAGGCACTCCTTCCGTAGCCGGTTGTTGAACGATTCGATGTAGCCGTTGTTCCACGGGGTACCCGGCGGGATGTAGGACAAGCCCGACCTTGCCCCTCGCAGAACCGTTGCAGCGCTTGAGAAACCAACTCCGGACCGTTGTCCATCCGCAGCACCTTCGGCGGCCCGCCGGCCGCGGCGAACACCTTCTCGAGCTCGGCGACGAGCCGCTCGGCGGTGATCGAGCGTTCCACCAGATGCAGCAGCGATTCACGGGTGTGCTCGTCGACCATCGACGCGATCTTGATCGCCTTGCCGTCCATGGTGGAATCGAACTGGAAATCCATCGCCCACACCACCTTCGGGGCGTCGGCAACCACCTCCGGCACCGAGGACGTCCCGGCCCGCTTACGCGGGCTGTGCACCCGCCTCTGCAGACCCTCCTCGCACCACAGCCGATGCACCTTCTTCACGTTGATCGTCCGGCCCTCGTCGTGGCGTAACGCCGCCCAGGCACGCCGGAACCCATGGCACGGGTGTTTGGTGGCGTAGGCACGCAACCAGGCCCGCACATCCACGTCGGGATCGGTGGGTGTCTGGGCCTGGGGCAGCCGTCGGTGGGTGGAGCGGGAAAGCCCAACCGCCTTGCACGCCAACCGTTCCGACATGCTCAACGTGTCCTTGAGCATGTCCACGGCGCGGCGCTTGGCGGCCGGGCTCAGAATTTTCCCTTCGCCACCTCCCGCAGCGCGTCCTTGACCAGCTCGGCCTCGGCCAACAACCGCTTCAAGCGGGCGTTCTGCTCACGCAGCTCCTTGAGCTCCTTGGCCGCATCAGGGTCCATCCCGCCATACGCGCGACGCCAGTTGTACAGCGTCGCCGCCGACACCCCCAGCTCGGCGGCGATCTCCTCGCCCGTCTTACCCTCGGCAGCCAATTCATCAGCACGGCGCAGCTTGCGCACGATGTCCTCCGCGGAATGCCGCTTCCGACCAGCCATGTTTTCATCGTCCCTTCCAGCCCGACATCGGAGCAATGATCAGAATCTGTGGATGGCCCTCGGCCTGGTGACGTGAATGGGCGCACCTTCCCGAGGATGATCTGAAAGTCCAAGTAGTCTGATCAAGACCGGCGTTGGCGCGCTGGTTCGGGAAGGTACGCCCATGCTCAAGGTAGTCCACGACGCCGATGCGCCAACGAGAACGGCGCGGCGGGCGGGTCGCTGCTCGATGAGATCGTGCGTGACGGCGCTCGGCGGATGCTGGCCGCCGCGTTGCAGGCCGAGGTCGCCGCCTACATCGACGCCGCATCGCCGGCGAGGTCGACGAGAACGGCCGGCGGCTGGTGGTGCGTAACGGCTATCACCAGCGCGCGCGAGGTGCTGACCGCGGCGGGGGCGGTGACGGTGGCGGCGCCGCGGGTCAACGACAAGCGCGTCGATCCGGTCACCGGCGAGCGTCAGCGGTTCGCCTCGGCGATCCTGCCGGCGTGGGCGCGGAAGTCCCCGCAGATCAGCGAGGTGCTGCCGCTGCTGTACCTGCATGGCCTGTCCTGCAGGACTTCGGGCCGGCCCTGGAGCAGTTCCTCGGCACCGCTGCGGGCCTGTCCGCGGCCACGATCACGCGGCTGACCGCCCAGTGGCCGGACGAGGCCGAGGCATTCAGCAAGCGCATCTGTCGGACACCGACTACGTCTACCTGTGGGTCGACGGGATCCACCTCAAGGTCCGCCTGGAGCAGGACAAGGTGTGCCTGCTGGTGATGATCGGGGTGCGCGCCGACGGCACCAAGGAACTCGTCGCTCTTGCCGATGGGTTTCGCGAGTCCACCGAGTCCTGGGCTGATCTGCTGCGGTCGTGTCGCCGGCGCGGGATGCGCGCCCCGGTGCTCGCGGTCGGCGATGGTGCGCTGGGGTTCTGGAAGGCCTTGCGGGAGGTGTTCCCCGACACCCGAGAGCAGCGGTGCTGGTTCCACAAGTCAGCTCGAACGTTCTTGCCGCCCTGCCGAAGTCGGCGCACCCCGGTGCGAAAGCCGCGCTCGCGGAGATCTACAACGCCGAGGACAAGCGACCACGCCCTGAGCCGCGGTCAAAGCGTTCGAGGCCGACTACGGCGCCAAGTGGCCCAAGGCGGTCGCGAAGATCACCGAGCGACATCGACGTGCTGCTCGCGTTCTACGACTACCCGGCCGAGCATTCGATCCACCTGCGTACCACCAACCCGATCGTTATCTCGAGCCCTCGGGATGATGTCCACGATGTGCGACACGCGGTGACGGAGTCCCCGGTTCTGCGTGGTGGACGTGGTTATCTGCAGTCGTCCAGGATGCAGAGCCTCGCGGAGGGACGATGCTTGTTGCGCGGGTCATTTTCCCCGATCTCGTCGCGTGAGTCGTGGACCGTTCTCGGCGATGACGAGCACTCCGGTCGCGCCGATCGAGCGGTATCTGGCGTACCTGACCGACATCGAACGCTCACCCAACACGGTCAAGGCGTACGCGCACGATCTGAAGGACTGGTTCGTCTTCCTCGCCGATCGTGGCCTCGACTGGCGAGCGGTGCGGCTCGACGATGTGGGTGAGTTCGTCGCGTGGCTGCGGTTGCCGCTGCCGGCGCGGGATCGACGGGTGGCGGTGCTGCCGTCTGTGGAGCATCACTGCACCGAGTCGACGGTGAACCGGAAGTTGTCGGCGGTGGGCGCGTTCTACACGCATGCCGCCCGCGACGGTGTCGATGTCGGCGAGTTGCTGGTGACGCTGGCAGCGAGGCGGTTCGCGTGGTGGGTGGAGGCCGTTCCTGCACCACATCAGCAAGAGCGAGACCGCGGCCGCGCCGGACGATCGCGGTTGAAGGCGCCGGAGAAACTGCCCCGAGTGCTGTCTCCCGCCGAGGTGCAGGCCATCCTGGATGGCGTGCGACCGGTTGCGGGACCGGTTCCTGTTTGCCGCGCTGTATGACACCGGCATGCGAATCGGTGAGGCACTCGGGTTGCGGCACAACGATATCGCCGCCGCCGAACGTGAGGTTACGGTGCGGCGGCGGGACAACGACAACGGTGCCCGCGCCAAGTCGGCGACGTCACGCACGATCCCGGTCAGCGCCGAGTTGATCCGGTTGTATGCCGATTATCTGCACGACGAGTACGGCGATCTCGACAGCGACTACGTGTTCGTCAACCTGTGGGGTGCACCGCGTGGGCACCCGTTGACCTACCCTGCGGTCTACGACCTTGTGCGGCGGCTGCGCCGCCGCACCGGCATCGACTTCGACCCGCACTGGCTGCGGCACACGGTGGCGACCAGGATGCTGCGTGACGGCATCGGGATCGAATTCGTGGCAAGCTTCTTTGGGTCACGCGAACGTCACCACCACGGCCGCGATCTACGGGCATCTGACCGTGGAGGACGCCCGCCGGGTGATGGAGCAGGCGGGCTGGTTCACCGATGGGCAGGTGTCGCTATGACGGCGCCGGCTCGGGTGCCGGGCAGCGAGGCAACGGGCTTGCTGGGCACCCTGATGGTGACGGTCCGCAACGAATTCCGCAGCGACGTATTGGAATTCGACGCTGATGACCCGGTGTTCGGCACCGGCTGCTGCCGGGTGGCCGGATGCGGACGGCACTCCCGCGGGCAGGGGCTGTGTCAGGCGCATCGGCTGCGGTGGGTCCACGCAGGCCGCCCGGACCTGGACGTCTTTGCCGCGACCACCGATGCCCGGTGGCATCGGCTGCAGCCCAACCAACGCTGCCGCGTCGACGCCTGCGGTTACGGGGCTGCCCGCCAGGGACTGTGCGCGCTGCACGCCCGGCATTGGATCCGCGCTGGCCGGCCCGAACTCGACAGCTGGCTAGCACAACCCTCCGGCAGTGACGCGGCCTGAACCGGGCCTATCGTGTCGGATCCCGCATTGCGCGTTGTGGCCGCAGGCGACGGGTCCGTTCTGTCTCTCGCATGCCAACACCTGGAAAGTGAACGGGCGACCCGACATCGACGAATTCGCCCGGCGGTTCACCGATATTCCGGCGCCCACCGACGAACTCATCCGGTTCGACCTGCTGGGCTCTCGGCTGAAGCTGGAGATGCAGTACGTACTGCAGCGTCGCCATGACGAGCGCCGCGGCAAGCTGGCGCCGCATGTTGCGATGCGGGTAATCCGGTTCCTGGCCAAGGAGTCGGTGATGTCGTTGCTCGACAACGACGAGGACACCTGGCGTGTTCTGGGGCGGGCGGCATTGAACGACTCGCTGTCACGGTCCTTCCTCGGCTACGCCTACCGGCAGGTCGCCGACCTGGCCGAGGCGGGTGGCTGGGAAGCCGAATACCCCCGCGATGTCTGGCGTATGCGACGCCTCGGGTTCGACGGCGACCGCACTTTGCGGTTCACCGGGATTCCGCAGCCGTGGCTGCGGGAACCGGCCAAACGGTGGGTGCGGTGGCGGCTGTCGACCGGGCTGGGCCTGGAAGCCGGCGGAGGCAGACCGGTCGTTGCGATCACACGCTTCGCCCGGTTCCTCGCCGAGATCGGGATCGATCGGATCGACCAGGTCGACCGGCCGGTGCTGGAACGCTACCTGGCCGACCTGAGTAGCGACTCCGCCAGCGCCCAGCGTCGCGGCACCCACATCGGATTGCTCAACCACTTCTTCGCCGCGATCCGCCAACACCGGTGGGACACAGCCCTTCCACCCGATGCGATGTTCTTCACCGAGGACTATCCGAAACGCGAGGAACGGTTGCCGCGCGCGTTGGCCGAGCAGGTTATGGCCCAGCTCGAGCATCCGGGCAACCTCGCCAAGTTCGACGATCCCGCCTACCGGCTGATCACGATGATCCTGATGCGCTGTGGGCTGCGGGTCACCGACGCGCTGCGGCTGCGCGCCGACTGCCTCGTCACCGACGTCGACGGCGCTCCCTACCTGCGCTACGTCAACCACAAGATGAAACGCGACGCACTGGTCCCGATCGACGAGCAACTCGCGCGACCTGATCGCCGAACACCGCCAACACACCACCGCACGCTGGCCCGCCGGGACACCAGGGCTGTTCCCGCGCCCGACCAAAAACATCGACGGCACCCACCCGATCGCCAGCCCGACCTACCGGATGGCGCTGCTGCGCTGGCTGGACATCTGCGACATCCGCGACGAACACAACCGGCCCGTGCACCTGACCCCGCACCAGTGGCGCCACACCCTGGGCACTCGGCTGATCAACCGCGACGTCCCCCAAGAGGTCGTGCGCCGCATTCTCGATCACGACTCCCCACAGATGACCGGCCACTACGCCCGACTGCACGACACCACCGTGCGCCGCCACTGGGAAGCCGCCCGCAAGGTCGACATCCACGGCCGCACAGTCACTTTGGACCCGGCCGGGCCGCTCGGCCGAAGCCGCCTGGGCCAAACAACGGCTCGGCCGCGCCACCCAGGCCCTACCCAACGGCTACTGCGGCCTGCCCGTCCAGCAGAGCCTGCCCGCACGCCAACGCCTGCCTGACCTGCCCGATGTTCCTCACCACCCCCGAATTCCTGCCCCAGCACCGCGAACAGCGCCAGCAGACCCTGCAGCTCGTCACCGCCGCCGAGGCCCGTGGCCAGCAACCGACTCGCCGAGATGAACCGGCAGGTGCTCGCCAACCTGGACAGCATCATCACAGCCCTCGACCCCCACGCAGCCGAACCGAAGGACAGCCGAACATGCGCGCTGACAACAGCATCCACCTTGTCACCGCCGCCCAGCAACGCCACGAACTCACCCGAGCCAAAGCGATCGCAGCGATGCACGAGCTCGATCGAGCCGGTGCCGTGATCACCTTCGAATCCGTCGCCCGCCACGCCGGCGTCTCCCGCTCCTGGATCTACACCCAGCCCGACATCAAAGACGAGATCCACCGATTGCGCTCACAGCATCGCGGCCCGACCGCAGCCGATACCCTCCCCGCAGCGCGCCAGCGACGAATCGTTGCGGCGGCGCCTCGCAATCTCGAACCGCCGCAACCGCGAACTCGCCGACGAAAACCAGCAGCTACGCCGCCAACTCGCCAACGCGCTCGGTCAACTCCGCGACAACGGACGAACCCGACCCGCCGCCCGGCAATCAGTCGCACATCGCAACTCGGTAACAATCAGTCCGTGACTGACCGACAAGCCGGCCAGTCACGCCGCCGCGCCGTAGACATCCTCCACGAAGCAAACCCCCAGGTCACAGCGATTCTCGGCCAATGAACTCAAGATAACTTGGGAGTCGACGTTCGCCACCGTCAGGCTGCGTCAGCGGGTCACCGGGACCTGGCTCGCGGCCGCCGCAGTCGCGATGGCGTTCAAGCTGATCGAGTCCGCACAAGCCCGCTGGCGTGCCGTCAACGCCCCCAACCTCGTCGCTCTCGTCCGCGCCGGCGCCAGGTTCGAGAAGGGCATGCTCGTCGAACAACCCGACGAATCAGGAGGTGACCAGCAAGTCGCGTGACACGCCGATCCACAGTCTTGACCGTTCCTCCGCGCCGGGCGGTAATGCCGTCACGTGCCCTTATCTGGCAGTACCGTTCGGCCATGTCATCGACGGGTTCGGGGCTTGTTCGTATTTTTTTCAGCTCGAGCCCGGCAATGGTGAAATACTCTCTGCTGAGACCTCTCAGATGGTGAGCGCCACACTTACCGCCTTCCCGAATCGGCACCTTCGAGTTTGGCTCCGTCGGCGCGACGCGCACACGCGTTCCCTGGGGCCGAGTCGAGGAGGGAATTAGTTGTGAGCGACAAGATCGCGGGCATCGAAATCCCCGATACGCGGCTGGCGGCCGAGGCCACGGCACTGGTCCTCGAAGCGGAGCCGCCGCTGCTATTCGACCACTCTCGCAGGGTCTACCTGTTCGGGATGCTGCAAGGGCTACGGCGCGGCCTGAAACCCGACCCGGAACTGCTCTACGTCGGAGCGATGTTCCACGACTTCGGTCTGACTCAGACATACCGGACCACTCATCAGCGCTTCGAGATCGACGGTGCGAACGAGGCGCGTCGGTTCCTTACCGAGCACGGGGTCGGCGCTGATGATGTCCGCCGGATTTGGACGGCGATCGCCCTACACACAACGCCCGGTGTTCCGGAGTTCATGGAACCCAGATCGCGTTCGTCACCGCGGGTGTGGAGACTGATGTGCTCGGGATAGGCCGTGACGACCTGGATCCCGCGGCGCTCGAAGCCGTCACCGATGCGCACCCGCGACCCGACTTCAAGCGCCGGACTCTGGAGGCCTTCACCGACGGCTACAAGACCAAGCCGACACAACCTTTGGCACCGTGAACGCCGATGTGCTCGCCCACTTCGTGCCCGGCTTCCAGCGGATCGACTTCGTCGAGGTCATCGTGAACAGCTCCTGGCCCGAGTAGCTGGCTGGCGACGATTACTGCATGTTTCAGTCGACCCATCTAAATGCCAGATCTAGCGCGATCAGAGGAGAAAGAGATGAGCAAGCAATCACCGACCACCACGGATGCCGGTTGTCCCGTCACCAGTGACGAGTACTCGCTCACGGTCGGCCCCGGCGGCCCCATCCTGCTGCAGGATGCCTACCTGATCGAGAAGCTGGCCCACTTCGTCCGCGAGCGCATCCCCGATCGCGTGTACCACGTCAAGGGCGGCGGTGCCTTCGGCTACTTCGAGGTGACCGCCGATGTCACCGCAGTGGACCAAGGCCGCCTTCCTCAACAAAGTTGGCAAGCGCACGCCGTTGTTCCTGCGCTTTTCGATCGTGGCCGCCGACGAGGGCGCCCCCGACACGGACCGCGACGTGCGCGGCGTCGCCGTCAAGTTCTACACCGAGGAGGGCAACTACGACATCGTCGGCAACAACACGCCGGTCTTCTTCGTGCGTGACCCGATGAAGTTCCCCGACTTCATCCACTCGCAGTTGCGTCTGCCCGACACCGGCATGCGCAGCAACAACATGCAGTGGGACTTCTGGACGCTCTCGCCCGAGTCGGCCCACCAGGTCACCTACCTGATGAGCGACCGGGGCACGCCGCGCACCTGGCGCAACATGAACTTCTACGCCAGCGACACGTACATGTGGGAGAACGCCGGCGGCAAGAAGTTCTGGGTCAAGTACCACTTCAAGACCGAGCAGGGCGTCCAGAACTTCACCGACGCCGAGGCCAAGGCCATGTTCGTCGAGGACCTTGACTACCACCGGCGCGACCTGCGGGAGGCGATCGCCCGCAAGGACTACCCGGCTTGGCGCCTGGAGATGCAGATCATGCCGTTCGAGGATGCGGCCAACTACCGCTTCAACCCCTTCGACGTGACCAAGGTCTGGCCGCACAAGGACTACCCGCTGATCCCGATCGGCCGGCTGGTGCTCGACCGCAATCCCGATAACTTCTTCGCCCAGGTCACGCAGGTCGCGTTCGAGGTGTCGAACTTTGTGCCGGGCATTGGGCCCAGCCCGGACCGGATGGTGCTGGGGCGGATGTTCGCCTACGGCGACTCGGCCCGCTATCGCAACGGCCCGAACTATATGCAGCTGCCGGTCAACCAGCCGCTCATCGAGGTGCACAACTACAACAAGGACGGCCCGATGCGCTACCACCACAACGGGAACCAGCCCGTCTACGCGCCCAACAGCTACGGCGGGCCCAAGGCCGATCCGCAGCGCTACCGCGATCCGAGCTGGTTTGTGGAGGCCGCCGAGATCATGCGCACCGCCTACGAGGCGCACAAGGACGACAACGACTTCATCCAGCCCGGCACGCTCTACCGCCAGGTGATGACGCCCACCGATCGGGACCATCTGGTCGGCAACATCGTCGGGCACCTAAGCCAGGGGGTGGAGCGCTTCATCCAGGAGCGCGCGGTCAACGACTACTGGACGCAAGTGGATCCCGACCTCGGCGCGCGCGTCGCCCAAGGCCTGGGCCTGGGGACTCCGCAGCGAAGCAGGCAGTGAGCTCGTCAACTGCACATGTCGCGCTTCGCCAACATAGACGCAGACGCTGGCCAATGCGGTGCGGCCTCGTCGTCGGGAACCGCAAGCGCGAGCGGCGACGCGGCGGCCAGGCCCGGCAACTCGAAAGAACACCGATCGTTCCTGCGGCGTCCCCGTCGCCAGTGGGCCGGGGAACGTGGCGCCGACATCGAACTACGTGTCCTGCCAGCAGGGTGGTCAAGCCGATGGCGCCGGGGCAGCATGGGGTGGATCGACGGGGCGAGCGCCTCACGCGATAGCCATTGCCGTTAGGAGGGAGCGAGGCATGTCTTTCAACGTCACCCGCAAGCTGATCGGCTCGCACCTGGTGTCCGGTGAGATGACGCCGGGCGAGGAGATCGCTATACACATCGATCAGACGCTGACGCAGGATGCGACCGGGACGCTAGTGATGCAGGAACTCGAGGCGCTGGGGCTCGATCGGGTTCGCACCGAGGTGAGCGTGCAGTACGTCGATCACAACCTGCTGCAGACCGATGAGAAAAACGCCGAGGATCACGAATACCTGCGCACCGCGGCGCAGCGATTCGGCATCTGGTTCTCCAAACCCGGTAACGGGGTGTCACACCCGACGCACATGCAGCGTTTCGGGATTCCGGGCAAGACGATGGTGGGGTCGGATTCACACACGCCGGCCGCGGGTTCGCTGGGCATGCTGGCGATCGGTGTGGGTGGGCTGGAGGTGGCGTTGGCGATGTCTGGGCGACCGCTGCACATTCGCATGCCGCAGGTGTGGGGTGTGCGGCTCGACGGCGAGCTGCCGGAGTGGTGTTCGGCCAAGGACGTGATTCTGGAGATGTTGCGCCGTCACGACGTCAAGGGTGGGGTGAACCGGATCATCGAGTACCAGGGACCCGGTTTGGCGAGTCTGACCGCGATGGACCGCCATGTGATCGCCAACATGGGCGCCGAACTGGGTGCGACCACGACGGTGTTTCCCAGTGACGAGGCGGTGCGTGAGTTCCTGCGCGCCGAGGGGCGCGAGGGCGACTGGGTCGAGGTGGTGGCCGACGAGGGCGCCGGCTACGACATCGAGGAAACCATCGACTTGTCCCAGATCGAGCCGCTGATCGCAATGCCGTCCTCGCCGGGCAACGTGGTGCCGGTGCGCGAGGTCGCCGGTGAGCAGATCGCGCAGGCGGTGATCGGATCCAGCGCCAATCCCGGACTGCGCGACTTCGCGATCGCGGCCGCGATCGTGGCCGGACGGCAGACCGCACCGCAGGTCAGCTTTGACGTCAACCCGACATCGCGCGAGATACTGGCCGACCTGACGAAGATGGGCGCAATGACCCAACTGGTGATCGCTGGGGCAAGGATCCATCAGGCGGGGTGCATGGGTTGCATCGGCATGGGCCAAGCCCCGGCGTCGGGTCGTAACTCGCTGCGCACCATGCCACGCAATTTCCCCGGCCGGTCGGGCACCAAGGAGGACTCGGTCTGGTTGTGTTCGCCGGAAACCGCTGCCACATCGGCGTTGACGGGGGTGATCACCGATCCGCGGGACTGGGCGCGTCAGGCGCAGATGGACTATCCCAAGCTCGATCTACCCGAGCAACACTCGGTGAACACCGCGATGTTGGTGGCTCCGCTGGATGCCGAGCAGGCACGCCACGTCGAGCTGGTGAAGGGACCCAACATCTCCAGTCTGCCGGAGTTGTCGCCGCTGCCCGACGAGGTAGAGGCGCCGGTGCTGCTCAAGGTCGGCGACAACATCTCCACCGACGAGATCTCCCCGGCCGGCGCCCGAGCGCTGCCCTTTCGCTCCAATATCCCCAAGCTAGCGATGTTCAGCTTCACCCAGATCGACGAGTCCTATCCTGAGCGGGCGCACCAGGTCGCGGAAACCGGTCACATCGTCGTCGGCGGCGAGAACTACGGTCAGGGTTCTTCTCGCGAGCATGCGGCGATCGCGCCACGTTACCTCGGGCTGCGGGTCGTCATCGCCAAGTCCTTCGCCCGCATCCACTGGCAGAACCTCGCCAACTACGGGTGTTGGCCCTCGAGTTCGAGAATCCCGGCGACTACGACACGATCGACCAGGGCGACACACTGCGCATTCAACATCTTCGTGACGCCCTTGCGAACAAGGACACCCTGAAGGTCGACAATCTCACTAAGAACTCACCTTCACTGTGCGCCACAGCTTTCACCACGACAGGTGCAGGATGTGTTAGCCGGCGGATTGATTGCCCGGCTGCACAAGTAGAAAACTGACGCGGATACCGCAGTCAGTACGCTGCTTTCGTTCTGTTCGTATTTACTTGCGGCATATTCGGCCGCGGCGTCTGGCGCGCCGCTGTGAGCAAAGCTAACAAAGACAAACCGCTGGCGTCGCCCGAGCAAGTGCTGTCACCCGGATGCCGCAAAACGTGGTCGACAGTACCGCGGAGGCTGTCACCCACGGAAGTCCCGCTTAGGCCAGGTCGGCCAGACCCTATCGGTGTGATCAAGCACAGGCCAGCGGCGCCTACTGCGCGGCGCAGGGGTTTAGGCGGTGTCGCGCCTGACTAGGCCGAGGCAGGCCCATGTGTCTGCGACCCCCTGCCAGATGTCCAGGACGCCCGATCCCGTCGTGTCCGCTAGTCGCGGGTGCCGATCCACAAGTCTTGACTATTCCTCCCGACACCGGCTACAGGACTCTAAAACCAACCGGACTCATTCACCGGGAACACGCCCTAGGACAGCAGGCGGTCGGCCGTGATGGGTGGCGCCGCTATCGAGATGGGATGTGGCCGGGCTGAGCAGCTAACACAACGGCGCTGGAGACAGTCTCAGATTAGACATGACCAGCAGTGTGCCCACTAACGCGTCAGCTTAGAGCTATTTGCTGGATCAAGAATGCGTGGCTGCACGACACCTTGACTGGGCCGTTGTTAGCCAGTCCGATCGCGGGCGTCGGAAGTGTGGGTACGTGTACCTCTGGTACACGGATCGTCTATGGAGGTAGATGACACTTTTCGGTCGGTGTACCGCTGGTACACGTGTACTTTGCGATTGCCATGCCTGGCTGGGGAAATGTGGACCTCCTGAGCTTCGATCAACTCTGTTAGAGCGGCGTCGTAGTAGTCGCGGATGTCGGCTTTGAGCGACCGACGCAATTCGCTAGTCGTGAGCTGTCGGCCACCCGCGAGCTTGCGTAGGATCGCCTCGCGAGCCCGCTGACTCTTGCGCTCAGCAACAATCTCGTCGCGTTCGACCGCAGCCAGGGCCCGGGCGGTGTTCTGGCTGCGACGGTGTTCGGTGAGTGCGCTGCGGCACTGTTCGCGAGTAAGGTCGCTGATGGTCATGACATGGCTGGCGAGTTCCCAGTCTTCATCGTGGATCGCGGTGCGAGCGTCAAGTGCCATGAGGGCAACTGCAACTTTGAGCTGGCAAAGCAAGGCGTGGCCGTCGAGGGGATCGACACGGTGGTCTTGGCGGAGAAAGGCGAGGCGGTGCGCGTCGATAGCATCGCGGGCAACTGTCGGGACGACGAGTTCCGCCTGATCGCCCACAGCTTGCAGATGTCCTACGTTTCCCCTTGGCCAGATGGACGTGGGGATTTCGCGAGATCCAGGGTCTGGCGGGCGGTCGTCGGGGGCGTCTGGGTCGCACGTAGGCAACCAGATGAAGCGCTGGGGTAGGCCACCGTCGACTCCACCCAAAAGTGCGTGTGAGCGCAATGGCTGCACGCCGACGATCAGGCAAGCGCGATAGCTATGGGGGGCAACGACATTGCGCGTGTCCTTGCCGGAATTGGCGAAGCCAAGGGCTTCGCCAGAGTAGAGCTTGCGAAGCTCGGCGGACAGCGTCGAGCCTTGACGGCCAATCAGTGCCGTCAGTGTGTCGACTTCGGGGACGGTGAAGATCGCGGCCGTGACGGGATTTGAACGCTCGGCGGGTGTGCCCAAGGGACGAAAAGTGCGGCCGGCTCCCTCACCGCTTCCGAGGGGAACTGAATCTACTCGGGGGCCGCCGAATTTGATGCCGGCCGTTGCTGCGGCTTCGGCGCCGCCCTTACCAGCGCCGGACGGGCCGACCAAGGCGACGAACATGTTCAACGACATGCGGCCGCCCACCATGGCGGGAATAGCCACATGGGCGGGAATGCTGGCGACAGCGTGAGTCATCGCTGCGCCCAGCACTGCCCAGGGTCCGACTCTCCGTGCGCGAGCCAGCGTCAGAATGTGTTCAAGGACCGGTCGCGAAGACCAGAACCCGTTGCCAGTCATTCGAGTCCCATCCGTAGGACAGCTAATCGGCCGAACGTATCTGCGATTTTCGCTGTGAAGTTCTCGTTAGTGACTTCGAGTTCAGCCTCCCTTGCGGTACTGGCGGTAGCGGCCAGGAGGCTGGCCCAACTCTTGATCTGTCTGCGCACCGATGCCGTAACCACGATGGCCGCGTAACGCCGTGCGGTTTCATGTGGCGTACCGGCAGTGGCTGCCATAGACAGCCAGCACGCCGTGCGGCGATCGAGTCCGCTGCGACCGCGCAGTTCTTCGAACACAAGTTCCGGTGCCGCGGTTCGCCATTGATTTGCCTGAGATGGTCACTCAAACGATTACTGTCTGGTGGCATCATGCCGCGTCGCCCCCTCCCCGCCGAGTCGCCGCCTCTTGCTCGGTAATCCAACGCAGAACTTCCTCACGCCGGTACACGATTCGGCGCCCTAACGTGAAGCTTGTTGGGCCGAGATTTGCATGTCGCCAGTACCGCAACGTGCCAACAGGTACGCCTGTCATCTCGGAAACCTGGTGTGCATTGACCAACTCCATTTGATGCTCCTATCGCACCATAGTGCTATTTCAACATTGCACAGCTTGTCACTGCCTCACAGTGCTCGTCAAGCACTATGATGCGATTCATGCAACAACGTGGCGCAGCCGAAGTTGGCAGCGACGAGTTCGGGCGCGCCTTCGGGGATGCATTGCGGAGAGCCCGAGAGGAGCGGCGCTGAAGTCAGCGCCGACTCGCTGAAGAGATAACTCGATACGGTGTGAAGTTGGATGCTTCTGCGATCACCCGGATCGAACGGGGAAACCGCGAAGTCAAACTGCGAGAGGCGAATGCGATCGCGCGGTGCATGCATCTGCTTCTCGACGATCTTGTGGACTCGCCTGAACACGCTCCGTACGACCGATTCATGAGAACCCATATCGCGGCGATCGAGTGTGCGATGCGGGCACGGGCTCAACTGGCTGAGATGGTGCAGTTTCTCTTGAGAGCATCGCAGATAGTCGACGCGTACCCCTACCTTGCGCCAATGGATGTCGTCGACGGTCAGTTAGACGGCACCGCCGGTGAGGCGTTCTTATCGGACCACGTTCCGGATTTTCCTGAAGTTGAGCCGGGAGTGATGCTCGATGTGACCCCGCGGGTTCGAGATCTCCTGAACCAAGTGGCTGTCGCGGCATCTCAGGACATTGTTGGATCGTCAGAGGAGCCTGATGCAGCGACGTAACCGCCGAGCAGGCGTGGAAGACAGGTGGCGTCGCGCGGATGGCACCTCCTCTGCGCGTGCTGGAAAGGGACGCCGTTGGCTCGCCCGTGAGGCGCAAGCATGCTCGATGAGATCACGGCGAGTCAGGTGACCGGTGCGTACGTAGCACCGAAGGCGGGTCGAATCACCGTAAGGGAATTGCACGCCAAATGGGTTCATACACAAGGGCGCTTGAAAGAAACGACCGTTTCTACACGCAGCTACACGTGCACCACCCACGTAGAGTCTCGTCAGGCGGGAAGAGATTGATTCGGCCGCTGCGTATTACGCCGCAGAGGTGTCGCGCCTCAAACAAATCGCCGAAAGGGATCAATCGATCAGCCGCCCAGCAGGAGAGGCAGCAGCGTGGCCCAGAAGCGTAACCGGCGAAGTGGTGTGGAGGACCGCTGGACGAAGACAGTCCGTGACGAGCACGGCAACACCCATACCGTTTCCAGTGCTAATCATGGTAAAGGAAAGCGTTGGCGCGCAAGGTATGTCGACGATGACGGCCGCGAACACGCCAAGCGGTTCACCCGCAAGGTCGACGCGCAGCAGTGGCTCGACGACATCACCTCTCGATTCGTCACTGGCACCTACACCCGGCCTGAGGCCGGTCGCGCCACCGTGGCCACCGTCTACGCCGCGTGGTCGGTCGCGCAAGGCCACATCGCGGCCAAGACGGCGTTGACGCGGCGCAGCACATGGAGCAACCACGTCGAGGCCCGGTGGGGTGAGGTCGCGGTCGTCGAGGTCAAAACGTCGGCGGTGCGCGGGTGGGTGGCCCAGATGGTCGCTTCCGAGGTCGGTGTCGCCACGATCGAGAATGCGTTCGGCCTGTTGCGGCTAATCCTCGGCGCCGCAGTCGAGGACAACCGGATCCCGCGTAATCCGTGCGCCGGTGTGCGGCTCCCGAAACGTGAGCACCCCGATCGCGGCTACCTGACGCACGCTCAGGTGGCGGCGCTGGCCGGCGCGGTGAAACGGCACCGGGAGGTGGTGCGGTTTTTGGCCTACACCGGGTTGCGGTTCGGTGAGATGGCTGCGCTGCGGGTCGGTGACGTCGACATGTTGCGCCGCCGAGTCAACGTGTCCCGGTCGGTGACCGAGGCCGGCCGGCTGATCTGGCGGGCCCCGAAAACGGGGGAGCGGCGCTCGGTGCCCTTCCCGGCGGTGTTAGCTGACGAGCTGGCGCCGCTGATGGCCGGAAAGGGCCGCGATGATTTGCTGTTCACCAACACCCGCGGCGGCGTGCTGCGCGGCACCCACTACCGCGCCGACGTGTTCGCGCCGGCGGTGGCCGCATGCCAGAAGGCCGACGAGACGTTCCCGACGATCACCCCGCACGACTTAAGGCACACCGCAGCATCTTTGGCGATCAGCGCCGGCGCCAACGTTAAGGCAGTGCAGCGGATGCTGGGCCACGCCAAAGCGTCGATGACATTGGACGTGTACGCCGACCTGTTCGACGAGGATCTCGACGGTGTGGCGGCCCGTTTGGACGCGGCGATCAAATCTGCTGCGGCCCCACTGCGGACCCAAAGGGTCCGGTGAGTCCCCAGTGAGTAACCGCGCCCGCTGTGACCTGCGGTTTCTGGGTTTGCTGGGTTTGTCCCGGCGGCCGTGTCTTC